>NZ_FORF01000002.1 GCF_900113935.1 Aquamicrobium aerolatum DSM 21857
CTTTACGAGCGCACCAGCGTCATCATCACCACCAATCTCGCTTTCGCAGAATGGCCGAGCGTCTTCGGCGACGCCAAGATGACGACCGCACTGCTGGACAGGCTCACGCACCACTGCGAAATCGTCGAGACCGGAAACGAATCCTGGCGCTTCAAAAGCCGCTCTCAAAGCTAAAGCCGAAAAGCCAATCAGCCGCGCCCGATCAGGCTGTGCAACCCCGACCAGCTTCGCCTGATCGGGCGCTAACCGGCGTGCCCTTCACAAGCTCTAACCGGGGTCCCTTTTACACGAAAAGGCGGGGTCCCGTTTCCACGGTCATTGACAGACCGGGGCTGAAACACTACTACTGGGCCTAAAGCGCGCAGGCATCGATTACATTTTTGCCAATGCCGGTACCGACTTCCCGCCCATCATCGAAGCGTTCGTCGCGCTCGACGCTGACAGCGTCCCTCAGCCGGTGACGGTGCCGCACGAAACCGCCGGCGTAGCAATGGCGCATGGCTATTATCTCGTCAGTGGCAGCCTCCAGGCGGTTATGGTCCACGTCAATGTGGGCCTTGCCAATTCGGCCATGGGCATCATCAATGCCGCAAGCGACAACATTCCCGTATTGATGATGTCTGGACGCACACCGATCACCGAAAGTGGCCGGCTCGGCTCCCGGATGACCCCGATCCAGTACGGCCAAGAAATGTACGAACAGAGTTCGCTGGTCAGCAACGTGGCCAAGTTCAATTACGAGATGCGCTACCCCGAGCAGGGCGACATGCTGGCGATGAGGGCGACCAGCCTTGCCATGAGCGAACCGCGCGGGCCGGTTTACGTCAGTTTGCCCCGCGAGCCGCTCATGGAAAAAGTCGCGGTGCAGGCCGCGCGACCCACCGCCCACCAGTCCCCTGCCTCTGTTCCCTACCCCGATCCAGAGGCGATCAAGCTAGCCGCGGCTTGGCTTGCGGAAGCGAAACGGCCGCTGATCCTCTGCCAGCGCGGCGACACCGAGGGCCGGTTGGCCGCAGCGTTGACAGCACTCGCAAACACCCATGCCATTGCTGTCGCCGAACCCTTTCCGATTCGTAACCTGATGGCATCGGACGACCCGATGTTCCTCGGCTACGACGCCGCAGCCGCCCTGAAGGAAGCAGATGTCGTCCTCGTCGTGGACAGCGGTGTGCCTTGGATCGAGGCGCTTCATCGCCCTGCAGATACGACCAGGGTGATCCATCTCGGAACCGATCCGACCTTTCAGCGCATGCCGATACGCGGCTATCAGGCTGACCTTGCCATCACCAGCGACCCGGCGGCCGGCATCAGCGCGCTCGCGCGCGCCATGGGCGAGCCCAGTCCGGACGTCCCCGAGCGGGGCGCAAGAGCCGAGCAACTTTGCAAGGCACGGCTCGCGACAGCCGACGAACTCGCCCTTCAGGGGCGTGCCAGCCCGATGAGTGCGGAATGGCTCAGCCCGTGTATCTCCGACATCATGGATGACGACGCCGTGGTCTTCGGCGAGCTCGGCGTGGTGCCCAGCGCGATGCGGCTGCGCTCCCCCAACCGCGTCTTCATTAACCCTCATTCCGGCGGACTGGGCTGGGGTTTACCCGCAGCACTTGGCGCGCAACTCGCCGACCGCGAACGTCTCGTTATCGCTTGCATCGGCGACGGCTCCTACATGTTCGCCAACCCCACTGCCTGCCACCAAATTGCGGAAGCCTTGGAGTTGCCGATTCTGACCATTGTCAAGAACAACGGTGTGTGGAACGCCGTCCGGCGCTCGGTACTCAACAGCTACCCGGACGGAGCTGCCGCCAAGGCCAATGCGATGCCGCTGGTCTCGCTCGAGCCCGCTCCAGACTATGGCATGATCGCAGCCGCCAGCCGCGCACATGTAGAACGCGTCGAACATGGAGACGATCTGCCCGCAGCACTCGCGCGCGCATTATCTGTTATACGCAACGAGCGCAGGCAAGCTTTCCTCGAAGTACGTGTGGCGCTCTCCGACCGCCACTGACCCACCAGCCCCCCCCTGATAAAGCATCCATGACCATTTTGGACTTACCCGGAAAAAATGGAGGGACTTTCTGGTATCGTTTGACGCAACAGGAGGACCAATGGCGCAAAGCCGTCCGGATGAATACGGGAAGCTTGTCGGCGAGCCGGGCAACCAGGGCGGCAAGTCGATCTACATCGCCATCGATGACGCGGACGCGCTGTTCGAGCGGGCGCGCAAGGCCGGCGCCACCATCGTCGAAGGCTTGACCGACCGCGACTATGGCAGCCGCGAGTTCATCTGCGCCGATCCTGAAGGCAATGTGTGGTGTTTCGGCACCTATTGGCCAAAGCTTGGTGACTGATCCGTCACGCGCGGCAACATTTGCGCGCGTATCCATGCACAACGCCTGTGCAGCGACAGAACATTGCGTCGCCCTCGCGATGAGATAAATTGAAGTTCAACGTCTAAAATGTGCCAGGGAGGATGTCATGGACGCTGCAGCCGGCGCGACCACCAGCCAGTTCGAGCTTACCGAAGACCAGCGCGCCATCCAGGAGATGACGCAGGGCTTTGCCGCCGACCGCGTCGCCCCCAACGCCCTGGAATGGGATCGTGAGCGCCACTTCCCCTCCGATGTGATCCGCGAAACCGGCGCTCTCGGCTTCGGTGGCATCTATGTACGCGAGGATGTCGGCGGCTCCGGCCTTGGCCGCATGGATGCGGTGCTGATCTTCGAAGCGCTCTCCACCGCCTGCGCCGGCTTTTCCTCGATGATCTCCATCCACAACATGGCGGCATGGATGATCGACCAGTTCGGCTCGCAGGAGCAGCGCGAACGCTTCCTGCCGAAAATGACCGCGCTGGAATGGCTGGCGAGCTATTGCCTGACCGAGCCGGGCGCAGGCTCCGACGCCGCCGCATTGCGCACCCGCGCCACGAAAGATGGCGACCACTACGTTCTCAATGGCACCAAGCAGTTCATCTCGGGTGCGGGCGAATCCGACATCTACCTCGTCATGGCGCGCACCGGTGAGGACGGCCCCAAGGGCATCTCGACCTTCGTCATCCACAAGGACACGCCGGGCCTGTCCTTCGGCCCTGCCGAAAACAAGATGGGCTGGCACATGCAGCCGACCCGTCAGGTGATCTTCGAAAACTGCCGCGTGCCAGCGGCCGACCTCTTGTCTGGCGAGGGTGCGGGGTTCCGCATTGCCATGGCGGGGCTTGACGGTGGCCGCCTCAACATCGCCGCCTGTTCGCTCGGTGGCGCACAAAGCGCGCTCGACAAGGCGCTGGCCTATGCCGGCGAGCGCAGCGCATTCGGCAAGACCATCGACCAGTTCCAGTCATTGCAGTTCAAGCTCGCCGACATGGAAACCGAGTTGCAGGCCTCGCGCCTGTTCCTTTATGCCGCCGCCGCCAAGCTCGACCGCAAGGCCGCCGACACCGGCAAATGGTCGGCGATGGCCAAGCGCTTCGTCACCGACACCTGCTTCGACATCGCCAATCAGGCGCTGCAGATCCATGGCGGCTACGGCTATCTGCACGAATACGGCATTGAAAAAATCGTCCGCGACCTGCGCGTGCACCAGATTCTCGAAGGCACCAACGAGATCATGCGCGTCATCGTCGCACGCCATCTGATCGGGAGATAATTCGCCATGAGCACAATCGCATTCATCGGCCTCGGCAACATGGGCAACCCGATGGCGGCCAATCTGGTCAAGGCGGGACATAAGGTCCACGGCTTCGACCTCGTTGCGTCAAACCTGACCACTGCCGAGGCGAACGGTCTTCAGGTGGCGCAGAGCGCCACCGATGCGGTCCGCAATGCTGACATTGTCATCACCATGCTGCCAGCCGGCAAGCATGTGCTTGCGGTCTATGGCGACATCATCACCGCCGCACCGGGCAACGCGCTGTTCATCGATTCCTCGACCATCGACGTTGAATCCGCGCGCAAGGCGCACACGCTCGCCCGCGATGCCGGGATGATGTCCGTCGACGCGCCGGTTTCCGGCGGTGTCGGCGGCGCGGAGGCAGGCACGCTGACCTTCATGGCAGGTGGATCGCCAGAGGCTTTCGCGAAGGCCGAACCGATCCTTCAGGCGATGGGCGGCAAGATCGTCCATTGCGGCGATGCGGGTGCAGGCCAGGCAGCCAAGATCTGCAACAACATGATCCTCGGCATCTCGATGATCGGTGTCGGCGAAGCCTTCGTGCTGGCCGAAAAGCTTGGCCTTTCGCATCAGGCGCTGTTCGACGTCGCCTCGACGTCATCGGGCCAATGCTGGTCGCTGACCACCTATTGCCCGGTCCCCGGCCCGGTGCCGACCTCACCGGCAAACCGCGACTACAAACCCGGCTTTGCCGCCGCCTTGATGCTGAAAGACCTGAAGCTGGCGCAGGAGGCCGCACAGAGCGCCGGCGCACCGACACCGCTTGGCGCGCAAGCCGCACAGCTCTATTCGCTGTTCGAGGCAGCCGGACATGGCGGCACCGATTTCTCCGGCATCATCCGCTTCTTGCGCGGCGAGGCGTGAGTTTCCGGGGCCGCAGAAATTTTACGCAAATAATGCGAAAAACGCGCAATTTAGATTTGATTAAGCTCTCGATAACCACGTGGTAACGATGTGGCGCTAGAACGGTGAGCGAGGCGGTCGTCGCAACCACCTCGCGCTCCGGATCAGGTACTGCGTACCGGAGCTGTCAGTTTCGCCGTGTACCGAGTATGCGAAACGCCATGCGTATCTATGGCAATCACCGCGTTCCTCCCGCCAGGAGAACGCGGTTTTGCTGTCTGCGCGTCCCGCTGTCAAGCCCCCTGCATTGGCGATCGGCTCATCAGACCTTCTGAGGCTGGCCCTGTCGCCACCTCCCGCACATGCGGCACGGGAAGCGGCAATCTGCTATTTACGCCAATTACTTGCGCAAATCGGCTTCCGCGAGATCGAGCGCGCGCAAGATGCGGTCGGCCGCCATGTCGATGGTTTCGCGGGTCCAGATCAGCGGCGGCGAAAGGATCATCGTGTCGCCCGTCGCGCGCATCATCATGCCGCCGGCAATCGCATGGTCACGCACCACAACGGCAGCCGCGCCATCGCCGGGAAAACGTTCGCGGGTCTGACGATCCTTGACGATCTCGATGGCGCCCATCAGGCCGAATGTACGAACCTGACCGACAATGCCGTGGCCGGCGAGACGCTCGGTCAGAACTTGGCGGAAATAGGGACCGGTGTCGTCGCGGACACGCTCGATCAGCCCTTCCCGCTCGATGATCTCAAGATTGGCGAGCGCGACGGCGCAGGCGACCGGATGACCGGAATAGGTGTAGCCGTGATAGAATTCACCACCGCTTTCAACCAGCCGCGCGGCGATCCGGTCACCGACCAGCAATGCCGAAAGCGGCTGGTAGCCGGACGTCAGCGCCTTGGCCGTGGTGATCGTATCCGGTTGAATTCCCATCGATTGTGACGCGAACCACGCGCCGGTGCGACCATAACCGGTGATCACTTCATCCAGCATCAGAAGCACATCGTATTGGCGGCAGATGCGCTGGACTTCCGGCCAGTAGCTTTCCGGCGGAATCTTGACGCCGCCAGCGCCCATGATCGGCTCGCCAATAAAGGCGGCGACATTGTCAGGACCAGCCTCAAGAATCGCATCCTCGACCGCCTTGGCCGCGCGAATGCCGAATTCGTGATCGCTTTCGCCGGGCATCGCCAGTTCGAATGCATAAGGCATCATGACGTGGACGATATTCGGAACAGCGCCACCCAACTGGTCATGCATCGCCGACATCCCGCCCAGCGAAGTGCCGGCGACGGTCGAGCCATGATAGGCATTGTGGCGCGAAATGATGATGTTTTTCTGAGGCTTGCCTTCAAGCGCCCAATAGTGGCGGACAAGGCGAAGCGCGGTGTCGTTGGATTCAGAGCCCGACGAGCCATAGAAAACCTGGCTGATCCCCTCAGGGGCAATCTGCGCCAGTTTCTGCGCCAGAAGCACCGGCGTTGCCGTCGTGCAGCGGAAAAACGAGTTGTAATAAGGCAGTTCCTGCATCTGCCTGTAGGCAGCTTCGGCCAGTTCCTTGCGGCCATAGCCGACATTGACACACCACAGGCCAGCCATGCCGTCGAGCAGTTCGTGGCCTTCCGAGTCATAGATGAACGGGCCATCGGCACGGGTGATGATACGGGTTCCCGCTTCGCGCAGATCCTTGTGATCGGTGAAGGGATGCAGGTGGTGCGCAGCGTCCATTGTCTGAAGCTGCTTGAGCGAAAAATTCTGATAGGTCATGATGTTACGGTCTCCAGATAAACCAGTCCGGCAATTGTGCCGGGACGAGATCAGGAGCGTGACGGTGGCGAATATCCGATCCGCGCGCACAGACGCAAGAGTTCCGTGTGCCGGGTTCGCGGCGACGGCTTCATCGCGGTCATGCGTTCATGAATATGGTGCCTTGCCATGACGGGAGTGTAACGCGGCTTCCGGCTTCCCGACAAGAACCTTAGAAATGGAACACGGAGGTCATCGCCGCGTTATGGAAGCGGTCGAGCTGAAACCCTCGGCCACGCTCCGAAGGAGGAGCAGTCCCATGAAAATTCTCGCAAGTGCATTCGCCGCCCTGCTTCTGGCCGGGACGGCCGCTTATGCTGCAGAACCGGGAGGCGTCAAGGTCAGCGAAGACGGCAAAGTCTACACTGATTCCAATGGCTTGACCCTTTACACTTATGACAAGGATGCGGCTGGGAAATCGAATTGCGATGGCGACTGCGCCGTCAAATGGCCGCCGCTGAAAGCCGCTGAAGATGCCAAGGCCGAAGGCGCGTGGACGGTCGTCACAAGGACCGACGGCACCAAGATGTGGGCTCATGACGGCAAGCCGCTCTACACATATGAGGGCGACAAGAAGGCCGGAGACATGACTGGCGAGGGCATGGGGGGCGCGTGGCACACTGCCACGGCAAAGTAAGATCTTGATTTGATTTCAAGACTTTGCGGCACGCGGAGGACCGCGTGCCGTCGCGCCGTGATCTTTCGGTTCATCTTCGCGTTAGCCGACGAAATCATATCCGACCGGACGGACGAACGACAGATTGCGCCCCTGACTGACCGCGATCACCGAGACCAGATGGGCCAATTCGTCGTCGGTATGCTCACATTGTGGAACAGCGGCCCTGATTTCCGACACCAGTTCCGGAACCGAAACCAGTTTCGCGCCCCGGCTCGCAATTGCCTTTTCGGCAAAAGCTGCGACCGATAGTTTCTTCACTGCCAAACTCCATGTTCTTGCGGGCTTGTAACACCCGAAAGCCGGATTGGTTCCACCGATTAAGTGCCCGAAATTATTGACAAAATCATGACATGGCTACGAATCAGGCGCCAGGCATTGTCAACCCATAAAAACGGATAAGGTGAGCAGATTTTTTTTTGCTCTCCGACGAGATCGTGCATCATTTCAGCAGCTTGCCGGCAATGACGATGTTTCCTGTCTGAAATTGATCCAAAACCGCAAAACGAAGCGTCATCGGCGTCGTTTTTGGAACTGCGGCACCACAAGTACGACTTTAGACAATGACTATTGTGACCAGTGAAAAGTCTCCAGCGATGCCCAACCCACTCGAAGCTCTTCTCGCGGAAAAACAATATCTGCTCGCCGATGGCGCGACTGGAACCACCCTGTTTGCGATGGGGCTGGAATCGGGCGAAGCGCCCGAATTGTGGAACGAAACCCATCCCGACCGGATTCGCAAACTTCACGATGATTTTATCGAGGCCGGCGCAGACATCATCCTGACGAATTCATTCGGCGGCACCCGTCACCGGCTCAAGCTGCATCACGCGCAGGACCGGGTTCACGAACTGAACAAGCGTGCTGCGCAGATCGCCCGCAGCGCCGCCGATGCTGCCAATCGCAAGGTGATCGTGGCAGGCTCGGTCGGCCCGACCGGCGAACTGCTCGAACCCCTTGGCGCGATGACTTACGATGAAGCCGTCGACGCCTTTGCCGAACAGATCGAGGGGCTGAAAGCTGGCGGGGCGGATGTGGCGTGGATCGAAACGATGTCGGCCCCGCAGGAAATCCGCGCTGCAGCCGAGGCGGCGACAAGGGTCGGGCTGCCCTACACGTTCACCGCCTCGTTCGACACGGCGGGACGCACGATGATGGGGCTGGCGCCGGGAGATATTCATGGTGTTGCGGAAGGGCTCGATGCGCTTCCCGCCGGCATCGGCGCAAATTGCGGCGTCGGCGCTTCCGACATCCTTGCCTCGCTGCTCGACATGAGCGCGGCCAATTCCAGCGCAACGCTGATCGTGAAGGGCAATTGCGGCATTCCGCAATTTCACGGCACCCAGATCAGATATTCCGGAACGCCGGAACTGATGGCGGATTATGTCCGGCTGGCAATGGACGGTGGGGCGCGCATCATCGGTGGCTGTTGCGGCACCTCGGGCGAGCACCTTGCCGCCATGCGCGCTGCGCTCGACAGCCATGTGCGGGCCGACCGGCCAACAGTCGATGACATCGTCGCGCGGATCGGGCCGCTGCGCAACAAGCAGGCCAAAGACAGCGGTGCCAGCGCCGGGGAAACAGGGGGCCGTCGCGAGCGTCGCAGGCCACGCACTTAGAGTTCCGCGAACCATCGCACCCCGGCGGTTGCCCGATCCACTGCGAAATCATGAGACGCAAGGGAAACCGCTACCGCTGTGAGCACAATCAGTTATGCTGTCCAGCAGTCAATATTGCAAAGTGTCGAGGGCCCCTTGCAGATCCAGGGACGCCGGTTAGTACAAAGTCTTGCTGATCGCATCAGCACGCCACATGCCGCGATTGGCTACGGAGCATTTCTCCTTTTTGCCTTCGTGCTTCTTGCTTGCTTCATGATCTGGCAAAGCTATTCATCTGCGCTGAGAACCGGAGAAGCCAAAGCCGAGTCGTCGGCACAGATTGTCGCGGCCCATCTTGAATGGATGATGGAAGCCAGCGATCAGGCGCTGCGCCGGATCGATTCCGCCCTCGGACCCGAGCCGATCCGCAGTACCTGGACCACCATCTGGGACATCAGAAGCGCCGTCGGCGATCTGCCGGAAGGATTTCAATATTCCGTCTATGATGAAGCTGGCCGCCTGCGGCTGTCGAGCGTGCCCGAGGCCATCGGAATCGACGTTTCCGACCGCGACTACTTCCGCAAGCTGAAGGCGGGCGAAACGGTGATGATCTCACCTCAACTGGATGAACGGTTGAGTGGTGAAAAGGTGTTTGTCGTCGCCCGGCGCATTTCCAGAAACCAGCAGTTTCACGGCGCTGCAAGTATCGCCATCCCGACAGCGGCCATGGACGAGTTCTGGAGCAAGTTCGGCCTTGGACCGCTGTCCACCGTGACCGTGATTAGAACAGACGGGTTGATGGTCGCGCGCCATCCCCAACTGACCCATGCAGTCGATTTCAGCACTTCCCCGTTGTTCACGAGGTTTCTGCCTTCGTCATCGAGCGGTGTCTATCACGCCAAAGCCTCGGTCGCCGACGGCATCCCGCGCATTGTCGGCTATCAGAAGATCGACGGCTGGCCGATCATTGCCACCGTCGGCGTGGAGCGCCACGAGGCGCTGGCCGGATTTAGGGCCAATCTGATCGGGGGCTTGACTGTCGGCCTGCCGACCGCGCTCGCCATGGCGATAGGAACGCTGTGGATCGCATCGCTGCTGCACAAGGATGCGGACCGGCGCGGGCAATTGGAAATTGCCGTAGAGCGCAACAGCTTCCTGCTCAGGGAAATCCACCACCGGGTCAAGAACAATCTGCAGGCGGTCGCGTCCCTGATCCGCCTCCAGCCAATCCCCGCAGATCTCAAGGCCGACATTTCGCGGCGGATCGAGTCGATGGTGGCCGTTCACGAGCAGATCTACGGCTCCGACCAGTTCGATCGCATCGACCTCGTGCCCTATGTCCGCCGGCTGGTGAGCGACATTGCCAAGGGTTTTCCCGAGGACGTCGAAGTCGAATTCGACCTCGCGCCGCTCAGCGTCGAACGGGAACGGGGCGTGGCCTTCGGCCTGCTGGTCAGCGAGGTCGTCACCAATGCGTTCAAATATGCCTTTAAGGGGCGCAAGGGCCGCCTGATCATCAGCCTGAAACGTGACGGCGAGCAGGGACAACTCGTCATCCACGACGACGGCGCCGGTTTTGCGCCCGAAGAGGTCAAGCAAGGCATGGGCACGAAGCTGATCGCCGGCTTTGCCATGCAGGTGGGCGGCACTCTGGCGGTGGATGCTTCCGACGGCACCAAGGTGACGGTGACGTTCCCGCTAACCTGTCCCCAACAGAAATTCGCGATGCGCTAAAACGTGTCGCGGGCTTCTTCGACGCGAATTCAGACGGCAGGATAGATGATCTTTCCGTCCGCCCTTTTGACTGCGCCAGGCGTCGGCGTCGCATGTTCGACCTGCCCCGGCCCCATCAAATGATCGACGGCATGACCGTTCAGAAGCAGATAGTCGGTGATGATGCGGCGATGGCAGCGCCACCACACCGCCTCCGAACACATCAGCGCCAGCGGCGTGGCGCGGCCAAGATCCAGCAGCTCCGCAAAAGCGGCGGCAAAATCAGTGCCCAGCGCATAATCGGCATAATTGTGGAACGCCTGCACGCGCCAGAACGCATTGACGCTTTCCTCGACATCGGGCTGCTTGTTGCGTCGGCCGCCCAATTGCGGGCAATGGCGATAGGCGATCTGGATCTGCGCGAGGGCGTCGGGCAGCGTGTCGATGTTGAAAACCGGATTGGCGCGCGAGCGCGGAAAGGACCGCACGTCGACCAGAAGCCGCACTCCCGCCTCGCGCAGCATATCCAGAAATTCCGACAGGCTGCGGCTGGAGTGACCGATGGTCATGAACTGCGCCATCAGTCGAGCTTCGTCAGTGCGCCCTCCTTGTGGGCGGCGATGTGGTCGGTCTTGTCGCTCTTGATTTCATATTGCGGGTCATCGCGCGAGGCGCGGTGGCAATGCTCCTTATAGTCGAAGTCCGCGTGATGGATTTTGATGATCGTCCCGCTGACGCGCCCGGCCTCCGAATTCCAGCTGACATGGTCACCGACGGAATATTTCGTCATATCGGCCTGCCTTTCTGCCCCGTAAGGGAAGAATGAAGATGTGGCAGACTCGTTCCGGCACTGGGTATGTTGGGGTTAGAATCGGGCGCGCGACGGCTTGTTCTGGGTGACTTCCTCATAGCGCGCTTCCAGATCGGCCAGATTGCGCCGAAACTGATCCAGCGCGAAATTGATCCCGAACAGGCGCGTCAGTGCCGAGGTCGACAGCGGCCGCGTCGCGCCGCTTTCGCGCATTGCCTCCAGCGCATGACGGTATTGCCGCACCGCATCCTGAAGTTCATTGCCGGACTGCGGCTCCTCCGCGCCGGAAGCCGTCGCGCCGATGCGCTCCAGCCGCTGCGCCGCGATCAGCATGGCGCGGTGAAACGCCTTCAGGAGCTGGTCATCGACCAGATCGTCTTCCGCCTCGCGCGCGGCACGGCGCAGCATGTTGACGTCGAGACGCAGGCGGCTGGTGGTCCGCAGCAGAGGCTCGACATCGGGAATGCTGGTCAGCAAAGCACGCCGCTCGCGCGCGGCCTCGACGACCAGACGCTCCAGCTGCAGCATGGTTTCGCGAACCCGTCGCGCAATCGCGCCAAGGTCGCGCTGCGGGCTGTCGGGCCGCGCCGCGATGGCACGCAACTGCAACGCCATCAGATCGGCCACCTTGGCCGTCGCCTCGACGACCGAGCGCGACGCGTGGGCGGGAACGATCAGCACGGAAATCACCACGCCGACGAGACAGCCCAGCGCGACTTCCATCACACGCCCGGTTGCAAGATCGACCGGCCCCAGCCCCAGCCCCGCGCCGGCCAGCAACATGATCATGCCGGTGGTGGGGGCAGCGCGATAGCCGGGATAAAGCGCCGACAGAAAGGCGAGCGGCGCCAGCGCAACGACAAAGGCGATCACGCTTTCGACATGGCCGACCGGGCTGATGAGCATCACCACCGCCGTCGCATAGATCGCCCCGACCATCGACCCGATCGCCTGATCGAGCGCGAATTTGAGCGATCCGCCGACGCTGCTCTGGGTGACGACGATGGCCGTGATCATCGCCCACAAGCCTCCCGACATGCCCAGAAGATGCACCAGCGCATACGCGCCGAGGGCCGCCGCCGTCATCCGGGACGCATGAATCAGTTGGCGTCGATATTTCGCCGGCACAGTGAGCTTGTTCATCGCGAACGCTCATAGCATGACAAACAGCCGGGGTCAGTCGGCTGTTTTCACCCATGAGAAAAGCTCAAATCAGCTCGGATCGGGAGGTGGCGCTGCGCGCAAGACATCGAACTCGACGGCATGCCCCCTGTCGACGACCTTCGCCGCCAGAAGGTTGATCAGCCGGCCATCCGGCCAGTCGCAATCCGGCAGCGCAGCGCGAAACGTACGCAACGCATGGGCCATGGAAACAGGACGAAGCCGCTCGGTTCGTGAACGCGCATAGCTTTCAGCCAGCGACTCCACGGTGCGGATCATTGCTTGGGGATCAGGCACTTGCCGCCTCCTTTCCGGAGGTAGGGGCGAAGGCACCATTTTCGACGCATTCATCGCCAGCGCCCTTAACAATGGCTGGCGATGGGGCATCATCGCATATCGGGCGGTTTGACGCACGTCACAGCCCATCACGATTTGTTGCCACAACGGAAGCTTTGGCAACCTCTCGGCTCAGATCAGCCAGTAGCGGATGAGATAACCCACCGCTGCAACGCAGGCGACGCCCGCCAGCCACAGCCCGACGAACCACAGCAGCCGTCGCCAGACCGGTCCGGGAGCGGCGGCGCTCAATGATAACCCTCTTCGCCGACCTTGCCACGGAACACCCAGTAGGAATAGGCGGTGTAGGACAGGACGATCGGGATCAGCACCACCGCGCCGACCAGCATGAAGATCAGGCTCTCATCAGGCGCTGCGGCCTTCTCGATGGTCACCGCGCCGGGGACGATGTCCGGGAAGATGCTGATGCCCAGACCCAGCATGCTGAGGGCGAACAGCCCGAGCGAAAGCAGGAAAGGCAAGCGCTCGTAGCGGCGGTGGAGACTGAAGAAATAGGCGGCCGCCGCGACCACGACGAGAAGCGGCACCTGCGCCGTGAACAGGACATGCGGCCAGGCGAACCAGCGCTCATAATAGGCTTCCTCAAGGAAGGGCGTGGCGAGGCTGACGGCGGCGACGCAGACGATGGTGATGATGCCGGCAAGACGCGCATAGCGGAACGCCCGCGCCTGCAACGCACCCTCGGTCTTCATGATCAGCCAGGTCGAGCCCAGCAGCGCATAGCCGACCACGAGGCTGGCCCCGGTGAGCAGGCTGAAAGGCGACAGCCAATCCCACCACCCACCGGCATAGGCGCGGCCTTCCACGCTGATGCCCTGGAGCAGCGCGCCGAGCGTCACCCCTTGTGCGAAGGTAGCCAAAAGCGAGCCGCCTGCGAAAGAAAGATCCCAGAACCACTCATGCGCCTTGTCGCGCCAGCGGAACTCGAAGGCGACACCGCGAAAAACCAGCGCCAGCAGCATCGCAATGATCGGCGCATAGAGCGCCGGCATGATGATCGCATAGGCGAGCGGAAACGCCGCCATCAGCCCGCCGCCGCCCAGCACCAGCCAGGTCTCGTTGCCATCCCAGACCGGCGCGACGGAGTTCATCGCCTGGTCGCGCTGCTGTCCGCGCCTGAGCAGCGGGAACAGGATGCCGATGCCCAGATCGAAGCCGTCGAGAACGACATAGGCAAAAACCGCGAAAGCAAGGATGAAAGCCCAGAGAACCGGAAGATCCATGTTCATTCCCCCCTGTGTTCGGCGCCGAGCGTACGGTCCGGAGCGATTGCGGCAACCGGCGTGGTGCCGGCGGTGCGGATCGGCGTGGTGTCATTTTCCAGCCCGGACTCATGTGGCGCGGGCGCATGGGCCATCAGCCGCAAAATGTACCAGACACCGACCGAGAACACGGCGAAATAGACGACGATGAAGGCGATGAGCGAGGCGGCAACCGCCGGCGCGTCGAGCGGCGATACCGAATCGGCAGTGCGCAACAGGCCATAGATCGTGTAGGGCTGCCGTCCGACCTCGGTGGTCACCCAGCCGGCGATGACGGCCACGAAACCCGCCGGCCCCATGACGATGGCAAAACGATGGAGCAGTGGCCAGTCATAAAGCTTGCCACGCATGCGCGCCAGCAGCGCCACCGCGCCCAGCGTCAGCATGAGCATGCCAAGCCCGACCATGATGCGGAACGACCAGAACACGATGGCGACGGGGGGCCAGTCCTCCCGCGACACGGTGTCGAGGCCATCCATCGGCGCGGTCAGGCTGTGCTTGAGGATCAGCGAGCCGAGATTGGGGATCGCCAGCGCATAGCGCATCGTTCCGGCTTCCTGATCCGGCAGGCCGAAGAGATAGAGCGGCGCGCCATCCGGGTGGCTCTCGAAATGCCCTTCCATCGCCATGATCTTGACCGGCTGATGCTCAAGCGTGTTGAGCCCGTGCTGGTCGCCGACGAAAATCTGGATCGGCGCGGTGACGATGAGCATGCCCATCGCCATCGCAAACATGACGCGCGAGCCTTCATTGTTGCGGTTGCGCAGCAGGTGCCATGCGCCAACGGCACCGACCACCAGCGCGGTCGTGAGATACGAGCCAAGCACGGTGTGGACTAGACGATAGGGGAACGAGGCAGTGAAGATGATCTGCCACCAGTCCTGCGGGACGAACTGGCCGACCTCGTTCATGACGTGGCCAGCCGGCGTCTGCATCCAGGAATTGGCCGCCAGAATCCAGAATGACGACAGCAATGTGCCAAGCGCGACGGCCAGCGTGGCGGTGAAGTGCAGCCCCTTGCCGACCCGCGTCAGGCCGAAGAGCATGATGCCAAGGAAGCCCGCCTCAAGAAAGAACGCGGTCAGCACCTCATAGGCCATCAGCGGCCCGACGACCGGCCCGGCAAGGTCGGAAAACACCGACCAGTTGGTGCCGAACTGATAGGACAGGACGATGCCGGAGACGACGCCCATGGCAAAATTGATGGCGAAAATCTTGACCCAATAGTGGAACAGATCGAGATAGACGCTGCGCCCGGTCCACAGCCACAAGCCCTCCAGCACCGCAAGATAGCTGGCCAGACCAATGGTGAGCGCAGGGAAGATGAAGTGAAAGGACACGGTAAACGCGAACTGGAACCGTGCCAGAATCAAGGCGTCGAAGCTGTCGAACATATCGTCCTCCGATCACATGGGCCGGAATCTAACATATGCCGACCGACGAGCAAGCGAACTTCGCCCGGATTAAGGGGGGTGCGACGAAGCTGCCAGACCTGCGGATTTTCCAGAGCTTGCAGATTGGCGCGCACATAGCCGTGGGGCAAGCCGCATGGGCAGGCACAATTGCGCTTCACGTTCTTGCTGGAATTGCTCCAGATCTTTTCACGCAATTCCGGACGCAAAACCGCTGCGCACTTTTGCTGGAATTGCTTTAGGCTTCATCACGACGGACCAGCTGGTGCGTGCTGTCGCGCACGCCTGGACGCTCAGGCGGCACGACAAGCGCGAGCTGCGCCTGATCGAACAAGTCGAACCATTCGTCCCATTCGACCAGTTCGCGGCCTCCGGCATTTTGCGGACGCTCAGCCCGGTCCTGATCCTGATAGGCGATCTGGTCGAATACGATCATCAACAGCGGCTGCACGCCGGACGCTGCCGAAGAGTCCACCACCGCCGGCACACCCATGCGCGCCGCCGCCCAGTTCCGAATTGCCTCGTGATCGGTAAGTATCTGCTGTTCGCTCGCCATCATGTCCTCCTGCGACTGATGGCATAACCATCACAGGTGGATCTGGTTCCTTGGCGAAGGAAGGGACCGACTGGAGCGTGTCGCCTTCTTCTTGAACTACGCATGTCTTTATCCCGAAACCGGTCCCCACTTTCGGGAGACATGCTTGTTTGTACGCATGTCTTTATCCCGAAACCGGTCCCCACTTTCGGGAGACATGCGTTAGCGCAAGCGCGGAATACTCGACAGCAGCTTCTGGGTGTAGGGATGGCGCGGATTGGCTAGGACGTCCTGCGTCTTGCCCATCTCGACCACCCGTCCGCGCTCCAGAATGACGATGTCCTCGCATAGCGCGGCGACGACGCCCAGATCGTGCGAGACAAGAAGCACCGTCAGCGAGCCGGAAAGCTGTTTCAGCAGATCGACAATGCGCACACGGGTTGAAAGATCGAGCGCGCTGACCGCTTCATCGGCAAGCAGCAATTGCGGGCGCGAGACGATGGCGCGGGCGATGGCGATGCGCTGGCGCTGGCCGCCGGAAAACGCATGCGGATAGCGGTTCCGGGCGTCGCGCGGCAGCCCGACCGCCTCCAGCGCCGCATCGACGGCGGCGTCATGATCGCCCTCGATCTTCAGCGAGCGCAGCGGCTCGGCGATGATGCGGTCGATGCGCTGGCGCGGGTCGAGCGAGGAATAGGGATCCTGAAACACCGGCTGCACCGACTTGCGGTAGCGGCGCATGAAGTCGCTGTCGCGCGACTGGAGCTCGTCGCCGGAAAAATTGATCGTGCCCGTGTCGGGCCGGGCAAGCCCGAGCAAAAGCCGCAGGATGGTCGACTTGCCTGACCCGGATTCGCCGACGAGGCCGACATTGGCCCCCTGACGGACCGAGAAGGACACGTCATGGAGAACCGGACGGGACTTCTGGTAGGAAAAGCCGACATTTTCGAGCGAAAGAAGGGTCATGGGCGGCCCTCCAAGGCGTCTTCGAACTTCGTCGCGGCGGCGAGCAGCGCCGTTGTGTACGCGTGCTCAGGCCGGGAAAGAACGGCCTGCGCCGCGCCGGTTTCAACAATCTCGCCATTGCGCATGACGACGATCTTCTCGGCAATGGAATTGACCACCGCAAGGTCGTGGCTGATGAACAAGAGCGCCATGCCCATATCAGCGACCACATCCTTCATCAGCGCGAGGATCTCGGCCTGCGTCGTGACATCCAGCGCGGTGGTCGGCTCGTCGGCGATGAGCAATTGCGGCTGGCAGGCGAGCGCCATGGCGATGGCGACGCGCTGGCGCTGGCCACCGGAAATCTCGAACGGATAGGCGCGCGCAATGCGGGCGGGCTCGGGCAGGGCGACACGCTCGAACAGGGCGAGCACTTCCGCCTCGACCGCCTTTCGGTCCGCAGGCTTGCCTTCGCGGCGCAACCGCCGCGCGACGGGTTCTGCGGTCTGGCGGCCAAGGCGCATCAGAGGATCAAGCGCGGTCAGCGGCTCCTGAAACACCACCGAGGCGGCGCGACCGCGCAGTTGCGTCAAGGCACGTTCCGGCAGATCGAGGACCGGCTGGCCGTCGAGCATGATCTTGCCATGGGCGGACAGGGCGGACGGCAACAGGCCGATGCTGGCCAGCGCGGTCAGGGACTTGCCGGAACCGGACTCGCCAATCACGCCCCAGCGCTCGCCGCGCTCGATGACAAGATCGAGGTTGGAAACGAGTGGCCGATCGCCGGCCTTGATGGTCAGGCCGCTTATTTCAAGGATCGGACCCATCAGCGCCGCCCCCGCGTCGGATCAGCATAGTCGCGCAAGCCGTCGGCCAGCAGGTTGACGCCGATGACCAGAATGACCAGCGCGATGCCGGGGGCAACGGCGCCGAACGGTGCCGTGTAGACCGTGCCCTGCGCTTCCTGAAGCAAGCGCCCCCACGATGCGTTTGGCGGCGGTGCGCCAAGGCCGAGATAGGAAAGCGACGCTTCGGCAATCACTGCGAGGCCAAACTGCAGCGCGAAATTGACCATCAGCGTCGGCCAGATATTCGGCAGCAGATGGATGAACACGATCTGCAGCCATGAGGTGCCGGACGTGCGCGCGGCGGTGATGTAGTCCATCTCCAGAACCCGCTTGGCGAGAATGCGGGTCAGGCGCGCGACGATGGCGGAAATGGCGACGCCCAGCGCGATGATCGCGGAACTGAGGCTCGCGCCGTCGCTGGCGGCGACCACCAGCATCGCCAGAAGCAGGGTCGGGAAGGCAATCAGGATGTCGAAGGTAGCGGCCAGCGCATCGTCGAGCGTGCGCGTGGCGAAAGCGGCGAGGATGCCGAGGCTCACGCCAATCAGCGCGCCGATGGCGACGGCCCCTGCCCCGACCTGAATGGCGATGCGCGAGCCGATCATGATGTGGGTGAAGAGGTCGCGCCCGAGCCGGTCGGTTCCCGCCCAGTGGGCAAAGGACGGCGCTTCGAGCCGCATGCCGGCCATGTCGTTCGGGCCGTAAGGGGTCCAGAACAGCGTCAGCGCGGCGATCGCCACATGAAGCCCGACGAGGATCAAGCCGACGATCAGCGTCAGGGGGAGCCTGCGCTTTTGGCCGCCCGACAGATCGTCTTGTGTTGCGACGCTCATTTGCCGTCTCCCCGCCGGCTGTATCTCAGACGCGGATCGACAAGGCGCTGGATGATGTCGGTGAGAAACCCGACGACAAGGACAACCAAGGTCGTTACCAGCAACACGCCCTGAACATTGGGATAATCGCGCTGCTCGATGCCCAGAAGCAGCATCGACCCCAGACCCGGCAGGGTGAAGACACGCTCGACCACCACCGCGCCCAGGAAAGTGGTGGCAAGCTCGATGCCCAAAATGGAAATGACCGGCACTGCGCCATTGCGCAAACCATGCCGGGCAAGCGCTTCGGCAAAGCCGGAGCCGAGCGCACGCGCGGTGCGCAGATAGTCGCTGTCAACAACATCCTGCGTGGCCGAGCGAACATAGCGCAGCATCGACGCGCCCATCACGATGGCGATGGTGAGCGTGGGCAGCGCCAGAGCGCGAAGGGCAGCGGCAGGATCGGCCCAGCCGCTGGCGGGAAAGCCGCCGGACGGGAAAATCCGCAGATTGACCGCAAACAGCGCGACGAGAAGGATGCCGACCCAGAACACCGGCACGGCGATACCAAGCTGGGAGACGACCGAAATGGCGGCGCCATACCAGCGGTCGGCCTTGACGGCAGCGATGATGCCAAGCGGCACCGAGATGACGACGGCAAGCGCAAACGCCATCAGCGTCAACGGCACGGTGACGGTCAGGCGGTCCGCGATGTCCGCCGCCACCGAAGTGCGGCTGACGAAGGAGGTGCCCAGATCAAAGCGCGCCAGGCTGGAGACGAACTGGAAGAATTGCTGGACCAACGGCAAATCCGAGCCGACCTGTCGCCGTGCCGCAGCGATCTGCTCGGGGTCCGCCCCCACCGAAACGAGAGCATTGGCCGGATCGCCCGGCAACAACCGCAGCAGCACAAACAGCACTGCTGCGGCAATCGCCAGCGACAGAACAAGAATCACGGAGCGGCGCAGAAGATAAACGAGAATGTGACGCTCCTTTTCAGCGTAGTCTTATCTGCTCTTTTCGATCGTATAGGCAAAGAACTGCGAGTTCAGCCCGTTGACCGGATAGCCGCTCACCTTGGCGCTCGATACCACGATCTGCGGATAGAGATAAAGCCAGTTGCTTGCCGCATCCTCGGCGATGATCTTGTTGGCCTCGGTCAGCTTTTCGACCTGCTCGTCCACGGTCGCGCTGGCCTCGGCCGAAGCGATCAGCTCCACCACCTGCGGATTGTCGTAGCCCCAATAGAAATTGGGATTGCCGTAGAACACGATGTCGCGGTGATTGACGTGTTCCTGCAGCGTCGCCTGGAAATCCTGCGCCTGATAGATCTTGGTGTACCACTCGTTCGACGTGATGAGGTTGATGTCGACCTTCACGCCAATCTTGCCCAGCTCGTTCTGGATGAACTGCGCCACCAGCGGGTGAGGATCATAATTCGGCGTGTCGAGGCTGAAGCTGAAGCCATCCTTCAGGCCGGCTTCTTCGAGCAGCTGGCGCGCGCTGTCGGGATCGTAGGCATCGACACCGGTGAGGTCGACATACCACGGGTCGGTCGGCGGCACGAACGAACCGATGAGCGTGCCATGTTCGCCCCAGATCGACGCCAGCAGGCGCTTCTTGTCGATGGCGCGGGCCAGCGCCTTGCGCACCTTGACGTTGCTGAACGGCTCGACGCGGTCATTATAGGCGAGCAATTCCTTGGTGGTGGACACGCCTTCCGTGACCGTGAACTGCGGATTGCCTTCAAACATCGCCAGCGAATCCGGGCTTTGCACCGACGGGATGATGTCGATCGCGCCGGTCAGAAGCGCATTGTTCTGCGCTGTGGCTTCGGTGAAGTAGGTGAACACGACGCCGCCATTGCGCGGGGCCTCGCCCCAGTAATTGTCAGACGGGGTCAGCGTCAGCGACGTGCCGCGCCGCCAGTTTTCGAGGCGGTAAGGGCCGGTGCCATCGGCGGACGAGGTCAGCTCCTTGGCCGCGTCGTTGACGATCCAGACATAGCTCAGATTGTAAGGCAGCGAGATCGAGCGCTGCTTGAGCGTGATGACGACGGTTTTGTCGTCGGGCGTTTCGATATTGGCGATCGTCGAAAGGCTGTTGCGGCGCGAGCTCTTGGATTCCGGCGCCATCACGCGCTCGATCGAGAACTTGACGTCGGCAGCGGTGAGCGGATCGCCCGAATGGAAGGTCACGCCTTCGCGCAGCTTGAATGTGTAGGTCAGGCCATCTTCGCTGGCCTCGTAGCTTTCCGACAGCACCGGCTCGACCTCGCCACTGTCAGCCAGCCGGAACAGGGCTTCATAGACATTGCCGTTGAAAGCTTCGCTGACGCCCTGCCCGGCACCTGCGGTGTTGTCCAGATTCTGCGGCTCATAGAGCGAGCCGATATTGATGATGGCATCCGGGCCGGCCTGCTGCGCAGCGGCGGACGACGCCATTGCTGCGGAAACCGCCAGCACGGCAACGGCGCCGGTGAGCGCGTGATGCAGGCGGGAAACGGCGGTGATGTAAGGCATGGAACCTGCTCCTTGAAGAGTACGGCGAAGATGAAGGCGTGCCGCGTAACTATCGTTGTAAGCTATGGACTGTGATTGGCGGTGACAATCGCCTAAAATGCAATGGTCTCTCAATTTACCTGACAGGAACACAGCATGGTCAGCATAGTCACTCGCTCCAATACGGTGTCAGCTTCACTGGACGCAGACGGCAAGGCGAGCGTGGAAGCGCATTCGGGCGCAAAGCTCGCGCTGGCGGCCATGGCGCGCGACGAGGGCATGACGCCGCTGGAGCTGATGGACGCCGCGCTCGCCGGCTGCCTCGTGCTCAGCGTGCGCATCGCCGCGCGCAAATTCGGCTGGCATGAGCGGCTGACCGGCGTGAAGGTCGACGTCACCCATATCAAGGCCGAAGACGCGCCGTCGCGGGTTGGCGAATTCACCTGCGAGTTCCAGATCGACGGTGATTTTTCCGCCGCAGAGCGCCAGCAGCTGATCGACGAATCCCATGTCCTGTGCACGGTCGGAAACACCTTCACCAGCAGCCCGGCGATTTCCGACATCGAAGCGAAATGAGCATGGCGCAGATTTCGCAACTCGACCTTGCCGATGCCAGCGCGGAGCAGCGGGCGGCGCATGACGAGGAACTGCGCCTGCGCGGCCGGATGACCAACATGAAGCGCACGCTGATGCACTCGCCGGTTGCGCTGCGGGTCTATGGCGAGTGGTTCGCACTGCGCGACGAACTCGCGCCGGTGATCGGCGACCGCGCCATCCTGACGCTGTGTCTTGCGATCAGCACGCAGATGGACAATACGGTCGGGATCGGCTTCATGCGGCGGGGCCTTGCGGGGCTGGCCGAAGGTGATGCGCCCACGCAGCCGGTCGATCTCGATGCGATGGCGGCATTCGGCACGGCTTTCGCGGCAGACCCGAAAACGATCCCGGCGGATGTCTGGGCGCGGCTGCGCGAAAAATTGCCGGAAAGGACGCTGGTCGACCTGACCGCCCTTGCCGGGATCATGGTCGCAACCAATTCCTTCATGGACGCGGTCGGGACCGAACCGGACCCGGAACTGGCGGCGTTTACGACGAGCAGGCCTGGATAAAACCCGCCACGAGACGATCAAGGTCGCGCACCGGCGCGGCCGGATCCTCGGGGTGCCACTGGACGCCGACCACCCATGCCGCATCGCGCGATTCCACCGCTTCAACGATGCCGTCAGCGGCAGATGCGGTCACGACCAGCCCCTCGCCAAGACGACCGACCGCCTGATGATGGCCGGAACGAATAGTGAGGGCGCGCTCTTCATAGATCGCGGCCAGCCGCGAGCCGGGTTCGAGCGACACTTCATGACACACCATCAGCGCATTGTCGGACGCGCCATTGTGCATCGTGCCGGGGCCGATTTCCTGGATCAGATCGCCACCATGGGCGATGTTCAGCAGTTGCATGCCGCGACAGATGCCAAGAATGGGCAGCGCCTGCGCGCGCGCATCACCAATCAGCTGCAGCTCGAAATCATCCGCCGCCGGGTTGATGCCATACATCGTGTCCGCTTCGGCCTTCTGACCATAGCAGGCTGGATCGGCATCCGCGCCACCCAGAATCAGCAGACCGTGCATGTCGGCGAGCACCGCGCTTGCGTCGCGTTCGGGGTTCGACGCCTCGACGAAACGGGCCTGCGCACCGGCGCGATGCAGCGCGGCAGTCACATTCGCCGACAGGCCGACAAGTATCGATTTCAGATCGTCACTGACACCCGGCGGCGTGAGCGACCCGACGACAAGAATGTTGACAGCACCGCCGCAAGACGGTCGATCCGAGGCAGAATTGAACAGGTTTGACATGAGCTTTCGTGTTCTGAGATAATTGACATCTAACATCTAGAATTTAGAGATCAAATGAAATTCCTTGCACCGCTCGACGATGCGTCGACGCCGGATCGCGTGGCCCGTCGCCTTCATGAAGCGATCGTGACCGGAGAATTGCGACCTGGCGCCCGCCTGCCGCCCGAAGCGGAACTGGCGAAGGGATTCGGCATTGCGCCGATGACGGTCAGGTCGGCGCTGGCGGCATTGCGGGACATGAACCTTCTGGTCACGGTGCGCGGACGCAATGGCGGGAATTTCGTTGCCAGCGATGTCGGCGAGCGTCTGGCCGAAGCAGCGCGCCGGGTGCCGCTGAGCCGGCAGGAATTGCGCGACCTGACGGATTGGCGGCGCGGGATTTCCGGCGAAGCCTGTTTCCTCGCGGCGCAACGGGCAACGCCAGAACAGGTTCACCAGATCCGCGCTGCCGGCCTGAACTTCGACCGGCTGCTGCACAAATTTCCCGATCTGCGCTTTGCCGATGCGCAATTTCACGGCCTTATTGCGGAAATTTCCGGCTCGACGGCGCTGGCGCGCGCGGAGACGGAAATCCAGCTGGCCCTGACCGATGTCATCCTGGCGGTCGAAAAGCCGATGGGGAACAAGCGCCTGATTGCGTTCGCCCACGCCCCGATCATCGAGGCAATCGCAAAGGGCGATGGCGAAGCCGCACGCAACGCCATGATCAGTCACGCCGAAGACACGCTGCAATGGGTGACGATGCTGCATCCATGACCTGCCGGATGAGCTGACGTCCCGCCGCACCCTGGTCGCATGTCCTGCCGCCTGACACGCAATCATCCACGCCGCCGCCGCACCGCCTAAAGCGCGTCGCGATCTTTCAGATTCGCTCCTGGCGGCGGGCGGTGGAGAAACAGGAGTTGACAAACTCTGACAAAAGAATTTCAGTATTCGTGAAAAAGTTCTGGAAATTGAAATTCGGAGGTACAAATGGGAATTCGTAAATCGCTGATCGCCGGTCTGGCGCTCGGTATTGCAGGGCTGATGGCGTTGCCGGCGGCTGCACAGGATTTCGTCTGGCGTCTGCAGACAAATCTCAACCCCGGCGATCCGGGCCATGTCGCCGTCGAGAAGCGCTTCGCCAAGCTGGTGGAGGAAATGTCCAACGGCCGCATGAAGTTCGAAGTCTTTCCGGTCGGCGCGCTGTTCCCGGTCGCTGACGGTCTGGACGCGGTCGGCGCTGGCGTCGCCGAGATGGGCATGCTGACGGGCGGCTATTTCTCCGGCAAGATCGGTCCGGTCGCCTCGATCGAGAACGGTGTGCCAGGTGCGCTGCGCAGCCCGCTGGAAAGCTTCGACTTCTTCTACAAGAAGGGCTTCATCGAGATCGCCCGCGAAGCGTACTCGCCTTACAATGTGTTCTATCTTGGGCCCCAGGTGTCGCCGCAATGGGATATCGTGTCCAACAAGCCGCTGCGCACGGTCGCCGACTTCAACGGTCTGAAGATCCGCGCGTTCGGCCTTGAGGCCAACTGGTTCGAAAGCATGGGCGCATCGCCGGTGTTCATGGCCGGCTCCGAGCTTTACACCGCGCTTGCCACCGGTGCGCTTGAAGCTGCGCGCTGGGCCAGCCCTTCGGCCAACAAGAGCCTTTCGCTGCATGAAGTCGCCAAGTTCTACATCCAGCCTTCGCCGATGCCCGCGCCGAACAACTTCTTCGCGGTCAATCTCGACGCCTGGAACGGCTTGCCGGACGATCTGAAGGCAATGCTGCGCGAAGCGGCGATGCTGTCCTCGCTCGAATACCTCACCACCGGCATGAAGAATGACGCCCAGGCGCTCGTCGACATGCAGGCGGCAGGCGTCGAGCTCGTCACCATCGAGCCGGAAGAATTCGCCAAGATGGAAGCGGCAGCCCGCAAGCTGTGGGTCGCCTATGCGGATCAGGGCGGCATTCACGAGCGCGCAGTCAACATGCTCTCGGAATACCTCACCGAACTGGGCCGTGGCGAATGAAGTCGCGTCTCTCGCACACTGCGGAGAGCGCTGAATGAAGTTCCTGTCAGATATGATAGGCCGACTGCTGGAAACCATCGGAAAGGTGGTTTCCCTTTCGGTTCTGGCCATCACGGTCGTGGTGCTCATTGAAATCCTGTCACGCCTGTTCTTCAGGGTGTCGCTTCCCTGGGCTGCGGACGTTGCATCCTGGCTGATGTGCGCCCTGATCATGCTTGGCGGCCCGTGGGCGGTATCGACCGGCAAATTCGTCCGCGTCGATGCGCTTTATGCCGGGTTCTCGCCAAGAAACCGGCTGCTGATCGACAGCGTCGTTTCGAGCGCTCTGCTGCTGTTCCTCACCTATGTGCTGATCCGGCACGGCTACACCTTTGCCGAACGCGCCTTCATCGCCGGCGAACGTCCTGCCTCGGCCAACTGGCCGGCGCCGATCTGGGCGTTCAAGGCCCTGATCCCGGCTGGCGCCGGGCTGATGGTGCTTGGCTGGGCACACTATTTGCTGGTCGAATGGCACGCCTATCTGCACCCCGAAGACGCCGTCACCGCCCCGGAGGAGCTGCAGATCCATGGCTGATCCCACGATCCCCTCAATCCTGCTGTTCGGGGGAATGTTCTTCTTCCTCGGACTTGGCGTTCCCATCGCATTTGCGCTGGGCGGCCTGTCGGTCGCGATGATCTACTTCTTCTGGAGCCCGGCAGCGCTCAGCATGATCCCCATGCGGGCTTTCGCCACGGCGACCAGTTTCGAATATCTGTCGATCCCGATGTTCATCTTCATGGCCTCGATGTTGCAGAAATCGCGGATCGCCGACGATCTCTACGACACCATGCAGAAGTTCATGGGCGGAATTCGCGGCGGGCTGGCCATCGGCACGATCCTGATCTGTACGCTGTTTTCCGCCATGGCGGGCATCTCCGGCGCAGCGACCATCGCCATGGGCATGGTGGCCATTCCTGCGATGTTCTCACGCGGCTACAACCGCCACATGACGCTTGGCTCGATTGCCGCCGGCGGCTCGCTCGGCATCCTGATCCCGCCATCGGTCACGATGATCGTCTATGGCCTGGTGGCCAACACCTCCATCGGCGGCCTTTACATGGGCGGTATCCTGCCGGGACTGCTGCTGGCATTCCTGTTCGGGCTCTATGCCTATCTGCGCTCGGCCTTCGATCCGCGCGTCGCGGTCGACACCACCACCTATAGCTGGGGTGAAAAGCTGCGCAGCCTGCGCATGGTGCTGCCACCAATCGCGCTGACCGTCGCGGTGATGGGCTCGATCCTGACCGGCACGGCGGCCGTTGCCGAAGCAAGCGCGGTCGGTGCAGGCGGGGCGGTGCTTGCGGCGCTGATCGCACGGCGGCTGACCTGGGAGAACCTGTTTGCCGCCTCGCGCGAGACACTGATCCTGTCGGCGGTGATCTTCTGGATCATCATCGCCTCGTCGGCGCTGTCGACCTTCTACACCGCGATCGGCGCCACGCGCATGATCGAGGGACTGATCCTGGATCTGGAGGTCAATCGCTGGGTCATCGTCACCTTGATGTTCGTCATCCTGGCGATCATGGGCATGGTGCTGGAGACGACGGGCATCATCATGATCACCGCGCCGATCTTCGCGCCGGTGGCGGTGCAGCTCGGCTTTGATCCGGTCTGGTTCGGCATCCTCTTCATCGTGCTGATGGAGATGGGCTTCCTGACCCCGCCTTTCGGCTACAATTTGTTCTATCTGAAGGGCGTTGCGCCGAAGGACGTGACGATGAACGACCTTTATCTATCGATCATCCCCTTCGTGCTGATCATGATTGCAGCGGTTGGACTGATGATGCTGTTTCCGCAGATCATCCTGTGGCTGCCACAGACCATCATGTGAACCTGAAAAGGCCGGCTGCAGGGCCGGCCTTTTCAATTGCGCGACGGGTCGCGATCAGGCGTTCTGCATTCCGGTCAGCAATTGCACCAGACGTTCCGCAGCCAGCTTCAGCGGCCCAATGAAATCGGCAGGATCGCGCGGCGCCATCCGCGTCGCCGGGCCGGTGACGCCAAGCGCAAACACCACCGGCTCATCCATGAAATGCAGCGGCACCGCATAGGCCATGATGTTCTCGTCGATTTCACGGTCGCAGACCGCAAATCCGTTGCGACGCACATCATCGAGTTCCGAATAGATGTCGATGCGGCTGGTCTTGGTCTGCGACGTGAAGGCAACCAGTTCGCCAGCCAGATGCTCGTCGATCCTCTCATCGGGCTGCGACGCCAGAATCACCTTCGCGGTCGCCGCGGCATGAAAGGGCAGAACATCACCTGGAATGACATGAAACCGATGGCCCGACGGCGCAATTTCCTGCGCGATCGACAGCACCTTCTGGCCGTCATAACGCACCAGATAGCAGGTTTCGTTCAGTTGCTGCGACAGCTCGGCACAAACCAGCTGGCCAAAGCGCAACAGCCGCGACGGATTGATCCCCAGTTGCAGGATGCGCCACAAGCGCGGTCCGGCAGAAAAGGTCTTGCGCCCCTGCATGTCGCTTTCCAGCAGGCCGGTTTCGGTGAGCGAATTGAGCAGCCGGTGCGCCGTGGGCTTTGCCAGCGACGTCAGATTGGCCACTTCGGTCAGCGTCACCCCGCCGCCTGACGTGACCACCGCCTCGATGATCGAAAAATAGCGTTCCAGCGGGCTGTCGCTGCTGGTCCTGGTGGGTTTCGGCTTCTGCATCCGAGCTTGATTCGCCTCAGCTTCATTCATTGATGAATCCTATCGGACATTCCGGATTGTGAGAAGCGGCGGACTCGGCATTCTCGCTTGACAATCCATTCTGACGCGAAAATAATACCGATTATCATAACTAAGTTCCATTAAATGAAAAAGGATTGACGCATGGCCGTCACGATCGGGGTGGATGTCGGCGGAACGTTCACGGATTTTCTGCTGGTTGACACCGAAACGGGCGAAATCCGGACAGGAAAGGTTCCGACCACAGTCGATGACCGCGCGCGCGGCTTTCTCGATGGCATTGCCGGGCTCGGCATCAAGCCGGACGAGATTCGCTGGCTGGTGCATGGCACCACCGCCGGCACCAATGCCGTGCTGGAGCACAAGGGCGCCAAGACCGGCCTGATCACCACGGAAGGTTTTCGCGACGTGCTCGAACTGGGCCGCCGCACGCGCCCCTACGCCTATGGGCTGTCAGGCACGTTCACGCCACTGATCCCGCGCGACCTGCGCCGCGAGGTTGGCGAGCGCATGGACGCCAAGGGCCGGGTCATCACCCCGGTCGACATCGAGGCAGTGGTCGCGCAAGCCAAGGCGCTGCTGGCTGAGGGCGTCGAGTCGCTGGTGATCCAGTTCCTGCATTCCTACGTCAATCCCGAGCATGAGATCGCCGCCGCGCGCGCGGTGCGTGAGATCTGGCCCAACCCCTATGTCGTCGCCTCGCATGAAATCGTGCGCGAGATGCGTGAATTCGAGCGCGGCTCGACCGCCGCCATCCACGCCTCCATTGCGCCGATCGTTTCGAGCTATATCGACAAGGTCGACAGCGCGCTGAAGGCGCAGGGCTTCGACCACGACCTGTTAATCATGCAGGCCAATGGCGGCATGGCCGCTGCGCCGGTCATCGCCGAACACGCCGTCCACACGATCATGTCCGGCCCGGCCGCCGGCGTGCTCGCCGCCGCCGAACTGGCGAGCCTTGCCGGCTATGACAATGTCGTCACCGGCGACATGGGCGGCACCAGCTTCGACATTGCGCTGGTGACCAACGGCGTCCCCCTCATCACCTCCGAAAAAGAGCTGGCCTACGCCATGCCGATCCGCATTCCGATGATCGACATTTCGACCATCGGCGCGGGTGGCGGCTCGATTGCGCATATCGACAAGGCCGGCATGTTGCGGGTCGGGCCGGAAAGCGCGGGATCCTATCCCGGCCCGATCGGCTATGGCCGCGGCGGCGACCGCGTCACCATCACCGACTGCAACTACATGCTGGGCCGCCTCAACCCCCACGCCGTGACCGGCGCTTCCGGCGACGCGCCGCTGGCCGAGATCGAGACCGCCCTCACAACGCAGATCGGTACGCCGCTCGGCCTTGATGCGGTGGCAGCGGCACAGGCGGTGATCGACGTCGCCGTCGCCGACATGGCCGGCGCGATCCGCCTGATCTCGGTGGAAAAGGGCATCGACCCACGCGACTTCACCTACATTCCCTATGGCGGCGGCGGACCACTCCATGCGGTCGCCATTGCGCGGATGCTGAACCTGCCACGCGTGCTGGTGCCGCGCTATCCGGGCCTCAACTCGGCGCTCGGCTGCGTTCTGGCCGATGTTCGCCATGACTTCGTCCAGACCATCAACCTGCCGCTCGCGCAGATCCCGGCAGGACAGGTCGACGAGATCGTCGCCAGCCAGATCCAGGCAGGCAAGGATCTGCTGGCGCGCGAAAAGGTCGTCGTCAACGAGGTGGTGCTGCAGCACGAATTCGAGCTGCTCTATCGCGGCCAGTCGCATGTGCTGCGCATCCCGGCCCCTGAAGGCGCATTCGACGCCGAAAAGGTCCGTCTTGCCTTCCGCGAGGCGTTTCTGGCGCGCTTTGCCATCGAGCTGCCGACGATGATCCCGGTGCTGGTCAATGTGCGCACCACCATCATCGGTCGCCGCGACCGCATCAGCCTTGCCGACTTCACCCCCAAGGGCGGCAATGAAGACGCGGCGTTCAAGGGCACGCGGCGCGCATGGTTCGACGGCGCCTGGTGCGAAACCAAGATCTTCGACCGCGAACAGCTGCCGATCGGTTTCGTCTTCCATGGCCCGGCCATCGTCGAGCAGTCCGACACCACCCTCATCCTTGATCCGGGCACGCGCGGCGAAGTCGACGCGCTCGGCAATATCATCATCACATTCGAGGAGCGCGCGGCATGAATGCGATTGCGCAAACTTCCACCGTGGCGGCCATCGATCCGGTCACGCTGACCGTGGTCGAAAAGGGCCTGCAGCAGGTCTGCACCGAAATGGACCTCGTGCACGAGAAAACCTCGTTCTCGCCGGTCATCTCCGAAGCCTATGATCGCTCCAACGGCATCTATGGCATTCAGGACGGGCGCATGATCTCGCAGGGCGAAACCGGCCTGCCGATCTTTCTCGGCGTCATGCAGGAATGCGTTCATTCCGTCATCAAGGAACGCGCCGAGCACCTGAATCCGGGCGATGTCATCATCGTCAACGACCCCTATCGCGGCGGCACGCATCTGATGGACGTCAAGATGGTGATGCCGTTCTATTACAAGGGCAAGCTGTGGTGCTATCTCGCCAATGCCGGGCACTGGCCCGACACCGGCGGCATGGTGCCGGGCGGCTTTTCAACGACCGCGACGGAAATCCATCAGGAAGGCCTGCGTATTCCGCCGGTCAAGATCATGGAAGGCGGCGTTCTGGTTCAGGACATCGTCGATTTCGTGCTCGCCAACATCCGCGTCTCGGAAGAGCGCATCGGCGACATCCATGCCCAGATCGCCGCGCTGCGCGCCGGCGAGCGCGCGCTGACGGCGCTGATCGACCGCTACGGGCTCGACGTGGTCAACGATTGCGTCGCCGAGATCGAAAGCCGCGCCGAAACGATGATGCGCGCCCATATCGCCGACATTCCAGACGGCGTCTATTCGGCCTCCGCCTTCATCGACAGCGACGGCGTGGTCAATGAACCGCTCGAAGTCGCCCTCGACGTCACCGTCAGCGGCACCGGGATCACCTTCGACTTCTCGCGCTCGTCCAAGCCCTGTCGCGGGCCGCTCAACTCGGTGTGGGCCACCACCCAGTCCGCTGTGTTCATCGGCATGAAGCACATTTTCCCCAACGTGCCGATGAACGCCGGCTGCTTTGCGCCGCTCACCGTTCTGCGGCCAAAGGGCACCTTCCTTTATGCCGAATATCCGCGCCCCGTCGCCGGCTGTTCAGCAGAAGTTTCGCAGCGGATCATGGAAGCGGTGTTCCTGGCGCTGGCCAAGGCCATTCCGGGCAAGCTGTTCGCCGCACCCGCCGGCACCTCCGGCAATCTGTCGCTCGGCGGTTTCGACCCGGAAACCGGCGAACATTACATCATGTATTATTTCTCCGGCGGCGGGTATGGCGGCTGGTGGGATGGTGACGGCATTTCCAATGGCTGCTCGACCATCGGCATTTCGAAATCGCAGCCGGTCGAGATTCTCGAACAACGCTATCCGCTGCTGTTCGAACGCTATGCGTTGCGCGAGGGATCGGCCGGCGCCGGCCAGTTCCGCGGCGGCATGGGTGTCGACTATCGCATGCGGCTGTTGCGCGGCGAAGGCACGGCATCCTTCCTGATGGAACATGGTCGCTTCGGACCGCCCGGCGTGCTGGGCGGTGAAGACGGCCAGCCGAACCGCATCCGCCTCAATATTCAGGGCCGCGAATTCGAACCCGAGCACCTGTCCAAGGGCGAGAATTTCCGTCTGCTGGAAGGCGATTACATCGACGTCGGCACGCCCGGCGGCGGCGGCTATGGCGCAGCCGAAGACCGCGACCCGCAGGCGCGCACCGCCGATGAAAGGCTGGGTTATCACGGCTGAGACTGTTTGCCGGGGCGTCATCGTGCGCCCCGGTCTTTTTATCGGGCATCTGCAGAACATGCGAGAAAACCATGAGCACATCACAAACCCCTGAATCCGCAGCGCTCTATGAACGCGCCAAGAAGGTCATGCCCGGTGGCAACACCCGCCACACCGTGTTTCGCAAGCCCTATCAGGTCTATGCGGCGCGCGGCGAAGGCTGCCGCATCATCGACATCGACGGCAACAGCCGCATCGATGCGGTCGGCAATTTCACGTCGCTGATTCACGGCTATGGCTGCGAGGCGATCCGGGTGGCGGCGCGCGAACAGCTGGAGAACGGCCTGTGCTTCGGCATGGCAACGCCCGGTGAAGTGCGCCTGTCGGAGATGCTTGCCGAACGCCTGCCCTCGGTGGAGCATGTGCGCTACTGCAATTCGGGCACCGAAGCAGTGATGAACGCAGTCAAGGTGGCGCGTGCCTATACCGGCCGGGCCAAGATCGCCAAATGCGAAGGCGCCTATCACGGCACCTATGACGTGGTGGAAACCAGCCAGGAAGCGCGCCCCGAAAACTGGGGCGAGCCGGACGCACCGAACTCCGTTCCCACCGCCGCCGGCACGCCGCAGGGCGTTCTTGACGATGTCGTGGTGATCCCGTTCAACAATGTCGAGCTGGGCGAGAAGATCCTGCGCGCCAAGGGCAACGATCTGGCCGCAGTGCTCGTCGACGTGATGCCCAACCGCGCCGGTCTGGTGCCCGCCACGCAGGAATTTCTCGACATGCTGCGCCGCGTCACCCGCGAGATCGGCGCCCTGCTCATCCTCGATGAAGTCATCACCTTCCGCCTCGGCTACAATGGCGCGCAAGGGCGCTATGGCATCGACCCGGACCTGACCGCCCTTGGCAAGGTGATCGGCGGCGGCTTCCCGATCGGCGCGGTTGCCGGACGCAAGGACGTGATGGCGGTCTACGATCCGACCAATGGCGCGCCGCGAGTCCAGCATGGCGGCACGTTCAGCGCCAACCCGATGTCGATGGTCGCCGGCATCGCCGCGCTCGAGGCGCTGACGCCGCAAGCCTACGACCATCTCGAAGCGCTGGGCGAGCGCTTCCAGACCGGCATCACCGCCCTGTTCGACGAAATGGGCATCGACGCGCAGGTCACCGGCCTTGCCTCGCTGCGCCGCATCCATCTCAACCGCGCCAGCCTCACCGACTTCCGTTCGACGGTGCTAGCCGGTGGCGATGGCGCTGCCAAGGTCGCTGCCCTGTCGCGGCTGCTCTTCGATGAAGGCGTCATCATTGCGGCAAACGGGCTGGTGTGTTTCTCGACGGCGATGACCTTCGACGACATCGACGACATCATCGCGGCCTTTGCCCGCGCGCTGCCCAAGCTCTGAGCGAGCCCTGCTCGTCTGCAACAAAAAAGCCCGCAGCTGGTCGCTGCGGGCTTTTTCTTGACTTCAGGAACGGCAGTTCAGGCTTCCGCCTGCTGCCTTGAACCGATCATCTCGTGGTAGATCTTCATGCGCTGCGCGGCAGCTTCCTTATAGCCCGGCGCACTTTGCGTCGTCGCATAGGCGGGGATCTCATCAGCCCGGATGCACGCGGCCTGCTGCGCGCCGAAATCAGCCAGCTCGGGCCGTGTGGTCCGGCAGGCATCCGTCGAATAGGCACAGCGCGGATGGAAATGGCACCCGCTCGGCGGATTGACCGGGCTCGGCATCTCGCCCTTGACGGCGCGGTCGGGATTGGCGCGGCCAAGACCGATCTGCGGCACCGCCGAGAACAGCATCTGCGTGTAGGGATGGCGCGGCGTGTCGAATATCTGCGCCTTTGGACCCTGTTCGATGATCCGTCCCAGATACATGACCGCGACGTGATCCGCCATGTGCTTCACCACGGCCAGATCGTGGGCGATGAAGACATAGGAAAGACCCAGCTTGCTCTGAAGGTCTTTCAATAGATTGATGATCTGCGCCTGCACGGAAACGTCGAGTGCCGACACCGGCTCATCCAGAACCAGCAGCTCAGGCTCCACCGCAAGCGCGCGGGCAATGCCGATGCGCTGTCGCTGGCCGCCGGAGAACTGGTGCGGGTAGCGATCCAGATGCTCCTTGCGCAGTCCGACCAGACCCATCAATTCCTCGACGCGCTGGCGTCGGGCGGCGCGGTTGCCGTGACCATGAATGATCAGCGGCTCCTCAAGAATGGCCCCGACCTTCATGCGCGCGTTGAGCGAGGCCATCGGATCCTGAAAAACCATCTGGACCTGACGGCGCAACGCAAATGCTTCGCGCCCCTTCACGCCAGCGATGTTCTTGCCGTTGACGCGGATCGAACCGGCGGTCGGCGCCAGAAGGCCCGAGACCATGCGCGCGGTGGTGGACTTTCCGCAACCGCTTTCGCCGACCACGGCGATTGTCTCACCACGGCGCAGATTGAAGCTGACACTGTCAACGGCCCGCATCACCCGGCTGCCGAAGAGATTGCCGCTTTTGACGGGATAGAACTTCGACAGGTTTTCAACCTGCAACAAAGGTTCGGTCATTTTTCGCACCCTTCCAGCGGAACCTTCAGACAGGCGACCTGATGGCCTGGCACGAGTTCCAGCAATTGTGGGTCGGTCTGCGCGCAAGACTCATCGGCAAACACACAGCGCGGATGAAAGCGGCACCCCGTCGGGAAACGATCCGGCGTCGGCACGATCCCATCCACCGAATGAAGCCGCTCCTCGCCGCCATCGAGCCGTGGCACGCTGGCCAGAAGACCGATCGTGTAGGGATGCTGCGGATTGCGGAATATTTCCTCGGCCGATGCCCGCTCGACCACGCGCCCCGCATACATCACCGCGACCTCGTCGGCGATTTCGGAGACGACGCCAAGATCATGGGTGATGAAGATGATGCCCATACCCGTGTCGCGCTGAAGGCGCTTGATCAGCGCCAGGATCTGCGCCTGCACGCTCACATCCAGCGCCGTTGTCGGCTCATCGGCAATCAGAACTTCCGGCTGCATGATCAGCGCCATCGCGATCATCACGCGCTGGCGCATACCGCCCGACAATTCATGCGGAAACTGGCCAAGCCGGCGCTCCGGATCGGTCATCTCGACCTGTTTGAGCGCTTCGAGCGCACGCTGGCGCAGCTGCCGGGTCGGGGTCTTGCGGTCATGGGAGCGCAAGGCCTCGACCAGCTGGTCGCCAATCGTGAACACCGGATTGAGGCTGGTCATCGGCTCCTGAAAGATCATCGCGATCCTGCGGCCGCGGATCGAGCGCATCTCCTCGTCGTCCAGGACGAGCAGATCCTCGCCGGCAAGCCGAACGCCGTCGCCCGAGATCATGCCGGAGGCCGGAAGCAGCCCCATCAGGGAGAGCGACAGGATCGACTTGCCACTGCCACTCTCGCCAACGATGCACAAGGTGCGGCCCTTTTCGACCGACAGCGTGACGCGATCCACGATCGTGACCGCGCCGTGGTCGGTCGCAAATGCAGTGCTCAGATTGTCGATTTCAAGCAGCGCGCTCATGGCGATACGGACGCCTCACCACGACGGATCAGCAGATTGCCCCAATGATCGACAGTGCAGGCCCATTGCGGCAGAATCCAGATGGTGGTGTCTCCCTGCTCGACGATTGCCGGCCCGGCAAAGGATTGTCCACCCGTGAAGTCGGCCCTGTCAAACACCGGCGCGTCGATGAAACGACCGTCATGGAACACACGGCGCTGCGCAATTGGTGTCGGCAGTTCGCCCTCACCGGCCAGACGAGCCTGGGTCAGCGCCGGCATCTTGCCCACCACACGCACACGCTGCGCCATGACAATCACGTCGCTCTCGCCATCGCGATAGCCGTAATTCTCATCATGGCAGGCATGGAACAATGCTGTCAGCGCCGCCGGATCGAGCGCAGCCTGCAGATCTTCAGGCAGCTTGACCTGGAGATCGAAGCCCTGCCCGCGATAGCGCATGTCGAGAATGTGCTCATAGGTGATCTCGCTGAGGAACTCGCCCTCACCGGCGATCCAGTCGCGCGCCTTCCCGGTCAGTTCGGTGAAGATTTCCGTCAACCGGGCAGCGGACTGATCGCTGACCTCGACCTGGTTCGACGCGACATAGTCGCGCTTCACGTCGGCCAGGATTGCACCCAGTGCGCAGAAGGTCGCCGGAAGACCGGGGACCACAACGGTGCCCATCATCGCTTCGTCGGCAACGAGGTTGGCGTGGGTTGGCCCCGCGCCGCCAAAGGCGAGCAGCGAATAGTCGCGCGCGTCATCGCCGCGATGCGCCAGCTCACGTCCCATCTCGGTCGCCATGACAGCGGCGGCCACGCGGATCGCGGCTTCGGCAGCCTGCTCGGCGACATTGTCGCCCGTGAATTTGAGGCGGCGGCCAATTTCCTCAAGGGTCTTGCGCGCCAGTCCAAGGTCGAGATTGATACGTCCGCCAAGGAAGCGTTCCGCGTCCAGCAGGCCGGCGACGAGATAGCAATCCGTGATCGTCGGCTCGGTGCCGCCGCGCCCGTAGCAGATCGGCCCCGGATAAGCGCCGGCGCTTTGCGGACCGACCTTGAGAAGACCGTGCTTGTCGACCCACACCACCGAACCACCGCCGGCACCGATTGCCGTCACGCCGATCACCGGCAGCACCAGCGGAAAATCGCCGATCTGCGCGCGCGTCGTGTTGGCCGGATGGCTGCCATGGACCAGCGCCATATCGGCGCTCGTGCCGCCGACATCGACGGTGATCAGCTGATCGATCCCGGTGAGCGCAGCGACGTTGGCCGCCGCCACCACACCGGAGGCAGGCCCGGACAGGATCGTGTCGATCGGCCGTTCTCTTGCCGTTTCAAGGCTGAGAATGCCGCCATTGTTGGCGGTGATATAGATCGGCGCGGTAATGCCCAGATTCGAAATGCGATGGTCGAGCCGGTCGAAATAGCTTTCCATCAAAGGCTGGGTGTAAGAATTCAGCAACGCGATGATCGCGCGCTCATATTCACGCTTTTCCGGCCAGACGATGCTGGAAGCGGCAATCGAGATCCCCGGCATGCGCTGGCGCAAGCCTGCAACCACTTCCGCCTCAAGCTGCGGATGGGCGAAAGAGTGCATCAGCACCACGGTCACCGCCTCGACCTCGGCAGCGCGGAAGCTTTCCGCAAGCTGGTCGAGCTCGGCATCGCAGACCGGGCTGAGGATCGTGCCATCATGGGCAGCGCGCGCCGACACTTCGAGCACGAGATCGCGCGGCACCAGTGCTTCCTCGCGCGGCGCGATGAAGTCGAACGCGCTTGGCATCTGCGAGCGGGCGATTTCCAGAATGCCGCGATTGCCCTTGCTGACCACCATGCCGAGCTTCACACCCCGGCGCTGGATCGTCGCGTTCAGGCCGATGGTGGTGCCATGCACGATCAGCGCGATATCGCGCGGCTCGACATTGGCCAGTGCCAGCAATTGCGGCAAGCCGCGTTCGACCGACAATGACGGATCGTCCGGAACGCTCGGCTCCTTGAAACGAAGGATCGCGCCGGTGCGCTGGTCAGCCAGCACGAAGTCGGTGAAAGTGCCGCCAACGTCAATTCCGACGCGGCAATAGGCCTGCTCGAATCCAGTACTCATGGAAGCGCCTTTTTCTTTGATTGGATCAGCGGTCATGCGGGCGCGTGCGCCGGCAACAGCCGGTCGAGTGCCTCGGCCAGCCGCGCACGTGCTTCAGACGGGTCGGATATCAGCTGATCAAGCGGTATCTTGGTTCCCTCACGCAGCGCCGGCAGCGCGCTGTAGAATATTTCCTTGCGAACATCGTGGCGGCGCGCGCGTGGCAGCGCGTAGAGACGCCGGTTGATGTCCAGCATCACCTCGTCAGGGAACACGCTTTCCCACGCCAGACGCTGCGTGCCGAAGCTGAACAACTCATCGGCCTGTTCCTGCGCCGTGCTGCGCAGCTGCGCTGTTGCATCCGCGTCGACAGCGCCATCGCTGATGACAACACCGTAGACGGCGCGGGCCGCCTCGGCGCTGACAAAGCCGCGCCGCACGTCGGTTTCCACCGCCGCCGGATCGCGCTCCATCGGGTTTCCAATGCCACCACCGCCAGGCATGCGTAGCGTCACCGTGTCGCCGCGCTTCAGACGGACCGGCATGCCTTTCGGAACCGGCCGTTCATCAGGCCGCCCTTCATTGATGACCGCGCTGACCAGAGCCCCGGACTTGCCGCCGGCATAACCCCAAGGCGCCATGCGCGAACGCTCCAGACCGCTGATCTGGATATCGCCGCCATTTTCGCCGGTCAGCTCGACCGTCAGCGACTGGCCGACGCCACCGCGATATTTGCCCGCGCCACCGGAGTCCGGATTGATGTCGTAGCGAAGGACGCGCAGCCCCTGCTCCATCTCGACGAGCTCGAGCGGACGGTTGCGCATGTTGTTGATGCTGTTGTCCCGCGCATCGACGCCGTCGCGGCCATCCAGCGCGCCCATGCCCGAACGCAATGGCTCGACCACTTCCACGCGCAGCGTGTCATCCGGCATCTTTTCGGTGAAACGGAAAGTGGCCATCGAGCCACCCATCGCTGCCGACATGATTTCAGGATTTGCCTGCAACACCGCACCGGTGACGCAATCAAACAGACGATAGGGCGCGCTGTGGCGCAGCCCGACTGCAATCGGCGGACGGGCGTCGAAAACCGAGCCCGGCTGATTGCGCACGCTGATGCCGCGATAAAGACCGGCATTGCGCGGGATATCGGGGTCGAAGGTGGTGATGATCCCGGTAAGGCGGAACGACAGCCAGTACATGCGCCGTCCAAGCGAGGGAACGTTGAACGCCGACTGCGTCTCCGGGTCGGTACCCGTCAGGTCGAGCAGCACCTGGCCGTCCTTCACCTCCATCCGCAGCCGCACCCGCAGCGGGATATTGGTGACCACGTCATCGTCGAGGTAATCCCAGAAATCGTAGACGCCATCGGGAATACGGCGCAGCACGTCACGCGCACGAGCGGCGGTGTAGTTCAGCAAATCCACCTGCGCCTGCAGCACCGTGTCGACGCCGAAGCGTTCGATCACGTCGCCATAGCGCCGGTTTCCGGTCTCCAGCGCGCCCATCATCGCCTTGAAATCGGCAATGGTGACATCGGGCACGCGCGTGTTGAGACGGATGAGCGACAACAGCTCTTCGTTGAGCGCGTCGCCCTTGCGCAGCTTCATCGGCGGAATACGGAAACCTTCCTGGAAGATTTCGTGGCTTGCCGCCGACACGCTGCCCGGAACATTGCCGCCAAAGTCGAGCGAGTGGATGAACGACCAGCCATAGCCGACGATGCGGCCTTCGTGGAAATAAGGCTGGATCAGATGCACGTCGGGCAGATGGGTCGACAAGCCGCCGGACGTATAGGGATCATTGGTGATGATCACGTCGCCCGGCTCAAGATCAGGAACCGCTTCAATCGCGGTCTTGAAGTTGGTGTCGATCAGGAAGTTGAAGCTTGCCGACGGCGGATAGGCAAAGACATCGCCATTGGTGTCCAGCAATGCCACCGCGAAATCGGCGACTTCATTGACATAGCTCGATCGCGCCGTGCGCTGCACGGTGAAATAGATCTCGTCGGTTAACGCGATCAGTTTGCGGCTGATGATCTCGAGTGTGACTGGGTCAAGCTGCATAATCGTAGAGTCTTCCGTTTAGCGGGCGGTCATACTGAGGGTGGGTCAAGCGCGTTTCACGTTGGTGCGCACGGCTTTCTTCACTGCTTTCGTCGTCACGCGATTGGGATCGAGATAGTCGCGGATGCCATCGCCCAGCAGATTGAAGGCCAGAACGGCAAACATCAGGGACAGGCCAGCGGCAGTCGACATCCAGGGCTCGGCACGCAGATATTTGAGGCCATAGGCCAGCGACCAGCCCCAGGTCGGCGTCGGCGGTTGCACGCCAAGACCGAGAAAGCTCATGCCGCTTTCAGCGACAATCGCCGTGCCCATGCCGAAGGTGGCCAGCACGATCAGCGGGCCCAGAATATTGGGCAAAATGTGCAGCGTGATGATCCGCGTTGCCGACGCGCCGATCCCGCGCGCCGCAGCGACGTAGTCCTTTTCACGCTCGGTCAACGTCATGGCGCGCGCGACACGGGCATATTGCGTCCAGTAGATCGCGGCGAGCGATATCACCAGATTGAGCGGGCCAGGCCCCAACACCGCAATGATCGCCAGAGCGAGCACGAAAGCGGGGAACGCCATGAACACGTCGACGACACGCATGAGGATGGTATCGACATAGCCGCCATAGTAGCCGGAGATGATCCCCAAAGCGGTGCCGATCAGCGCCGAGATCGCGACCGTTCCGATGCCGATTGTCAACGATATGCGGGCACCGGCGGCAAGACGGGTGGCCAGATCGCGACCGAAATTATCGGTGCCCAGCCAGTGAATTGCGCTCGGCAGCGCAAAGCGGTTGCGCATGTCCATCTGTTCGAGGCCGTAGGGCGACACCCAATCATAGATCCCGGCCACACCGAGCAGGATCACGACCATGACGAAGCCGATGACGAAAAGAGGGTTCTGACGAATGAATTTCATCATCTAGATCCTGATCCGCGGATCAATGTAAGCGTAGGTGAGATCGGTCAGCAGATTGATCAGCCCGACAAGCACCGCGAAACTGATGGCGACACCCTGCACCAGCGGGAAGTCGCGCTGGGAAATCGCGCCGACGGTGAGCTGGCCAAGGCCTGGCCATCCGAAGATGCCCTCGACCAACACGGCGCCACTGAGCAGATTGCCGAACTGGAGCCCGATCATCGTAACCACAGGGAGCAGCGCGTTCGACAGAGCATGGCTCCATACGACGCGCCGCTCCTTCACGCCCTTGGCCCGGGCGGTACGCACGAAGTGGCTGTTCAGCACTTCGAGCATGGAGGCACGCACCAGGCGGCAAATCATTGCCGCGCCCTGAAGGCCCATCGCTATCGAAGGGAGGATGAGATGCGATAGCGAGTCGAGCAGAGGTCCGGCGCGTCCCTCAAACAACAATATCTGCACAGCGCTGACGATCGGCTCGCCACGGCCAATGGCCGGAAGCCAGGTCAGCTGAACGGCGAAGACATACATCAGCAGAATCGCCAGCCAGAACACGGTCAGCGCCACGCCGAGCTGGGCAAAAACCAGTGCGATCAGATCGATCACGGTGCCCTGGCGCATCGCGGCGACAACGCCAAGCGGAATGCCCAGAACCACCGACACGGTGATCGCCCCGAAAGCCAGCTCAAGCGTTGCCGGCAATCTGGAGGTAATGAGATCGAAGACCGGCTCGTTCTTGAAGATCGAGACGCCCAGATCCCCATGCAGGAGATTTCCGACATAGGTGGTGAACTGGATCAGCAATGGCTGATCCAGTCCGAGTTGGGTGCGCATATGGGCGATCTGTTCCGGCGTCGCATTGTCACCCAGCAACACGGCGACCGGATCACCCGGCACAAGTTGCAGCAATGCAAACGACACGATGGTCACGCCCACAAGCATGGGCAGGAACAACATCACGCGCTTTACTAGATGGATCAGAACGCCCATGCCAAACCAGCCTTGTTACTTGGTCAGATTACGCAGGTAACCACGCGCATCGTCAGGCTCGCCACCGGTGATCTGCTTGGAAGCGAATGCATCAAAGCCGGTGTAGGACAGCACATAGTAAGGCAGATCTTCCGCCAGCGCGCGCGCTGCCTGGTGGTAAGCCTCGATTCTCTCCTGCTGATCGAGCGAGGTACGGCCCTTTTCAAGCGCCTCGTCCACCACAGGATTGGAATACTTGCCCCAGTTCGTCGCACCCGTCGTCGTGAAGTGCGAATAGGTGCCGCGATCCGGATCCACGAGATTGACCCAGCTCAACAGAGCGATGTCGTAATTGCCGGCGCGAACGTCGGCGATCCATGCCGGAAAATCAGCGATCGAGATCTGCGCGTCGATGCCGACCTGCTGCATCACGTTCTGGATATATTCGATCGTCTGAATACGGGCCGAATCTTCAGAGTTGGTGCTCAGGCGAATGGTCAGCTTCTGACCGTCCTTCTGCAGCATGCCATCCGAGCCTGCCGTCCAGCCGAGATCGGCGAGCGCCTTGGCAGCACCCTCCATATCGAATGTGGGCTGGCGGATATCCGGGCTGTAGACCCAGCTGTTCGACGGCATCAGCACCGAGGTGCCCGGAATGTCGAGACCGCCATAGATCTGGTCGACGATCACGTCCTGGTCGATCAGCATGCCAACCACACGGCGCACGGCCGGATCGGCAATTGCCGGGCTCTGCGTGTTGAAGCCCAGATAGGTCATGGTCAGACCCGGAAGCTTCGTGTGGGTGAAACGGTCGTCAGCTGCCAGACGAGTGACATCGTCCGGCGACAGCGGCGTCATGATCATCTGCAGATCGCCAGCTTCCAGCGCCTGTGCACGCGCGGTGTTGTCGCCAAGCACGACGAAGACGATCTTGTCGGTTGCCGGCGCGCCGCCTGCATAATCAGCATTGGCTTCCAGAACGATCTCGCTGCCCTTGGTCCAGCTGGCGAGCTTGTAAGGGCCGGTGCCGACGGGCTTGTTGGAAAGATCCTGGCCGGCCTCGACGGCATGCTTCGGGACGATGCCGATATCCATGTAGCTGAGCAGCGGTGCGTTCGGCTTGCTGAGCGTGAACTTGACCTGATGGGTGCCCACGGCCTCCACGGTCTCGATCGGTGCGAACAGCGACGCGGCATTCGATGCCAGCTTGGGGTCGCGGATCGAGGTGTAGGTGAAGACAACGTCCTCGGCGGTCAGCGGCGTGCCGTCATGAAACTTGGCATCTTCGCGCAAGGTGACGAGAAGCGTCGTCGGGTCAACCTGCTCCAGCTTGGTTGCAAGGTTGGGCTCCGGCAGAAGATCGCCATTCAGACGGACGAGCCCATCATAAAGCAGATCCAGAACGCGGTAGTCGGTGGTGTTGCGGAGCGTTCTCGGGTCAAGCGACGCTGCATCAACGTCCGTGCCGATGCGCACCGTCTGGTTCGCGGCAAAGGCGGGAATGTGACCGAACGATAATGCGGCAATCGAAGCTCCGACGAGCAAGCCGCGGCGAGTCAGTGAAAACATGTTTTAGTCCTCCAGGCGCAGTTTCTTGGCGATGACTGGCTACGCAAGCACCAGCAGTTCGCGAGGCAGGGTGCTCAGGCTTTCACACCCTGCTTCGGTAATCAGAACATCGTCTTCAATGCGGACACCGAGACGGCCCGGCCAATAAAGACCCGGCTCGATGGTGATGACGTTGCCGGCGGCCAGCAAGGCGTGGTTGCCGCGCATCACCATCGGCGATTCATGCACATCGAGCCCAAGTCCGTGACCGGTCTTGTGAACCACATAGGGAGCAAAACGGCTCGCCTCGAGATGGCCACGGCACAAATCATCGAGAGCATGGCAGCTCAGACCCGGACGGGCAGCTTCGTGCCCCTTGCGGTTGGCCTCCAGCACGACGTCGTAAAGTTCGCGATCCTCGGCCGAAACGTCGTGAATGAAGACGGTGCGGGTGATGTCGGAACGGTAGCCGCCGGAGCCGACGCCAAAGTCGAACAGCAGCGCGTCACCGGACTTGAGCCGGTATTCGCCGGCATGGCCATGCGGAAGCGCAGAATTGGCGCCCGCCAGCACCAGCGGCGGCGATACCGGACCGGTGATCGGCTGCTTCAGCACATTCGCCATCATCGCCAGCTGGATCTCGCGCTCGCTCATGCCGATCTGAACTTCTGCGAGCGTCAGCGTCAGCGCAGCCTCCGCCATCTTCACCGCACGGCGAAGATGCTCGATCTCGCCGGCATCCTTGACGGCGCGCAGCGAAAGGGTCGCTGCCTGAACGTCCTTCAACTCGGAGCGCGGGAACGCAGCCTGAAGTGCATTGCGCTCGATGACGCGCATGCTCAGACCTTCAACGCCGATCACCGGCAGATCGAGCAACCGGGCGGCCTGCGCAAAGGCACCGGCATAGCCTTCCTCGTCGCGCCAGCGCAGAACCTCGGCATCAAAGCCCAGCACGTCCCAGGATTCCGCCTCAAGATCGGGAAGAACCACCACCGGACGACCCTGCAACGGCACGATCAGAACCGTCGGACGCTCCATGACATGGAAAGTTCCGCCGGTGAGATACCGGAACGACGAACCGGGAATGAACGCAATTGCGTCCAGCGCCTCGTTGCGCATTGCCGCGCGCAGACCCTCAATGCGGGACAGCTGATCCATACGACGATTTCCTCCTGACACGCTTCGCAGCCTGAACGCTTGCCCGTCTCCCGGACGGCAGGCAGGAGCGACACTCCCGCCAAGCGCGGCTATCAATATTTTAGCGCTATAATACGACACTCTTGTTGTCAACAGTTCGTCGAAAAAACCGACATCATCCGATCAGAAACTGTTGCGAAGGATCAGATCAAATCCGACATCGACATGCGTCGCCGAGACCACGCCCTTCTCGACTTTCTCGGCGATCAGCGCGGCGGCGGCATAGCCGATATCCCGGCTGCGCGAATCGATGGTCGACAGACCCGTCGGCAGCTGCGCCGCCACCTCGTAGTTGCCGTACCCCGCCACTGCGAGACGCTCCGGCACGGCCCAGCCCCTTCGCATGCATTCGAAGATGACCCCGACACCGACCACGTCGGTGACGCAGAACACGGCATCGACCGGACGCCCCATCTGATCCATCTGCTCGAGCGCCCTGACGCCACACGACATATCCAGCGATCCCGGCACGTTGACCAGCAGATCGCTCGGCAACCCCGCCTCCGCCAGAACCGAGCGAAACCCGGCCTTACGCGCCTCAAATCGCGCCAGCTTCTCTTCCGAACCGATGAACGCGATGTTGCGGTAGCCGCGCTCGACCAGCGCGCGCGTCATCGCCGCGCCGACCTCAAAATCGCTGCAACCAACGCTCATGTCGACCATGGCCCTTTCGGCCCATGCCTCGACAACCGCAACCCCGGCCTCCTGCAACATACGCCGCGCCGCAGGCAGACGATCGGTGCCGATGAGGACAATTCCGTCGGCCCGACGCCCCATGAAAGTGCGGATTGCAACCAGCTCGCGCTCGGGACTTCCGGCAACGGAAACCAGCAATTCATAGCCATGCCTGTCGGCATATTCGCTCAATCCGCGCAGCAGACCGGAGAAGCTGGAGTTGGCCAGCGACGGCACGATGGCGCCGATCAGACGACTGCGCCCGGAAGCCAGGCTGCCGGCCACCATGTTCGGGATATAGCGCAGCATCTTCGCCGCCGCAGCGATCTTCTCCCGCGTCGCCGGCGACACTTTCTCGGGATTTCTGAAAGCGTTCGACACCGTCATCGGCGACACGCCCGCCAGCCGCGCCACATCCTGCATGGTGGCGCTGCGCTGGATTGGATCGGACGTGTCGGTGCTCACAGCAGCTTTCATCGGAATCCCGGAACGAGAGGGGATCAACGCGGACCTACGTGATCTTTCGTGTTCGAATTATAGCGCAACACTTTGACCGACCACAACCCGCAATTTCCCCTTACTCACCAGTGATTTCGTGTGAAGATTCCGAGATCAGCCGAGCTTGATCTCGCGGTGGTCCCGGCGCTTGTACCAGGCCAGAACGAACGGCGCGACGCGGCGCGCGATCGGGTAGAACGGCATCGTCGACGGCTCGGTGACCGGCAAGGCCAGTTCGTTCAGCGAAACTCCGTCGATCGCAGCTGCAAGTTCGCGGCCGAGCGAAACCGACAGGGCAACGCCGCGACCATTGCAGCCAACCCAGCTCCAGACATCCGGCGCAAGGCGATGAACCCGCGGATAGCGATCATAGGTGATGCCGATCCGGCCGTTCCAAACATGGGTGAATTGCTGCAAACCCAGCTGCGGAAAGGCTTCGGCCAGACGCTTGGCGGTGTGATCGGCCACGCGTTGACGGGCATTGAAAGCGCCCAGAACCGAACCGCCCGTGATCAGACGATTTCGCGCATCGTAGCGGAAATAGCGCAGATCGGCGCGGGTATCCGAAACAGCCTGACGACCGGGGAGCACCTGCGCCCTGACCTCTTCGCTCAAGGGCGGCGTGGCCATCTGCCATGACGTGATCGGCACAATCGAGCGTGCAATTGTTGGCGCCAGCTTGCGATGAAGCAGATCGGAGTAAGCGTTGGTCGCCAACACCACGCTCTTCGCACGAACCATGCCCCGCTCGGTGGCGACGTGCCATTTTTCATCGCGCCGGGTAAAATCCGTTACCGGCGAATTCTCGTAAATCGTGACGCCAGCACGCTCGCACGCCGACGCCAAACCGCGCACCAATGCCAGCGGATTGATGTGTCCGCCCGAACGGTTGAACATGCCGCCGTGCCAAAAATCCGTTCCCAGAAGTCGCGCTGTTTCGGCGCGATCCAGCAATTCGGCTGTCGATCCGAACTTGTTCCAGGCATTGACGCGCTGCTCGGACAAACGCTGACGCCCCGGCGAATGCGCCGGCTGAAACCAGCCAACCTGCTCTGCCTCGCAATCGATCCCCTCGCTCTCGGCAAGACGAAACAAATATTCGGCGCTGGCGCCGACCAGCGTCGCCAGCCGCTCGCCGGTTTCGCCGAAGCGCTTGACCAGCGCGCCGGGCTCAACCGCCGAAAGTGTCGGAATCACCTGGCCGTTGTTGCGACCCGATGCGCCCCAGCCAACTTCAAGCCCCTCGATCAAAGCCGTGCGGATGCCGCGCCGGGCCAGATGCAGCGCGGTCGAAAGCCCTGACAGACCGCCCCCGATGACAACCGCGTCGTGATCGACCGTGCCAAGCAACTGGGGGGATGCCGCTCGCGCAGCTGTCGCAGCAGACCAAAGCGAGGCCGGCCATTGATGAGCATATGTCATGAATTTTCTCTGAGCCAGAAGTTTGAGACAAAACCCCGCCATCATCTCGGCGGGAAAAAAAATGAGCGCCCATCCAGCTTCAGACGGAAAGCCGTCCCCGCATTTTTGGGTCCACCGCAGCGCTTGATTGCAGCGAGCGACTTTTCAGTCAACAATAATTCACGACCCATATTCCAATCAGGACAAGCTCATGCTCAGGTTTGCGACGAATCAATCCAGCGATTTCAATGGATTGGCTTCAGACTGAGTCGCAATCTAGCCACAGCACCCCCCGTCGACAGGAGACCATATGAGCCATCCCGTTACAGGCATCGACCATTGCTACCTGCTGGTAAATGACCTCGACACCAGCCTTGCGCAATTTCAGCGCCTCGGCTTCACGATCTCTCCGCGAGGTTTGCACAGCGCCTCGAAGGGCACCGCCAACCACACCATTATGCTCTCACATAATGATTATTTCGAATTACTTGGGGTTGCCAACCCGACACCTGAGAACGCCCCCAGACGCGCGCTTTTGCAGAAGGACGGGGAAGGTCTTTACGCAATGGCTGGCCGTATCGAGGACGCCGAGGAAGGCAAAAAGCAGCTCAAGGAACTGGGCGTCGAGGTCAGCAATGTTCAGCGTTTCGACAGGCCGGTAACGCTGCCGGATGGCTCCGAAGGGGTCGCCGCATTCTCGATTTTCAGCTTTCCTGCCGAAAAAGTGCCCGTCGGAATCGCATTTGTCTGCCAGCATCACACCCGCGAAACCGTCTGGTTGCCGGAGCTGATGACGCACAAAAACGGCGCGGTGGCGCTTGCAGGGATGGTCGCGCGCTATGACGAACCGGAGAAGGCGGCAAACGACTACGCCAAGCTTTTTGCCGCTGGAAGCGTCGCAGCGGTTGCCGGCGGCTGGTCCGTCGACACCGGAAATGTCCCGGTTATCTTCCTTGACGCGGACGCGTTGCAACACCGCTATGGCACGCTGGAAACCGCGCGTACACCTGCAAGCGGCTTTGCGGTGCTGCAAATTCTTGTCCAGGATCTGGCAGTGACGCGCGCTGTTCTTGACGCGTCCCAGACCCCGTTCCAGCCTACCAGCAACGGCATTGCCGTGGACCCGTCGCTGGCAAGCGGCGCGATCATCGAATTCATCCAGGGCTAGATCCCACCATACCACCACAGCCTCGTGGCGGACCTGCCGCCCGACGGCGCCGAAATTCCGCAACACTGTTACAGGAATATATAGAATGACTGCCGAAACACTGACCAAGGTCCTCGTGAGCACTGAGGAAGGCGAGTTCCTTCTGGGAATCGATGAAAAGAACGCCCCGATCACGGCGGCGAATTTTCTCGCCTATGTCGATGGCGGACACCTGGTCGACTCCTCCGTCTACCGGATCGTCACGATGCAGAACCAGCCGGCTGACCTTGAGCACAAGATCGAGGTCGTCCAGTGGGGCTGGCGTCCAAGCGAGGACAAGCCGGAACCGCCATTCCCGCCCATTCCGCATGAGCCGACATCGAAGACCGGCCTGTCCCATGTCGATGGAACGCTTTCGATGGCGCGCTGGGAGCCGGGAACGGCAGGTCCGGGCTTCTTTGTCTGCCTCGGCGACCAGCCGGAACTGAATGAAGGCGGCAGACGTAATCCTGACCGCGCCGGCTTTGCCGCCTTTGGACGGCTGCTTGATGGCAAGGACACGCTCCTGCGCCTGTTTGCCCGCGCGGAAGACGGCGACTACCTGACCAAGCCGATGAAGGTCCACAGCGCCGTCCGCGTCCAGTAACGGCCGCATCGCTTTAGCAATGAATGAAGGGATTGCCGACAGGTTCACAAGGTCGGCAATCCCCAGCGTCTGCCCGCACCGCCGGGTCCGACCCTTCACGATGCGACAGAGCGTTGAATACAGCCCTGCGCCCCTTTCAATCGCAGTTGGCAAGCCAGACGCATCCGAATAGGGTGCCACCCGTCATGAAACAGCGGCGTCCAGCGGGATTCCGCTCACTACCGGAGCATGCATATGAAGCAGCGAATCGGCGTCATTGGCGTCGGATTGATGGGCCACGGGATCGCCAAGAACATTGTCACCAAGGGATGGCCCCTCACCTATCTTCGTCATCCCGGCAACCAGCCGACAACGGATCTCGACGACGCAGGCGCGCAAGGATGTGACAGCGTAGCGGAACTGGCAGACGCGAGCGATATCATCGTTCTGTGCGTGACGGGCACGCCTCAGGTGGAAGACATTCTGGTCGGTTCCGGCGCGTTGCTGGCGGCTTTGCGGCCCGGCATGGCGATCGTCGACTGCTCCACCGCCAATCCGATGTCGACCGTCCGCATGGCGGAAATAGTTGCCGAAAAGGGCGCGCATTTCATCGACGCAGCAATGACCCGCACACCGAAAGAGGCGGAAGAAGGCCGGCTCAATCTTCTGGTCGGCGGCGATGCTGACCTCGTCGCGAAATTGCGTCCGCTGCTCAGCACCTTTGCTGAGAACATTTTCGACGCCGGCGGCGTCGGCACCGGCCATCAGCTCAAATTGCTGCACAATTTCGTTTCGCTCGGCTCGGTCACGCTGATCGCCGAAGCTGCAGCCTGCGCCGCAAAAGGCGGCGTCTCGATGAGCGCCCTCGTCGAATGCCTCGCCAAGGGCGGCGGCGGCGGTGTCGCGCTTGAAAGATTGCGCGGCTTTATCGAAAGCGGCGACCCCTCGCAAATGCGCTTCTCGATCGCAAATGCAGCCAAGGATCTGACCTATTATCGTCAGTTTGCAAATGACATGGAAGGCGCAACGCGGGTTGCGGACGGCGTCGCGGACACGCTGAACGAGCTGATCGCACGCGGCCATGGCGAAGCCTTCATGCCGGAACAGGTCAAGCTTCTGCAGGAATAATTGATCGATTCAACAAGGCCGGGAGCCCTCGTGGCTTCCGGCCTTGTGATTGTCAGACCCCGGTTTTTTCGGGGAACAGCCCTCTGGGCATGAACCTGAGCGCGACCAGCAGGATCGCCCCCATCAGAACCAGACGAATTTGCGAGGCATTGTTGAGAAGATGCGCGCGCAGACCGCTGCCATCGGGCAGCCATGCGGTTGCCGATTCAAGCAGCCAGACGCCGACCGGCTCGGCCTGCACCCAGCAGAACCAGATGAGAAAGCCGCCAAACACCGAACCCCAATTGTTGCCTGAACCACCCACGATCACCATCACCCAGATCAGGAATGTGTATCGCAACGGCTGGTAGCCACCGGGGGTAAACTGGCCGTCGAGCGTCACCAGCATGGCGCCGGCAAGACCGACAATCGCCGACCCGATGATGAACACCTTGAGGTGCATCCGCGTGACGTTCTTGCCCATCGCACTGGCCGCGATCTCATTGTCGCGGATCGCACGCATCATCCGGCCCCAGGGCGAATGAAGCGCAAGCTGAAACAGGAAAAGCAGCGCGCAAAGAATGGCGGCAAAGAGTGCGGTGTAGCCAAGCTTGACCACAATCGACGAAAGCTCGTTGACCGACAGCCCGGTCCACGCCACCAGACGGTCGAACCCGGACATGACCCGCACTTCCATCTCGGTCGGAACCGGGCGCGGCAGGCCAACCACATTCTTGACGCCGCGTGTCAGCCACTCTTCGTTCTTGATCGTGACGACGACGATTTCGGAAATACCGAGCGTGGCAATAGCGAGATAGTCGGCACGCAGGCCAAGAGCGATCTTGCCGATGAACCACGCCGCAGCTGCGGCAAGCAAGGGCGCGACAACCCAGGCGACAAGCACCGGCAGACCGAGACCCCCGAGATAACCTTGCAACGACGGGTCGACCGCTTCAATCGCGTCTGTCGCCGGGAAATAAAAACCACCTGCAACAACGCTGCCGACCGCTGCCACCGCGACGAGCGCCCAGGCGCGCGCTGTAGAAGGCGGCAGGAGCTTCCAGACGCCATAGGCCACCACGACAGTGACCGCCATGATGAGTGCGGCCCACATCACACCCGCGCCGCCGGCGGCCAGCGCTTCGGGCACTGGCGCAGCTGCCACCAGCACTACCGCAAGCCCGCCAAGTGCGGCAAACCCCATCACGCCGACATTGAGAAGCCCGGCATAGCCCCACTGGATGTTCACGCCCAGTGCCATGATCGCCGAGATCAGGCACAGATTGAGAATGCCCAGCGCGTTCGACCAGCCCTGAATGATGCCGACCAGCGCCAGCATCACCGCCATGATGGCGTACATCAAAATACCTTGCCAGCGCTGGGTCATGACGGACGTCCATTGAACAGGCCGTTCGGTCTCACCAGCAGCACCGCGACGAGAATGATGAACGAAACGGCATATTTGTAATTGGTCGACAGGAGCTGAAGCATCCCGTCCGGTTGAAGAGCCTCGGGGAGCAGATAGGTTGCCACCTTCTTGTAGGAGTAGGTCAGCGCGATCTCGGAAAACGCGACGATCATGCCGCCGGCAACCGCGCCCACGGGGCTGCCCAGACCGCCGACAATCGCCGCCGCGAAGATCGGCAGCAGCAATTGCTGGAAGACGATCGGCTTGAAGCTCTTGTCGAGCCCGTAAAGCGTTCCGGCGATGGCGGCCAATGTTGCGGCCAGCACCCATGCCCAGCGGACAATCTGATCGGGGTTGACGCCCGACAAAAGGGCCAGATCCTCATTGTCGGAATAGGCCCGCATCATCTTTCCAATGCGGGTATATTTCAGCAGCCAGAAGACGAAGCCAACGCACAGAACCGCCATGACAATGGTAATCGCCTGCGAGGTGCGGATCGCCAGCCCTTCCTTGAGGCCCGTGAGAGCCTTGAAGTCGGCAACCGAAATGATGAACCGGACGCCATCGTCGAAGACGCGATCATCGGGACCGATTGCAAAGCGGATGATCCCGGCCATGGCCAGCATCACGCCAATCGACACGATCAGCAACACGACAGTGTCCGCCTTGCGGACGCGATAGAAGCGGTAGACGAAACGATCGGTCAGCAATGCGATCGCCACCGTCATGACAATGGCGACAGGCAGCGCAAGCAGCGCCGTCGAGAGCGGCGCAATGCTGATGCCAAGCCATTGCAGCACCCAGACCGCGAACACGGCGGACATCGCACCGAACGACATCAATTCGCCATGCGCGAAATTCGAAAACCGCAGCACGGCAACGATGATCGTCACGCCCAGCGCACCGAGCGCCAGCTGTGAGCCATAGGCCAGAGCGGGAATGATTACGAAGTTGGACAGTACGACGAGCGCGTTCGCAAGGTTTTCCACGCCTATCCTCCCAGAAATGACTTGCGCACGTCTTCCTGGCGCAGAAGTTCGGGACCAGAACCGCTGTAACGGTTCTCACCCTGCACCAAAACATAGCCCCGGTCGGCGATCTGCAACGCCTGCCGGGCGTTCTGCTCGACCATCAACACCGCGACACCGGAACGGGCAATATCGATGATCCGGTCGAACAGGTCATCCATGACGACAGGCGAAACGCCGGCAGTCGGCTCGTCCAGCATGAGCACCTTCGGGCGGGTCATCATCGCCCGGCCCACGGCCACCTGCTGGCGCTGGCCACCGGAAAGCTGACCTGCGGGCTGATAACGCTTCTCTTTGAGGACCGGGAACAGATCGTAGATCTGCGCCATCGTGTCCTGAACGCCTTCGCGCTGTGTCAGCCCGCCCATTTCGAGGTTTTCCTCGACGGTCATCGACGCGAACACATTGTCGGTCTGGGGGACGAAACTCATGCCTTTGGCTACGCGGGCCTGCGGCGTCAGGGCGGTAATGTCCTCGCCGGCAAGCGTGACCGTTCCCTGGCGCAGCTTGAGCATCCCGAACAGCGCCTTCATCCCGGTGGACTTGCCAGCGCCATTCGGACCGACAATCACCGCGACCTGACCGCTTTCGACCTCGATGGTGCACCCGCGAAGGATGTCCACGACGCCATAGCCGCCAACCATATTGGTTCCAGAAAGAAACGCCGTCATGCCTGCGCGACCCTGTTTTTCAGACCGGTCCCGAGATAGGCTTCCACAACTTCCGGGTTGCTCTTGATCTCGTCGACCGTTCCGGTCGCCAGTACCTGCCCCTGCGCCATGACGATCACCGGATCGCAAAGCTGCGCGATGAAATCCATGTCGTGCTCGATGACGCAGAATGTATAGCCACGTTCCTTGTTCAACCGGACGATGGCATCGCCGATTTCGTAAAGAAGCGTGCGGTTGACGCCCGCGCCGACCTCATCGAGGAAGACGATCTTGGGATCGGCCATCATCGTGCGACCCAGTTCGACGAGCTTTTTCTGACCGCCGGACAGATTGCCCGCAGGCAGATCCGCAACGTGGCCAAGCTTCAGGAAGTCGATGACTTCCTCGGCCTTTTCGCGTCGCGCACGGTCAAACGCCCGCACACGGCCCGGCCGAAACCAGACATTGCGCAGACTTTCACCGGGATGATCTGCCGAAACGACCATCAGATTTTCGCGCACGGTCAGCGTCGAAAACTCATGCGCGATCTGGAAGGTGCGTAGCAGCCCCATGGCGAACAGCTCATGCGGCTCCAGCCCGGTAATATCTTTTCCGTCGAGAAAAACCCGGCCCGACGTCGGGCGATAGCGCCCGGCAATGACATTGAACAAGGTCGTCTTACCGGCCCCATTGGGACCGATAAGACCGGTAATCTTGCCCGTCTCCAAAGTAAGGGAGGCGTTTTGCAAGGCAGCCAGGCCACCGAACTTCTTGCTAAGCCCGTCGACAACAATCACGATGGCCTGCCTTCAATCAACGGAAGCTGACCGTTTCGGTGACGCCACCGCGAATTTCGATCTCGCGGAACGTACCTGCACTCTCGCCCGGCTCGATCAGCTCCACAGCCGATGCGCCGACATAGTCAATCTTCCCACCCTCGGCGAGAATCTTCAGACCCTTTGCCAGTTCGCCCGGCATGATCTTTTCGCCCGGAGCATTGGCAACGTCGAACACCTTCTCCTTGACGAGCGCGCCTTCGGTCGAACCGGCAGCCTGCATGGCGAACGCCGCCAGAGCAACCGCATCGTACCATTCGGCCATATACGGCCCAGGCACCAGATCAACCGTCTTCAGCACTTCGGCAAACGTCACGGCACCATCCGAGTCGGAGCCTGGAGTCGTTCCGAACGAACCATCGAGAGCCGGCCCGATCGCTTCAGCAAGACTGTCTCCGATCATGCCGTCGGGCAGAACGAAGAGGTCGAACGCGCCCACGTCGAGCGAGCCCTGGAGCATGCCCTTGCCGCCCTGGTCGAGGAAGCCGGCAATGACCAGCGCTTCGCCGCCAGCGGACGCCAGCGAACCAACCTCGGCGCTGTAGTCGCCCTTGCCATCCTCATGCGGAACGACCAGCGTGACCTTGCCACCCTTGGCCTCGAACGCGCTCTTGATGCTGTCGCTCAGACCTTTTCCATAGTCGGTGTTGGTGTAGGTGATCGCGACTTCTTTCAGGCCACGGTCGATCATCACCGTCGCCAGCACCTCGCCCTGACGGGCATCGGACGGCGACGTGCGGAAGAACAGGCCATCGTCGGGAATTGTGGACAGCGCCGGCGACGTCGCTGCCGGCGAAATCATCAAAATGCCGTTCGGCATGGCGACGTTCTGCAGGACAGCAGCGGAAGAACCCGAGCAGCCGTCGCCGATGATCACATCGACCTTGTCGGAATGCACCAGACGCTCGGCAGCGGCAGTTGCCACAGCAGCGTCAATGCAGGTCGAGTCAGCGCGCACGCTGGTGATCTTCCTGCCGCCAAGGAACAAGCCGCTGGCGTTGATTTCCTCGATGGCCAGCTCCGATGCGCGGGCCATGTTGCCTGCAACAGACTCGATCGGACCGGTGAAGCCGTTGAGCAAGCCAAGCTTGACTTCATCGGCATGAACCGGCGCGGCAAGCGCCATCGACAATGCGATTGCTGAAATAGTAGTCCGCATCTCCATCCCCTTGTTATACGGCGTACAATTACGGCGTACAATATGCACGGCGCGCAGATTTGGCAAGGGGCGCGATCATGATCCACAACGGCGCGCTGGCACTGGGCAAGCACAACAGGCGCCCTCCAGAACGGGATAAGAACAGCAGCAGGGTTGACCAGTCGCGACATACAGCACAAACCAGCATTTTACTGTCCTAACAAGTATCGGTCGCGATAACCGGATGCGCGAAGGAGCTTAACCATGAACCAGGTACTGGTCGGGCGACAACGACGTCGCTCCAAGAAAGCGGACAAAGGTCAGGATGCGCCGGCTCTGACTCGCGAGGCCATCGTCGAAGCCGCCATCAAGCTGCTCGACAGCAGCGACCTCGAAAATTTCAGCATGCGCAATCTTGCCAAGGAGCTCGGCGTCTATCCGACAGCGATCTACTGGCACATTCCAAGCCGCAACGCCGTCATCAACGCCGTGATCTCGACGATCATGGACGATCTCACCCCGCCCCCGTCGGAGGACTGGAAGGCGTGGATGAAAACGCTGTTCCGGCGCTACCGGGCGATCATCAAGCGCCACCCCAACATCTCGCCGCTGATCGGCGTGCAACTGGTGTCGAATGCGAGCGTGGATCTTGACCTCATCGAGGGCATTCTGCAGGCGCTCGTCAGTGCGGGCTTTCCAAAGCACACGCTTCCGGTAGCCTATAATGTGGTCCAGTCGGCAATGGTCGGCTTTACCACCGAAGAATTCGCCCTGGCGCCCAAGGAAGAAGCCGAGGAATGGGCCAACGGCATGCAGCAAATGCTCAGCGAGGTCGACGCTACGGCACATCCGCTGCTGGTCGAGCATCTCGACGAGATGAAGAACCGCAGCTTCATCATGCGCTGGCAGAACGGCGTCGATGCGCCGATGGACGCGTCGTTCGAAATGTATATTGACGTGACGATCCGCGGGCTCGAATCCCTGCAGCAGGATCTGGTCAAAGCGGGCGGCAATCAGGACTGACGCCGCCCGCTCCAACACTTAGCTTTGACGCGATTGCGCCCGCTCTTCGGCGAATGCTGCCAGCGACTGCTCCAGCAAGTCCACCAGCTCCCCGACCTGCGGCTCTGTAATGATCAGCGGCGGCGCGATCATCACCCAGTCACCATAGCGCCCCTCCGCCGTGCGGCGGGTGTACAGCATCAGCCCCCGCTCGCGTGCCAGATCGACAACGCGGTTGATCGCATGATCGTCTGGCGCGAAAGTCCGATCGCTGTTCTTGTCGGGAACAATCTCGACCGCGAGCAGCAATCCCTTGCCGCGCACATCGCCGACATGGGCATTGCGAAGCTTCAGCCCTTCCAGCCGCGCCTTCAGGATGTCGCCCATCCTGGACGCATTCGCCATCAGGTCGCGCTCCACCAGCTCGCTCAGCACCGCATGGCCGATGGCGCAGGAGAGCGGGTTGGCCGAGTAGGTATGGCCGTGAAGAAAGCCGCCGCTTTCACGCAGCGTATCAACCATCTCCCGCGACGCCAGGACAACGCCGAACGGCGTGTATCCGGACGAGATCCCCTTCGCCATGGTGACGATATCCGGCTGGGCATCAGGCCAATGGGCAGCCGACAGGAACTTTCCGGTCCGGCCTGCGCCGCTCATGACTTCATCATAAATCAGGATGACGCCATGCCGGGTGCAGATCTCGCGCACGCGGTTGTAATAACGCTCCGGCGCGACCAGCGCTCCGGTGGCAAGCCCGCCCACCGGCTCCATGATGAACGCCAGCACTGTGCCGGGCTGTTCGGCCACGATCGCCTGCTCCAGCGCATCCGCGCAATGATCGACATAGCTGTCGGCATCGAACCCGTCGGGAACCCGGTAGGTGATCGGCGCAGGAACTTTCGGCATGACGCGCGCGATCCCGGCAAAGATCTCCTCACTTTGAGGATCTCCCGTGATGCCGACGGCACCCAGTGTGCCGCCATGATAGCCGGGAACACGCGACAGCACCTTCCAGCGCTCCGGCTGACCGTTCGCCACCGCATATTGACGCGCCAGCTTGAGCGCGGCCTCCACCGCCTCAGAGCCGCCTGACACCAGAAATGCGCGTTCGAAGCCCGGCCCGGCCAACTTTGCCAGCAAGTCTGACAGATCGATATTGGCCTGGTTCTCGAAGAACGCACGGCTGGCAAAGGCAACCTTCGTGGCCTGCTCGGTCATCGCTGCGATGACGCGTGCATTGCCATGGCCGAGATTGCTGCAGACCGGCCCGGAAGACGCATCAATGTAGCGCTTGCCACTCGTATCCCACATATAGATGCCTTCGGCATGTGAGATCATCGGCAAGCGTGCCGCATCCTTTGGCGCATAGAAGACCTGGATCGGCCCTCCGGCGTCGCCAAAATTGTCCCTCATGGCTTCCTCCCTCAACCCTTCAGCCTCAACCCTTCAGCAAATCGCCATATCTGTCGAAGAAGCGACCGGACGCGGCGAGATAATGATCAATGTCCTCCTGCTGCACCGGCAGCATCAGCGCGACAAGACCGCGACGCGCCTGATAGATACCTTCCTCGATCAAGTGGAAGAAGAACAGGTCGCGCAGGCGGCCATCGCAGCCCAAAGCCTGCTGAGGCGTTTTGACCGGCTCGACTGCCGGGTGCATGTTCATCAGGGAACCAAGCCCGGTAAACTGGACTGCAACATTTTTCTCGCGCGCCAAGGCATTGAGGCCATCGCGCATGCGGTCGCCACGCTTGGTCAATGCGACGGCGACATCGGCGGTGTAGACCTTGGTAAGACCGGCAATGCCTGCCGCCATGGTGATGACGTTGTTGTTGAACGTTCCGGGATGGGGAATGCCCTTCGGATTGCCGGGGTCCATCAGACCCATGATGTCGGCACGACCACCCACTGCACCGAACGACATGCCGCCACCGAGATATTTTCCGGCAGTCGTGATGTCCGGCATGATGCCCAGCAGCGCCTGACGTCCCCCCGCCGAAAGGCGCGACGTCATGACTTCGTCGAAGATCAGAACCGCGCCGACCTTTTCGGTTTCCTCGCGCAGAACTTGCAGGAACTCCTTGTCGGCGGGAATGCATCCGCTGGCGCCGAGCATCGGCTCGATCAGCACGGCCGCAAGATCGTCCTTGTGCTGCGCGATCAGTTCGCGCGCGCCCTGCGGGTCGTTGTAGGTGGCGACGACATAATCATGCGGCACGTTGATCGGCGATGCGCCACCGGCAAACGCGATCACGCTGCCATGATAGGCGCCGTCGAACACCATGATCTTCGACCGGCCGGTGAATGCCTTGGCGAGCGCAATGCCGACCAGGTTTGCTTCGGTGCCCGAATTGGTAAACCGCACCATGTCCCAGGACGGGATGCGATCACACAGGATCGCCGCCAGCTGCGATTCCAGCGTGTTATGGGCTGAAAGATTGACGCCATTGGCGAGCGCGTTCTGAACCGCTTCGCGAATGTGCGGGTCGGTGTGACCATAGATGCCGGCAGTATATTCGCCGAGAAAATTGACGTAGCGGTGGCCATCGACGTCGAACAGGTGCTGACCCTCGCCACGCGCCATCGCCAGCGGGAACGGATCGTAATAGAGCACTGTGCGGGTGTTGCCGCCCGGCATGGACTTGGCCGCCTGCGCCAGCTGCGCGCTGCTTTTTGGATTTCTCAGCACATAGTCGTCACGGACAGCCTTGAGGGCTACCGCGATTGCATCACCGTTGTGCGTTTCCGTACCTGCAGATCCCATTTCTTTGCTCCGCCCTTCGGACATAGTGGAAAACGAACTTTATTGGACAACGTACAGGGCTTATTGTACATTGTCTAGCAAGGCGTTTGGATGGAGGGCGTAATGGTCGAGGCCGGTGATTTCCTGTGGCAGGGCGACGAAGATTTCGTGGCCAGCTCTAATGTCAGCCAGTTCATGGCATGGCTCGCCACGGAGCGCGGCCATCATTTTGCCGACTATCATGAGCTCTGGCGCTGGTCGGTGGCCGACATCGAAGCGTTCTGGCAGGCGATCTGGGACTATTTCCAGCTTCACTCGCCGACGCCCCACGACAAGGTGCTGTCGTCTCGCAGCATGCCGGGCGCGCAATGGTTTACCGGCGCAACGGTCAACTATGCCGAGCATGTCCTGCGCAATGAGGTCAACGGCGATCCATCGCGCCCGTTTCTCTATCATCTTTCGGAACTGCGACCGCTTGGCGAAATGAGCTGGCAGGAGGTCGCGCAGAAAACGCGAATTCTGGCGACGCGCCTGCGCGCCCTCGGCGTCAAGCCGGGAGATCGCGTCGCGGCCTACATGCCCAACATTCCCGAGACGGTGATCGCAATGCTCGCGACGACCGCAATCGGCGCGGTCTGGTCCTCGGCAGCGCCGGAATTTGGTGCCGGCACGGTGATCGACAGGTTCAGCCAGATCGAGCCGACCATTGTGTTCGTGGCCGATGGCTACCGCTATGGCGGAAAGAATTTCGACCGGCGCGATGACATTTCAACGATCATCGCCGCGCTGCCTTCGGTCAAGACGGTCATCTGGATGAACTATCTGCAGCCGGACAGCGAAGTGGCGGCCATGCGTCCCGCTGTGCTGGGCTGGGAGGAAGCACTCTCCGGCGCTCCGGTGCCGGCGGCGGAGTTCGAATTCGAGCGTGTCCCTTCGGACCACCCGCTCTGGGTGCTGTTCTCGTCGGGCACGACCGGACTGCCGAAAGCGATCGTCCACGGACATCTCGGCGTCTTGCTGGAACACTACAAGTCGGCTGCGTTCCACATGAACATCAAGCCCGGACGCTCGGTCTATTTCTACACGACCACCGGCTGGATGGTCTGGAACACGCTGATGTGGGGACCGCTAATGAACGGCATCGCGGTTCTCTACGACGGCGATCCAGCCCATCCGCGACCCGACGCGGTATGGGACATCGCAGCGCGCACCAAGGCGCAACAGATCGGCATCAGCCCGACGCTCGTGCTGACAATGCAGAAACTGGGGATCCGGCCGGGCGAAAAATATGACCTGTCGGCGCTTGAGGGGATTTTCCTTGTCGGCTCGCCGGCGACGCCGGAATCCTTCAGCTGGCTTTATGAAAACGTCAAAGCCGAACTCTGGGTGACATCCCAGTCGGGTGGCACCGAATTCTGCTCCGGCCTCGTCGGCGGCTCGCCCACCCTTGCCGTCAACGCCGGGGAGATTCAGGCCCGCACGCTGGGTGCGGACATTGTCGCGCTCGATGAGGACGGCAAGGAAATCATCGGCGAGCCGGGAGAGCTGATCATTCGCAGCCCGATGCCGTCGATGCCGATCCAGCTGTGGGGCGACAAGGATTTCGCCGCCTATCGCGACGCCTATTTCGACATTTACCCGCAGTGGTGGCGCCACGGCGATTCCTTCACCCTCAATGCGCGTGGCACCTGCTTCGTGCATGGGCGCTCGGACGCAACGCTGAACCGCTACGGGGTGCGGATCGGCTCGGCGGAAATCTATCGCACGCTCGACACGATGCCGGAAATCGTCGACAGCCTGATCGTGTGCGTCGAGGACAAGAACGGGGGCTTCTACATGCCGCTCTTCGTGCAGATGCGTGAAGGCACGGCACTGGACGACGCCATGATCGCGCGCCTGCGGCAAAAGCTGCGCACCGAACGCAGCCCGCGCCACGTTCCGGACGAGATCATCGCGGTTCCCGCGATCCCCTACACATTGACGTCCAAGAAAATGGAGGTGCCGGTGCGCAAACTCATGATGGGCATCCCGCTCGACAAGGCCGCCAATACCGGTTCGATGAAAGACCCAGGCGCGCTGGACTGGTTCGCAGATTTCGCTTCCCGGCGCGCTGCCTAGGCACGCCGCACTCCCCCTCCCGCCATCACGGCTCCGGCATCATCCGGAGCCGTTTTGGTTTCAGGGCAGTTCCAGCGTCTCGACAGACGCCTCCGCCTTGTAGACGCCCGCGCCGGAGAGCAGATCTGCCAGTTGGGACGCCGCCGCCACAGCCAGCTGTCGCTCTTCAGCCGAAAGTTGCCCGAAACGCTCGGCAAACGCTGCGCCCAGCGCCGGTGGAGCGCTTGTCAGGCTGGCAATTCCCCGTTCCGTCAGACGCACATGCACAATCCGCCGGTCGCGGCCGGAACGATAGCGCGCAACCAGCCCGCGCGCTTCCAGATTGTCGAGAACCGTCACCGCCGTCGCCGCGCTGATATCCGCATATTCCGACAGAGCAGACGAAGTAACTTCGCCCATCTCTGCAACCCCTTTCAGGATGATGAGTTGTGCTGATGTCAGTCCGCTCGCCTTGACCAGCGCGCGCGACTGAAGGTCATGCGCCCGCACCACGCGGCGGATGGCCTTTTCAAGAGCCTTGGCTTCGTCGGCTTCGACAAGTGCGGGGACAACATTCAGATCGAGGATCATTTCAGGCGCCATTAATTCGACATCTAATGATTAGATATATAGGGTTCATGGTCATTCGAACAATAACACAGGAAGGAACCACCCAACCGTGTGTGGAATCTGCGGAGAAATTCGGTTCGATGGAACGCAACCATCGGCAACAGTTCAAAACAAGATGATGGACACGCTCGCACCGCGCGGTCCGGACGGAGCGGGACTTGTCATTCATGGCAATGTCGCCCTCGGGCACCGGCGTCTGCGCATCATCGACCTGTCCGAAAAGGCACAGCAGCCGATGAGTGACCCCGAACTGGGTCTGACAATCGCTTTCAATGGTTGCATCTATAATTACGCCGAATTACGGGCCGAGCTGGAAGGCCAAGGATACCGGTTCTTCTCGCAAGGAGATACTGAGGTGATCCTGAAGGCATGGCATGCCTGGGGCATCGACTGTGTCACGCGCTTCCACGGCATGTTCGCGTTCGTCCTTCACGAGCGCGACACCGGGCGCGTCGTGATGGCGCGCGACCGTTTCGGGATCAAGCCGCTTTATCTGAACGAGAAACCGCAAGCGCTGCGTTTTGCCTCCTCGCTGCCGGCCCTGCTGAAAGCCGGCGATGTCGACACGTCGATCGACCCCTATGCGCTTCACAATTATCTGTCGTTTCACGCTGTGGTACCGCCCCCGCGCACGATCATCAACGGTGTGCGCAAACTGCCGGCGGCGACGATCCGCACCATCGAGCCGGACGGCCGCAGCAAAGATCTCGTCTATTGGGCACCCGCCCACGAACGCGATCCTGCGCTGGCGGGAATGTCCTCGCAAGACTGGCGCGATGCCGTGCTCGACGCCGTGCGCACCGCCGTCAAGCGCCGGATGGTCGCCGACGTGCCTGTCGGCGTCCTTCTGTCCGGCGGGGTCGATTCCAGCCTGATCGTGGGCCTGCTCGCCGAAGCAGGCCAGCAAGACCTCAAGACATTTTCGGTCGGCTTTCAGGAAGCGAACGGCGAAAAAGGCGACGAGTTCGTCTATTCTGACCTGATCGCCCGTCACTATGGCACGGATCATCACCAGATTTTCGTGCCGTCGGATCGTCTGATGGACGCGCTGCCCGGCGTCATCGCGTCGATGTCGGAACCGATGGTGTCCTATGACAATGTCGGCTTCTATCTGCTGGCTCAGGAAGTCTCCAAACAGGTCAGGGTCGTTCAATCCGGACAGGGCGCCGACGAAATCTTCGCCGGTTACCACTGGTATCCGCCGCTCAGCCGCTCGACCGATGTGGTTCATGACTATGCGACCGTGTTCTTCGATCGCTCGCACGAGACACTGAAGACGCAGATCAACCCGCAATGGCTGCCGCAGGAAGACCCGAGCCTGGCACTGGTGAGCGCACATCTGACCCAGCCCGGCGCACAGACACCCGTTGATGCGGCGCTCCGGCTCGACAGCCAGGTCATGCTTGTGGACGATCCCGTCAAACGCGTCGACAACATGACGATGGCGTGGGGGCTTGAAGCCCGCGTTCCCTTTCTCGACCATGAACTGGCTGAACTGGCGGCGAAGATTCCGCCGGAAGAAAAGCTGCGGGATAACGGCAAGGGCGTTCTCAAGGACGCAGCCCGCCTGATCATCCCGCACGAGGTGATCGACCGGAAGAAGGGTTATTTCCCGGTCCCTGAGCTGAAATATATCGATGGCCCCTATCTGGAAATGGTGCGGGACGCATTGACGTCGCAGGCGGCCCGCGACCGCGGCATCTTCCGCGACAGCTACCTTGAGACATTGTTCGCGGAACCGTCAAAACACATCACGCCCCTGCAAGGGTCCGAGCTCTGGCAGGCCGGACTTCTGGAAATGTGGCTGCAAACGCACGGAATTTGACGACATGAGCAAGGATCACACAATGGCTCGGCCGCGGTCGGAAAAAGCGCTGGCGCATCGCCTTAAGCGCATGCGTGCGGAAGCGATGCAGCCGTCGTCGGCCTCGACCGGCGACCACAACCCGGCTCGCGAGGCGGCGTTCGTCGATTGCGGCTGGGGTCGCCTCATCTTCGCGCAGACATTTTCCGACCCGGCGGACTTGCTGGAACTGTTGCGCAATGAGGGCGCGGAACGACGCGACATCGCGCTCTATGTCCGAGACCCGCATGTGCTGCTTGCCGCAGCGCCGCAGCACGTCTTCCTCGACCCGTCGCATACGTTCCGGCTCGAACTTTCGACCTATCGTCCCAGCCGCCGCCAGCCGCAGGGCTATTTCATCAGGCGGCTCTCCTCCGAGGCGGACGCGCGCGCCGTCAACCGCATCTACGCATCACGCGGCATGGTCCAGGTCAACCCGGACTTCTTCTGGTCCAACCGGGACAACCGCGCGATCACCTATTTCGTCGCCGAGGACGTGATTACCGGCGAGATCATCGGCACCGTGACCGGCATCGATCACGACCGCGCTTTCGACGACCCGGAACGCGGCGCATCGCTGTGGTGCCTTGCCGTGGAGCCGCAAGCGCGCCATCCCGGCATCGGCGAAGGTCTGGTGCGTCGCCTGGCGGAACATTTTTCCGCAAGGGGCGCGGCGCATATGGACCTGTCGGTCCTGCACGACAACGAGCAGGCGATTGCATTGTACGAAAAGCTTGGTTTCCGGCGCGTCCCGGTCTTTGCCGTGAAGTGCAAGAACCCGATCAACGAAAAGCTCTTCGCCCCGCCGCTGGCAGCCTATGACGAGCTTAATCCCTATGCCCGGCTGATCGTCGATGAGGCGCATCGGCGCGGCATCCATGTCGAACTGACCGACGCGCAGGCCGGCTTTTTCCGGCTGTCACAGGGCGGGCGTTCCGTTCACTGCCGGGAGAGCCTTTCCGACCTGACCTCAGGCGTGGCCATGTCGATCTGCGACGACAAGGCGGTGACACGGCGCGTGGTGGAGCGAGCCGGTCTTGCCGTACCCGCGCAAATGACGGCGGGGGACGACCCGGAGCAACTGGCGGCCTTCCTGCAACGCCATGAGCGCGTGGTGGTCAAGCCCGCACGGGGCGAACAAGGCCGTGGCGTGGCAGTCGATATCGACAATATGGACGATCTGCAAAACGCCATCACAACCGCAAATGACCTGTGTGAGCGGGTGCTTGTCGAGGAATGTTTCGCGGGAGAAGATCTGCGCCTGCTCGTCATCGATTTCGAGCTGGTGGCCGCCGCAGTGCGCCGCCCGCCCTGCATCGTCGGCGACGGACGGCGCAAGGTGCGCAGCCTGATCGCCGCGCAGTCGCGTCGACGCGCCGCCGCCACGGGCGGCGAAAGCACCATTCCGCTCGATGCCGAAACGGAACGGTGTCTCGGGCTTGCCGGCTTCACGCTCGACAGCGTGCCCGACGAGGGGGTGGAGATCACCGTGCGCAAGACCGCCAATCTGCACACCGGCGGATCCATCCATGACGTTACCGCAATCGCTCATCCACGCCTTGTCGAAGCGGCGCTCAAGGCGGCGCGCGCAATCGACATCCCGGTCGTCGGCATCGACCTGATGGTTCGCTCGCCCACGCAAAGCGACTATGTCTTCATCGAAGCAAACGAGCGGCCGGGCCTTGCCAATCACGAGCCACAGCCAACCGCGGAACGCTTTCTCGACCTTCTGTTTCCGCTTTCCGGCCATCGGGCAAGCGCCCACGCTTCGGGAAAGATGCCGGCATGAGGATCGATCAGGCCTATCTCGCCGCCCAGCTGAAACAGCTTCTGTCGATCGACAGTCCGACCGGCTATACCGACAGGATCGTGCATTATTGCTCGCGCGAACTTGAACGTCTCGGGCTGACACCGGAGCTGACCCGGCGCGGCGCGATCCGGGCGCTGCGGCCGGGTGGCACCCCGATGGGCGCCCGCGCCATCGTCTCCCATCTGGACACGCTCGGGGCGCAGGTCAAACTGATCAAGGAATGTGGCCGTCTCGAACTGGTCTCCATCGGCCATTGGTCGGCCCGCTTTGCCGAAGGCGGGCGCGTGACGATCTATAGCGAGCAAGGCAGTTTTCGCGGCACCGTCCTGCCGCTCAAGGCCTCGGGTCACACATTCAACGAGGGCGTCGACACGCTTCCGGTCGGCTGGGACCATGTCGAACTGCGCATCGACGCGCTGACGCAGTCAAAGGCGGAGACAAGGGCGCTGGGCATCGATGTCGGCGATTTCGTTGCGTTCGACACCAATGCCGAGTTTCTGGACAATGGTTATATCAACGCCCGTCACCTCGACGACAAGGCGGGCGTCGCGATCATGCTGGCGGCGATCGAGGCGCTGCAACGCCATGAAGTTCGCACCGAAGTCGACACGCACTGGTTGTTCACGATTGCGGAAGAAGTCGGGGTCGGCGCGGCGGCAATCGTCACGCCAGACATTGCCGCCATGGTGACGGTCGATAATGGCACCACCGCGCCGGGGCAGAATTCGAAAGAGTTCGGCGTGACCATTGCGATGGCGGATCAGACCGGGCCATTCGACTACCATCTGACCAAGAAGCTGGTCGATCTGTGCCGCGAAAACGACATCGCGTTCCAGAAAGACATCTTTCGCTATTACCGCTCGGATTCAGCGTCGGCCATCGAAGCCGGACATGACGTGCGAACCGCGCTGGCCGCTTTCGGGATCGATGCCTCGCATGGCTATGAGCGTATCCACGCGCATGCGCTGTTTTCGGTTGCATCGCTGATTGCCGCCTATGCCGCCAGCCCGGTCCGGATTTCGCGCGATCTTCAGGAGATTTCGGGACGCGAGGGTTTTACGAAGCAGCCGGTAGCGCAGGCCAGCCAGCCCGAATTCGATCCGCAGACCATCTCGAAACCCAAGTGATACGATACGCCGGCGCGCGGATCAGAACACCGACCAGCGCATTTCCTTGCAGAGCATTTCGAGCGCCTCGGTGCCGAGAAGCGAGTTGCCGTGCTGGTTGAGACCCGGCGACCAGACGGCAATCGAGGCAATGCGCGGCACGATTGCAAGCACGCCCCCGCCGACCCCACTCTTGGCAGGCACGCCGACGCGATAGGCAAAGTCGCCCGATCCGTTGTAATGGCCGCAGGTCATCATCAGCGCATTGATGCGCCGCGCCCGCTCCGGTGCAACGATCTGAAACCCATTGAGCGGATTCCTGCCCTCTGAGACGAGAAACGCCCCGGCCTGCGCCAGTTGCCGGCACGTCATCGCGATCGAGCATTGATGATGATAGACCCCCAGCACCTGCTCGGGAAGATTTTGCAGATTGCCATTCGCCTTCAGCAAATTGGCGAGGGCGAAGTTTCCGAACCCGGTCGCCGTCTCGGCCTGGGCAACGAACGGATCAATCGAAATGTCGCTATCTTCGGCGAGGAACTGCACGAAGCGGAGGATTTCGCCGATGGTCTCCCTGGGCTCATGAGAAGCCAGAAGAACATCGGACGTGACGATGGCACCGGCATTGATGAAGGGATTGCGCGGGATTCCCTTCTCGTGCTCCAGCAGCACGATGGAATTGAACGCATCGCCTGACGGCTCGCGTCCGACACGCCGCCACAGACCGTCGCCCAGCTTGCCGAGCGCCAGGGTGAGCGCGAAAACCTTCGAAATACTCTGGATGGAGAACGCTTCCTGCGCATCTCCAATTGCATGCACGCTGTTGTCGTTGAGAACGATCGCCATCCCGAATTTTCCGGGATCGATCCTGGCCAGCGGCGGAATATATTGCGCGACCTGACCACGCTCGGAACGTTGGCTCAAATGCGCAGCGATCTGCGGCAACACCTCGCTGAGCCTAAACTTCACATCTGCAAGCTGATCCGTCGTCATCAATAAAAAGTGCCCCGCGTCCAACTTCCCCACCCTGAGCCAGCGCTGGCGCTGTTCAGGATGGGCATTTGATCAAGACAGACGCGGGGCTTCAACCGACTATTATTTGAAACCGATCGAAGGATCGATGAAGCGGTTGGTCACGACCATTTCCGGCGACACGTCTTCCGCAGCCCGCTCGTCGAGCCATGGCTTGACGATCTCGTACATGCGCGCGACGCGCTCCATGTCGAAATCGGCAACCGTGTCATTGGTGCCGTTGTGAACGATCCGCTCGCCCATGACCTTCCAGGCATATTCAAGATCAGCCATCGGGGTCTTCCACCACGAGGTGGCATAGCCCTTCTCGTTGAACTCATGCAGCAATTCGAGAACTTCGGTGCCATCGGTGATGTAGTCGACCATCGACTGCTGAATCACCGGCACAAGCTTCTCCAGGCACGGGGCCAATTCATCCATGCGATTGGTCGCAACCGAGAGCATGCCCGTATAGTTGGGATAGCCAAGTTCGCCCACCGTGATGGAATCGATCGGCTTGTTCCAGTTCTTGCCAGTGGCAAAGGTGTGCGGCTCCGAGGTCACGAAGCCCTGGTTGAGCCAGGTGCCGTTATTGGTGACGAAATTCTCGCCATCGCCACGGTAGCCTTCAACGAACACTTCCTGCGGTACGCCTGACTTCAGAAGGAACAGACCGAATGTGCGCTGGATGGTCGACACATAGATCATGCCCTTGCCGGATGCGGCAAACGCCTTCAGATCATCGACGCTCTTGAAGCCGTCCGGATAGGTGCCCTTGTCCCAGAACAGGCCCTGCGGCGCGGTGTCCAGCGGCGCGATCACGCCAACGACGGGGAAACGCTTGGAGAAGGTGAAGGCGTTGTCGAGTTCCTGATAGCCCAGATGCGGGCGCAGACCCGCCTTCGAGTTGCCCATGTGCAAGGCGGAATAAGCGGTTTCGCCGTCACCCAGCCCGATGCCGCCGCCACCTTCAAGGATGACGAGGTCAATGCCGGTGCTGCCAAGAGGACCGGTGTAGCGGCCGCTTTCCATCGTGCCGCCTGCACCGATCATGTTGTAGAGGCCGCCCTGCTCCGCCTGCGCCAGCCAGTCCTTCTGAATGATGAACGGATTGGGGCACACGTCAGCCAACGGCGTGGTGTAGGCCTGGCGCGCGCGCTCGCCCGGCTCGGCAGCATTGGCCGCAATCGGTGCAATGGCAGCGGCTCCTGCCAACAAAGCGTATTTGAGAAATTTCATCGTGGTTCCCCTTTTAGATAGTTGATGAAATCGTGCGAGCGCAGCGCCGGTGCCTAGGGCACGCGCCTTGTTCTGCAGCTTCGCAAACGGGTTGGGCAAACGCAGGTTTGCGTCATGGCATCGACGCGGGAAAAACCTGCGGACAATCGCAGCGCAAATGATGTTCTGGCTGACCGGCAAGGGCCGGGATCCCGCTCAACATCCTGCAAGCTCCCAAAAGTACGATTATCGAGCAATAGTTCGTTCATCGTTGCAGTATTGTTCCCCATCGTCAAGAACCAATCCGCCGCCCGCCCCGCAAATCTTCGTGACGCAGGACAGCGAAAGTTCCGCGCCCGGAAAGCTGCCCGCCGGACGCGCAAGGCCACCCGCCAGGAGCGCCGAAACTCCCTTTTTCGGCCCTCAGGTCAAGTGCAAATGACTGGAGCACTTCCGCTTTTCGTCGAATTGCGGAAATGCTCCAACGCTTTTTGCTTGCGCAACGCCCAACGCAGAACCGCCTGGCGATCGTCATCCCGAAACTGGTGCCCACTTTCGGGAGACATGCGGTCTTCGTGCATGTCTTGATCCCGAAACCGGTGCCCACTTTCGGGAGACATGCGGTCTTCGTGCATGTCTTTGATCCCGAAACCGGTGCCCACTTTCGGGAGACATGCGGTCTTCGTGCATGTCTTTGATCCCGAAACCGGTGCCCACTTTCGGGAGACATGCATTAGAACAGCGAGAAATATTCCCGCTGTTCCCACTCGGAAACCGTCATCAGATAGCGGTCCCATTCCGCACGCTTGATGTGGGTCAGATAGTCGACGAATTCGGAACTGATGGCGCGCCGGTAGAACTGGCCACCCTCGAAACGCTCGATGGCGGCAATCAGGCTCTTGGGCAGGATCTGCGAATCGTTGTCATAAGGCCGCTCGATCGGCGCTGGTGCCACCGCACCACGCTCCAGACCGTCCAGTCCGGACAGGATCTGCGAGGCAAAGTAGTAATACGGGTTGGCGGCAGGTTCCGCGATGCGGTTTTCGATCCGGCTCGCCTTGTCGCCTTCACCGATCAGCGCACGGATCATCGCGCCCTTATTGTCACGACCCCACTGGACGCGGTCGGGCGCAAGCTGGAACGGCTGATAGCGCTTGTAACCATTAACCGTCGGCGTCGTCAGCAGGCAGCTTTCCGCCGCATTGTCGAGAAGACCGGCGATCCAGGCGCTTGCGGTTGGCGTCAGATCCTGTCCCGGCTCCGGCATGAACATGTTGCGACCGGTAGCGCGATCAACGATCGACTGATGCAGATGCCAGCCGCTGGCCATGCCATTGTCGACCTTGGGGCGGCACATGAACGTGGCGTGCAGTCCCATGCGCGCGCACATCTGCTTCACCGTCGAGCGGAACAGCATCATCGTGTCGGCATGGTTCATCGGGCTGTCCGGCTCGAAGGTGAACTCGAACTGGCTCGGGCCGAATTCCGCCTCAACCGAGCGCACCGGCATGCCCAGCTGCTGACAGGCGCGGCGCAGTTCATCAGCTACCGGCTCCAGCGCGTCATAACGGGTTTCGGTCAGATACTGGTAGCCATGCGACAACAGGCTGGTCTGCGGCGGGGTTGCCGGCATGCCACCGTCGCTGTGCGCCAGGTTCTCCTGATCCATCTGGAAAACGTAGAACTCGACTTCAAGGCCGCACACCAGATCCAGCCCACGCTTGCCGAGGCGGTTGACTGCGTCGCGCAGGATACCACGCGAACTGAACGGATAGGGACGACCGTCCTTGAAGAACACGTCGCAGAGCAGCCAGCCACTATGTTCCGACCATGGCAGCACCTTGAACGTCGCCGGGTCCGGCACCAGCAGCACGTCGCCGGCCCCGGTCAGCTCGCCGGCGCCACCCTTGCCATCTTCATTCCACACCGAAAACACCGTGCGGTGCGACGTGTCCTTCAGGAGCAGGGTCGAGGTGATCGCCATGCCATTGCGGAACAAGGAATCGACCTTGTCGGCAACGATGGTCTTGCCGCGCAGCACGCCGTGCTGGTCGGCAAATGCCAGACGTACGGTTTCCAGTCCCGATGCCTTGATCTGCGACAAGACCTCTTCGGCAAGCGCAAACTGGTCATCGTTGAGCAGACCGCGTGCCTCCACCAACCCGTTTCGCAGGTTCCACGCGTGTGACGACTTGTCCATTAGTTCCCTCTGGCCATTCATTAGCGGTCCGATCCGAACCTGCATGTTGGTATTTGCACAAGGTTGCGCCCAAAATCGCGGGCGCATGACGTCGGGATCAGCCTTTCACCGCGCGCAAGAGCGGCACCGAAATGTCGGTGACCTGCGCCAGATCGAGGGCGATGCCCTCGCCGATCAATTTGCGCGACGCCATATGGTCGGCTGCGCGGTTGACTGTGTAGGACGCAAGCAGACGCTCACCATCCAGTTGCAGCACGCTGAAAGCGCCGCTCGACGGATCGCCGCGCACGACCTCCCGGCAACCGGCCTTGCCAAGACCTGCCATCTGAACCTTCAGATCATACTGATCGGTCCAGAACCACGGCACCGATGTCAGCGGCGCGTTGCCGCCGACAATGTGGGCAGCAGCCGCCTTCGCCTGATCGACCGCGTTCTGAACCGATTCCAGTCGCATCGCCGCATCCGCATAGGCGTTGTGAAACGTTGCCACATCCCCCAGCGCGTAGATGTCCGGCGCGCTGGTCTGGCCATGACCGTCGACATGAATGCCGCCAGCGACGAGATCGAGACCGATCGAGCCTGCAAGGCCAGCCTCGGCCTGACCGCCAATGCCGACCAGCACCAGATCGGCGACCAAGGTCGTGCCATCGGCAAGCCGGACGCCCTTCACCGCGCCATTTTCGACATCGAGCGCCTCGATCTGGCTGCCGAAGCGAAACTGGACACCCTTGGCGGCATGATAGTCGCGCAGATGATCCGCCAGAACGGCAGGCAGCGAGCGCGACAACAGCCGCGACTGGGTTTCCAGCACGGTCACCGGAAGGCCGTTCTTGATCGCCGTCGATGCGAACTCAAGACCGATGAAGCCCCCACCGATCACGACAACGCTCGACGCCGACGCCATCGCGTTGCGCAGCAAACGCGCATCGCCGATCGAACGCAGGGTGAAGACATTAGCCGCATCAGCTCCGGCCAGCGGCAAGGCGCGCGCACGTGATCCCGTTGCCAGGATCAGCTTTGAAAAGCTGGTGACGCCTGACGCGCTGGACACCGTGCGCTGGCGCAGGTCGATGTCGGACACAGCGTCGCTCAGGCGCAGATCGATGCCCTGATCGCGGTAGAAATCGGGCGCGCGCAGCAAAAGCTGCTCCTCGTCCTTCTCACCGGCCAGATAGGCTTTCGACAGCGGCGGACGGTGATAGGGATAATCTGCCTCAGCCGACAGCAGGACAATAGGCTCCTGCCAGCCAGCCTGCCGCAGCGACGCAGCCGCCTGCACGCCGCCATGCGACGCCCCGACAATGACCGCGGCTGTCAAAACTGGCTCTCCGGAATGGTGAACACGGCACCTTCCAGATTGTCGCTCACCCGCAACTGGCAGCACAGGCGGCTGCCGGGGCGGCGCTCAGCCGTTGCCATGTCGAGCATGTCATCTTCTTCGGACGACATCTCCGGCAGCACGCTCGCGTCGAGTCCGTCGCAATAGACATGACAGGTCGCACAGATGCATGCACCGCCGCATTCAGCCTCAATGCCATGTATGTTATTCATGACAGCGGCTTCCATGACGCTGACACCTGCACGGGCCCGAACCTCGACGGGCTCGCCGCTGCCGTTCCTGAACTTGATGGTGATCGTATCGCTCACACGCTGCTCCAACTGGTCGATTAACGAACTTTATCTCACTTATCGACCACAGCATTGATCGAACTGGGCTGCCTGTCAATCGCGGGAATGCCAGAAACAAGGGGGTTTCCTACAATATTATTACACAAGGCGATTCCACCCGCTGACAGTTTGGCCTTGATGGCTGCGAAATTTCACTTATAATCGTACATGCGCTCGATTATCGAGCCACGATTAAGGCAGTTTCAGGTCTGTGGCTAGCGACAGCGCCTGGGTGCGTGAGCTGTAAGGCCACACAATGTGATCTGAGCCGTCGAATGCGGCTATAGGGAGAGACAATGCCATGATGAGCCAAGAGCAGAACGACCTGATCACGAGGATCGGGCCAGATGCCCCCGCAGGAAAGCTGATGCGCAAATATTGGCAGCCTGCCGCGCTGGTCGACGAGCTGGAAGGTGATCGCCCGATCGTTCCTGTCCGCCTGCTCGGAGAGAATTTCGTGCTGTTCCGCGATGAGCAGGGCCGCTACGGCCTGGTCGATCGCGACTGCCCGCATCGCGGCGCCGACCTGGCATTTGGCCGTCTCGAGAATGGCGGCTTGCGCTGCTCCTTCCATGGCTGGCTGTTTGACGTCGAGGGCAACTGCCTTGAAACGCCCGCCGAGCCGGAAAACTCGAACCTGTGCAAGAACATCAAGCAGCGCGCCTATCCGGTGGTCGAGAAGAGCGGCATCCTGTGGGCCTATCTTGGCGGTGACGAGCCCCCTGCATTCCCGGAGCTTGACTGCTTCGTTGCACCCGGCACCCACACATTCGCGTTCAAGGGCCTGATCAACTGCAACTGGCTGCAGGCGCTTGAAGTCGGCATCGACCCGGCGCACGCCTCGTTCCTGCATCGCTTCTTCGAAGACGAGGACACGTCCGAGTCCTATGGCAAGCAGTTCCGTGCGGCCTCCGCCGACAGCGACCTGCCGATGACCAAGATCCTGCGCGAATATGATCGCCCGATCATCAATGTCGAGCGCACTGAATATGGCCTGCGCCTGATCGCGCTGCGCCAGATCGACGACGAGCGCACCCATGTCCGCGTCACCAACCAGCTGTTCCCGCACGGCTTCGTCATTCCGATGAGCGCCGAGATGACCATCACCCAGTGGCACGTGCCGGTGGATGACGAGAACTGCTACTGGTACGCGATCTTCACCAGCTACAACGAGCCGGTCGACAAGAAGAAAATGCGTGAGCAGCGCCTGCAGCTCTATGAACTGCCGCTCTACACGTCGCGCCGCAACAAGACCAACGACTACGGTTTCGACCCGCATGAGCAGTCGACCTCGACCTATACCGGCATGGGCCTGGACATCAACGTCCACGACCAGTGGGCGGTGGAATCGATGGGCGCGATCCAGGATCGCACCAGAGAGCACCTGGGCACCTCCGACAAGGCAATCGTCCAGTATCGCCGCCTGCTGCGCCAGGAAATCGAGAAGGCCGTCAATGGCGGCAAGCCGCTGCTGTTCCTTGACGAAGCCAATGCCCGCTCGATCCAGGGCCCGGCGACGATGGATGGCATCGGGCCGACACGCGGCTGGGAAATCTACTGGATGGAAGTCGACGTCAAGCGTCGCCGCTCGGCGCCATGGGCAGCTCCTGTCCCCGAAGAGATCGCGCTGAAGCTGCCACACATGTAAGTGTGGTGACAGACCCGCAAAAAGAGACAGCCGCGCAAATCCATTGCGCGGCTGTTTTGCTATCGACTTCTTGTCGTCGGTCTTGATCAGCCAACTTTGGCCGCGATCACCTCGACCTCGACGACGAATTCTGGCTTCGAGAAGCCGCTGACGATCAGCAATGTCGAAGCCGGCCAGGGCTGCGCTGCGAACAACTCGTTGCGCACCTCCATATAGGGCGCCATGTGCTCGCGCCCGGTGACGAACGCATTGATGCGCACGACGTCGCCGAAATCCATATCGGCTTCAGCCAGCAAGGCGCGCACATTGTCAAAACAGATCCGTGCCTGTTCCTCGGCGCCTTCAGGGATCGAGCCATCGGCGCGCGCGCCAAGCTGGCCTGAACAGACCAGCAGCCGTGCACCTTCAGGCACCGCCATGGCGTGGCTGTAATTCGAGAGCGGCGCCGGCATGGCAACGGGATTGATCGGCCTGTTCATGATGTTTCCTCCATCGCGGTCGTGTTGGTCACGCTGAGCTAAAGCGCGTCGCGATCTTTCAGATTCGCTCCTTGCGCTTTTGCTCGTTGTTTTCACGCATGTCTTTATCCCGAAACCGGTTCCCACTTTCGGAAGGACATGCAGCTAAAAAAATACGGCGGCCCTGACAAGCAGAACCGCCGCACGATCTGGTCTTGAAGACGTCCTCAGGTCTGAGGTGCGCCCGATTCATGCCAGCCGGCAAAGAACCGATTCCCGAGCCAGGTGAAGATGATGTAGACGCTCACCGACAGCAGCGTCGCGGTGATGAGCCCGGCATACATCTGCTCATATTTGAAATCGATCTTGGAGTTGATGATCATCTGCCCCAGACCGCCGCGACCGGCGAGGAAGAACAGCTCCGACACGATCGCACTGATGACCGCAAGGCTGGCGGCAATGCGCAACCCGGCAAACAGCGACGGCGCAGCCGAAGGGAAGCAGGCCTTGAACAGGATCGTGTGCCAGCGCGCGCCCTGAAGCCGGAACAGGTCGATGATGCCGCGATCAACGCTCTTGAGGCCAAGAAGCAGGGTGATCGGGATCGCAAACAGGGTGAACTTCGCCACGATCAGGACTTTTGGCAGCATGCCAAAGCCGAGCGCGGTCTGAATCAGCGGGATGATGGCGAGGGTCGGGATCGACTGCATCGCAACGATGTTGGGAAACAGCGCCCGTTCCAGGATCATCGCGCGGAACATGATGACGGCCAGCAAAATGCCGATCGGAATCGACACGGCCAGACCGGTCAGCGCAATGCCGATGGTGGTCAGCGCGCGCGTCAGCAATTCATAGCGGATTTCCGGCAGAGCGAATGCATTGTGCCACAATTCGGAACCGCTTGGCATCAGGAACTGGCGATGCGGCTCCAGCCCGCTGCGAACCCATGTGTAGAGAACGAGAAACAGGGCGAACACTACCAGCGGCGGGATGACAACCATCGCGACCTGGCTCAGCGGACCGCGAGGCTTGGAGAACGGGACCGGCTGATACGTCGTGGTGTTCATGGTCGGGGTGCTATTGGACATGGAGCCTGCTCCGGAATTGATACCCTTGGCGGTTGGAGAAATCGTGCTCACGCGCCGCCCTCCGTTGCTTCGCGCAACGACACCGAAATCTCGCCGCACAGCTCAGTGAACACGGGATCGTAACGCAGTTCGGGTGAACGCGGGAAACCGAACGGGATATCGTAGACGTTGAGGATCGTGCCGGGACGGCGCGACATCACGATCACCTTGCTCGACAGATAGACGGCTTCCGAGATCGAGTGGGTGATGAACAGCCCGGTGAAGCCCTTGCGCATGTAGAGGGAGAGCAATTCGTCGTTGAGCCGCTCACGCGTGATCTCGTCGAGCGCACCGAACGGCTCGTCGAACATGAACACGGTCGGGTTCAGCGACAAGGAGCGCGCCAACGACGCACGCATGCGCATGCCGCCGGACAGACGCTTGGGATAATGATTGGCAAAGCCGTCCAGCCCGACAAGGCTGATCTGCTCAAGCGCGATGCGGCGACGCTCTTCCTTGGGATAGCCGCGCAGTTCCATCAGCAATTCGACATTGCCGAGCACCTTGCGCCACGGCAGCAAGGTCGCGTCCTGGAAAGTGTAGCCAAGATGGCTGCGATCAACAGTCACCGTTCCGGTCGTCTGAGGGAAAAGCCCCGAGGCAATCTTCAGCAAGGTCGACTTGCCGCAGCCGGACGGACCGACGATCGAGACGAACTCGCCCTGACGGATCGTCAGCGAAACCTCGCCGATTGCCTGCGTTCCATCCGGAAACCGCATGCTGACCTTGTCGAAGGTCAACGCGGCGGGACGCGTATCCTCCATAGCTGCCGGTTCTGGCGCTCCTGCTGAAACCGTCATCAACTCACCTCCCTGAAAATTCACTTCGCCCTGACGACGCGTCGCTGCCTAGAACCGATTAACCGAAAATGGCGACAGATCTATCGTTGCCGGACGGCCACTCACAAGATTGGCCACATGGCGGCCCGTGGGCCCGCCCGAGCAAATCCCGACATGCTGATGCCCGAAGGCGAACACTGTATTGGAATATTTTGGCGACCGGTCGATCACCGGCAGACTGTCCGGAAGACACGGCCTGTGCCCCATCCATTTCGACTTCGTCGCCGTGTTGAGATCGGGGAAAAGCTCCTGCGCAATCTCGTTGAGCCGGTCGGCGCGGGCATAGTTCGGCGCGGCCGACAGGCCTGCAAGCTCGACTGTGCCTGCAATGCGCAAGCCACAATCCATCGGGTTCACGAACACGCTTCTGGTGTTCCACATCACCGTGCGGTGCACTTCGATATCCGGCTGGGCGTAGGTGACATGATAGCCACGCTGGGTTTCCAGCGGCACCTTGCTGCCAAGCTTGCGGGCAAGCTTTCCAGACCATGCGCCAGCGGCCAGAACGAGACGGTCCACCGGCACCCTGCCTTGTGTCGTCTGCAGCGCCACCGGACCTTCCGGGCCGATCTCGACGTCATTGACTTCAGCCTGAAGGATCGTGCCGCCATTGGCGCGAACCTGATCCGCAATCGCACGCACGAGCAGATGCGGGTCGATCGTCGAGCCGTTGTCGGGTGCAAAAATGCCGTGCTGGAAGCGCCGGTTCAGCGCAGGCTCGAGCTGACGGATTTCGCTTTCGCCGATCTCGTCCATGGCGGCGCCAAGGTTGCGGCGCACATCCAGCGACCATTTCGCCGCCGCAAGTTCCTCTTTGCTGTCATATACGTAGAGACAGCCATTGCGACGGATCAACTGACGAAACGTGTCACCTTCGAGGATTTCATTGTAATCGTCAAAGACGGTTTCCATCAGCGAGCGCATCGCTGTCGCCACCCGCACACACTCGTCGCGGCTTGCATGGCGCAAAAAGCGCAGCAGCCAGGGCGTCAAAAATGGCAGATAGGACCAGCGGATGGTCAATGGTCCCAGCGGATCGAGCAGCCAGCCGGGAAGCTTCTTCATCATCCCCGGCATCGCAACGGGCAAGATCGCGCTCGGCGACACTGAACCAGCATTGCCGAACGACGTGCCAAGACCAGGCTCAAGACGATCGATGATCGTCACCCCATAGCCCTGGCGTTGCAGGAACGCAGCGCAGCTGACACCGACAATGCCCGCACCGATGATCGTTACGTGTCCGTTTTGACCAGTCATTTCAGTCATTCATCCACTTGTGGAACAAAGGCTTGCAGCGTCGCTACCGACGCGCAGAACCTACTCGGCAAACAAATAGGTCTTGCCGGCAACCGGCACCCAGTCGGGATTGTCCCACGCGATCATCTTGCCGGGATTGAGGAGCCCCTTCGGGTCGGCCTGCTTCTTGAACTCAAGCTGCACCGGATTGGTCTTTTTCATACCGCCTTCCTCGAGCGTCACGCGGTGGGGGTTGAAGACCGGCAAGCCGAGCTCCTGCTCAAGGATCTGGATGATCTCTTCCAGCCGCTCATTGGTCGTGTGACGCACGATCGGCAGCGCGACCGGAGCGACGACACCGTCAAAGCGCGTGAACTCATAATGCAGAAGAAGCTCATCACCGAAGCGCGCCTTCACCTCTGCCTGCTTCTCGAACATCACCGGGCGCGGCACCAGCATCTGAAGATAGGTGATGGTCGGGTCGACGCGCAATGCACGCAAGGTGGTGTGGTTCCATGCCAGTTCGAACGCCGCCGGCAGTTTCAGTCCTTCTTCGAGCTGATCGTAGCGCAGCGCAATCCGCGCGCCCTCGTAAGCTTCGACAACCTCGACCAGACGCTCAACAGTGGCGCGAGAGACGGTCACCGCCAGCAACGCCTCGCCTTCAACGAAAAAGCGGCGATGGCGCAGGAAATAAGCCATCGGGATCGCGGATTCGAAATTTGACAGCATCCGCTTGTCAATCGTCGCATCTTCACCGATCTGCAGCGCGAGACGGCAGGAATTGTCAAAACTGTCGACGCCGATCATCACGTCGACCCAGTCGGTCGACGGGTCGGCAGGCATCTCGACTTCGACGATCACGCCATTGACGCCATAAGCGTGCGCGGCCTTGCTGATGTCTTCGCCGACGAGATCGAGCACGCGCGGCGTCTCTTCCATTGTCACCAGTCGCAGGCGACGAATGTTGGCAGGATTGCGCAGACCGCCCCAACGAATGGCCCCGACCCCGCTCGAACCGCCGGCAATGAAGCCGCCAATCGTCGCAGAACTCATTGTCGAGGGAAACAGACGGATTTCCTTGCCGACCGCACGCAGCGATGTCTCGATATGTTCGATGACAGCGCCACCCTGGGCGATGAAGTGATCGTCGTTGATCGCCACCACATTGCCCAGATGCTTCATGTGCAGCACGACGCCGCCAAACAAAGGCATGGCCTGACCGTAATTGCCAGTGCCGGCACCACGGGTCGTCACCGGCACATTGTGCTTGTAGCAGGTCGCCAGAATTTCGACGACCTCGGCTTCATTGCGCGGCGCGACAACGAAATCCGCCGTGATGTGGCCCAGCTGCTCCTTGAGGATCGGGCTGTACCAATAGAAATCGCGGCTCTTCTGCTGCACCGTGTTGACGTTGCAGTCCAGATCGAGATGCGCCAGCGCCTCACGGCAAGCCTCAATATTTGAAGTCATCAATCTTCCATCCCGAAAAGCTCGTGCAAATCGTTCGTCGCCCGCAGCGGGGCTCCGCCGCGCAGCACGATGCGGTCAACCTGTGGGCGACTGACAAGGTCATGCCAGTCGCGCGCGTCAAATATTATGAGATCCGCCGGTCCTGCGACCTCGATGCGTCCAGACGTGTCGAAACCACAGGCCAGCGCCGGATCGCGAAGCTGGATCGTCGCCCAAGCGCCAAGATCAACATCCAGATGCGCCGTGCGGATGGCCGAGCGCAGCACGTCGACCATGTCGAAATCACCATATGGATAGAACGGGTCCTGCACATTGTCCGAGGCGAAGTGCACCTTCGCGCCAGCGGCGCGCAATTCACGCACCTGGGTGATGCCCCGACGCCGCGGCGTTGCCCCTGCGGAGCGATCCTGCAAGAAGAGGTTCGAGTGTGGCAGCGACACGATGTGAACGCCTGCCGCTGCAATCTTTCCGACGATGCGGTCGCGATCCGCGTCAGCCTTGGAACTGAGCGAGCAGCAATGCCCCGCCATCACCGCGCCGGAAAACCCGGTGCGCAACACGCTGTCACAGATCAGCTCTATCGCATTGGCTGCCGGATCAAGCGTTTCGTCGACATGGAAATCGACATCAAGCCCGGCCCGTGTTGCATGAGCAAACAGCGCATCCAGCCGCTCTGGCGTTGCCGATCCAGGGACGATGAAAGCTCCCAGAATTCCGCGGAAACCGGCAATCTGGCGGCAGCGCTCGGCAAACTCGGCATGTTCGACACGATCAAGCGCCATCAGCGCGACGGCCTGCAGTTCGACCCGCCCTGCCCAGCGGGCTCTGATGCGATCAAAGGTCCGCCACGACGCACTGTCGCAAGGCATATCTGGAGTATCGAGATGGGTGCGCATCGCTGCGGTGCCATTGGCAAAGGCACGCTCCAGCGCCCTTGTCATCCGCATTTCCAGATCGGCCTCGGTCCAGTTGGCCGCATCCGCCCCCGAAAGCCTGACAGCATCGAGCAGACAGCCTTGCGGCAGGCCGGTGCGCCGGACGATGAACGCCTTGTCGAGATGGACATGAGAATCGGTGAAGGTCGGCAGAACCAGACGCCCATCCAGATCCACCACCGGGCCGTCTGCCTGCTCTGCGGTGATGAGGCCGTCCTGCGTGACGCCGAAATCCGCCAGTGCAAGGCCCTGCGTCGCGTCGATGTCGCGCAGCGCCAGCCCCTCGACCAGCTCGACCGGGACGCGTGCCCCCACATACCAGCCCGACCGCATCTGATTTGGCATCCCCCCGGTGCTCATCAGGCGACGGGACCGAAGGAAATTGGATGGCGTGCGACTTCTTCAAGCAGCGTGGCATAGCGCGCCGCCGCATGTTCGACGATGGCGCGCCCGGCCTCCGGCGTCGCCAGCGCCGCATTGCCGGCTGCACCGTCGGCATTGAGATCCGACATGATCCAGCCGGTTCCGACCGGCCCTACAATCCGGAATACTTCATTGGTTTCGGCAACAGCGGCTGAGGTCGGGACAAAATTCTTCGCGCGTTCCATCGCGACCAGATCGCTGCGGAAATGCAGCATTGCAGCGGTTTCGACGAAGCCGCCATGAATGCCGTCACGCGCCTCGTTTTCAGGCAGCAGCCCCGCCGGGTAGCCCATGCTCATCCAGCCGGCGGACACACACAACATCTGCGCCTTCAAGCGCAGCGCACGCGCCACGATCTGCAACACCGGAACGTTGCCACCATGCGCATTGAGAAAGACGAGGCGGCGCACGCCGGACTGGGCTACACTCTCGCCGATCTGGGTCAGAACGGCCTGCAACGTCGATGCATCCAGGGTAAGGACACCGGGAAAACCGGCATGTTCGTCGGACTTGGCCACGCTGACGGTCGGAAGCACGAGGACGGTCGCATTGCGCACACGGCGGGCAGCTTCCAGCGCCATGCCTTCCGCAAGCGTCGCGTCCACCGACAGCGGCAGATGCGGCCCGTGCTGCTCGATGGCGCCGACCGGAAGCAGCGCTACCGTCTCGTCGTCAACGAGCGCGGGAAGCTGGTCGGCCCGCAATTCGCTCCAAAGGTGCCACGCCATATTAAATCCGATTATCGAGCAACTGTTCGCTAATCATGACAAGGATGCCGAACGAGGTCAACACCTATTGTCATCCGCCAGCGGCAAAACCCACGCCTTCCACATGGAGCGTACACAGGTGACGGCAATCAAAACTTCGACAGCCAGCATCAATTGACAGTGCAAACCCTCGTGCTGTTATGATAATAGACCAATTGTTCGATAAACGAATTAGCGAGACCCGACCGTGATCCAATTCGAGCGCCTCACCGAAGATAGTTTCAGCGAGTTCGGCTATGTTGGCCGTTCCGGTGCCGGCATCACCAAGGCCATCCGCGACGGATCGGTGCTGCTGAGCAAGTCACCGGCGGCGCTGAGCCACGATGAAACGGCGCTCGACCTCGCGCTGGACTTCTATGACGTGCAAGCCGCAGCCGACCCGATGCAGATCAGCATCGCCGAGCGCCATGAACACAGTTCGCAAATGTTCGTGCCGATGTCCGGCCAGCATTATCTGGTGATCGTCTGGGACGACCACCCGGAGCGCGGAGGCAAGGTCCGCGCTTTCGTCGGCGCGCCCGACGACGTTGTGATCTACAAGCCGGGTGTCTGGCATCATGGCATCATCTCGCTCGACCGGCAGGGGCTGTTCGCCTCGACCATGTGGCGCACGCGCGGCGGAACAGACGTCGAATTCCTGCAGATCCCCGAACCGTTCGCACTCCCGCTGCAGGAACTGCCCGCATGAACCTGCTCGGAATCGACATCGGCGCTTCAACCATCGACCTCGCACTGAGCACCGGCGGAACGGTGCGGAAGATGAAGCTGCCGCACAAAGGCACCGAGTCCAGCACGGCGATCCTCGAGGCCATCGGCTTTGCAAGTGAACATTGGTCGGTGTCGCTGACGGCGCTCGATGAGATCCGGGTCGGCTCGACAGGCGCGCTGAACCATGTGCTGTCGGGCAACGTCTCGCCGATTGGGCTGCTGACGACACGCGGCTTTGCCGACACGCTGGCCCTGGCGCGCCAGAACCGGGTCGACCTTTATGACCCGGTCGCGCGTTCCCCCTCGCCGCATTTTCTCGTGGACCGCGCCGCGATCCATGAAATCGACGGGCGGATCGGCCCGGACGGACGCGAAATCGATCCGCTGGCGCTCGACCAGATTCGCGACGCCGCGCTCGCCTTGCAGCGCGCTGGCGCAAAGGCAATCGCCGTTTGCTTCCTCTTCTCCTATCTCGACCCGGCACATGAGAACGCCTGCGCGGCAGCGCTTGCGAAGGCCGTTCCCGACCTGCCGGTTGTGCTTTCGCATCAGTGCGATCCTTACGCACGCGAATATGAGCGCATGGTTTCAGCCTGTCTGGAAGCGGCGCTGGTGCCCTCGCAGCGCGCCTCGCTCGATGCGCTTGAGCACAGTTTGCGCGACCAAGGCTTTCGCGGGCGCCTTGCTTTTGCAGAATCGCGTGGCGCGCTGCAGGATCCTGAAGTCGCAAAGAAGCACGTCACCTCGACTATTCTGGGTGGTCCCGCCGCGGCCACACTCACCGCCACACAGCTGATGAACGATGCGCAGATCGAACAAGCCATTGCCATCGATGCCGGCTCGGTCAGCACCGACATCGTCGCGCTGACCCGCGCCGGGGCCAGCACCACCACACATGGCGTTGTCGCCGGGGTGCCGGTGCGCATTCCCATGGCGGACATCGAAAGCATCGCGCTGGGCGGAAGTTCGCGACTCAAAAGCCTGTCGCCGCAAACGACATTCGCCGCAGATGCCGACAAAGACAGCCCGACCATCACCGACGCGCTGATCGGACTGGGGCTGCTGGACAGTGCGCTGGCACAAGGCAGCCATGAGCGTATCGCGCGAGCAGCCAGCGCCGCCAACACGACGCCCGCTTCACTGTGTGAAGCGATCCGCGACGCCGCCGCTGACCGCATCGCCGATGCCGTCATCCGCTACGCGGCAGGACGCAATATCGACCCTGCCGCCACAGCGCTGGTCGCTTCCGGCGGACTCGGCAAGATCCTTGCCTGCGATATTGCCGACCGCACCGGCGCACGCGACGTCGTGATCGGTCACCATGGCGAGGTTGCCGGAGCCCTCGGCTTGCTGAGCGCGCGCACGCTTGCCGAGGAGGTGCGCATCCTCAACGTGCCTCTGGCGCAGATCGACGAAACCGACCTGGGCGGCTTTGCCGGTGCCAGCCCGGCGTCCGGTGCGCAGACACAGCTCGTCGCAACGCTTGCCCCCAACGCCTTCATGCATCCGGTGGAACTGCCACTTCCGCCAGCTCCTACCGGCGCAGACCTGCGCGCCGCCTTCGACGCCTATCATATCGACCGCTTTGGCGCCGCCTCACGCGAGCCCGGCCATGTCTTTTCCATCGCAAGGCGGGTCTATGGTGCGGCACCTATGTGCCATGACCACGAGAGCAAGGCATCGCAAGCACCCGCAGCACCTGCACATTGGCAATCAAGGCACAGCGGCAGCTTCTTTCGCTTCCAGCGCACCAGCGAAGCGACCTCACTGCGCATCGAGACGCTGCAGATGCGGCTCAACGCCATTGCCCAGTCGATGCAGGAGACCTTGTTTCGGACCGCAGTTTCCGCCGTGGTGCGGGAAGGCAATGACGCCGCCGCTGCACTCCTGTCTCCCGACGGTGAGCTGATCGCCCTTTCGGACGCAATCCCTTTGTTGCTGGGAGCGCTCGACGGATCGACCCGCGCAATTCTCGCCCGCTTTCCCGCACAGGACATGCGCGAGGGCGATCTTTACCTGATGAACGATCCGTTCCTCGGCGGCACCCACCTGCCCGACCTGACTGTCGTCCGCCCGGTCTTTTCCGGGGGCCGGCTGATCGCCTTTGCGGCCAGTATTCTGCACCATCAGGACATTGGCGGCATGCGCGCCGGTTCGGTGCCGCCGGATGCGGTCGAAATCTTTCAGGAAGGGCTGCGGCTGCCGCCGGTTCTGATGGGACGAAACGGCCAGATCGACCAGCATATCGTCGACCTCATCCACGCAAATTCGCGCGCACCGGCAACGGTGCTCGGCGATCTCAGCTCACAGGTCCGCGCCGCTGCCGAAGCCGCGCAATCGCTGACCGCCCTGGCCACAGAATGCGGGACCGACGTCTTGGTGGATGGGATCGGGGAATGTCTCGACCGGGGCGAGGCTCTGGCCCATGAGACGATCGCTTCCATGGCCCCCGGACCACATGCCGCGCGCGAAAACCTCGACCCCACACCCGGCCTGCCGCAGGTGACGATCAACCTCGCCCTGTCATGCGGCGATGGCAAACTCCACGCCGACTTCACCGGCACCTCGCCCCAGGTGGCCGCGCCGATCAACTGCGTGCGCTCCGGCCCGTTTGCGGCCTCCTTCTACAGCCTGCTGAGCGCGCTCGGGCCGACCGTATTTCGCAATGGCGGCGTCGTACGCCGCATCCATCTCGAACTGCCACAGGGCTGCGCGATCAACGCCTCGCCACCGGCAGCGGTCAATGCGCGCATGGGCATCGTGCGCGCCACCACCTCCGCCCTCTTGCAGGCTTTGGCCAAAGCCTTGCCAGCCAAGATGCCGGCAGCCAATTCCGGCATGTCCTATGTCCTCGCCTTCTCCGGCAACGGCGTCGATGGCAAACGCTTCATCGTCACCGAGATCATCGCCGGCGGCGCTGGCGGCGGGCCGGACAGCGACGGAGCGCCGGGGATTTCAACCGATGTCGGGAACGCCATGAACATGCCCGCTGAAGCGCTGGAATCGCAAATCCCGGTGCGGCTTGTCGAAGCCGTCGTGCGGCGCGGGTCCGGCGGCACGGGACAATTGCGTGGTGGCGACGGGATCAGGCGCAGCTATCTCGCCCTGCAGGACGGCATCCAGGTATCGCTGCGCGGAGAGCGCTTCCGCTCGGTGCCGCTCGGCCTTCTGGGCGGTGGCTCGCCACAACCTTCTGCCGCCACCGTGGTTCGCAGCGATGGTTCTGTGGAAAACCTCGGCACCCGCTCGGTTCCCGTGCTGAACACCGGAGACCGTTTGATCGTCGAGAGTTGCGGCGGCGCAGGCTATGGCATCGCTGCAACGGAAATGCCATCATGACCGACAGAACGCGTGCATCGAACTGGGCTGACCCGATGCGAAGATGACGCCAGGCCCACAACGATGCCGCCGGATATGATCACGACATGAATTTGTATGACCTGCTAGACAAGGAAGACAAGGAAGTTTCTCTGACTTTCGGCAAGGGCCTTTCTGTCCTCCTTGCCTTCGAGGGCCGCAACAGCGAGCTGACGATCTCGGAAATCGCCAGCAAGGTCAGCCTGAACCGTGCCGTCACGCGTCGTCTGGTGCGCACATTGGAACAACTCGGCTTCGTTTCGCACGACCGGGGGCGTTACCAGCTGACGCCACGCGTGCTGCGCCTGACACGTGGCTTCATGGAAACGCGCAGCATTCCGCAGGTTATCCAGCCAGTGCTGCGGGCAGCATCGCATGAAATCGGCGAATCGGTTTCGTTCGCCATGCTCGATGGCGATGAGGCCGTCTATGTCGCGCACGCTTTCGTTCCGAGCCGCTTCACGCTCAACATGGTGACGGTCGGCAGCCGCGTGCCGCTGGCACCGACCGCAATCGGACGCGCGATTCTGGCATTCCTGGAAAAGAACGAACGCGACGCGCTGCTCGACCGGCTCGGCCTTGCCCCCTATACGCCCCACACGCTGGTGGAGCGCAACGGTTTCGGCGACCTGCTCAGCGCCATACGCCTGAGCGGCTTCTCGTTCACGGAATCGGAATATGTCGAAGGCGTCAGCTCGCTGGCCCTGCCCGTATTCGGACGCGATTCGCAGGTCAACGGCGCAGTCTCGATCATCTTCCCACAGGGACAATATGACGAAAAACAGCTGCATGAGAAGGTCATCGCCACCCTCTCACGCTGCAGCAGCGACATCGGCGCTGTGTTCTGAAGCAACGACAAGGCGTCTACCTGAAGCGTGTCGCGATCTTTCAGATCACACGCTTCAGGATTGGTCTATTCACGCATGTCCGCTGCGTATGGCGCCGTCAGTGCTTCAGGGAAGCCACCACTTCGATCTCCAGCGGAAGGTTGACCGGCAGGGTCGCGCAACCGAGAGAAAGACGCGCATGCGCGCCAGCATCGCCGAAGACTTCAACGAAAAGATCCGATGCGCCATTGGTAACCGACGCATGATCGACGAAGTCGGCGGTGGTGCGCATATGGGCGACGACCTTGACGATCCGGTCGATGCGATCAAGATCCCCAATCGCGTATTTCAGCTTGGCCAATGAGGAAATAGCCGCAAGGCGTGCAGCATGATAGCCGTCTTCCGGCGTGAGATCGGCACCGATGATGCCGCGATACTGGATCTCGCCATTGATCGTGCAGGACGCACCAGCGCAAAAGACCAGCCCGTGCGCCGCCACTGCGGGAATGTAATTTCCCATCGGCTTCGAAATCGATTCCAGTTCAATGCCAAGGCTCGAAAGACGCTGTTCAATATTCATGGATGTCGGTTCTTTTTACCTAGATCAATTTCGCGCTTCTTCATCCGCGAAACTTCTCTAACTCTTTGTTTTTACGAAATTCCAGACGCAAAACCGCTTCGCACTTTTGCTGGAATTGCTCTGGAAATTCGAAGGCGATCAACGAGTTTCGACAAGGCGAGCCCAATAGGTCGCGCCAAGCGGAATAATCTCGTCGTTGAAATCAAACTGGGGGTGATGCAGTTCTGCCGATGGCCCCTGGCCGATATAGATCATCGCACCGGGGCAGCGTTCCAGCATGAACGCGAAGTCCTCGCCGCCAAGACTTGCCGCCGTATCGCGCACAACGTTGTCCTCACCGACAATGGTCGCGGCAACATCCGCGCAGACCTTGGCCATCGCTGCATCGTTGATCATCACCGGATAGGCGCGATCATAGTCCAGATCGATCTGCGCGCCGTACATGGACGCGATTCCCGCCAGCAATTCGCGCAAGCGCTTCTCGGCCAGATCACGCACCGCCGGCGACAATGTGCGCACGGTGCCCGTCAGCTCCGCGCTCTGCGGAATGACATTGTTGGCCGTTCCGGCGTTGAACGTGGTCAGCGAGACGACCGCCGCTTCCATCGGATCAACCGCCCTCGACACGACGGTCTGAACAGCCTGAATGACGGTGGCACCGATAATCAGCGGATCGATGGAAACCTGGGGCTTGGCTGCATGGGCGCCTTTGCCGGTGATGGTGATGCGAATATTGTCGACGGAGGCGAGCGTTGCGCCGCTGCGAATGCGAAACTCGCCGACCGGCACATTGGGAAATGTGTGCATGCCGAAGACTTCGGTGATGCCAAAGCGTTCGATCAGGCCATCCTCGACCATTTCGCGCCCACCACCGCCGCCTTCTTCAGCGGGCTGGAAGATGACAGCAACGGAACCGCGAAAATTGCGCGTCTGCGTCAGATATCTCGCGGCCGCCAGAAGCATGGCGGTATGCCCGTCATGACCGCAGGCATGCATCTTGCCTGAAATGGAGGATGCGTGCGGCAGATCCGCCTCTTCCTGCATCGGCAATGCGTCCATATCGGCGCGCAATCCGACAACATGCCCCTCGGCTTTTTGCTGACCACGGATAATGCCGACGACGCCGATGCGGCCAATTCCTTCATGAACCTCATCGACGCCATAGTCACGCAAAGTCCGGGCAACGATTTCGGCTGTGCGATGCAAGTCGAATAACAGCTCCGGATGGCGGTGAAGGTCACGGCGTATCTCGGCAATGTCCGAATGGAACGCCTGAATCTGGGGAAGGATGTTCATGTCGGTCGCAAGTCCTTCATCCGACACATCATCGGTCTTGGCCGACGATGGGCGGGAGTGTTCATGAGAAAGTCATGGCCGCCAGCGAACTGGCGGCCATGATGCAACTGCTTATTCCGGGAAACGCAGACGTCCGTCCTGGCCCCATGTGAAGCCGGCGCTCTTCAGGATTTCGCGCGCCTTCTCGAGGTCATATTCCGGCAGCTTGAGCTCCGGATTGTGCCAGAAGGTGTTCGACGGAACGATCGACGATGCGGTTGGAGCCGCGTCACCGCCAAGAACCTCTTCAATGATGCTCTCATAAGGCGTGGCGTGGGACAGGGCCTGACGCACCGCCTTGTTGGCGAGGAACTCATTGTTGATGTTGTAGCGTGCCGACATGTAGCCGTTGGACTGGGCCTGAATAATCTGCAGGTCAGCGAATGTGCGGAACTCCTCGACAACGGTCGGGACCAGCGGCTGCAAGGTCACGTCGATGTCGCCCTTGGTCAGCGCCGAGGAAAGCACCTCAGCGGAACCGAACTGGATGAACAGGAGATCTGCGGCAGGCTTCATGAAGTGCTCAGGATTGCGCTCCATGGAGATTTCACGCCCTTCCTTCCAGTACTTCAGACGGTAGGGCCCGCTGCCAACCAGCGGAACGTTCTTGTAGTCCTGGGGCTTCTCCAGACCGGTCTCTTCAAGGATACCGCTCCAGACATGCTCCGGCAGGATCGGTGCCTGTGCCAGAAGCGTCGCCACGAACGGCGCGGATGGCTTGACCAGCTTGAAGCGTGCCTTGCCGTCCACAACTGCAATGCTCTCGACATTGTCGAGATACTGCTTGAAGTAGATGGCGTTGTTTTCCTTCAAATAGTTGAAGGTGAACACGACGTCTTCAATCGTGACAGGCTCGCCGTCGCTGAACTTCAGGTCATCGCGCAGGCTGACATCGAGCGTGGTCTCGTCGATGACGTCGAGGGCCGAGGCTGCGGACAGCTGCGGGCTGCCATCGGGGCCGACCAGCATCAGACGGTCATAAACCAGCCCGAGACGGTCCAGATCCTCGCCGATCTTGAAGGTCAGGGGATTCCAGCTCTCCTGATCGATGGTCCAGCCAAGACGCACGGCCGGCTGTCCACCAATCGGCTTCAGGCGCGACAGGTTCCAGATCGAGCGCAGGCCTTCCGGCGTGTCGATGTAATCTTCAAGCTCGGTCGTCGTCTTGTTGTAGGCCGTCGTGTTGATCACATAGGCGATCAGCGCTTCCGGCTGCTCTTCATAGATGGCTGCCTGCAGGTCGTAGATGACCTTGCGGCGTTCTTCGGCATCGTAGATGCGAAGCTGCTTGTCGCCCAGCTCGTCAATCTTTGCAGACGAGAACGAGCCGACATTCATGTTGCCCGGCGTGGAGTTGGCCGAATTGAACTGTCCGTTCGAATAGAATTCCGGCTCAAATCGCGCCGAAGAGCCGGACAGCACCGAAAGGACCACGTCGAACTTGTGTTCGTTGAACCACATTCCGAGCATGGGAGCCGGGAATGGCTGCGGGTTCAGCTTTACCTTGATCCCGAGCTCCTCCCAGGAGTCCGCCAGATAGCGGGTGGTCTCGAAATAATGCTGATACTTGGTCGAAGGCCAGGTCAGGAAATCGATTTCCGGCACGACCTTGCCTTCAGCCAGCGCCACATGCGGCACCGCCAGTACGCTCGTGGCAAGCAGCAGGCTACGTAGATATTTCATTCATTCCTCCTAATTTACAAATCCGCAAAGCGCGGCTTGTGCCCAGTTCTCGTCATCCAACGATCAGTGGTTCTTCTGCGCGGTGGCGATGATCTCACGCGCGCGTGTCTTGTATTCCTCGGGGAAGTCACACTCGTTGAGGCCCTTCAGGATCGGTGCGACATAGGCGTCGGTCGGAGCCCAGGGGCGGAATTCACCGGGGATGAAATAGGTGCTCGAAGGAACGCTGCGGCCTTCTGCATCGACGAGTGTCACCGGGACATGAACCCACTGCGCTTCTTCAACATGCGCAGCGCCGTCCATCTTGGCCATGTCTTCGTCGGTCAGCTCATACTGGATGCCATAGGTGACGGCGCCTTCCTTCGGCAGCAAGGTGCAGCCGGCAACGCCGTCCATGCTGCATTTTCCGAAGCTCAGCTCGAAACCTTCCAGACGCATGAAGCCGACATTGCGCGCTGACGGGCAAACGCTACGCATGGCGTCTTCGACCAGCAATGTTCCATAGGCAAAATAGTGCATGATATTCTCCTGTAACCCCCGCATCGCGGAGCGTTTTTTCCAGATTGCAGGTTGTTTTCGACAGACCTCAGACGGCTGACACCGATTGCCAGACGTCGGGATTGCTTGCGCGCAACGCGAAATCCTCGGCCTGCTGCCAATGGTGGCAGCGCACCATCCGCTCTCCGCCGGGAGATGCGATGACGACGGCTTCGGGCATCTGATCCTTGCAGATCGACGTCGCGAGCGGGCAGCGCTGGGCAAATCGGCAGCCGTCGATCTTTTCCATCAGGTCAGGCGGGGAGCCCGGAATGGAGATCGGCTGCTTGTCGCTTCCCAGAACCGAAACGGCGTTGATCAGGCCGATCGTGTAAGGGTGCTTCGGCGCCGCAATGACCTCCTCGGTCGGCCCCGATTCAACCAGCGTACCGGCATACATCACCATTACCCGCTGGCAGTTCTCCGCCACCAGAGCCAGATCATGGGTCACCAGGATCAGAGCGAACTGATTTTCAGCCTGAAGCTCACGCAAACGCGCGAAAATCTGATCCTGAACGATGACGTCGAGTGCCGTTGTCGGCTCATCGGCCACGATCATTTTCGGAGACAGGGCGAGCGCCATTGCGATCACGGCGCGCTGGCGCATGCCCCCGGAAAACTGATGCGGATAGTCGCGGGCGCGCTCCGGCGCAACGCCGACCATTTCGAACAGGCGATGGACAAGCGCATTGGCTTCCTGCTTGTCGATGGGACGATGCGCGCGGACGGCTTCGATGATCTGGTCGCCGACACGACGCACCGGATTGAGCGCGTTCAACGCACTTTGCGTGATCATCGCCACTTCGGCCCAACGCGCCTTGCGCCGCGTTTCGTCGTCGACCTCAAGCAGGTTGACCCCATCCAGCTCGATACGACCGGAGGTGACATCACCGTTTTTCGGCAACACGCCCATGATCGTCTTCAGCAGGGTGCTTTTCCCGCATCCGGACTCACCCACCAGACCGACACGCTCACCGGCATGGATGGCAAAATCGATGTCCTTCAGCGCCTTTGCGGCACCTTTCTTGGTCTGGTAGTCGACGTTCAGGCCGCGCACACGCAGCACAGCGGCGTTTTCTTGCTGTTCACGCATTATCTGCCTTCCTGTAGACGCGGGTTGACGACATCTTCGTAGGCGCGGCCGATGAAGTAGACCGAAGTCACCAGAACCATGATCGCGACGCCGGGGGGCACGACCCACCAGGGCGCGCGGTACATCATCTGCGATGCGTAGGCCTCGTAGATGATCGAGCCCCAGCTGACGACGTCCGGATCACCGAAGCCGAGAAAGCCGATGCTGGCTTCCGTGATGATCGCCCAGGCAAGAGCAAAGGTGATCGACGTCATCGCCAGCGGCAGGACGTTCGGCGCGATCTCGCGATAGAGAATGTCAAAGTCGCTCGCGCCAGTGGTCCGCGCCGCAGCAACGAATTGCCGTTCACGCAGGGACATCACCTCGGCGCGCACAATGCGTGCCGTGGAACGCCACAAGACCACCACCATCGCCAGGACAATCGTCCAGATGCTGCGCCCGCTCAGCGACAACACGACAATGATGAAGGGCAGAAACGGAAGCCCCAACAGGATGTCGGTAATGCGCATCAGCAACGAGTCGATGCGTCCGCCAAAATATCCGGCGATCAGCCCGAAGTTGAGCCCGATGATGACCGAGCCGACGGCAGTCAGCACGCCGATGATCATCGCAGGGCGCGCGCCCCACAGCATCTGGCTGAAAACGTCACGACCAAAGACCGTCGTACCGAGCCAGTGCTCGGAGCTTGGCGGCGCAAGGCGCAACAGCTTGCCGGCTGCATCATAATTACGCGCCATCGGATCGAAAGGCGCAATCCACGGACCGACGATTGCCAGGATGACGCAGAAACCAAACACGAGAAGGCTGATGCGGCCACCTGTCGTCGCCCATGTTGCCTGATAGAATTTTCGCAAAATATCCATGACAGCCATCAATGGTTGACGATACGTGGGTCAAGAATGCTGTAGAGAAGGTCAGCCATCAGCGTGCCCGCCACGGTCAGCGCCGCGATCAGCAAGAAGGCAGCCTGCACCATCGGAAAGTCCGAGTGACCAACGGCTTCGACCATCAGCAGGCCGAGGCCCGGCCACGAGAACACGGTTTCGATGACAACCGATCCGGCAACCGCCCAGCCCAGCGTCATCGGCAGCGTGGTGGCAATCGGCAGCAGCGAATTGCGCATCGCATGGCGATAGAGGACCGCCTTCTCCGTCAGACCCTTCATCCGCGCCAGCTCGATATATTCCTCGCCCACGGTGGCAAGAATGCTCGAGCGCATCAGCAGGAACGGGAAGCAGAAATTGTAGATCGTGTTGATCAGAAACGGCAGCGCCAGGTGATGAAGGAAATCGAGCGAAAAATACATTCGCCAGTCTTCATCCGGGAACATGCCAGGCGTCACGATATGACCAACCGGAAACAGATCCAGCTTGATTGAGAAAAACAGGATCGCGATCATGCTCAGCCAGAAAACCGGCGCGGACTGAAGCGCGGTGGACACGAACACAAGGATCGCCTCGGTCTTGGAGCCGCGTTTCCAGCCAAGAATGGCACCGACGAAGCTGCCGAGCACATAGGCCGCGATCATGGACGGGAACACGAGCAGGATCGTGTTGAGCAAGCGCCCGCCGATCTCTTCGGCGACCGGCCTTCCGGTATGGAACGACAGGCCGAAATCAAGTGTCGCCAGATTTCCCAGATAGCGCAGATATTGCTCCCACAAAGGCTTGTCGAGGCCGAACTGGATTTTCAGGGCCTCCTGCGCCTTGGGGTAAAGTGCAGGGCTGATGACCGTCGCCGTCGGGTCGCCTGGCAGCATCCGGAACATGAAGAACATCAGGGTCAGCATGGTGAAAAGCGTCAGCGCCGAATGCCAGAGGCGGCGCAGCCAGAATGACGACATCAACGTTCTCCCCAAATCGCTGCAGAACGCTCCGCACATCGTGCGAGGCGGCAATCGTCAAACGTCTCGCGACGGCTCACGCAACAGGGCATCGGCTGTCACTCCTGCTCAACTGGTGCGGCATCGGCGAAATGGCACATCACCCGATGCTCATTGCTGGCATCCGCCTGCGGCTCTGAAACCGCGCAGATCGGCTGCGCGATCGGGCAGCGCGGATGGAAGCGGCACCCGGTAGGCAAATTGGAGGCATTCGGGATCGCACCCTTGATCTCGATCGACGGCCGCTTGCCCTTCGGATCTATCGAAGGCGTCGCCCCCAACAGAGCGCGCGTATAGGGATGCCGTGGTGACTTCAGGATCTCGGCAGCCGGTCCGTACTCGACAATCTTGCCCAGATACATGATCGCCAGCTTGTCGCAGATGGCGCCCGCCGACGACAGGTCGTGCGTGATATAGAGCAGCGCCAGCCGACGCTGCGCCACCAGCTTCTTCAACAGCTGGATGATGCCCCACTTGATCGAGACGTCGAGCATCGAAATCGGCTCGTCGGCCACCAGCAATTCAGGCTGAAGCACGATTGCACGCGCAATGCAGACACGCTGGCGCTGGCCACCGGAAAGCTGGTGCGGAAATTTGTCCAGATATTGCTCAACCGGCGTAAGACCAGCCTCGGTGAGCGCGCGGACAACCGCCTCCTGTCGCTCCGCTGCGGTCAGCTTCATCCGCTGATAGAGCAAAGGCCGCGCGATCAGCTCGCCAACCTTGTGCTGAGGGTTCAGGGAACCATACGGATCCTGAAACACCATCTGCACACGACGGTGAAAGGCGCGCCGATCCTGTTCCTTGAGGTCATGCGCACTGGCAGACCCGAACATGACGTCACCATCCGTCGGCCTTTCCAGGCCGACCATCAGCCGCGCCATCGTGGACTTGCCGCAGCCACTCTCTCCGACGAGGCCAAGAACCTCCCCTTCCAGAATGCTGAAATCGACACCATCCACGGCACGCAGAACACGCGGCGACGCCCCTTTCTTGCGAAAGGGGTTAAATCTCAAAAAGCGCTCCGGCAAAGCATAATGCTTCGCCAGACCATTTACGGTTATCATGACTTTTTCGCTCCAACAGGTCGCCGTCGATGAGACACTGAAACCGGTGACGACGCATGCGCCGCAAAAGAAAGCACCGATACCGTTTCATTTCCTCTCAATTTTATGCGATTTTTGGCCTGTTCCCTACCATGACATTCAATATCAAGCCATTTATAGGAAACTCTCGCATTCACGTACAATGCTGTTTTGGCGACAACACATGCCGAAAACTCATACAAAGGAGGGATTGAGATGAGGCGCACCCTGCCTTCGACCGGCGCGCTGGCATGCTTCGAGGCCGCTTTTCGCCTGAACAGCGTCTCGGCTGCAGCCGACGAATTGAACCTGACACAGAGCGCCGTCAGCCGCCGCATCCTCTCGCTGGAGGAATTGCTCGGCAAACCGCTGTTTCAAAGAGAGCATCGACGCCTGATCCCCGAGCCGGCAGCCATTCGATACGCCAGGGAGGTCGAGCGCATTCTTGGCGAACTGGAGACCGCAACCAGCCGGTTTATTGCCGAGCGCGACGATGTCGGGCTTCTGACTGTCGCCATGCCGCCCACCTTCGGCTCGCGGTGCCTGATCCCGAAACTGAACGACTTTATCGCACAGCATCAGGGGATCGATATCAATTTTGTTTCGAAGATCAGACCGTTCGATTTCGAACAGGAGAAAATCGACGTCGCGATCTATCTGGGCCACGCGAAATGGCCGGGAGCCCATCTCAACTTCCTCACCGATGATTATGTCCTGCCTGTCTGTTCGCCGGAATTTCTGGCCAACAATTCGATCACCGATGCAAAAGACGTGATGAAATGCCAGCTTCTGCACCACACGACCCAACCGAACCTGTGGAAGAACTGGTGTCTTGCGCATGAGATCGAAGCGACTGACTTCAAAACCGGGCCACGTTTCGAGTTCTTCTCGCACGTCATCGGCGCAGCAATGGCAGGCGTCGGGATTGCCCTGATCTCCGATCTGCTGATCCAGAAAGAACTGCGCAATGGCGAGCTCGTCGTGCCACTCGGCACCAGGATGAAATGTGAGGAGGCCTATTATTTCGCCTTTCCGCCCCGCTCTGCCGAAGATGTCAACGTGCAGAAATTTGGCGCGTGGCTGAAGCATGTCTTCGCGCAACCTGCCGCCCGTCGGACTTCACGGCCGGCTGCATCGGCGCAATTGCCGTCCGGGACACGAGAAAGCCAGCCTGTCACCGACTGACCGCAGCGAGAGGGGGACGACGACAGATCAAAACTGATCGCCGTCCCAAAGCGCGCTTTGGCTGCTCGTTTTCACGCATGTCCTTATCCCGAAACCGGTTCCCACTTTCGGGGGACATGCCTTAGCTAACCTGCCCGATCAACCATTTCTGAAAGTCCTGCGCGAGCGGATTTTCAATCTTTCCTTCTGGCAGGACGACATAGTAGCTGTTGTCGGTCGACATCGGGCGGTCGAAAATGATCTGAAGCGTACCCGATGCGAGTTCTTCTTCGATCAGATAGAGGGGCAGCAGGCCCGCGCCCATTCCCCGCGTCGCCGCCTCGATGACCATCGAAAACTGGTCGAAACGGCTGCCGCGATAGGCGTCGCCATCGTCGACATCCTGCAACTGCAACCATTCGGCCCATTGCTTGGGACGGGTCGCAAGATGCAGCAGCGGCAAGCGGCAGATCTCGTGCGGCTCACCGATCTCATGACGCGCAAGCAGGCTGGGCGCGGCGACCGGCAGGATGATCTCGCCGCAAAGATAGGTGCAGATCGCATGCGCCCAGACCGGCTGGCCATAGTGGATCGCCAGATCGACATTCTCATGGGCAAGATCGAAGGGCTGCGAACGCGACGTCAAATCGATGGACAGCGTCGGATAATGATCCATGAAACCGGGCAAACGCGGCATCAGCCAGCGATTGCCAAAAGTTGGCAAAGTGGCAATCGACAGCACGTCGCCGCCATCAACCACCGCCCGTGCCCGCATCACCAGAGCTTCCGATTGTGCCAGAAGACGCCGGGCATCCGGCAGGATGCGCCGTCCTGCGGTCGATAGCAGGACCCGTTTGCGCACACGCTCGAACAGCGGCACGCCGAGCTGATCCTCAAGGGTCTGGATCTGACGGCTGATGGCGCTTTGCGTCAGGTTCAGCTCAACCGCCGCCTTGGTGAAATTCTCATGGCGCGCCGCAGCCTCGAAGGCTTGCAGGACAGCAAGGTCAGGGATCGATGTGCGACTGAGGTTCATTCTACTTCCGCATCAAAATAGTCCGACTAAGCATGAGATATCACACTTTGATCGCTATATCATATCAATTCAGAATGATTAGCTGCAATATTGCATGGAACGCCACCCTCATGACCGAAGCTCACCTTACATCTCCCGATGATATCCGCTCTGCCTTTTCCGCAGCGATGTCCGCCATGTATCGCGACGAGGTTCCCGCCTATGGAACGCTCATGGAGCTGGTCGCGGACGTCAACGCTGCAACCCTCGCCGCTGATCCGGCGCTGAAGGATCGTCTTGAGGCGACCGACTCGCTGGCGCGTATTTCCGAAGAGCGGCACGGCGCCATTCGTCTCGGCACACCGGCGGAACTGGCAATGATGCGCCGCGCCTTCGCCGTGATGGGGATGTTCCCGGTCGGTTATTACGATCTGTCGACGGCGGGCGTGCCGGTCCATTCGACGGCGTTCCGTCCGATTTCCGATGAAAGCCTCAAGCGCAACCCGTTCCGTGTGTTCACCTCGCTGCTGCGGCTCGATCTGATCGCCGACGAAGGCTTGCGCGCCGAGGCCGCAGCCGTGCTGGCCGGACGCAAGATCTTCACCGACAACGCCGTGCTCTTGATCGAAAAAGCCGAGCGCGATGGCGGTCTGGGTACTGCAGATGCCGAGCAGTTTGTCCGTGAGCTGCTCGAGACGTTCCGCTGGCACGACCAGGCCATTGTCGACACGCAGATGTATGCGCGTCTGCACGACGCCCACCGTCTGATTGCCGACGTGGTGTCGTTCAAGGGACCGCACATCAACCATCTGACGCCGCGCACGCTGGATATCGATGCCGTGCAGGACAAGATGCCCGCGCACAACATCGCGCCAAAGGCCGTGGTCGAAGGACCACCGACGCGCGCATGCCCGATCCTCTTGCGCCAGACCTCGTTCAAGGCGCTGGAAGAACCGGTGTCGTTCCAGTCCGGCGACGGCAGCTGGAAGGCCGGCTCGCACACCGCCCGTTTTGGCGAGATCGAGCAGCGCGGCGTGGCGCTGACGCCGAAAGGCCGCGCGCTTTACGACAAGCTGCTCAACGACACCCGCGCGCTGGTGCGCCCGGCCGCCGATGGCTCGAACGCGGCTGCCTATGTCACCACGCTGGGCGAAGTGTTTGCAGCATTTCCCGACGACTGGAATGGCATTCGTCAGGCCGGTCTAGGCTACTTCCGCTATAGCCTGACCGCCAAGGGACAGAACGCCAGCATCCGCAGCGCCACACTGGAGACGGCGATTGCCGACGGTCTCGTGACCTTCGACCCTATTGTCTATGAAGACTTCCTGCCGGTCAGCGCCGCCGGAATCTTCCAGTCGAATCTGGGCGATCACGCGGCACAGGAATTTGTCGCCAGCCCGAACCAGGTCATGTTCGAGCGCGATCTCGGCGCCAAGGTCGTCGACGAATTTGCGCATTATGCGCAAATCGAACAGACTTCGATTGAAAGCTGCCTTGCAGTGATCGACAACGCCATCGCAGCTGAGTAGCACTTTTCGATGCTTGCAACTCACATACAGGCGCTGCAGACGATGCTCGGCGAGAAGGGTCTTCTCGCCGCGCGTGCCGACATGGAGGCCTATGAAACCGGCGCGCGCTACGACAAGGGAAAAGCTGCCTTTGTCGCGCGCCCGGCTTCGACCGACGCGGTGTCTGCGGTGGTCGCCTATTGCGTTGAGCATGACATCACGCTGATCCCGCAGTCGGGAAATACCGGGCTGGTGTCCGGCTCGACACCCGATGCAAGCGGGAATGAAGCGGTTCTCAGCCTTGACCGGCTGGCCGATCTGTTCGAGCTCGATCCAGTCAACCGGACGGTCAAGGTTGGCGCTGGCATGCGCCTGTCGGACCTCAACGCCCGGCTGGAAGAGCATGGCCTGTTCTTCCCGATTGATCTGGGCGCAGACCCGCGCATCGGCGGCATGCTGGCCACCAATACGGGTGGCTCGCGCTTTCTGCGCTATGGCGACGTGCGGCACAATGTGCTGGGTCTGACGGCCGTGCTGGCCGATCAGGCGGGGACGGTCCTCGACCTGTCCAATGCGCTGCGCAAGAACAATACCGGCGTCGACTGGAAACAGATCTTCATCGGCACGTCGGGCGCGTTCGGCATCATCACCGAATGCGTGCTCAACGTCGTACCGCTGCCGCGCCAGAGCGCGACGGCGCTGCTGGTGCCGTCCGACACGTCGAAGGTGCCGGCCCTGCTGCTGGCGCTGGAAGATGCATTTGGTTCCTATCTGTCGGCACTGGAAGGCATGTCGGGCAATGCGTTGCGCGCCGCGCTCGACCATGTCCCGTCGCTGCGCAATCCGTTTCAGGCCAGCACAGCGCCGGAATTTGCCATCCTGCTTGAAATTTCGCGGGTCAACGCGCCACGGGAAGGCGAACAGCCGCTCGATGCGATGCTGGAAGAAGTGCTCGCGCTGATCTGGGAGCAGGAAGAAGGCCTGCTTGACGATGCGTTCGTCGGCCCGCCCCATGAATTGTGGGCCTTGCGCCACGCGCTGTCGGAAGGCGTCAAGCATTCCGGCCGCCTGATCGCCTTCGATCTGGCATTCCGGCGCGGCGACGTCATGCGCTTTCTCGATCAGATGAAGGCGCAGCTGCCGGATCATTTCCCCGGCGTGACGATCTGCGATTTCGGCCATATTGGCGATGGCGGCGTGCACTTCAATCTGGTGGTCGCCAGCGACGATCCGCGCCTTGCCGACGAGCGTTTCGAACTGGCGTTGCGCGACTGGGTCTTTGCGGTCTGCGTCAACGAGTTTCAGGGCAGCTTCAGTGCCGAACATGCCATCGGCCGCAAGAACCAGGCATTTTACGACCGCTACACGCCGCAGGAGCTTCGAAAACTCGGCGCGGCGTTGAAAACAATCACCTCACCCGGTCCGCTTGGATCGGTCGATTTTGGAACCATGGAGAACTGACGATGAGCAATTCCGTCGACGTGAAACAGGAAACCGCAGCCCTTCTGGACAAGCTGGGCGTTGCTCGCGACGCATGGACCGGCGGCGACATGGTATCGTACAGCCCGGTTTCGGGTGAAGCGATCGGTCAGCTGAAGAGCGTGTCGGCTGCCGATACAAACGCGGCAATCGACGCCGCGCATGAAGCGTTCCAGGCTTGGCGTCTGGTGCCGGCCCCGCGCCGTGGCGAACTGGTGCGCCTGCTCGGTGAAGAACTGCGCGCCGCCAAGGCAGACCTTGGCCGCCTCGTCTCGATCGAAGCCGGCAAGATCACGTCGGAAGGTCTGGGCGAAGTCCAGGAAATGATCGACATCTGCGATTTCGCTGTCGGTCTGTCGCGCCAGCTTTACGGCCTGACCATCGCCACCGAGCGCCCCGGTCACCGGATGATGGAAACCTGGCACCCGCTCGGCGTCGTCGGCATCATCTCGGCGTTCAACTTCCCGGTCGCGGTGTGGTCGTGGAACGCGGCGCTGGCGCTGGTGGCTGGCGATTCCATCGTCTGGAAGCCATCCGAAAAGACCCCGCTGACGGCGCTGGCCTGCCAGGCGATCCTCGACAAGGCGCTGGCGCGCTTCGGCTCGGATGCCCCGGCAAACCTGTCGACCGTGCTGATCGGCGACCGGTTCATCGGCGAAGCCATGGTCGATCATCCGAAGGTCGCGCTGGTCTCGGCAACCGGTTCGACCCGCATGGGCCGCGAAGTCGGTCCGCGTCTGGCCAAGCGCTTTGCCCGCGCCATCCTTGAACTCGGCGGCAACAATGCCGGCATCGTCTGCCCGTCCGCCGATCTCGACATGGCGTTGCGCGCCATCGCCTTCGGCGCAATGGGCACCGCCGGACAGCGCTGCACCACGCTGCGTCGCCTGTTCGTCCACGACAGCGTCTATGACCAGCTGGTCCCGCGCCTGAAGAAGGCTTATGAGAGCGTTTCGGTCGGCAACCCGCTTGAAACCTCGGCACTGGTCGGTCCGCTGGTGGACAAGGCAGCGTTCGACGGCATGCAGGCGGCGCTGGCTGCGGCAAAGGTCGAGGGCGGCACCGTCACCGGTGGCGCGCGTGTGGTCGAAGCCGGCAAGGACACCGCCTTCTACGTCAAGCCAGCATTGGTCGAGATGCCGAAGCAGGCCGGCCCGGTTCTGGAAGAGACCTTCGCGCCGATCCTCTACGTGATGAAATACTCAGATTTCGACGCGGTTCTGGAAGAGCACAATGCGGTGGCAGCCGGTCTGTCGTCGTCGATCTTCACGCTCAACGTGCAGGAGGCCGAGCGCTTCCTGGCTGCGGATGGCTCCGACTGCGGCATCGCCAACGTCAATATCGGCACGTCGGGTGCAGAAATCGGTGGTGCGTTCGGTGGCGAGAAGGAAACCGGCGGCGGCCGTGAATCCGGTTCGGATGCGTGGAAGGCCTATATGCGCCGCGCCACCAACACCGTGAACTATTCCAAGGCGCTGCCGCTCGCGCAGGGCGTCTCGTTCGATATCGAGTAAATCGCATGAACGCACTTTCTCAAACGACGGAGGCGGGCTTCGAGCCCGCTTCCCGCATCGCAACGGTCGGGGTCTCCAAGATCCTGCAGATCGGCGCGCGTGCGGCGGCGATGAAGCGCGATGGCCTGCCGGTCATCATTCTGGGTGCGGGCGAGCCGGATTTCGACACGCCCGACAATGTCAAGGCAGCCGCCAAGGCCGCCATTGACCGTGGCGACACCAAATATACCGCGCTTGACGGCACGCCCGATCTGAAGGCTGCCGTGGTCGCCAAGTTTCGCCGTGAAAATAATGTCGACTATGCCACCGACGAGGTGACAGTCGCGACCGGGGCGAAGCAGATCCTCTTCAACGCCTTCATGGCGACGCTCAATGCGGGCGACGAAGTGATTATCCCGACGCCGTACTGGACGTCCTATTCGGACATCGTCGAGATCTGCGGCGGCGTGTCGAAGCTGATCGCCTGCCCCGCCGAAAGCGGTTTTCGCCTGCAGGCCGAACAGCTGGAAGCGGCGATCACCCCAAAGACACGCTGGGTATTGCTCAACTCGCCGTCCAACCCGTCGGGAGCAGCCTACAGCGCTGCTGACTATCAGCCGCTGATCGACGTCTTGCTGCGGCATCCGCATGTCTGGCTGATGGTCGACGACATGTATGAGCACATCGTCTATGACGGCTTCGAGTTCGTCACGCCAGTTGCCATCGAGCCACGGCTGAAGTCGCGCACGCTCACCGTCAATGGCGTGTCGAAAGCCTATGCGATGACCGGCTGGCGCATCGGCTATGCCGGTGGCCCCAAGGCATTGATCAAGGCGATGGCGGTGATCCAGAGCCAGGCGACGTCATGTCCGTCGTCGATCAGCCAGGCGGCAGCCGTCGAGGCGCTCAACGGGCCGCAGGATTTCCTGAAGGAACGGCAGCAGAGCTTCAAGGCGCGGCGCGATCTGGTGGTTGCACGGCTGAACGCCATTTCGGGCATCGACTGCCGCACGCCGGAAGGCGCGTTCTATACCTTTGCCGGGTGCGAGGGGCTGATCGGCAAGACGACGCCGGCTGGCAAGACCATCGCGACGGATGCCGACTTCACCGACTATCTGCTGGAAACGGTGCATGTCGCCGTGGTGCCAGGATCGGCTTTCGGCTTGTCGCCCTATTTCCGCATTTCCTATGCGACTTCGGAAGCGGAACTGAAAGAAGCGCTCGACCGCATTGCGGCAGCGTGTGAAAAACTGAGCTGACAATACGAAAAAGGGGGCTCAAGCGGCCCCCTTTTTTGTATCAGCTGGCTTTTTGTATCAGCTGGCTGGCAGCACATTGCGCAAGGCTGTCACCGACTGCGCAAGCGCGGCATTCGGATCGAGATAATAGCGCGCATTGGTGATCTCGATCGACAATGCACCGGTGTAGCCCGACGCATTCAGCTCGGCGATGATTTCGCCAGCCGACAAGACACCGTCACCCCACGCCAGATGGCTTCCCGACGGTTCGGAATCGATCATATGGACGTGGGCGAGACGATCTCCAAGAACTGAAATGTAGTCCTTGACGCTTTCGCGCGTACCAAGTGCGCCTGCCGTATCCAGCATGCCGAACATCACCTTCGAGCCAACGGCATCAAGCAATGCGCCGAGTTCCCTGGCGGTGGCCGCGATGTTGGACCAGGCCGGCGGCAACGCTTCCAGAAAGAGCTTCTGGCCGAGCTTGTCGGCGCGATCGGCAATCAGCCCGAGCGCATCGGCACAGCGGTCGAAAGCATCTCTCGCCGACTGATCGGCAAAGCCCGAGCCGGGCGTGACCAAGACTGCCGGGCTTCCCATCTCCACCGACATTTCGAGGCTTTCGAGAAAGTAGCGGATCGAGCGATCCCGCAACGCCGCCTGCGGCGAACCGAGATTGATCGGATAGACGCATTGTTCCGGCGTGAAGCAGGCGATTTTCATGCCGCGCTGGCTGACCGATGCGCCCAACTCTCTCGCGTCGGCAAGCGTGCGGTCGCCCAGATAAAAATGCGGGGCGGCGCCCCATATCTCCACCAACGGCAATTGCAGCGCTTCGGCGTCGTCCAGAAAGCGATCGAAGCTGTGACGGAAATAATGAAAGTTCATGCCGCAAATATCGGCCTGGCTGATGGTCATTCTGGTCCTGCTTCCATGAGTTTATTGGCAGATGGCGATGGAACCGCGCTCGATGAACTCCGCCGGCATCATGACGGGGCGGGCAGCGACTTCGCTGCCATTGATGCGCTCCAAGAGCATCGTCGCGGCGGATTCGCCCATGGCGCTGCGCGGCTGGGCGACGGTCGAAATGCCGGGCGAAAGAAAGTCCATCCAGTCGAGGTCGTCAAAACAGACAAGCGAAAGCTGGTCGGGCACTGTCAGTCCGGCAGCCGACACCGCGCGGATGACGCCTTCAGACATCGTGCCGTCATTCGAAAACAGCGCCGTGGGCCGATCCGGTTTGTTGATGAATTCGCCGACGACTTTCTCGGCTGCCTTGGCCGAATAGGCACCGACGCGGCAGATCAGCGAGCAATCAACCGGCAGTCCTGCCCGGCGATGGGCGCGAAGATAGCCAAGCAGGCGCTGCCAGCTGGGATAGAGCGTGTCCGTCGACAACACGTCACCTTCAAGACCGCGCTTAACGAAACCGTCCAGCCCACCTTCAAGGTCTTCGAGCAATTCGCCGACAAATCCGATGCGGTGGTGCGAGGCGGCAATCAGCGCCTGCACGCCGCGCTCGGCGGCGGTGATATTGTCAACCGTCACGCGGTCGACGTCGAGGCCGGAGACGGTGCGGTCCAACAAAACGAGAGGCAGGCCATCGGCGTGCAGATCGCGCAAATGCTGCGCGTTGCGCGTGTCGCAGGGCGAGACGATCAGGCCATCGACCTGCTTTTCCAGGAGAAGATTGACGGCGCCGATCTCCTTTTGCAGGTTTTCGTCGGAATTGACGATCAGCAAGCCGAAATCATGGCTTTCCACCACATCGGCAATGCCGCGCAGGATCGACGCGTAAAACGGGTTCTGGATATCGCCGGCGACAACTCCGATCGTGCGGGTCTTGCCGGTGATGAGGCTGCGGGCCAGCGCATTGGTGCGATAGCCAAGCTTCTTGGCTGCCTCCATCACCTGGGCGCGGGTTTCTTCCTTCGAATAGCCATAGCGGCCGAGAACCCGGCCGGCCGTCGCGGTTGAAACCCCGGCAAGTCGTGCGACATCTGCGATGGTGGCGTTCGATTTCTTGGCCACTGCGTTACGTATCCTCCCCGCCCCTGTTGGGGCCGACCCGCGGCCCCGATGTCAGATCATGGTGCGTTGTTCAGCGCGATGGCGGTGAACACGTCGAGATGTGCCCCGCCGACATTCTTGAAAATGGTGATCTCGTCGGCAGATTGGCGGCCCTGCACCCTGCCCTGGGCGAGATCGAAATGATCGCCGACAATTGCTTCGGCTGCGATCAGCCCTGATGCCAGCGCGCTGCCAAGATCGCCGGTGTTTTCCATGTTGCGCCTTGTATCGACATAGATGCGCGCGCGTTGCAACGCTTCATCGTCGGTTTCGCGCAGGCTCGTCATGTAGGCTCCGACGAGATCGAGATGCGTGCCGGGCTTCAGGAGCGCCCCCTTGACCAGCGTGCGGTCCGACATGGTCACGCAGGTGATGACGTCGGCCGACTGCACCGCGGCGTCAAGATCGGCGACGGCCTGTGCGTCGACGCCATCGCCACGCAGCCCGGCGGCAACGGTTTCAGCCTTCGGAGCAGAGCGGTTCCAGATCAGAACGCGCTTCAGCGAGGGGCGCGCGGCCATATGGGCGGCGGCAAAATGCGGCGCGAGCGCGCCTGCGCCGACGACGAGCAGCACCTGCGCGTCATCGCGCGCCAACAGCGACGCGCCAAGGGCTGAATCGCCGGCGGTCTTGCGCGCCGTCATCGCCGCGCCATCGGCAACCAGAAGCGGAGCGCCGGTCGTGCCATCGAACATCGCCACCAGACCCTGAACATTGGGCTGCGGCGGGGTCAGTTTCTCATTGCCGGGAAAAACGCCGACCATCTTTACGGCAATCGGGCCATTCGGCACCCAGCCCGGCAAGGTGATGAACTGGTTGCCGCTGCCGGCAGGATCCTGCTGGACGACGACATCGGACACCGGCATCGCCTCGCGATGGGCTTTCGCCAAGGCCTCGATGAGATAGGTCCAGGGCAAGGCGGCGTGGACAGCTGCGGCGTCGAAAACTTTCATGGCGTTCCTCAAGGCAACCCGGCAAAGGGGTCAGGTCTTAACGGTCAGCGTGACCAGATGACAGGGAGTGACGGTCTGCGACAAGGCAAGCGGCTCGCCTTGCGCGTCGAGTATCCATTTTTCGATGCGATAGACCGGCTCGGTAGTGGAGACACCCAGAACTTCGGCCTCGGATGCGCGGGCAAAGCCGACATCAATGCTGCGTTCAGCGCCGGCTGGCTCGATGCCATAGGCTTCACGCAATGCGCCAAAGAAGCTCTTCCCGACTGCGACAGGTTCAAGGACAGCTGCAAAGCGCCGGGGATCGAGAAACAGCGTCTCCAGCGTGATCGGCCGGTCGTTGATTTCGAGCAGGCGCAGGAAGCGGACAAGCCGGTCTGCCGCCAGTCGCGCGGCAATGTCCGGCGCATCGATATGGTCATCGCGACTGAGGACGCGATGACCTGCCTTGTGGCCGCTGCCCTGGGCAACGTCGGCGAAACCCGAAAGCGAGATCGTCTGCTGCACCTTGCGCGGCGCAACGTAGGTTCCCCTACCCTGCTGGCGCACCAGCAGACCCTCGGCGCACAATTCACCAACTGCGCGCCGCAGGGTGATCCGGCTGACGCCATAAGTGGCGCACAGCTCGAATTCCGGCGGCAGGAAACTGCCTTCGGCAAGACGACCGGCTTCCATCTCGGACAGGAGCTTGCGGCGGACCTGTTCGTAAAGCGGCAGAAGATCGTCTTGCGCCATTAATCGCCTCAGTAGTCGGAAAGCTTCTTCATGTAGCGGCGGCCATCCAGCATCACCTGCTCGCGGAACGCGGCGACCTTATAGATGAAGCGCCACAGCGTGTCGAAGAAGATCAGCGGCACGACATTGCCCTGGAAGCGCTCGTCGATGCCGGTCAGGTCCAGCTTGGCGGCGTCGAGCACGAGAATGTTCTCGGCCTTGCCGAAGCGATGCAGGAAGGTGTCGGCGCGCTCATCCAGCTCGCGCGTGGAATCGAGCCCCTTCATCAGCACGAAGCAGCGCGTTTCGTCGAGCACTTCGAATGGGCCGTGGAAAAACTCGTTGGAGTGGATCGCTTGGCTGTTGATCCACTGCATTTCCATCAGCACGCAGATGGCGAAGGAATAGGCGGCACCATAGGCAGCGCCGGAAGCCATCGTGTAGACGACATCCTGCTTGGCAAAATGCTCGGCATAACGATCCCACAGCGGCGCATAGGTGTCCTGGGCGCGGTCGATGGCGGCCTGCAAATTGCACAGGCTGTCGATCAGCGGCTGGGTCAGGTCTTCGCCACCGGTTGCGGCAACCAGGCCCATCACGATCTGGTAGATGATCGAATAGTTGCTGTCGCGCGCATCGATCGGCGTGCCGGTGGTGTAAGGCGCTTCAAACTTGACCGGGAAATCCACAGCGGTGCCGAGCGGCGAGCCTGGCTCGACGGTCAGACCGATGGTGGTTGCACCCTTTTCGCGCGCATATTTGGCGGCAGCGGTGGTTTCCTTGGTGGTGCCGGTCATCGAGCACAGGATGACGAGCGAGTCGGCGCCAAGACGCTTGGGGGCACGGGCGACAAATTCTGCGGCGTTGTAGACGTCGGACGGCAGCGCGCCATGCTGGTCGAGCATGAACTTCGCCGGGTGCATGATCGACAGCGAACCGCCGCAAGCGACGAAAAACACATGGCGCAGCGCGCTCGCGTCAATGGAGGAAAGAGCGGCCGAAACGGCCGGGTGGAAGCGATCTGGAAGAGTCATCTGCTATCACCTTTCTGATAAGATGACATAAGACATATTAATTTCTCTGGCTGGGTGTCAAGCAGGATTGACAAGTCGTGCAAAATATTGCGAACGTTCTCACAATGCCACAGAAATGAGATACACGTGTCACAAACTGCACCTAAGATCCTTGCCTTTAGCGACAACGTCGTCGACTGCTATCGCGATCAGGGCCGCATGTACCCAGGCGGCAATTGCGTCAATCATGCGGTGTTTGCGCGCCGCTTCGGGGCGGTCGCAGCCTATGCCGGCGCGGTCGCCGACGATGCAGCAGGGCGCGCCATTCGCGACGCTTTCATCAAGGAAGGCGTCGATACTTCATTGCTGCGCACCGTGCCGGGACAAACCGCCTATTGCGTGATCGCCAACGAAGATGGCGAGCGGGTGTTTGTCGGCGCCAATCTCGGCGTGTCGATTATCGCACCGTCAGAGGCGGATCTTGAATGGCTTGCGAGCGCCGATGCGATCCACACCGGGCGCTCAAGCCATGTCGATGCGTGGTTGCCGCATTTCGCGTCCGTGACACGGGTTTCATATGATCTTGCGACCGTTCGCGACGAGGCACGCGTTGCCAGCATTGCGCCTCACTGCTTTCTGGTCGGATTTTCCGGTGGCGATCTGAACCGCGAAGATGCCATGCAACTTGCAGCAATGGCCCACCGTTATGGTGCGCAGTGGGTGGTGATCACGCGCGGCGCGGAAGGGGCGCTTCTGTCAAGCCGTGACGGTACCCACGAAGCGCCAGCCGTGCCCGTCGATCCGGTCGACACGCTGGGCGCGGGCGATACTTTTATTGCGCGGACCCTGGTCGGACTTCTTCGCGGCGAAGCGCCGAGCACCATTCTGGGTGCGGCTGCAAAGGCCGCGGCAGAGACCTGCCTGGCCCTGGGTGCGTTTGGTCATGGCGTCGCGATGGATGTCGATCTTTCGACGATGCAAAGCCTTGAAGAGATTTATGCGACCACCCGGCCGGTGGCTGCACCCAAGATCGACGGATCGCCTGTCGACGCATGAGGAATGGATAGGAAAGCGCTCTCACAAAATGCGCTGTCCGTCTGAAGCACCCTGCACATATTGTGCAGATAGAGGACAAACTGGAGGACTATCAATGAACTATTTCGCGTCACCACTTCGCCTGCTGGCTGCTGCCGCAACAATGTCGACCATGCTGACCGGGGTTGCCCTGTCGCAGGACCTGACGATCCGCATTGCGACCGTGAATTCGCCGACCAGCGAATCCTGGAAGGGCGTCATGGCCACCGCAGAGCGCGTCACCGCCCGCACAGACGGTCGCGTGAAGTTTGAAGGCTTCCCGTCGGGCCAGCTTGGCAGCACGACCGACTCGATCGAGCAGGCCAGCCAGGGTCTGCCGGTGATGACCTTCACCTCGGCCTCGTTCCTGTCGTCGTTCGGCGTACCCGAGCTGTCGATTGTCGAGGGCCCTTTCGTCGTTTCCAACACAGACGAAGCTGAAAAGCTGGCATTTTCCGACCTGCTGCAGGGCTATTATGACCGTCTTGCCGAAACGGCGGGCATTCGTGTGGTCGCGATCAACTGGTTCGACGGGCCGCGTCACATGATCGGCACTGCCGGCTATCCTGAGCCAGCTGACCTGAAGGGCGTGCGCATGCGCGTGCCGCCGGTCGAAACCTGGCTGAAGACATTTCAGCCGCTCGGCGTAGTCGCCACAACCGTGGAAGCCGCAGAAGTCTATTCGGCGCTGTCGCAGGGCGTCGTCACCGCCGCAGAAAGCCCGCTCACAGGCCTGCGCGCCTCGGGCTGGCAGGAAGTTGCCAAGGAAATCACCCTCACGGGTCATTTCAACCTCTTCACCGGCTGGGTGATGAGCGAGGCCGCGTTCCAGCAGATGAGCGATGCAGACCGGGCGATCCTGCTTGAAGAATTCCGCAAGGGCGGCCAGGATCTGACCAAGGTATCGGCGGATCTGGAGACCGAAATCCGCACCGAATTCGAGGCACAGGGCGTGACGTTCCACGAGGCGGACCTTGATGCCTATCGCGAAGCCACGGCAAGCTTCTATACGAGCTTCCCTGCATGGCCTGCGGGGCTTTATGATCAGGTCCGGGCAGCAGCAACCGGCGAATAATCCAAGCGTGGCCGGGTGAATCTTCTGATTTGCCCGGCCGTTGTTCATCGTGGAGGCACGTCGTAGCAATGAAAGTTCTGCGTACGATACTCGAATTTGTCGGCGTGACCGTCCCGGCACTTCTGCTGGCCGCACTTGTGACCATTGTCATGGCAGACGTTGTGGCGCGCAATTTCTTCGCCATGTCGATCATGTGGGCACAAGAACTTGCCGTGATCCTCATGGCAGCCGCTGTCTGGTTTGGTCTTTCAGGCGCTGCAATGCACGGACAATTGTTCGGCATTTCGCTATTTGTCGATCGCCTGCCTGCGCGACTTGCAATCTTGGCGCGGCTTGTCGCCGACTTGCTGGTGCTCCTGATCGCATCGCAAGTGATCCGCGCTGCCTTCGCGCAGATAACAACGGCGCGTTTCACCACGTTTCTCGTCCTCGGCTGGCCGAAATGGATCGTCGCCGCAATGCTCGCGACAGGCATGATGCTCGTCATCGTCGGTCGCCTTCTTGATATGGCTGAGAGTTTCAGGAAGGTACGCTCGTGACCATCGTCGCCATTGTATTCGTTCTTCTTCTTGTGCTGGGCTTGCCGGTCGGCTTTGTCATGCTCGGCGCGTCCATGGCTTATTTCACCCTCAATCCGCTGATGGCCAGCCTGGTCGCACAGCGCATGTCATCAGCGCTTGAATCCTTCCCGCTGCTGGCGATTCCACTGTTCGTGATTGCCGGCGCGGCAATGGCGCGCGGCGGCATCGCGGATCGTCTCTACGCGTTCTGCGAAACCCTGGTCGGGCACTGGCGCGGCGGCCTGGCGCAGATCGCGGTGCTGAATTCGGTGTTCATGGGCGCCATGTCGGGATCGGCAAACGCCGATGCCGCCATTGATGCGCGCACGATCGTGCCGGTGATGCGCAAGCGCGGCTACAGCAATGCCTACGGCTCGGCCGTGAGCGCGGCATCCTCGCTGATCGCCCCGATCATGCCCCCCAGCATCGCGCTCATCATCTACGGCCTTCTGACCAACACCTCGATCGGCAAGCTGTTTGTCGGCGGTGTGATCCCGGCGATTCTCATCGCAATCTCGCTGATGCTGACGGTGCGCTGGACCGCGATCCGCATGAACCTTGCACCAGAAAGCAAGAAGCGTGCAGGGCCGCGCGAAATCCTCAGCACAGGGCGCGCCGCGTTGTGGGCTCTGGCGATGCCGGCAATGCTGTTGCTGGGGCTGCGCAGCGGATGGTTCACGCCGACAGAACTCGGCGCTGTCGCCGCAGTCTACGCCTTCGTGGTGGGCGTCTTCGTCTATCGCGGCCTGAGCCTTAGCGAAACGATGACACTTTTCTCCGAGTCGGCGATGACCACGGCAGGCGTCATGTTCATTATCGCGTCGGCTTCGGTGTTTTCGATGATCCTGAGCCTCGAACAAGTGCCCCAGCAGCTGATTACCTTCCTGCTGACCTTGTCTGAGAACAAATATGTTGTGTTGCTCATCATCAATATTGCACTGTTGATTTTAGGCACCGTGTTCGAGGGGCTCGCGATCATCGTGATCCTTGGCCCTCTCCTGGTGCAGGTAGCGCAAAGTCTGGGAGTGGACCCGGTTCATCTGGGCGTAGTCCTGGTGTTCAACACGGCCATCGGCTCGATGACACCGCCGGTAGGAACTGTCATGTTTACCGTCTGCTCGATCACACGCTGTTCCGTCGAGGATTTTGCGAAAGCCTCTGTTCCATTCCTGTTTTCCTCAATCGTTGTCCTGTTGCTGCTCACTTACGTGCCGGCGCTGGTGACATTTCTTCCCAATCTGGTGTTCTAAAGCAGGACCAAAAACGTGGCATCCAAAGCAAGCGGCAATCTGTGGCGGGCTTCAAGCTCGATAATGGTAGAGGCACAGCCACTGGCGTCGAGCGTCACGGCCGATCTCGTCATCATCGGCGGTGGCTTCACCGGCAACTCAGCGGCGCTTGAAGCAGCACGACGCGGCGCTTCCGTCGTGCTGCTGGAAGCAGAAACGTTCGGACATGGCGGCTCCGGACGCAATGTCGGACTGGTCAATGCAGGCCTGTGGCTGCCCCCGCAAGACGTGATGAAGCAAATGGGTGAAGCCGCGGGGCTGAGCCTCGTCAATCGCCTCGCCGGCGCACCTGAACTGGTGTGGTCGCTGATCGAACGCGAACAGATTGACTGCGAGGCGACACCGAACGGCACCCTGCATCTTGCCCACAACGCCTCGGGCTTCCGCGATTTGCAGGAGCGTCATCGCCAAGGCGTGCAGCTTGGCGCACCCTTGCTGCTTCTGGACGCCGAAGAAACGTCACGGCGAACCGGAACCAGCGCGTTCCACGGCGCGCTGTTCGATCCGCGCGCCGGGACGATCCAGCCATTGTCCTATGCGCGCGGTCTTGCACGCGCTGCCATCAAGGCAGGTGCAAGCCTTCATGAGCGCTCGCGCGTAAGCAGCGTGATGCACGACGGCAATTGCTGGCAGGTCAAGGCCAATGGGCACACCGTCACTGCCAAATCGCTGCTTCTGGCCACCAATGCCTATTTCGATGGCCTCGACATTGCGGTTCGCCCGCAATTTGTCGGAGTGAGCTATTGCCAGTTCGCCACCGCGCCGATCCCCGAGCATCTGCGCTCGCAGATTCTGGCAGGCGGGGAAGGTTGCTGGGACACCGCATTGGTGATGTCGTCATTTCGTACCGACAAGGCAGGCCGCATGATCGTCGGCGGCATCGGAGATGCCGGCGGCGCGGGCGCTGCCATCCATGCTGGATGGGCGCGACGCAAACTGCGAAAGATCTATCCGCAACTGGCTGGTCTGGAGTTCGAACACGCCTGGCACGGGCGAATTGCCATGACCAACGATCATATTCCGAAGATCCTGAGCCTTGGTCCGTCGGCCTATGCCTGCTTCGGCTACTCCGGTCGCGGCATCGGGCCCGGCACGATGTTTGGCAAGCTGGCAGCAATCGCATTGCTGGAAAACCGCGAAGATGACTTGCCGGTAGCGCCGGTGGACAATCATAACGAGCGTCTCGCCGGTCCGCGTGCCGCCTACTACGAGACGGGCGCCGTGCTGACGCACGCGATCAACCCGCTTCCGTTCTAAAGCGCGTCGCGATCTTTCAGATTCGCTCGCGGCGCATTAGCTGCCTATTTTTAAGCATGTCTCCCGACCGGTGCCCACCGTCGGGAGGCATGCTTTAGTAGGTCTCCAGATTATTCAGCTCTGCAAGACCCTTGATGCCATCGCGGCTACCTGTTCGGGCCACCGCCTCAAAAACCCGACGCGCATCACCAAAGCGGTTCAGGCGCATATATGAATAGCCTCTCAGAACCATCAGATCGATGCGTTCCGGCGCGATCTGCGCCCGTCGATCCAGCGCCATGATCGCCTCGGCATAACGCCCTCTTTCGAATGCGCCCCGCGCGCGCTCATCAAGGATGTTGGTTTGCAGTTCGACGGCACGTTTGCCGCTCTGTGGTGCCTTGATAGCGGCAACTGCGGCGTTGTCGACCAGCCCTGCCCGCAGATAGGCCAAGCTCTGGCCATAGGCCGCATCACGCCGTGTACGCTCGTTACCGCCGCGCAACGCAACCTCGAACGCCTTCGCGGCTTCCAGAGGCCGGTCGGCATCCATCAGGCACCAGCCATGGCTGAGCGCAGCTGACGGCTGCAACCGTTCCGGATTGGTGTAGTTCGAGCAACCTCGCGCTGAACCCGTACCGCGTTTCGCGCCGCTGCCTTCGTTGGCCCGACGGGAAGATGCAGCGGGAGCAGTATTCGGCTCAACGATCCGCGCAATCGCAGGCGGGGTCACAGGGGCGGCGGTCCCGACACTCCGGCCAGCAGCACCGGCAGGGGCCGGTTCGGTTTCCGCAACTCCAACAAGCTGGATGCGTTCCGAACGTCCCGTCCACCGCTGCTTGAGCTGATCAAGCTGTGCCGTTTCGCCGAGAAGCTGATAGGTCAGCGCAAGACCATAGGCCGATGGCTCGTCGTCCGGTCCCCAGCCCAGCGCGCTCGTGAACCAGGCTTTCGCCGTTGCATGCTGCTCAAAGGCGCGGGCATACCAGCCCAACTGACGCGCCGCTTCGACATTACGGCTGCGGGCAACCTCGGCAACGATCCGGCTCAGAACCTCGCCAGACAGGAGCGGACGTGGCTCCAGACCCAGCAGATTGGCAACGGCGGCAAGATAGACCACACGCGTATCATCGCTGTCGTCGCGCCAGCGATACATCAGCTCTTCCGCATCGGCATACAGTTCTCGCTGGATCAGAACGAGCGCCAGCCCTTCGGCCGCATCGGCGGACGGCTCGGCGCTGAGCGCCATCCGGAACCATTTATCCGCTGCCTCGATGTCCTGCCGGTTGTAGTAGTACCAGCCAAGCAGCCGCGCATCGGTCGGCAATTTCTCCGTCTCGGCCAATTTTTTCAGCCGATCAAGGGTGGTGGCCGGCACGGTTGCGGACTTGTCCTCTCCTGCTTTGGCAACAGCGTTGCGAGCCAGCGTGTCACGAATTTCTGCAAACTCACCGACAGCCCCGTCCGATCGCTCCAGCGCCAGCAAATCATCAACCAAAGGCATGGGCAAAAATTGCAGCGCGTTCTGCATCGTTGCCAAACGCTCTTCCGCATCGTCACAGGTGCTCAGAATATAGCGATAGGCATCATAGGCCCGGCTATCACGGTCGGTTCGGGCAAAAGCTTCGGCAACGCGCCAAAGGACATCCACCTCGCTGCACGTCAGAAGCTGCGGGTTCTGCGAGGCAACCGAAATAACTGTCGCATACTGATCGAGATCCGATGCGTTGATCAGCCGCTCGCGCGATTCAGCAAGCGCCAGACGATCCGTCAGATCTGCCGGCGGCTGCCATCCGGGAACGCTCGCCTGTCGCTCGGCGATCTTGTGGCGCGCCTCGCTCAGACGCCCTTGTGAGTACAACTCCCATATTTCTTCCAGCGCCGCATCCGTCACCGGGGGCGTCGCAAGGGGATCTGCGGGTGGTGTCCAGCCGGGATAGAGTGCGCGAAGACGGGCAATCTCGATCTCGAGCCTGCGCGTATCGCCTTTGCGGGCGAAATAACGCAACGCGGATTCGTCAACTCCGTTTTGCGTTTCGACTGGCTGACTCGGCTTCGTCTCGACCTCGGACGTCTGGGCCAGCATCGTCGGCATCGGCTGCGGCACATCCAGCTCCGGCGTCGGCTCGGCCGATCCGGTGATCTCGTGCCAGATCTCCTGCGATCCTGCAGCGGGGAAGTAGCGCTCCTGCGCCACCACGAAGGTTCCCAGAAGCAGCGTTCCAGCACCCAGTGCGACCGTCTTGATCGACGTCATAGGCATTCGGGCCGATCCTTCCTGATATGCGCCAAAGCAAGAAGCTGAAGGGTGGCGGGATAGTACAGCGTCGGAACGAAAACACGAAGATCCTGCGGAATCCTGGTGCCATCAAGGACGCATGTCGCCAGCGCGGAAATGATGCGATAGCCGGGATCTTCGAGTTCCGCCGTCACCTGATCCGTCGTGAGATCAATCAGGGTCACGGCACCTTGGGGGCCTGTCATGCCGTCTCGCAGGCGCCGCAGCAGGTTCATGTCGCTATCCATGCTGCGCATCAGATAAAGCGGAATGCGCACGGAATTGTAGCCGAATTCGACGGGAAATCCTTCGGCCGGACGCGGTGTCGTTCCAGCGACCGACACCCAGTCCGCGGGCAAGTGGTTCTTGCCGAATGCAGCCTTGCTGATGAGCGCGGTTCCGCTTTCCGAAAGCCGTGTCCACTGATTATCGGGTGCAAGACCGGCCAGAACCGGCACGGCTTCGAAAATCCAGTAGGAAGGATTGACGACCGGCCAGTCGGGCTGATCATCCGCACCGAAGCCATGCACCCCCGGCAAAAGAAGGGTTTCGCCCTTATGGGAGAACAGCGCAGACGTTCCGAGCGCGTCGGCTATCGATCTGGCGCTTTGGGTGAAACGCGGCTCGTCCCAATCCTTGCCCGCAAGCGCCAGCGCGTAGGCGATGAGAATATCACCATCGGAAGCATTATTGACGTCGGTGATCTTCGGCGTGCCGTTCGGATCCCACTTCCATGCGGCCAGATGATCGTCACGGATCATCAACTCACGCTGCGTGAACGACCAGATACGCGCGAAATCAGGCTTGTTGCTGGCAAGAAAGGCCAATAGCAGCCCATAGCCCTGACCTTCGCTGTGCGAGATCCCCCCATTTCCGTCATCGATGACGCGCCCCTCATCGGAAACGAAGCGGTTGGAATAATCCGACCACTCGCTCGCGGTGATTTGCGCTTGTGCACCACAGACCATTGCACCCGACACCAAAAAGAACGCTGCTACAGCTGCCCGTACACTCAATTCCGCCTCCCCAAACGCGACAGCAGCATAGAAGTCGCAATGCCCAGCAAGGTGCAAGCACCTACCAAGACAAGGGAGTAAGACAGGATATTGGCAGACAGCCAATTGGCGATGATCAAACGGAAATTGCCAACCGAAAAAGGCTGCGTCTCGATGAAGCTTTGCGACGTTACCGGCAGGGCACTGATCGTCTGAAGATCTGTGTCCAGCGTTGCGAGCCGACCCGAAAGCTGGTTCCAGTTTGGAAGCCTGGTCAACGCGTTGACGCCATCGCGCAACATGGCGCTGTCCGGAGCGGTGACCAAAGTCCAGACCCCGTTGCGCGCCGGATTTGACCCCTGCGCAAGCAGCACCTGAGCGGGCTGAGACGGAACAAAAGCCGCCTCGCTCAGCGGCGCAAAGCGCAAGCTGCGCAAGTTGAGGTCGAACGTTCGCTGCAGCCAGTCATCGATTTCGCTCATCCAGGTGCTTTGTTCCATCTGGCGTCGCCATGCTTCCGCATCGATCTGGGTCGCATCCGCACCACCCGGCGCGCGTCCGTGCGACGTTCCCCAGAAGCTGCGGCTTTCCTCGGAAACATTCACCTGCCCCAGCACTGTAGACGGGATTGCACTGATCGAACCGACAAAGATTGCATCCCGGTCGCGCGTTGCATCGATCGAGTTGGTGAAGGTAACCGGGAAGGCGCGCCCGGCGCTGATTGCCATGCGCGCCAGAAGATCAGCCGTCACCGAAAGGCTCGCCGCATCATTGCGCTCCAGGAAGATCGGTACGTGATCTTTCGACTGGCCAAATGGATAGCCGGTGCCGCCCAGCGCAGCGAGGTTCGGACGCTGGCCGATACGGGCGAAGGCCGGCACCACAAAACGCGACGTGCTGAATATTGCAAAGCGCGGCTCATCACCGGGACCGGCCACAGCAAGGCAAGCCTCATCTTCCGCACTGGCAAGATCGGCAACGATGGCCACCTCGTTGAGACCAGGCTTGAAATGACGTGTCGTCAGACGGATCGGCACCTGCTTGAGAAGCGCCCCGCGTGTCTCGTTGAGCGGCATCGACACGGCGATGGAACCGTTGATGTAGACGTTGACAAGACTTCCGGGCAGCACGTTGGGCGCATACGCAGCGTCGAGCAGGATCTTGGCTTCACCGTAGGAGTCCGCGTAGTAGTCGGCCGGAATAGCGAACTGGAAACCCGTCGTGAAGCGTCGGCCGGAAAACTGTTGCGACTGCACACCCAGTTCGCTGAACGTCAATTCGCGCGCGCCATAGATCATCGGCGCGTTCGGTGTCTGCCATGTCTCGGTGACGAGAGCCTGACGCTGCGTACCCGCGACCCGGTCGACAGGCGCCAATAGCTGATCAAGCGCAGACAGCCATTCGGAACGGCTGCGTCCACTGATGACAAAGGTCGGCGCGCCTCCGCGGCGCTCGGTGAACCCGGCGACCGGCCCGTCCTCACCCTTAGTGCGGAGATTGATACCCAGCGGCTCAAGCTCTTCGTTCGTACCCAGGAAAACAAAAAGGGAGGCGTTGTCCTGCGCCGACGACGGGGCAGCTTCGACCACATAGTTCAGGTCCGGCAATGGGACATGAAGTGCAATCGCCTGCGCAAGTTTCATGATGTCGGCACCGATATCGCCCCGCGCCATGCCTGGCGCAACTATCGCGATCGTCGCCTTGCCGGTTGGATCAGGCGCAATCGTGCGCAGATCATCAACGGTCGAGAGCTTTTGCGAATTCTCGTCAGTGCTGGTCAGAAATGTCTGTGCCGCCTTGATCGTGGTCCACAATTCATAGGTTGACTGGATCGTGCAGTCAGTGCGGTGGCGCTGGTTCACGCGCAGGGAAAATTCGTTTCGCCCGGCGCGCAGCAGCCCTGACGGGATCTCCGCTTCAAGATTGGTAACCCCCTCCGCAGACCGGATGGACGTCTCGATAACCGTCGCATCGTTGAGCAGCACCTGCAGGCGAGACGCCTCCGGCGCAACGACGACGGCATTGCTGTAACCAAGGTGCAGACGAACGGGAGCCGCAGCCTGCTGTTCAGTGAGGTGGATGATCCAGCTGCGGGACGCGTTTTCGCCGCGCAAGGAAAGATCTCCACTGGGAAGCAAGCCCCGACGGAATTCTTTCGGCAGAGCTGACGGGGCTTCCGCAGCCGGCTGCGCAACACCCTCGGATGCTTCTGGAACGACAGCGGGCGCTGGCCGCTCCGGCGCCATATCGAAGGGCATCGACTGCGCGCATAGATTGGTCAGCGACAAAATCAGCACAAGGGACGCAAGCAAGGAGCGGATCATGGCCGCGCCCCGCTTGGCTGTGCTCCGGCCTTTTTCTCCGGCGTGCGGATATCGCGCACCAGATACACAAGACCACGCCATGTCTGATAAAATGCCAGCCGCAGGAACCAGACGGTGCCGACGACCACGCCCGGATTGCGTCGACGCGACTGCTGAAACTGCGACCACTGATCTGCATTGGCAAAGATCAGATCAGCGACAAGCCGATGATGTTCCGGCGCCGATCGAACATACTGGCATCCAAGCGTCAGGGAATCGCCTTCCTTGACCTTGCTTCGCACCGACACCGGGAGCGTGCCGGGTGCTCCACCGGATAGCGGCTGGATGCGGATCGAAGAATGGCCGTCAGCAATCATCTGGTCGGCCTCGCCGCCATAAACCCGGATCCGCGCCCCGTTGACGGAAACGTCCTCGATCATCGCCGGCAGCCAACGATCCCCACCGCCGAATTCGCAACGCCGGTTGATCCGGATACGCCGTGTGCTGGACCATTCGCGCCGCTCCGACACGACGCCCAGCGCACAGCCGGCAAGAATGAGGTTAAGCAGGTTCCAGCCCGCAACGACAAGTGTCACGTCGGCCTTCCACGGCTCCGAATAAAGCCGCCAGACCGAAACCCCCACGGCAAACAGCAAAACCGCGAAGATGACGAAAAACGGCCGACTGAGCTCCGACAGGCGACTGGTCGACATCGTTTCGTCCTTGGCAGTCACCTTGAAGGTGGGCTTGCGCGGATTGAGCACCACCGAAACGATGGCCGGAAGCAGGTGAACCGACTGGATATATTCGTAAAGCTCAGAAATCCACGGCCAGCGGAAACGACCATAGAGGTAGTTCTGCATCATCAGGTTCACAGCCATATAGCTCAGCGTGTAGGCGAAAAACTCGCCGCCGGATGCCGTGAACATCTGGAGACCAAAGAACAGATAACCAAGCGGTGCAAACAGAAAGATCGTGCGTGGAAAGGGGAAAAGCCAAAACAGCGTCGAAGACATGTAGCAGAGACGCTGCGGCAGGGTGAGGCCGCGCTTGAGTGGCGGAAATCTGAAGCGAAGGATCTGCATCATGCCCTGCGCCCAGCGACTGCGCTGGCCGATGAAGCTTGCAAACGATGCCGGCTGCAGACCCGCGATCAGCGGCTTGTCGACATAAACGCTCTTCCAGCCGCGCGCATGCAATTCCAGCGCCGTCTCACAGTCTTCCGTAATCGAGATGCCGGAAAACCCATTCGTGTCGCCGAGCGCTTCACGGCTCAGAACCGCAGCGGAGCCGCAGAAGAACGAAGCGTTCCATTTGTCCAGACCACGCTGAATGATGCCGTAGAACATCTCGTTCTCGGAGGGCATCGTTTCGAAGGTGCGCAGATTTCGCTCAAGCGGATCGGGGTTGAGGAAGAAGTGCGGCGTCTGCACCAGGAAAAGCTTCGGGTCTTCCTTGAAATAGCCGACGGTTTCCCGCAGGAAACTACGCGTTGGAGCATGGTCAGCGTCAAAAACGGCGATCAGTTCGCCCGAAGAATGGGCAAGCCCGTTGTTGAGGTTTCCGGCCTTTGCATGTTCATTGCGTTCGCGGGTTAGATAATTTGCGCCCAGATCAGCGCAAAGCTGCTGCAACTCGACATGCCTCTGCAAAGCGGCCTGCGCTGCCAGAACATCCTGTGAATTGCGCTTCTGGACCGTGCCGCCATCGTCGAGCAACCAGACCGTGAGGCGGTCTGAAGGATAGTCCATGGCTCGGGCCGCGGCGATCGTGTCGGCCAGAAGAGATGCTTCCTCGTTATAGCTGGGAATGAACACGTCAACATGGGGCAGATCTTCATCGCCGACAATCACAGGCGTGCGAGACGGGAGCGGCTTTGCGACGATGAAAAGGCTGAGGAACAGCATGAACACGCTGTACATTTCAGCCAGATAAAGCAGCAGGCCAGGAATGAAATTCTCCAGCTGCGTGACCGGCGGAATGGTGCTGGTCGTGCGCCAGTAGACATAACGAAGGACCAGTGCGGTTCCCAGCGCAAGACCGACCAGTCGCCACGCGCCATCCAGCCCCAGGAGTTTAACAAAGATCATGAGCGTCAGGACAACGCCACCAACGACGAGATGAGTCTGCAGGTTGATTGGCAGCGACACGATCAAGATAGTGCCGATCGCCAAAATCGCCCAAATCACACCAGCAAAAAGTTTTCCCATTTCCGCCTCTTCACCTGCAGCGTTGGATCGCCGAACGACCGCTATCTAAATAATTTGTCGGCCGCGAAGTTCGTCTGGCTAATGGCCTAAGTCACTCAAACCTGAACGGCTGGTAAATATCTCGTACGCCCTCTCGCTCTCAGTCCGACGGTGGCGGCGGCACAACCGGTGTCGCCTGTGAAGATGATGCGGCAGAAGAAGGTGGCAACGGGACGATCGGCGCGTTAGCGGGAACAGGTGGCGGAGCCACGCGCACTTCCGGCGCTGAAGCCACAGTCGGGCGCGGGACAGCCGGCCTTGCCGTTGGCAGAACCTCAACGGGGGACGATGCGGAAAGCACCGCCGAACCGGCGAGGCCATATGGATGGATCGGCTGGCCTGTCATGCCAAGGCGCGAATCGGCCGCCGGCAACACGCCATAAGGGTTCCAGCCATAGCCGCCCATCGCCGCGTTGATCGTATAGCCATACATGATCGCGAGAAGCCCTTCCTCCGTCGCGTTTGTCTGGCACAGACGCAGCCTGACCTGTACCGAGCCCCGCGCGCGGAACGTGCCCTCGGTACGCATCGGTGCGATGCGCTGCCACGCGTAGAGACAAAGATCGTTCGTACCGCTCCTGCCGGTGGCATAGCCGAACGGGCCGTAACTGTTTTGTGCAAAAAGCGGTGAGCGGGCCATTGCGATGCCCGGCAGAACGCGGCGCATCTCGCGCGCGATCGATCCCTCTGTGGGCTGCAGATCGGCAAGCGTCGTCTCGCCACCATCCGCACCGACCGGCCCGAAAAACTGAACCCGCAACGTGTTTTGGCCTGCTGTGGTGGCGACCGTGGACAGGATGATGTCCTGCTGGATTGCGTTGGCGAAGCGGCGTTCAACGACACTGACGACAGACGGTCCACCGGGAGGCGGTAGCGCAAGCGCATCCTGTGCATCTGTTTCCAACGACAGCGACGATCGCTCAAGCTTGGCGACCGGTTGGGCACAGGCGGTCAGTAGCAAACCAGCAGCCGCCAACGCTATCACTTTTCCGGCGAAAGCGCGGCAAATGGATATGTCAGATCGCGTCGGCATCGGTCTTGGCCATCCCCGCAAATCAGTTTCGGCCCCCGACTCAACTTCTAGCCCGGTCTGAGCCTTCACGGAAGACGGCTTGGCCCCAGCAGGCGACAAACCGAAAAGACTGGGCGATGTGTTGTAGGAAAATTCCCGAATCATGGCGTTTCAACTACGGTAGCTGCCCTCTTGCCTAACAGCATTCGTAGTTAACAAACCCTTACGATCGCGATGGGCTCTCCCGGTGAAAGACATGCGGATCGGTCGGTCGGGATCTGGAAAACAAGGCTTCTGACGCGCCAGCGAGCTGCCGCCGCAGGATTGGAAGCAGCAGCACTGGATCGGGCCAGCGCTACGTCGCCTCGATCACGAACGCGCCTGATCCGCCAGCAATTGCGCGTAGAGAGACCGTGTCTTGTGCGAGATCGCCACGCCAAACTCCTTCATCAGATATTGCTCGCATTTGGCGTAGATCTGACGCAATCGGGCGTAATCGCCATTATCGGCCGCTTCCCTCATCAAGGTCTGGAAAGCCTGTTCGTTGCCGGGGTCAATCGACAGCAGCTTGCGCGCGCATTTGCTCCGCAGCTGCGAAGACAATGTTCCGCCAGCACCAAGAGATTCTGCAAGCTTGGCAATGACACTTTCGCGCAGAAGAACCCGTTGTTCGGTCAGCCAATCCTCAAATTCCGCGCCTGATTCCGGAATGTCTGCGAGCAGGTCTCCATTGTAGAGCCTGCAAACATCTGCAAGCGCCACCTCCCCCTCCCGGGAGAGCGCCTTGAGCAACTCATACAGATCCCACTCAATACCGCTCACATCGAGACGGACCAGGGTGAAACTCGCTTCCACAAGGCGAAATCGATGCTCATCCTGAAAGCGGCGGATACGAGCAAGGCTCTGGCGCAGATTGGCGGCTGCCTGTTCGTGATGCGCATCCGGCCAGAAAAGCGCTGCCAGACGTTGCCGGGAAATAGTCACGTTATTTCCAGACAGCAGGATGAAGGTTGCCGTGCGAAAAAGATTGGATGGAATGGCTGACGCGACTCCTCCATGAACCTCAACGCTGCAAACTCCCAAAGTCGAGAAGATGACCCGTTCACCAACTGGAGCGACTTCAATCTCTGTCATGCCTTGTCACCAACTCAGCGCTGCCCCCAGCCTCTCCTATAAACGTTCGAGTAGATAATTAGTTCTCCACTATACCTTGTTTTGTGAAATTCAGGAAACAAATTCCAACAATACTTGATCTTCTCTGCGTTTTGCAAAGTGGTTCCTTCAAGTGAAACATTTTCATTTCTTAACTCAACATGAGAACAGATCATGCCTACCCCTCACCCCACCCTCAATGGCAGCTTCAATCGAGACGAAGACAGCCTGACTCATTGCTCTCTCGAGACGTCCTGATGTCCGATGCGAGGGCTGCACTGGCCACAAATGCGGATATGCCATCGCAGCCATGGCTGCGATGGATCAATCCATTGGCCTGCTCCCCTGATGAGCGCCACATTGGGCCGCGACGGCAGCGCTCGTTGCGAAGTTTTCCGGTTACGCAACGAGCGCTGTCTATTGTGTCAGTCGGGATTTCCCCTCAACTGCATCGCAGCCTGTCTCAGCAGCCGACCTTTATGGCGCGGCGAGATGTGACCTGTTGCCGGATGGAAGCAGCGACGGCGATCGCCCTCCCCGACGCAGGGTTGCGGCTGCCTGCGTTCGGTTGCTGACACGCAGTTTCGCCAAAAGATTGTGCACATGCACTTTCACGGTGTGTTCGGAAAGTGCCATTTTGTGCGCGATCAGCTTGTTTTGATAACCCTCGGACAGCAACTCCAGCGTCTCACGTTCCCGAGCAGTCAGGAGCGAAAGATAGGCTTGGCACTCGCTGTCAGGCGCATGGTCGGAGAGCGTCAGGCTCTCGGCGTTACTGTTGAAAACCGAGGCTTCGGGCGAAGGCCTGCGAGTGCTGACCGGATAGTATTCGCCTCCACTGATCAAAAGCGACACCGCAGCAAGCCAAATATCCAGCTTGAGGGTAAGCGGCAAAATCCCCTGGATCTTCTGGGTGGCAAACAGATCATTGCAGCGGCTGGTAATCGACTCACAATCGTCGACAAGCAGTCCTATCGCGATTTCGGGGTTTGCAGCGCGGTACGCTTCGATCTCATCGCGAGCGTCGACTTCCGCCATTTCATGAAACAGCACCAGTTGAACGTCTGGTTCTATTTCGGCTGTGCCGCGCGAATTTTCACGCACTTGCGCGATGCATCCCCGCAGCCGTTCTTCAAGCGTGTTTGCGAGACTTTGATAAAGCGTCCCGCTTTTTGACACCACAATCAGTACCTTTAATGTCCGCCCTTCGCTCTGGATGCCCCCCCGGACGCCTCCTTCTACGCTCATGCGACTACTCCCACTTTACACGTCTAGATCGTTGCCCCGACCCCTCTTGGTAATAAATCGTTTAGTATTCGATCGACCCTAACACTCAGAGCGTGACACAAACGTGATAGCCCAAATGGATCACATCTTTTGGATCAGGGGATTACGCCGCGGTGATACCATCTGCAAAAAAGCAGATCGTTTTGCCGATGCACGCGACCAGCCTTCTGCCGACCGCCAAGGGCGAAATTGGCGATACGAAAACGATGTTGCGGGTGTTGAGGTTCCTGAGCGGGATGGTATAAGGCCAGCCTGTGTTACTGATGCAGGTTTCATCTGCTGGTTGGGGAGGACGCCATGATGTGCGACGGCCTCTTCCAATTGGGGATGGGCCCAGTCGTACTGGACGCCACCCAAACGGAAGATCATTCAGGCACACGGCCCCTATGGGCACGTGATGTCAATTTCCGTACGCGCGATCACCGCGCGGGTGTTCTGATGCGCGTGACAATGCCGCCATTCACCAGACGTCGAAAACGGTACGGCACGCAAGTGCTGATGACTTCGGCGGAAGCCTGATTGTCATCCCCTTGTGAGGATGACGCTTTAATTGCCATCAGCTTTACATCGCTTGCGAGCATGATCGGCTCGACGAAACACTGATTTGTTCTCTATCGCCGGCCACGGCCTGCAGTAACCACGGTACAACGATGTCTCAGCACAACGAACTGCGCACGCCCTACTATCTCATCGACAAGAGCAAGCTGCTCGACAATATGCGCAAGATCGATCAGGTCCGCGAAAAATCCGGTGCCAAGGCGTTGCTGGCGCTGAAATGTTTTGCGACATGGTCGGTGTTCGACCTGATGCGCGAGCACATGGACGGAACCACATCGTCGTCGCTGAACGAGGTCCGCCTCGGTCGCCAGCGCTTCGGCAAGGAAACGCATGCCTATTCCGTTGCCTGGGCCGACCATGAAATCGACGAGGCGGTGTCCTACGCCGACAAGATCATCTTCAACTCGATCCAGCAGCTTGAACGTTTCGGGGACAATGCGTCCGGCATCGTGCGTGGCCTGCGCCTCAATCCGGGCGTCAGCTCCTCGACCTTCGATCTTGCCGACCCTGCCCGCCCCTTCAGCCGCCTCGGCGAATGGGATCAGGAAAAGGTGCTGCCGGTGATGGACCAGATCAGCGGTTTCATGATCCACAACAACTGCGAGAATTCGGATTTTGCGCTGTTCGACCGCATGCTCAGCCAGATCGAAGAGCGTTTCGGTGAATTGCTCAAGCGCGCCGAATGGGTGAGCCTTGGCGGCGGCATCCATTTTACCGGCGACAATTACCCGATCGACGATTTCTGCGCCCGCCTGAAGGCGTTTTCGCAAAAATTCGGCGTACAGGTCTATCTGGAGCCGGGTGAGGCTTCGATCACCAATTCGACGACGCTGGAAGTGACGGTCCTCGACACGCTGTTCAACGGCAAGCATCTTGCGGTCGTCGACTCGTCAATCGAAGCGCATCTGCTGGACCTGCTGATCTACCGCGAGAACGCGCGGATCCTGCCCAATTCCGGCGACCATGAAATCATGATCTGCGGCAAGTCGTGCCTCGCCGGCGATATTTTCGGCACCTTCCGCTTCCCCGAACCGCTGAAAGTCGGCGACCGCATCTCGGTGCAGGACACCGCCGGCTACACCATGGTCAAGAAGAACTGGTTCAACGGCGTCGCGATGCCCGCCATCGCCATTCGCGAACTTGATGGATCGATCCGCACGGTTCGCGAGTTCGGTTACGACGACTATGAAAGCAGCCTTTCCTGAGTTTCATCCCATCATCACAGACACGGAGTATCCCCACGGAATGAAAAAGAATGTCCTCATCATCGGCGCCGGCGGTGTGGCGCAGGTCGTCGCGCATAAATGCGCACAGAACAACGACGTGCTCGGCGATATCACTATCGCGTCGCGTACGCTTGAGAAGTGCGAGGCAATCGTCGCTTCCGTCCGTGAGAAGAATGCGCTCAAGGTCGATGGCAAGCTCGAAGCTCATGCGCTCGACGCGATGGATGTGGAAGCAACCAAGGCGCTGATCACCAAGACCGGCGCGCAGATCGTCATCAATGTCGGCTCGCCGTTTCTCAACATGTCGGTGATGTCGGCCTGCATCGAAACCGGTGCGGCCTATATCGACACGGCGATCCACGAAGATCCGATGAAGATCTGCGAGACGCCGCCATGGTACGCGAACTACGAGTGGAAGCGCCGCGAGGAATGCGAGAAGGCAGGCGTCACCGCCATTCTCGGCGCCGGCTTCGATCCGGGCGTCGTCAATGCCTATGCCAAGCTCGCCTATGACGAATATTTCGACAAGATCGAGTCCATCGACATCGTCGATATCAACGCCGGCGATCATGGCCGCTATTTTGCCACCAACTTCGACCCGGAAATCAATTTCCGCGAATTTACCGGTCAGGTCTGGACGTGGCAGAACAATGAATGGACCTCCAACAAGATGTTCGAGGTTGGCAAGGAATGGGACCTACCCGTCGTCGGCAAGCGCAAGGCCTACCTGACCGGCCATGACGAAGTGCATTCGCTGTCGCACATCCTCAAGGTTCCGACCGTGCGCTTCTGGATGGGCTTCGGCGATCACTACATCAACGTCTTCACCGTTCTGAAAAATCTCGGCCTGTTGTCCGAGCAGCCGGTCCTGACGGCGGAAGGCCAGGAAGTCATCCCGCTGAAAGTGGTCAAGGCGGTGCTGCCCGATCCGGGTTCGCTCGCGCCAGACTATACCGGCAAGACCTGCATCGGCGATCTGGTGAAGGGCGTGAAGGACGGCAAGGAACGCGAAGTCTTCATCTACAACGTGGCGGATCACAAGGAAGCGTTCGAGGAAGTCGGCTCGCAGGGCATCTCCTACACTGCCGGCGTCCCGGCCGTCGCTGCTGCGATGCTGATTGCAACCGGCGAGTGGGACGTCAAGAAGATGGCCAACGTCGAAGAGCTGCCGGCGCAGCCTTTCCTTGGCCTTCTGAACAAGATCGGCCTGCCGACCCGCATCAAGGACGAGAACGGCGACCGCGCGCTCGAGTTCTGATCGGATTGCGAATCTGACGAAGAAAGCCCGGCCATCGAACGCCGGGCTTTTTTTGGCCAGCGCAAAATTGCGATGATGCGCCTCCCGTTCGGGCGGTCAGTCAGATGGTGTAGGTTCGGAAAGAAACGCCCGATCCGCTCGGCATGGGAATGCCTGCATTACAGATCGGACAGAAGCCAGACGTGATGGCGACGTCGCCGGTTGCGTCGAAACGCAACACCTGACGGTTTCACTTCGCTGCGCCACCACGGCAGAATACGCCGTGGTGAGCACATCATGATCGTCGCAGGCGGAAGACAAGCACCCGATCCGCGAACAACCGCGTCCTGATCGAGACGAGAGAACGCTTCCGGAGCTATCGCCCGATTTCACCTGCTTGCCTGGCTGCGGCGGCGCGAACGGCGCCCTCGCATACTTCCACATGCTTTGCCAGAGCCGCGGTAGACAGCATCGCACTCACGGTCGTGATGTCGCGCTGGCTATGGGTCGGCGTCTGCTGCAGTTCCTTGAGACGTTCGAGGAGTGTGAGTCGGCTCATTGAGACCTTCCTTTCTTTCTTCGACCGCATTGTCGGTGGGCGCTGTCAGGCGGCCCGCTTTTTTCCATCAAATGGAATCTCGATATCGACAGCGAGGGTGGAGACCTGAGCCCCGCGTTCCATCTTGACGCTGACTTTCTCCCTGTCGATTTGCATGTGCTTGGCGATGACCGCCATGATCTCGTCGCGCAATGCCGTCACGAGATCGGATTCGTCACCATTGGTACGCTCATGGGCGAGCAGAACCTGCAAGCGCTCGCGCGCTGCGGGTGCCGATGGTGTTCTGGTAAAGAAACGGAAGATGCTCATGCCGCTTTCCTCCCGAAAAGCTTGCCAAAGAAGCCCCGCTTTTCCCCTGGAACTGACACCGAAACGGTTTCGCCGTTGAGGCGACGCGCCGCGTCGAAATATGCCTTTGCAGGCGCGCTCTGACCATCGGCCAATGTCACCGGCGCCCCAAGGTTTGACGCGCGCAGCACATCCATGCTTTCCGGAATGATCCCCAGAAGCGGGATCGAAAGGATTTCGAGGACGTCATCGACCTTCAGCATGTCGCCACGATCGGCACGCGCAGGATCGTAACGGGTCAGAAGCAGGTGCTTTTCCATTTCCGCGCCGGCTTCCGCCTTCAACGTCTTGGAATCCAGCAACCCGATGATCCGGTCGGAGTCACGGACCGAAGAGACTTCCGGATTGGTGACGACAATCGCAACATCGGCATGACGCATGGCAAGGGTCGCGCCGCGCTCGATGCCGGCAGGGCTGTCGCAGATGACCCAGTCAAACGCCTTCTTGAGCGCCGTGATGACTGTCTCGACACCTTCTTCGGTGAGATTGTCCTTGTCGCGCGTCTGCGACGCCGGCAGCAGGTAGAGGTTCTCGAGACGCTTGTCCCGGATCAGGGCCTGCGTCAGCTTGGCCTCGCCCTTGATCACGTTGACAAGATCGTAAACGACCCTGCGCTCTGCGCCCATGACCAGATCAAGGTTGCGCAAGCCAACGTCAAAGTCGACGACGACCACCTTGGCACCGCCCTGCGCCAGAGCAGCTCCCAAAGCGGCGCTGGACGTGGTCTTGCCCACGCCGCCTTTGCCCGATGTGACTACAAGTACCTTGCCCATCTTTCTCTCCTGTGTTTGCGCGCGTGAGCCCGGCTCAGCCAAGTTGTTCCGCTTCAATCTTGTCGCCCTCAAGCCACATCTGCACTGCGCGCCCCCGCAGCCCTGGGTCCAGGTCCTCAGCAGTCTTGTAAAAACCGTCGATTGCAATCAGCTCGGCTTCGAGCTTGCTGCAGAAAATCCGGGCCGAAGAATTCCCCATCGTGCCCGCCATAACCCGTCCGCGAAGCGTGCCATAGACGTGGATCGAACCGCCCGCCACGATCTCCGCCCCGGAAGCGACCGACCCGACAACGGTCACGTCGCCCTCCGTAAAGATCAGCGACTGGCCCGACCGCACCGGCTGCGTCACAACCATCGACGGGACGGGCTGTCCGCGTTCGACTGCCACGGGCGTCTCGTCGACCGTCGCGGCAGCAGGCTCCTGCCCTTCCTTCACCGCTGGCGCTTCGAAATCGGCGGCCGGCCGGCCATCGAACATCGCAGGCGGCAAATCGGCATCGAGCAAGGATGCCCTTGCGCCTTCCAGGCCCATGATCCGAACGTTGCGCTTTGACAGTTCGTCCACCAACCCGCGCAGTTGCGCACGGTCGATGTTCAGTCCCTCGAGATTCAGAACGGCCGGCTTGCGCAGAAAGAAACCAGCAGAGCGCGCTGCCAGATCATCCAGTCCTGCAAGCCACTCGTTGAAGGGCAATTCCGGGGTGAGTGACAGGGCAAGGAATGAGCGACCCTTCAGACGGATCGGCCGGGGTTGACTTAACACTTCGGTCATCTTTGTTAATTTTTGGTTGTCCAGCTTTAGGGGTGAAATGGTTAACAAGTAGTTAACAGACCCAGCCTCGAACGCCCCAAAGGGACGGCATTAATAAAAAGTGAACAGGCTAAGCCACGGATTTCCGGTTCGATTTTCCGATGACCTCGAATCGCGGCGCTTGCCGGCGCTGCGCGCGGCGAGCGTCGAATCAGAGCCTTCGATCCGGCTGACACGGCCAGCTGCCCCTGTGTCGAAAGAGCCGCATATCTCATGGCATCAGCCCGGCATGGTGGATAATCACTTACCATCGTCTCGCATTTGAAGGACCTGTTAACCAACGCTTCCTATTGCTGGGTGGTCGTCAATTTGTGAGTCTTGAGTATGTCATCCACGCGTCTCTCCCAGACAAATTTTCAGGGCACTGCTTCCCAGGATCATGGTTCGGACACGTCTGCACCAGAGCAGAAGCCTCTCACCCGTCATGGTAGTGACCATTCCGTGCGCAGCTATCTTGAGGCGGTGAGAGCTGCCGAGGCGGCACTCGCACGCCCTGCCCCCCAGGCCGCTGCCCGCGCGCCAGCAGACGATGACGAAGCGAATCGGCCTGCGTGGCAGAACCATTTCTATATGGCTCCGAATGTACGGTTTACGCGCACACCGGAAGCCGATATCCGCAAGCAGCGTGGTGAGGACGAACGTCCTGCGACCCCGCCTGCAAAGCCCCAGACACCGGCAATCACAGCCGCGCCGGCTGCTCCCGCAAACACAGTGCCAAGCCCCGAAGCCCTGGCCGCACCAACGCCGATCGCACCGAAGATCACGCCGGTTGCAGCCCCCATCGCGCGCCCGACTGTTCCGGCAACTGCGACCGTGACGGCTCCGCAGCTGCAAAGCGTGCGGCCAGCACCGGTCCGTCCCGTCGCACCGGTGATTGCGGCACCCGTTGTCGCTACGCCAGAACAGGTCAAGCAGCCTGTGCGGATCGGGAAATGGAGCCACCTGTCCGACCATGCCTTCTTCGAATTCGGTCCTGGCATTCTTGACGGCGTCGAGCCCGCGCCTCGCGTGCAGACACCGATTGCTCCCGCTGCCAACATCAAGCCGGAAGCGGTCGTCGCTTCGCCGGTAGAGGCGATCGCAGCGAAACCGGCTCCGCAGCCGGTCGACATAACGACACTCTACCGGATCATCGAATGCGCCGCCGCTCAGGTGCCCTTTGCCGCTCCGAGTGAAGAAAAGCCCGTCGAGGCAGAGGCGACGCAGGACGTTGCAGCGCCGCAAGTTGCAGAGGCGCCCTCCGCGCCAGCCGTTGAAGCGACCGCGACGTCGCCGTCCGCGTCGGGCCGTCGAATTGACGTCACCCCACCCGTTCTGCGGGCGCCATCCTTGCCGATGACAGCGCCACTGCCGCTTGCTTCCTCCGATTGCTATGAGTTGCCCACGGCGGAGTTTCTTCAACTTCCACCGGAAAGCCAGGGCTTCTACATGTCGCAGGAGCGACTGGAGCAGAATGCCGACCTGCTCGAAGGCGTTCTGGAAGATTTCGGCGTGCGTGGAGAAATCATCCACGTTCGGCCCGGACCGGTGGTGACGCTCTACGAATTCGAGCCTGCACCCGGCGTCAAATCCAGCCGGGTCATCAATCTGGCGGATGACATCGCGCGTTCAATGTCGGCCATTTCGGCGCGTGTCGCCGTGGTGCCCGGTCGCAATGTGATCGGCATCGAGCTGCCCAACGAGACGCGTGAAACAGTCTATTTCCGCGAACTGATCGAATCTGACGGCTATCGCGACAGCAACTACAAATTGGCGCTTTGCCTCGGCAAGACCATCGGTGGCGAGTCGGTCATCGCGGAACTCGCCAAGATGCCGCATCTGCTGGTTGCCGGTACCACCGGCTCGGGCAAATCCGTCGCGATCAACACGATGATTCTGTCACTGCTCTATCGGCTGAAGCCGGAAGAGTGCCGCCTGATCATGGTCGATCCGAAGATGCTAGAATTGTCGATCTATGATGGCATTCCACACCTTCTCACCCCGGTCGTGACCGACCCGAAGAAGGCGGTAACAGCGCTCAAATGGGCCGTCCGGGAAATGGAAGACCGCTATCGCAAGATGGCAAGGCTCGGCGTGCGCAACATCGACGGTTACAACCAGCGCGCTGCGGCAGCGCGTGAGAAGGGCGAAACGGTCGTGATGCAGGTCGAGACCGGCTTCGATCGCTCGACTGGCCAGCCGACCTTCGAGGAACAGGAGATCGACCTGTCGCCGATGCCGTATATCGTCATCATCGTCGACGAGATGGCTGACCTGATGATGGTGGCCGGAAAAGAGATCGAAGGGGCGATCCAGCGTCTGGCGCAGATGGCACGCGCGGCGGGCATCCACCTGATCATGGCGACGCAGCGGCCCTCGGTCGACGTGATCACCGGCACGATCAAGGCCAATTTCCCGACGCGCATCTCTTTCGCGGTCACTTCCAAGATCGACAGCCGCACCATCCTGGGCGAACAGGGCGCTGAGCAATTGCTGGGTCAGGGCGACATGCTGCACACGGCTGGCGGCGGCAGGATTGCACGCGTCCACGGCCCCTTCGTCTCTGACGAAGAAGTCGAGCAGGTCGTGGCTTTCCTGAAAACCCAGGGACGCCCGGAATATCTCGATAACGTCACCGCCGATGAGGAGGAAGAGGTCCAGGAGATCGACGAAAGCCCGGTTTTCGACAAAAGCTCCATGGGCGCTGAAGAGGGCGACGGCCTGTTCGAGGAAGCGGTGAAAGTCGTCATGCGCGACAAGAAGTGCTCCACCTCCTACATCCAGCGTCGCCTCGGCGTCGGCTACAACAGGGCTGCGTCGCTGGTCGAGCGCATGGAGCAGGAAGGCCTCGTTGGCGCACCAAACCATGTCGGCAAGCGAGAAATCCTGATGGGTCGTCGCGACGCCCCAACGGATGTTATTTCCGCCGAGTAGTGCATTTGGATTCGCGTTTCTACGCAGTTGCAAACGCAAAGCGTCTCTTCCCCGCGGCACAGCTGGTTTCATCCACCTGTGCCGCAACTCACTTAGGCTTGAGCCGAATTGAGATATTATGGGAAGCAAAGCCATGCATGACCGCTACACGACATTCGCGAGAGGCCTGGAATCGCCGGTGATCGACGGGTTTGAGATCATCCCCGACGACGATGCCGATCTGCCAGAAATGACGCGGGCCATCTATGTCGGTGGCTCTGGCAGCCTGTCCGTAACGCTCGCCTCCGGCACGACAGTTACGCTTGAAGGCGTGGCCAGCGGGACAATATTGCCGCTTCGAGCCTGTCGGCTATTGGCGACCGGCACCACCGCAGCGCATATTGTCGGTCTCGTCTGAGTTCAGCATGTCTCCGGAACGGTGGGCACTGCATTGCGTGCCCACCGATATCCCTCATCATGGTACCAGCTGACAAATTCGCGCACGATTTCCTCAAAGCCGGTTGCAGGCATGATCCCCGTGAGTGCGTGCAACAATCTCGAGCACGCCCGCGTTTCAACCGCTTCGCCAAGATGATCGGAACGAAAGCGTCTAGTGATGTTGCATCTGGTCAGACGCTCCACCGTGTCGACCATCTCCAGGACGCTCACTTGATTTCCACCGGCAATATTGACGGCACGCCACGGTGCCACCGGCGACAGCGAATCCACCACACCATGTGAGGACATCGGGGCGCCGGCACGCGGCACAACCGACACGAGGCGCGTCATCGCCTCGACAAGGTCGCCCACATAAGTCACTTCACGCAGCATCCCTCCCATGCCGTAAATCTCCACCGTACGACCGCGCACAGCCGCGTCAACGAACCGGTACAACGCCATGTCCGGGCGTCCCCATGGGCCGTAAACGGTGAAGAAGCGGATGCAGGTCGTCGGAATTTCCCACAGATGAGCATAGGCATGGCTCATCCCCTCACATGCTTTCTTGGTTGCAGCATAGATCGACAAGGGGAAGTCGCTTCGTTGCCCTTCTTCGAAAGGAAAGACTTCATTTCCGCCGTAAATGGACGAAGTGGAGGCCAGTAAAAGGTGTTGAGGTCGATATTTGCGCGCAATTTCCAACAGTTGATGCGTGCCCAGAATGTTCGCTGAAACATAGGTATCTGGATGAGCAAGGCTGTGTCGCACACCAGCCTGCGCCGCCAGATGAAAGATAACCTCCGGAGCGAATGCGGCAACCAAAGCCTCCAGCTCTGGACGGTCCTGCAACATCACCGGCGCAAACTCGTAGCGATCATAGGCCTGCAACATTGCATTTCGGCGGCGCTTCAGGCCCACATCATAGTAGTCCGTCATGCCGTCAACGCCGAGAACGGCATGGCCGTCGTCGAGCAGGCGGCGCGCCAGATGAAATCCAATGAAGCCCGCCGCCCCGGTCACCAGGAACCTCATTCGGCCGCGTCCAGCTGTCGCCGTTCTTTTGCCGGAAGACCACGCCCGATGCCCGAATAGACAAATCCCGCCCGCTCCGCCTCTTCGGCGGCAAAAAGGTTGCGCAAATCGACGAGTAGGGCGCTGCGCATCGATGCTCCAAGGCGCGCGAGATCGAGCAAACGGAACTCGTTCCATCCCGTCACCACCACCGCACAGTCAGAATCTCTCACCGCGGCGTAGGCATCTGCGGCGAATTCGACATCGCTGACAAGTTTTCGGGCAGAGGGCATGCCCACCGGATCGTAAACGCGAACGCGCGCCCCGAAATCCAGTAATGTCCGGATGATCGCCAGTGAGGGTGCTTCACGCATATCATCGGTGCCGGCCTTGAACGTCAGTCCCAGCACGGCAATCGTCTTGCCACGGACCGACCCGCCACAGGCCGCAATCACCCGCCGTCCCATCGCACGCTTTCGCGCTTCGTTTACCGCAACCGTCGCCTCGACGAGCCGCAACGACACATCATGGTCCTGCGCAGTCTTCAACAGCGCGAGCGTATCCTTCGGCAGGCAACTGCCCCCGAAACCCGGCCCCGGCTCCAGATAATCCGGGCCGATCCGAGGGTCGAGGCCAATAGCTTTGGCTACATCCAGAACATCCCCACCGGCCTTCTCGCACAGATCGGCAATCTCGTTGATGAAGCTGACCTTCATCGCCAGATATGCGTTCGACGCGCATTTGATCACCTCGGCGGTGCGCCGCCCCGTGAACAAGACCTGCTCGTCGCGCAACTGAAGCGGCGCGTAGACCTTGTCCATCACCACGCGCGCGCGCATGTCCTCCGCCCCAATCACGATCCGGTCCGGGTGTCTGAAGTCTTCGACTGCTGCGCCCTCCCGCAGAAATTCGGGATTGGACACAACGCAAAACTCTGCGCCCGGATTGACCCGCGCGACGATGCGCTCGACCTCATCGCCTGTTCCGACAGGCACTGTCGATTTGGTCACGATGACGGTAAAGCCACGCAACGCGGCGGCGATCATCTCAGCAGCACGATAGACGTAAGCCAGATCGGCATGTCCGTCGCCACGACGCGATGGAGTCCCCCACCGCGATGAACACCACATCGGCGTTCGCCACCGAACCGGCAAGATCTTTGGAGAACTGCAAGCGGCCTGCCACCCTGTTTTTCGCGGCAAGCAGGCCAAGACCCGGCTCATGGATCGGAATGATCCCGTCACCAAGCAATGCAATTCGTGCTGCATCTTGATCAACGCAGGTCACAAAGTGCCCCATCTCGGCAAGGCACACACCGCTGACCAGGCCGACATATCCCGTGCCGACAATCGCAATGCGCAATCCGCCCGACATCATCAGATCCCGGAACCCGACAGGATCTCCTGTCGAACCGTACGAGCGAGGATGACCAGGTCCAGCCATAGCGAGAAATTCTGGATATAGGCCATGTCATGATCGATGCGCATATGCGCCAGGCGCGCATCGTCAGTGCGCCCCCGCAGGCCATTGACCTGTGCCCAGCCGGTTATTCCGGGTTTCATCAGGCGATGGCGTTTGCTGTAGTAAGGCACGAGCTGGTCGTAACTCACGCCGCCCGCCAGCATCCCGAAAGCATGCGGCCGTGGTCCGACAAGCGACATTTCCCCCTTCAAGACACAGAGCAGCTGCGGCAATTCATCGATACTTCTGCGGCGCAATCCGCGACCAAGCGGCGTGACGCGAAAATCATCCGCAGTGGCCTGCTGGCGCCCGCCATGATCTGAAAAGCACGCATACATCGAGCGGAATTTGGCCACTTCAAACGGCCGTCCACGCAGCCCCTCACGCCATTGCCAAAACAGGGCCGGACCTGCGCTTTCCGCTTTGATGCGCACCATGATGAAAAGAAAAAACGGCGCCAGCAGCAGCAAGGCGCAGAGGCTGACCGCAATATCCAGCATCCGCTTCAGCGCCAATCTCAACCTGAAGCTGTGGCTGAACTCTGGGACAAGAGGAACATCTGCCAAAAGGACGAGCGAAAGACCTGACTGATGCGTTACGCGGAAATCTGGTGCCGCGCTCAGCCTTGTCGCACCATCACCAGCGCGAACAAAAGGATGAATAGCAGAGATACCAGAAACAGCCCCACGCTGAACCATGTCACGCCGGTTACTACCGCCCCAGATTTAACCCCGAAGTAACCTTAGGTAAGCACTCTGTTAACCTTTTGTCATCAGCAAAATATTAACCAACAAAAGCAACGGCCGCCCAAGCGGCGGCCGTGACTGGATCAGCTTTTTGTTACCGCACCGTCAGGTGACCGCAGTCCGCACTGCATAGCGCGGGTCCTTCCAGACCTCGGTACGCAGCACGTCCGCCAGAACTGAAGCAGCGTCCCAGACATCACGATATCCAATGTAGAGCGGTGTGAACCCGAAACGCAGGGTCGAGGGCGCGCGGAAATCACCGATCACCTTGCGATCGATCAGCGCCTGCATCACTTCAAACGCGTTGGCATGTCGAAACGCAACCTGGCTGCCGCGACAGTCGCTGTCGCGAGGACTTTCCAGTGTCAGCCCAAGCCCGGCACATTTTTCCTCGACAAGCTGGATGAACAATTCAGTCAGTTCCACGCTCTTTTTGCGGACGGCTTCAAGATCGACATCTTCCCAGATATCTAGAGCCCCCTTCAGCGCACGCATCGACAGGATGCACTGGGTGCCGCACTGGAAGCGGCGGATGCCGGCGTCCGGCGCAAAGCCCGGCTCCATCGCGAAGGGGCGTGCATGCGCCCACCATCCGCTCAGAGGCTGGGTGGCCTTGCCGAGATGGCGTTGAGCGACATAGATGAACGCGGGAGCACCGGGACCGCCATTCAGATATTTGTAGGTACAGCCGACAGCGAAATCCGCCTGGGCAGAATCGAGAGCAATCGGCATCGCTCCGGCCGTATGACAAAGATCCCACACGACAAGCGCACCGGCCTCGTGCGCGCGCCGCGTCACCGCCGCCATGTCGCGTAACTTGCCGGTCTTGTAGTTCACATGATTGACGAGGACGACGGCGACGCTTTGGTCGATAAGCTCTTCCAGTGCGGGCCCACCCGCCTCTTCCAGACGCAGGGACGCGCCGGGCATGGTCGAAACGACACCTTCAGCCATGTACAGATCGGTCGGGAAGCTGCTGCTTTCCGCAACGATCACCTTGCGGTCCGGCCGCAGGCTGAGCGCTGCATGAAGCGCCTTGTAGACATTGATCGATGTCGTGTCCGCAACCACCACCTGACCTGCCGCCGCTCCTACCAGCCGTCCGATCCGATCGCCAAGCACGACCGGCAAGTCGAACCAGCCCGCAGTGTTCCAGCTTCGGATCAAGTCGTCCGCCCATTCCACTTTGGCGGCATGCTCAAGTTCGGCAAGCACCGATGGCGATGCTGCGCCAAGCGAATTGCCGTCGAGATAGATTGTCCCCTCCGGGAGCATGAAGCGCTGGCGGAACGGCCGCAGCGGGTCACTCGCGTCACGGGCATCAATCGCGGCAAGGTCAAGCATCGCAGACATATTGGTCATCCTCAGACATCGGTGGCAATGCGGCAGCAGATTGGCCGCCTTACCTTTCTATTGCACATCAAGTACGGACGCACGAATAATATTTTATTCTTAAACTAAATTTGGACGGCACCACACGGCCAGTGTTCCTCATCATGGATGGGCAGGGACGAAAGCCGGGCTGACACTTGATGCAAGCGGAAAACCGCCGTCCGAAGCTTATTTCTGGTGACCACATTGCGAGACGAACGGGCACAGACTTGGCACTGCGCCGGGACGTGGTAAACGACGGCATGGTCGCGCTCAGAACTCTCATCAACGTCGAAACCGCTCGACAGGAAATCAAGAAGAGCCGTTTCGTTGCTGTCGCGGGCGCGGTATCCACCGAGGCGGAAGCGAAAGCCTTCATTGCCTCGCATTCGGACCCGTCAGCCAACCACAATTGCTGGGCCTGGCGTATCGGGCAGAATTATCGTTTCAATGACGATGGTGAACCAAGCGGAACCGCCGGCAAGCCAATCTTGCAAGCCATCGACGGGCAATCGCTGGATGCGGTCGCTGTCGTTGTAACCCGCTGGTTCGGCGGCGTCCTGCTTGGCAGCGGCGGCCTGATCCGCGCCTATGGGGGCACCGCCGCTCAATGTCTGCGAGAAGCCGAGACTGAACCTCTGATCGCCCGAGTCAGCGCCTTTGCCGAGTGCGGCTTCAGCGATCTTGCACTCGTCCAGTCGCGACTTGCCGCCCTTTCAACGGTCGAGATCATCGATCAGGCATTTACCGGCAATGGCGCAACCCTCGATCTATTGGTTCATGAAGGGCATCTGGTGGAAGTGGATCAGTTCATCGCCGATCTGACCAGCGGCAAGGTTCGCGTCACGCAGCGGCTGTAACCCTTACCCAATCGAGCTCTTCCAGACGCGCCGCAACTTCGGCCTGCACTTTGCGAACCGCTTCCTCCTTCACCGGACCATAGCCACGGATCTGCATCGGCGCGTTCGCAATAGCGGCAAGTTTGCCACGATCCTGAATGTCCAGCTTCGACAATATCTCTTCGATCAATCCTTCGTACCAAGCAATCAAGCCCCGCTCCATGCGCCGCTCTGCGGTGTAGCCGAAGACGTCAAGCGCGGTTCCTCGCAGTCGCTTCATCCGCGCCAGAACATGAAACGGCGTGCGGATCCAGCTCCCGAATTCGCGCTTGCGCGGACGTCCTCTTGCATCTTGTCCCGCAGACAGAAGCGGCGGCGCAAGGTGGTAGCGCACGCGGAAATCGCCTTCGAACTTTTGCTTCAGCTCGTCGTGAAAGCCGGTTTGCGTATGCAGGCGCGCGACTTCATATTCATCCTTGTAGGACATCAGCTTGAAGAGCGAACGGGCCACGGCATCCGTCACGATTTCCGTTCCGTAGGCGCTTTCCGCAATGCGCACCCTGTCGACCGCGCGCCGATAGCGTGCGGCCCACGCCTTGTTCTGATAGTCGACCAGAAACGCCTCTCTCCGCGCGATGACCTCGTCAAGCGTTTCAGGCGCTGCGGACACATCCGCCTCGCCTCCGATTTCTCTTTCATGCGTCAGACGCCCGACCGCCAGAGCAGCCAGATTCTTTTCGATTTCCACCCCATTGAGCTGCACAGCTCGGTGAAGAGCGTCGAGCGAGACAGGCACCAGTCCCGCCTGCCACGCAAAGCCAAGCATGATCATGTTGGCATAGACGGCATCGCCAAAATGCAGCTCCGACAGTGCATTTGCGTCAAGTGTCTGCAGATCGCGCTCGCCGACAACCCGCCCAATGGCCGCGAGGCGCCGCGGCGCGGCAAGCTCGGCATCGCGATGCCGCACGAGATCACCCGTGGGCATTTCCGCCGTATTGACGACACATCTCGTGCCTGACCGATATGCAGAGGATGCCTTGGGGGAAGAGGATACCACCAGATCACAGCCGATCAGGGCATCGGCGGAGCCTTCATCAATACGCACCTGATTGATGTCGTCAGGCGATGCACCGATCCGCAGATAGCTCAGAACCGGGCCAAATTTCTGCGCAAAGCCGGTAAAGTCGAGAACCGAGACGCCCTTGCCTTCCAGATGCGCTGCCATTGCAATGACGGCACCAACGGTGATGACGCCGGTGCCGCCGACGCCCGTGACGAGAAGATCGTAGGGCCTTTCCAGATCCCTGAAGGGGATCGTTGGCAGCTGGCGCGCATGTTCGATCAAGGCCGCTGTCGGCGTCTCTTTCTTGCGACGCGTAGCCCCCTCCACGGTGACGAAGGAGGGGCAAAAACCGTTCAGGCAAGAAAAGTCCTTGTTGCAGCTCGACAAGTTGATCTGCCGCTTGCGCCCGAAAGGTGTTTCCTTCGGCTCGACCGAAAGACAATTGGATTCCACCGAACAGTCGCCGCACCCCTCGCAGACCAGATCGTTGATGACCGCAAAACGGCCCGGATCCTCGAGCGTGCCACGCTTGCGTCGACGACGCTTCTCCGTTGCGCAAGTCTGCTCATAGATGAGCACAGAAACACCCGCGACATCGCGCAACTCGCGCTGGACCGCATCCAGATCATCGCGGCGATTGAGCGTTGTGCCCGCTGGAAAATCCGCAAGCGAGAATTTGGACGGTTCGTCTGAAACGAGCGCAATCCGTTCGACGCCCTCGGCCCGCACCGCATGTGCGATCGCCTGCACGCTGACCGGTCCGTCGACCGGCTGGCCGCCGGTCATCGCCACCGCGTCATTATAGAGAATCTTGTAGGTTATGTTGGTTCGGGCCGCGACCGCCTGGCGGATCGCCATCGAGCCGGAATGATACCACGTGCCTTCGCCGAGATTCTGGAAAATATGGCCACGCCCGGTGAAAAGTGAGGACGCAGCCCAATTCACCCCCTCGCCGCCCATCTGGATCAGAGAGCTTGTCTCCCGATCCATCCAGCTCGCCATGAAATGGCAACCGATGCCGGCCAGCGCCTTGGATCCTTCTGGAACCTTGGTCGACGTATTATGCGGACAGCCAGAACAAAAATACGGGGTACGCGTCGCGCCGGGAATCTGGATGAGACGTTCAGCATCAGGAAAGAGTGCGTGCACGCGCGCTGGCAGATCGAGCTGCGGGAATAGGCGTGCCAACCTTTTCGCGATCAGCGGTGCGAGCAAGCGGGGCGACAATTCGCCCGTCCAGGGCACCAGACGCTGACCCGCCTCATCATTCTTGCCGACCATCACCCGCGGCTTGTGGCCGGGATAGTCGTAAAAATATTCTTTCAGCTGGCTTTCAACGATGCCGCGCTTCTCTTCAACGACCAGAACCTCGACTTTCTCCCGCACGAAATTGAGCGCATCGCGGCGGGCAAGTGGCCAGACCATGCCGACCTTGTAGATATCAAGGCCGATGCGGCGGCACTCGCGCTCGTCCAGGCCAAGCAGGCGCAGCGCCTCCATCGTATCGAGATGAGCCTTTCCGGTGGTGACGATGCCATAGCTTGCATCGGGCAGATCGTAGATCTTGCGATCAATCGGGTTTGCCTCGACGAAAGCCCGCACTGCGTGTTTCTTGGCTTCAAGCCGCTCTTCGATCTGCGGCCCCGGAAGGTCCGGCCAGCGATAGTGCAATCCGCCGGGCGGTGGCGTGAAATCTGGCGGGAGGAATTGGCGCGGCGCAGACAATTTCACCGAGGCACCCGATTCCACCGCCTCGGAAATCGCCTTGAAACCAATCCACATCCCCGAATATCGCGACAATGCGTAGCCAAATTCGGCAAAGGGCAGATATTCCGCGACTGACGACGGGCTCAGCGTCGGCATGAGCCAGGCCATGAACGCAACATCGGACTGGTGAGACATGGAGGATGAGACGCAGCCGTGATCGTCGCCCGCGACGACCAGCACGCCGCCATGCGCAGATGAGCCATAGGCATTGCCATGCTTCAATGCATCCCCGGCCCGGTCGACCCCCGGTCCCTTGCCGTACCAGAGACCGAAAACAGCCTCCACCGTCCGGTCCGGGTTGGTCTCGACCTGCTGGGATCCCAGCACGGCCGTGGCTGCCAGATCTTCATTGACCGCCGGCAAGAATTCGATGTTGTTCTCGCGCAGCAAGGCTGACGCGCGCCACATCTCCAGATCGACGGAGCCAAGCGGCGAGCCGCGATAACCCGACACGAAACCCGCCGTGTTCAACCCGCTTGAGCGATCGCGACGCGCCTGATCCAGAACCGCGCGCACGAGCGCCTGTGTGCCAGTGAGAAATACACGCCCCTCGCCCAGCGTGTAGCGATCCTCCAGCCGATAATCCGCCAGGTCAGGGCTCTTTGCGACGTGAAGCATGACGAACCTCCCTCGTCTGTTCAGGTCCGTTCAGATTACGTCAGCCTCGCCGGCGAAACTCACCAGAATTCCCGATATTTCGAGTTCATATGGAGATTCATTCCGAAAAGATGCATTATTGTGGCAATTTCATTCAATACGGATCTTTTCCATGGACATCACGGAAGCAGACAAGCGGCTTCTCCGGCAACTTCAAAGAAACTCTCAAATCTCCAATCAGGAGCTTGCGGAGAGCGTCGGCATGTCGGCGTCAGCCTGCTGGCGCAGGATCAAGACGTTCGAGGAAAACGGTGTCATCGTCGAATATCCGGCGGTTCTGGACACCGCAAAGGCGGGGTTCCAGTTCGAGGCAATCGTCCATGTCAGCCTCGCACGCCACGAACTCACGCCCGTCGAAGCCTTCATCGAAAAAGTCGCCTCGCGACCGGAAGTGGTCGAGTGCTTTTCAACGACGGGCGAGGCTGACTACCATTTGCGCGTGGTGTGCCGCGACAAGGAAGCCTACAACATGTTTCTCGAGGAATTCATGTTCAAGCTGCCGGGCATTGCGCATGTGCGCACGAACCTTGTCCTCAAGGTCATCAAGCTCACCAGCCAATTGCCGCTCTGAAAATGATCAGTCGAGATCAGGGTCGTCGCCCATGCGCGGGATGGCAGCAGGATCGTCTTTTCGCAGACCGGGCTCGTCCAGCAGGCCGGCATCCTCCATCATCTCGATCGCCGGAAGATCACCAAGGGTCTGGAGGCTGAAATACTCCAGAAAACGCCTGGTGGTGACATAGGAGTACGGTGCGCCCGGCCGCGGGGCACGCGGACCCGCCGCGATGAGAGCCTGGTCCCGCAATTGGGCAATGATATCCCGGCTGACATCGCGCCCGGTGATTTCAGACAATGCAGCGCGCGTCACCGGCTGGTGATAGGCGATCGCCGCCAGCACAAGCATTTCCGTCGCGCTCAGCTTTGCTGCCGACTTCTTGCGCGCCGCAGCAGCGTGCAGCACATCTGCATGTCGCGGTCGCGTCCGAAACTGCCAACCACCGCCAACGAAGACGATTTCGTATGGCCTTGCCGCAAGTTCGGCGCTGATATCGTCGATCAGAAGATCAAGGTTGCAGTCACGACCGACCACCCGCCGCAGGACTTCAAGCGAAACCGGCTCGGCGGCAGCAAACAGGACGGCCTCGACCCGGCTCATCCACTCCCGCCATCGTGACTGCGCGGGAAGGTCTGCCAGTTCTGTATCAAACAGCGACGACTGCGGAATATGCGCACGTTTGGCCATGGCTATAGACCATAGAGCCTGAAAGTGTCGCGACCCGACAATTCGCGCACCGCGCCCAGCTGAAGCAGACGGTCAAACAATCTCCTGCTGGCCCAGCGTGACAATGTGCTGGTGGTGAGCGATCCGGAGACGGAATCATCGCCCAGCAACTGCGCGATCACCAAGGGGGCCGATTTCGAACGCAATTTCGGTTCTGCCGACAGCAGTTTCTCAGCCTGTGCCGCCAACTCCTCTCCAAGCGTGCAGGCGTGAGCGCCAGCAAGCACCGATGCAACAAGAAGCGCGCGGCGGAACTGCGCACTGCCCGGTCTGGCACGCTGGCGCTCCTCACCGAGACGCAACATTGGCGCATGGATCTGCGTCGCAAAAAACGGCACATAGACCGGCCAGCGCATCCGCATCGACAATGCGCAATCTGCAACCCACCACGCCAACAATTCCGCTTTGGGGTCGATCTTCACGACCAGTTCGGCAGCATCGGCCGCAACCAGCGGCGCCGGCAGTCCGAAGTCTACCAATTCAGTGAGCCTCTCTCCCAACTCACCGAAATCGGCAAGCCAGGAAATGCCCAATTGTGCGGTTACCTTCTGCATCAATTGGGCGTCAGGGGGGCTCGAGCGCGCTGCCAGCCGTCGCCAGGCGTGGAAGATTTCTCCGGCAGGCCCCAACGCATCATTGGCTTGCCGCAGGTGCCAGGCGTCCCGCAGGTCGGGCTCCTCTTCCCGGCGGCCGGCAAGTCTTGACGCTTGCGCCGCAGCCTTCAACGCAAGGCGATGACGCCACGCACCAAGCCAGATCGCATCGGTTCGCACCAGTTGATCAACGGCAGTGAGAGCTGCCCCGGCAGCATAGGCGGCATCAATGTCAGATGCGTCCGTTCCACGCAGCATCGCCCAGGCAGGCACCTTGGGCAAAGGCGCAGCCGGCCGACGCAACGAATCAGGTTTCTTCCCCATGAAGGCAAACTAGTGCAACGGTGCGCCTTCCACCACAAACCCTCACCAAACCGCACAACTTCATGTCAGAGGTATCACCGCCGCCTAGAAGCCAGCACATTGCGGATCGAGAAGCTTGAGTGAATGCGCAGAACGCCGGGCATCGCGGAGAGTATCTCCTTGTGAATGCGCTCAAAGTCCCCCGCAGTCGCGACCTCGACACGCAGAAGATAGTCAGCGCCGCCGGTCATCAGAAAACACTCCCGGATTTCCGGGTATTTTCGAACCGCTGCTTCAAAGCGGTCGAGATATTCTTCCGTCTGCCGCTCCAGCGTGATGTTGATGATGACAGCAATCATCGCTTCCGCCTTGGAGGAATCGACGATGGCCGTGTAGCCACGAATGATACCGGCTTCTTCCATCAGCTTCACACGCCGCAAACAGGCAGAAGGCGACAGTCCGACCTCTTCTGCCAGCCTGGCATTCGTCATGCGCCCGTCGAGCCGAAGTAGCCTGACAATTTCACGGTCCGTACGATCATATGTTGGCATGGCAGAATATTCGTTCCATTGATTGAATATGCGGAAAATCATCTTTCCGCGCACGTCTCTTTCATCTCACAGTAAGAAATTTCACCGAAAATTCAATATGATCTTGCCCAGAGGGAACATCCGGCCGATCACGGAGATTGAAGTGAACATAGGGCTGCGCCAGAAACACATCGTCGCTGACGAGAGCGAGGTTGCAGCGTCCGGCTACCTGGCGATCGACCTTGCAGCGCTTCAGCGCAATTATGAACGGATTGCTGCGCAGGCAGCACCGGCGCGCGCCGCCGCCGTCGTCAAGGCAAATGCGTATGGATTGGGCGCATTGCAGATCTCTCGTGCGCTTCTTACCCAAGGATGCCGCGATTTTTTCGTCGCAGAATTCGTTGAAGCAATGGAGCTTCACGCTGACCTGCCCGGCGCAACGCTTTATGTTCTGAACGGCCTTCAACCCGGAAACGAGGTGATGTGCGCGCAAGCAAACATTGTCCCGGTGGCCAATTCGCTCGAACAGTTGAAGCGCTGGCATGCCACGGCAGTTAAACTCGGCAGGAAACTCCCTGTCATCCTTCAGTTCGACACCGGCATGAGCAGGCTTGGCATCCCGCCTGAAGACAGACCGGAAGCAAAAGCGCTTGCAGCCGAGAGCGAGAGTCTCGACCTTCTTTATGTCATGAGCCATCTGGCTTCAGCCGACGACAATGAAAGCGATCAGAATCCGGCCCAGCTTGTCGAAATGCAGCAGGTCTCGGAGGAATTTTCAGGCATGTCTGTCTGCTTCGCCAATTCCGGCGGCGTATTCCTTGGCACGCAATACCACGCAGATCTGGTGCGCCCAGGCATTGCCCTTTATGGCGGCGCGCCCACGGGCGGGCGTCAGAACCCGATGGAGCCCGTGGTGAAACTGGACGTCGCGGTTGTGCAGACACGGACGGTCCCGCCCGGCGCGGCCATCGGTTACAGCAGCAGCTTCATTGCGGCATCTCAGATGCGCCTGGCTACACTGGCCATTGGCTATGCGGATGGGTTGCCCCGAAGCCTCAGCAACCGCGGTGCATTCTACCATGGGGGCGTGCGCCTTCCGATCGTCGGCAGAGTGTCGATGGACAGCACCATCGTCGATGTCTCGGCGCTGGCGCCGGATGCGCTGCAACTTGGCAGTCTGGTCGAAGTTATCGGGCAACACCAGACGATCGACGACATCGCCAGCGCAGCCGATACCATTTCATACGAAATCCTAACACGTCTCGGCACGCGCTACCGGCGCACCTACTGCTGAACAATTCGGACCCAGGGGCAACCAACATGAAAGTCATCGTTCTCGGGGCAGGCATCATCGGTGTCACCACCGCCTATCAGCTTGCAAAGGCGGGACATGAGGTCACCGTCATCGACCGGCAGCCCGGACCGGCGCTGGAAACCAGCTTTGCCAATGCAGGCGAAGTCTCGTTCGGCTACTGCTCGCCCTGGGCTGCACCGGGCATTCCAATGAAGGCGCTGAAATGGGTGTTCATGGAACACGCTCCGCTGATCCTGCGTCCAAAGCTCGACTGGACGATGATCTCGTGGATGCTCCGGATGCTGTCCAACTGCACGTCATCGCGCTACGCCATCAACAAGAGCCGAATGCTGCAACTGGCCGATTACAGCCGAACCGCCTTTGCCGATCTGCGGGCCGAGACCGGGATTGACTACGACCACCGGATGCAAGGCACGCTGCAATTGTTCCGCACCCAGCAGCAGCTGGATGCATCAGGCAAGGACGTCAAGGCGCTCGCAGCGGACGGTATCCCCTATGAGGTGCTGGACCGCGACGCTTGCCTGGCGGTCGAGCCAGCTCTGCGCCATGTCTCGGATAAATTCGTCGGCGGTCTTCTGACGCCGAAAGACGAGACCGGCGACTGCTTCAAGTTCACCAATTCGCTGGCGGAAAAGGCCGCAGCTCTGGGCGTAAAGTTCCGCTATAATACCGGCGTCAACGGCCTGGATATCGAGGGCGGCAAGGTTCGCGGAGTTATCTGCGAACAGGAACGGATTGCAGCCGACAAGGTGGTTGTCGCACTCGGCAGCTACACTCCGCTGCTGCTGAAGCGCTATGGCATCGCTCTGCCGGTCTATCCGGTGAAGGGCTATTCGCTCACGCTCCCAATCGTCGATGCCTCCCGCGCACCTGAATCGACGGTCATGGACGAAACCTACAAGATCGCGATCACCCGTCTCGGCGACCGGATCAGGGTGGGCGGAATGGCAGAAATCTCAGGCTATACGAACGATCTGGGACAAGCCCGCAAGCGGACGCTCGCTCATTCGGTGACAGATCTGTTTCCGGGCGGCGATATGGACCAGGCCACGTTCTGGTCAGGTCTGCGCCCGATGACGCCGGACGGGACGCCGGTGATCGGCCCGACCAAGATCGACGGGCTTTATCTCAACACCGGCCATGGCACCCTGGGCTGGACCATGAGCACCGGATCCGCGCTCGTGATCAGCGATCTCGTCAGTGGACGCAAGCCGCAGATCGACGCGACAGATCTTGCCGTCAGCCGCTACGGTTGACGGCAAGGCCGTCAGCTCGGCAATTGCATCAGTTCGATGCGAACATCCTCGGGTGTCGCGACAAATGCGATGAGGGTGCCGTCGGCGAGCTCGGCCTGCTCGCCGATCAAGGTCGCGCCATGAGCGCAAGCCTTCTCGATCAGTTTCTCAAGGTTGTCGGTGACAATAGCGAAATGCTCGAGGCCCAGCGTCAGTTCGGTCTGGCCCTTTGGCAATTTCAAACCCGGCGCAGGATTTGAGAAGATCAGCAACGGGCCGTCCTTGCCACCCAGCGCACAGCGAATGAGCCGCTCTCCCGACGGGCGCGTTGCATCCATCACGACCGAAGCGCCGAACACCTGCCCATACCATGCGGCAGCGGCCTGAGGATCGTCGCACTTGATGTGGATGTGATGGATGAAATTTGGATTGGGCATGGCTGATTCCATAGAGGTCGCTGCAATCTGCGGCGGTCATGCTTTCATCCGAAAATGTACTTTCGCCGCTCTGTCGGGCTTACGCCACAGCCCACAGCTCAATGTCAAGCATCGACACCGAAACCGGGCCAAGAGTAAAGCTCTCCCCATCCTCGATCATCAGGCAGTCGAATGGACCGAACCTCACTTCTTCGGTTTGCGTCATGATGCTGCCCGCAGATGCCGGAACGAGAAACCGGATCGACTTTGCCGTGATTTTGCTCTCCGCCTCAAACACACGGCGCTCCATCCGGTGCGCAAAGCGACCGCGCCGCGTCATGACGTTGAGATCCATCGTGCCGCCATTCACATTGCGGCTGGAGATCTGCCATTCGCCCGGAAACGGGAAAGGTGTTCCGCCGGGCGAAAGCAGGTGTTCGCTCTCGTCCGGCAGATCAAGGATAAGCCCTGCGCCTTCAAGCAGTGCGATGGTCCGGTCGATGCCCGGAAAGAGCGAAAACGGACCATCCGCGCCGACATGGGCGATGCTGATGCGCCAGTCGAACGCATCAACAGTGCTGCCTTCAGGAAAGGTCAGGACCTCTTCGGTGAGGCCCTGTCCGTTCTTCCATGGCATTTGCCGGTAGCCGGCGCGGCGCAGGATCTGCATCTCAGTTGCCGAGGATGCCGGGCAAGCGAAGGCCCTTTTCCCTGGCGACGTCGAGCGCGATGTCGTAGCCGGCATCGGCGTGACGCATGACGCCGGTGGCGGGATCGTTCCACAAGACGCGCTCAATGCGGCGGGCCGCGTCGTCGGTGCCGTCACAGCAGATCACCATGCCGGAGTGCTGCGAGAAACCCATGCCGACACCGCCGCCATGGTGCAACGACACCCATGTCGCGCCCGACGCGGTGTTGAGAAGCGCGTTGAGCAACGGCCAGTCGGACACGGCGTCCGAACCGTCCTTCATCGCTTCGGTCTCGCGATTTGGCGAGGCGACCGACCCTGAATCAAGATGGTCGCGGCCAATGACGATTGGCGCCTTGAGCTCGCCGTTTCTGACCATCTCGTTGAAGGCAAGGCCGAGGCGGTGGCGATCGCCAAGCCCGACCCAGCAGATGCGCGCCGGCAGGCCCTGGAACGAGATGCGCTCGCGTGCCATGTCGAGCCAGTTGTGCAGGTGTTTGTTGTCGGGCAGCAGCTCCTTCACCTTGGCATCGGTCTTGTAAATATCCTCCGGATCACCCGACAGGGCCGCCCAGCGGAACGGGCCGATGCCACGGCAGAACAGCGGGCGGATATAGGCCGGAACGAAGCCGGGGAACGCGAAGGCGTTTTCAAGCCCTTCCTCAAGCGCGACCTGACGGATGTTGTTGCCGTAATCGAGGGTCGGAACGCCCATGTCCCAGAAGTCGACCATCGCCTGCACATGCACCTTCATTGATGCGCGCGCGGCCTTCTCGACGCCCTTCGGATCGCTCTCCTGCTTGGCGCGCCATTCGGCAACGGTCCAACCCTGCGGCAGATAGCCGTGGACAGGGTCATGGGCCGAGGTCTGATCGGTGACGATGTCAGGCTTGACGCCACGGCGAACGAGTTCCGGGAAAATGTCGGCGGCATTGGCGATGAGCGCAATGGACTTTGCTTCGCCAGCCTTGGTCCACTCCTCGATCCGCGCCAGCGCTTCGTCGAGGCTGTGGGTCTTTTCATCGACATAGCGGGTGCGGAGACGGAAATCGGCGCGGGTTTCGTCGCACTCGACCGCAAGGCAGCAGGCACCGGCCATGACCGCAGCAAGTGGCTGCGCGCCGCCCATGCCGCCGAGGCCGCCGGTCAGGATCCACTTACCCTTGAGGTTGCCGCCATAGTGCTGGCGACCGGCTTCGACGAAGGTTTCGTAGGTGCCCTGCACGATGCCCTGCGCGCCGATATAGATCCACGACCCCGCGGTCATCTGGCCGTACATGGCCAGACCCTTCTTATCGAGCTCGTTGAAATGGTCCCAGGTTGCCCAATGCGGCACGAGATTGGAATTGGCGATCAGGACGCGCGGGGCGTCCTTGTGGGTGCGGAAAACGCCGACCGGCTTGCCGGACTGGACCAGCAGGGTCTCTTCCTCGGTGAGCGTCTTCAGGCTCGCGACGATCTGGTCGAAGTCTGCCCAGGTGCGCGCGGCGCGGCCAATGCCGCCATAGACGACCAGCTCGTTTGGACGCTCGGCGACATCCGGGTCGAGATTATTCATCAGCATGCGCAGCGGCGCTTCGGTCATCCAGCTCTTGGCGGTGAGCTCGTTGCCGCGTGGGGCGCGAATTTCGCGTTCATTGTGACGGGGATTGGTCATATCGATCTGTCTCCTCAGCGTTTCAGGCCGAGCGCGATGGTCTCGATGCGCTCAAGTAACTGTTTCAGGTGGATGCGCAGGCGGTCGGCTTTCGCCGCGTCATAGGCAAAGGGCGGGGCTTCGGTGGCGAGATGGTTGATCTGCGCGAGTTCCATCTGGATGGCGTGGACGCCGGTCCCCGGCTTGCCGTAGTGCCGCGTCGTCCAGCCACCACGAAAGCGGCCGTTGAGCACCGACGAATAGCCATCAGCTGCCGCTGTGACATCGACCACAGCCTGCTCGATGGCCGGATCGCAGGTCATGCCACCGTCGGTGCCGATGTTGAAATCGGGCAGTCGGCCCTCAAACAGGAACGGGATCAGCGAGCGGATCGAATGGCAGTCATAGAGCACAGCAACGCCATGTTCGGCGCGCACACGCTCGATCTCCGCCTCAAGGGTAGCATGATACGGGCGGTGAAAATTGTCGCGGCGAAGTGCGATGTCGGCCTCGGACGGCTCTTCGCCGTCCTTCCAGATCGGATTGCCGTCAAAGTCGCTGGTGGGGACCAGACCGGTGGTGTTCTGGCCGGGGTAGAGGCTGACACCGGATGGGTCGCGGTTGGCGTCGATGACATAGCGATGAAACGTGGCTCGCACGGTCGTCGCATTGGGCAAGAGGCCGGCATAGAGCTGGTGAATGTGCCAATCGGTGTCTGCGAGCAGACGGCCATTGTCGTTGAGACGGTCCCAGATATCGGCGGGAACGTTGGTTCCGGTGTGCGGAAATGCGAGAATGACCGGCGACGACCCACGCGAGATTTCGTAAAGATCGCTCATCCTCAGGCTTCCAGCGCCGGCAGGATGTTGGCGGATACGGAACCAACCAGCGCGCCATCTGCGATGAGACGGGTCGCGGCTTCAAGGTCGTTGGCCATGTAGCGATCTTCCTCAAGCGATGGCACCACATTGCGCACGCAGGCAATCGCCTTCTGCAGTTCGGCGCTGGTGATCAGCGGTGCGCGCAGTTCGACGCCCAGCGCACCGGCCAGCGCCTCGATGCCGATGATGGCGAACAGATTTTCGGTCATCTGCAACAGGCGGCGCGCACCGTGGCAGGCCATCGACACATGGTCTTCCTGATTGGCCGAAGTGGGCGTCGAATCGACCGATGCGGGGTGCGACATCTGCTTGTTTTCGCTCATCAGCGCGGCAGACGTGACCTCGGCGATCATCAGGCCGGAGTTAAGGCCGGGCTTCTTCGCAAGGAACGGCGGCAGTCCGTAGGACAGCGCCGGGTCGACCAGAAGCGCGATACGGCGCTGCGCGATGGCACCGATCTCGCAGACGGCAAGCGCGATCTGGTCAGCGGCAAAGGCGACTGGCTCCGCGTGGAAATTTCCTCCCGAAACGACGCTGTCATCGGACAGGACGAGCGGATTATCGGTCACCGCGTTGGCTTCTATCTCCAGCGTGCGTGCAACTTGACGCAGCAGGTCGAGACAGGCGCCGTCGACCTGCGGCTGGCAGCGGATGCAGTACGGATCCTGAACGCGCTCGTCGCCCTCGATATGGCTTTCGCGGATCACCGAGCCGTCAAGCAATGCGCGCAGCGCGGCAGCCGTGTCGATCTGGCCGCGATGACCGCGCAGCGTGTGAATGTCTTCCACGAACGGCGCGGACGAGCCCATCGCCGCGTCGGTCGAAAGCGCGCCAGTGATGAGGGCCGCCTGCGCCGCCCTATGGGCACGGAAGAGACCGGCCAGTGCAAGCGCAGTGGATGCCTGCGTGCCGTTGATCAGCGCCAAGCCTTCCTTGGCAGCGAGCACGACTGGCGACAGACCGGCGCGGGAAAGCGCATCGGCACCCGGCAGGCGCTCGCCGTTGAAGAAGGCTTCGCCTTCGCCCATCATCACGGCGGCAAAATGCGCCAGTGGGGCAAGGTCGCCCGACGCACCGACAGAACCCTTTTCGGGGATCACCGGGAGGACGTTCTTTTCCAGCATCGCTTCGATAAGACGGACCAGTTCGAGCCGCACGCCGGACGCGCCGCGGCCGAGCGAAACGAGCTTCAGCGCCATGATCAGGCGCACGACATTGTCGGGCATCGGTGCGCCAACGCCGCAGCAATGCGACAGGATGAGGTTGCGCTGCAGCGTCGCTGTATCGGCACTGTCGATCTTGATCGAGGCGAGTTTGCCGAAGCCGGTATTGACGCCATAGACGGGAGCATTCCCGGCAGCGATGGCGGCGATGCGCGCAGCCGCGCGTTCGATGCCAGCATCAAAGCTGCGGTCGAGCACGGCATTGGTGCCGTTCCAATAGATGTCGGCGAGCTGCGAAAGCGGGACAGAACCGGGATGGAGCGTAATGGTCATGAGAATGTTCCAGACTAGGCGGTGATATGGGTGCGGCCGGCGCGAACGCGCGCGTGCAGCGGATTGAATCCGAAGCGGTAGACGAGTTCGGCGGGTTCGCTGATCGACCAGAGAGCGAAATCGGCGTCCTTGCCGGCTTCCAACGTGCCGATGCGGTCGAGCTTGCCCAGCGCCCGGGCGGCCTCGCGGGTAGTCCCGGCGATGCACTCCTCGACCGTCATGGCAAACAGCGTCGCGCCCATATTCATGGTCAGGAGCAGCGAGGTCAGCGGCGAGGTGCCGGGATTGTTGTCGGTGGCAAGCGCCATATGCGTGCCGTGCTTGCGGAAGAGCTCGACCGGCGGCTTCTTCGTCTCGCGGATGAAGTAGAATGCGCCCGGAAGCAGCACGGCGACCGTGCCTGCCTTGGCCATCGCCGCAGCGCCAGCATCGTCGGTATATTCGAGATGATCGGCGGACAGAGCGCCGTAGCCGGCGGCAAGCGCTGCGCCGTGGAGGTTGGAAAGCTGGTCGGCGTGCAGCTTGACAGGCAAGCCTAGACGCTGCGCGGCGTCGAAGACGAGCTTCATCTCGTCGGGCGAAAAGGCGATGCCCTCGCAAAAGCCGTCTACCGCATCAATAAGGCCTTCGGCGTGACCGGCTTCAAGACCGGGCAGCACAACCTCGCGGATGAAATCGACATTGCGGCCCTTGTACTCGGCGGGCGTTGCGTGGGCGCCAAGATAGGTGGTGGTGATCGCGACATCGCGTGCATCGGCCAGCTGGCGTGCCGCGCGCAACATCTTCAACTCGTCCGCGACAGTGAGGCCGTAGCCGGACTTGATCTCAACCGTGGTGACGCCCTCGCCGATCAGCGCATCCAGCCGTGGCAGGGTTTCTGCCACAAGATCGGCTTCGGAGGCTTCACGAACATTGCGAACGGACGAGACGATGCCACCGCCAGCACGCGCAATCTCCTCATAGGAAGCGCCTGCGAGCCGCATCTCGAATTCACGGGCGCGGTTGCCGGCATGGACGAGATGGGTGTGGCAGTCGACGAGACCGGGCGTGATCCAGCGCCCCTCGCAATCCGTCGTCGTCGCGCCGGACAGTTCTGATGACGGCAGATCAGCGGCAGGGCCCGCGAAGACGATCTTTCCCTCACGCACGGCAATCGCAGCGCTCTCGACAAGCCCAAGGCCCTGCGAGGCAGGATCGAGCGTCATGAGACGCGCGTTGGTCCAGATCTGATCGCCCTTTGCCACTGCTACCTCCCGACAAGCCGTTGCGTCTGCGACGTTAATATGTATATACTTAATCAAATGGCTCGCGGGCCAAAATGTCAAGCCCGATTGCGGAGGAGATTTGCTGATGGCTGCGATTCACGCTGAAAACGCGCTGTTGCCCGAGGGGCTGGCCCGTGATGTGCGCATCGTTTTTTCAGCGACAGGCATCGAAAGCGTCACGCCGGGAGCGACGGCGCAGGCGGGCGACGAGCGCCATTCTTTCGTGGTGCCGACAATGGCGAACTTGCACAGCCATGCATTTCAAAGGGCGATGGCGGGGCTCGCCGAAACCCGCGGCCCTGCGGAAGACAGTTTCTGGAGCTGGCGCACTGAGATGTATCGTCTGGCGCTGTCGATGAGCCCAGACGATGTGCAGGCGGTCGCGGCGCAGCTCTACATGGAGATGCTGGAAGCAGGATTTTGCCGCGTCGGCGAGTTTCACTATCTCCACCACGACAAGGACGGCGCGCCTTACGCCGATCCTGCCGAGATGGCGGTGCGCATCGCGGCTGCGAGCGTTGAAACCGGCATCTCGCTGACCTTGCTTCCAGTGTTTTACGCGCATTCGGGTTTTGGCGGGGCTGCACCGATCGAAGGACAGCGGCGTTTCATTCATGATCTCGACGGGTTTGCGCGGCTGATCGAGCGCTCCTCCGAGATTTTCTCCGATGTTTCAGGCTCGGTATTGGGCGTCGCTCCGCACAGCCTTCGTGCGGTGACGCCGCAGGAACTGGATACCGTAACGCAGCTGCTTCCGAACAAGCCGGTGCATATTCATGTCGCCGAGCAGATCAAGGAAGTTGAGGACTGCGTTGCATGGTCGGGCAAGCGCCCGGTGGAATGGCTGCTCGACAACGCTGACGTCAACGAGCACTGGTGCCTGATCCACGCCACGCATATGAGCGACGATGAAACAACAGGGATGGCGCGAAGCGGTGCCATCGCCGGTCTCTGTCCGATCACGGAAGCGAATCTTGGCGACGGTGTCTTCAATGCGCCTGGCTTCATCGCCAATGGCGGTCGCTTTGGCGTGGGATCGGACAGCAATATTCTGATCTCTTTGCCGGAAGAGCTGCGGACGCTGGAATATTCGCAGCGTCTCTTGCGCCGCTCGCGCAATGTCGTCGCCGAGCCCGGCCAGTCGACTGGCGTCTCGCTCTATCAACATGCGCTGGCAGGGGGCGCGCAGGCCACAGGCGCGGTCGGCGGCATCCTCGCGGGCGCACCCGCCGACCTCCTGGCACTCGACACCTCACCGGCTGCATATCTTCCCGCACACAAGGTGCTCGACCATTTCGTCTTTGCCCGCGATATCGGCGTTGATTGTGTCTGGGTGCGCGGCAGGAAACTGGTCGAAAGCGGGCGACACCGCGACCATGATCGGATCTCCGCGCGTTTCCGCAAGACAATGTCACACCTTGCCGACTAGCGCTGCGCAGGACATAAGTCGCCGATGCGCGATGAGAAATCTGTGACTAGACCCGGCCAGACGACGACGCTTCACCAGACGATACTGCGAGAGATCGAAGGAAAGATCGTGTCCGGCGAATGGCCTCCCGGACATCGCTTGCCGTTCGAGGTCAATCTTGCCGAGCAATATGGCTGCTCGCGCATGACTGTGAACAAGGTGATGACCCAATTGGCCAAAGCTGGCCTGATCGAACGTCATCGCAAGGCAGGAAGCTTTGTCACGGCACCTCGCGCGCAATCCGCGATCCTGGAAATTCACGATGTCGAGGGCGAGGTCCGATCTCTCGGCCTGCCCTATGCCTATGTCCTGAAAGCTCAGTCGCAAGGCAAAACGACTGCCGACGAGCGACTGCAGATGGAAATCGCGCGCGGCACTCTCCTGCGCAGGATCGTCGCCGTACATATGGGCGGCGGAAAACCCTTCTGTCTGGAAGAGCGGCTGATCAACACGACCGTTGTGGCCGAAGCTGCCGATGTCGATTTTGAGCAAACACCGCCCGGCCCATGGCTGATCGCCCAAGTGCCATGGACAACGGCTGAGCATCGCATCAGCGCCATCAGTGCCTCAAGAGAAACTGCAAGGCTGCTCGACAAGCCGGCGGGAACCAGTTGTCTCGTCATTGAACGCAGAACCTGGAGTATGACGGGTGCGGTAACCTTTGTGCGCTTCACCTACCCCGGCGAGCTTCACACGCTGGTGGCGCGTTTCACGCCTGCCCAAAGTGCGAATTCGGACGGAAGCAACCAAGCGCTCGACCGCGCCTGAGCGGTCAATGTCACAGGTATGATGCTTGTAGATCGGCGCGCGGAGGCATTCTCCACCCTTCCCGCTGCGGCAGGTCTTCACTGGTGATGGCACAAAGCAGGTCGAAGACCTCCCATTCGGCCTTCACTTTCGGAGCAAGCCGCAATATCGGCGCGCCCAGCGCTCGCACCACATCGTTCAATTGCTGGACCGTGGTCGCCTCGACGACGACAACAGCAACCGCACAAGCATCGCCGCCGACTGAATTCTGGTGAAAAACCTTGTATTGCGGCCTGGGCGTCGACAGTCCGAGCCTGAACGATGTCAGGGCGCCTCGCTTTAATTGGTCCTGAAGCGGCTCGACTATCTGTTCGGCATCGGAAGCCCGTTCCAGCGGCAGGATCAACGTTGCGATCTTACCCGCAATACCTCGTCCGCCAGAGGCCACAAGCTCGCACGGATAGCGACGAAAATCGCTGAAATACTGGCGCATGCGCGCCGACCAGTCGCTCGGCTGATCGACAAGCTCCCTGTAGGCGGTTGTCTCAAGCACCTGCAGCGACTCGATTTCGTAGAGCGTGAAAAAGACACGCTCTCCTCCCTCCCCGCGCGCGTAGCGTCTGGCACCCAGAAATCCGGGAACACTGACCCGCTCGGGCACATGCTCAAATGTGTGCCAGCACTCATACTCGTCAAGCAGTGATGGATCGAATTTATTCCACAATGGAAGAAATGCAGTCATTCGTATCAATCCTGCGGATGTTGAATGACGACTTTCGAGGCTGTCTTGGACTGCGCCAGATCAAACCCCTTTGCTGCATCCCCAAGATCAAACCGGTGGGTGATCAAACCTCGAACGCGCTGCTGATTGGCAGCCAAGTAATCGACCACGCGACCCCAAGTTGCCAATGGCGAGCGATAGGAGCCACGCAACTGCTGGTGGTTACGGACAAGGACTGTCAGGTCGACGGAAGCCGGGCGGGGATGAATCCCGGCAATCACCATGATGCCGCGCTTTTTCAGACATGAAAGGGCTTCGGGCACCACGTGCGGCGCTCCGGTCGCCTCGATCACAACATCAAAGCCGCCACGCTCCAGATATGAAGCCAGCGCATCGCGAAGAGACGATCCGGCAGTGTCGACGGTATTCTTGAAACCTATCGCGTTGAGCGTTGCCAAGCGCGGCCCGTCATTGTGGCCACAAATCACGATCTCGGAGGCTCCCGCCGCCTCACAAAACAGCGCGATGCCCTGGCCGATGAAACCAGGCCCAAGCACCAGTACCCGGTCGCCCGTCGCCACTTCGCCTGTATCGACAGCTTCCGCGCACACCGTCATTGGTTCCGTCAGCGCCGCGATCTCAAAATCCAATCCGGACGGCAGTGGCACGCAGTTGGCTTCTGGCACAGCGACATGGGAGGCAAACGCACCGTTGCGTCCGATACCTATCCCACGCCGGCCGGTACAATTGTCCTCATCGCCGGCGCGACATGCCGCACAGGTTCCGCACAGAACGGAAGGGCGCGCGGTGACGTTCATGCCAACCATGCCGTGGTCAACATTCGCGCCAACGGCGACGATCGTACCGGCAAATTCGTGACCGAGGGTCACCGGCATGGCGGACTGCATCGATTCATATCCAGGCGTCCAGGCCGCGATGTGCAGATCCGTTCCACAAATTCCCGTCGCCCGAACACGCACCAGAACTTCGTCGGGTGACAGCGTGGAAATTTCGGGGATTTGGCGCAATTCAAAGCCAGCGCCAGGCTGCATTTTCTGCAAGGCCAGCATCTTGGTACTTTCGGTTTGTTAAGCGGACGGCTCTTCGACTGGCAAGGAGCCGCCCGACAGGTGTCCGGGACTACCGCGGATCAGCGCCAGCCCAGGAAACGTTTCTCGATCAATCCGATAAGCCAGTTCGTGACCAGACCCATCACGGACAGGATCGTCACGCCGGCAAACAGGCGCTCAAGATCATACAGCGCCCCCGCCTCCAGAATGTAGGAGCCGACGCCATATTCCGCGCCAAGCATCTCGGCGGCCACGAGCAGGATGATCGCAATGGAGATCGAAACGCGCAGACCGGACAAGATTGCCGGAAACGCACCGGGGAGCACGATCTTGCGTACGATCGACCACCACGACAGGCCGAAACTCTGCCCCATGCGGATGAGGCTGCGATCCACATTGTCGACCGCGCCATAGGTCGCCACGACGGTCGGCGTAAAGGTTCCAAATGCGATCAGCGCATATTTGGACGTTTCGTCGATGCCAAACCAGATGACGAACAGCGGCAGCAGCGCGATCTTCGGGATCGGGAACAGCGCGGCGACCAGCGGGACAAGCCCAGCGCGCACGAGACTGAACAAGCCAATCAGCACACCCAGGCCAATGCCGGCGGCAATCCCCAGAGACGCGCCAACAACCAGACGATTCAGCGACGGCAACAGATGCTTCCAGAGCAGACCGGTGTTGTAAAGCTGGACCAGCGTCTCCAGAACCGCCGACGGATGCGGCAGTGTCAGGGAAGAGATGAAACCGCTGCGGGTTCCAAGCTCTGCGATGGCAATCAGCATGATGAACACAACAAGGCCCACGCCGCGCACATGCGTCGGCTCGAAGCCACGGCCCCGGAATTTAACCTTACGCACCACGGCATCAGACATTGAGCAACTCCTGATCTGCAGCCGCAGCCTCTTCGCGCATCAGCTCCCACAGTTCCTGCTGCTTGGCTTCAAGCTCGACATTCGCAAGCGCTCGTTCATCGAGCGGCATGTCGATATCGACAATAGCGCGGATACGGCCCGGACGGCGCGACAGAACAACAATGCGATGGCCAAGGCGGACAGCTTCGGCAAGATTGTGCGTGACATAGACGGCAGTGAATGGCTGGCGCGTCCACAACCCGACAAGATCATCCATCAGCAATTCGCGCGTCTGGCTATCCAGCGCCGACAGGGGCTCGTCCATCAACATGACAGCCGGGCGCACGGCAAGAGCGCGGGCAATCGCCACGCGCTGTTTCATGCCGCCGGACAGCTGTTTTGGCAGCGCCGTGCGGAAATCAGACAGCCTTGTGCGGGCAAGCACATCCGTCACAATCTTGTCCATCTCGCTGCCGCTGATGCCATGGTCTTCCAGCACCAGCTTGATATTGCCCTCAACCGTACGCCAGGGCAGCAAAGCGAAGTGCTGGAAGACATAGGTCAAAGGATTGAGCGAGTCGCTATCGGGCTCACCAATCTGAAGGACGGAACCGGATGTTGGCTGTTCGAGCCCCCCGAGAAACCGCAACAGCGTCGACTTTCCGCAACCGGAAGGGCCGATGAGACAGACAATCTGCCCCTGAGGGATGTCGAGCGAAATATCACGCAAGACCTCTACTGAACCATAAGTATGGCTGACTTTGTCGATCCGCAAATCCATGGCGAACTCCAGCGGAGGCCCGTTACGGGCCTCCCGCGATTTTCAATAATGTCGAAAGATCAGAGAATTTCGACGTAGGAAGTGTCGAAAAGCATCTCTGGCGTAATGGTGTCCTTGACCATGCCTTCCGACTTGAACCAGTCCAGCTGCTCGGTGACCGAGCCTAGCGACATTGCCAGGTTGTTGTTGATGCGCATCGAGCCTTCAACCAGATTTGTCTTGGCCTGCTCGAATGGGAGATCCGCCTCGACATATTTGTGAACGATCTTGGCGAGTGCATCGACGTCTTCGGCTGAAGCGGTCTTGTCGACGAACGCCGCGTTGTAGTCGGCGACGGCCTTCGAATAAGCGCGGATGAAGGCCTCGGTCTTCTCACGCTCATTGGCCGCGTTGTTGGTCGACGTGAACACCGTCGTCACCTGGTAGTCAGGTGCGTAATCGGAAACCAGACCAATCTGCTTGGCTGCGCCGTCAGCAATGAGCTTCTTGGCGATGCTCGGCTGGATCGCCCAGGCGTCGATCTGACCCGACGACAGTGCACCAACAACTGCGCCGACCTTCTGCAACGGACGCAGGCTGATCTCGGACAACGGAATGTTGTTGGCCTGTGCGATCTTGTGCGCCATGAAATGGAAGGACGAACCGGTCGTGGTGATGCCGAAGGACTTGCCTGCCAGCTCCTTAGGCGAGGTCAGACCGGCTTCATAAGCCTTGTTCGAGGCGAGAATAATCGCACCGACGAGACCCTTCTCTTCGGTCAGAGCGCCGCCGATAACCTTGATGACCTCTTTTTCAGCGAGGCTGATCAGGCCGCCGCTCATCGCGGTCACGCCATAGTCAGCATCGCCCGAGGCGATGGCAACGGCCATCGGCTGAGCTGCTTCAAAGTACTTCAGCTCAACATCCAGACCTTCGTCCTTGTAGTATCCGCGCTCGAACGCAATGAAGCTGGGCGCATGGCTGGCCAGCCGGATCACGCCCAGATTGACTTTCATCTCTGCACGGGCAGGCACGCCAAACCCGACCACCGCAGCGGCAGCACCGGCGCTCAGAAGAGCCTGACGACGAGTCAATGTGAACTTGTTCATGTAACTTTCCTTCCTAAGTTTAACCTCTTTGGGTCATTAGACGGCGTTGTTGCCAGTTACAACGCGCACCATCAATAACCGAATTGCTTACTTGTCATGCCCTCAAGGCATAGCTTTGGCATTCATCTCCCGGTGTCTTCTCCTCCAGCCTTTTTCGCAGAATATGAATCAGGTTCTTCAAATTATTGGAACGCGGACGCATGCGGTTCCAGAGAACAGAAACCTGAAAAGATGGCGGATCCAGCAGGGGCCTGACGACGACCCCGTCGCCGATCGGCCCCATCACGGCGAGCGCATCGACAAGGGCGATACCCATCCCCTGATTGGCCAGCGCCAGTGCCGTGTCAGAAAAGCGTACCACGGCCTTGATGTTCACGTTAACCGAGGTCGTCTTGAGATATTTGTCGATCACGGCGTGATGCGCGCCAAAATCGGGAAAAGCAATAAAATCAACACCTTCCAGATCGGCCGCTGAAAGCGTCTCGCGATCTGCAAGAGGATGCGAGCTTGGTACGACCGCAACAAGCCGTGCTGTTCCGACCCGCTCGCTGCCGATCAGGGGATGGTCGACCTCAGCGATCGTGACAATCGCTTCGCCGCGTCCGCTCACCAGATAGTCATCCATCTGGTCCACCGACAGAACATCGAAAAACAGCTCCAGCGAGGGAACTCTGACGGAAAGCGCCTTCAACGCCTGGGGCACCAGCGCACGGGCGGGACTTGCCGTTGCACCGACGCGAAAAACCGCCGCTTCTCCGCCGATAATGCGCGAAATCTGTCCCGAAAGACCAGAAATCTGTCGTACGATCCCGTCAATCTCAGCGAAAATCAGCAGCGCTTCCGAGGTTGGGATCAACCCGCCTCGTTCTCGTGCAAACAGTTCGATCCCAAGAAGATCCTCCATTCTTCGAATGGTGCGGCTCAGCGAAGGCTGAGATACATTGAGAACCTTGGACGCCGCCGTGATCGAGCGGGCCAGAACAACCGCGTGAAACACCTCGATTTGTCGCAGGCTCAGTGCCGGTTCGGCCCCATTTGAAGATGGTTCGTCCCGAGCTTCCTGCTTCATCTCAGTTTCGCTCCAGAAACGGAATGAGGTCAGCAAGAACGTCGGCGGCGGCATTTTCGGCTAGCAGGTGGCCCCCTGCCAAACCACGCCCCGAGACATCGGCAGCCCACTGTCGCCAGATATCAATCGGGATTCGGCCGCCGCCGAACGTTCTGCCTTCTTCCCACAGCACCAGCACCGGCTGAGCCAGCATTCTGCCGCTGCTGCGGTCATCCAGATCCAGGCGCTCGTCACTACCCGCACCGGACCGATAGTCCTCACACATTGCATGGCGCACTGACGGCTCCCGAAATGCCCGCCGATATTCGGCAAGCGCGACAGGATGCAGCCGTTCGAGGCCACCGCTCATTTTTTCCAGCGTAAGGTCGAGGAAATAGTCCGGGTCGGCAGACAACAGCCTTTCTGGCAGGTCGTGAGGCTGCGCGAGCATGTACCAATGGAATGCACCCATGCCGAAATTCTTGTCGGCCCCCCTCCACATCTCTGAGGTGGGAACAACCGCAAGGGAAGCGAATGCGCGCACGGAATCGGGCAAGTCCAACGCCATGCGATAGCCCACCCGGCCACCACGGTCGTGCCCGACCACTGCGTAATTCTGATATCCCAGCGACATCATCAGCTCGTGGAGCTGGGCACCCATCCAGCGTTTGCTGCCCCAATCCTGCGGAGGGTCGATAACGCGGCTGTCACCATAGCCCGGAAGATCCGGTGCAATGACCGTGAATTTTTCAGCGAGCGGCCCGGCGACACGATGCCATGCCGCCTTGGTTTGTGGATAGCCATGAAGCAGCAGCACCGGTGCGCCCGCCCCACCCACGACCGCGGACAGGCGTGCACCGGAGGTCTCGACCTCGACAGAGCGAAAATTCGGGAAGAGAGTTTCTGCGGCGTTCATGCTGTCCGTTTCAAGTTGCTTCACGCCAAGGGCGAAAAATCGGTTGGCTTGAGAATTGTTGATTTCAGCTCGACAACTGCGTCGAGTTCCTTGTTCTTTGCGCCAAACTCGGCCCAGCGTGGGTCTGCAGCCATGCGCGCGCGACGCTCTGCACGGTCATCAAGGCTTTCATATGCCCAGATATGGACCACCTGATTGGCTGTTCCAAACTCTGTGGTGAAAAATCCGACCAGATTGCCAAGATATTCCTGTTGCACCGCCAGAGCATGGTTCTTGTAGAGCGCCAGCCAGTCGGGCATCCGGGTCGGCCGCAGCGTGTAGGTTCTCATTTCGTAGATCATCTGATCATCCCTCCTGAACTTGATCTTGTAGCCGCGCGACTGCGTCCTTCGCGGCGATGTAACCGAATGTGAGTGCAGGCCCGAGCGTAATGCCGGGGCCAGGATAGGTTCCATTCATGATGGAATTCATGTCGTTGCCTGCAGCGTAAAGCCCGGGAATCGGCCGACCTTCGAGATCAATCGCGCGTGCCGCACTGTCTGTACAGATTCCGCGCGCCGACCCAAGATCTCCTGTCATCAATTTCACGGCATAAAACGGCGCCTGTGCAACCGGTGCAAGGCACGGGTTGGGCCGATGGCCTGCATCGCCCATCGAGCGGTTGTACGAACTGCTGCCCTTGCCGAACTCGCCATCGACGCCTGTTTCCGCCGCAGAATTGTAACGGGTAACCGTGTCCGCAAGCGCGGCGGCTGGAACGCCGATATGTCTCGCCAGTTCTTCGATGGTATCGGCCTTGATGAGATAGCCGTTCCTGACCAGCGCAGTGTTCGACCCGGGAGCCGGTCGAGCCAGCCCCATTCCATATGCCGCCAGCGCCTTGGCATCACAAATCAGGTAGCAAGGCGAGTTTCGTTGCGGATCACTCTGCATTGCCATCACAAAACGATGATAGGAATCCGCCTCGTTCACGAAACGGCGTCCCTCCTTGTTCACGGCAATGAGGCCCGGCTTGGCGCGATCCGTCACCAGATGCGGAAACTTTTCCTCAGTCCCGTCGGGTTTGACCATCACCGAGATGGGCGCCCAATAGAAATTCGAGACCAGCCCCTCGCCCATGGCCGCCCCGGCCTGCGCCGCGAAACGAAGCCCTTCCCCGACATTCGCCTGCGGTGACATCGAGCGATGATCATTGCTGGTCGCCGGGCGCCATTTCCCAGCATCGCCGGAAGCACCAAATCCACCAGTCGCCAACACCACACCCGCCCGAGCGCGGATCTCGCGCTCACCATTTTCGGAGGCAATGACGATGCCCCGCACCACGCCATCGTCGACGATCAACCTGTGTGTCGACACATTCGTGCGCAGATCCACTCCAAGGTCCATCACTGAACGCGCCAGCCTCGCCATCAGTGCGTTGCCGACAACAAGTCGCGTGCCGCGAGAATGGGAGATCCGGTCTTTGAGATAGCCGAGGATCAGTCTGGTACAGTGCGCCAACGACGTGAATGAGCGACGCATGTTGAGAAAATGCTGAATATCGACACGGTTGACCATCATGCCGCCGAAGAGCAGCATTCCTTCCGGCGGCTTGCGAAGTTCAGCGAAACGCGCGCCCAGCCAACTGCCGTCATATTCGACAATCTCGAGTGCCCGACCACCCTCCGACGCACCATCGATCTCCATATGGTAGTCAGGCGAAACTGGTCTCACTCGAAATTCCAGCTCGGTGTTTTGTTCCAGATAGGCCAGCGCCTCTGCACCGCGCGCAAGAAATGCGTCAATCAAATGGGTGTGGGCACCGTCGCCAGCGAGCTTCATCAGAAATTTACGCGCTGTCTCAAGCGAGCTATCCAGTTGCGCTTCGATGGCTTGGGCCGTGCCCGGAATCCAGATTGTTCCACCTGAAATTGCCGAAGCGCCACCGAAGTGCCGGTCTTTTTCTGCAACAAGAACCCTGAATCCGTGGCTGGCGGCGGTAGCTGCAGCGGCCAGGCCTGCGGCTCCACTTCCCAGCACGATTAAATCGTAATTGTCTGAAACCGCAGCCGCAGGCTCCATCGTTTTCTCTCCAAAGCGGTCAGACAAGTGCGCCTTGCTCCAAAAGCGTTTTCCTCAACAGCCCTATTTCGGCTGCGCCGTCTTGCGAGGCCAGGGCCGCAGACACACCGGCTGCGTGGCCAGAGGCAAATGCAGTGCCCATGACGCGCACAGAGCCATAAGCGCGGCTGTCGGCACCGATCACACGGCCAGCAAGACGCAGATTGTCCACCTGTGCAGCTTCGAGCGCACCTGCGCGAATGTCGAAGAAGCCATCGCCGCCAATATCGACGAAACGCGCGCGGCCTGGAGCTTCGTGAACTTCAGCTGGCCAACTGCCCCGGCCAATGCCGTCATCGTAACGCCTGCCTTCAATCACATCGACTTCCTGGACATCGGCGCGCGAGAGTGGCCGCCTTGTTTCACGCACACCGATCTGTGGACCGGTGGAAACGAGATATGCACGCTCAAATCCGGGATGGCGGCGCAACACTTCAAGATTACGCCAAGCCAGTTCTCGCGCAGTTGTCTCGACCGCGCTGAGGCTCTTATTGGTAATCCCGTCAGTTTCAAGGTCGATTGCCATCCACCAGAACTGGTCCGTCAACGGCAGACGAGACATAACGCCTCCATCCGCACGCAGGATCGGCATTTCAGCCGTCTCATTATGTTGGGCGATCAGCCCGGCCATGATTTCGCGGTCAAACTCGACGCCATCCGGCACACCGCCAATCCGCACAGGAAATGACGACGGCTGCAGATGCGCGTCGGCCCCGCCTTCAAGCGTCAACGGCACACCGGCCAAGACCGACAATGTCGCTTCGCCGCTGGCATCCACGAACGCCCCGGCTTCAACAGTGACCAGTCCGGCATGATCGGCCAAGGTCACAGAACGAATGCGGTTGTCGCAAACCTGCGCGCTGACAACGCGGCTGTGCAGCGCAATTTCAACGTTGTTCTGAAGCGCGAGCCGATCAAAGGCGAGCTTCGTCGCTTCCGGATCGAGCATGATGATCCAGTAACCACTTTTTGAGACGATCGGCTGAATGTCGACGCCGAGGCTCTTCAGCTGCTGAAGAAGCTCCTGCCCGACGCCATACACCATCTGCCGCGCGGTATCTCCACAGGCATAAAAGCCGCAATATGCCAGTACCTGCGAATTGGTCGCCGCGCCGCCCATGAAGCCATAGCGCTCGATCAAAAGTGTGCGCGCGCCGGTACGCGCAGCACCGACGGCAGCGGCTATACCACCCGCGCCAGCGCCGACGACCACGACGTCATACTTCTCCACTGCCCTGTCCATACCGCTTTCCGTCTTCTTCAAACCGTGATTGTTTCAATCGCCTGGCGACAGCACGCCCATGAAAGCTCCCAGCAGTCCAAGCTGCGCTCTGGCCATCTCCGGTCCGGTTTGAATGGACAAACCGCGCGCGCGTGCTGCTGCAAGGAACGGCGTCACCTCCGGTGAGGTGACGACATCAGCGACATGAGCCGTCGGCTTTAGCAGTGCGATTGCCGGCGCAGACAGCGGGAGGGGATCGCCAGCCTGCATCCCAAGTGGCGTGGCGTTGGCGACAAGATCGTAGCGCGAGTGATCCCCGATCTCGGTCGCGATCGAAATTTGAGGAAATTCCGCCGCCAACGCGGACGCCAGCCGGCCTACACGCTGCGCATCCGGATCGCAGATCGCCAGAACCGAGACGCCTGCTTCACACAACGCATGAGCGATTGCACTGCCGGCACCACCGCAGCCGATGACGAGCGCCTCGCGGCCATTGGGCGTGAAGCCGTGGCTTTCCGCAGCGCGCACAAAACCCAACCCGTCCACCATGTCGCCGATCAGCTGCCCGTCGGCACCGCGTCGCACCACATTGACCGCGCCAAGCAAAGCCGCACGCTGTGTGACACTATCAATCCCGGAGGCGATGGCCTGCTTATGAGGGATCGTGACCACGAAACCATCAAGGTTTTGCCAGGTTCGGGCCAAAGAAAGGAACGCGTCGATGCCATCGCTGGGAATGTCCATCGCGATCATCGCAACATCGCTGCCAGCCTGCGCAAAAGCGTTGTTGAAATTCTCGGGCGACTTCACCTGCACAACAGGGGAACCAATAATCGCAACGAGGCGGGTGCTGCCCTTGATCATTCTATGTCTCCACCACCGGCAGCAACTGCCACCTGAGCGAAGCATGGCGCGCTTCCAATGGGGACACCAATAGTTTAAGCACGACACATCATAACTGAAAGTTATGCAGATGAAGCATTTCAAGTGGACAGGTAATGGCTAGGCCGCGACTGAAGGATCGGCAAATCGAGGTATTTCGGGCCGTGATGGCGACCGGCTCGCTCACTTCCGCGTCGCAGCAACTGGGCGTTTCGCAACCCAGTGTGACCATGACTATCAAGCGCTTCGAAGACGAGTTGGGCACGACGCTGTTCGAACGCATAGGGGGTCGCCTCGTTCCAACCGAGGAAGCCAAGCTGATCCTTGTTGAGGTCGAGCGGGTGTATGGCCAGTTCGACCGGTTATCCGAGGCGATCTCATCCATCGTCGCTGGCGACGGCGCAAGGTTCCGGTTCGGAACGACGCCAAGCATCGGAATGCGCCTGATACCCAAGGCGCTCAAGCGTATGCGCGACAATCATCCCGCTCGGGTTTTCTATTGCGACTTCCTCGCCCAGAAGGACGTCCGCGACTATCTTTTGTTCGGACAGGGCGCCTGTGTCACGACCATCGCCAAGGCTGATGACCCGACACTGGAAACGACGATCGTCGCACGCGGAAAACTGGTCTGTCTCATGCCTCAAACGCATGCGCTTGCCAGACTACCGTCCATTTCGCCCAAAATGCTGGCGGGTGAAACGCTCATCTCGTTTGCCCCGGAGACGCCGCACGGCAAGTATATCGACGCCACCTATGCACGCGCAGGTTTCGAACGAAAAATCGATGTCTTCGTGCATTTCGTCGAGGCAGCGATCTCCTTTGTTGCCGAGGAGATCGGCGTATCTATCGTCGATGAGTTTTCGGCGATGGATTGCGAACGGATGGGGTTGGTCGCCGTGCCGGTGGAAGACAGCGTTGAAATTCCAGCATATCTTTACTGGTGTCGTTTTCGACCGCGCAGCACGGCGGTGGAGGAATTGATCGATACCCTGAAATCACTTGCATCGTGAAGGCAGGCCACCAGACACGCGAGCCGGTTGGCGTCAGGTGGAGTGCCCCGCGATAACTGCAAGAAATGCCGGCCCGTAGCGCTCGAGCTTGGTTTCGCCAACACCGGGTACATTTGCCATTTCAGCCCGCGACGCCGGGCGCGCAGACGCCAGTTCGATCAGCGTCTTGTCGTGGAAGATCACGTAAGGCGGCAGATTTTGCGTTCGGGCGATTTGCGAGCGCTTTTCGCGCAATGCCTGAAACAGTGCCTGATCGGCTTCCGGCAACTCGATTGCAACGGTGCCCGCAACTCTCCCCCGCGAAGCCCGCTTTGCAGGCTTGCGAAGCTGGAGTGTCGCCTTGTCGCGGAGAAACTGACGGCCGCTCTCCGAGATCGACAGCCCGCCATGGCCGCCAAGGTCTACATCAATCAGCCTCAACGCAATCAACTGGCGAAGGATCGCACGCCAGCTTCGACTGTCATGTTCCTGTCCGATGCCATAGGTCGAAATCTGATGGTGCCCCATGCGGGTGATGCGGTCATCCTCAACGCCCAGAAGAACGTCGACAATATAGCCCTGTCCGAACCTCTCGCCGGTACGGTGGATGCAGGACAGTGCCTTTTGCGCCGCGACAGTGCCATCGAACAAAAGCGGTGGCTCAATGCACGTGTCGCAATTGCCGCAGGGATCGCAATCGTCGCCGAAATAGGACAGCAGTACCCTGCGCCGACACTCGGCCGTCTCCGCCAAGCCAAGTAACGCATCCAGCTTTTGCCGCTCTGTGCGTTTACGCAAGTCCGGCGCATCTGAGTCCTCGATGAACCTGGCGCGTAGCGCGATATCGTCGGTGCCGTAGAGCATCAACGTATCGGATGGCAGCCCGTCCCTCCCCGCTCGCCCCGTTTCCTGATAATAGGCTTCAATACTGCCCGGCAGATCGAGATGCGCGACAAACCTCACATCCGGCTTGTCGATCCCCATCCCGAACGCGATGGTCGCCACCATGATGACCGCTTCGCCATGCTGGAAACGTGCCTGGTTCGAGGCGCGTTGATCCTTGTCCATTCCCCCATGGTAGGCCAGTGCGTCATAGCCCTGTGCGCACAACCACTCTGCTGTCTCTTCCGTTTTGCGCTTCGACAGGCAATAGACGATGCCACTTTCGCCCGGGTGCCGCTTGAGAAAGCGGCTCAGCTGCGCCCTCGGATTATCCTTCTCCTCAATGGCGTAGCGAATATTGGGACGATCAAAGCCCGCGATGAAAGCGTCGCGTGGCGAGATCTGCAGAAGCTCCAGAATCTCTGTGCGAGTCGGCTCGTCAGCGGTGGCCGTCAAAGCCATGCGTGGAGTGTCAGGAAATTGCGCGGCCAGAATATTAAGTTGACGATAAGACGGCCGAAAATCATGCCCCCATTGTGACAGACAATGCGCCTCATCAATGGCGATCAACGACAGAGGCACGGATCGCAGGCGCTCCACGACATCCGCTCTAAGGAGCGTTTCAGGCGCAACATACAACAGATCGAGCCGTCCCGAAAAAATCTCGTTCCACAGAGCACGTCGCTCTTCTAATGCGAGGTCGGAGTTAAGGGCGGCGGCGCGAACGCCGGCCTGACGAAGCGCCTCGACCTGATCTGCCATCAGGGCGATCAGCGGCGAGATCACCAGCCCCACACCGGAACGCGCCAATGCCGGGATCTGATAGCACAACGACTTGCCTCCGCCGGTAGGCATCAGAACGAAGGCGTTGTTCCCAGTCATGACATGATTGACGATCTCAGCCTGTGGGCCGCGAAACGCATCATAACCATAGACCGTCTTGAGAATATGAACTGGATCTGCGGTCAATCTTGCCTGCATGGAAAAAACAAAGGGAAGCGGTCTCATAGCAGATTCGCCGACTCCCGCATCATCAGCTCACAAGTGACAACTCGCTGGAGAGAAGTACCTGCGCTGCATTGCCAGTTCCAAGAAACATTCAACCGTGCCGTCATCTGGCGCACAGCCGCTCCACTATCTACTTGTCGTATCGTGGCGCGAAGGTCTGAAGCGCGCCCATATTCCCTAACTGCAGCGTGAAACACGATCAGGCATTGCAAATCGCCCAGACGTTGCAGGCCGAAATTGAATAGCATCAAGTGCGAATTATTGCGCTTTGAGAAGCAAAAGCGCACCGCCCGTCGTCTCATTAAAATCGGCCAACAGCGTCGGCCATGACATCGCTTGGCGTCAGTCAAGGCAATCCACTGCGCAGCTTGGCCTCGTCTGAAACAATTGGCGCGCTCTCATGACGGCTTTACGGTCATGCCTCGTGCATGCATGGTGGCGCCGTGCGGGTGTGCGGGCACTGCGATAGCGCAGGCGTAGTGGGAAGTAGGCTCAATTCAGGCATTCAGCGCACACGTTGAATCAAGGGAGGAAACACCATGAACAAGCCAGGGATTGCTTCGACTGCGCCGAGGCGCAGTGTGATTGTCGACCGTTACACCAACGCCGTTCTGGACCCTGACGCCCCGATGTTGGGTCCGGTCGAAAACGGCGGCACGATCATCGCCAATACGGCGCCGGGATGCTGGGGCCCGATGATCACGCCAAGTCTGCGCGGCGGGCATGAAGTCACACAACCTGTCTATGTCGATGGTGCGGAACCGGGCGACGGCATTGCGATCAGGATCCGCGACGTGACCGTGACGGCGATTGCGACGGCCTCGGGACACGATTCCTCGCCGGAAGGTTTCTGCCTCGGCGATCCATATGTAGCCGCGAGGTGCCCCTCCTGTGACGAAGTCTGGCCGGAGACGCATCTCGAGGGCATCGGGCAGGATGCAGTCAAATGCAACAAATGCGGGAACGCGGTCACGCCGTTCGAAATCGTCCACGGTTACACGGTCGTCTTCGATGAGACGCGACGTGTCGGTGTGACCGTTCCACGCGCCGCCGCCGAGACAATTGCGCGCGATCCCTACCACTACGCCGCGCTGCCGGACGGTTCCGTGCAGCATCCGATCCTCGCCTTTGCGCCCTCTGACATGCCCGGCGTGATGGTGCGCATGCGCCCGTTCCTTGGCCAACTCGGCACCACCCCTTCCCGCGCAATGCCAGATTCGCACAATGCGGGTGATTTCGGCGCATTTCTTGTCGGCGCACCCCATGCCTACGGGCTGACGCCGGAGGAACTGCTTGAGCACAAGACCGACGGACATCTCGACATCGATGCTGTCAGGCCCGGCGCCATCCTCATTGCACCCGTGAAGGTAAAGGGCGGCGGCGTCTATATGGGCGACATGCACGCGGCGCAGGGAGACGGCGAGATCGCCGGCCACACGATGGACGTCGCCGGCAGCGTCACGTTGCAAGTAGAGGTGGTCAAGAACTACCCGATCGATGGGCCCGTCCTGTTCCCGCTGCTGGAAGACCTGCCGCCACTGGCCCGACCATTCTCGGCGGATGAGCGGGCGCGAGCTGAAAAGCTTGCGCGCAGCTGGGGCCTCGCTGCCGTCGAGGAACTGGCCCCGATCTCGGTCATCGGCACCGCACCCAACATGAACGCTGCCATCGATAATGGGCTGGAGCGCGCCGCAAAACTGCTTGGCATCAGCGTGCCAGAAGTGCGCAACCGCGCAACGATCAATGGCGCGATCGAGATTGGGCGTGCGCCAGGCGTCATCCAGGTGACGTTCCTTGCGCCGCTGGCAAAGCTTGATGCCGTTGGACTGGGTGGCTACGCCCGCGAGCAATATAATCTGTGACGCGACTGGCACGGTCGTCCGCATCTGCATGGCCGTGCCAGTCTCCCTGCCCATCAGGCGCTACCCTTAGGCTTGCCGAAGCTTCGCTTCAGAGCTTCGCTGATCTCGAGCGGCCGCGACGATGATTGCGGGACTTCATTTTTTGGTGAAGCCCCCTCCCCTCCCCCGCCGTCTGGTTTCCGGGCATCGTCTAACCGTGCCCGCAGCAGCGCCATGATCATCGGCAGCGCAGAATATTTGCCCTCACGCGCCTTGTCGGTGAGGCTGCGCAAATAACCGCCCGCGCTGCTGATCTGCTCTGAACGTTGATAAATCCCGGCAATCGTGATCGCAGCCTGCTTGTCGCCCATGGCCGTGCGCGCTTCTTCCCACGCGCTGGGGCTCACGCCGAGCGTTGAACGCGCTATTCCCGCCGCCGCCAGCAATTCCCGCCAGCTCCGGATTGGCTCACCGCCCTTTGCGAGCCAACCGATAGTGGGGCAAGCGTCCAAAACTATGGTTAACGGAAGCTCTCGCTCTGGCAGAACGTGTACGTTGTTGGTCGTGGGATCTACCGCTGCGGCCGACTTCTTTTTTTCTGAGTCTATAGATTCAAGATTAGAGTCTGGTTTTGAATTCTGTATGTGGCGACCGGAATGGGACTCATTGGCAACCGAAATCTGAGTTTTTGCAAATGATTCCAACACCTCACGCAGTTCCGTCCAAAGTCCGTGGAGATCAGTGGCTACGTCCTCGGCAACCAGCCTTCCAGCGTTGCGCGGCAGCCTGCTGATGATCTCCTGGTAGGTGAGCAGCACCCTCCCCCAATTCCCGGGCACCTTCTCCTCGATCGCCGTGTCGATCATCTTGACGATATCACGACGCAGAAGCGTCAGCCGTTCCCTGGCAACACGCAGCGCTTTCTTTTCAGCCTGAACGCTTTCTGCGAGCGCCCCGAACTCGGCCGCACGGGCGAGCACCGGCGACAGATCGAAGCCATAGGCCTGCTGGATCTCGCCATCACGTCCCTTGCGGGCAAATCGTTTTCCATTGGGGCTGTCGCGGCGGATGATGAGACCGCAATCAACAAGAATGGCGAGATGGCGGCGCAAGGTCGTCGCCGGCATGCCATTGGCGCGTGCCATCAATTGTTCGTTGGACGGCCATACGACAAGCTCGCCGTCTCCGGCCAACTCGGGCTCTGGATGGAAAGAAAGCAACGCGTTGAGGATTGCCAGGCCCCGATCGGTCGCGCCGATGAGATCCCTTGCCTCGCGGATGTGACGAAACACTTCCCATTTGTTCGCACGCGTGCCGGCCGGGATATCCCGCGCAGCTGCCTGACTTGCGATCATGCCAAGCGACATCGCTCGCCGCCCAAAGGGCGTCGCTACGAAATGCGTCTGCATTTTTCTCCCACCTTCTTTCAGGCAAAAGAAATCCGCTCGCCAAAACGGCGCGATGGAGCCAAAAAGACTCTTGACGCTGATTCCAGGAAATGCGATTCTCTAGCTACCACACTACGAGAAGGGCTTCCGGGATACTGTTTCGGGGGCCTTTTTCTTTTGCGGTTCAGTTCTCCGTTAGACTTACTGGTTTGATTTGCGGAAGGCGTCGTAGAGGTTGTCCAGATTGTCGGACAGCCACGTACCAAACGGCTTCGCATCCCTGTCTGTGAGCTGCAGCGTCATCCCCTGACGGCCAACCTTGGTTGCCACCGCCACGGTCTTGTCAGCCGCACGCCACGTGTGAGCGTCCTGCGCCCGCCGTCCTGGCTTCACCTCGGCGCGATCAAGCTCGGCAGCAAGAAACTCCAACCTGCGATCACTATCGAGCGCCACGAAATCGGAAGTCTGGGCAATCTTGCGCGCGCGGGATGCAACATCATCGTCGCGCAGTTTCACTGCCAGCCTGTACCACCGGTCGCGACCACTGGCGCGCGCGGCGCCGATCGACGCCACGAGGTCAGTCGGCATATCCTTTGCGACCGACAACATCTTTGACACCACCGTCTTGTCGACGGAAAGCGCAGACATGATAACGTCTCGATCGTAGCCGCGCGTTTCCAGGCTATGGGCAAAGACAGCCTTCTCGATGAAGGAGAGGTCCGCGCGTGCGCTGTTTTCCTGGCCCTGGGCGATGACGTGCGCCCGGTCGTCGAGCTGCTTGATGACCGCGCGAACCTTGCGGTCAAGTGCCTTGGCAGCCCGGACGCGACGGTGGCCGAAAACGGTCATGTAGCGACCTTCGGCTTGCGGATGCGGACGCACCAGAACGGGACTGTCCTGCCCCCTCTCCCGGATGGCGGCGAGCAGCTCCTCGAACGCCTCGCTGTCATCATCCAATCGGTCGGCGATGAACGACACGTCGATCAATCCCGGGTCGAGATCGATCACTGTTTCGCCGTCGAGGAGCCTGGCTTCAAATTCCTTGACCGCTTGCGCCTTCTCGGCGAGTTCGTCGATCGAGCGCGTGATTGCACCGAACGCACCGCGTCCGCGGTTGCGCTCCATTGCGGGGGACAGCGAAGCCTCCGGCGCTTCTTCGGCCGGGTTGACCGCAGTCAACTTTCTCTCGGTCAACGAAACAAGGAGGTTCTTCCGAGCCATCACCGACGTCCCCATGCAGCATTAATCAGGTCAGCAATCTCCCCATTGACGAGCCGTAGTGATTCCATCGCACGGTCATAGGTCGCCCGGGTGAACTGGGAACGGTCGACCTCGTAAAGCGTCTGCTTTGTGATGCCCGCGTCCGAAATCGCTGTGCTCTTGAGCATTTCATTGACAAGCACGTGACTCTTGAAGATCGCACGCATGAACGCGACCATCTGGCTTTGCGGCCCGTCGGTGGGCTCGTAACGCGTCACCAGATAGCGCAGCCAGTCAAGTTGCATATTTGCGCCGGCGCGTTTGAGCGTGCCCATCACCTCGCCCATCATCATCAGGAACTGGCACATCGACATGACGTCGAGCATCTGCGGGTGGACGGTAATCAGAACGCTCGTCGACGACGATAGCGCCGTCAGCGTCAGATACCCCAGCTGCGGTGGGCAATCGATAACCACCACGTCGTAATCGTCCGCGACATCGGCGAGCGCGTCATCGAGACGACCGAAGAAGATCCGCCCCATCGACCCGTCATTGCGAGCGAGCGCCAGCGGCGTATCGTATTCGTATTCCTGCAGTTCCAGATTGGCCGGAACAATGTGCAGGCCGGGGAAATTGGTCGGACGCACCAGATCCTTGAGCGACTTGCGTTGATCGTCATAACGCAGCGCTTCGTACAACGACTCATTGTGGTCGATCTCGGGCTGGAAGCCGTGCAGCGCAGACAATGACGCCTGCGGATCAAGGTCGATCGCCAACACCCGGTAGCCCTCAAGCGCTAAATGCTGGGCGAGGTGAGCGGTGGTCGTCGTCTTGGCGCTGCCGCCCTTGAAGTTGACCACCGACAAGATCTGCAGGTGTTCGGCTCCGCGACGGTGCGGCACATATTTAGGAATGCGCGCGCTCTTGTCGAGGAAATGACGCATCTCCAGCATCTGCTCAGCCGTATAGGACCGGCGACCGGTCGGCGTCACAGCGGGGAGGGGCCCTTTGCCCTCAAGCGACAGGTTCTTCAGATAACCGGCGCTGACACCAAGATAGGAGGCGACTTCGGCGATCTGGAACGGGCGCAGCGTCTTGTGCGCGTTGGGGGGAAACATCTCCAGCCGATGCTCGTGCAACATCGCAGAGAGGTCGCTGGCCTGCTGTGTTACAAGCAGATCAACGTCATCAATTTCCCTCTGGGCTTTCACTTGCATATTCACTGAAAAATCTCGCACATGCGTTTTGAAGGCTATTTTAGCCGTACAACCGCATCTAGCTCTGATTCTCAGTTTGCAGCAAGGATTTTAAAGTTAACGAGAGGTTAACAGTCACAAGTGTTTACGCTGAGGTTGACCGCAGTCAACTACGAAAATGCGAATTAAGTTTGATACCTTCACTTCGCGGCGTCGTCGGGTCCAACGCCCACAATGAATGGCAGATCGATACCCCTACAGTCACTCCTCCACTCTCTTTCCTGCGAAGAGAAAGCAAAGGGGGAGGGGAGGGTCGATGGCCCTAAAGAATTTCACCCGCAATATCAATTGCCTAGGCTTCGACATCCGCGATGTACCTCTTGAAGAATCGACAGAGGATAAACATCTATCAGGCGGCTGCGTCTCCACCGTCTCTTCAATCGGTGACCCCGCCAGCCCTTATTTCGAATGGAGCTCACCTTATGAAATTGTATTACATGCCGGGCGCTTGCTCGCTCGCAGCGCATATCGTTGCCAACGAAGCAGGGCTTTCGCCGGAACTCGTCAAGGTTGACGGGAAGACCAAGCAGACGGACAACAACGACGACTTCCTCGCCATCAATCCTCATGGCTATGTCCCGGCGCTGGTTACTCAAGACGGTGACGTCCTGACCGAAGCGCAGCTGGTCGTGCAGTACCTTGCCGATCAAAAGCCGGAGAGTGGCCTGATGCCGGCGGGAGGCAATATGGCCCGTTACCGTGTCCAGCAGTGGCTGGCATTCATTTCATCGGAACTGCACAAGAGCTTCGGAGTCTTCTTCAAGCCGGGCGCCACGGACGAGGCCAAGGCAGCTGCGAGCGCGCACCTCACCAAACGCTTCACCCATGTTGACGCACAGCTGGCCGGCAAGACCTATCTGACCGGTGACACCTTCACAGCGGCAGATGCGTATTTGTGGACGATCCTCGGCTGGACCAGATTTACAGGTTTCGACCTGTCGCCCTTTACGAACATCCAGAAGTTCATGGGCACAGTGGCTGCACGTCCGGCCGTGCAGAAGAGCCTCAAGGCCGAAGGCCTGGCATAATCGCTAGGCCATCCCTATCGGCTGATGTGCGCTGACCACGCCTCGGCTTTCAGAGCTCCGGCTCGCAAAAAGACATGTCCGCGACCAGGGGCGCGGACATGAAAAAAGGCGACACTGATCGCCTCGCAATTTTTTGATTTCCATCCCCCCGCCGGACAACGAACCGGACCCTTGCGGGTACCGGTTCGTGACGGCAACAGGAATTTTACGGACCGGCCCAAGAAGCCAGCCGAACAATCAGCTCGGGTCGACCAGCTTTGCAGCGGCCGCGTTGAGCACAGCCAGCTTTTCTTCAGCCGAAGCGCCACCGGCATATGCCTTGTCGAGCGAAGTCAGCAACGTGCTGAAAAGCTGGAACTCCTCGGCAGCTTCGTCGGCCGTCAGCGGCTGATCGTCGTAAGCGTCCACGAAATGCTGGGCAGCGTATGAGATCATCAGAAGTGCCGCCGCATTGTCGGGTTCACCGGCAACACGGGCACGAGCAGCACGAACGACCGCATCGTAGGCACGAACGCCACCACCATGCTCGTTCAGGTCCTTCATGAAAACGTCAAACATCATGCATTCCTTACATGCTAGCGCGGCAACTCCGAAATACCGCCATTGTTGGCCGACCACTGCACGGGTGCAGAAAGGAAGCTTTCCACCTGTTCAATGGTTTCGTTCGAGAAACGCTTTTGTTCCTTGGCAACCTTGAGGATGTCCCACCAAGTCGCAAGATAATGAAGACGGATCCCCGCAGCCTCGAGCTTCTGCGGCGTGTCGGGGAAGATGTCGTAATAGAACACGGCAAAGGTATCGGTGACCGTCGCGCCTGTCTTGGCAACCGCTTCGGCAAACTTGATCTTGCTGCCGCCATCGGTGGTCAGGTCTTCCACGAGAAGAACCCGCGCGCCTTCGGCGAGCGAACCTTCAATCTGCGCGTCACGTCCAAAGCCCTTAGGCTTCTTGCGCACATACACCATCGGCAAGCCGAGACGATCGGACAGCCATGCTGCAAAGGGGATCCCCGCCGTTTCGCCACCGGCGACAGCGTCGAACTGTTCGAAGCCAACGTTGCGGAAGATCACCGACGCGGCGAAGTCCATGATGGCCGAGCGGATGCGCGGGTAGGAGATCAGCTTCCGGCAGTCGATATAGACCGGGCTCGCAAGGCCGGAAGTGAACGTATAGGGCTGATCGGTACGGAAGTGCACGGCATTAATTTCGAGCAGCATCTTGGCTACTGTCTCAGAAATTACCGCGCGATCCGGGAATGTGTTTGAGAACATGGCTGCATCCTTCTGTTGACCGCGCCTCTCGCTATCAACTTAGCCGCTTTCTCGCCAGCCTAGTGTTCGAGATTCCAGTGGATCGCGAACATTGGATCGAACAGTGTGACTTGACCATCGCCAGTTTCGATCTTCGCAGGGAAGGCTACCGGCTCATCATAACGCCGAAGCGTCACCATCTGTTCGCTCACCGGAAGCCGGTAGAACGCCGGCCCGTTCAACGAAACAAAGGCTTCCAGCTTGTCGAGCGCGTTTTCCTCTTCGAAGACATGCGCAAGGCAACCCAGCGTATTGGTCGACGAAAAGACGCCGGCACACCCACACGCGCTTTCCTTCAGCGGATCAACATGCGGTGCCGAATCGGTGCCAAGGAAGAAACGGGAGTTTCCGGAGGTGGCAGCTTTGCGCAGGGCCAGCCGGTGGACTTCGCGCTTTGCGATCGGCAGACAGTAATAATGTGGACGGATGCCGCCCATGAACAGCGCGTTGCGGTTGATGATCAAATGATGCGTGGTGATCGTCGCGCCGATATTGTCACCGCCGCCACTGACATAATCAACGCCGTCCTTGGTGGTGACGTGTTCCATGATCACGCGCAATTGCGGGATGCGCTGGCGCAGCGGCTCGAGAACCTTCTCGATGAACACCGCCTCACGATCGAAGATGTCCACGGAAGGATCGGTGACTTCGCCATGGACGCAGAGTGGCACGCCAGCTTCGGCCATGCGCTCCAGAACCGGCAGCACATTCTCGAAGTTGCGAACGCCGCTTTGCGAGTTCGTGGTCGCACCTGCCGGATAGAGTTTCACTGCGGTGATTGCGCCGCTCTCAAAACCGGCCACGACATCGGCGGCGTCGGTCGCTTCCGTCAGATAGAGGGTCATCAGGGGCGTGAAATCGTGGCCCGCGGGGAGGGCGGCCATGATCCGCTCGCGGTAGGCGTTGGCCTGCGCCGTCGTGACCACGGGCGGCACCAGGTTGGGCATGACGATCGCACGCCCAAAATGTTCAGACGTATGCGGCAGGACCGCATTCAACACCGCGCCATCGCGAAGGTGAAGGTGCCAGTCATCCGGTCGGCGGATCGTCAGGGTCGTCATTCGTGCCTCTTGAGAAACTCGTGAACGATATCTGTGGCGGCGATGAAATCGTCCAGTTCCATCGCTTCCTGCGGATTGTGCGAGCCATTGGCGTTGCGCACGAAGACCATTCCCGAAGGAACGCCAGCGGCAGCAAAGACAGCGGCGTCGTGGCCGCCACCCGACGGCATCACGAAGGGCTCTTGCCCCACACGTTCCATAGCAGCCTTGAGCCCTTCTACAAGATGCGGCGCGCATAAGGCCGGCTCGACGCTCATCTCTTCGTCAAGCTCAAAGCGAATGCGACGCTCCTTCTCGACCTGCTGCATCTCGGCATGCAGAAGGCGGCGCATGTCGTTCAGCGTCTTGGGGCTCTGGCTGCGCACATCGAGGCTGAAGGTGATTTCATCCGGGATACGCGACATGGCGTGCTGGGCAGGATCGGTTCCCACCATGCCGCTGGTCAGCACCAGGTCATCACCCATGTTGAGGATGGTCGACCAGCTTTCGTCGAGTCGCCCCAAGAGGTCGGCCATGGCAAAAACCGGATCGCGGCGGAACGCGCGCGGAACGGCGCCGGAATGACCTGCTTCACCAATGCAACGCACGTGACGGTGGCGGAAATTGCCACGAATACCGGAAACTACCGCTGCAGGAATTCCCTTGCCGACGAGGAGGGGGCCTTGCTCGATGTGAAGCTCGATATAGGCCTCGACCTGCGAGAGATCCATGAGAGGAACAGCGGAGCGGATCCGGTCCATCGGCAGACCGGTATCGGCCATATGATCGTCGAGCGAGCGCCCATCACCCTTGTGGGTCGCTTTCAGTTCGCCTTCGGCCAGCGTCCCGGTCAGAGCCTTCGAGCCGATATAGCAGGGGCCGAACCAGGCGCTTTCCTCGCCGCGCATCGCCAGCACATGAACCGGTCGCGCAAAACGCTCGCCCGCGCGATGGGCGCGCAGGAGGCAGACGAGCCCGGCGACAATACCAGCCAGCCCGTCGAAATTGCCGCCGAACGGCACACTGTCGACGTGGGAACCAACGAGCACGTAACGCTCGGCGTCCTTGTCATGGGGAAGGCTGAACCTTGCGTTCAGACCGGCGTCATACCAGACGGCCAGACCTTCCTTGCGCGCGAAACTCTCCAGAAACTGCAGCGTCGCAGTTTCGATGGACGAGAAGGCCGGACGGCTGACCCCCTCGACATCGCGTGTCTGCGCGGCGATCTCCTCGAAGAGGTAACGCGCGATTTCGATGTCGGACGTTTCGTCGAGGCGCTCGCGCAGGGCTGTCATGGAGCAGCCTCCATGAAGACGACCCCGGGGTCCTGTTCCTCGTCGATGACACTGCCGATGACGTCGCGGACCGAACTGTAGCCGCCGCTCGCCAGCAGAGCCTCAAGATCGGTGACGATCTTGGGCATGATTGCCGGATCGATGAAGGTGGCGGTCCCTACCTGCACAGCTGTGGCCCCGGCAATCAGGAATTCCAGCACGTCCTCGGCATTGGAAATGCCACCGCAGCCGATCACTGGAATATTGGTGGCGCGGGCACATTGATAGGCCATACGCAGAGCGATCGGCTTCAGCGACGGGCCGGACAGGCCACCCATCAGATTGCCGAGTTTCGGCTTGCGCGTGCGAATGTCGATGGCCATGGCCAGAATGGTGTTGGCCACCACCAATGCATCAGCACCACCTTCTTCCGCAGCACGCGCGACTTCTGGCGTCTCGCCAGTGTTTGGCGTCAGCTTGGCCCAGAGCGGGAGATGCGTCGCCTGGCGCAGCTTGCACATCACATCGTAAGTGGAGGAGGGGCGTATCGCGAACGCCTTGCCGTCTTCCTCGATATTCGGGCAGGAAATGTTGACTTCGATGGCGTCAACACCCTCGACAGTGACTTCCGAGCACAAGGTCGCAAACTCATCGGCGGTGTTGCCGGAGATGCTGACGACCAACGGTGTCTTGTACTGCTGGTAGAAGGGGACAACCTTCTCGATGAAGTAACCGACGCCCTTGCTGGGGATGCCGATGGAATTGAGCATCGAGCCCGACACTTCGCACACGCGCGGCGTCGGGTTGCCATCTCGCAGACCGCGCGTGATGGTCTTGGTCACATGCGCGCCGATCAGATCGAGATCGAACACGTCCGCCAACTCCTCAGAGAACGTTCCCGAGGCAGGCATGATCGGATTTTTCAGCTTCAGCGAGCCGACGTCGACACCAAGATCTACCATGGCATGGCCTCCTGCATGTCAAAGACCGGGCCTTCGCGGCAAACGCGAAGATTGACCTGGCCGCCATCCTTGCGGAACGGGCGGACGCAGCAGTGGCACATGCCAAGGCCGCAGGCCATTTGCTGTTCCAGCGCGATTTCACCGGGAATATCGTGGCGCTCGCCGATTTTCTGCAAGAGGCGCAGGATGCGGTTTGATCCACAGGTATAAAACGCATCGACGCCATCCAGCGCGACGAGCTGCTCGATTACCGCTTCTAGGTTTTCGATGCTCGACGTGCCATCCGTGTCGGTAACCGTAATGACGCGTGCGCCGAGCGCCTCGAAATACTCCACTGACATCAGAACGTCAGCGCTACGCGCGCTGCAGATTGCCGTCAGCTTGCGACCAAGCCGCTTGGCTTCGAGCGCCAGGGGGGCAAGCGTTGCAAGGCCAACGCCACGCGCCACCAACACCAAATGGTCCCAGTCATCTTCAATGGTAAATCCGCGCCCCAGCGGACCGAGAACGTTCAGCGTGTCGCCTGTCTTCAAATGCGACAGAGCGCGCGTGCCTTCGCCCGTCACCTTGTAGAGAAAGTGCAGTTCACCCTTCTCGGGGTAGAAGCCGTAAATGCTCATCGGACGGCGCAGATATGGCGTCTCGCCGCCGATCTGCGGGCAAAGCAGATGAAAGAACTGGCCGGCATGGCACTGTTCGAGCAGTTCAACCGGAGCCGAAAGGATCATCAGTCGGTACTCGCCGTTGACCGGCTCATTGGAAATAACGGGCAGATCACGCTCGAAGGCAACCGGGTTGGTTGGTTCGAGCGCGCTGCTTCTCACTACAGCATTCATATTTCCATCAACCCATTACGAGATTTGGCAGGAAGGTGGATACCGGCGGGATGTAGGTGATGATCATCAGCGTCGCGAGATTGGCGACGATGAACGGTCCGATGCCGGAAATAATCAGCATCACCGGCTTGGACAGCGTCGACGAAGCGACAAACAGGTCCAGTCCAAACGGCGGCGTGATCATGCCGACGGTAATGTTCAGTGTCACGATGACGCCAAAGTGGACCGGGTCGATGCCAAGCGCCATCGCGACCGGATAAAGCGGCGGAACGAGGATCAGCAATGCCGAATTCGGGTCAACGAACATTCCGAAAACCAGGAAAATCACGTTGATCACGATCAGGAAGACAAAAGGACCGGCGTCAATGTAGCTGATGAACGTCAGAATCGCCTGCGGAACCTGCGCCAGCGTCACAAAATAGGAAAGCAGACCGCCCAGTGCGAGGAGGATGAAGATGATTGCGGTCGAAAGAGCAGCACGCTCCGTAATGGCAAACAGCTTCTTCAACGTCAGAGTACGGAAGATCACGCTTTCCACGAAGATTGCATAGACAACGCTAGCAGCAGCAGCTTCAGTCGGCGTGAAATAACCGGTGTAGATGCCACCAAGGATGATCACAGGCATCCCGAGCGCCCACTTGGCGCGGGAGATCGACTGCAGCCGCTCGCGCCAGCTGGCCTTTTCGCCGCGAGCCACGCCGTGCTTGCGCGCTTCCCACCACACGAGAAGGGCAAATGAGAGAGCGAGCACCAGCCCTGGCACGATACCTGCAAGAAACAGCCGAGCCACGGACGTACCGGTCATCCAGCCATAGATGATGAAGGTAATCGACGGCGGCAACAGCAGCGAGGTTTCCGCGCTCGACGCGATCAGACCAAGGCTGAACTTATCCTTGAAGCCGGCCTTCTGCATTTCCGGGAACACCATACGTCCCATTGCTGCAACTGTTGCCGGGGCAGAACCCGAGACGGAGCCAAATGCAAGCGAGCCGCCAATGGCAGTGTAGCCCGAACCGCCGCGGAAATGGCGCAGAAACGCGTCAGCAGTTGAGGTCAAGCGACGCGCGATCTGGCCATCGCCCATCAATTCGGCAGCAAGAATGAAGAACGGGATGGCCAGAAGGGTCGAGTGGTTGATGCCACCAACGATCTTCTGCACGATTACCGGGTCCGGCAGCGAGCCGTAGAAGAATTCCTTGACCATGAGAGCCGGCACGCCGAGCACGAGAAGCATCTCGAAGCCCAGCACCAGCATAGCCACTGCTGTGACTGCAACGACCAAAAGAAGCATCAGTGTCCCCCGTCCTGTGCGGAATAGCGGTCGATCACGCCAAAAAGGCTCAGGGCATAGCGCAGCGCCAGCAACAAAAACCCGATGGTCGGAGCCAGATAGATCCAGAAAATAGGCATGTTCAGCGTCGGGCTGATCTGGCCGGTCGAATAGACGAAAACGGTCATCCCATAGCCAAGCCACGCGAGATACACGCAGAACAGAACAGCGACGACGTCAATAAGCTTGCGAATTGGCAACCCAAGGCGCTTGGCGATACGGTCACGCCAGCTGTAGACGCCAACCTGGCGGCCCTGTTCGAGCGCAAGCCCAAGGCCAAAGAACACCAGGAACAGGCTCATCAGACGGACGGCCTCCTCGATCCAGGCGAAATTGGTGGCGAAAGTGCCCCCAACCTGGCGCGACATCACGTTGACGAAATAGAGAGTGACCATGACCAGAAAGATCGTCACAACAGTGACTCTTTCCATGATCCGCAAAGCATTGAGCGCCTTCATACGGCTTTCCCCCCAAGGCCCTGCAACATCTTCAGAGGCCTGAAACAAAAAAGGCGACGTCTACATAAGCAGACGTCGCCCGTTCAATTCGTCATTACTTCGTGACGGAAGCGTATTCTTCTTCGTAGATCGAGATCAGGCTCTGGCCTTCATCACCGGTACGGCTGAGAAATGCCGCGCGGGTGGCCGGATACATCTTCTCGCGAAACTCTGCCTTCTCAGCAGCTTCCATTTCGCGAACGTCGATACCCGACGCCTTGATCTCTTCAAGGGCAGCCTTCACCGACTCAGCCTTATGAGCAATCAGTTCCGGGACCACCTCGACGAATGCGTCGGTAATAACGGTCTGGTACTCAGCCGGCAGGCTGTTCCAGAACGTCGGGTTGAACAGGACAACGTCTTCCATTGCGCCATGATCGGAGACCACGAGATGCTTCTGCACTTCGTAGTACTTCATGCGCTGGATGGTATCCATCGGGTTTTCCTGCGCGTCGATGACGCCAGTCTGCAGTGCGGTGTACAACTCACCGAACGGCATCGCAATAGCCGACGCACCAAGTGCGTTGAACTGCTCGATCAGGATATTTGAATCCATGACGCGGAACTTCTGTCCGGCGAAATCGCCAACATTTGCCAGCGGGCGGTTCGACGTGAAGTGCTTCTTGCCATTCGGCCACAGCGTTACGCAATGAACACCACGGCTCGTGAACGTATCACAAAGCGCCTTGCCAAACGCACCACTGCGAATTTTCTGAGCCTGCTCATCATTGTCCGGCAGCAGGAAAGGAATGTCGAGAATGGAAACGACCGGGTTGAAGCCGCCGAGGAATGCCGCCGGGGCAACCGTTGCCTCAAGCGTCCCAAGCTGGACACCTTCGGTCATCTCGCGCTGCTGGCCGAGCTGGCCCTGCGGGAAGATCTGGAATTCGACAGCGCCATTGGTGCGCTCTGCGACGAGAGCCGCAACCTTTTCAAGGTGCACATGGCGCGACTGCTGTGCAGCCTCCAGGTGACCAATCTTCGCTACGAAGTCTGCTGCCCAGACGGAGGAAACTGCCGCCACACTGACGACACCTGCCATTGCAATTGACTTAAGCCCGCGAACAACGCTGTTCATTCCCCACCTCCACTTGGTGCTAGTTGAATCCGGAGAAAAATTCGTATCGGACAATCTCTCAACTTGTCAATCTTGTTTCTCAAAAATGAGACAGATTGGCAGGTTGTCTCACAACTGATCCGCGTGCTAAAAATTTCATTGACATGATCCGACCAAACCGGATGCGTTGACGACGCATTCAACAGCATCAGTGAGGCGCGACGTGACCAATCAGACAGCCGATGGAATACGTTTCAGCGATATCGGCGCCCGTCTGCGTGCTCACAGGTTGGGAAAGTCCCTATCGGCAGAACAGCTAGCCGCAAAACTCGGCATCTCGCGCGCCGCACTCTATCGCGCTGAAAAGGGCGAAATCCGCAAGATCGAGACACTGACCAGCATTGCCGGAGAACTGGGCGTGTCACTGCCAAGCCTGATGGGCGTCGGCGTCGAATACGTCAATACAGCAATCACTTTCTTTGAACGGATGCGTCAACTGGAAGAGGATTGTAACCAGATTGTCGGGCTTTTCAGTCCGGTTTCCTATCTGCTGACCTCAGATCGATATGACGATCTGCTCTCACGCGTACTCAAGGAATCAGTACCTGATGGAATCGACGCCGAAGGCATTCGCGCCGTCGATGCGCTGCTGGAGATCCTGCACGCGCGAAAATCGGCCTTCCGGCTTCGTCGGCCGCTAATCGTCAGCCTGATCTCGTCGGTCGACCTGGAGCGGTTCCTGCTTCACGGCATGATCGGGCGGCACGACCTGCCGACGGCAGTGGCAGCCGAAAGGCGGCTGGCTGCTCGCCGCGAGGCGGAGCATATCCTGCATCTCCTCGAAGACCAGCCGATCGGCATCCAGATTGGAATCGTCCGTGAAGCAGTGCCGGCGACGAGCTTCCAGATTTTCCGTCAAGCCGACCGATCGGTCCTGGCCATCAGTCCGTTCCGGCTTGGCGAACAGCCGAATGTCAGCCTTGGCGTTGCCCTGATCACCTCCGCTCCGGAGGCGATGGATCTGCATGAAGAGATTGCCGACCGGCTGTGGAACAGCGCGCTCAAGGGTACCGATGCCGCCGACTATCTGCGCGGCATGATTGCCAAATACGCGATCGAACCGGAGCGGGCACTTCAGCTTTCGTAATCGTCCGCGACACATCTTCAAGGGCTCCAAAGATCGTTTCGCAGCTATGCCTCGATCCGTATTCACCTTGCCGGGAGGATGAAATCCGCTTCGCAAAGAGCTATGTGTCGCCGCCCGCAGATGGAGAAATCTCATGAAACACAAGATCATTCTGGATTGCGATCCCGGCGTCGACGATGCCGTGGCGCTGATGCTGGCACTGGGAGCGCCTGAGTCCATCGAGCTTGTGGGCGTCACCACAGTCGCCGGAAATGTCTCGATTGACGACGTGACGCGCAATGCGCGCGGGTTGCTGGCGCTGGCCGGGCGCACGGACATTCCAGTCTATCAGGGATGTTCCCGACCGCTGATGAAAGCAACCGGTCCTCGCGCCTCGGTTCATGGCGAGGGCGGGCTCGGCAATGTCAGGCTCGATCCCACAGCGGTACCGCTGGGTGACAAGCACGCCGTGGATTTCATCATCGAGACGGTGATGGCAAATCCGGGTGAGATCACGCTTTGCCCGATTGGCCCGATGACCAATGTGGCGCTGGCGATGGTGAAGGAACCCCGCCTTGCCGAAAATTTGCGCGAGATCGTCTTCATGGGCGGCGCTGCATTCAGCCCCGGCAACAGCACGCCGGCGGCGGAGTTCAACTTCTATGTCGACCCGCACGCGGCACAGATCATGGTTTCGAGCGGGGCAAAGCTGACGATGTTCGGCCTCGACGTGACACGCAACGTGACTGCGGACCAAAGCTGGTATGCGCAACTCGAGGCGATGCGAGGCGAAATCCCGCCGACCATGGCGCGCATGATGCAGGTCTATGCAAAGGGCGATCCGTGCATGCACGACCCGTGCGTCATCGCATGGCTGATCGACAGTTCACTATTTTCCGGCGTCGACGCCTATGTCGAGGTCGACCACAGCGCAGGCATCAGCTTTGGCCGCTCGCTGGCCTACATGACCGAAAAGCATCGCGCCGGACGCGACATCAACTGCAAGATCATCACGCAGGCCGACAGCGTCGCGGTGTTCGACCTCATTGCCCAGCGACTGGGCTCGCTTCAATCTTCGTGACGGGCGTCGGTGGGAGCGGGTCGAGCAGATCGCTGTAGCGGGACCGCAGGAACGCCTCGTCTCGCGGGTCGCAGACATGGATCAACAACTGACCGTGATCTTTCTCGATCCAATGGTGCCCCGAGCCATGCGCTCGCAAATAGTCGCCGATGGCCCGGATGGTTGTGAAGCCAAACTGTTCGCGCAGCAAGAATGTCATGGTCGATCACGCTCCTGCCGGCCGGCACCGCGCCGGTCGACCCATGCACTTATGTAGGGTTCGAGGTGGCAGGTTTGCCAGGGTCGACATAGCCGCGATTGCGTTTTGATCGCTCAAGGCGCGCAAGGGCGTTCTGGACATCGTCCGGCGTGTCGAATGTCTCTATTTTTGCCTGCCCACAAGAGCCGATGCGACCCCAATTGCGAACCAGCGAGAGCTGACCGAACAGCGTTGGCTGAACCGACAGCAGATAGAACCGTGCCATGTTGCGGGCACTGTCAACGCGGTGAAGGTAAACGGGGGAGGGGGAGGGCGTTTTCATGGCGCGATTCTCTCGCGCCATGGGACAATCGTCCAACGAGTTCGATGAATCAATCCGCCGGTATCGATTCACGCAATTGATGGAAGCGATGGTTCAGCCACCGCTCTCGCAGCGACGACTTATTGGGCGACGAGGTGTCCGTCGCCGATATCGACCAGACGCACGCGCTCCGGCTCTTCCCCGACCTTCCACACCGGGCTTGGAATCTCGCCGGAAAGACGCAGCACCGGTGCGCGCTCGCGGCGTGGATCGGGAACCGGCACCGCGGCCAGCAGGCGCTTGGTGTAGTCGTGCTGGGGATTGCCGAACAGTTGCGCGCGGGTGCCCATCTCGACGATCTGGCCCAGATACATCACGGCAACGCGGTCGGAGATGTTTTCCACCACTGCCATGTCGTGACTGATGAAGAGGTAGGTGACGCCGCTTTCCTTCTGCAGATCGCGCAGCAGGTCGAGCACCTTGGCCTGGATCGAAACGTCAAGCGCGGCCACACTTTCATCACAGACGATCAGCTTCGGCTTCAGCGCAAGGGCGCGCGCAATGCAGATACGCTGACGCTGGCCGCCAGAGAACTGATGCGGATAGCGATTGTAGACGCTGGGCGACATTTCCACCCGCTCCAGCAATTCATGCACCCGCGCCCGCTGTTCCTGCGCGGTGCCGATGCCGTGGATGACGAGCGGCTCGCGGATGAGTTCGCCAATTGTCATGCGCGCATCCAGCGCCGCCATCGGGTCCTGGAACACGATCTGCAGGTCACGGCGCAATTCCTTGCGTCCGGCGGTGTTGAGATCGTCGAACGCCTTGCCGTTGATTTCGATGCGGCCGGTATGCGGCACGAGGCCGACCAGTGCCTTGGCCATGGTCGACTTGCCACAGCCGGATTCGCCGACGAGAGAGAGCGTTTCGCCGCGATAGATTTCCAGCGAGACATGCTCGACGGCGTGCACGCGCGCGGCGACACGGCTCAACAGCCCCTGACGGATCGGGAAATTCACCGAAACATCGTCGTAACGCACTAGCACGTCACGCCCCTCATGCAGCGGACGCGACGCCCCTGCGCCAAGGCGCGGCACAGCGGCGAGCAGGTCACGCGTATATTGCTCCTGCGGGGCGTCGAACAGGTCGATGGTCGAGGCCGTCTCGACCATCTTGCCCTTGCGCATGACAATGACACGGTCAGCCATTTCGGCGACGACGCCCATGTCATGGGTAATGAGGACGATGGCGGTGCCGAGTTCTTTCTGAAGATCGCGCAGCAGATCGAGCACTTCGCGCTGGACCGTGACGTCGAGCGCAGTGGTCGGCTCGTCGGCAATCAGCACATCCGGGCGTAGCGCAATCGCCATGGCGATCATGACGCGCTGGCGCATGCCCCCGGACAGTTCATGCGGATATTGTTCGAGGCGCTTTTCCGGCTGTGACAGGCGAACCGAGCGCACGGCCTCAAGCGCACGCGCACGAGCCTGCGCAACCGACAGCGGTTCATGGGCCCGGATCGCTTCAACCAGCTGACGGCCGATTGTCATCACCGGATTGAGCGCTGTCATCGGCTCCTGGAAGATCATGGCGATGCGCGCGCCGCGCATCTCCTGGAGTTTTTTCTCAGGCAAGGTGGTCAGTTCGGTTTCGCCGAAGCGAATGGAACCGCCGGTCACGCGCACTGCCGGGGCTGGTAAAAGCCCCATGCAGGCAAGCGAGGTGATCGACTTGCCCGAGCCGCTTTCCCCCGCGATCGCAAGTGTCTGGCCGCGATGAAGATCGAAGCTGAGCCCTTCGACCAGGGGGATGAGCCCCTGATCCGAACGGGCTGAAACCTGCAGGTCGCGAACCGACAAAACGACGTCGGAAGCTGTATCGACCACGGGAGAAAGCATAGCGGAGGTCATTCGAAGACGGCCCTCGGGAAGTAGAAGCTGACCACGACGTTCGGCATGTCGACGATTTCGGAAATGCGAAGATCGCCGCAGGTCGAGACGAGCATGTAGGCGTCGACCGGATCGAGCTTTTGCGTTGCGCAAAGAAGATCGATCATGTTGGCAACGGCATCCTTGGCCGCAGCCCACAGGTCCGGACCGATGCCGGTGGTGACTTCATAGCCCTTCGCGTCGAGGTGGCGCGTAACCGGTCCCGGCGTCGTGAAGCGCGGCGTCTTCAGCGGCTGGTCCTTGATCAGGTCGAGCGTCAGGACGACATCGAACGGGCTTTCGATTGCGGTGCCGCAAACCTCGCCATCGCCCTGTGCGGCGTGGGTATCGCCAACCGAGAACAGCGCGCCGTCAACTTCTACCGGCAGGTAGAGCGTCGTGCCCGCGGCAAGGTCGCGAATGTCGAGATTGCCGCCGACACGGCGCGGCGGAACCACCGAGTGAAGTCCGTTTTCGGCCAGCGCATTGCCGATGGTGCCGGCAAATGGCTTGAGCGGCACGCGGCCATTCTTGCCGAACAGGGCCGGCTCCATGCTGCTGGCGTCGAATTTCCACACATTGAGGGCCGGCTCAGGGAACTGGTCGGTCAACAGCCCGAAACCGGGAATGTTGGCGGTCCAGCCGAAGCCCGCACCATCGCGCAGCTGCGGCGTGAAGCTGTCGATCGTGACCTTGAGCACGTCGCCCGGCTTGGCGCCGTCAACGTAGATCGGTCCGGAGACCGGATTGATCTTGCCGAAGTCCAGCGCCTTCACGTCCTCGACGGTGGACTGGGGGCCAAGCTGGCCCCCAGAACTGTCAAGGCACTGGAACAGGATCGTCTCGCCCGGTGCAGCCGTCAGGGCAGGGGCAAACGAGTTGTCCCAGCCGAAATGGTGCTGATGGGCGTGGATCGTGTGATTACAGTGCTTGCACATGCCGGATGTTACTCCTTGATGAAGACGTAGTCGTAATTGACCGGGATGGAGACCGGATCGACGTACAGCTCGTCAGCCCCACCCATGCGGGCGGACTTCATGGTGAAGCGCTGTTCGTTGAACACCGGTGCCCATGGAGCGTCTTCCATGACCTTCATGTAGATTTCCGACCATTTGGCCAGACGCTCGCCTTCCTTGGCTGGATCGACGATCGAGTCTGCTGCCGCGGCCATCTCGTCGAGCGCCGGGTTGCAGTACTTGGACCAGTTCCAGCCGCCTTCAACCGCGCCACCGCAGCCGAGGATCGGACCGTAGAAGTTTGCCGGATCCGGGAAGTCGGCGATCCACGCCATGCCGCCCGACCAGATCATCGGCGCAGTGCCAGCACCGCCAGCCTCGATGACGTTGGCCTGCGCCAGCGACTTGATCGAGACATTGATACCGATGGCCTTCAGATCCTGCTGGATCGCCTGGGCGATACGCGGGTTCGGGTCGGTGTTCATGACGAACATTTCGGTGTCGAAACCGTCGGCATAGCCAGCCTCGGCCAGCAGCTTCTTGGCGCCTTCCTGGTCGAACTTGTAGCCTTCATAGCCTTCGGTGTAGCCCGGCATTGACGGCGGCAACGGCTGGGTTGCAGGAACTGCACGGCCGTTGATGACCTGGATGATGCGGTCCTTGTTGATCGCCATGTTGACGGCACGGCGCACTTCGACCTTGTCGAACGGAGCCTGCGTGACATTCATGGTGATGTATCCGGTGTGGAGCTGGCCACCCTCGACGACGAGGCTCGCCTGGGCTTCGTCCTTCATCACTTCGACGAACTTTGCCGGCGGAATGCCGTCGCCCGGAATGTCGACTTCGCCATTCTGCGCACGCAGCAAGGCGACGACCGGCTCCTGACCAACTTCAACCGTGAAGCTGTCGAGGTAAGGCACGCCCGAAATCCAGTAATCTGCGTTCTTTTCGAACACGAGACGCTGGCCCAGCGACCATTCGGCGAGCTTGAATGCACCGGTGCCGACCGGCTTCTTGCCGAAATCCGCGCCGGCAGCTTCGACAGCTTCCTGCGGCACGATAAACGAGAAGTTCAGCGCCATGATGTGCAGGAACGTAGCGTCGGGACGCGAAAGCTTGATGACGACAGTTTCGGCGTCCGGCGCCGAAATGCCGGCCACGGCGTCCGCCTTGCCTTCGGCTGCTTCGTCATAGCCTTCGATCGAGGCGAAGAAGCCCTGACCCGGCGACTGGGTGGTCGGATTGACGACGCGGTTGATCGAGTAGACGACGTCGTCGGCAACCAGCTCGCGGCCATTGTGGAACTTGACGCCCTTGCGCAGCTTGAACGTGTAGGTCAGGCCGTCTTCGGAAATCTCGTAGCTTTCGGCCAGGCCCGGACGCAAGGTCGTGGTGCCCGGATCGTAATCCATCAGGCCGTCGAACAGCGACTTGATCATCGACCAGTTCTGCCAGTCATAGCCGATGGCCGGGTCGAGCGTCGCGACGTCATCCTTGTAGGTCAGCACCATGTTGCCGCCATAGCTCGGCTCGGTTGCCGATGCCGGGGCAAAGGCAGGCAGAGCGAAAATGGCTGCCAGTGCTGTCGATAGGATTAGCTTTCTCATTACAGTCCTCCTGTTGGTTGATTGGTCAGCGCAACTTGATGCGCGGATCGATAAGCGGCGAAATCAGGTCGGCAATCAGGTTGCCGATAACGATGCCGCAAGCTGAGACGAGCGTGACGCCCATGATGATCGGGATGTCGACACGCTGAATTGCCTGCCATGCCAGCTGCCCGATGCCGGGCCAGCCGAAGACACTTTCGACGACGACGATGCCGGACATGAACAGGCCGATGTCGATGCCGATCATGGCGATGATCGGCAGGATCGCGTTTGGCAAGGCATGTCCGAGGATCACCTTGCCGCGACCCAGCCCCTTGGCGCGCGCGGTGCGGATAAAATCGGCGCGCAACACGTCGATCATCGACGAGCGCATGATGCGCGAATACCAGCCCGAACCAAGGATGCCGAGCGTGACTGCTGGCAAGACCAGGTGCGCGAAGGTGCCGTAACCGCCGATCGGAAACCAGCCGAGCTTGACCGCAAAGATGAAGAGCAGCAGCAACGCGACCACGAATTGCGGCGCCGAGACGGTCATGAAACTGGTCAGCATCAGGCCATTGTCGATGGCCTTGCCGCGGTTGAGCGCGGCGACGATGCCCAGTGGCAAGCCGATCAGAAGCTCGCAGGAGATCGCCGCGACCAGCAGCAGCAGCGTGGCCGGAAGGCGCGAGGCGATGAGTTCGGCAACCTCGGTCTTTTGCAGGTAGGACCGCCCCAGATCGCCCTGCACGAGGTTCCAGAGATAATTGCCGTACTGGACGAGGAACGGCTGGTCGAGCCCAAGCTGCTGGCGGATGCTTTCAACCGTCGCAGCCGTTGCCGAACGACCGGCGATCTGGCGCACCGGGTCGGCCGGCAGCACGTAGAGCAGCACGAAAGTGATGAAGGAGACGCCGAGCAGGATCAGTGCCGATTGGAACAGGCGTCGCAGGATATAGGCGGCCATCAGTCACGCCCCTGTTGCGTCGGGTCGAGGATGTCGCGCAAGGCGTCCCCCACGAGGTTGAAGGCAAGGGCAAGCAGCAGGATCGCCGCGCCCGGAATGAAGACGAGCCAGGGTGCCGACTGGAAGTAGGTCTGGTTCTCGAAGATGATATTGCCCCAGGACGGGATCGGCGGCTGAACGCCGATGCCGAGGAACGACAGCGTCGCTTCCAGCAGCACGGTGGTGGAGATCCCCAGCGTGCCCCAGACGATCAGCGTCGGGATCAGATGCGGCAGGATGTGCTTGAACAGGATCCGGCCATGGCCCGCGCCCAGCGTCTTTTCGGCGGCGATGTAGTCGCGCTCGGCAAGCGATGAGGTCTGCGTGAAGATCACGCGCGCGGTCTGCACCCAGTTCACGAAGGCGATGACCATGGCCACGATCCACAGCGACGGCGCGAAGATCGCGGCAAGGCAGATCGCCAGCAACAGCGCCGGAAAAGCCATCATCAGGTCGGTGAAACGCATCAAAATGCCGCCGATGACACCACGGAAATAGCCAGCGGTAACGCCAACCAGCGTTCCGATCAGCAGCGCCGCGCCATTGGCAACAAGACCGATCACCAGCGAGGTCTGCGCGCCATAGAGAATGCGCGAAAACAGGTCGCGACCCAGAAGGTCGGTGCCGAACCAGAACTGATCGCCCGGCGGCAGCGGCGCACCCTCGATGGTGAGGCCATCGAAAAACTGCTCGTAGGGATTGAACGGAGCAATCCAGCTGGCAAAGACCGCGCCGCCGACACAGATCGCGATGATCAGCAGGCCGAGCAACGCGAGTTTGCGCTGCACCAGACGCCGCAGGACGGAGGGTCCGCTTTCCGGCGCAGCCAATGGCTCAGGCGAGATCGAAATGTCTGCCATCGTCGGTGCCCCTTTCGTTCGAGTGGTTTGCAACCAGCCGCTCGGCGGCGGTTTCGATCGTCACGCGCCACGCCATCGCGGTCTGGCGCAAAAGGTCATAGGCCTCGGCCTCGGTCTTGCCTTTCATGACGAAGATCATGACGGCGCGGACAATTGTCTGGCGCGACGACAGGCGATTCTGCAGATCGGCGATCAACGCCGCCGATGATTTGGCGAGGTCGAAATTGCTGCGCGCAACCAGCAGCGCGGCATAGACGCCCTTGTCGCTCAGCGGCTTCAGAAGCTGCGCATGCGCGCCCATTTCCATCGCCCAGCGCAGCCTGCCGGGCGCTTCAGAGGCGATCAGCGCGATCATCGGCATCGGCGATGCACCGGGAGCCCAGGGGAACTGCTCGTTATGGCCAGTATCGGCATCATAAAAGATGAAGTCGGCACCAAGCGCCTCGGCGGGCAGTTCCGGCCATGCCTCGCGAACCACCAGCCCAATGACTTCAAGCTGTCGTACCAGCCCCTGAATCGAGGGATGAGGGCGGTGGAGAATCCACGCGACCGAGCCCCCGACATTTTCCGTTCGGAAATGACTCATGGCACCACCTTGAGGAAAACATCACCCTTCGGCGCGCGTGAACGGTGCGTCAGGTACGGGTCAGCACGGACCGGCGCCACGCACTTGATCTCGTTGAATCTACCATTTTCAAGTCGGGCAATGATGGCGGGCTGACGGGCATGAAGGTGCGTGGCATCAAGGCGCGGCTTCTGACCTGCCCGGATCGCGGTATTCAGGAGCTCCGAAAGCGGCATCTTCTCAGCACCAGGACGCCCATTGAGAAGCTGCGCGAGTTCATGCACCGACTGGCGGGCGACTTCATGGAACGAACCGCCAAAACCGCCATTCGGCTCAAACCATGGCCCCGCAGCAACGAGCCCTTCCGCCGCGCCTCCGGTAGCCTCAATCTCGCTTTCAGTGAAATTGCACGAAAGCACGGTGAAACCCTTGTCGAAACCGGGCTCCTGCTTCAGCGCCGACAGACGGCGCAGAAACGCGTAGGAGCTTTCTCCGACGAGAGAGTTGAGGATGAAATCCGGCTTCAGGGCGCGGATATCATGAATGATGTGGTCGATTTCGGTGTCGCCGATGGGCAGATAGCGGTCGCCGAGCACACTTCCGCCAGCGCCAAGCACACGCTCACGCGCGATCTGCGCCAGCTCCCAGCCCCAGATGTAGTTGGAGCCGATGAAATAGGCCCGCGTGCCAAGCGTCGGAAGCGCCCAATCGAGCAATGGCAACAAATGCTGGTTGGGGCACGAATGGGTGTAGGCAACACGCTCCGAAGCTTCGAACCCCTCATAAGGCACGGGATACCACAGGACGCCGTCGAAACGCTCCAGCTCCGGGATTACTTCCTTGCGGCTGGCCGACGTGGTGCACCCGAAGATGTGACGCGCAGGCGTGTCCCGCAGGATCTCGCGGCAGAGCGCGGCGTAACGATCAAGCCGGCCCTCGGGATCGGACTCGTGAACACGAAAAGTGATGTCGAGGCTGTCGTCGGCATTCACTTCTTCTACGCCACGCAGCACGCCATCGCGGCTGGCGCGCGACAGGGCTGCGTACATGCCACTGCGCGAGAGAAGAACACCTATTTCAACGACCCGCTTCATCGATCACTCAATATGAAAAACCCCGCGCCGACTCGCGCGGAAACGCGATCGAAACGGGGCTCGGATGCCAAATATTTGCCACAGTCTAGCGTCGCCGGCTGCACAATGGAAGATAAATTACGTCATCAGACTGTCAAACTACGGTTGCGCACTGAAAAACGCTCAATACCGCAAGGAAATTGCGTAGCTAACCAAGTCACTTCTCAGCTAATTTCAAACTTCCCGCCCAGCAGGCGTGCGCGCGCCAAGTGACTCGATTCCCAGCGCAGCACGCAACCGCCGCGAGATGATATCGATGACGACTGTGGCCAGCATGGTGACAAGCAAGAGGACCACGGCGCGATCTATGCGGATTTCCTGAATGGCCGCACCGACGTAGAAACCGAGCGTGCTGATGCCAAGCAAGCCGACAAGCGCGGACTCACGCACGATGATCTCCCAGCGATAGAAACAGAGCGCGAGGAACGAACCGTAGACGCGCGGCAGAAGTTCGAAGAAATAAAGGTTTGCCCCTCGTGGCGCGTCCGCCCGCAGACCTTGATGAATACCCGTCGACTGTCGTCCGAGAAGATGCGCGATGATCGTGCCATTGTGCAAGCCAAGCGCCAGCACCGCTGGCAGCATCGATGGACCGAACACCTGAAGCAGAATGTAGGCGAGCATGTATTCGGGCGTCGAGCGCCCGACCACCAGCCCGATATGGCCGAAAACGGCTCCGATTCGACCGGTGAGCGAGCGCACGATCAGCGGAAAGCCCAGCAATGCGACGATTCCCGCCACGACTAGCGCGATCTGCGCCACGATCATCGTTGCCGCAAGTCCGGGCAGAGCCTGATTGAGCATCAGTTTCTCAAGCCAGCTCCAGAACCGCCCCCAGGTCGCCAACTCGGAAATGTCGCCATTGCGCAGCGGAGCCGGGACGATGTCGTGGGTCAAAAACCTGCTCAGTGCGCCGGACGCCATCGGCGGCGTCTGAAGCGTCGCCAGAAAGGCGATGGACGCGGCAATGTAAGCAGGCGCCAGCGCGCCGCGCATCCACCAGCGCATCGTTGCGATGAGCACATAATAGATGATCAGCACCGCCGCGACCGCGCCATACATGCCCTGCTTGAGGAAACTGTCGAGCTCGAATCCGAGCGTTGGCAGGCCGACAAAGCCCAAGACGGCGGACGAGCGCAGACCGCATTCCAGGCGATAAAGCACGTAGATCCTGATTTCGCGCAACGCCAGCGGCAGGCGCGCAAAGAAATGGATCGAGATCGGATCAGCCTTCGGAGGCACCGCCGCGACAGGGCGGGGGTCGGCTTCGTCAAGATATTCAGAAAACACCTTGGCGAAAATACCGGAATAGGAAATCGCGATGGCGAGCACGCCAGTCGCGGCGGATAGGCCGGTGATCTGCATCAGCAATATGGCCCAGAACAGCTCATGGATCGAGCGAATGCAGATGCAGAAGAGGCGAACGGGGCGGTAGTGGTAGAATGGAGCGAGAGCAAAGCCGACGGTGGCGCCAGCGGCAACACCGCAAATGGCGAACGAGATCGTCAGTGCCGCAGCGTAGGAGAGGCTGCCGATGGCGGAAAAGTCGGGCGAGAGCAATCCGCGCCCCATCCGGGCCAACTCGGCCCAGGGATCGTGCGACGCAATGCGGAAATCCGCGACGGGCATGAGAGCGATCGCGAGCGCAACGAAGGCCGCCGCTGTGCCGACACGGCCAAGACGGGGCAGGGAGCGCTCAGCGACCGCGATATAGGACATCGATGTCCTCATCAGATACCACATCGGTAGATCGGTCGAACGTGATGCGACCATCGGCGATGCCGACAATGCGCGTGGCGACCGAGCGCGCCAGTTCGACGTCGTGCAGCGCCAGCAGGAGCGTGTCGAAGCGCCGGGCGACCTCGCCGATGAGCCCGGCTGCCTGCTGCACGTCAACTGCCGACACCGGCTCGTCGCCGATCAGCATGCTGCCGCCGCGATGGATCGCACGCGCCAGGGCGGTGCGCTGCTTCTGCCCACCAGAGAGGCTTTCCACCGATTGCCGCTCCAGACCGTCAAGCCCGACGATCTTCAACGGCTCGGCGACGCGCCGCCGCTCCGACCCCATCGGCCAGACAAGATTTGCCAGATTGTAGACCGCCCCGCGGTCATCGAGGCGACCCATATAGACGTTGTGAAAAATGGAGAGCTGCGGAACCAGCCCGTGCTCCTGTGGCACGAGGGAGACGCGTGCGCCGCCCTCCGCCAGCTTCTTGTAGACCGCATTGAGCAAGGTGGACTTGCCCGCGCCGGAACGCCCAAGAAGAACGACACGCTCCCCCGGACGCAGGCTGAAATCGACATCGACCAAAACGACCTTGCGGCCATAGGAAAACGTCTCGCCCGAGAAGCGCAGCGTTTCGTGCGGCTGTGTCACGCCGGACATAGCGGTGTCGGTCGACATGCAGATCGCCTTAGTCGAGCAGGTCCAGTTTCTGTCCGACGTCGAGGATCGGGCCGTAATCGTCATTGCTCGCGGCAACGAAGGCCTTGCGCGGGAACGACGCCAGCAATTCCGGATCGGTCATGCCGATCAGCGCGGCCTTGACCTTGTCGGAAAAGCCCTCGCCAAACCGTGCGTCGGCATCGCCCCGGATAGTCCAGTTGTAATCCGGATAGGGCGGCGTTTTCCAGATAACCCGCGTGGTGGCGACTTCGGGCGCGTTCTCCTTCACCGCAGTATCGTAAACTGTGTAGTTCAGCGCGCCGATCTGATAGGCGCCGGTGGAGACGACCTTCAGCGTCTGGCCATGGTCGCCTGAAAAGCCGACCTGCGAGAAGAATTCGTCCGGAGCCTTCCCGGTCTCCTCGCGGATGTAATAGTCCGGGAACAGGCGACCGGAGGTCGATGTTTGCGCCCCGAAGGTGAACGTCATGCCTTCAGCAGCCTTCGGAAAGACTTCGCCTTCCTCCAGTCCGGTGCTTTCATGAGCGATGAAATAGGAGATGAACTTCATGTCTTCATCGCCCTGCGCCAGCGCCTGGGAGCCGGGAACCGCAAGACGTGCCTGCACCCCTGACAGGCCGCCGAACCAGGCAAGCTGGATTTGGTCATTGCGGAACGCGACCACGGATGCGGCATAGTTCTTGACCGGCACATACTGCACCGGCACGCCAAGCTCCTTGGACAGATATTCTGCGACATTGGCAAATCGCTGCATCAGCCGCGTTTCATCATCGTCGGGAATGGCCGAGAAGTAGAGGGTTGGTTTGTCCTGCGCAACGGCAGTCGCAGCGGTCGCCAGCACAAGGCCAACCGCAGTGACCGCCCCACCGATAAGGCGAAGCATGTCTATCCTCCCGATAGATATGAGTGGAGCGAAAGCGTTGGCAGCAACCCAATGTCGGCCCGAAGGCCGGAGCGCGCACGGCGCATCACAGGTATCAGGTACAAGCGCTTGATCGAAGTCTAGACGCGATCAGGACCAAGTCAACCGACCGCATACAACATCAGTGGACTATTTCTTCGACCTTCAACCGACGACCTTTTCTGTCGAAGAAATGCCCACCATTCAGGACACGTCGGTCAGCACGTACCTTTTCTTCAAGAGCACGTAGCTGTGTACGCGCCATGTCGTTGGGGACCGGCCCGATGACGCTGTCGACGGGGAAGAAGGCAGCACCGTTCCAGTCGGTTTCGGAACTTTGAAACAGTTGGCGCACTTCGCGCCAACGCGTCTCATCGCCGATGACGTTCATGAAGGTGGAGCTCAACAGCTCGATCGAACGCGTATCGATCCCCACCAGAACCACGAGGACGGTGAAGTCGCCACGACGGCGGTATTCTGCCGGCAGCCACTGATCGAAGAGGGCAGGGCGGGGATCAGAAGTCGACAAGCTGCGTCTCCGGCATGTAATGCTCGAAAAGCACCCAGAATGGCTTGCCCCGCGCCTCGGCATACCAGGCTTCAAACACGGCAAGCGCTTCCCCGATGTCGGGCTCTAACGCATTATCCTCCGACGGGTGTACGGCATCAAAGGCCGTCTGCGCGACCTTTTCGTATTCCACGAGCACTTCCTGACGCGCGTCGCTGTCTTCGCGCCAGCCAAGACGATCGCGCAGCATGACGACCGCACGCGCCACCGTAGCATCCCTTTCCTGACCGGACGACACGGTATCGAACAGCGAGCGCATCACGTTCATCCGGCGATAGGCAAACGCACGCGACTGAGCGAGTTCGGCAACCCGTGCATTCATCGTTGCCCGGAATTCCTGCTCGGCCTGCTCGCAACATTTCGCATCATCGGCAAGCGCTGTGATGAACGGATGGCTGTCGGTCACTTCGCGCTTCCACAAGCTGGCGGAGGAGAGTGGGGGTCGAACCCACCTGGGACCGTCTCACGGCCCCACCCGGATTTGAAGTCCGGACAGATCACCGGACCTGCCTCTCCTCCAAGGGCTGAACTCATTGGGCAATCGTCCAATCCACTCAATGCTGAATGATCCTTATGCTACCACTCTGCTACCCTTATTCTTTACCTAACGTGCGTTTGAGCGCTGCGTCAACTTGGACGGCTGCACCAGCCTTGCATCGCTGGCGCATACGGCCTCGTTTCTTTTCAGGAGCGATACTTACCGCGCCATTGAAAAACTCGCTCGCCTACCTGCTGCAGGATCAAGCTTCCTCTCTAAAACGCAGGACACGATGCTGTTCCAACGCCGCCGCGACTGCAGCTTCATCCGGGAAAGCGGCTGGCTCGAACCTATCGAGACGGAAACGATGTGGGTCGGCGATGACCTTCCTCCCCGTCGCAATCTCTGCCGCGAGGCGCCCCATACCGGGCCCGTGAGTAACGCCCGACTCGTTGTCTCCGCCCGCTACGACGATGCGCTTCGTGCCCGGGACTCTCCCGACCAGCAGTGCATTATCCGGTGTATAGCAGGCGATTCCCTGAACGCATTCCTGTACCGACGAGCCCACGAGAGAAGGGAAATAATCTTCCAGAACATCTCTCTGGTGCGCGTGAAGCGCCTCCACGAGCTCGGGAAAGTTTTGATGCCCAGCTGGTGGCTCCCGCTTGATATCCCCTACAAGCTGGTAGAAGGGCCGGTAGCCCATGGCGGTGCCCCATAACACCGAGCCATAGCTTTCGCGCAGCCACAACCGAAGCTCGCGGCACTGGATGGTGGGAGAAACGCCGGGCAGTCCGCGATTATCAGTGAGAATCCGCGTTGCAACCACACGGAGCAACGGCAATTTCCAGCCTGTCTGCTCCAGAACACTATTGTTCCAAGCTCCCGCCGCCAAGATCACGGCATCCGCCTCAATGACATCGCCTTCACTCAGGGTCACACGCACACCGCTGGCATGCTCTTCAACGCCGGTGACCGAACTGCCAATCAGCATGTTTGCACCTGCCTCCCGGATCAAATCTCCCAGGACAGCAATAGCCTTGCCGGTTTCAAGCTGGATGCCATGAGGATTGTAGGCCGCAGAGTAGAGGCGACTGGTGTCAACCAGACCTTGGGTCAGCTTCTCGATCCCGGCGGGGTCAAGAGCCTGCATCTCCTTTGGTGCATGCACGGATTCAAGCACGGGACGCACATGCTGCTCGTGTCCTTCCGGCGTCAGCGAGAGCATCAGCGTGCCGCGTGCCCGATAGCCGATATCCTGGCCCAACTCGGCGAGGGCGCGATAGAAGTCGAGCCCGTATTGCTGCAGCGTCAGCCCTTCTGGCCCCATGTCGATCATGCCTGCCGACCAGTGCGACACAAAGCCTGCACCAGCGCTGGTGGTTGAGCCACCAGGTTCAACCGGGTCGATAATGGTTACCTTGCCGACACCGGAACGCAGCAAATGAAACGCTGCCGCGCAGCCTGCAATGCCGGCACCAACGACAACGACATGAACGTTCTGCGCTTCATGAGCAATCTCGAGATCGTCGAATTTCATATGTTCTACCATCAACTGCAATGGGGGAGGCGGGCGGCTGCAAGCCGGCACCGCCGAAGAGGAAGTAACGAAGCGCTGCGTTATTTGACAACCTTGAGGCTGCCCATATTCGGCATGTCTTCCGGATGAACGGCAATGTCGAAACGGTCGTTCATTGCATAGCTCAGCGTCTGGTTGTGGATCGGCAGTACGAGATAGTCGTCTTTGATCGTCTTCCAGATTCCCACCAAATCCTGCAGCCGCTTGTCGACATCGGTTTCGCTGGCCAGCGCCTCGATGCGGGCATCGATTGCGTCGTCCTTGAGCTTCGAGCCGTTATAGGCACCGTAAGGGCCTTCCTTGGAGTGATAGAGGACGTCGAACAGATAGGCAGAATCGAATGTCGGCACGCCGGCGCCGAACAAGAAGAAGTCGCTTTCGTCGGCCTGCACCTTGGGGAAGATAATGTTGCGCGAAGCCGAGTGCAGATCGATCTTGATGTTGATCTGCGCCAGCATGCCGGTCAGCGCGAGGCAGATGGCCTCATCGTTGACATAGCGGTCGTTCGGGCAGTCGAGTTGGACGGAGAAGCCGTTTTCATACCCGGCCTCGGCCATCAGTTCCTTGGCGCGCGCGATGTCAGGCTGGCGATAGGCGTCCAGTTCGGCGGTCCATCCTGCCACGAAGGGCGGCACCGGAACTCCGGTCGGGATCGAGAGACCCCGCATCACGACATCGCGGATTGCATCGCGATTGGTAGCCAGAGCCATTGCCTCGCGAACCCGCGCATCGAGAAACGGGTTACCCTCGACATTGGACGATTTCAGATTTTCTGACGACAGATCGTAGCCAAAATAAATGATGCGGTTTTCAGGTCCGTTGACGACCCGGATATTGGCGGCGCTGCGCAGACGTTCCACATCTTGCACCGGCACGTCCTGAACGAGATCGACTTCGCCGGAAAGAAGCGCAGCCAGACGCGTGGCGCCATCGGTGATGGTACGGTACTGGATCTGGGTGATGTCAGGGGTTTCGTCGGACCAGTGGTCTGGAAAATGCTCCATCACTGACAGGACGTCGACATCACGCGAAACGAGCCGATAGCGTCCGGTGCCGTTTTCGTTGAGCGTGGCATAATTGCTTGAGCCAGCCGTATAGTCTTGTGGCTGCTCACTGCCATGCTTTTGCGACCAGGCTTTGCTCATGATGAGAATTGGTGTCAGGTTGGTCGGAAAGATTGGCGAGGTTCCGACCAGTCGAACGTGAACAGTATGGTCATCAACGGCCGAGATTTCCTCGACGCCGGATAGAAACGAACGCATTCCCGAGGCCTGTGCGCGCGCTCTTTCCAGTGAAAATGCAACATCCTCAGCGGTCAGTGGGCTACCGTCATGGAACACCACACCCTCACGGATCTTGAATTCCCAGGTGCGGCTGTCATCGGGAATCATGCGCCACGAAGTCGCCAGCAGCGGCACCAGAGAGCCATCGACGGCGCGATCTACCAACGGTTCATAGAGATGCTTCAGAAAGGCAAGCGTCGTACCTTCGTTGCGCGAATGAACATCGAGCGAGGCCGCGTCGGCAGAGCGAACCCAGCGTAGGGTTTCGGCCGATGCTGGCGTAGAAAGAGCAAGTAATCCCGCCAGCGCAGCGGCGTTGATGGATTTAAAGACATTTCTGGAAACTTGCATTAGTCGGGTTCCTTGCTGCGTATGCTGATTGACTCGTCAAGACACTCTTCGTGCGGGGTGATCAGGCTTTTTCGGAAATGTAGGCGTTGCGACCGGCGGTGATTTCCGTCGCTTGCTGTGGGGTGATATTGCCTGTGATGGCACGGGCGACCAGTTCGCCGACTAGTGGTCCCAGCTTGAACCCATGACCGGAACAGGCACTGAGAAGCCACGTGCAGGAATCGACGGGCCGTGTCATGAAACGTTCGTCGGCGGTCACCGTGTAATAGCAGACCTTGCGCTCGGTGATTTCATAGGTGTCGAAATCTCGAAATGCAGTCTGTGCCGCGGCGAGCACTGGTGTGACGTCGAACTCGGTCGCAATGCGATCGTCGCGGCCATGCCCAATCCTGGTAAAGCGATGGTCGCCGATCTTCAGGCGGGTTCCGAGCCGTGGCGGCAGGATGTAAGCGCCATGGGTCGGCCCGACATCGGTCAGCACAGGTGCAGTCGCCCAAGCCTTCTCGAAAACCGCAGGCGGCTTCAGGTAGAGAACCAACTGGCGGGATGGGACGAGCTGCGCGGCATAATCGGGGAGCAGTTCGGACACCCACGCCCCCGCAGCCACAATTACCATATCAAAGTCATGGACGTTTCCATCGCCGACGATCGTGCCATTGCGTGTATCGATCGAGGAGATATGGCATCCCGGATGCAGCGTAACGCCATGCTCGGTCAGCCAGCGAGCAAGATCGGTGACGATCCGCTCGGCAAACAGGATGCCGGCGCCCTCGGCCTCGAAGGCACCTTCAACCCCGTCGACTGAAATCATCGGCAATCGCTGCTCGATTTCCGCAATGCTGACCCGGCGATGGCCGATGCGAGCGGCGTCGAGTTCCGTCACGGTCGGTTCGTAGTGATCGACCCCACCGCGGATCATATAGAGGATCGGCAACGGCAGATAATGGCTCTTGCCCAAGTCCTTCCAGAGCCGGTCATAGGCGTCGAAAGCAGCTGGCATCAGCGCGGCGTAGCCAGGCAGGTCCGCATAGGTGTGGCGCGTGATTCGGTGCTCATCAAACGATGTCCCACCGGGATTGGGGATCGGCCCCTGATCGAACACGTCGACCGCCACCCCCCGTTTGCGCAACGCCCAAGCCACTGACAGCCCGGCAATTCCAGCGCCTACCACTGCGACTTTCATCATACCCCCAATGCTCAAATCGCTTACCCTTAGGGCAAGGATTACACATTGGACATTGAACAATAGCAAGCCACGGAGACGAGAATTGTTCGGAAAATGTCTCAGCTACACTGTTTTTCGACAGCGACCCAAAACGACAGGGAGGGCTCCCTGTCAGTCAGTAACAAGCTGTGGCTCTTGCTCCGGCAGTCGCAGTCGAATGCACCACACCAGCATTCCCGACACGAGTAATTCCAGTAAAAGTATGAGGTAACCTTGCTTAAAAAGATTCCGCGATACGAAGAAAATCGGAAATACTCTAGGGCGAAACAGACCGCCCGATCCGTTCACCACCCGAATACTGAAGGGGCAGCTTCGAAGACGAGCTTCAGCGCCAGGCCGATCAGCAGGAGCAGGATCGCCCGGTCGAAAGCGGCTGGCGAGAGACGTTGTGCGAGCGCCGTGCCGACGGGCATGAAAAGAAGGATCGGCACCACGGCGGCAAGGCTGATCGCGAGCAGCGGCGCTGACAACAGGCCAACCATACCAAGCGTCGGGATCTGCACCGCCGTCATCGCGACGAAGAAAACCGAAATGGTGAAGATGTAGGCCTGACGGTCTAGTCGCATCGCGCTGAGGAACGTTATCGAGACGGGGGCCGAAATGCCGGAGGACCCCTGAAGGATGCCCGCGACAAGGCCTGCCGGGGCCGAAAGACGCTCACCAGCCTGAAGGCTCAGGCTCCAATCGGGCCGGCATAGGCGCAGGATCACGTAACAGATCACCGCGAACGCGACGATCATTGCCAGCGCTTCATGCGGCAACCAGGCGAGCATGATGGTTCCTGCAAGCGCGCCGAGCGCACCGGTCACAGCGAAAATCCAGCCCAGATGCCCCGCGAGGCGGTGCTCGCGATGTCGCCAGCCCTGCCACAGATTTGTCAGCAGATTCGGCATCATCATGATTACCACCGCCAGCTTGACGTCGAACATGGCGGCAAGCGCCGGGATTGCCAGAATCGGTGCGCCGGCCCCGGTTGCCCCCTTGAGGACACCTCCAAGCGCGAGACAGATGAAAACGAGGACAAATTGGGTCGGATCAATGGTCATGAATGCTGAATCTGTCGTCTGCGGGATTGGCTTGGTCAGGTACGATCGGCGAGCGCCACGGCTACCATACAAATAGCCGGCCCGGTAGCGCACGCTACTGCTACTGCTGAGCCTTATGAGACAGGACGGGCCTGCACGGGATCGCGGCGTTCTGCATTGACCTCCTGAAAGTCCGTCTGGGACGCTTCTCGTTCATCGCCAGCAGCGTTGCCGAACAGATCGAGCCTGTGTGGGTTCAGACGTCGGAGATCGCCGCGACGCAGGGTCACGCCGTGCCGATCCAGAAATTCGAGAATCTCGATTGCGACCTTGCGGCCATTGTCCAGACGGTCGCGAAGGTCAGCGGCGGTAAACTCGCCTTTCGCTTTCGTGCCTGCCACATCCTGCAAGATCTCAATGATCGTGGCGACGACAACCCGCGCAAAAAAACTGTCATGCGCGACCTCATGGACCAGCCCCATCCGGCTTGCCCGCTTCAGCAGCGAACGCATGCGCGGTTCATCCACCTCGAGCATGTTTGCAAAATCGCGGGTTCGTGGTGGCCGGAACCGTTCCTCGCCCAGAAGATGCGGCTCCACCTGCCCCCAAAGGACCTCGTCCTTGGGAGAAAATCGCACGACATGGCTTGCAAGCTTCACCCATGCGCCATCGAGCGACAGGACGCCCTGACGTTGCAACCCCTGCAGGATGAGGCGAAAGAGCGGCGCGGGTGGCCGGATCTCGCCCATCAGCCGCAAGCGCTCAAGACCTATGCCAGGCTGGTCGGGATTCTCGGCGTGGTAGCTTTCAAGATCGGCAAGCAGGCCCTGACGCAGCCGCAGCCAGCGCGAAGGCGCCATCACATTATCGCCGCTGTCAGGCGGAATGCGGATCACATCGTCGTAGAGCGTGCTCGTTTCCTCTGATCCCAGGCCGAGATCGCGGGCAAGCTGCTCAAGATTGACGTAATAGGGTGGGGTTTCAAGGAGTGCCGCCAGCATGGCTCGTGGCGTATCCAGCGCCAGCGCCTGAAGCAGGGCCCGGCGCTCCGGCGAACGCCGCTTGCGTGCAGGGGCGCGCAGGTCGAGCAACCGCCCGCCGCCGATGGTTCGCTGGGCAGAAGTGTCGCGGATGACGAAACGATCTCCCGACATCGCCGCAATCGGCCGGTCGACAACCAGTTGGACCACTGAACTGGTGCCGGGCGCGATCTGAACGTCATCCAGCAGCACGATTCGCGCGGCAACTTCGGCGGCGCCATGGTGAAGGTGAACAGGAAACCACTGCCCGAGAGGACGGGGTTCCGACGGCAGCACAGACAATTGCGCATCAATACGCGCGGTCGGCGCGTGAAGATGCTCGTCAACGATCATATCGCCACGGCTGATCGCGTCCCTGCCGATACGCTCGCCCGTCAGGTTCAGGGCGCAGCGGTCGCCCGCTTTGCCGATCTGTGCCTTTTCATTCTGGGCATGAATGGAGCGCACTCGTGCAACAAGACCAGAGGGGCTGACCCTTACCGTGTCGCCAATCCGAACCTCTCCACCCAGCACCGTACCGGTGACGACAGTGCCGGCCCCCTGCAGCGCGAAGGCGCGATCGACGGCAAGCCGAAAACGCCCTTTCGCACTCCGCTTGCCGATTTCCCGCGCGGCCTGCGACAGCAGCGCTTCGAGTGTGTCGACGCCAAGGCCGGTAGCGCTGGAAACCGGAATGACCGGCGATCCAGCCAGAGCGCTGCCGGACAGGAGTGCCTCGATTTCAATCTCGACAGCAAGCAGACGCTCATCGGTTGCCAGATCCGCCTTGGTGATCACCACCACACCGCGCCGCACGGCAAGCAGATCGAGAATGGCCAGATGCTCGCGGGTCTGCGGCATCACACCATCGTCTGCGGCAACCACCAGCAATGCAAAATCGATACCGCCGGCGCCGGCCAGCATCGTATGGATAAAACGCTCATGTCCGGGCACGTCGATGAAACCGATGCGCTCGCCGTTTGGAAAGGTGCGATAGGCAAAGCCGAGATCGATCGAGATGCCGCGCGCCTTTTCTTCCTTGAGGCGGTCTGTCTCGACACCTGTCAGTGCGCGAACCAGCGAGCTCTTACCGTGGTCGATATGGCCCGCCGTCCCGACAATCATGGCAAGGCGAGCTCGGTGAGCTGTGCCAAAGAACGTCGCTCGGCTTCGGCGCGCTCCTCGGCGGTGAGCGCTTCACGCACTGCCGGAATGAAATTGCCGGCAAGCTTCGATCCGCCATCGCGAGCACGAAGCAACCAGGCCAGTGCAAGGACCGGATTGCGAGCAACGCCGGAACCCGTGTGATGGGCAGCACCAAGCATCGCCTGCGCGTCGGCGTCGCCCAGTTGCGCCGCCTTCTGCCACCACTCCACAGCGCTGATGGGGTCGCGTTCAACACCAAGAGCATCGTGATAAAGGTTGCCAAGCCGTGTCATCGAGGCGGCAACGCCGTGCCCGGCAGCCCGTTCGGCCAAATGGCGCGCTTCGTCGTAGTCGCCTTGCTCGGCGAACATCCACGACAACATGTCCAGCGCCACCGCGTCATCCTGATCGGCAGCGAGGTGATAGAGGCGCATCGCTTCGGCATCATCCTGCGCCACGCCTTCGCCACGAAAATGCAGCGTCGCCAGATTGCGCTGGCCAACTGGATCACCGGACTCTGCCGATAATCGCAGCCACTTTGCCGCGAGCGCCGGATCGGCTTCGACGCCGTGACCAGCCGAAAAACACGCCGCGATATTGTTTTGCGCCCTTGCATTGCCAGCGCGAGCCAACGGCTCCCAGATTGCCAAAGCGACGGCGTAGTCGCCAGACCTCGCGGCGGCGAGGGCGCTCGCCATGTCGCTGTCAGCCTTGCGGGTAGGGCGGAAGCGTTCAAGCCATCGCATTGCGCAGTCCACCCAGATTGGTCGCAAAGCCGTCAACGTCTTCGAGGCAGCGAAGGTCAAGGATCAGCGTGCCATCAGAGATCCGCCCGATGACCGGAGCGGGAAGGGCGCGCAAGGCGCCCGCAAGCGCCTCAAGTGCGCGGCCACTGCCGGAACGCGCGCGAAAGCCGAGCCCCGCAGAAGGAAGGGTGTCGAGCGGCAATGCGCCCGAGCCGATCTGGCTGGAACACTCGACGACTTCGACAGTGAATTCCTCGCCGACGGACTGGCGTGCCAGCGGCAAGAGCATATCGGCTTGCGCCGCAATGTCGTCGCGGGTGCGGGCGAGCAGGCGCAAGGTTGGCAGTTTTTCCATCAGCCGGTCGGGGTCGCGATAGAGTTTCAAGGTGGCTTCCAGCGCTGCCAGCCGAAGCTTGTCGACGCGCAGCGCACGCTTCATCGGGTTGTTGTTGATCGCAGCGATCAACTCCTTGCGACCGACGATGATCCCGGCCTGGGGACCGCCAAGCAGCTTGTCGCCGGAGAACGTGACGATGTCCGCGCCCTCCGCCACCGCCTCGCGCACGGTCGGCTCACGACGCAACCCAAACTGGGCGAGGTCGACCAGCGTGCCGGAGCCAAGATCGTTGACCAGTGCGACCCCGGCAGCTTTCGCGATCCGCGAGAGGGCAGGGGCCTCAACCTCGCTGGTGAAGCCTTCGATGCGGTAGTTCGATGTATGCACCTTGAGAATGAGCGCGACCCCATCCTCGGCCAAAGCCGATTGATAGTCCTTCTCATGGGTGCGATTGGTGGTTCCGACCTCGATCAGCCGCGCGCCGGCGCGCGCCATGATATCCGGCATACGAAACGCACCGCCGATCTCGATCAGTTCGCCGCGCGAGACGATTGCACCCCCGCCATGTCCTGCAAGAGTGTTGAGGACGAGCAAAACGGCGGCGGCGTTGTTGTTGACCAGCGTGGCGTCTTCCGCGCCGGTCAACTCGCAGATCAGCGCGCGCAGATGGTCGTCGCGTTCGCCACGCTTGCCGCTGGTCACATCAAATTCGAGCGCGATGGCACTGCGCATTGCCGCCGCAGCAGCGTCAATCGCGGCCTCTGCCAGCACGGCGCGACCAAGATTCGTATGCAGCACAGTGCCAGTCAGGTTGAAGACCGGACGCAACGAGTTGACGCTGCTCGCTTCGAGTTCCGCCAAAGCGGCCAGGCCGATGCTGTCCGCATCCGCGATGTCAGCGCCCACACGTACCGCCTCTCGTTGGGCTTCAAGCTGATGGCGGATGGCCGAAATTGCCTCGACGCGCCCGAAACGGGCAACCAGCTTCGTGCCGGCCTGCGAACGGAGAATGGCATCAACAGACGGAATCGCACGAAAACTGGCATTCATGGGCAGTGAACCGTCAATAGCCGAGCAGAAACGGATTGAAGGAACCACGGCGGAAATTCGTGTCCTTCATCAGAAGATCGATCCCCAGACTTGCGACATCGTCGGCGAACGGATCGAGAGATGCGTCCTTCTGCTGGTTGAAGATCTTCACATAGCACCCGCATTCGTCGCAGGTTTCCGCCTTGATCGAGCCTGGACCGTCCTCAATCTCCTGATAACGGATGCCCTTGGTCGACGAGCATATGGCACATTTGATGCGGACGTGATGCCAGAGCGTGGCACACAATGCACAAGAGCAGAAGCGCGAGCCGTTGGCCTGCGGCCAGTTCACGATCACCGAACTGACCGGCGGTCCGCCACAAGCGGGGCAGGCGCCATCGCCGACATGTTTCAGCTGCTTCTCAGGCAGCGTCGAGGCTTGCCGCACGAAATGCAACTGTAACGCCGCTGCCACATAGGCGTAATGCGCCATGTATTCGACCGGTACGGAATCGGCCATCAAATCGGCAACCATCGCAGCGATATCCGATGGCGCGGCACTGCGGATCGTAGTCAGCGCTTCCTGCGCGGCATCCGGCTTTGCAATCGGCTCCAGCGCGCCGAACAGCCTTTCGCTCAGCGACATGAAGGCGTCATCGGGTGCGAAGGCGTTGCGATCGAGCGGCGGCATCCCGTAGGCAAGCGCGCGCTCGACGCCCGCCGGTTCAAGTGCTTCCGGCTCACCCAATTCGCTGGCCAGCTGGTGCTGGGCTTCGGCAATATCGGCAAGAAAGCTCAGATACGGACCAATGCCATCTGGACCTGAAAGCGCCCTGAAGCGCCGCGCGCGACGATCAAAAAGGGCAGCAGGATCAGGCACCCGCGCAACCGGGGGCGTCCTGACTTCACCGATCGCCGTGATGTCTCCCTTGACGGGAATGTTGCGAGACATTCGTACCTCCACGAGCCGCACGGGCCACGCGGCATTCTCCGATGGATGATCCGGCGAACCATTCGCCGGATCAAGAAGATCAGTCCTGCTAGCGAGGTTCGACGTTGTCGCCGTCGCCACGCTTTCCGTAGGCCGCGAGTGCTCTCAACCACTTGCGATGGTGGCGCCATGCCCAACCACCGCTGACCGTTCCACGGGTCATGGCTCCGATCGTACCCTGGACCCAGAAGGCAGCATAGACATGGATGATCCAGACGCAAATGATCGCCACCGCTGCCATCGAATGGATGAGCACAGCGATGCGGCGTTGCGGGATCGTCAGCATCTGCGAGAAATATCCCTCCCAGACGCCAATACCGGACACGATCAGCGTGATGATCAGAAGCGACATCGCCCAGAAGACGAATTTCTGACCAGCATTATATTTGCCAACTTCCGGCAGTTTGTCCTCATTGCCTTTCAGGACATCACCAATCTGCGCTGTCCATTGCGCGTCTTCCCGTGCCGGAAGGTTCAACCGGAAAAACCGGATGAACAGGCCCGCGAAAGAGAAGAACAGCACGACGCCAATCCATGGATGGATCATCCGCGTGAACTGCCCGCCGCCAAACAGGCCGGTGAGCCAGTAGAGCGATGGATGGAAAAGCGCGAGGCCGGTGAGGGCCAGCAGGATCAGGCTGATCGCCGTGATCCAGTGATTGATGCGGGCCAAACGCGTGTAGCGGTTGACCACTACATCGCGACCGACCAGAAGCCGGTCGCCTCGATCGATGTCCTTGCGGCTGATCGGCAGCTCGGACCGATGGCGATGAAGCGTGCTGTCTGTCATGCCAGCGGCTCCTTACCCGGATCAAGCGGCTCGGCACCCGGCGCGCGGGCGGCAAGACGCCTTGCTTCCTCGTCATCCTCGACAGTCACCCGGTTACGACCGGAGACAGCCATGTGGACGACACCGGCAGCTGCCGCAAAGCCCATCAGCGCAAGACCGGCATATTTGGTCACGCCTTTCCAGGCTTCGACCAGCGGCGAGATGCGCGGATTGTCCGGCAGACCGGCATAGATCGACGGCTTGTCGGCATGATGCAGAACGTACATCACATGCGTGCCGCCAACGCCCGGCGGGTCATAAAGACCGGCATTGCTGAAGCCACGCGATTTCAGGTCCTCGATGCGTTCAGCAGCGTGAGCCTTCATCTCCTCCTTGGTGCCGAAGACGATTGCCTTGGTCGGGCAGGCCTTGGCGCAAGCCGGTCCCTGGCCAACCGCGATGCGGTCCGAACAGAGCGTGCACTTGTAGGCGCGATTGTCGACCTTCGAGATGCGCGGGATGTTGAACGGACAACCCTGCACGCAATAGCCGCAGCCGATGCAGTTCTCCTTGACGAAGTCGACGACCCCGTTTGAGTACTGAACGATTGCGCCGGGCGCGGGGCAAGCCTTGAGACAGCCCGGATCGGCACAGTGCATGCAACCGTCCTTGCGGATGAGCCATTCGAGATTGTTGTTTTCGGTGTTCACCCACTCGGTAAAGCGCATCAGCGTCAGGGTGTTCGGGGTCAGATCGTGGGGGTTGTCATACACCCCCACATTGATGCCGACCTCCTCGCGCAGATCGTTCCACTCAAGACAGGCCGACTGGCAGGCCTTGCAGCCGATGCACTTCGACACGTCGATGAGCTTGGCAACCTGCTCGAGCTTGCGTGACGGCTCCGGCACAGAGGATGCAGACCGCCGGATATAATCCTGCGGGCCCATCAGCTGCTGCGTATCCGGGGCAACGGGGGGATTGACGTTGATTGTCATGGTTCAATCCTCTCCTTAAGCCGACGCCGGTCCATCGGACCGCTCGATGTTGACAAGAAACGCCTTGAACTCAGGGGTCTCGATATTCGCGTCACCCACAAAGGGGGTCAGCGAATTCGGGCCCATGCCGTTCTTGGCAGCTCCGGTGAAGCCCCAGTGCAGCGGGATGCCGACGATGTGGACCGGCTTCCCGTCACAGATGAGAGGCTGGATACGCTTGGTGACCACGGCCTTGGCGTGGACCGACCCACGCTTGTTCCAGACCCGGCACCAGCCACCCTTGTCGATGCCCTTCTCGGATGCGAGCTCTTCCGAAATCTCGACGAAGAATTCTGGCTGGAGAACAGCGTTCACCCAGACGTGTTTCGTCCAGTAGTGGAAGTGCTCCGTGAGACGGTACGACGTCGCCGCATACGGGAACTCCTCCGCGTCGCCGAAAGACTGGCGATCGCTTTCGAACACCCGCGCCACCGGATTGCCGCGTACCGCCGGAGCGACAACGTTGACCACCGGTGACTCGAACGGCTCGTAGTGAGCCGGGAACGGCCCGTCGCGCATCATGCCGCGGGTGAACAGTCGCGACTGCCCCTCCGGGTTCATGATGAACGGTCCGACCTCGCGCGGCTTGGCCGTGACCGCGATATCCGGCACGTCGTAGCCTTCCCATTTCTCCCCGTTCCACTCGATGAGCTTGCGGGTGGGATCCCACGCCTTGCCATCAAGGTCGGCGGAGGCGCGATTGTAGAGGATACGGCGATTGGCCGGCCACGAGAACGTCCAGTTCGGATAAGCACCGGTCGCGTCGGGGTCGGTATTGTCCCGGCGGGCCATGTTGTTGCCGTTCTCGTTGAAGCAGCCGGAATAGATCCAGCAACCGCACGCGGTGGAGCCGTCGTCACGCAAGACGCCAAAGCCAGCGACTTGCTTGCCTGCTTCCAGAAGAACCTTTGTCGGATCGTTCGGATCGCGCAGATCGGTCACGGCATAGCCGTTCATCTCCCGCGCAAGCTCGTCCGGCTTGGGGTCTTCAGGATCGGCATAGGGCCAATGCAGGTTCAGGATTGCATCGGGGAACTTGCCCCCTTCTTCCTGGTACAGCTTCTTCAGGCGCAGGTACAATTGCGCCATGATCCAGGTGTCGTGCTTGGCTTCACCGGGCGGATTCTGCGCCGCCCAATGCCACTGCAACCAGCGACCGGAGTTGACCAACGCGCCTTCGTCCTCTGCAAAGCAGGTGGACGGAAGCTGGTAGACCTCGGTCTGGATGGAAGCGGTGTCGACGTCGTTGAACGTGCCGTGATTTTCCCAGAACCGTGAGGTTTCCGTTTCCAGCGGATCGATCACGACGAGGAATTTCAGCTTGCCCAGCGATCTTGTGATCTTGCCACGATCAGGGAAGGACAGGAGCGGGTTGAAGCCCTGGCAGAAATAGCCATGCATCTGCCCCTGATCCATCATCTCGAACGCCCGAAGAATGTCATAGGCTGGCAGGTCGAGCTTTGGCAGATAGTGATATGCGAAGTCGTTTTCAGGTGTCGCTGCCGACCCCCACATCGCCTTCTGGAACGAGACGAAGAACTTCGAATAATTCTGCCAGTAACTCATCTGGTTCGGCCGGAGCGGCTTGAACCCGCGCGAGCTGATATAGGTGGCGTAGTCGACTTCCCGCTCTGTCGGAATGTTGAGATATCCGGGGATCAGGTTCGACATCAGACCGATGTCTGTCAGTCCCTGAATGTTGGAGTGACCGCGAAGCGCGTTCATCCCGCCACCGCGCACGCCGATATTGCCGAGGATCAGCTGCAACATCGCCATCGAGCGAATGTTTTGCGAACCCTTGGAATGCTGGGTCCAGCCCAGGGCATACATCGACGTCATCGTCTTGTCGCGGGCCGAACATTCGGAGATCATCTCGGCAACCTTCAGGAACTTGTCCTTGGGTGTGCCGCAGATGCGCTCGACCATTTCGGGTGTGTAGACCGCGATGTGCTCTTTCAGCATGTTCCAGACGCAGCGCGGGTTCTGCAGCGTCTCATCGACGAGAACGTAACCGTCTTCACCGATTTCGTAGTCCCAGGTGGAGCGGTCGTATTCGCGCTTTTCAGCATCATATCCCGTGAAGAGGCCGTCGCTGTAGGCGAAACCTTCCTTGAGGATATAGGCAGCGTTGGTGAACGCCTTGACGTAATCCCACTGCACCTTGTCGTTGTCGATGCAATATTTGATGACGCCAAGCAGAAACGCGATGTCCGAGCCCTGGCGGATCGGTGCGTAGAAATCGGCTACGGACGCCGAGCGCGTGAACCGCGGATCGACGACGATAAGCTTTGCACCACGATTGGCCTTGGCCTCCGTGACCCATTTGAAACCACAGGGATGCGCTTCGGCGGCATTGCCGCCCATAATCACAACCAGATCCGTGTTACGGATATCCGTCCACGAATTTGTCATTGCACCACGACCGAAAGTTGGGCCCAGACTGGACACCGTGGGGCCGTGTCAGACTCTCGCTTGGTTGTCGAAAGCCACGATGCCGGTCGAACGAACGGCCTTGTAAGTCAGAAATGCTGTTTCGTTGGTCGTTGCCGACGCAGCGAGGAAGCCAGTTGTCGTCCAGCGGTTAACCTGGACGCCATCCATATTGCGCTCGATGAAGTTCGCATCGCGGTCGTCCTTCATCAGACGGGCGATGTTATCCAGAGCCTCGTTCCAGGAAATCTCCTCGAACTTGTCAGAACCGGCGCGGCGAACCTTCGGCTTGGTCAGGCGGGTTTCCGACTTGATGAAATCCAGAAGGGCAGCGCCCTTGGGGCAAAGCGTCCCGCGATTCGTCGGATGATCGACATCGCCTTCAAGATGCATCGCAACGGCGTTGCCCTGCGCAATGTCACCCTTCGAATAGATGATGACGCCGCAGGCAACCGAGCAGTACGGGCAGGTGTTGCGCGTCTCGGTCGTTCCGGCGAGTTTGTAAGGTCTTAATTCTGCTACGAAAGCGGCTTCCGCTTCCCCAAAGCCAAATGCGCCGATCGTTGTTGCAGCAACGCCCGCGCCGGCCCCTTTCAGGAAGCTACGCCGAGAGATTTCCATGTTCATAAGAACCTCCCCAGCTTGGGTTTTAGTCGGATATGACCAGACCTGAAGTTGATGCTACAGTCGCTTAACGCCACTGTCAAAGAACTGATCCAAGCATTTGAAGTTTATAAATATGATTGCTTTGGTCATGTTTTATTGAAGCGAGGTAATAGGCGCTCATTCCTTTGCGGGAGGCGTGAGCGATAACACAAGCCTGAGGGAGTTGGAATGAGCGATCTGGCAATCAAACCACGATTGACGAGTCTTGCCCACGGCGGAGGCTGCGGGTGCAAACTGGCGCCTTCAGTGCTTCAGAACCTGTTGAGCGAAATGCCGAAGGCCGGCCCCTACGCCAATCTTCTGGTGGGAACCGAGACCGCCGATGACGCGGCTGTTTGGGATCTCGACAGCACGACGTCGATCATCGCGACGACCGATTTCTTCATGCCGATGGTCGATGACCCCCACACCTTCGGACGCATCGCCGCCGCCAATGCGATCTCGGACGTTTACGCAATGGGTGGGACGCCGATCTTCGCGCTGGCAATCGTGGGGATGCCGATCGACAAGATGGACCCGGCCGACATCCGCAAGATCCTCGCCGGCGGCGCATCGGTCTGCGCGGAAGCCGGAATCCCGGTCGCTGGCGGCCATTCGATCGACTGCCCCGAACCCGTCTATGGCCTTGCTGTCATCGGCACATGTGCAACTGCGCAGATCAAGCGCAACTCACAGGCGCGGGCAGGGGACATGCTCATCCTCACCAAAGGGCTTGGCATCGGAATCTACTCCGCCGCGATCAAGAAGGAGCAACTATCCGAAGACGCCTACGCCGAAATGGTCGCTTCCACGACGCTGCTCAACCGCATCGGAACCGAGCTTGGAGCGAATCCGGCAGTCAGCGCGCTCACTGACGTGACCGGCTTCGGCATTCTCGGCCATGCGCTCGAAATGGCGAGAGGTGCCGGGACAACCATCCGGCTCAACCTTCACGCTCTGCCGCTGCTGTCGCAGGCAAGCGCGCTTGCACAGGCGGGCCACGTCACCGGCGCCTCGCACCGCAACTGGAAAAGCTATGGCGACGGCGTCGTTCTTCCAGAAGGACTTGAGGATGCAAGCCGGCATGTGCTGACAGATCCGCAAACCTCCGGCGGTCTTCTCGTCGCTGTCGCGCCGGATTCTGCTGAAGAACTCGTCCGTCATATTCGTGCCAGCGGCTATCCTCTTGCAGCCGTGGTAGGGCAGGTCGAAAACGGCCCTGCGCGGGTGATCGTTGAATGAGCTAGCGGATCGACGCAACGAAACAGCGTTCCAACAGTTCTAACCATCAGCAATCATGGAGGTTGGATATGTCACGCATGTTTTTCGTCCTGCCACTGGCCGGAGCAATGATGACGGCAGGCGTCGCCTATGCTCAGGTGGCTCCGCCCGCTGTACAGGAAACGCCCGCGCCCGCCGCAGTTGGCAACACCTCGGCTGACTGTATCGACGCGAGCGAAACCCGGAGCGGCACCACAGAAGAACTGGCAGCGTCGATGGACGACGCCAAGACCGGCGGCAGCGAAGGATCTGGTGAGGTGGCTGCCGCCGATGGAAAGTCTGCCTCCGAAACACAACCTGTCCAGGGCGCGGATGCCGGAACCGCCCCCGGCGGCGCAGGATCGAGCGGATGGACCGGTGGAACCGGTGGCTCGGATATCGGCACCAGCCAGTCAAAAGAACTGCCTACCTCGCCACAACAGGACCATCCAGCTGTCGCCAGCGGCCTTGACCCGATCAGCGGCGAAACCGCTGTCACAGGGCCTCAGGCTCCTCCGCCACCTCTAGCAGAGGAAAACTCTGCAACGGCTCAGAAGCCCGACTGCTGATGGCAGGGATCATCTGCAACGCAAAAATCTTCAATCGTGCAATCTCGGCCTTCTAGCGGAACCTGCTTGATGTAATATAGGCTGATGCGTGGAAATTCTTCATGGCGATGGAGAACGACAAATGCCTGCTGAGCTACATTGGTCAAAGCCAAATGGGATGCTGCCCAACAGCCGATTTCCGCTGCTGATACATCGCAACGCAGTACCCGGCGGGGGTGTCGAAGCTGTGATGTCGCGCTTCCGCGCCAATGGCTGGTTCAACAATTGGCGCTATCCCGGCGTCTACACTTATCCGCATTTTCACTCGACCACCCATGAATGCCTTGGCGTTGCCGCCGGGTGGATGGAAGTGGATATGTTCGGCGAGGGTGGCACCCGCATCCGCTTGGAAACCGGCGACATCCTCGTCATCCCGGCTGGCGTATCGCACTGCATGGTCGCCAACTCCGATGATATCATGATGGTCGGCGGCTACCCGGAGGGGCGGGACTGGGACAATGTTCAGGAAAGATTCCTGTCGGAAGAAATGCGTCGCGCGGCGGCCAAGCGTATCATGACGCTTCCCATCCCGGCCCGCGATCCTGCGACAGGCCAATCGATGCAGGAATGGATCGATGCGCCATCTTCAGTAGACGCAGGGCTCAACGAATTCCGCGACGATCTCGATCCGAGTTGAGGAGCATTTTGCTGGGTAAAAGTCGCATAAGGATTGTTATGGAACTTACCTTATACCGGACTCTTTTCATGCAGTTCACCCGCCGAATGTGGCGATGAGTTCTGGGCGAACTCAGCATTCGTCATTTATCCTTCCACCTCACTTCCCAACTCGCGCTGCCGATCCGTGCATCTGGTCAACAACTTGTCGGGCTTGGTGCGTTGCCCGCCAGCGTACCTTGTCATAGACCAACAACGAGGGTTGCAGCTTCGATTGGTCGCGACCGAGAGACATTTGATGCCCCAGTGCTGGATGTGATCGAATGAGAAGCAAGATTGCGTTGCGCGCGGCCGCACTGTTCACGGCTCTTCTGACCTCGAGCTTGCCGGGACAGGCCGAAGACACCGGCGCGGACTGCGCGGTGGCAACGGCATCGTGCTTGCTGGAAGACGCCGGACAGGTCGCCGAGACGCTGTCGAGGGCGGGAGACCGCGACGAGGCCGCCTTTGCCATCGCAACCGCGCTTTCCAGGATGGGCCGGTTTGACGACGCACTGGTGAAAGCAAAGGAAATTTCGGACACGAGAGTGGCCGCCGATGTGCTCGGCGAGATCGCCATGGGCATGGCCAAGGCCGGCGCCTATGCACGCGCGCACGAGATCGCATTGGATATCCCCGATGCCCGCGAGGACTGGATCCGGGTGCGCACAGTAGAAGCCGTCGCCGCCGCCACCGCTGCAGGCGGCAATATCGATGCTGCTTTTGATCAGGTCATGGCCATCGACAACCCTTTCCGGCGGTCGCAGGCACAGGCCGAGATCGCGCTCGCGGTGGCACAAACCGGTAATTTTCGGCTGGCTATCGGCGCTGCCAGTCGCATCGCCACCGATTATTGGTTCAGCCCCGACCAGCACCAGTTGAAGATCGCCTCCGGTCTGGTGTCTCGCGCCGGCGAATTTGACCAGTTCTGGTTCTATGAAGCGCTGGCCCATATCGCCCGTTTGCAAGCGCTGGAGGGCGACGCAGCCAGCGCGCTGCAAACCGCTGCCGCGATCCCCGACATTGCGGGGCGCTCGCGCGCCATGGCCCGGATCGGTGCCTTGCAGGCGGCAGCAGGCAACATCGAGGCCGCGTTCAACACCGCTTCGCGCATTGAAATGGCCTATGGCGATCTCGACGTTCTGATCGCAATCGTCGATTCCAGGGCCCACGCAGGCAATTTCGAAGCGGCTCTGGACCTGGCACAACAAATCGCCGCCGCTTATGCGGATACGGGAGGACTGGCGGCCGTGGCGCTTCGCCGGGCGGAACATGGCCTGTTTGACGATGCATTGGAAACCATCGCCCTGATCCCCAATCCGGGCAACCGCACGCGGGCCCTGACAGGGCTTGCCGTTGCAATGGTCGACGCAGGGCGTGCAGACGAGGCGCTACGCGTCACCGCCATGATCTACGACAATGAAGACAGAGGGCTGGCCGTCCGCGACGTTGCCATTCGGATCGCCGTTCTAGGCGATGTCGGGCGCGCTCTGAGTGTTGCAGATGAGCATGCCCGCCCGCGCGACCGGGGTGACCTTGCGGTCGCAATAGCAGTGGAACGGGCCAAGGCGGGCGATGTGCACGGCGCTGCAGCAACCGCACGCGCCATTGAGGACGACCTTTTTCGCGCCATCGCGCTCGCCACCATTGCGCCGTTTGCCGGATAGCCGGTGTTCGGGCCAGTTGCCTTCCGCGTCAGACCTCGTGCACCGAACCATCGGCGCGCCAAAGGATAGCGCGGCTGCCCTTGTAGTGCTTCAAAAGACCGGGCGCGGCCGCTTCCCCGGCAACGCTGATCGCGGTCGATAGCGCATCGGCCCAGACCGCACGTGGTGCGATCACCGCGACCTGACGCAGACCATCCGGGCTGGTCCCCGTGGTCGGGTCGAGAATATGGTTGCCTCCCGACGCGTCGAGGCTCAGACCATAACCGCCCGAGACTGCGAGCGCCGCACTGGAAAGCGGTAGGTTGCGCGCAATTGTTGCCGGTGCGAACGGGTCGACAAGGCCGACGCTGAACGGCGTCCCGTTCGGCCCCGAACCGAGCGCGCGGGTCTCGCCGAGCTCGATCATCGCCTGCTCGAACCCGTCATTGGCCAGCAGATCGGTAATCCGGTCAGTGATATATCCTTGCGCAATGCCGTTCAGGCTTGCCGCCATGCCCGGTCGGCTGAAGCCGATCGCGCGCGTTCCGACATCCAATGCAGCGAAGTCGACAAGGCCCAATGCCTGCTCCAGGTCAGCTACGCTGCCACCGCCCTGCGCCGTCAGCCGCCACAGTGGCTGGATCGTCGGGTCAAAAGCGCCGCCGCTGATCCCGGCGATGCGCAGGCTCTCGTCAAACACTTGTACGAGATCGTCCGACGGCCACGCGATCTCGCCCTCGCGGTTGAGCCGCACCAGTTCACTGTCGTCGCGGTAGAGACTGAAGATGCGGTCAAGCCTGTCAATTTCCACAAGCATCCGTGCGATGGTGCGTTCGGCAACGCGGCGGTTCGGATGCCACAGCGTCATGGCCGACAGCGCGCCCAGCACCTCGCCCTGCCACTGCACCGGTGCCGGCGCGTCGCGCATCGAACGCAAGCCGACGACCCCTGCCCCCAGCGCGGCTCCAGCGCCAAGAATGCGCAAAGCATGACGCCGCGTTATCCTCATGGCGCCGCCTTTGCGGTCACCACCGCCGGGCGCACCGGAGCCGGACCCTTTTTCGCGCGCTCGAGCTGCTTGCGCATCTTGGCCAGCGGCGGGCAGCGGCGGTCGTCATAATATTCAACCTGGCAATCGAGACACTGGAAGCACTCGGCCATGATGATTTTTCCCGACGACTCGATGGCGCGGACCGGGCAGGAACGTTCGCACAGATGGCAGGGATTGCCGCATTCAGGACGGCGCTTCAGCATGTCGATCAGATGCAGCCGGTCGAGGATAGCAAGGGTAGCGCCCAGCGGGCACAGGAAGCGGCAGAATGCGCGCTCGGTGAACAGCCCGATGGCCAGCAGCAGCATCGCGTAGAGAACATAGGGCAATCCGCGTACGAACATAGCCGTGATCGCGGTCTTGAACGGCTCGATCTCCTGGGCGACGGCAGCGGCATCCGGTGCGGTGAAAACCAGCACGAGAATCAGACTCAGCGAGGCGTATTTGCCCAGCCACATGTGACGCTGCAGCCGCTCTGGCGGGTTCCATTGCGGCAGGCGCAACGCGCGGCCAACACGGGCAAGCAGTTCCTGCAACGCGCCAAAGGGGCACAGCCAGCCGCAAAACACACCGCGTCCCAACAGGATCAGAGAGATCGCGGTATAGACGGAGAGGATCACGATCAGCGGCTCGGCCAGATAGAAGCCCAGCCCTAGATTCGAAAATGGCGCTTTGATGTAGTTGATCACGTGGACGATCGACAACTGGGCGCTGGCGATCCAGCCGATCCAGACCAGGGTGAACAGCAAGAACCCGTCGCGCACCCAGCGGTGCAGTTTGCGACGACGGGAGAGCGCCCCTTGGAAGAACAGAATGCCCGTCAGCGTCAAGAGCGCGAGACAGAGAATAGCGATCTCGGTTTTGCTCTCGATCCAAGGCTCCGCCCAGACATAGGACAGGTCCGGCGGTGGCATGAGGATCAGTTGATGCGGCAGAGAATAATCGAGGTCGGCGAGCACAAATTGCTTCAGGCTACCGTCGGGAAGCCGCGCCGACGCATGGATTTGCGCACTCCAGGGCTGCATCGGATCAAACTGCGCGTCGCTGGGAAGCAGCAACAGATCGGCAATGCGCCCGCGCGAAAAGATCACGTCCGGCTTGTGAAAGCGCCAGGTCTGCCCGCCTTGCGCAACGCTGATCCGTTCAAGCAACAACCCCGCCGACAGATTGTTAAACCGCGCACCGCGATGGTCGAACAGACCGCCAAGCGAGCCGGCATAGATGGCCATGGTTCCATCCGGGGTGCCGTTCACCAGCTGGTCGAAGGTCTCGCCGGCGACGCCGTTGCGCCCGATCTTCGGCGGATTGGCATAGCCGAAAACGATATCGGCATAGAGATCGGCAGGTCCGCCAACGGTCGGAATTTCGGGCAGGTAGTCGCCAAGGCCGGCCCGTTCCATAGCGACTGCCAGATCGGCATTGGTAATGCGCGCCCGCGCCAGTGCGCCCATCGCGGCCAGTTCTTCCGCACTCATCGGCTTGAAATTGACCGTATCAATGGTGGGCTCGGTGACGACCACGAGTTCGGTGCGGAACCCAAGCACCATTCCCGCGCTTTCCAGCACTGCATTGCGCATGGCGCGGGCCGAGATCGTCGCGCCGGCGACAAAACTGGGGTCGATCCCGCCAGCAGCACCCAGCCGACCCTCCAGCCCAGACAAAGCATCGAGAAACGTCACTAGTTGGCCCGTGCGCCGGTCATCGTTCAGGAGATAAGGCTCGCGGTGAAACAGAACGACAGCGCCGGTAATGCGACCATCGAGCCCAACCCCGGCCACCACATCAAAAGGCGTGCTGGAATAGCCCGGCGCTCGCAACACATCGAGGGTGGAAAAGATATAGCCGGCCATCTCCTCGTTTCGGAAGGCAGCCGCCGCGGTCGGGCCTTCGTCCTCGACCATTTCAACGCGGGTGATGCCTGGAAAAACGGCTTTAATGACTTCAGTCGTCAGTCGATCCAGCAATGGACCGCCTGAACCATCGGACTGTGCATATGCGAGGAAAGGAAGCGACAGCCACAGCGTCACCGCCAACAACACAAGCCGCATAGTGCCTGCCATCATGGCGTGAAAGCCACGCCAACCATGCCGCTCAACACTGCGCATCGTCGAACACCTGGCGATCTGGCATTGTGGCCCGGCAAAGAACGGCTCCGTCCAGTTTCGTGCCATCCATCCCGGCATCGGACAAATCCGCGCCGTCAAGGCTCGCATTTGCAAGGTCGCTGCCGGTCAGGTTCGCACTTGTGAGATCGGCGCGGAAAAGGTTGGCACCGCCAAGGTCGGCCTGCGTCAGGTTTGCCCCCGCCAGAATCGCTCCGGTCAGGTTTGCCCCGGTCAGCCGAGCTCCCGTCAGATCCACCCCGCTCAGATCGGCATAGAACAGATTGCTACCGCGCAGATCCGATCCTGCAAGCTGAGCTCCGGACAATTGCGCGCCGATCAGGATCGTGTGGTCCAGTCTTGCCTTGCTCAGGTTCGCCCGCGACAAATCTGCGGCTCGCAGATCGGACCATGCCAGATAACTGCCCGACAGGTCACAACCCGGACAGGAATTGGATCTGCGCAACTGGTTAAGATCGCCGCTATCCCAGGCCAGAGCGGGGCCGGCAGCGATCACAGAGGCGAATATTGCGCCAGCAAGAGCCTTGACCCAAGAGAACGCCGAAGGATGGCTCCCCCCGCCCCTTAAGGGCGCCGCGGCTTGACTCATCACCGGCCTCCCTGACTAGCCAACGACAAGCTCGGAGTCTGCGGAATAAACCTCGCCGGAAGTGTCGACCCATTCAAACCGCAGCTCGGAACTTTTCTCCCCGCGCAGCTTGAATGCGAAATAGGGATTCGCTGCTACGGCCGGCTCGAGCTGAACCGAGAAAGCTGTCTCTCCGTTGACCATGCAGCGGAACGTCTCGGCGATCCGAACCGGGATCAGCAGACCGTGGACATCGTGCCGGAAACCGGTTTCCATCGGGTGTCCTATGATGGTGCGGATTTCAGCGGCCGCTCCCGGCGCAACGCTTTCCGGCACCGAGACGCGGATATTCGGCTTCCAGCCCGGCGGAAACTGGTCATAGGCGATCGGCTCTTCGCAGGCGCCATAGGTCACATCCACCTTGCGCACGGCACGAAAGATCATCCCGCTGGCCATCCGCACCATGATGATGATGTCCTGATAGGAATCGATGCGGATGCGGGTCGAAAAGCTCGCCTCAGCGCAAGCTGGCGTGAAGGAAACGCGACAGACACGCGGCCGGGGATTGCGCGCGGCATAGACCGCGACGAGTTCAGGATAATCCTGCCCCTCCATCGTGGCGGGGATTATAACCGTCAAAGGTACTGATTTTCCCGAGTCCGAGAATTCCGGCAGCTCAGTCCGAATCCCGCCATCAGATAGTGCTGCGAGATCGGGAACCTGCCCAAAATCCTCGGCGATTGCCGCGCGCACCTGATCTTCGGTTGCCAGAGCGGGGCTGGCCGCAGCCAGCGCGGCAAGTGAAATCGCGCCGAGGCACAATGAGCGCCGCGTAAGGATCATGCGTTCAAGTCCCGTCAGTGCGGGCAGCCTGCCCACGGTAAATGCCACGAAATTGCGTAGCCAGTCCTGGGTGAATATAGCTGCCCGGCGTATTGCTTCGATAAATATCAGTGATTTGTATTTCCAATACCACTCTGTGCGACCTTACAGCGGATACGGTGCAAGAAACCTAAGACTAACGGGCCTACGTGTACAGGATACTGACGATATTCGGTCTCGCCTGCATGGCTGTCCCAGCCCATGCCGGATCCTCGCCTGAGGAAATCATCTACATTTCATGCCGGGCCTGCCATGCCGGCCCGGGCAGCGACACGACGATCCCGGCGATAGCCGGTCGTCCATCAGCGGAGCTCTCCGCTGCCCTCTCCCATATCGCGCAGGATTCCCACGACACCGTCATCATGCACAGGTTCACTACTGGGCTCACGGCGGATGAGTTGACCGCGCTGGCCCATTACATCTCTGGTCTTGAAGGAGATGGACAGTGAGCACAGTGACCAGACGCCAAGCTATCGTGCTGTCCTCGACCTTCGTCGGCGGAATGCTGGCTGCTCCAGCTTTGGCCACCGGCAGGGCTAAAGTGGTGGTTGTCGGCGGCGGCTTCGGCGGTGTTTCAGCGGCGCGAGAACTCAGGGCTATCGACCCATCCATCGAAGTGACGCTGGTCGTGGACAGCGACAGCTATTCTACCTGCCCGTTCTCCAACCTCGTTATCGCCGGCGAAAAGCCGATGTCCGCGATCACCTTCGGCTATGACGGCTTGGCGGCGGTGGGGGTGGTGATCCGCCAAGGTATGGCAACGCGCATCGACGCCGACCGCCGAGTGGTTGTGCTCGAAGACGGCGATGAGCTTGCCTTCGACCGGGCTATCGTCTCGCCCGGCATCGAGCTGAAATACGGCACGGTGCCGGGTTATGATGAAGCGGCAGCAACACGCATGCCACATGCCTGGAAGGCCGGAGCGCAGACCGAGTTGCTGCGCGACCAGCTGGCCGCCATGCGCCCCGGCGGCACCTTTGTGATGTCGGTGCCGGACAATCCCTATCGCTGCCCACCCGGCCCTTATGAACGCGCCAGTCTGGTGGCGTGGTATCTCAGCCGCCACAACCCCACCGCGAAGATCGTCATCGTCGACGGCAAGGACACATTCTCCAAGCAGTCGCTGTTCCAGCAGGCATGGAAAGAGCGCTACCCCGGCATGATCACCCACGTGCCTTTTGCTGAGAGCGGCGGGGTCACTGAGGTCGATCCGGCAACGCTCGAGGTGCGCACGCCGTTCGAAACCTTCAAAGGCGACGTGGTCAACTTCATCCCGCCGCAAAGGGCTGCTGCGGTCGCCGCAAACTCGGGACTGACGGGAACCGGCGAATGGTGCCAGATCGACCAGGCCACTTTTGAATCGTTGATTGTGCCGCATGTTCATGTCCTGGGCGACGCGGCGATCGTCGGGGACATGCCGAAAAGCGGCTTCTCCGCCTCGGTCCAGGGTGGCGTCTGCGCGCATGTCGTTGCGGCGCTATTGCGCGGTGAAGAGCCGCCCCAGGGCGTTTTGCTCAACACCTGCTATAGTCTGGTGTCGCCCGACTACGGCATTTCTGTCGCAGGCGTCTACCGTTTGAATGACGAGCGGTTACTCAAGTCGGTCGAAGGCTCAGGCGGCAACAGCCCGCTTGAGGTGGCTGACGGCTTCCGTCAGGCAGAAGCGGACCATGCCCGCGACTGGTATGCAACGCAGACCTCCCGGCTTTTTCGTTGATCCCATGACGACACTTTCCCGGATATTGGCGGTGTTGTTGATGTGTCTCCTGCCTCTGGCGGCAAATGCGGGGGACGTTTCGTCCGTTCCTTTGACTTCGACACCAGGCGATCCGGCGCGCGGGCAGGACATTGTCCGCGATACCGGCCGCGCCAGTTGCCTGATCTGCCACGCCATTTCGGCAATGCCGGACCGCGACCAGGGCACGCTCGGGCCATCGCTCGACGCCATTGCCACGCGCTATACCGAGGCAGAGTTGCGTCAACGGATCGTTGATGCCCGCACCTTGGCGCCCGACACGATCATGCCGCCCTATTATTCGAATGAAGGTCTGGTGCGTATCGGCAGCCGCTGGGCACAAAGCACGATCTATTCTGCGCAGGATGTCGAGGACGTCGTCGCGTTTCTGATGACGCTCGGGGACTGAGATGCAACGTCTTGTGCTGGTCCTTGCCTTGCTGTTTCCCGCTGCCGCACTTTCGGAGCCGATATCGGGCTATCAATTCATGGAGCCGTCGACGCGCCAGTTGCAGGACGACGACTTCCTCAATCCGGCATTCTTTCTTGTGGAACGCGGCCGCCAGCTGTGGGATGGAGCATGGCCTGGTGCGCCGGAGGGCGCAGCCTCCTGCCAGTCCTGCCATGGCGCGCCGGAAAGTTCGATGCGCGGTGTGTCAGCTCGCTACCCGGCGCTGGATCCGGCGACGGGCAAGCTGGTCAATCTGGAGCTGAAAATCCAGAGCGAGATTGCGCGCAAGCTCTCGGCAGAACCGCCACAATATGAGTCTGCCGACCTGCTGGCGTTGACCGCGCTCATCGCATTCCAGTCGCGCGGCATGCCGCTGGATGTTCCAACCGGGGAGAAGGTCGCCGGCTGGCTGGCGCAAGGCGAGGAAATCTATACAACCCGCCGCGGGCAGTTGAACCTCTCCTGCCAGAATTGCCATGGCGAGCATTGGGGACAAAAACTGCGGGGAGACACGATCAGCCAGGGTCACAGCAACGCGTTTCCAATTTTCCGTCTGATATGGGATGAGGTCGGTTCGCTTCACCGCATGTTCTCATGGTGCATGGAAGCGGTCCGCGCCGAACCTTATGAATACGGTTCAGAGGAATATCTGGCACTCGAACTCTATCTTGCCGATCGCGGGAGAGGACTAACCATCGAGTCACCTGGCGTGCGCCGGTGACGCCATCGATGCGACAATTTTAAGGGACGAAATTATGAGATTAAGAAATTGGCTGTTGGCTGGTGTGGCTGTGGCGGTTGTCGCTGGGGGCGCTGGAGCCTGGGCGGTGAACCTGTTCCCACGGGCACTCGATCCGATCGCCGCAATCGATACAAGCAGCTTCTCTGCCGACGACATCGAGACGGGCAGGAACCTTGCCCTGCTCGGGGATTGTTCGGCCTGCCACACAGTGCCCGGCGCACAGGGCCTGTCAGGTGGTTTTCCGCTGCCAACACCGTTCGGCACGATCTATTCCACCAACATCACTCCCGACGTGGAGACTGGCATCGGTACGTGGTCGCTTGAGGCGTTCGACCGCGCGATGCGCGACGGTATCGACCGCGCCGGCAACCACCTCTATCCGGCGTTCCCCTACGATCACTTCGCCGGCATTACCGAACCCGATATGGCAGCGCTCTATGCCTTCCTAATGTCCGAACCTGCAGTGCAGGCCGAGGCCAAGGCCAACGATCTGCCGTTCCCCTTTTCGATGCGGCCGATCCTTGCCGGCTGGAAGTTCCTCTTCCATTCTCCCGCGCCGTTCGAACCGAACCCAGACTTCACCGACGAGGAAAACCGTGGCGCCTATCTGGCCCAGACGCTCGGTCACTGCTCGGCGTGCCACAGCCCTCGCAACGCATTGGGTGCGGTCGAATGGAGCAAGGGTATGGCGGGCGGCGAGGCCGAAGGCTGGCTCGTGCCGCCGCTGGGCGCGCATTCAATCTCGCCAGTGGCATGGGATCTTGATTCCTACGCCAACTACCTATTCGACGGTTGGAGCGAACAGCATGCCGTCGCAGCCGGCCCGATGACTCCGGTCGTTGACCATCTCTTCGAAGCGGATGAGGATGATGTTTTCGCGATTGCCGCATGGCTCGCTCGCATCACGCCGGAAGTGGACCAGGCGACGCGCGATGCGCAGTTCAAGGCAGTAGCGGCGCTGGACGTGCCCGCTAATTTCGATGGCAAGGTCGAAGGCGACGGCGTCACCGACCTGATCCAACAGGGTGCAGCCGTGTTCCGCGACAGCTGCGTGAAATGCCACAAGGACCGGACAGCCGAAAACCAGCCTTTGTCGTTGGGGCTGACCTATGCCGTCAACGCCCACGAGCCGACCAACCTTTTCAACGCGGTGCTGCAGGGTGTTGCGCCGAGCTCCGGTTCACCCAATCGGAAGATGGAGCCGGTGCAGCTGCCATCTGAAGAGCTGGCAGCTCTCGCAGCCTTTGTGCGCTGGCAGTTCACCGATCTCCCCGCCTGGGAAGGTCTGTCCGCCAAGGCAGAGGCAGCACGGAGCGCAATGCACTAACGACGCGCCCAAGGCACAATCTCATCCAGACTTGAGCGAAGACCGAAAGGGCTTCGCTTTTTTTTGCGCTGGCGTCTCATTTGCACGACAAGCTGCGGCCGCGACGCGGACGACAAATGAAAAAGGCGCCCGAAGGCGCCTTTTCCCAAATCTCATTGAAGCCAGACGGCTTCGCGTGCTTTACAGCGCCGCCTTGGTGAACGGCGTCGTGCGAACACGCGTTCCGGTGGCGTAGAAGATCGCATTGGCAATCGCCGGCGGCGTTGGCGGACCAGCTGGCTCGCCCAGACCACCCCACCACTGATCCTCGGAGTTCACCAGCTCGACTTCGATGACCGGCGGTGTGTCGGGCATCCGCAGCATCGGATAGGAGTCGAAGTTGGTGTTGACGAAACGTCCGTCACGCAGATCGAGCCCACCGAACATGGCATGGCTCAACTCCCAGATCGCGGAGCTTTCCGCCTGTTCGATGGCGTTGAGCGGGTTGATCACATAGCCGCTGTTCAGGAAGTACTGCAGCCTATCGACATAGATCTGCCCACGACGGCTGACGGAAACGGTGGCCACGCACCCGGCAACCGTGCCGTGTGACTCGACCACAGCAAGGCCCATGCCTTCGCCCTTGCCCATATCCGTCGTCCAGCCCGACTTTTCCTTCATTGCCAGAAGGACGCGCTGCCAGGGCTCATTGCCCTCGGTCAGCTTCAGGCGCCACTCCAGTGGATCCCAATCGCCGGCCTGCGCCAGTTCGTCAACCATCTGCTCGATGATGAAGCCGTTCGAGTTGGCTCCCGGCGCACGATGGTAGCCGATCGGAACGTGGTTCTGGATGATGCTCAGCTCATGCCGGAGGTTTGGTACCAGATAAGGCATGTTCGCGACGCTGGAACGCGCGAAGTTCGGCATTTTCTCTTCGCCGACGAAGTGGGTCATCAGAGCCGTCGGCAGGCCGTCTTCGCCCAGCGCTGCCTTGTAGGTGCCCCAGACTGGTGGACGCTGCGAGTCACCCGCAATGTCTTCCTCGCGGCTGCGGATCACCTTCACCGGCTTGCCGATCGCAGCGGAAATCGCCGCAGCCTGACGGTGCACGTCCATGTTGAAGCCACCGCCAAAGCCACCGCCCAGATAGGTCTGGTGCAGGTGCACATTCGCAGTGTCGCGGCCCAGCTGATCGGCCACTTCGTGCAGCGAACGACCGATGTCCTGCGTAAAGGTCCAGATGTCGACGCGGTCTTCCTTGACGTCGGCCACAGCTGCAGGCGGCATCATCGTCGCATGTGCCTCGAAGGGCCGCGAGTAGACTTCGCCAACGACGAGCTTGGTGGCAGCTTCAAGCAGGCCCGGCACGTCGTCCTGGTTCACACCCTTGTCGATGCCCTTGCCAGGGTTGCCTTCTTCGTCGCGCAGCACTGTGCCGGTTCCGGCCAACAGGCTGAGCGCCTCGGCCGTCTGGCTTTCGTAGCTGATCGACGCGCCGCGACCGAAATCCCAGACGATCGGCATGGCCGACAGGGCGTTCTTGGCCTGATACCAGCTCTCGGCAACCACTGCGACCGCGCTGCGCAGATCGGTGAACGACGGCGTGTCCTTCGTCTGCTTCAACTCGACAGCCTGGATCACGCCGGGCATGTCCTTGATTGCGTCGAAGTCGAAGCTGACCAGCTTGCCCTCGGGCACCGGACATGCGGCGACCGCAGCATAGACCATGCCGGGGACTTCAACGTCGATCGGGAACACGGCGGTGCCGTTGGTCTTCAGCGCTACATCGAGGCGCTTTACGTCGGTGCCCAGCAGCCACCAATCGCCATATGGCTTGATCTTCGGCTCTTCTTCCAGCGTGACCGCAGCTGCATCAGCCGCAAACTCGCCATACGTGCCCTGCTTGTCGCCTGCCGACAGCATGCCCTGCTTTGCGACCACCTGGTCCAGCGACACGTTCCAGCGAGTCGCAGCAGCCTGCCGCAGACGCTCACGCGCCGAAGCACCGGCCTGCATGATATAGGGATGGCGGCGCGACACCGTCATCGACCCACCAGTCATGGTGGTGGTGTACAGATCACCATTGTTGACGTGACGGTTCGCGTCGGCGAACACGTGACGCACATTTTCCCACGGAACATCCAGCTCTTCGGCAACCATCATCGGCACCGCGGTGAATGCGCCCTGGCCCATTTCGGTCTGCGGGGTGGCGATGCTGACGATGTTGTCGGCATCAATGCTCAGCCAGGCGTTGATTTCCGTCGACGAAGCCAGACCCTCGGCCTGCGCCTTGGACGGCATGTGGAAGCCAATAACCAGCCCGCCCGCTGCGGTGGCGCTGACCTTGAGGAAGTTGCGACGTGTGAATTTCATATCGTTCATGACCTCCCCCACTTAGTCTTTGGACGCTTCGGCGGCCTGGTGGATTGCCGCGCGGATGCGCGGATAGGTGCCGCAACGGCAGATGTTGCCGGCCATGGATTTGTCGATTTCGGTGTCCGACGGATTCGGCGTGCGCTCCAGAAGCGCGACAGCCGACATGATCTGGCCCGACTGGCAATAGCCGCACTGCGGCACCGTCAGTTCCTGCCAGGCAACCTGCACCGGGTGATCGTTGTTTTCCGAAATACCTTCGATGGTCCGGATCGCTTTGCCGACGGCAGAAGCGACGGGTGTGTTGCAGGAGCGGACGGCGGCGCCGTCAACGATCACCATGCAGGCACCACACTGCGCAATGCCGCAGCCGAATTTGGTTCCGTTGAGCCCGGCTTTTTCCCGGATTGCCCACAGCAGAGGCATCTGCGGATCGGCGTCGATCGAGATGTCCTTGCCATTGATATTAAGTGAGATCGCCATCCACTTCCTCCCGTTTTGCGCTGCGTAACACCTGCCATGGTTGTGTTCTAACGGTGGGTACTTCAACGACACACAACCACGGGCCCCGCCTGAGCAGGTGACACTATTCTCGGAGCCGCATCTCTGTATGCGAGCCCATTGGGAAGCTTCAGACAAACGGCTCGCAGTTTCAACCGATATGGCAGCGCATCAGGGCAATACGAGTCATTGGGATTCGCAATGCCATATCCCCCGCCAGCAGTTCGGCAGAAAACAATCGCGATCCAATATGGCCCGGCAAGGCCATTTTGAAAGTCCTTTTATTTTTCAACCCCTTGCCCTACATTGCAAGTTGATTTTTCAAACATTTTTGACGAACGTTTCAGGATGACCAGCGATTGCCGCTGGCGGGCCAGGTGAACTACATTGAATTTAACCATCAAGCAGTTGCAGATATTGCAGGCAGTTGTCGTTGCAGGCTCCATCAGCCAGGCGACGCGCAGCGTCGGCTTATCTCAACCGACCCTGTCCCAGCATCTGGCCAAGCTGGAAGAAGAGCTTGGCACCCAGCTGATCGTCCGTGGAAAATCGACCGCCATCCGGCTCACTGCTGCCGGCGAATTCTGGTTTCGCATCGCAAACGACGTCCTGGGCGATCTTGGCGGAGCTTTCGAGCAGCACAAGGTTCTTTTCGATGACAAGAACCTCAGCCTGCGCTTCGGCACCACGCCGTCTTTGCGCAGCCATTTCACTGAACTGACGGCAAGGGCCGCGCTGGATACCGGACAGATTTCGCGCGTTGAATATATCTGGGGTGCAACGTCAGACGAAGTCGCCGAGATGGTCAGCACCCATCGGTTGAACTGTGGCGTCGTCAGCGCTTCCAGTATCGAAGGCTCACGCTCGTCGCTGCATGTCGAAAACCTGTGGTGCGATCGCCTCGTCTGGCTCGTTCCAGCGGATGCTCCCGACGATGCGGTTGGCCGCATCCTCGCCGGAGCACAGTTCAAGACGCCCAAGTTTGAGGCGCTGACGCGTTATGTGAAGGTCAACAGCGCTCTGACCTGGAGCGCCTGGAGCGATGACTGGTATCGTCACCGCTTGCCCTTTGCCTCGCCATTTTTCACCTGCATGTCGCATCAGGCTTCGGTGGATCTCGTTGCGGCCGGCCTTGCGACCTGCCACGCGCCGATCTCGCTTCTGCACAATCTGCCACCGCAAATCCGCAGCCGCGTCAAATACTTTGACCTCGGTGAATATGCCCGCGAGATCGTCCTGATCATGCCCCGGCATCTGCTGAGCCTGAGACCGTTCAAGATGTTCTGCGACACTGTCAGCGATTATACGCGCAGGATGATGATGAAAGAGGACACTACCGGCAACAGGAGCCCAGCCCAGCCACCCATGACTGAAGCCTGTCTCATCGATTGATCGCCAGCCAAGCTGGACCCGACCATGCGCTTCACGACGTCAACACACCACCCGCCAGTGCCATGGCTTGTGGCGTATCGACGTCCAGGCTCGCGCCTTCGCCGATTTCCACGTCAATCACCGCCATCTCGCTCGTTTCGACAAGATGGCGTGCGCCAGTGTCTCCGGCTAACGCCGCCACCGCAGCAAACAGCTCGCGCGGCAGGATGACGGGATTGCCTCTCTTGCCGGCATGGGTGGCGCGCACGATGGCATTTCCTTCTGCTCGGACGAAAGCATCGACCAGCAGGTTGATATCCGCCGTGGTTATATGCGGCATATCACCAAGCGCGATCAGCGCCCCGGCTGTATCGGCCGGCAGCACTGCGATGCCAGTTTTCAGCGACGAGGCAAGTCCGGTTCGATAGTCGGGGTTACCGACGACGCGCACGCCCGACCCGCAAAGCGCCGCCGCCACGCGCTCGCCCTGATGGCCTACTGCAACAACGACGTCACGTACCTTCGAGGCCGTGATCGCGTCACTGACGCGGCGCACAAGCGGCGTTCCAGAAAATTCCGCCATCAGCTTGTTGGGACCGCCCATGCGCTTGCCCTGCCCCGCCGCCAGAACGACCGCATCGACCACCATAGCCCGTCGCACCTTCGTCACGCGCGGCTGCGGTCGGGACTCGATCTCCATCAACAACCCGCCGACGCCCATCGCAGCGATTTCCGTGTCACCAACCGTCAACCCGGCCAACAGGCGATCAAGCACCCAATCAAATCCGTTGAGCTTCGGACTGCGCGCGCAGCCAGGGGCGCCAATCACGGTTGCGCCACCGACCTCACCAAGCACAAGAAGATTGCCCGGATCGACCGGCATTCCGACACGATACACTGTCCCACCGGCAAGCCCCACCGCAGCAGGAATGACATCCTCGGAATCGGCGATGGCCGAAGCGCCGAACACGATCACCATGTCGTTGTCACGCGCGAGCTCCCGGATCGCCTGCGCAACCTCCGCGTCGTCATGCGTCGTGCGTATCTCTTGCGTAATCACGCTGCGGGAGCGTGCCAGGCGTTGACCTGTCAGACGCGCCGTCTTGTCGAGCACGCTCCCCTTCAACGAGGGAAGCACAGATTGCACCAGTCCCACGCGGCGCGATCGAAACGGAGAAAGCCCGAGCACTTCCAGGCCGGAAGCAAGATCGGCGACCCGTTGTGGTAAAGCTGCGGACAACGCAAAGGGGATGATCTTGACCGTGGCGACCATCTGTCCTGGTTCCACGACAGAAAACTCGGCCAGTGTCGCCAGCGTGATGGCCGGGTCGACCGCGTTGATCGCGTCAACGGCCGCGCGATTGACCTTGAAAACCCCAGCCGCCATCGCATGGAAATTGACGCGACCGGTCGCAGCTGGCTTGATTTCGATCCCCTGAGCGGCGAGTGCGACGGCAACGATCCGCGCCGCCTCGTCCTCGTCAACATCACCCGGCTCCATGCGCGCGACGACGATGGTCTCAAGACCACTCTGCTTCATTGCCGCCACATCCTCGGCGGAGAGGACGGTGGCTTTGCGCCACCTCCGATCGCCGACCGCCATCGAGTGGGCAAGAATTGTCCCCTCGGCCTCTTCCAGTCTGACGGGTCCGAATTTCATGCCACGTCGCTTTTTTCGACGCGTGAACTGCCGCGCGTACGCAACGCATGTATCACCTGCGCAAGCGTCGCGACCGCAATCTCGGCTGGGCTGGATGCCCCGATATCGAGACCGATCGGCGCGTGGATGCGTTCGATGTCTGCCCGGCTGACGCCGCTGGCCACAAACCGCTCCATCCGGCTCGCATGGGTCTTCCGGCTGCCAAGCGCTCCGACATAAAAACATCCCGCCTCGAGCGCCGCCTGAAGCGGAAAGTCGTCGATCTTGGGATCGTGCGTCAGCGCCGCCACCGCAGTGAAAGGATCGAACGGACGCACTGCCAGCACATCTTGCGGCCATTGCGCATGCAGCGGTACGCCCTGAAACCGCTCCTGCGTCGCGAAAGCGGTGCGCGGGTCGATGATCTCGACATCAAACCCCGCGAGTCTCGCCATCGACGCCAGCGCCTGACTGATATGCACAGCCCCGATCATCACCAGCCGCGGCGGAGGCAAGTGGGCATTGAGGAATAAGGCGCGCCCATCAATCTGGACCGTGGCTGAGCGGCCGGTTCGAAACGCTGTGGCCACTGCATCGCCCAGCGGACCTTCTACCGGGCTCGTTTCCTGGATCACGTGACTGCGCCCCTCATCGAGATCGGTCACCAAAACCACCGCGCGACGTGCACTGCGCTGCGAATTCAATTGCTTCAGTGTAGAGGGATCCATCCGCGACTAGCCCAGCCTTTCAACATAAATCCTGATGCGGCCGCCGCAAGAAAGCCCGACTTGCCAGGCCGTTTCGTCGGAAACCCCGAATTCGAGCATGCGCGCCTCACCCGTCTCGATCACCGAGGTCGCCTCGGCAATCACAGCACCTTCGACACAGCCGCCAGAGACCGACCCCTCGAAATTCCCTCGCGCATCAATGACAAGGTGGCTTCCGCTCGGTCGCGGCGCAGAGCCCCAGGTCTCGACAACGGTCGCGATGGCCACGTCCCTGCCCTGCTCCATCCATGTCTGCGCGATGGTCAGTGGATCGCTGAGCCCGTCGCGTCTTTCAGTGTCGATCATGTTTCCCGCTCCGCCTTGGCCCCCAAAAGACACCCCAAACCAATCCAGGACAAGCGTCGTCCGCTCACCCACGCACGCTTTTCGATCGTACCCTTCCGAAGCAAGTCCGTGGCTGCGGCTGGTTGCAAAACTGGATCGCCAGCAGATGGTTGTTGCGGGAGCAACGGCGCAGGGCACCCAGATGAAGGCGAGGGTCGGCCTCAAATGTGGAATCGAAGACAAGACACCGTCAGATCGGGTGACCTGCTTGGAACGCGCACGTCCGGCGAAATGAATATTCTATTGAGTTTCAAATGTCTAGCTGGCCGCAGGTCGTCAATCCTAGCGCGCCTTGAACCGGTCCTGCGCCGTCAGCTTCACCGTCAAAGGCGATGCATCGTTCCAGCGATAGATTTCGGTGCGCAGGTAATGAAGCTCTTCGTCGTAAAGCGTTTCGTCGATCTCGGTCCACCACGCCTTTGGCCGACCGTCGCTGCCATCGGACCAGCGATAGCCGCGCGCCTTGAGATGATCTTTCATGTCGAACGGCGAGTTTTCCGCGAAAATGCGGACCTTGCTGCGCGCGCTTGCCTGCAGGAGTTCTGCAAATGGTGGTTTTGTTCCCGCGTCGCGCGAACGCGCCAGCACTTCGAGCAAAGCATGGCAGTCGTCGGTAGCCCGGTGCCCGTCATGGAAAAGACCCGCCTGCCCGACGAGATAGCCGAGTTTGCTGCCTTCGAAGCCGAGCTCGGACCAGCCAATTTCCCTGACCGAACAGGCCCAGGCCTTGGGAACAAAGACAGGGCTGAGCTTCTCGCAAAACGGACGGTCGAAGCCGGCATTGTGCGCGATCACCAGATCCGCCGGCTCAACCAGACGCTCCAGTCCCCAGACGTCCAGAACCTGCCCGGCGACCATCTCGTCGGTGATGCCGGTCAAGCGAGTGATTTCGGGCGGGATGGGCCCAGATGGTTCACTGAGACTGTTGTAGACGCCGACGACGTCGCCGACATTGCCGTCATCATCATAGGTGAAGGCGACGGCGCCAACCTCGATCACTTCATCGCGCGCATGATTGAGGCCGGTCGTTTCCGTATCAATCAACACGGCGAGACGGGGAAAGGCACTGTCTTCGCGGTTGATGACAGGGCGCGGAACGAGCTTTCGCAGGACGCGATAGTCGCCGCTCTCTTCCAGCCGGACGGCAGCTTCTTCTGCATCCCAGCGCGGCGCGCGCTTGCGTTTGACCGTGCGTGTTGCCGGACGAAAAACCGGCTCTTCGCCGAACAGATCGAACTGGGTCAGTCCTGTAGTCACGCCCCTGCCCTCATCTGAACCGGTGGGCGCGCATGCGCCAGCTGTCCTCTTCCGGGCGAAGGCCTGTAGTCCACCATCGTCAACGAATCCTCGAATCGCATCTGAGCGCAGGATAGGACGTTGCGGCACCGGTTTTCACCTGCCGCCACTCATTTCCAATGAGTTACCCCCGCCAAAACGGCCCACAGCGCCGTGTTTCAGCCCTCGATGGTCGCAATGACATCGCCGGAAGAAAGGTTCGCGCCGGTATTGGCGCGGCGGTGCAAGACACCGTCCCCGGTGGCCTCGACGCGCGTTTCGGCCTTCATCGCCTCGATGATCGCGATAGCCTCGCCGCGCTTGACCGACGCGCCATCCTCAACCAGCCAGCTCTGCAGTAAGCACGGCATCGGCGCGACAATCGCTCCGGCATCGCCGGAAGAAGCTGCTGCGTCCGGCGAGCTATTGGCGGAGATGCTACCGAAAAGACCAGCTGGCAGCGCCAGCTGGTGCCGCTTGCCGTCGATTTCGATGAAGGTCTTCACCAGTTTGGGCTCGACCGCCTCAACACGAGGTGCAGGCGCCAGCGCCGCCATCTCGGTTTCGATCCAGTTCGTGTGAACCTTGAAACTCTCGGACGCGAAGGCCGCATCTTCGATCACCGCGCGATGGAACTGCAGCACAGTGGCGATGCCTTCGATCTCGAACTCGCGCAGGGCACGACGTGCGCGGCGCAGCGCCTCGTCGCGCGTTGCGCCGAAAACGATCAGCTTGGCAAACAGCGAGTCGTAAAGCGGCGGCACGACGGACCCCGCCTCCACCCCGCTGTCGAGGCGCACGCCGGGGCCGGACGGGGCACGGAACGACGATATCTGGCCGGGGGTTGGCAGGAAACCGCGTCCCGGATCTTCCGCATTGATGCGGAATTCGAAAGCATGGCCGATCGGCTTCGGCGTTTCAGTAACCGACAAAGCTAGACCGTCGGCAATACGCAGCTGCTCGATGACGATGTCAATGCCGGTGGTGACCTCGGTGATGGGGTGCTCGACCTGAAGTCGCGTGTTGACCTCCAGGAACGAGATCACGCCATCGCGCGATAAAAGGAACTCGACGGTGCCCGCCCCTACATAGCCGGCGGTGGCGCAGATCTGCCGCGCGGAATTGTGAATACGCTCGCGCTGTTCATCGGTGAGGAACGGCGCGGGAGCCTCTTCGACCAGCTTCTGGTTGCGCCGCTGCAAGGAGCAGTCGCGCGTGCCGAGGACGACGACATTGCCATGGGTGTCGGCAAGCACTTGCGCCTCCACATGGCGCGGCTTGTCGAGAAACTGTTCAGCGTAGCAATCGCCGCGACCGAAGGCTTCTGTCGCCTCGCGCACTGCGGAATCAAACAGTTCTGCGACGTCTTCAATGTCGCGCACGACCTTCATGCCACGACCGCCACCGCCAAATGCTGCCTTGATGGCAATCGGCAGACCGACTTCACGCGCAAATGCTACCGCGTCCTGAGCGCTCGCCAGCGACCCTTCGGAACCCCTGACCAGCGGAGCGCCAACGCTTGCGGCGATGCGGCGCGCCTCGATCTTGTCGCCCAGCGCGCGGATGACGTCGGGCGATGGTCCGACCCATGCAAGGCCAGCGGCAAGCACGGCTTCCGCGAACTCGGCGCGCTCGGAAAGGAAGCCGTAGCCCGGATGGACGGCATCGGCCCCTGCACGCTTCGCGATGTCGATGAGTTTGTCGATCGAAAGATAGGTGTCTGCCGCCCGTCCCGCCCCGAGCGACCACGCCTCATCGGCCTGCTCGACATGCAGCGAGCCAGAATCCGCGTCGGAATAGACCGCAACCGACGCCACGCCATAGTCGCGCGCCGCACGAATGATGCGCAATGCGATTTCGCCGCGATTGGCGATGAGAAGCTTCTTCATGGATCAACGATCCCCATTGATGGAACGGAAACGGATCAGGGCTCCGGGCGGCACCTGCGCCATAAGATCGAGGTGATGGCGAGCGACCACCGCAATCACCGGGTAGCCGCCGGTGACGGGATGATCCGCGAGAAACACCACCGGCTGCCCACTGTGGGGTACCTGGATCGCGCCGGGAACTGTCGGCTCGGATGGTAGTTCGGTCGCGTCATGTCGCTCAAGCGGCGATGGGCCTGCAAGACGCTTGCCGACGCGGCTGACCTCGGGCGTGACGCGCCAGTCTTGCGACGTCAGGGTGCGCAGGCCGGCTTCGGTGAACCAGTCATCGCGCGGGCCGATGATGACATCAATATCAACGATATCGCCGCTTGCCGGCAGCTGCGGTGCCGGCAGCGGCAGCGGATCGACCGCGCGCCTCGCCTGTTGGCCCACCGACAGGCAGCTGCCGGTCACGACAGGCTCCGGCCCGATGCCGGCAAGGCTGTCGCGGGAGGCTGATCCCATCACAGGTTCTGCAAGGAAGCCGCCGCGAATGCCGAGATAGCTGACCATGCCCTGCGCTGGTGCACCGATGGCGAGCGTATCGCCCGCATCAAGGGCAAAGGACGCGCTGGGCTGGAAACGGATTTCAGGGCCGTCCCCTGATGTGAGAAGCATGGAGCAGGGCGCGCCGGTCAACGCCAACGTGACAGGCTCAACGCATGTCAGCGTAATGCCGCCAAACATGATCTCAAGCGCAGGCGTATTGCGCGCGTTGCCAAGCATGTCATTGGCGGCGTGGAAGCTGGCAAGATCCAGCGCGCCCGAACGCGAAACGCCGAGCGCGGCGTGACCAGTCCTGCCGGCGTCCTGGAGCAAGGCGGGGCGATCCGCGCGTTGGACAGTAAGGACAACTGCAGCATCGGAATGTGTCTGAGAAGGCATCTCGACATGCGGCGCGCCAAGAGCGGCTGTGTCATGGATTTGCCTGAACCTGACTTGATCGCCGGGTACGAGCAGCGCCGGACGCGCGCGCGACAGATCCCACATTTTCATCGGGGTGCGCCCGAGAAGCTGCCAGCCGCCCGGACTTTCAGCCGGATAGATGCCGCTGAACTTGCCTGCAAGCGCGACTGACCCTGCTGGAATCCGCACGCGTGGCGAGCGGCGGCGCGGCACGTCAAAACTCGGATCGTCGCTTGTCATATAGGCAAAGCCAGGCGCAAAGCCGGTGAACGCGACGGTATGAAGCGCTGCGGTGTGACGCCGGATCACCTCATCGACACTGCACTTCAGGATTTGCGCAACGTCGGCCAGATCCTCGCCATCGTAGACGACCGTGATTTCGAAGGTTTCGCCTTCCCGTGCTGTTCCGCGTCCAAGCGGCAGCGCCTCGATGCTTGCGCGCAACGTAGCGATATCGGTCAGCAGCGGATCAAAACGCAGCATGACGGTGCGGGCGGCCGGAACGAGTTCGAGACATCCCGGCAGGGCCGCGCCCTGCAAGCGCTCGAACAGCGCAAGCGCCTGTTCCAGATCCTCGGTTTCGACCAGCAGACCGTCACTGCCAGCGGTAAGAAAGCGCATACCGGATACCCGCTTCAAACCACGAATGGTGTCAGGGCAACGCCTGCTGCGCTCAGGTCCACACGCAGCTGGCGCGCGATGCTGACCGCCGCCGGCGTATCCCCGTGAACGCAAATCGACTGGGCGTCGAGCTCGATGTCGGAGCCATCGATTGCGGTGATCCGCCCTTCGCGCACAAGCCGCAGCATCCGTTGGGCGATCTCTGCGGGGTCATGAAGAACAGCGTCCTGACGGGTGCGCGAAACCAGCGAGCCGTCCGGCATGTAGTTGCGATCGGCAAAAGCCTCGCAGATTACTGTCAAATCGGCCTCACGTGCCTGCTGCACGACTGGCGCATTCGTGAGCACCATCAGCGGCAAGTTTGCATCAACTGCCTTGATCGCAGCGATCACGGCGGCGGCCTGCCGCGCATCATGCGCAATCGTATTGTAGAGCGCCCCGTGCGGCTTCACATAGGCAACCCGCGTGCCAGCAGCGGCTGCCAAACCCTGCAGCGCACCGATCTGGTAAATCGCGTCGGCAGTCAGCTCTGCGTCAGTGGGCTCCATGTTGCGCCGCCCGAAGCCGACAAGGTCGCGATAGCCGATATGCGCGCCGACAGTGACGCCGCGTTCTGCAGCTGCCTTGAGGCTGCGCAGGATACCCGCGGGATCACCGGCGTGAAACCCGCAGGCGATGTTGGCGCTGGTGACCACATCGAGCATGGCAGCGTCATCGCCCATCGGCCACGGCCCGAAGCTTTCGCCAAGGTCGCTGTTCAAGTCGATCGTGCTCATCTCTCGGTTCTCCCCTGCCTACCCGTGCCGCCGCTCACGCTACCAGCTGCGACGGCATCAATTCGTCCGGCAGCTTCTGCAACGCGTCGTAAGCCGCCAGCACAGTGGCCATCTGCGCCTCGTGCCCGGCCCTGAAAGCATCGTCGTAAATGGTCTCGTCCGGGTACTCGGTGATCAGCGTCATCGGCAAACGGTGACGTTCGTCCTGCGAGATCAGCACCGGGAAGCCGTTGAGGATTTCGAAGCCCGTCTCACCGGCATGGCGCTCGAACAGGGCTATCTGCGCTTCATTGAAGGCACGCAGGCCCGGAACATCGTTCAGGCGCTCGGTAACGTCCTCCATCAGCGCGCGCGCGGCACGATCCCAGCCCTCAAGATATCGCATCACAAGGAAGAAGCCCTTGGGGATGGTCCAGACCTCAAACCCGCGCGGCACGTAGCCGGAGAGCGGACGCGTCCACTCATGCGCCGGATAGCCGTGAAAGTTCAGATGCAATGTCGCCGGCAGCCGCCTTTCGGCCTCGCGGCGGATCGCCTGCTCATAAAGTTCTTCGCCGGTGCGATATTCCAGATCGTCGCCAAGCGCGGTGTAACGTGCGGCGTGGTGCATGTGACGCGGATTGGTTTGGATCAGCCGCTGATGCAGCGCGTAGCCATCGGGGTTTTCCAGCGGACAGATGGTGAAGTGCGCATCAGGGCGGAGTGCCAACTGCCGCGCCGCACGAAGCGTTCCAACCGGCGAGGTGGTTTCGTTGGCGTGTTGTCCGGCAGAGATGATGACACCGCGATCCGTGCCGGAACGGTAGATCGCCGTGATCTCACGTCCTGCCACCGAGCGAGCAGTGAACTCTTCGCCTTCGATATTCAGGAGCTCGGCTCTGATCTGCGCCGGAGACAACGCACGCCCAGCGGTTTCCAGATCCTGCGTGAAATCGGGGCCCGCCGACTGGTCATAGGCAAGCAGTTCGACTTGTACCGACGGGCTGTCGCCAAGGCGGATATCCGGCACGATCTGACCGGGTTGCAGATTGCGATAGCCGACGGGACGGCCAGCTAGCAGGCCAAAGAACTCCAGCGCCGAGAAGTAAAAATCCTCGTGCAGCGCCTCGCGCAATGAGAGCACTTCGTCGCCGGTGCCAAGGTCTTCGTCGACGGCAGGGAAATTTGCGGTGATGCGCAGTTCCTGGAAGAACGGCTCCTGCCCCCATGTCGCGTTGCCAAGCGCGGCCATGGTGGCGTGGAAGAGTTGCTCGTAGTCGGTCTCGAGCGCCTTGGCCTCGCTATCTACGACCATCCAGCCACAGGGAGACAGCGCAGTGTTGCGTGCATAGTCTTCATGGACGCGGTTAGGGGCATCGACCGTCAGCTTGCGCTTTGCTCCATCCCGATAGGCTAGCTCTACCAGATAGGACGGCATCGCGTCGCTCTCTGCACCTTCAACGAACTCGATTGCCACATCCGGCAACATCGCCGTCAGCGGATAGCTTTCGAGCAGGAACCGACGCGCCCCGGCCTGCGGGTGACGCGGCCAGGTAATGCGCGCGCTGACCAGCCCGTCAGTGTCGATCTCTTCGCGGAATGCCACCACCAGCGGTTTGTAGGCCGAGCGGCATCGTGCCTTGATGCCGCGTGCTTCAAAAGCTGCCTCCGCCGCGCGGCGTGTGGCCGTGTCGTCGAACGTCCAGGTCTCGACGGTTTGTGCGACGAGCGTGTCAGCCAGCGTGCGAAGCGTCGGGGCGAATGTCTTTTCAAACAGGATCAACGGTTGGTTCTCCCGGTCGGGTCAAGCAGATCGCGCAGCCAGTCACCGATGAGGTTGAGGCCCAGCACGGTGAGCAGGATGGCCATGCCGGGTACGACCGAAATCCACCAGGCGGTCTGCAGATAGGTACGGCCTTCCGCCAGCATGCCGCCCCACGACGGAACCGTCGGGTCGACGCCAAGACCAAGGAAGGTCAGCGAGCTTTCAAGCAGGATGTTGTTGGCGACGTTGAGCGTCATCAGGACGATCACCGGCCCGAGCAGGTTTGGCAGCACGTGACGCATGATGATGTTGCGGTCGGCAACGCCAATTGCGCGCGCGGCCAGCACGAACTCGCGCTCACGCAGCGACAGAACAGATGCACGCACCAGACGCGCATACTGCACCCACTGGCTGACGATCAGAAGAATGATCGTGTTGGTGAGCGATCCGCCAACGATTGCGACGAAGGTGATGGCGAGAAGGATGAACGGGAGCGCCAGCTGCACATCGGCAAAGCGCATCACGATCATGTCCCACACACCGCGATAATAGCCGGCAATCAGACCCATCGCGACGCCGAAAACGACGGAGCCGATGACCGAGATGAAGCCGACCTGCAGCGAGATCCAGCCACCGCTGGCAACGCGCGCAAGGATATCGCGGCCCAAAGCATCGGTGCCGAACGGATGCGCCGGATTCTGCAGCGGGGGCACGAGGCGCGACGACAGCGAGATCTTGTACGGGTCCGGCAGGATCCAGCCCGACAGGACGATCGTCCCGATGATGCCGATCAAAAGGATCGCGCCGAGCACGAATTCGAGCGATGCGAACCGGTTGAGCGCAGGCGATTGAAAGAAACGCGCCATCGGGTTCACTCCTTGCGGATGCGGGGATCGACAAGCCCATAGGCGATGTCGACGATCAGATTGACGAGCACGATCATCAAGGAGAGGATCATGATGACGGCCTGCAGCACGGGATAGTCGCGCGCCGATACGGCATCGAACGCCAGCGTGCCCATCCCCGGCCAGTTGAACACGCGCTCAATGACCACGATGCCACCAAGCAGGCCGCCGAACTGAAGACCGAAATAGGTGATCAGCGGGATCGCGCAGTTGCGCAGCGCGTGCTTGTAGAGAACCTTGCTCTCCGATAGCCCCTTTGCCCGCGCCACCATGATATATTGCGAGTTCAGCGTCTCGAGCATGGTGGTGCGCACCAGCCGCACATTGGTCGCGGTCAGGATGATGCCCATCGTCAGTGTCGGCATGATGTAGCTCTCAAAGCCCGCCATGCCGGACGGTGGCAGCCAGCGCAATGTCACGCCGAAGAGCAGCACCAGCATCGTCGCGAGCCAGAAATTCGGGAACGACAGGCCGACGAGCGAGCCGATGCGGATCATCTGGTCGCTCCACTTGCCGCGCGAAACCGCCGCGGCAATGCCCAGCGGGATCGAAATGACGATCGACAGGATGAGCGAGGTGAACGCAAGCGTCAGGGTTGCGGGCAGCGCCTTTGAAATCAGCAGATTGACGGGCGTGCCGCCGACGAAGCTGTTGCCGAAGTTCCAGGTCAGCAGACCCATCAGCGAGTTGAAATACTGCACGATGAACGGCTCATTGAGGCCCAGACCTTCGCGAATACGCACAAGATCGGCTTCGGTGATGCCCGTCGAGCCTTGCGAGATCATCAGGGCCGGGTCGCCCGTCATGCGGATCGCGACGGCCACGACAAGGCTGACAACGACGACAACGAAAGCCGCCTGCAGAAGTCTTTTGAAGATAAAGCCGATCACGGGCCGTCACCTGCTGTAAGTGGGGGTGTCCCCCGGAACGTGTCCGGGGGACGACATCTTTACTCGACTTCGACCGCGTTCAGACGCAGACGGTTGTCTGGCGCCGGGTCGAAATTCTTCACGCGCTTGTTGACGCCGTAGAGGGCTTTCGAGTTGTACAAGGGCATCTCGAGCGCACGGTCGGCAGTGTAGTGGGCGATTTCCTTGAGGATCCGCTCACGCTCGGCGCGATCGGTCAGCGGGCGCTGGCTTTCGAGCAGGGCGTCCAGCTTCTTGTCGCTGTCATACGGATTCCACTTTTCGCCGGTGTGGTACATGGCGTAGGCGGTGTTGTCGTAGTCGAACGTCCAGCCACCCCAGCCCTGCTGGAACATCGCGCCGGTCTTGCCCTGCGGGATGATGTCATTGAGCATGGTGTTCAGCTCGTAGGGCTGGATGGTTGCAGTGATGCCGACCATCGACAGATAGGCTGCAATCGCCTGTGCGACTTCGCCGAACGTGGCGTCGTTGCCGCGAACGTCGATCGTTACCGCTGCACCCGGCTTCACGCCTGCCTCGGCCAGAAGCGCTTTTGCGCCTTCCACGTCATATGGCAGCGGCTTCTGGTCCGGATCGTAGCCAAACGAAAGCGGGCTCTGGAAGCTGGCAATCACGTCAGCCTGTCCGCCAAGGATTTCCTTGACGATGGTTTCGCGGTCAACCGCCATGATCATCGCCTTGCGCACGCGCTCATCGGCGGTGATGCCGTCACGCGTGTTGTAGCGAAGCGCCCAAACGGTCGGCGAGGTAACAGCCGCCAGGACGAGGTTCGGATCGGCCTCGATGGTCGGGACCATCGACACCGGAATGGTCGGCGGGATCACGACGTCGACGCGGCCGGCCTGAAGCTCAGCCACAGCGGTCGCTGGCTCGGTGATGAAGCGGTACTCAAGCTCGGAGAGCTTCGCCTTGTCGCCCCAGAAGCCTTCGAAAGCTTCCAGCTTGAGCGAGACTTTCGGGTCGTAGGACACGAACTTGAACGGACCGGTGCCGACCGGATTGAGGTTGAAGAACTCCTCGGTGTTCTCGGTCACGTATTTCGGCGGAACGATCATCGCGCCATAGCCGGCAAGCTTGGTCAGAAGCACCGGATCGGGTGCGCCCAGGTGGAAGTCGACGGTGTTCTCATCGATGATCTCCACCTTAGAGATCGACGTATAGTTCGAGCGCTGCGGGCCCTTGGCACCGGTTTCGCCAAGCAGGCGATCAAAGGTGAACTTCACCGCGTCCGCATTGAACGGCTCGCCATTGTGGAAAGTCACACCTTCACGCAGCTTGAAGCGAATACGCTTGCCTTCGTCCAGAACGTCCCAGGACTCTGCCAGCGCTGGCACGATTTCCATGTCCGGACCGCGATAGGTCAGGCCATCGAAGATGTTCGTTGCGGCGGATGCCCAGTTCACGAGAAAGGTGTCGATCGGATCCCAGGAGCCCGGATCCTGCGGCGACGAGACGACGAGCTTTCCGTCAGCAAAAGCCGGAGCGGTGAAAGCCGTGGTGGCGAGCAGCAATGCTGTCGCACCCGCCTTCAAGAACCTGATATTTAGCATGCGAGTCTCCCAATGTTTCTACTGCTGAGGATCAGAGTGTTCGGCCACGAAGTGACCGGGCGAAATTTCACGAAGCGGCATGACCGGCGGCTCATCGCCAACGGCGCGTGTGGTCGACGGAATTTCGCCTTCGAGCATGACGCGGCGGTCGCGCTTGGTCGGATCTGCCACCGGCACTGCTGAAAGCAGACGTCGCGTGTAAGGATGCGCGGTGTGCTCGAAAACCTGCGCGCGGGTTCCGAGTTCCATGATCTGGCCCGTGTAGAGCACGGCGACGCGATGGCTCATCTTCTCGACCACGGCCATGTCGTGGGAGATGAAAAGATAGGACAGGCCCTCGTCCTTCTGCAGGTCCATGAACAGATTGATGACCTGCGCTTGCACCGACACGTCGAGCGCGGACAACGCCTCATCGGCGATGATCAGGCGGGGCTTGGACGAGAGCGCGCGCGCGATACAGATGCGCTGGCGCTGGCCGCCCGAGAATTCGTGCGGATAGCGGCCCACCATGTTTGGGTTGAGGCCAACACGCTCGAGAAGATCGCCCACGCGACGCTCGATATCGCGATTGTTGTCTAGCAGTCCGTGAGTACGGATCGGCTCGGCAATGGAATATCCGATCGTCTTGCGCGGATCGAGCGAGGCAAACGGGTCCTGGAAAATATACTGGACGTCGCGGCGCAGGCGCTGGCGCTCTGCGCGACTCATCTGCGACAGCAGCTTGCCGTCAAATCTGATGTCACCGGAGATCGGTTCCTGCAATTGCTGGATTGTGCGTCCGATGGTCGACTTGCCGGAACCGGATTCACCCACCAGCGCCAGCGTTTCGCCCGGATAGATCTCGAAGCTGACATGGTTGACCGCAGTGGCCCGGTGCGTCGCACGTCCGAAGAAATCCTTCTTGATGTCGAAGCGCACCAGCAGGTCTTCCACCTGCAGCAGCGGCGGCGCGGAATAATCTGCCGTGTCCTGATCGCGGGTTTCACCCAACAGCGTTGGTTTGTCCCCTTCAAGAACGGTCAGTGCCTCGCGCAGCGGCAGCGCCCGACCTTCCATCGACCCCAGGCGCGGAACGGCTGACAAAAGCACCTGCGTGTAGGGGTGAGCCGGTGCAGCAAAGATCTGCTCGACCGGACCTTCCTCAACTTTCTCACCCTTCCACATGACGACGACATCGTCGGCCATTTCGGCGACCACGCCCATGTCGTGGGTGATGAAGATCACTGCCATGCCGAGTTCGGCCTGCAGCTCCTTGATGATGGTCAGGATCTGCGCCTGCACGGTCACATCGAGAGCGGTGGTCGGCTCATCGGCAATCAACAGCTTGGGACGGCAGGCGAGCGCCATGGCGATCATCACGCGCTGGCGCATGCCGCCGGAAAGCTGGTGCGGGTGGCGCGTCAGGAGGCTCTTGGCATCCGGCAGCCGCACCAGAGTCAGCAGCCGCTCGGCCTCGGCCAGCGCCTGAGACTTCGACATGCCCTCGTGCAGCATCAGGACTTCAGCAAGCTGATCGCCAATCGTGAACACAGGGTTCAGCGACGTCATCGGCTCCTGGAAGATCATCGCGATCTCGTTGCCGCGAATACGGCGCATCGACGGCTGGTCGGCCGAGATCAGGTCAATCGCGAGGTCATCGCGCTGGAACAGGATCCTGCCTTCGGGGTAGTCCGCGCCCGCCATGTCGGCAAGACGCATGATCGACATCGACGTGACCGATTTGCCAGACCCGCTTTCGCCCACCACGGCAGTGGTGCGGCCAGCGCGCACGGTGAAGATCAGCTTGTTGATGACCTGGGAGCTGCCAAAGCGGACCGACAGGTTCTCGACGCGCAACAGTTCATCGGTAGCAGATGAAGTCATTGCAATCCTCAGAATGTGGCAGCCGCCCGGGCAGCCTGATTGTATGCTCCGGAGAGCATGCGTAGCAAGGTGCCCAGATTCGACAATTCCGCTTCCGGAATGCGAGCCTGACCGGCGATATCGAGCAGCAGTTTTTCGCGGAGCTGGCCATAGCGACGGCAAGCTTCAAAGCCGGCTTCGCTGATCTCGACCATCTTTTCCTTGCCTGCCTTGCGGGTGTGAATGAGGCCGGCTGCTTCCAGTTTCTTGACCGCGTAGGAAACGACGTGGATGTCCTCGACATCCAGCACCAGCGCGATATCGACCATCCGCTTGGCGCGGCCGCGATGGGCGACCGAATGAAGAATGGCAACTTCCGTGGCCGACAGCCCCGGCTGGCCCGAGGCGGCCATGCACCGCACCATCCAGCGATTGAACGCGCTGGTGGCGATCATCATGCCGTATTCGACTTCGGAGAGAGCCGGCGAGCGCCCTGCGGCCAGATGCGCCGACGAGACGACAGGCCCGACCTCGCCGCCACCGTTTCGGGGGGCGCGCGTGTCGATGCTCGCGATTGGCAATGCCTTGCTGTGTCCGCGTCTCATTTGTGCCTCTTTCACGCATATCATCGATAAATTATTCATATCTTGTCAATACATGGTCGGCTGAATATTCGACGCCTCATCTCATGTGTCTCTGTTTTCAAGGGCTTGCGACAGGAAACTTCATCAAGAATTGACCGGCTCGCGACCTTCCGGACCGCAGAAAAATCAACCCGGCTCGGGAATCGAGCACGCGCTGCAGGCTCAGACTGAGGTCGAGTCTCGATACAAATCGGCGAGTTCGGTAAGAGTTGTGCGGGCGCGTCATTTGCCTACTGTGTCCGCTGTGTCAGACATGGGCTTCCGTCATCACACATTGAACGAAGGAGACAGGCAGTGGCCTTGGAGAACCGTTCCCCCCGCCTTGCAGTCCTCATTGACGCCGACAACGCTTCGGCGAAGATCGTCGATGGTCTTTTCGAAGAGATCGCCAAGATTGGCGAGGCCAGTGTGCGGCGCATCTATGGCGATTTTTCAAGTCCGCGCTCGAAGGGCTGGGCTGACGTCTTGTCGAAACACGCGATCATCCCGCAGCAGCAATTTGCCTACACGACGGGCAAGAATGCTTCGGACATCACGCTGGTGATCGACGCGATGGACCTGCTTCACAGCGGCCGGTTCGACGGCTTTTGCTTGGTGTCTTCCGACAGCGATTTCACCCGGCTTGCAGCGCGAATACGCGAACAGGGCGTCGATGTGTTCGGCTTTGGCGAAAAGAAGACGCCGGAGAGTTTCCGTCAGGCCTGCCGCCGCTTCGTCTATACGGAAAACCTGCTGGCATCCTCGCCTGCAAACCAGCAGGAGGATGCGCGCCGCGCCGCGCCGTTGCAGCAGCCGTCGGAAGCCATTCCCATCATCAGCCGGGTGATCGAGGAGATGGACAGCGACGATGGCTGGGTGCCGCTTGGTGCCGTCGGAACGCAGCTTGCCAATCTGGCCTCGGACTTCGATCCGCGCACTTTCGGCTTTCGCAAGCTGAGCGACCTGGTGCGCAAGACGAACGCCTTCGAAATCAAGAATGTCGAAGGCAGCGCCCTGCGGATCCGGATCAAGCCCGAGCCGCAAAAGGCGGCACGTCGCGCTGCAACACCCCGCAAGACGGCATCCTGAAGCCCGCTATCTTTCGATCATGCGCCCGACGAAAGGCCCGCTGCCTCGGCAATCAACTCGAACGAGCGCAGTCGCAGCGCATGATCGTAAACGTCCGAGACGACGATCAGCTCATCTGCTCGCGTCTCCTCAACGAGCGCCGCAATCCCGCGGCGCACCGTTTCCGGCGAGCCAACGATCGAGCGCGCCAGCATACGCTGGACCTGGGCCTTTTCGGACAAGCTCCAATAGTTTTCGATATCGTCGATCGGGGGCTGGCTGAGCCCCCGCGCGCCGCGAAACATGTTGACGAACGACATCTGCTGCGTCGTTGCCAGACGCTTTGCCTCCGCATCAGTCTCGGCAGCGATGATGTTCACGCCGACCATCGCATAGGGCCGCTGCAATTGCTCTGAAGGCTTGAACCGCGCGCGATAGATCTCCAGCGCCTGCAGCAGCAGGTCCGGCGCAAAGTGCGAGGCGAAACTGTAAGGAAGGCCCAGCTCAGCGCCGAGCATCGCCCCGAAATTGCTTGATCCCAGAATCCAGAGCGGCACATTGGTTCCCGCCGCAGGCACAGCCTCGATGCGCTGGTTCGGCCCGGCTTCAGCGAGAAAAGCCTGAAGTTCGAGAACATCCTGCGGGAAGTTTTCGGCGCTCTCCGGCGCACGCCGCAAGGCGCGCAGCGTCAGCTGGTCCGTTCCCGGCGCACGACCCAGCCCAAGATCGATGCGGCCCGGATACAGGCGTTCGAGCGTGCCGAATTGCTCGGCGATGATATAGGGCGCGTGGTTGGGCAGCATGATGCCCCCTGCCCCGACCCTGATCTTCGTAGAACCAGCAGCAATATGCGCCAAGACAATTGAGGTTGCCGCGCTGGCAATGCCGCGCATGTTGTGATGCTCGGCCACCCAGATGCGATTATAGCCCCAGTTTTCCGCATGTGCCGCCAGATCGCGGGCGTTGTCGAGCGCGCCGCGCGCATCCGTCTCTTCGGTAACGCGGACGAGTTCCAGTATCGACAATGGGGTCATGGGTCCAACTCCGGGGATACAACCATTCAGGTTGCACATGCTCTGGCTCAAAACGGAGACTATCTCCATTTGACTTGACGTTATATGGAGGCTGCCTCCATATTGTGTCAATCCGCAACTTGCGCAAATTGAGACCCTGACCATGACCACCGATGCCGCGACAGGCGGGCAGCCCAATCTGCGTGCGGACGCGCGGCGTAATCGCGAGCGCGTGCTCGAGGTGGCCAAACGTCATTTCGACCTGCACGGCGTTTCCGCCTCGCTCGAAGAAATCGCTCGTGAAGCGGGTGTTGGCGCCGGAACGCTTTATCGGCACTTTCCTTCTCGCGAAGCCCTCGTCGCCGCAACCTTGCACGACCGGCAGGCAGAATTGCTCGGCCTATCGCAACAGGTGCGGCAGATGCCGGATGCGGACGCGGCCTTGTCACGATGGCTGGAGGCCCTTCAAACCTATCTGCGAACTTTCAACGGTCTGCCGGACCCGGTGCTGGCGGCGCTGAAGAAGGAAGCTTCACCGCTCTCCCTCTCCTGCGAAACGCTTGGCGAACTCACCAGCGAGGTACTCGCCCGCGCGCAGCGCGAAGGAAGTGCGCGCAACACCGTCTCTGCGAACGACCTTTTCCTCGGGGCGATTGCAATTGCCTGGGTGCTCAACCGCGCAGAAGCCTGCGGCACCAGCGCCGAAAAACTGAACGCGATTTTCGCGCACGGTTATCAAGAGACCGAGCGAAGCTGACAGGCGCAATTCAGCGCCCGTTGCCAGCAAGGTGATCGGCGGCGTAATGATGCCGCACTCGCCTTCAGGATGTTTTTCAATGCTGGCTGAACTTTACGTTCCGGGCACCAGTCCGCTTCATCGCACCCCACCTCAATACATGGTGCTGGCACTGGCAGTCTTCTGCACAGCGCTCTTCCTGTTTGATGGCTGGCTGACGCTGGCGATTGCGGCTGCTCTGGTGCTGATGGCCTATCTCGTCGCGGAGCTGCGCCTTCGTCATGCAATCGCCGCTTTGCGCCCGGTGTTTTGGGTGCTGGCGATCATCTTTGCCGTACACGTCGTGATGAACAATGTCGGGCATGCTGCACTGGTGGTCGCACGGTTCATCCTGATGATCCTCGCCGCCTCGGTGGTCACCTTGACCACCTGCACCAGCGAGTTCGTCGAAGGCATCCGCGCGCTTCTGAAATACGCACCATCCTGGGTTCCGAAAGACCGGATCGCATTGGCAATCGCACTGACGATCCGTTTCATACCGTCAATCCGCAAGACGCTGGCGCAAGTGCGCATGGCGCAGAAGGCGCGCGGTCTTGAGCGCAGCCTTACCGCGACACTGGTGCCGCTGGTGGTAAATACGCTGAAATCGGCAGATCAGATTGCTGCGGCGCTGGAAGCGCGTACACCGGACGATCGCGAGACGCCTCAAGCCAGCGAGCGCGCGATATAATCGTCGATGATCGGGCCGGGCTGACCGTCACCGACCAATCGTCCCTCCTCAAAGTGAAGCACCCGATCGAACTCTCTGAGCAGAGCGAGATCGTGGGAGACCATGACCACCTGCTGTTCGAGACCCGAAACGACCTTCATCAAAAGATTCGTATTGCGCAGATCAAGAAGTGTCGTCGGCTCGTCGAAGACGATCATGCTCGGTTTCATCACCAGAACGCCGGCAAGCGCGACGAGCTGCAATTCGCCGCCGCTGAGCTGATGCGTGAAACGATCGCGCAAATGCGCAATCTCTAGTCGAGCGAGCACTTCATCAATACGCTCGCGCATCACAGGCACAGGAAGCTTGAGATTTTTGAGCCCGAATTCCAGGTCTTCCTGCACGATTGGATAGACGATCTGATGTTCGGGGTTCTGGAAGACGAAGCCGACATGGCGGCGCAGTCCGCCATCCGGATCGCCATTCCAGGTCACGGTGCCTGTTGTCGGCTTCTCAAGTCCATTGAGAAGCCGCGCAAAGGTGCTTTTACCGGAGCCGTTGCGCCCGACGATACCCACCCGGCGCTCAGCGATGCGAAGATCGAGGCCGGCCAGCACGGACCGGCCTGCCTTTTCGACGCCAACCCCGGCAAGGGTGATCATGCGGCGTAGGCGCCGGAGATGATCGGATAGGAGCGCTTCACGGTGACGATGACGACCGCCGCGATGTAGCACTTGATGGCGTCGCCGACGAAGAATGGCAGCGAGCCGACCAGTGCGGTCCACGCTGGAATGTCGGCGACAACCGCACTCCACGGAATACCGACTGCATAGAGCACACCGATGCCGCCAACGGCACAGATTGCCATTGCCTTGATCGTGTTCAGACCATCCCAGAAACGCTCGACCAGCGCGCCGATGACGACAGCGACGAACACCCACCCGACAAGATAGCCGGCGGTTGGACCGAAGAAGACGCCGAAGCCGCCACGTCCACCAGCCAGCAGCGGAAGCCCCATCGCGACCAGCGCGAGGAACAGCAGCATCGAAAGACCGCCCCGTCGCGCGCCGAGAACACCGCCGGCCAGCATCGGCCCCAGCGACTGGGCGGTTACGGGGACGCCGACCACAGGCAGGACGAGGGGCGGAAAGATCGCCAGACCAGCCGTTATGGCTGCGAAGAGTGCAATGAGGACGACATCACGCATGATTTCTTACTCTCTCGAAAGGCAGCTCCTGAAATGAGCTGCAATCACCAAAGCCCTGTCCGTGATACCGGCTGCTGCCCCCACGGCGGCCAGTCCAGGAAAAAGCAATTCGGCTCCCTCCTATCTTCCGCACAGGAATATTTCAATGTGACTGGCGACAGCGGCAACTCATGAACTGTGGAGAGCGATGAGAAAAAGCTGCGCCACGCAGCAACCAATAGCCTCAACCGCAGTTACGATGTCGGCTGGTGCGCGCCGGTGCCGCAGCGGCCAGCTATCGTGCCGGATGAATTGAATATCCGGATATTGGGCCGAGTCCGACGCCTGCACCGCGCCACAACAACAGGAGTTTGCAATGACCACCCACAAAGTTGGCTATTTGATCGGCAGCCTCGCGACCGCTTCGATCAACCGCAAGCTTGCAAAAGCGCTTGTAAAGCTTGCGCCTTCAAACATGCAAATGGTCGAAATCCCGTTCAAAGATCTTCCACTTTACAGCTACGACTACGATGCAAACTATCCGCCGGTCGCCCGCCAGTTCAAGGAGGCGATTGCCGGGGTCGATGCCGTTCTGTTCGTCACGCCCGAATATAATCGCTCCATCCCCGGCGGTCTGAAAAATGCGATCGACTGGGCCAGCCGGCCCTATGGGCAAAACGCTTTCACCCGCAAACCGTCGGCAGTGATCGGTGCATCGGTCGGAGCCATCGGCACGGCGGTCGCTCAACAAAGCCTGCGTAGTGTGCTTAGCTTCTGCAACTCTCCACAGATGAATGCGCCGGAGGCCTATATCCACTTCACACCGGACCTGATCAACGATCATGGTGATGTCTCGGTCAAGTCGACCGAAGACTTCCTGCGCAACTTCATGGAAGAGTTCAACATGTTCATTGCGCGCGTACTTCAGGTCTTGCCGAAGGACGCCTAGGCGCGAAGGGCCTGCCGATAATTAACAGACCAAGTCGGCAGGCTTCCTTCTCTCGACTCACGCTGCCAGACGGCGCATTACGGTCAGACCAAGCCAGGTGCCGACAAGACAAAAGGCTAAAAACACCCAGCCGGACAGCGCTCCTGCATGGATGCCTGACAAGAGCACGCCAACCGTGCAGCCAAGCCCCGTCATCGCACCCCAGCCCATTAGCAGACCGCCGGAAAGACCCTTGACGATTTGCGCTTTCGTCGGGGTGGTGGGCTTGAATTGACCCGCAGCAAATGCGGCAGCAAAACTCGCGATTACCAGTCCGGCCACGAACACGCCGTTAGGCGACAGCAGGGTCTCCTTCACAACCGTTGCGCAGCCGCGCAGAAGGTCGAGGCCATGCAGCGTGTCAGGCAGCAAGCCGGCAGAGGCGCCCCCCGTGCGCACGATGCTGCCAAGTTCGGCCGTCACCCCCAGCGGCGCAACCCGCAGAAACGCAATGGCCGAGATCGCGGCAACCATCAGCCCGACAAGAACAGGTGGCCAGCGCTCGATAAAGACCCTGCGCGCGGCGCTTGAAAGGTCCAGCCCGACCTCGCGGCTCTCGGTTCCACGCACCGCAAAGCGCAGCAGCAGCAGTGCCAATGCCGCGCACAGCGCAAGGCTCAGGAGCAGCGTCCCGGTGTAGCCGAGACTATGGGGCAGCCAGATCGCCGGGCTAGCGTAGATCGCCAGCGAAAACAGCGGGTTCCAGGTCAGGAAACCGACGAAAAAGCCAGCTGCCGCACCGATCAGCGCGAATGGCGATGTCGGCGAGCCTTCACCCAGTCGATACAGATGCGCCGACAGGCATGAGCCGGAGATTGCCATGCCGATACCGAAGGCAAGGGCCGCAAACGCCAGCACAGGGCCGACTGGACCGATATGGGCATTGGGCGGGAGCCGACCCGGTTGCGGGACAGGCACCCAGGCCATCATCACCGCGTGGTAAAGGACGACGCCTGCGGCGAGCGCGACGATGATCGAGATCAGACCGCGTGCCTCCCGGCGCTCGACAAAATCCCGGAAGTTGCACAGAAAACAGAACCGCCCGCGCTGAAGCACGATGCCGAAAGCTGCGCCTGCAAGCAACGAGAATGAAAGGTCACGGCCCCCTGTCTGCATATGCAGGAACCAGGACCAGACGCCGATGGCGACCAGCAAGATGATCGGCACCGCAACACGGGTAAAATGAACAGGCATGCGAGGGCTTTCGAGAATGAGAAAAGCGAGTGCCGAAGCACTCGCCGTCCAAAAGGTTTTTGCCAGGCGCAAGTTGCGCGCGGGTCTTACTTGCCGGTCCAGACTGTTCCGGCGACGTTGACCACGGGAACGCCAACGGCATTGCCGTATTCCGTCCACGAGCCGTCATAGTTTTTCACGTCGTAGCCAAGGATGCGGCTAAGCGCGAACCAGGTGTGCGAGGAACGTTCGCCGATCCGGCAGTAGGTAACGATCGGCTTCGACCCGTCGATGCCCTTTTCCGCGTAGATCGCCTTGATTTCATCGGGCGACTTGAAGCGGCCGTCTTCCTGAACGATCGAGCCCCAGGGGACATTCACCGCCGTCGGGATATGGCCTGCCCGCACGGCCAATTCCTTCACGCCTTCCGGCGCGAAGATCTTGCCTGCATACTCGTCCCCGGAACGGATATCGATGAGACTGGAGGCCTGGCGGCCTTCAGCGATCTCCACCACTTCCGCAAAGCGTGCGCGCAGATCGTCGTTGCGCTCTGGAAGGGTGATTTCGGACGCGGCATATTGCTTGACGTTCGTATCGAGGGGCAGCCCCTGCGCTTCCCACAGCTTGCGGCCGCCATCGAGCAGGCTGACCTCGATGCCATAGACCTCGAACACCCACGCGCCCCATGCCGCAAACCAGTTATTGTTGTCGCCATAAAGGACAACATGCGTGTTGGTACTCACGCCCGACTCACGCAGCTTCTGCTCGAATGATTCACGCGTGGCGATGTCGCGACGGGTCGGATCGACCAGTTCTGTATGCCAGTCGAGATGCAGCGCGCCCGGAATGTGGCCCCGCTCGTAGACACCGGTGTCGACACTGACTTCGAACACCCGCACATCATCGGATTCAAGATTATCCTGCAGCCATTCGGCTGTCACCAAAGGTTCGGCTGCGTAAGTTGTGCCAGCCACCACCAGTGCGCCAAATAACGCCCCAACCCCTGCAAAATACTTCATCGCCGCGCTCCATCAGGCTTGTTTCGATGGCTCAAGTATCGACATCAAACGCTCATCCATGAAGGAAGCGGGTTCCAATCTTTCGCGCGTAACAGGTTGAAAAGACGAAACTTCACCCGAATTAGAGAATTCTGCTCCTCCCCATGCACCACCCGATCTTCTAGAGTGTCGGTCACGTTGCCGCGATGATCGCCCCCTTGCGGTGCTGATCGGCGTTGGTGAAGCAATGGTCTGTTGCGCAGCGCCATTGTTCGGCAGTAGGTAGGACCTGTCCCCTGCCGTCGCGTGAACATTGCATGAGAAGCGCGCGCGGATGCAGGCTTTGCGAAGCGCCCGCTTCTTTTATCCGAGGTTTTCAATGTCTTTACGTCCATTCCCCAACGAAATCGAAGCTCACCTCGCTGAAATCCTGCCGGCATTGGTGGAAACGCGGCGCGACCTGCACCGCAATCCGGAAATTGGTTTCAAGGAGTTTCGCACCGCTGAAATCGTGGCGCGCCGCCTGCGTGAACTCGGCCTTGAGGTTGAGGAAGGCATCGGCGGGACCGGCGTCGTGGGAACCCTGCGCGCCGGCACCGGAAACCGCGCCATCGGACTGCGTGCGGATATGGACGCATTGGCAATGAACGAAGCCAGCGGCGTTGCCCACGCATCTCAGATCGAAGGCATGATGCATGGCTGCGGCCATGACGGACATACGACGATGCTGCTTGGAGCAGCCGAAGTCCTCGCCAGGAATCCGGATTTCTCGGGGATCGTTCACTTCATCTTTCAGCCTGCCGAAGAGGGTCTCGGCGGCGCGCCGGCCATGATGCGCGACGGCCTGTTCGAGCGTTTTCCCTGCGACGCCGTCTATGGCCTGCACAACAAGCCGAACCTGCCGGAAAACCAGTTCAACGTCACCATCGGTGCGATGCTCGCAGCTGCCGACATGTTCACCGTCGAGTTTGGCGGTCAGGGCGGCCATGGCGGCTCCGGCGCCTATATGTCCGTTGACCCGACCATGGCAGCGGCGCAGTTCGTCACCAATCTGCAGGCGATCATCGGGCGCAACATCTCCCCGTTCGACCAGGGCGTCATCAGCGTCGGCCACATTGGCGGCGGCAGCTACGATGCGCCAAACGTGATCCCCTCGCGTGTCGTCATTCGCGGTACCGTACGCAGCTTCAAGCCGGAGACGCGCGACCTTCTGGAGCGCCGTCTCAATGAGGTCGCTCGCGCCGCGGCCGACGCATTCAGCACCACGCTGGAAGTCAAGTACGACCGGATGTTCCCCTCGCTGCACAATCCGGAAGATTCAACAGGCCGCATCGTCAACGCGCTACGCGAGCGCCTGGGTCACGACCGTGTCGACGACAAGATGGTGCCTGTGACCGGCGCTGAGGATTTCGCCTACATGCTGGAGCAGTCGACAGGGAGCTTCTTCTTCCTTGGAGCAGGCAATGGTCATGCGTTGCACACGGATCGGTACGACTTCAATGACAACATCATCGCCGATGGCGTCCGCTACTGGCTGACCGTCGTGCAGGAAGAGCTTCCCGCGTGAACCAGCGCCAGCTTGTGGCATTCCGGGCAGCAATGATGCTCGGATCGATAACAGCGGCTGCGAAAGAACTGAACGTTTCGCAGCCCGCCGTGAGCCGGCTCATCTCGGACCTGGAGTTCAGCCTCGGCTTTGCCCTCTTCATCCGCCAGACCGGGGGCATCGTCCCGACGGCCGAGGCAACGGAATTTTTCCGTGAAGTAGACATGATGTTCTACAGCCTCGACCGCCTCGCCGCTGTGGCGGATGAAATAAGAAGCCTGTCGCGAGCCACCGTGCGGTTCGCGACGCTTCCGATGCTCAGCTTCAAGGTCGCGCCGCTGGCGATCCGTCGGTTTCAGGCGCGCTTTCCGGCTGCCCGCGTGTTTCAGGACGTTTACACGTCGGCGCGTGTGCTTGAGCTTGTCACCTCGCGCCAGGTCGAGATCGGTGTCGCCCAGACCCACGAGCGACGGAGCGATTTTGACATATTGAGCACGCATCACGCACGCTGCGTTTGCGTCATGGAACCCGGTCATCCGCTCGCCTCGGCAACCGAACTTACCCCACAGGATCTGCGCGACGAACCCCTCATCATGCTGGCCCGGCACACACAGTCAGCCAGCTACATAACAAATGCGTTTGCAGACCATCAGATCTCGCCAAATATCGTCTCGGAAACGCAGCCATCCTTCGCGGCAGGCTCCATGGCGGCCCACGGATGCGGAATTGCAATTATCGACGAATTGTCGGCAATTGCTCTGGAAGGCAAGGTCATAGCCATTCCGTTCAAGCCTGAAATTCCATTTGATATCTGTATCTTAAAGCCCAAGAACATGCCATTTTCTCGCGCCGCTGAAGCGCTCCACCAGGAGCTTCATGAAGGCATCCGTGACGCGATCGAGCAAGCAGCCAAGGGCCATAAGGTTTAGGCATGACCTCTTTCGGTTATTGTATTTGCCCCCTACCCAAGCGGGCTTCAATGTCACCTTCCAGCGCCCTATCGGCCCAGGCCCCTCAAGTTGGAGATCACCATGGCTCACAAGAAACCTATCGGATCCTTTGTTGCTCTCGTCACGCCGATGAACGACGATGGCAGCGTCGATTACGAAGGCTTCCGCACGCTGCTCAACTGGCAGTATGAGCACGGCACCAGCGCGGTGCTGATTATGGGGTCGACCGGCGAAGTGTCGATGCTGTCGCCTGAAGAGCGCCGCGCAATCGTCGAGAAGACGGTGCCGATGCGCCCGGGCAACATGCAGATGTATTACGGCTGCACCGGCAACAACACCGAGACGACGATTGCCTATGTGCAGCACGCAAAATCTGCCGGCGCAGACGGCGCGATCGTCGCCGCTCCGGCCTATATCGGCGCCGACAATCAGGCGATCACCGACTTCATGTTCGAAGTGCTCGACAGCACCGATCTGGCGATGGGCTTCTACAACAACCCGCCCCGCGTGAAGACAGACCTGCACTGGACCGACATTCTCAAACTCGCCAAGCATGACAACATGGTCGTGTTGAAAGAATCGACCACACGCGTTGGCCAGGTCGCGCAGGTCGCAGCCGCCAAGCCGGACATGTCGATCATGTGCTGCTGCTCGCCGAATCTCGGCCTCGTGGTTCCAACGATGTCGCTCGGCGGCCACGGCACCGCCAACATGACGGGCAACCTGATCCCGGCAGAAATGGCGACGATCTCGACGCCATGGACCAAGGAAGGCGACGCAAGCGCGTTCCGCGAAGCCTATCTGCGTAACCTGCCGATCCTTCACTTTGCCTACTCGGCGATCAATCCGGTTGCTCCCAAGACGATGATGCGCGCGCTCGGACTGCCTTCCGGCCCGATGCGCAAGCCGCTGCAGCCACTGGCACCGGCCGCGCTTGAGGCAGGTCTCAATGCCTATCGCGAGCTGGGTCTGGACCGCAAATACGGTCTCGACATCCGTCCTGCCGCTATCGCCGCGGAATAAGATCCTCATCGCGCGTCACCGGCCCCGGTGACGCGCCGACAAAGGAAACAATATGGAACTTGGCATTAAAGGGCGCAAAGCGCTGCTCAGCGGAGCCAGCAAGGGTATGGGCAAGGCCTGTGCACTGGCCATTGCCCGCGAAGGCGCCGATGTGACGCTGGTTGCACGCAACCGCGACACGCTGGAAGCGACCGCTGAAGAAATTCGCGCGCAGACCGGGGTGACCGTCACCACTGTCGTGGCGGATATTACCACTGACGAGGGCCGCGCTGCCGCCCTTGACGCTTGTCCGGAACCGGACATCCTGCTCAACAATGCCGGGGGCATGCCGCCGGGTGATTTTCGTGACTGGTCCCGCGAACACTGGATCAAGGCCGTCGACGTGATGATGCTGCCACCCATCTTCATGATGAAGGCGACGATTGATGGCATGATGGAGCGCGGCTTCGGACGCATCGTCAACATCGCCTCGCGCAGCGTGAAAATCGCTCATGCCGAACTCGGCCTGTCGAACGGCGCGCGCTCGGGCCTTGTCGGCTTTACCGCCGGGATTGCGCGCGAGACGATTGCCAGCAACGTCACCATCAACAACCTTCTGCCGGGCATTTTCGAGAGCGATGGCCAGCGTGAGCACGTGGCCAAGCTCAGCGAATCGACCGGAAGATCGTTTGAATCCATCTGGGCCCAGCGAGCCGCCAAGAACCCGGCCGGCCGCTATGGTCGCCCATCTGAAATCGGCGCGTATTTTGCCTTCCTCGTCAGCGAGCATGCCGGGTTCATCACCGGGCAGAACCTGCTTATCGATGGCGGCGAATACCCCGGCACGTTCTGACGGATCGACAGATGAAGATTGCGGTCGCCGGTTTCCAGCACGAGACGAACAGCTTTGCAGGCACGGTTGCCGCGCGACGCGACTTCGATCGTCCGGGAGGCTGGCCACCGTTTTCTGTCGGTGCGGAAATGTACGACATCATCGCGAAGGCAGGCACTCCTGCCTCGGGAGCGATGATGGCGGCTGCCGCGCAATCGGTTGAGGTCGACGCACTGCTCTGGTGCCTTGCGCTGCCTTCCGGACCGGTGGAAGACGCCGCCTTCAATGACATTGCCGACGAGCTTTGCACCCGTCTGGAACAGGCGCTCGCCAATGGTGCGGATGGGCTCTATCTCGACCTCCACGGCGCGATGGTCACGCCGTCATTCGAGGACGCCGAGGGTGAGTTGCTGGCGCGCCTGCGACGCATTGCGCCGGCCCCGTTCCCGATCGCGGTCTCGTTCGACCTGCACGGCAATATTTCAGAAGCGATGGTGCATCACTGCACGCTGCTGGACTGCTACCGCACCTATCCACATACCGATCTGAAGGATACCGGCGCGCGGGTGATGTCGCGGCTGATCGACCATCTGCGTGGCAAAGCCGCGCCGCATCTTGCCTATCGCGCAGTGCCCTATCTGGCGTCGATCAACGATCAGTGCACTTTCGTCGAGCCCGCGCGCGGACTGCTGGCCTTCGGCAGCGAGCTGGAGCGCCATCCGCAGATCGATTGTGTCAGCCAGTTTTTCGGCTTTCCGCTCGCCGACATTGCCGATGCAGGCCCGTCGTTCATCGTGCAGGGCAGCGACCGAGATGCCGTCGAGCAGGCCGCCGACGCGATGCTTGCCAAATGGGTCGACGCCGAGCCGCTTTTCGCCACGCAACTGCTCGTGGCCGACGACGCCGTCGCGCAAGCCATGCGGCTGGCCACAGCACCGGGCAATGGCCCCGTGGTCATTGCCGACACGCAGGACAATCCCGGCGGCGGCGGGACTGGCGATACCACCGGCATGTTGCACGCATTGCTGGCCAGACAGGCCAAGGGCGCGGTGCTGGTGCATATCGCAGATGCCGATGCCTGCAGCGCTGCGCATGATGCGGGCGAAGGCGAGATCATCGACATCTCGATCGGTGCCAGCCAGACGCCACATCACGGCGCACCCGTCAGCGGCCCCTGGAAAATTCTGCGACTGGGGAGCGGCAGCTTCACCGGCGTTGGCCCGATGTATCGCGGCAATCCGATCGAGCTGGGGCCGGTTGCACTGCTTGAGCGCGATGGCATCCGCGTCATCGTCGCGCCGCGCAAGATGCAGGCCTCGGAACCGGGGCTTTTGCTTCACCTTGGCATCGACCCTCAAGCCGTTCCGATACTCGTCGTAAAAAGCTCCGTCCACTTCCGTGGAGCCTATCAGGACATGGCGCGCGCCATTATCCCCGCAATCGCACCAGGCCTCGTCGAGGCAGACCTTTCACGACTGGCTTACACCCGTGCGCTGCGAAAACCTGCTCGAACCCGCCCTTCTCAACCCTGAAGAGACCACTAGCATGATGAAGATCCGCAAGTACTCACGCATTCTCGGCTTCTGCGCTGCACTCGCCGGCGCCACGGCAATGACCGCGCCCGCCATGGCCGGTCCGGAAGACCAGTCGATCACCATCGGCATGGGCGAAGACTTCCCGACGCTTGACGCCTACATCAACACCGCCCGCGACGGTGTGGTGATCAGCATGCATGTCTTCGACAATCTCATCTATCGTAACCCCAAGACGTTCGAATACGAGCCGCTGCTGGCAACGTCCTGGGAATACATCGACGACAAGACACTGGAGTTCAAGCTGCGCGAAGGCGTCACCTTCCATGACGGCTCGCCCCTGACCGCCGAAGACGTCGCCTTCACCTTCAACTACTGGGCCGATCCGGCCAACGGCGCGCGCGTTCAGGCTTCGGTGTCCTGGATCGACCGGACGGAAGTTGTCGACGACTATACCGTTCGCATTCACTCCAAGACCCCGGCCCCAGCCGCTCTTGAGTTCGTCGCCGGTTCGCTGCCGGTTTATCCGTCCGATTATTTCCAGAAGGTCGGCGCCAAGGAATTCGGCCAGAAGCCGATTGCAGCCGGCCCCTACAAGGTCGAGTCCTTCGGCGACGGCCTTGTCAAGCTGGTTGCCCACGAGGGCTATTACGAGGGCGGCGCCAAACGCACCCCGTCGATCAAGACCGTCAACTGGCGCATCATCCCCGACACCGCCACCCGTATCGCTGAGGTCATCGGCGGCGGCGTCGATTGGGTCTGGAACGTCCCGTCGGATCAGGTCGAGCAGCTTGAAGTCGTGCCAACTCTCGATGTCTCGCTGGCATCGACACTGCGCATTGCCATGGTGACGCTGGATGCTGCCGGCCGCACCGGTGAAGGCAACCCGCTCACCGACGTGCGCGTGCGCCGGGCCGTGAACCATGCCATCGATCGCGAAACAATCGTCGCCAACCTCGTCGGTGGCGATGGCCAGGTCATCAACGTTCCCTGCCACCCTGTCCAGTTCGGCTGCGACCAGGACGCCGCCGTGGTCTACGACTACAACCCGGAAAAGGCCAAGGAACTGCTGGCCGAAGCCGGCTATGCGGATGGCTTCTCGGTGAAGCTGGGCAGCTACCGCGACCGTGCCCGCGCTGAGGCCGTCCAGTCTTATCTGGCTGCTGTGGGGATCAAGGCGGACCTGGAAGTCCTGCAGGCAAGCCCGTCATTCTCGAGCTGGCGCGAAGGCAAGATCGGCATGTGGTATGGCGATTGGGGCTCACAGTCGCTGGCTGACAGCTCGGCGTCGATCGGCAGCATGTTCGACGGCTCCAGCAACGATGGCGCACGCAACGAAAAGGTCAGTGCACTGGCCAAGGAAGCTGCTTCAGTGATGAATCCGGATGAGCGCAAGGCCAAGTACGCCGAAGCCATCAAGATCATCACCGAAGAAGCCTACTGGGTTCCGATGCACACCATCGTGATGGGCTACGCCTACAGCAACACGCTCGCTTTCGAGCCGACCCTGGACGAACTTCCGCGCTTCTACGACGCAAGCTGGAAGTAATCTGAACGCAATAAGCGGGCGGCCGTGCGGACATTCTGTTCGGGGCCGCCCGCTCACCTGAAGAAACGGCAAGCGAAATGCTGACCTATCTGCTGCGACGAGCCACCATGGCGGTGGTGGTGATGATGATCGTATCGATCATCTGCTTTGTATTGAGCAACGTTGCCTATGATCCTGCGGTCGGCATTGCCGGCGCACAGGCGACCGACGAAGATGTCGCCCTCATCCGCCAGACATATGGGTTCGACCGTCCGTTGCCGTCGCGCTTCATCGACTACCTTGGCAATCTCGCGCAGGGCGATCTCGGCGTTTCGTACCTGTCCAAAAGACCGGTCCTCGACATGATCCTCGAGCGCCTGCCGGTCACCGCCATGCTTGCATTTTTCTCGATGACGCTCGCCCTTGCGATTGCCCTGCCAATCGGCTGTGCCGCAGCGCTCTGGCCCAACACGATCATTGACCGGCTTTCTCAGTTTCTCGCCGTCGCCGGACAGGCGATCCCCAATTTTTGGGCCGGCTTGCTGCTGATCGTCCTTTTTGGCGTACAGTTGCGCTGGCTGCCGATCTCGGGTTCCGACACTTACGCCCACTTTGTTCTGCCCGCGATCACGCTTGGCACCTATGCCATGCCACCGCTGATGCGTCTCATCCGTGCTGGCATGATTGATGTTCTTGGCTCGGACTACATCCGCACTGCGCGCGCAATGGGCATCCAGCCCCTCAAGCTGACCTTCAAATACGCGCTGAAAAATGCCGTCCTTCCGGTGATATCGCTGTCCGCAGTCCAGCTCGGCTTCATGCTTGGCGGATCGATTGTGGTCGAATCGATTTTCGCGCTGAACGGCATCGGCTATCTGGCCTGGCAATCCATGTCGCGGTCCGACATGCCGGTGATCCAGGCCATCGTGCTGATGATCTCGATGATCTACATCGTCCTGACCCTCTTGGCCGACCTTCTGAACGCCTATATGGACCCCCGTCTGCGGAGCGCACGCAAATGACGACTGCAGCAACCATTCCTGTGCCGTTGCCCGACGAGGAGCAACTGATACCGCGTCGTGGCTTCTGGCGGCGCGCCCTGTCGCACCGCACATTCCTGTTCTCCGCGGCAATCCTGCTGATCATCACACTGATCGCGATCTTCGCGCCGATGCTGGCGCCGCACGATCCCTATCTGCAAAATATCGCAATGCGCCTGAAGCCACCCTTCTGGCATGACAAGACCGTCGCCGAGCACATGCTGGGCACCGACCAGCTCGGCCGTGACTACCTCAGCCGCCTCATCTATGGCGCACGTATCTCCATGACGATTGCCATTGGCGCAACGCTGATGTCGGCACTTATCGGCATCACGCTGGGCCTGATCGCCGGCTATTACGGCGGCTGGATCGACACTGCCATCTCGACCGTCATCACCACCCGCCTGTCGATGCCGATCATCCTCATCGCGCTTGCCGTCGTGGCGCTGATCGGCCCTTCGCTGACGGTCGTCATCGTCGTGCTTGGTCTGCTTTTGTGGGACCAGTTCGCGGTGGTCACCCGCGTCGCAACCCAGCAGGTCTGCGCCCGTGACTACGTCACCGCCGCGCGCGTCATCGGCAGCTCATTGCCGCATATCCTGTTTCGTGAAATCTTGCCCAATATCCGCGCACCGCTGATCGTCGTGGCGACGGTAGAAATGGCGCAGGCCGTGCTTCTGGAAGCCGCCCTCTCGTTCCTCGGTCTTGGTGTGCAGGCGCCCCTGCCGTCATGGGGTCTGATGCTGTCGGAGGCCAAGACCTCGATGTTCTTCAGCCCATGGATGATCGTCCTGCCCGGCTCATGCCTGTTTATCCTGGCGCTTGGTATCAACCTGATCGGCGATGCCTTGCGCGATCTGACAGCAGGAGGGCGCGGCTGATGCTGCTTCAGGTACGCGGTCTGCATGTAAATCTTCCCGATCAGGGCGAGCGGTTGCACGCCGTGCGGGGCATTGACCTTGATGTCGCCGAAGGCGAGACGCTCTGCCTCGTCGGCGAATCCGGCTGCGGCAAGTCGATGACCGCGCTGGCGCTGATGCAACTCCTGCCACGCGGCGCTCAGTTGCGCTCCGACAGGCTGCATCTTGGCGAAACGGATCTGTCTGCGCTGCCGGAGCGCAAGCTGTCCCAATTGCGCGGCCGCCGCATGTCGATGATCTTCCAGGAGCCGATGACCGCCTTGAACCCGGTCTTCACCATCGGCGATCAGTTGCGCACGGTCTATCGCCGTCACACGGGTGCGAGTGCGCGGGAAGCGCAGGCACGCGCAATCGAAATGCTGGAAAGTGTCGGTCTGACCAACGCATCCCTGCGCCTTGGCCAATATCCGCATCAATTGTCCGGGGGTCTGCGCCAGCGCGTGCTGATCGCCATGGCGTTGATGTGCGAACCCGAAATGCTGATCTGCGACGAGCCGACCACAGCGCTCGACGTGACCACTCAGGCGCAGATCCTGCGCATCCTCAAGGATGCCCAGACAGCACGTAAGATGGGCATGGTCTTCATCACCCACGATCTGGGCGTTGTCGCGCGCGTCGCCGACCGGGTCGCGGTGATGTATGCGGGGCGCATTGTCGAGCAGGGCGACCGCGCGTCGGTTCTGCGCACGCCGGCGCACCCCTATACCAAAGGCTTGATCGCATCTGTGCCTCGACCGGAAGGTGCCCAGCCCGGCACCCGCCGTCTGGCCAGCATCCCCGGCAACGTACCCGCTTTTCATCGCGAAGACGCGCGCTGCCCGTTCCTGTCGCGCTGCCCAGCCCGCATGGATGTTTGCGGTGCCGTGCCGCCACCTCTTCGTCAAGTGCCGACAGGGCAGGTGGTTTCCTGCCATTTGTCGCTTGATCTGCTGGAGCCCGTCCCTGCATGACCACCCCTCTTCTCGAAGCGCGCGATCTGAACCATGTCTATTTTCTGCGGCACGGCTTTCTAAAGCAGCCTGCCCCGCTACGCGCGCTCAATGGCGTGTCGCTGACGATCAATGAAGGCGAAATCCTGGGTATTGTCGGCGAATCCGGCTGCGGAAAATCCACGCTCGCTCGTATCCTGCTAGGTTTGGAGACGCCCACTTCCGGCGACGTGATCCTTGAAGGGCGACCCGTCTCAAGCTACCCGCAGCGCGAACGCGCGCTCGCGGTCCAGCCGGTGTTTCAGGATCCCTACGGATCGCTCAACCCTTCAATGTCGGTTGAGGATCTGATCGCGCTCCCCTTGCATGTCCACAAGATCGGCTCGCGCCAGGAACGCCAGCAAAAGGTCGCACGCATGGCCGAGCAGGTGGGCCTTCCCCGCCGTGCCCTTTCGGCGAGCCCCAATCAGCTGTCGGGCGGCCAGCGCCAGCGCGTTGCCATCGCCAGAGCGCTCGTTTCGGGGCCGCGTCTGGTGATCTGCGATGAGCCGACATCCGCGCTCGACGTCTCGGTTCAGGCTCAGATCCTCAACCTGCTGCTGGACCTGCGCGCTGAGCACCGGGTCGCCATGCTTTTCATCTCGCACAATCTTTCGGTCATCGAACATATGGCCGACCGGATGATGGTGATGTATCTGGGGCGCGTCGTGGAAGCTGGCTCAACGCAGCAGATTTTCGCCGCCCCTGCCCATCCCTATACCGCAGTCCTGCGCGATTCCGTGTTCAGTCCGGATGATGATGGAGGGGTGCCGGATCTCGGCTTGCGGGGCAATTTCCCGAACGCGATGAACATGCCGTCCGGCTGCGTCTTTCACCCACGCTGCCCCGTCGCGCGGCCAGAATGCGCCACCACCGAACCGTTCCTGACGCAGGCGCACGATGCCAGCCGCCAGAACGCCTGCCTGTTTCCGCTGAACTGAAGCATGTCTCCCGAAAGGGGCACCGGGTCATCGCCTCTCCCGGTAGCGATCGTGTCGTCAGCACTTCGTGCTGGCGACCATGACCGTGACGTCGTCTGACTGGCCGAACTCGACGGCAACGATATCGTTGAGCAGCACCGACCGGGAATCCACGGCGTGATAAAAGATCGCGCTGCCCTGGATCGCCTCGCGCATCGCGGTGATGTCCGTGGCGAAGTCTTCCAGCTTGGCGTTGATCGCTGAACGGGATGCAGTGTCCGCGCAATCTGGACCAAAACCGTGCAGGAACACGATCTTCAGATTGTCGACCGAGACACGTTTGCGAATCTGGGCCGCATTATCGCGGCTGTTCTCGATTGCTGCGATGACCCGTTGCTCGCGCGCCGTCGCCGTCTCGTCCGCGGTTTCCACCTCCGCGTCAACGATCGTGTCAATCGTCTCCTTGGCCGCCAGACCCTGTGCGTAGCCTGAAGGCGCGCAGAGGAATGCGGTGAAGAGGCCAAGCGAGGCCGCCGCCAGGAGGCGGCGGACTTTGAAGAAAAGATACGTATCCATGGGGCTTAAACCCATGGGACAGTATTTCGTTTCAAACAGTCGGGAATTCTTCAGCCACGTCGCCCACACGAGGCGACGTGGCTTAAAGCAATTCCGCGTTTCGAAGAGAAGCGGAATTGCGCAAAAGGCATCCTTGCGGCTCGTTATGCCGAATGAACGCTGCTCGAATAATGCGCGAACGCCTGGCTCAGTTCGTCACCCGCAAGGCCCGCACCCAGCAGGGACGACAGCAGCAGCCGCGACTTCAGACCGCCCAGATCACCGCCATGGATGATCCCACGCGCCAGAAGGTCGATCTCCGAGCCGGGGTAGTTATAGGTCGCGGTGAAGACCGGACCACCCGCGACACGTGTGCTGAGGACAACCGGGATCCTACGCGCTAAGGCCTCCATCGGCTCAACGTAAAGCGCCGGCACGTGTCCGGCACCCAGTGCCTCGACCACAACACCCGCATAGCCAAGTTCGGGCAACTGGCTGAGGATACGACCGTCATCACCGAGCACGCCCGTTACGAGCGCAACCGGTGCCCCATCCTGCTCCAGCCCCTTTGCAAAAGGCGCCTTGCGAGCCGGCCGCATCATCAGCTGCATGCGCCCCTCGATGACATGGCCGAGCGGTCCGCTTCCAACGGATTCGAAAGCGGATGGAATGAAGGTGCTGACCTTCTGCACGCGCCGCGCCGCGTGGATCGTATCGTTCAGAACGACGACCGTGCCGAGCCCGACAGCCAGCGGGTCGCTCGCCACCACGGCAGCGGCAAGAAGATTGGCCGGCCCATCGGCTCCGGGTGCCTGCGCGCCGCGCATTGCGCCGACCACCACGACCGGCCGCTCGGTCTGGACCACGAGGTCGAGCAGGAAGGCGGTTTCCTCGATGCTGTCAGTGCCCTGAACCACGATGGCACCGGCGAAATCTTCATTTTCCAGCCGCGTGGTGATCAACTGCGCCACTTCACGCAGATTGGCGAATGTCAGCGACGAACCCGGCAGACGGAACGGCGATACCGCCTCGATCTCGGCAACATTGGCGAGTGCCGGCACCGCTTCGACAAGGTCGGCACCTGTCAGCGTGGGGGTAATTCCGCCTCCGGCATTGGAGGTCATCGTGATCGTTCCACCCAGCGAAACAAGCAGTACACGCGGCAAGGTCATTCCATACTCCTCTGGCGCGCTCCGGCTGACCGAAACGCGCTTGTTCATCTACCGTCATGCGATCTGACCGCGATACCAGTCCATAATCTCGGCCCCGGTCCACATCACCACATCGTCCTTGGACAGGATGTAGTCATAAAGCATTTCCAGATACTTGATACGGTGCGGGGCACCGGTCAGATATGGGTGGATCGAGATCGCCATCACGCGCGGGATATCCGCACCTTCCTGATAGAGCCGATCGAACTGGTCCTTGCCACGGCGATAGATCTCATCGGAAGGCGACTGCTGAATAGCAGTCATCACGACGTCGTTGATCTCGACCGTATAAGGCACCGACACGATGTCCCCGGCGCGCGTGCGCAGTGACACCGGCTGATCGTCCAACACCCAATCGGCGACATATTCGATGCCGGCTTCTGCAAGCAGATCCAGCGTCTCGTCGGTCTCGGTCAGGCCGGGGCTTTCCCAGCCGCGCGGAGCTTTGCCGGTAAACTTGCGGATGGCTTCGATCGTATCGTTGATCGCCGCCTTCTGATCTTCGACGCGGTGCATCGGCTGCTGCACGAAGCCGTGCCCCATGAAGTCCCAGTCGGCATCAAGCGCTGCCTGGCAAACCTGCGGGTAAAGCTCGCACACCGTGCCGTTGACCGCGAAGCTGGCCTTGAGGTTGCGCTTTGTGAGAACTTCATGGAAGCGCCAGAAGCCGACGCGCATGCCATATTCGTGCCAGGCCCAGTTCGGAACGTCCGGCAGCAAGGGCTGCCCCATCGGCGGAGGCAGCACGGTGCGTGGCATCGGCCCGGTGGGACGCCAGTTTTCCGCGTTGACGATCGTCCACACTGCGACGCGCGCGTTGCCGGGCAGTGTCAGCTTCTTGCGATCAGTGATCGGCGAATAGTCGAGGCGCTGCCGCAGCGAAGCCCCGGTCATCTGTTCCGTCATGCCAGATCCTCTCCCAAAAGGGCCAATGCCGTGCCGCCGCAAATGCTGCGCCGCTGTGCGTCAGACAGCCCCGGTGCCGCGTTGATCGTCTTCAGCGGCTCCTCGTCCCCCATATCGAATGGTGCATCGGTGCCAAGGAAGACCTTGTCCGCACCAACCAGTTCCGCGAGGAACGAAATCGAGCGCGGCTCAAACACCACCGTATCGAAGTAGAACCGGCGCAACAGTTCCATCGGCGATGTCTTCGAAACTGCGTGGGTCTCGCCGCGCATCTCATGGCCGCGCACCAGACGACCGATCTGATACGGCACATAACCACCGCCATGGGCTAGCCCGAGCTTCAGCTCCGGCAGATCGTCGAGCGTGCCGGAGAACATCAGATCCGCCACCATCAGCGCCGTCTCCAGCGGATTGCCCACCAGATTGGTGAGGTAGTAGTCCTCAAGCCCCGACTTGTTGCCGATATAATAGGGGTGGGTCATCACGAAGACGCCCAGTTCCTGCGCGCGCCGCAGAACGGGGCGGAAGCGCGGATCGCTGAGCTTGGTGTCCTCGATGCGCGTGCCGATCTCGACCGCACGGAAGCCATGGACGCTGACGATGCGCTCAAGTTCCGCAATCGCCGCATCGGGATGCTGCATCGGCAAAATGCCCATACCGCGCAGGCGGTCCGGACGCTCGGCGACCATTTCGGCAACGCCGTCATTGACGAGGCGCGTCACCGCGCTCGCCAGTTCTTCTTCGGCCCAATAGGTGAAGGTCGGCGGCGCGGGCGACAGCACGGAAATGTCGAGCCCCTTGCGATCCATCGCCGCGAGCTTCGCCGACACGTCGGTGAACTCGGAGAACAGCGGATAGACGTAGCCCTGCTCGTGAACGACCTTGCGCTCGGCGCCCGAGCCTTCAACACGCGCCATCAGGGCGAGAGTCTTATTCTCGATGGCATCGACGAAAGACTGCGGAATGACGTGGCTGTGAAAATCAATATTCATGGTGTGCTCAGCTATACCGTTTCGGCTGGCCGTCATCGGCGTACCAGTCGAATTGGGCGTCAGACAGATTGACGATGATGTTCTGGATCTGGGTGTATTCCTCGTAGGCGACGAGCCCGTTCTCGCGACCGAGGCCGCTCATTTTGAACCCACCCCACGGCGATGCCGGATCGATGCGATGATGATCGTTGATCCAGGTGATGCCCGACTGCAGCTTGTGCGCGACACGATGAGCGCGCGCGACATCGCGGGTCCAGATGCTGGTCGCCAAGCCGAACTCGGTGCCGTTGGCGATGGCAATTGCCTCCTCTTCGGTGTCGAAGGGGATGACGCAGACAACAGCGCCAAATATCTCTTCCTGGGCAATACGCATCTGCGGCGTCACATCGGTGAAGATCGCCGGGTGGATATAGTAACCGCCATCGAACGCCTTGCCTTGCGGGCGCGTGCCGCCGAAGGCCAGCGTTGCGCCATCTTCTTCAATGCCAATGCGAATGTAGCGTTCGACGGTCTCGCGCTGGCGTGCCGACACCATCGGCCCCAGCTGCGTGGCTTCATCCTGCGGATCGCCGAGCTGGATTTTTCCCGCGCGCTCGACCAGCCGCTTGACGACTTCATCATGGATCGAGCGGTGAACCAGCAGGCGCGAACCCTGCACACAGGTCTGCCCGGTGGCGATGAAAGAGGCAAACAGGGTCGCCGACACCACACGGTCGATGTCCATGTCCTCGAACGCGATCAGAGCCGCCTTGCCGCCAAGTTCCGCCGCCACCTTCACCAGATTTGCACCTGCAGCAGCTGCGACACGCTTGCCGGTCTCGGTGCCGCCGGTCAGGTCGATCTTGCGCACCCGCGTGCTCGTCGTCAGCGCCAGCCCCGCCGTTGCGCCAAAGCCCGGCACCACGTTGTAAACACCGTCCGGCACCCCCGCTTCCTTCAGGATCTCTCCCAGAAGCAGCGGCGTGATCGGCGCCAGCTCAGATGGCTTGACCACCATGGTGTTGCCCGCCGCAAGCGACGGCACGACTTTCTTGGTCAAGATCAAGAGCGGATGGTTCCACGGCGTAACGTGTCCAACGACGCCCAGCGGAACGCGGCGCGTGTAGTTGAGATAATTGCCCGCAAATGGAGGAACCGTGTCTTCATGGGTGCGCGCGACCGCGCCGAAATAGGAGAACCACTCCGGCAGCCGGGCGAGCTGCACCGTCATTTCACGGCGGGCGCGACCGATCTGGTCGATCTCGATCGTCACCAGTTCGGGCAGCCTTTGGCGCAGGATCTCTGCCGCACGGTGCATGATATCACCGCGCTCTGCCCCCGAAAGCGAGGACCACGCATCGAAAGCCCGCTCCGCCGCATCCAGTGCTGCATCAATATCCGCCGCGTCGCCTTCCGCAACCGTGGCGATGATATCGCCGTTCTTTGGATTTTCGACGGTAAAGGTCTTGCCGGAAATCGCCGGACGATAGGCCCCGTCGATATAGAGGCCCCATTCCTTTGTCATGTGACAACTCCTCCCAGTGGCGCGGTCATGAGACCGCGCACCGAATTGGTCATTCCTCACCACACAGTGCTGCGCGGGCTTATTGAACGACGAGATACTTCATCAACGAGCTGTGATCCGTGCGGACCTCTGCGGCGGACGCCTCATGGACGATGCGACCCGTCTCCATCACGTAGACGCGGTCGCAGACGGCCAGTGCGCTGTAGAGATTCTGTTCGACCAGAAGGATGCCGAGGCCGGTTTTGCCCAGCTCCGCAATGATGGTCTCCAGATGTTGCACCATGACAGGAGCGAGACCTTCCGAAGGTTCGTCCATCAGCACCACTTCCGGATCGATCATCAGCGCCCGCCCGACTGCGAGCATCTGGCGCTCGCCGCCCGAAAGCTGGTTACCGCGGTGCGAACGGCGTTCGGCAAGGCGCGGGAACATGTCGAAGATCTTTTCCGCGGTCCAGCCTTCCTTGACACTGGTCGGCTTGATCATGGTCAGATGCTCCGTCACCGTCAGCGACGGAAACAGCCGGCGGCCCTGCGGCACCAGCGCAATCTTGCGCTGCGCGACGCCGTGCGGCTTGAGCCCCAGAAGCTCCTCGCCATTCCACTTGATCGAACCCGCACGCACCTGCGGCTGGGCCAGGCACATGATCGACCGGATCAACGTGGTCTTGCCCATGCCGTTGCGGCCCAGAAGTGCGACGACCTCACCCGGCTTCACGTTCATCGTGACGCCGTTCAGAACGAGCGCCTCGCCGTAGAAACTTTGAACATCCTTGATTTCAAGCATGATCGCGCGCCTTTCCGAGATAGACGTCCTGAACCTTCTGGTCCTTGCTGATGGAATCGGGTGAACCTTCGGCGAGGAACTCGCCATTGTTCAGACAGGTCACCCAGTCCACGAGCTTGAGAACCAGATCCATGTCGTGCTCGATCAGGATCACGGTCAGGTCGCGCGGCAATGACTGCACGATATCGGTTACGATGACGCGCTCGGCTGGCGATAGCCCCGCCGCTGGCTCGTCCAGGAGCAGCAGCTTTGGTTTGCTGACGAGCGCCATCGCCATTTCCAGCTGGCGCTGCTCACCATAGGACAGGTCACGCACCTCGGCCCCGGCACGTTCCCTGAGCTTCGACAGTCCGAGCGCGTCATCGATGCGCTCCTGATCGTCGTCTGTTGGCTCCGCGCTGCCCAGCAGCGAGAACTTTCGCGACGACGTTCCCATCAGCGCAAGTTGCATGTTCTGACTGACAGTCAGCGTCGGAAACAGGTTGGTAATCTGGAAGGTGCGGCTCATGCCAAGGCGCGTGCGCACATGCGCCGACTTGCGGGATACATCGACACCATTGAAGGTGACGCGCCCGGAGGTCGGCATGTGCACACCCGTAATGGCGTTGAACAGCGTGGTTTTGCCGGCGCCGTTAGGCCCGATGATGGCACGCCTTTCACCGCTTTTTACAGTGAGTGAGATGTCCTTGACTGCCTTCAGCGCACCGAAGGCAACAACGACGTTATCAAGAATAAGGACAGGATCCGACACTTTATCTCGCTTCTTCGGCGCTGTGGGGAGGCGCGTGGCCTCCCCATGCATCGAGTGACTTACTTCTTGATGCCCTGGTAGTCGCGCGAGAAGGCCGGCGACTTGAGGTACTCTTCCGGATCGTAGGTCCAGAACTGCGACACCTGCTCATAGGTCTCGATCGGCACGTTCCAGAACTTGCCTTCGTCGTTCTTGACCACTTTGCGGATGTAGATGTCGTAGACCGGGTTGCCGTAGTCATCGAACTTGACCGGACGGCCGAGTGGTGAATTCGGCAGTTCGCTCGCCAGCACAGTGTCAATGAACAGGTCGCGATCCGAAATGTCGCCATTCAAGGATTCGATCACCTGGCCGACCCACAATGCCCCGGAATAGTGCGAGAAGCCGTAAAGCGACGGCATCTTGCCGAACTTCTTGGTGTAGTTCTCGACAAACTTGCGGGTTTCGGGGTTTTCGGAGCCTTCAGCGAAATGCGCCGAGGAGATGACCCCTTCGCACTCGTCGCCCATCGTGCGGATCACCGACTGATCGGTGAAGTTCTGCGCGCCGAGGAGCGGCAGGTTGCCCTTCAGGCCGAAGTCCGAATACTGCTTCAGAAAGCGGGTCGCGTCTGCGCCCAGTTCCATCGCAAACACGGCATCCAGGTTCATGCTCGCCAGCTGGCCGATATAGGGGCTGAAATCGGCGGTATTGAGCGGGTTCCACAGCTGCGCGACGATCTCGCCGCCACCTTCGCTGAAGACCTGCGCAAAGCCGGCGCACTGCTCGTGACCGAACGAGTAGTCCTGGCCAATCGTTGCGACGCGCTTGTAGCCCTGCTTCAACGCCCAGTCTGCAAGCGGACGCGACATCTGGCTGGCCGTGTAGCCGGCCACACGGATCACGTTGCGGATGCGCTGGCGCTGGGTCAGATCGTCAGCAGCGATCACCGGGATGAAGTACGGGGTACCGTTGTCCTTGACGTAGTTGGCAACCGCCAGACCGGTGTTTGCCAGCAGGTTGCCAAACAGGAAGTCCACCTTCTCCTGCTCGACCAGACGACGTGCCTTCTGCAGTGCGGTGTCCGGGTTTCCGGCATCGTCTTCGGTGATGATCTCGACCTTGCGGCCGGCGATCTCATGGCCGCGCTCTTCCCAGAACAGGTTGAAGCCTTCTGCAATCTCACGCCCACCAGCAGCCACGACGCCGCTGAGCGGGGTCATCAGGCCTATGCGGATCGGCGCATTGTCCGCACGCAGGATCGCCGGGGTCGCCAGCGTACCGAACGCCGATGCTGACAAGACCGCACCGGTTGACTTCAAGAATTGTCTGCGTTGCATGTGTAATCCTCCACTTTGCAAATGTCTGAATAATTTCAGGACTTCTTCCCGACCCGGAAAATCCTCCGGATCGCGCCGAGCACACCCTCCGGTGCGAAGATCATCGTCGCGATGAACATGAAGCCGAGCACCATCGGCCAGCGGGCCGTGTACTGACTGACAAAATTCTCCAACAGGATGATCGCAGCTGCGCCGATAAACGCCCCGAACAGGGTTCCGATACCGCCGAGGATCGCCATCAGCAGTCCCTCGACCGACTGCGAAAGCTGGACCGTCGACGGGCTGACAAAATTGTTGAACAGCGCATAAAGAGCGCCCGCGACACCGGCAAAGAAGCCGGTCGTCGTGAAGGCGATGAACATATGCGTCGCGCAACCATAGCCAAGGCTGCTCATCCGGCTTTCGCTGTCGCGAATACCGCGCAGGGTCAGACCGAATGGCGACTGCACCAGGCGCCAGATCACGGCAGACAGCGTCAGGACGATGCCGAGGCAGATGTAGAAGAACACCGTCGGATCGTTCAGCCACTCCGGCCGACCGACGCCGCGAAGGCCGTTCTCACCACCGCTGACACTCGTCCAGCGCAGCGCAACGCCCCACACGATCATGCCCAGTGCCAGGGTCAGAAGCAGGAAATAGACGCCGGAGACGCGGGACGCCAGCATTCCGAAGACGGCTGCAACGAGCGTTGCCGCAAGGATGCCAAGCGCGACGGCAACGATAGGCGATCCGCCCACCACCGAGGTCCAGTAAACCACCACATAGGTGGACGCGCCGAAGATCGCGCCGTGACCGAGCGAGGTCCGCCCGGCGAAACCGGCCAGAACGTCGATCGACATGGCCAGAAGCGCGAAGATCAGGATTTCGGTGGCAATGCTGATCTGGTAGTTCGAGCCGAACATCGGCACGATCCCGAAAACCAGCAGCACGATGGCAATTGCAATGATTGCCGGCCTGTTTTTGGCGAAGCTGTCAACGAGCATCACACAGCCCTTCCAAAGAGACCAAGGGGCCTGAATGCCAGGATGGCGGCCATCGGTCCGAAGATGACGAAGTAGGCAAGTTCCGGGAACATGACCTGACCGATCGTGTTCAACAGACCCACCAGGAGCGAGCCGACGGCAGCGCCAACGAGGCTTCCGCGACCACCGATGATCACCACCGCAAGCGAGAACACGAGGATTTCGGAATCCGCTGTCGGGTAGAGCGTCAGGAACGCACCGCCCACAACGCCGCCCAGCCCCGCCAGCGATGCGCCGAGCATGAAGGTGGCAAGGAAGACGCGGCGGATGTTGATACCCATCGCCTCGACCATTTCGGCATCATCGACGCCGGCACGGATCAATGCGCCGAGACGCGTGCGGTTGAGCATCAGCCAGAGCGCGGCAAACACCGCAACGCCGAGCAACAGCACGAAAATGCGGTACTTGGGATAGAACACACCGCCAATGGTGGTCGCGCCCCGCAGCATCTCCGGGATCGGCACCGAGAAGGTGTCGCCACCCCACAGAACCAGCGCGAGGTCGTTGAGAACGAAGGCAACGCCGAGCGTGAGAAGCACCTGGCGAAGATCGAAGCCACGCACGAAACGCAGCAGACCCTCGTCAAGCAGAAGCCCCATCAGGGCCACGCACAGCATGGAGGCGAGAACGCCAAGGAAGAAGTTGCCGGTGGAACCGGCAACCGTGTAGCCAATATAGCCGCCGAAAAGATACAGCGCGCCATGTGCGAGATTGACGATGCGCAGCAGGCCGAAAATCAGCGTGAAGCCCGAGGCCACGATGAAAAGCAGCGACGCAAAGGTCAGTCCGTTCAGCAACTGGATGAGGTTGAGCCCTCCCACGTCACTTCCCCTTCAATGCGTTTGGACGCTGCTCGAGGTACCAGTCGTAGATCTGCTCGCCGGTCCAGAACGCAACGTCCGGCAGGCGGCTGATTTCCTCGAGGATACGGCGGAAATGAATGGCGCGATGCGGCGCACCCATGATGTAGGGGTGCAGGACCAGAGCCATCACGCGGGCCGAATTGGCGCTGTCGTGGTAGAGCTGGCGGAACTGATCCATGGCGCGGTCGTGGTATTCGCTCGCCTTGTGGTGCTGGATCAGCATCATCGCAACGTCGTTGCATTCCTGGGTATAAGGAATGTTGACGATCGGGTTGGTGCGCGTCTTGAGGACCACCGGCTCGTCGTCGAGCACCCAGTCACAGACATATTCGAAGCCCTCTTCGACCAGCAGATCCGGGGTTTCCCAGGTTTCCGTGAGGCCAGGCCCAAGCCAGCCGCGCGGGAACTTGCCGGTGAAGGCCTTGATCGCCTCGGCGGTGGCGCGAATGTCGGCGCGCTCGTCAGGAACCTTCTGCATGTTCTTCTGGCCGAAGCCATGGCCCATGAATTCCCAGCCGCGATCCAGTGCCGCCTTCGAAATCGCCTCGTAGGTGGTGACTGCCTTGCCGTTGATGGCCAAAACGGCCTTGATGCCGTGGTTGTCCAGCATCTCCAGCAGACGCCAGAAACCGACGCGGTTGCCATATTCGTGCCACGCCCAGTTCGGGATGTCCGGCGACGGCGATCCACCGGCTGGCGGCGTCAGAACCGTACGCGGCATGGTTTCCTTCGGATCCCATTCCTCGATATTGACGATGACCCAGACAACCATGCGCTTCCCGTCCGGAAGCTTCAGCGGCTCGCGCTCGCTGATGGCTGAAAATTGGATGCGTTCTGTCGGCAACATGGGGCTTACTCCTCCTTCGGCCCGATAGAAAATGTCAGGGTCTCGACCCCCTCGACGGCCACGCTCACGACGTCGCCGGGCACAATCGCGCCGACGCCGGCAGGCGTGCCAGTCATGATGATGTCGCCCGGCTGCAGGCGGTATTGCGCAGACAGGCGTGAGACGATCTCCAGCGGACCCCAGATCATCTGGGCCAGATCACCGCTTTGGCGCAGTTCGTCATTGACGCTAAGGGTGATCGAGCCGGACAGCCTGTGCCCGCACTCTTCGACCGGCGTGATGACGCCGCAGGCGCCCGAATGGTCGAAGCTCTTGCCGATTTCCCACGGCAAACCGTTCTTGAAGGACTCGCGCTGGCGGTCGCGGCGCGTCAGATCAACGCCGGCAGCATAGCCGAACACCACGCTTCCGGCCTCTTCGACCGAAAGATTGTATCCTGCGGCGCCGATCGCGATGACAAGCTCGCCCTCATACTGAAAATCATCGGTCGCGGTCGGATACGGCACCACCGCCCCGTCGGTCACGACCGAGTCTGTCGGCTTCTGGAAGAAGAAAGGCGGATCACGCTCATCTCCTTCCTTCATCTCGCGAATATGGTCGAGATAGTTACGCCCGACGCAATAGACGCGGCGAACTGGAAACCGCTCTTCGCGGCCCGCAACGACCAATGACGTCACGACCGGATCAAATACAAATTCCACGCAGATTCCCTCACTTAATCCTCCTGCGCGAACCCGCTGGCGCTGGGCTCATCGCATCTCCACGGTCAGATTAAATACAATCTTGCCGGAGTCAAAGGATTTTGTGTACAATCTGAAAAATTACGGTTCCTCGCTGATCGACAGGCCGCCATTGTTGGCGCGTGTTGAAATCCAGTCGCGGCAAGCCTTAATTGCTAGTGGATTAGAAACCCTGTGATATTGTCGTCCGCAGGGTGGGGTACAGCGCAGGAAAAAAATGAAAATCACCGCGGTAGCTGAAACGGAAACGACTACTCGAAGTGTATCCATTGCAGAAACATTGCGGTGCGCGATCCTTGCCGGAGAGTTTTCGCCGGGCGAACGCATGATCGAAATCAACCTCTCCGAACGGCTCAATGTTTCTCGCACGCCGATCCGCGCCGCTTTTCAGGCGCTCGCCGGAGAAGGACTTCTCGTCCACACGCCCAACAAGGGCTATTACGTGCGTGAATTCAGCCTTGAGGATATCGTTCAGGCCTATGAGATTCGCGCAGCGCTCGAAGGCCTCGCTGCCCGCCGCGCCGCTCAGGCCGGCATGACGACGGAACAGATGGAAGCGGTCGAGGAAGCATTGAGCGCCGGCGATGCGCTTGTCGATCAGGAGGCCTTCACCCCCGAGGATCGCAGCCATTACGGCCAGATCAACAAGACCTTTCACGACATCGTTCACGCGGCCGGCGGCTCGACGATGATTCGTGACATGCTGCGCATCTCGCAGCAGGTTGCGCCATCATCGCACCACAACGTGATCGCGTTTGAACCGCGCGACGTACGCCGGCGCCATGACGACCATCACCGCATCTACGAAGCGATCCTGACCCGTGACGGTGGCCGCGCCGAAATCCTGATGCGCGACCACGTCGAAAGCGTGAAGCTGTCGCTGATCCGCACATTACATTCCAAGCCGCACGCCGAATGAACGGGCGGCGATGCCGCCCTCAGTCGTGAATCAGCGGGACTGGGCCTGCTTCCATTCAGCGTAAATTCCGCTGGCGCTGTCATGGGCTGTGCCGGCGTGCTCCAGCTTCATTTTCAGCTCGGCCGCAGGATTGGCCAGCTCGCCATAAAGCCATGCATTGGACAGTCCGAATGGCGCGCCATCGTCGTTCGAATAGGCATGAACCGCGCGCTCGACCCCGGCAATGCGCATGGCCGCCAGGCACATCGGGCATGGCTGACCGCTTGCGTACATGGTCGTTCCGCTCAGATCCGGCGAATTGAGTGCGCGCGTGGCAGCACGCAATGCCGCCATCTCCGCGTGGTCGGTCGGATCGTTCGTCTCGAATGTCTGATTGACGCTCGAGGCTACGACCTGGCCATCCTTGACGAGAACCGCACCGAACGGGCGTCCGCCCTTGGCGATATTGCCCTGCGCAAGTTCAATTGCCTGCTGAAGAAAAGCCTCATCCCGGTTCACGTCAATCCTCCCTTGCGTGCTCGTCTCTTCCGATAACGATCCCCGGCTATAGCGCGGCCGGATTATTTCGCAACGGGCAAACGAAAATCATCATCCGATCACGATCCTGTTCGATAACCGGTCTGGCATTACGCTGTCCGATGCACTAACTATCGGGCGATTCTTGGCGGGGAAGAATTGTCTCCCTGATTGACGGAACGGCGACAACGATCATGGTCATCTACGAGCGTTTCTACGTGTTTGCGGGCGTCGCAATTCTCACGGTGCTGGCTCTCATCGGATCGCTGTATAGCCCTTGGCTTCTTCCTGTGGCGCTCCTGTCTGGTGTCCTGACCGCCGTGGGCGTGCATGATGTCATTCAACGCAGGCATTCGATCCTGCGCAACTATCCGATCATCGGCCATCTGCGCTTCATATTCGAAAGCTTCCGCCCCGAGATCCGGCAATATCTGATCGAGAGCGACCGCGACGCGGAGCCGTTCAGCCGGCAGGATCGTGGCCTTGTCTATCAGCGCGCCAAGGGTGACGAAGACAAGCGCCCATTCGGCACCATCGAAAATGTCTACGCTTCCGGCTATGCCTGGCTCACTCACTCCGCCGTGCCGGTTGTGCTCCACGACACCGATTTTCGCGTGCGCATTGGCGGGTCGGCCTGCCGTCAGCCTTATGATGCCAGCCTCTACAACATTTCGGCGATGAGCTTCGGCTCGCTGTCGGCCAATGCCATTCTCGCTCTGAACTCGGGCGCCAGGAAAGGCCGCTTTGCGCATGACACGGGCGAAGGTGGCATCAGCCGCTATCATCGTGAAGCTGGCGGCGATCTGATCTATCAGGTTGCATCCGGCTATTTCGGTTGCCGCAACGATGACGGCAGCTTCTCGCCGGAGAAGTTCGCGGTGATCGCCGCAGACCCGCAGATCAAGATGATCGAACTGAAGTTGAGCCAGGGCGCGAAGCCCGGACATGGCGGCATGCTGCCAGCTTCGAAGATTTCGCCGGAGATTGCCGAAGCCCGCGGCATTCCGATGGGCGTCGACTGCATTTCGCCGCCGGCCCACAGTACCTTTTCGACCCCCATCGGCCTGATGCAGTTCATCGGCCAGCTGCGTGAACTGTCCGGCGGCAAGCCGGTCGGTTTCAAATTGTGCATCGGCCATCGCCGCGAATTTCTCAGCATGGTCAAGGCGATGCTGAAGACTGGCGTCGTTCCCGACTTCATCGTCGTCGACGGGGCCGAGGGCGGCACCGGCGCAGCACCTGTCGAGTTCGCCAACCGGGTCGGCATGCCGATGCTGGAAGCCCTGACCTTCGTGCACAACGCCCTGCGCGGTGCAGGCATCCGTCATGAGGTCAAGGTCGGCGCGGCCGGCAAGATCATCTCTGCCTTCGACATTGCCCGCACGCTCGCGCTGGGCGCCGACTGGTGCAATTCGGCGCGCGGCTTCATGTTTGCAGTCGGCTGCATTCAGGCGCAGTCCTGCCATACCAATCGCTGCCCGGTTGGCATTGCGACACAGGATCCCTCGCGCCAGCGCGCGCTCGATGTCGGCGACAAGAGCGACCGGGTCGCCCGCTTCCACCACAACACGATGCGTGCGCTGGGCGAGATTGCCGGCGCAGCCGGGCTGACCGACCCGCGCGACTTCATGCCGTACCACTTCATGTTCCGCCAGAAGGACAATGAGCTGGTCGACGGCAACGAGGCATATCCCTATCTGCCGGAAGGCTTTCTTCTGGCCGATGAGGAAATTCCGGAACTTGCCGACTGGTACGGCCGCTGGGATCGCGCCACCTCCGACAGCTTTGCGCCGCCTGAAATTCCGCACGGCCCGTTTACCCGGCGCTCTGTCTCGCGAGCGCAAGCCAGCGCCACCCAAACCGCTTAGTCGTCCACCGCTTCGATGCCGGAAGTTGGATTCCGGCATTGGACACGCAGGCTCGACGGCTGCTAAGAGCACACATCAAGCGGCCAGGATACGATCCCCGGCGAAGCTCTGATCGTCCAGAATTACGGATGGTTAGCGTCGTCACGGAACCGTTATCAATGGCCGGTAGGAATGCGTCGATTTCGACCCATGGCCGACGGCCGCATAACATGACGAGGTTTCTTTCATGCGCACTGTCCTCGCAGCCCTTCTGATCGCCGCTGGCGTGTCTCCTGCCCTCGCCGTCGATGGCAAGCTGGTGCTCTATACCAGCCAGCCGAACACCGACGCCCAGCAGACCGCTGACGCCTTCATGGCGAAATATCCCGGCGTCACGGTCGAGTGGGTGCGCGACGGCACCCCCAAGATCATGGCCAAGCTGATGACCGAGATCGAAGCCGGCCAGCCGCAGCCGGACGTGCTGTTGATCGCCGACATCGTCACCATGGAAGGGCTGAAGGCGCAGGACCGCCTGATGACGTTCCCGCAGGCCGACATCACCGGCATCGATGAAGCGCTGGTCGACACCGACCGCACCTATTTTCCGACCAAGCTGATCACCACCGGCATCGTCTATAACACCAGTGCCCCGTTCAAGCCGACCAGCTGGCTCGACCTTGCCAAACCGGAAGCGGCAGGGCAGATCGCAATGCCAAGCCCGCTGACCTCAGGCGCAGCGATGATCCACACCGTCACCTTGACCAACAATCTTGAACAGGGCTGGGACTTCTACAGCGATCTTGCCAGCAACGAAGCGCGCGCTTCAGGCGGCAACGGCGACGTTCTCAAGGCCGTCGCAGGCGGTGACAAGCTGTTCGGCATGATCGTCGACTACATGCCGATCCGTGAGAAGGCCAAGGGCGCTCCGGTCGAATTCGTCTTCCCGACCGAAGGCGTGTCCGCCGTGACCGAGCCGGTGGCAATTCTTTCCACTGCCAAGAACCCGGAAGCTGCCAAGGCATTCGTCAACTTCCTCCTTTCCGAGGAAGGTCAGCAGCTCGCCTCGACGCAGGGCTACATTCCCGCACGCGAGGACATTGCCCTGCCGGAAGGCTATCCCGAGCGCTCCGCCATCAAGGTGCTGAGCTATGACGCCGCCGCCGCTCTTGCCAACGACATCGACAACAAGGAGAAGTTCTCCGAGGTCATGGGTCAGTAAGGCGGCTCGCATGAGCAATATCCTGGCAGGGCATTGATGGCGCTTCAGGGCTCCATATCGGACCAATCCGCAACAGCTCCAGGGGGCTGGCTGCGGGGAATCCGCCCGGCCGGTACTGCAGGACCGCGTTTCGCGGTCCTGATCGTAATTGCGCTCATCTTCGCCCTCGGTCTGCTCCCTGCCGCCCCTCTGGTGGTCGCGGCGCTTGCCCCCGGCGGTGAACTTGATCTGTCGGGTTTCCTTCAGCGCCTCGCCAAGCCGTCGGTGCTGCGCGCGACATGGAACACCCTCGACACGGCATTTTTCGGCGCATTGCTGTCGCTTGCCATCGGCGTGCCTTTCGCGGTCGCGGTCGCGCTCACAGACCTTCCGACACGCAAGGTGCTCGGCTTCCTCCTGTTGATGCCGCTGATCATCGCACCGCAGGTCACCGCCTTGTCGTGGCTGCACCTCACCGGCCCGTCGAGCACCTTGCTGAACATGCTCGGCATTGCCCCGCCCCCCGGCACGCCCAATCCGATCGTGGGACGCACCGGCATCATTTTGCTCTTTGGCGTCCAGCATGCGCCCATCGTGTTCATCACGCTGCGGGCCGGTCTCGTCGGCCTGCCGGGTGACATGATCGAAGCGGCGCGCGCTTCAGGCGCCAGCGTCATGCGCACCTTCGGCACCATCATCCTGCCGCTGATGCGCCCGTGGATCGCTGGCGCTGCCGCCCTCGCCTTCGTCTCCAGCATCGGCAATTTCGGCATCCCGGCACTGCTCGGCCTGCCTGCCAACTATCTGACGCTGCCGACGCTGATCTACCGCCAGATGTCGAGCTTCGGCTCCGGCGTCCTGCCGCAAATGGCGGGGCTGTCGATGCTGATCGGGCTGCTGACGCTCTTGGGTCTGGCGGTACAGGCGCTGTCGATGCGCGGTCATCGCTCCAGATACGCCTCAGGCCGCCCCGCCACCATCTCGCTGGGAAAATGGCGTACCCCGCTTGCAGTCCTCTCCTGGGCGGCCATCACGATGATGCTGCTTCTGCCCGCGCTCGCGCTGATCACGACCTCGCTCATTCCCACCTTCGGCGTCGACCTGACATGGCAAACGGCAACTCTGGCCAACTATCAGGAAGTGCTGGTCAATCAGGCATCCACCGTGCGCGCGTTCAAGAACTCTGCCCTGCTGGCGGGCGGAGCTGCACTGATCCTCGCAATCGGCGCAGTGCCGATGGCAATCGTGCTGGACCGGATGAGTTCCCGCTCGCGCCAAGTCCTGCAGGGCATTGCCGAGATCCCCTATGCGCTGCCGGGCATCGTCCTTGCCATTGCCTGCATCCTTCTCTTCCTGCGTCCGCTGCCCCTCATCGGCAGTCTCTACGCCTCGGCCTGGATCATCCTGATCGCCTATCTGATGCGCTTCCTCACGTTGGCTTTGAAGCCGGTCGCAAGCGCGGTGGCGCAGATCCCCGCTGATCTGGATGAAGCAGCAGCATCGTCCGGTGCCTCGCCGCTGCGCCGCGTCCTGACGATCCACATGCCGCTTGCCGCGCCTGCCGCCGTTGCCGGTGCGCTGCTGGTCTTCATGAGCGCCTTCAACGAACTGACGGTCTCGGCTCTGCTGTGGTCCAGCGGCAATGAAACGCTCGGCGTCGTCCTGTTCAGCCTTGAGGAAGCCGGGCTCGGTACGCAGGCGGCGGCCATCGCTGTCGCCACCATTTTCGTCGTGGTGGCGCTGATGGGGCTTCTCAACCTGTTCGCAAAGCGCCTGCCAGCGGGCGTCCTGCCCTGGCGCTGATATGCCTGACAACAAGGAGCTAAAGCGCAACAAGCGAATCTGACAGATCGCGACGCGCTTTAGCCGGGAATAACCCACGCATCGGTGACTTCCACACGCACTTCCGCGCCGGTCACCGGCGGCTCGACGCAATCGAGCACCAGCCGATATTCGCTGCCCGTCACGGCCAGCACGACCTCGAACACCGGCCCGCGATAGATCGACGATATCACCCGCGCGCGGATGCCTTCGCTGCCAAGCCGAAGCCCTTCCGGGCGCAGCAGCACTTGCGCCCTGCCGGGTGGCGTTCCGGGTGCGCATCGCGCCTCAAAGCGTGAGCCGCCAAGCTCCAGCGTCGCACCCGCCTCTGTCTGCCCGACGATGTCAGCATAAACGATGACGCCACGACCGACGAACCCGGCTACCTTCTCATGCGCGGGTGCCCGATAGACCTGCGTCGGCGAAGCCAGTTGCAGCACCCTGCCCTGATCCATCACCGCGATCCGGTCGGACAGCGCCAAAGCTTCCGCCTGATCGTGCGTTACATAGATCATCGTCGCGCCGCTGCGACGGTGTATGTCACGGAACACCTCGACCATCGAGGCGCGCAGATGCATGTCGAGATTGGCCAGCGGTTCATCAAACAGGATCACGCGCGAATCGGCGACGAGACAGCGCGCAAGGGCCACACGCTGGCGCTGGCCGCCGGACAATTCATCGGTGCGCCGCGCGTCGTAGCCCTCAAGCCCGACAGTCGCCAGAACCTCGCGAACGCGGCGCTCCCGCTCGGCAGCAGCCACTCCCCGCGCGGCAAGCGGATAGCCGACATTGGCGGCGACATTCATATGCGGCCACAGCGCGTAGGACTGGAACACCACGCCGATGCCGCGCTTTTCCGGCGGCAACTGAGTGTGCGGGTCGGCAATGGTCACGCCATCGAACGCCACCGATCCGCTGTCCGGCGTTTCAAATCCCGCGATCAGGCGCAACATGGTCGTCTTGCCACAGCCGGACGGACCGAGAAGCGACGTGAACGAACCGGAGGGGAAATGCAGATTGATGTCGCTGAGCGCCTGCACCTGGCCGAAACGGCGGGACGCGCCCTGAATGATGATGTCTACCATTTCTGCCCTGTGACAGGTTTCTGTGACAGGATGATTGCCACGCGCGCCGCAACATCGGGGCGTCGGCGCTGCCTGTCAATCTCGCTTCACGGCCGAAGAAAGAAAACAACCGCGCGGACCAGAAAAGCCCGCACGGTTGCAAGACGTCAGCTTTAGCGGTCGGCGATCAGGCCTGCTGGATGGCCGACAGCTGCCAGTCGCCACCGTTCTGGCGAACGAACGTCCATAGTTCGGTGGTCTCGGTCGGCTCGGTCGGATCGCCGTCGACAACGTCACCAGTCGCACGGTCGCGCGTCACGTCGATCGACGAATAGTTCAGCGCGGCAGTAGCATAATCGCGGTCGCCTTCACGCCAGCTCTCCGCAATGTCGGCCTGCAGCAGATGCACATCGGTCACGTCGTTGCGCACACCGTTCTGGGCGTTTTCGGCCAGCTCTTCAGAAAGATACGAGACCATTTCCGGCGTCACCAGACGGCGCAGCGCACGGTGATCTTCACGACCGAACGCTTCCTGCACTTCCGTCAGCATGCGCTGGAAAGTGTCGAGATCTTCGCCAGTTGGCTGAATCTCTTCAGTCTTCACTGTCGCCGCAGCAGCACCCGCGCCCGAACCAAAGCCGGAGCCCGAATTGATGTTCGGAATCTTGAACGATGACACATTGGCAGCCTCACGCTGATGCGTGTCGGATCGTCCGAAGCCTGCGCCACCACCGGCCCCGCTTGCGCCTGCCATCGCCGGCGCAGCGTTGCGCGAACGGAAGAAGCGCATGGCAAGCATGATTGCGCCGCCGATCAGGAGCAGTTGGACAAGCATGCCGAACATGCCGGCAAGGCCACCGAAGCCCTGCCCCATGAACATGCCGATCAGGCCGCCCAGCATCAGGCCGCCGAGCAGCGTGCCACCAAGGCCACCGAAAAGACCGGGCCGCTGGGCTGCCGGCGTCTGGCGGTTGCCAGCTGCGGGATTAGCGTTCTGGCGCGGATTTGTATTCGGCGTCATCGACCGCTCAACCGGCGCAGTCGGCTGCGGCGCGGTGCGCGTCGGAGGAGCAGACTGGAATGTGCGGCTGCCACGGCTACCGAAGCTGCCGCCCCGGCGCGCTTCCGCATAATCGACCGCGGTCAGTGAGAAGACCATGAACAGGCCCGCAAACAGCGTGGCAAGTCGGGCGGTACGCGAAGTCAACATTGGCAGTTCCTCAATCATTCATCTGTTGGCTGGTGCTATACGGCAAATGGAACGTCATACTGTGGCGCATAAACCATCATGCGCACCATTGCGACCGGCGATGACTGCAATTCCTTGAAAATAACCATGAAACTGGTCTGGTCCCGCTTGCATCACTGGCACGGAATCTGGGCGCTGCAAGGCGTGCTTTCAAGGCGAAAAGCGACCGGAAAGCACGTCAAAGCGCAAAAATCGAACCCGTCCGGCAATTACGGACCCTGTCGACGCGGTCCCCATCATAGTGGAAATCGAAATGGTCCCCCTGCACGGGGATTTCCACGAGATCAGGCCAGAAGATGGCGACGCATTCGCCGCCCGCGCAGCGCACGCTGCGATAGACAATTCCGTTGGAGCCTTGCGCCCGTAGTCCGCGCGCCAGAAATTGCGTTTGCGAATAATCGTCGCTCGCATGGCAGGCAGAATCTTCGCGCACATCGTGAAGCGTCAGCTCTACCGCATTGATCAGCATGCGAAACTGCGATGTCCAGCCGGGTGCCTCGTCGCTGTTGCGCATCGCCCGCGCATGATGGTGCGCGACCTCCCGGATGGCCACTTCCTCGCGGCTCCCGGCGCTGTAGACACCATATGTGCCATCGGTAAATCGTCCGGGCCGGTCGGTGCTGACGTGAACGAAAGGCGCCATCACCGTGCTGGCACCCTGGCCATGGACGCGGCGGTCATGGGGCACCAAATGGAGCTGCCCGACATGCTCCCACACGCGTGGATTGGTCTTGGACTCCGCTGAAGCCAGCGCCTCCCAGTCCTGCGGATCGGCAATGTCTTCAAACAGATCGATCGGCGGATAGATCGAGCGGATGATCCGGTAGGCCTTGGGCCAGCTGACCTGTGCGACCGGCGGCTGATCGCTCACCAGCCACTCCGCTCGGCATCGAGATAGGCGCGCACGCGGGCAAGCGAGAAGATGTCGCCCTGCGCCATCACTGCCAGCGGCGTGCGGCTGTCAAATGCAAGATTTGGTTTCTTCACCCAAGCATAGCCGCGCTCCGGATCGGTGAACAGATAGCGCAGCCCCTTGTGTATTCCCATCAACAGAGACAGGCGCGTCGCCAGATCGCGGTCGATGCGACCCGGCTCTCCCGCCTTCCAGCGCGCATAGGTGCGCGATGCCAGCCCGCCAAGAATCTCGCGCGCTTCGCCGTCGCCGACCTGCCAGCGTTCGAACAGCCTCATCACCGCCCGCGCCATCGCCGCCGCCTCTTCGGCGGTGATGTGGGGCGAGTTTGGCGCGGCCTGTGTGCGTGGAATTTCCTGCAGCATATCTTTTGCCTTTTGGCGCAATATAATGTTGCTCATGCCATTCGGCAAGATATGCAAGCAGTTCTGCCTGTGCTGCCGCTCAGCGGCTGTAATAATTCATCACCGCATGGCGCGCTTCGGCGAAGAACAGCCAGCGTTCGGTCAGGACGCCAAGCGCGTGGAACAACAGGGCAAGACCCAGAGCAATCGGTGCCCAGATCGCGTGCCCTGCCGCCAATGCGACCAGCACCAGAAATGCGGGAACCACGCCGCCGGCGATGATCGCGATAACAAACAGCTTGTCGGCATGTTTGCGCGCGACGCGAAAACCCATTTCGCGGGTCAGGTAATTGTCGTTGAAGTGCGGGCTTTCAAACAGCCTGACCTTGCCGAGGCCGCCAAGACCCGTCGCGCTTTCCGGCGTCGACAGCGGCACCGCCTCGCGCAAATTCTTGCGCCATTGCCATTTCGCGGCCCAGGCGGGGACGAGAAACACCAGAGCCATCACCATCAACACAACGCTGTGCGCGTTGCCAGAAGCTGCAACCAACGCTCCCGCCAGACTGCCCCCGGCTGCCGCAAACAGCAGGTAGCAGATCGGCGTCAGCCTGGTGTGCCACGCCTGCACCGATTTCAGCGACGCGTAGATCATCGCGGTGCAGTAGACAGTGACCGCCGCGCCTAGCGTGCCGAGAAGCCCCACCAGCAGCAGATGCTTGCCATAAAACACCGTTGCTGCCGCGTTGATCGTCAGCGGCACGAATGTCGCAATCGCCATCACGCCCTCGCGTGACAGCCAGCTTGAGCGCCATTGCGACAGCGCCCGCCAGGCGCGTTGCGGATTGTGCAGATGCAGCGTCGACGACAGCAACCCGCCGCCAATCAGGCAAAGCGCCAGCACATGCGCCAGCTTGGTCGCCAGCGCCTGCGGATCGAGCAGCCCAAGCCCGAGCACGGCGGCAAGGCCATAGCCAAGACCGGATGCAGAGGTGAAGAAAATGATCGAGAGTGCTGGATACATGGCAGGTCAGATCCGGTCGAGCATCTTGTCGACCCAGCCAAAAAAGCCGGTCGCATCGCTGGTGTCTTCCTGCGGCAGCGTCGGTGCCGATCCCAGCGCGGTGCGCGGGCGCGGCGGCAAATATTTGTTCACCGGGCGCGTCCCCTGCTCCGGCATCAGATCATAGCCGCCACGCTCCGCGACCATGATCGAGACGTTGGAGTTCGGATCGGCAAAATCGCCGAAATGGCGCGCATTGGTCGGGCAGGTGCGCACGCAGGACGGCACCCGGTCGATCTCATCGAGCGTCTCGTTATAGATGCGGTCGACGCACAGGGTGCATTTCTTCATCACGCCGGCGGCAAGGTCCATCTCCCGCGCGCCATAGGCGCAGGCCCAGGCACACAGGCCGCAGCCGATGCACATGTCTTCATCGACAAGCACGATGCCGTCATCGGCGCGCTTGTAGGATGCGCCGGTCGGGCAGACGGTGACGCACGGGGCATCCTCGCAATGCAGGCAGGATTTCGGGAAATGCACCAGCCGCGCCTGCCCGCGCTCTGCGACGATCTCCCCGCCCTCCGGCACCACCTCGAAACTGTGCACCCGGTTGAGGAACGTTCCCGACACGTCCGCGCCATACGGATCCTGGTCCGAAAGCGCCGCGCCATAGCCGCCCGTATTCCATTCCTTGCACGAGACGACGCAGGCGTGGCAGCCGACGCAGACGTCAAGGTCGATGACAAGGCCGAGCTTCTTCGGCGTCGATGTTGCCGGCAGACACGTCATTTCGCCCACTCCTGCCCATAGCGCAGCTGCGACGGTGGCTGCCCCTGCCGCTGCATCGGCGCAAATTCCGGCTGCGTGGTCTCGCCCGGCTCGGCCTTCTTGATCTTCACGCGCAGATCGTACCAGGCCGCCTGCCCGGTGATCGGGTCGGAGTTGGACCAGCGCATCCCGTCAGCCTTCGGCGGCAGCAATTCATGGATCAGATGGTTGAGCAGGAAGCCCTTTTCCGCCTCCGGCGCATCCTTGTCGAGCGCCCACGCGCCTTTCCGCTTGCCGATGGCATTCCAGGTCCACATCGTGTCGCGATTGACCGCCTCGTTGCGCGCGATCTGCACCTTGATGCGGCCATGATGCGAGGTCAGCCACACCCAGTCATCGTCGACCAATCCGTGTGCGTCACAAATCTCGCCCGGCACATAGAGCCGGTTGCGCGTGTGGATCTGCCGCAGCCAGGCGTTCATCGAACCCCATGAATGATACATCGCCATCGGGCGCTGCGTCAGCGCGTGATAGGGATAGGTCTGCGCATCCACACCCGCTTCCTCCAGCGGCATGTACCAGTGCGGCAGAGGCGTGAACGTGTCGAGGATGCGCGCGCGGTAGGCTTGCGGGGCCACCGGTTCGCGCACCCCTTCGGCGGCGAGCCGAAACTTCTGCAACTCTTCGCTGTAGAGCTGGAAAGTCACCGGCTGCGGCTTGTCGAAGAAGCCCATCTTGACGCCAAAATCCTGATAGGCAGCGTTGGCGTGCTTGAAGAACTGCGCTTCAGGCGGAATGTGGGCCGAAAAGAATGCGCCATTGGCGATATAGCGCTCAATCTGGTCCGGATTCGGCGCCCCGCGCCCCGCCGCGCTGCCATCGTCGCCGCGAAACCCGATCAGTGGGCCGATACCGGGACGGCGTTCATGGCGCACGATGTAGTCGGCATAATCCTTGTAAAGCGCCTTGCCGTCGGCATCAACGAAACCGGGCAGCCCCAGCCGCGCGCCAAGATTGATCAGCACGCTCTGGAACGCGCGCACGTCTCGGTCAGGCTCCAGCACCGGCCATCTGATCGCGTCGTTGACGCTGTCCGGCTCGCTGATCGGCCGGTCGAGCAGCGAGATACAGTCGTGCCGCTCCAAATAGGTGGTGTCCGGCAGGATCAGGTCAGCATACGCCACCATCTCGGAATCATAGGCGTCCGAATAAATGATCTTCGGAATGCGATATTCGCCTGTCGCGGCGTCTTTTTCCTCCAGCATCCGGATCGTGCCCGCCGTGTTCATCGACGAGTTCCACGCCATATTGGCCATGTAGAGGAACATGACGTCGACCGGATACGGATCGCCCGCATGCGCATTGGCGATCACCATATGCATCATGCCATGGGCGGAAAACGGCGCCTCCCACGAAAACGCCTTGTCGATCCGCTGAGGATTGCCGGCTGCGTCCACCAGCAAATCTTCCGGTCCCATCGGGTAGCCCAGATGCGGGCCGGACAGCGGCTGGTTCGGGCCATATTGCCCGGCCTTGCCATGCGGACGCGGATGGCCGGACATTGGCTTGGGATATGGCGGCTCGAAGCGGAACCCGCCGGGACAATCGACCGCGCCGATCAGCACCTGCAGCATGTGCAGTGCGCGCGCCGTCTGGAAGCCGTTGGAGTGCGCCGAAATCCCGCGCATCGCATGAAACGACACCGGCCGCCCGACAAAGCTTTCGTGCTGCCTGCCATAGATATCCGTCCATGGCTGATCGATCTCGATGCTCTCCTCGAAGGAGACGCGCGCGATTTCGCTGGCCAGCCCGCGAATGGTGGCGACATCGACGCCGACCTTGTCGGCTACCCGCTCCGGCGCATATTTGTCGTCGAGATATTCATCGGCGAGCATCTGGAACGACGGCACCGCGCTGCGCCCGTCGTCTAGCGTAAACCGTCCCGACAAGGCCGGACGCGCGCCCTTGCTGCCGGCGGGAACCGCGTGTTCGGTCACCGTCTCCCAGATCAGCGGCTTGCCGTCCTTGTCGCGGGCAAACAGGCCGTGATCGGCCGCGCCCGGCGCGTCGATCACCAGCCACGGCGCATTCGAATAGCGCAGCAGATAGTCGATATCGATTTTTCGTGACTTCAGAAGCTCGTGCACCACGGCAAGGATCAGAAGCCCATCCGTTCCGGGCCGCACACCGATCCAGTTATCGGCCACCGCCGAATAGCCGGTACGCACCGGATTGACCGACACAAACCGCGCGCCGCGCTGCTTGAGCTTTGAAATGCCAATCTTGATCGGGTTGGAATCGTGGTCTTCCGCCACCCCGAACATCACGAACAGCTTGGTTCGCTCCCAGTCCGGCGCGCCAAACTCCCAGAACGCGCCGCCGATGGTCATGATCCCGGCTGCCGCCATGTTGACCGAGCAGAAGCCGCCATGCGCGGCGTAATTCGGCGTGCCGAATTGCTGCGCCCAATAGCCGGTCAGCGATTGCGACTGGTCGCGCCCGGTGAAGAAGGCGAGCTTCTTCGGGTCGCTGCCGCGCACATCGCCCAGCCACGACGTTGCCAGCGCCAGCGCCTCGTCCCATGAAATCGTCTTGAATTCGCCCGAGCCGCGCGGCCCGGTGCGCAGCAGCGGCGCGCTCAACCTTGCCGGCGCATAATGCTGCATGATCCCGGCCGAGCCCTTGGCGCACAGCACCCCCTTGTTCACCGGGTGGTCGCGATTGCCCTCGATATAACGGATCTTGCCGTCCTTGAGATGCACATCAATGCCGCAGCGGCATGCGCACATATAGCAGGTGGTCTTGCGGACTTCGTCCGAAACCGGCTGGGAAAGCTCGACGTGGTGGTCCGCCATTTCATCAACGCTCCTTGCCCCACAGGTCTAAGCAAGACCGGACAGGATTGAAATGGCGTTCCGCCGACAAGCTATGAAATACTTCTCAGTTCTCGACAATGATGCGGGTGTTTCCCGCCCCATATTGACGCACGAGATTGTAGAATATCTCTGCATTCGGCGTGTCCAGCCGCACGCAGCCATGCGAAGCCGGCAATCCAAGCTTGGCGACTGCATCGGTGCCATGAACAGCCCAGCCGCGATCATAGAACACCGCATAGGGCATCGGCGCGCTGTTATAGGTACGCGACAACCACAGCTTGTGCATCCGATAGGGCCGGAACTCGCCGCGTGGCGTGACGAACCCGTCCGCTCCGGTCGAAACCTTCCACTCGTACAGCACATCGCCATGATGCATCACGGTCATTGTCTGAGTGGCAACATCAACCCGCGCGACAAGCGTGGCAGCCCCGGCGGGCAAGGCAAATAGCATCATCAGCGCTGCAGCGCCCGATCTGCATACAGCTTTCATCGTGAAGAGCCCCAAACCTCGTCTCCATCCAAAATGTTTCACATCGCCCGCGCCAGCGAAAGATCTTGCTCTCAAAATCCTAAGAAAACCTCCTATTGCCGCTGCGGAAGACATTGAAGCAAATGTGAACTATGCTGAATGGCCCAATGACTGTACCTTGTCTGGCACAGCTTCGCCTGATCAACTGACGCCATGAATGAAAAGCTCTTCCGTGCCATCGAATCCCGTCGCGACGACCTCGTCGCGCTGACCGTAGACCTGATCCGTTTTCCGACGGTGAACCCGCCCGGCGAAGCCTATACGCCTTGCGCGGAGTACATCGCGGAACGCCTGAAAAAGAGCGGGTTCCAGATCGAGTTGATCCGCGGCGTCGACACGCCAGGCGACACCGACCGCTATCCGCGCACCAACGTCGTTGCCCGCCGCGAAGGCCGCAGCCCCGGCAAGACGGTGCATTTCAATTCCCACATCGACGTGGTCGAGGCCGGTGAAGGCTGGACCGTCGATCCGTTCGAAGGTGTGGTCAAGGATGGCCGCGTCTATGGCCGCGGCACCTGCGACATGAAGGGCGGACTGGCTGCCTCGATCATCGCTGCCGAAGCCTTCATCGAAGTCTATCCCGACTTTCCCGGCGCCATCGAGATTTCCGGCACCGTCGATGAGGAATCCGGCGGCTTTGGCGGCGTCGCCTATCTGGCTTCCAAGGGCTATTTCTCGAAACCCCGCGTCGACCACGTCATCATCCCGGAGCCGCTCAACAAGGATCGTATCTGCCTTGGCCATCGCGGCGTCTGGTGGGCGGAGATCGAGACGCTTGGCTCCATCGCGCATGGCTCGATGCCGTTCCTCGGCGATTCCGCCATCCGCCACATGGGCGCGGTGCTGAATGCGTTTGAAGAGGAGCTGTTCCCGGCCCTCGACCAGAAGCAGACCGAAATGCCGGTCGTGCCGGAAGGTGCGCGCCGCTCGACGATGAACATCAACTCGATCCACGGCGGCCAGACCGAAGATTTCCGCCCCGGCCTGCCCTCTCCCAACGTCGCCGATTCCTGCCGCACGGTCATCGACCGGCGCTTCCTGCTTGAAGAATCCATCGACGAAGTGAAGGGCGAGGTGACGTCGATCCTCGATCGCCTCAAGCGCGACCGGCCGAAATTCGACTACAACATCCGCGATCTGATGGAAGTGCAGCCAACGATGACCGAGCGCGACGCGCCGGTGGTGACTGCCGTCGCCGATGGCATCCGCGCGGTGTTCGACAAGGAGCCGCAATATGTCATTTCGCCCGGCACCTACGACCAGAAGCACATCGCGCGGATCGGCCATCTGTTCGACTGCATCGCCTATGGCCCCGGCATCCTCGACCTTGCCCATCGTCCGGACGAGTGGGTCGGCATCGAGGACATGATCCAGTCGGCCAAGGTGATGGCGCTCAGCCTCGACACACTGCTGCAGGGTGCCGGACGCGGCTAATACCGTGCCGGCGTTTCGGCTGGGAGGATGTGAAACGATGGCGTGCCGGCTCATGCGGCCGTCATCACAACAAGCCGATTTACTCGCAGGCATTTTCGCGCTTTGATCGCCGGCGACAATGAATATTAGGGGAGAACAACATGAAACTTCTGAAATCGATCGTTCTTGCCAGCGCGCTGGCGCTGGCGGCGTCCACGTCTTCGATGGCACAGCGCACCGATGTGGTCATCGGCATGGTGCTGGAGCCGCCACATCTTGACCCGACCGCCGGCGCGGCTGCGGCCATCAAGGAAGTCGGATACGCGAACATCTTCGAAGGCCTCACCCGCATCGGTCCCGATGGCACGGTTCATCCTCAGCTTGCCAAGAGCTGGGACATTTCCGACGACGGCAAGACCTACACCTTCCACCTGCAGACCGGCGTGAAGTTCCACGACGGCGCCGAGTTCAATGCCGAGGACGTCAAGTTCTCGATCGACCGCGCCATGGCGGCAGATTCGGTCAACCCGCAGAAGGCGCTCTATTCGGCGATCGAAAGCGTCGAGGTCACCGATCCGGCCACGGTCGTCGTGAAGCTGAAGCATCCGCAGGGTGCGTTCACCTGGAACATGGCCTGGGGCGAAGCCGCCATCGTGTCGCGCAGCTCCGCCGACGGCAACAAGGAAAACCCGATCGGCACCGGTCCGTTCAAGTTCGAGAACTGGGCCAAGGGCTCGTCGATCAAGCTCGCCAAGAACCCGGACTATTGGGGCGAGGCCGTTGCGCTTGATCGCGCCGAGTTCCGCATCATCCCGGATGCCGCCGCCGCCATTCCAGCGATCCTGTCCGGCGACGTCCATGCCTTCTCCAACATGCCAGCCGGCGACGCCCTGCCGCAGATCCAGTCCGACCCGCGCTTCAAGGTCGTGATCGGCTCGACCGAAGGCGAGACCGTCCTTTCGACCAACAACAAGAAGGCGCCGTTCGACAAGCTCGAAGTGCGTCAGGCCATCGCCCATGCGCTCAACCGCGACGAAATCATCGCCGGTGCCAGCTCGGGTCTTGGCACGCCGATCGGCTCGCATTTCGCGCCACATAACCCGGCCTATGTCGATCTAACCGGCACCTATCCTTATGACCCGGCCAAGTCGAAGGAACTGCTTGCCGCCGCCGGCTTCCCGGACGGCTTTTCGGCAACGCTGAAGCTGCCGCCACCGCCCTATGCCCGTCAGGGTGGCGAAATCATCGCCTCGCAGTTGCGCCAGGTCGGCATCAATCTGGAAATCATTCCGGTGGAGTGGGCCGACTGGCTGAGCCAGGTCTTTGCCGAGAAGAACTACGATCTGTCGCTGATCTCGCATGTCGAGCCAAACGACATCAACATCTATGCGCGTCCGGACTACTACTTCCAGTACCAGAACCCCGAGTTCAACAAGGTCATGGAAGAGCTTGACGTGACCGCCGACGAAGCCGCCCGCAAGGAGCTTTACGGCAAGGCCCAGCGCATTCTGGCCGAAGATGCCGTCAACGGCTTCCTGTTCCAGATGCCGAAGGTTGGCGTCTGGGATGCCAAGCTCGAAGGCATGTGGGAAAACTGGCCGCTGTCGGTTGCCGACCTGACCAAGGTTCACTGGACCGAATAAGCCACGACCTGAACGAAACCTCTCCTCGGGCCTCAACCGAGGAGAGGTTTTTCTAATCGGAACACGGCACCCCACCACATGACCGCATTTCTCGCAAAACGCATCGGCATCGGGCTGATCACGTTGATCGTGGCGTCTGTCGTCGTGTTTTCGGTGCTCGAGGTTCTTCCGGGCGACCCCGCCCTGTTGATGCTCGGCATGAACGCCACCCCCGAGGCGCTCGCCTCGATGCGCGAGCAGATGGGCCTCAATGCGCCTTTGATCGTACGCTACCTCAACTGGGTCGGCGGCATGGCGGTTGGCGATTTTGGCCGCTCCTTCACCTATTCATCGCCGGTCATCGATCTCATCGCCGAACGCGCGGTGGTGTCGCTGCCACTGGCAGTCATCTCGCTCATCCTGTCCACCGCCATCGCCATCCCGGTCGGCATCTTTGCCGCCGCGCGCCGGGGCAAGGTCGGCGACACCGTGTCGATGGGCGTTGCGCAAGTCGGCGTTGCCGTCCCGAACTTCTGGTTCGCACTCCTGCTCATCTACGTCTTTGCCGTCTGGCTGCGGCTGGTGCCCGCCGGCGGATTTTCCGGCTGGGGCGGCGGCATCTGGTCCGGCGTCAAATCGCTGATGCTGCCTGCCATCGCACTGGCTTTGCCACAAGCTGCGATCCTGGCGCGCGTCACCCGCTCCGCCATGCTGGAAGTCCTGGGCGAAGACTATATCCGCACCGCCCGCGCCAAGGGCATGCCGCGCCGCTACGTCTTGTGGCGTCATGCGCTGCGCAACGCGATGATCCCAGTTCTGACCATCATGGGCATGCAGTTCGCGGTGCTTCTTGCCGGCACCATCATCATCGAGAACGTGTTCTACCTGCCCGGTCTTGGCCGCCTTGTCTTCCAGGCGATCACCCAGCGCGATCTGATCGTCGTTGAAGGCGTCGTCATGCTGCTGGTCGCCAGCGTCGTGGTCATCAATCTCGTCGTCGATGTGCTCTATGCCGTTGTCGATCCCCGTCTGAGGGTGCGCTGATGAGCACGACCACCGTGATCGCCGAACAAGCCGGCTGGCGCGGCATTTTGCGACTGGCCTTCCGCAACCGCTCCTTCGTTATCGGTTTCGTCATCACCGCCGTGATCGCAGCGATGGCGCTGATCTCCTTTGTCTGGACACCCTACGACATCACCAATCTGGTCGTCGCCGACCGGATGAAAGGCCTTTCTGCCGCGCATCCCTTCGGCACCGACCATTTTGGCCGTGACATCCTGTCGATGATCATGATCGGCGCGCGCAATTCGATCGCGGTTGCGGTCGTTGCCGTTGCACTCGGCATCGGCATCGGCGTGCCGCTTGGTTGCTGGGCGGCGGCGCGCGGTGGCTGGGTCGATGAAATGCTGATGCGTTTCAACGACGTGGTGTTCGCCTTTCCGGCGCTCTTGTCAGCAGTGATGATCACCGCGATCTTCGGGCCCGCCGCGATCAACGCCATCATCGCCATCGGCATTTTCAACATTCCAGTGTTTGCCCGTGTCGCCCGCGCCGGTGCGCTGTCGCTGTGGCCGCGCGAATACATCCTCGCCGCCCGTGCTGCGGGCAAGGGCAAGGCGCAGATCACAATTGAGCACATCCTGCCCAACATCGCCTCGATCCTTTTGGTGCAGGGCACGATCCAGTTCGCCATCGGCATCCTCGCGGAAGCCGGCCTTTCCTATCTTGGCCTCGGCGCTCAGCCGCCGATGCCGTCCTGGGGCCGGATGCTGTTCGATGCCCAGACCCGGATGATGGTCGCGCCGCATCTGGCGATCTTCCCCGGCCTTGCCATCGTCGTCACCGTCCTCGGGCTGAACCTTCTTGGAGACGGCTTGCGTGACGTGCTCGATCCCAAACTGAGGCGCGAGCGATGAGCCTGCTCGAGATTGAAAAACTGTGTCTGAACATCGGCAATGTGCCGATCCTGAAAGATGTCGACCTGACCATCGAGCAGGGCGAGGTGCTGGGTCTCGTCGGCGAATCCGGCTCCGGCAAGTCGATGACGTCGCTGGCCGTGATGCAGCTGTTGCCGTTTTCAGCCCAGACACGTGGCCGCGTCACTTTCGATGGCGTCGACATTCTCGCCGCGCCGGAAGCTGCGATGAACAAGTTGCGCGGCAACGAGATCGGCATGGTGTTCCAGGAGCCGATGACCGCGCTCAACCCGGTCAAGACAATCGGCGAACAGGTTGCCGAGGGCATCCGCTGGCACACCAGCGCCAATCGCGCCGATGCCGAAGACACCGCGCGCAAGATCCTCGACCGCGTTGGTCTGCCCGAATCCCAGTTTCCGCTGTCGCGCTTTCCGCATGAATTGTCCGGCGGCCAGCGCCAGCGTGTCGTCATCGCCATTGCCTGCGCGCTCAAGCCCAAGCTGCTGATTGCCGACGAGCCGACCACCGCGCTCGACGTAGTGCTGCAAAAGCAGATCCTCGAATTGCTGCGAGACCTCGTCGACGAGCGCAAGATGGGCCTGCTGCTGATTTCGCACGACCTCGCCGTTGTTGCCGACATGGCCGACCGCGTCACCATCATGCGCCATGGCGAGGTGATGGAATCAGGCGAGACCGCGCGCACCCTGACCGAGCAGAAACATCCCTACACACGCCAGCTTGCAGTCGCCTCGATGCATGTGCCCGACCGCAGCGGCGATGCCGCCAGGGCTGCGCCCCAGACACCGCTCCTGGAAGTTGACCGGGTTGTGCGCGATTATCCCGGCCGTCGTCCGTCGCTGTTTGCGCGGCCCGCACCGTTTCGTGCGGTCAACGATGTGTCGTTTTCGCTGAGGGAAGGTCAGTCGATGGCGCTCGTCGGCCGCTCCGGCTGCGGCAAGTCCACCCTGGCGCGCATGATCCTCGCACTTGACCGCCCGACAGGCGGCGAGATCCGGCTCGATGGCGCACCGGTCAGCACGCTGGGCGAAGCCGAACTGAAGCCGCATCGGCGCAAGATGCAGGTGGTGTTCCAGGATCCCTACGGCTCGTTCAACCCGCGCCACAAGGTCGAGCGCCTCATCGCCGAGCCGTTGCATCTGCTCGAGAAACAGCCTTCTGCCACTGAAAAGCGCGAGATGGTGGCGCAGGCGCTCAACGAGGTCGGCCTCAAACCGGCCGACATGGAAAAATATCCGCACGAATTCTCCGGCGGCCAGCGCCAGCGCATCTCGATTGCCCGCGCGATCATCACCAAGCCGAAGCTGATCGTTGCCGACGAACCGGTTTCGGCACTCGACGTGTCGATCCGCGCCCAGATCCTCGACCTCTTCGCCGACCTCAACGGCAAGCTTGGCGTGGCTTACCTCTTCATCACCCACGACCTCACCGTCGCCCGCGCCATCACCGATGAGGTGATGGTGATGCATGACGGGCAGATCGTGGAATCCGGCAAGACCGGCGACGTGCTCGACCATCCGCAATCGGATGCGGCCAAGGCGCTGGTCGCCGCGGCGCCCGATTTGGAGCGCGCGCTACAGCGGCGTCTGGCCCGCCACGAAGCCTCGGGCACCCAAGAAGCGTAAAGGCGCTAGACGACTTCGTGCGACTCCAGCCCCAGCGCTTCGAGCGTGCGCGCGAGGAAGCGTACTTCCTGCGTGTTCAGATGCTGGTCGGCCTTGGCGATCTCGGCGAGATGACGAGCCAGTTGCACCCGCCGCTCATGCGGATAGCCGCGGAAGGTCGACAGCGCCTGCGCCGCAGAGGTTTCGTAGCCATAGTCCTGCAAATATTGCACGACGCCCGCAAAGCTCGCCTCGTCGATCCCGAATGCGTCGGCGCAGATGCGCTTCAGCGTCTCCAGCTCTGCTTCCTCGACCTGGCCATCGGCCAGCACCATGCGGAACAGCAACAGGATTTCCGCGGAAAGCGCGGGGTTGTCGGCGACCTTGCGAATAGCCGGGTCGCCTTCGAAAAGCTCTCTGATCTTCGCAAACAGATCGAACGCCATGCTTTGAAATTCCTCAGGGATTCGTAGTCGCCCAACCTAGCCTGAAATGGTGCTTGCGGATAGCACGGGCGTGTGCTGGATAGCTGGTTCAACACGGCGCAAACAATGTTCTCCGACCTCTCCCTCGAAATTGTCCTGCTTCTTGCTCTGGCGGCCTTCCTCGCCGGCTTCATCGACTCGATTGCCGGCGGCGGCGGGCTGATCACGGTCCCGGCCCTGCTTCTGGCCGGGTTGGCTCCGGTACAGGCTCTGGGCACCAACAAGCTGCAAAGCCTGTTCGGCTCCGCCTCTGCGACCATGACCTATGCCGCCAAGGGCCTTGTCGATATCCGCAAGCAATTGCCTTCCGCCGCTCTTTCGCTGATCGGCTCCGTGGCGGGTGCGGTGCTGGCGACGATCCTGCCCGGCGCGTGGCTGAACGCAGTGCTGCCGCCGCTTCTGGTCGCCATCGCGCTTTATTTCGCTTTCAAGCCCAACATGGATGACGTCGACCGCGCCGAGCGCCTGTCGCCATTCCTGTTCGGTCTGTTGGTGGTGCCGGTCATCGGCTTCTACGATGGCATCTTTGGTCCGGGCACCGGCTCGTTCTTCATGCTCGCCTTTGTCAGCCTCGCCGGTTACGGCGTGCTCAAGGCGACGGCGCACACCAAGCTTCTGAACTTTTCATCGAATATCGGTGCCTTTGCCTTCTTTGCCTATGCCGGTGTCATCTCGTGGCAGATCGGCCTCATCATGGGCGTCTGCCAATTTTTCGGCGCTCGGGTCGGCGCGACGCTGGCGATGAAGAACGGCGCGCGGCTGATCAAGCCGTTGCTGGTGGTGACCTGCGTGGTGCTGGCGATCAAGCTCGTCCTCGATTGACCTCGCGCGACCTTCCCGATCGCGCTACACTTGCGCATTGAAATCGGGAGGTCCGCCATAAGCGCATCCGAGTCCCCACGCATCTTTCCCAGCTGTGTCGCAAAGTTCCAATTTAGTCGAGAACGGCTTTCTACTGGACACAGTTATGCTGCGAGCGCGGCGAATGTCTGGAAGGCGTTGGCGAGACACGCTTTTCGATCCGTCAGCCAAAGCTGCGGATCAAGGGGAACGGCAAGCCTTGCGTTCGTCTGCGCCGTTGCCATCGGTACCAACACCTGTTTGAGATCGCCATAGCATCGCGAATGATCGAGCCAGACGTCACCGGATCGGAAGGCATCCCGCAGGTGAAACAGGACCGCCACCTCCCGAAGGTGATTGCCGCCGCAATCAAGGGCTGGGCTACCGATGCTGCTTTGAGTTTCAGGCACCGCGACATGCGCGGCGCGTAGCGGCGGAAGCGATGATATCCTTGTCCGACATGAGCCAATGGATCGTCCGCCAGCGTATTGCTGAGCTGGGCGCCGGTCGCGACCAGTTGTTCGAGCGGGCCCCATTCCGCCGACTTGGCGACCGCCATTTCCAGCGGAACACCGTCATTGCGGGCTTCGAGCAAAGAGGCTCCCAGAGAGCAGTGAAGGCGCGCAGAGTATCGGTTATCGCTGCCCTGGAACCAGCTATTCGCTCATCATGCAGCCGTTTCGCCTCCCGCCAGGTCTTTCCCACGATATCCGGTCATGGGTCTCGACCACAGTATCGGCGATAGGCGCTTCCCATTCCACGGCGCAGACGGCAAAGATCGCCCAGCGTCGATCAGAGGTGATAACCCGCAAGCCATCGGTAAAGTAGCGCTCGCCCTGCCGACGCAGGTGTGCGACACGATGCGGCGGGATGCCAATGAGAAGCTGTGGATCGAGAGCCAGACCACGCAGCAACTCCAGCCTGTCAAGCAGCCGATTCGCCGCTGCGGAATTGTGTCCGACCTCGAACTGGCGAAGCCAGAAAACGGCTGACATTAACGTCGAGCAGTTCGGTCAGCAGCCCATCAAGCCGTTGGCGTGCGTTATTGTCGACTTTTCCTGTGATTTTTCATGGAATGAGGACCCTGTTTAAGGGGTGATTTTCGTCCAAACGGGACCCCTTAACGTGGGGTCATCAAAATGCCTCCGGTTT
>NZ_FORF01000038.1 GCF_900113935.1 Aquamicrobium aerolatum DSM 21857
CAGCTTGGCGGCTTTGCTAAGGTGGATCCGGTTGTTTCTACGCCGCCAATTGCTCCGTCATTTCTGCCGTAGCATAGACCTCATCGGGTGTCCTGCCGTCGAAGGCTGAGTGCAGCCTTCGACGGTTGTAATAGTCGATCCAGGAACCGATGCCGCTGCGCGCCTCGCTGCCGGTCTCGAAGGCATTGAGGAAGACGCATTCGTATTTGAGGCTGCGCCACAGCCGCTCGATGAAGACGTTGTCCATCCAGCGGCCGCGCCCGTCCATGGAGATGCGGATGCCGGCATCCTTCAGCGTCGTCGTGAAGGCGAAGCTGGTGAACTGGCTTCCCTGATCCGTGTTGAAGATGTCGGGCCTGCCATGGCGGGCGATCGCCTCTTCGAGAGCGGCGACGCAGAAGTCGGCATCCATCGTGTTCGACAACCGCCAGGCCAGGACCTTACGGCTGAACCAGTCCATGATGGCGACGAGATAGAGAAAGCCACGCCGCATCGGAATGTAGGTCACGTCGGCGCACCAGACCTGATCGGGCCGCGCGATGCTCAGATGCCGCAGCAGATAGGGATAAATACGGTGCTGCGGATGCGGCGCGCTGGTCTTCGGCGCCTGGTAAATCGGCGACAGACCGATCTTGCGCATCAGCCGCCGGACCCGCTTGCGGCCCACACACCAGCCTTGGCGCCGCAGATGCCGCATCATCTGCCTGGAGCCATACCAGGGCGTTTCCATGAACGCCTCGTCGATGACGCGCATCAGTTCAAGGTTTTCGGCCGTTTCACTGGCGGGCTGGCGATAGAACGAGGCCCGCGAGATCGAGACCAGTTCGCACTGGCGGCGGATCGAGAGCCGGTTGTGATCGGGATCAATCATCATTCTCCTCCGATCCAGGCTCAGCGATCGAAGGCTTTGGCCAAAAAATCCCGCTCGACGACGAGCTGGCCGATCTTGGCGTGCAGCTTCGTCACCTCGGCTTCCCGGCCGACCTGCGCATCCGCACCCTTGTCGTCGAACGCCTTGGCCAGATTCTCGATAGCTTGCCGTTTCCACTGCGTGATCTGGTTCGGGTGAAGCTGGTGCTTCGTGGCCAGTTCCGAAATCGTCCGCTCGCCGCGGATCGCCTCAAGCGCGACCTTGGCCTTGAACTCGGCTGAAAACCGTCTGCGTGTCTTCATGCTGGATCGTCCTTCTCATAGGAAGATCCACCTTATGCCCCTGTCTCAAAATCCGGGACCACCTCTGTCCGGTGCGGCGGATTTTGACGTCGGGGAAGAAAGGCTGCATGCCCGCAATGGCGATGTCGTGATCGTACCGGCACATATGCCGCACCGGTTTACAAATAGCGGTGACGAAATTCTGGCCATGGTGTGCATTCATGCCAGCGGGCGGATCGTGCAACAGTTTCTGTGTGCCCCGGATGTTGATCTTATTGCCAGGGCCGGGTCAGAATAAGCATTGCGCGTGAGGAGGACGCATCGATGAAGCGGTTGATGTCGAGCCTGGCTTGCATTGGCCTGTTGGCTCCTGGGCTAACCGACCCCGCCCTTGCCTTGTCCTGCGACTTCCGGGACCGCGTAGAGCGCACATTTGCCCTGCATCATGCGCAAGCCGAGCGCTATATTGTCGGCCATGGCATACTCGTACCTGATGAGCCCGTACCTGTTTTCAATCAGGACACCCAGCTTCTTGAACCCGACCGGATCGGGGCGCGATTTGAAGGAAGACTTGCCAGCCCGCGCGGTTTCACTGGCAGCACGGCATTCAAGGTAAGTGTGTCGATCAAATGCATGGTCGATGCCTGCGGTATTGTGCCCGTGGATCGTCCGGCACTGATGTTCATCCGGGATGATGGCGGAAATTATTCTGTGACCACCGATTATTGTTCTGGCGGCATTTTGAGCGATCCCACCGAAGAAGAGATGATGCGCCTGCTCGATTGCCTGAGAGGCAATGCATGCGATGCACCGTAGAATATCTGGATCGCGTCTTACTGGGCCCAGATATCCCCCCGCAGCAGATAATCGCGGGTGCTGCGGTCCATCGGGTAGGGCAGGACACCATCGCGCCCGAACCATTGGTCGTAGAGCTGCATATAGTCACCGCGATAATCGCGCAGCCCTTGCATCAGGTCGACAATGGTGGCGTTGACAAAATCACGCCAGGCGCTGTCATTTTGCGGCAGGATGCACGCCATCGCCTCGCTGCTGAGAGGCTCGATGCGCGGCAGCAAGACAACGCTCTGATCCGCGGCAAACTGGCGTGAAAGCCCGAGCAGAATGACGCCGACATTGGCGATGCCATTGATCTCGCCGCTGCGCAATGCAGCAAAGGCTTCATCCATGGAAGGATAAGTCAGGGTCTGCACTCCGGGCAGCGCTTCTTCAAGGATCGAACCGGTCGTGGTGCCTTCGGCAATGCCGATAACCATGTCCTTCAGTTCCGGCACGTTATTCAGGGTCTCGCGAAAGGCCAGGACACGGGTTCCATCGCGAAAGAAGGGAATGGAAAAATCCACCACCGCTTCGCGCTCCCATGTCGGGGTGGCAATTTCGCAGATGATGTCAAGTTCACCATCCTCGACCTTGTTGATCCGGTTTGCAGGTGTGACGACCGTCATATCAAGCTCGATTTTGCGACCGAGCCTTTCTTCAGCCGCTACACGGATGCGATCGAGAAGATCGACTGAAAAGCCGACGGGAATATTGTTCTCGTCACGAAACCCGAACGGGGCCACATCCGCGCGCGTGCCAGCCCGCAACACGCCAGTTCGGGCCAGCTCCGACAGGACATCCGCCGATGCCATGCAGGGCACAAGGAATGAAAGCAGCGCAGCAAGCAGCGCCGAGGAAATGAATTGTGACAAGCCGGGCTCCCGTTTCACGACTTTTCCAACCTGAAGCATAATCGTTCATAAATCCCTAGATGCTATCCATCGCTATCTCAATCGCCTGGATGCTGGTGTGCTGAAGCGGATTATTATTGTGTCGGTGGCGCTGGTCCTGCCACTTTTGCTGATCCTTCCGGCGCGCGCGGTCGATCCTGCTGTGATCGGTGAGCGCAGCGAGCTGGTCGTCGGCGTCAAGGCAGATTACCGGCCCTTCGGCTTCCGCGACAAAGAGGGCGAACTGGCCGGGCTTGAAGTCGATATTGCCGCAGAACTTGCCCGAATGCTCGGCGTGACATTGCGTCTGGTGGCGGTAACCAGCTCCGACCGCTTGCAGAAGCTGGCTGCCGGCGATGTCGATATTCTCATCGCGACGCTGGGCGACACCATGGATCGCCGGCGTCTCGTGCGCATGATCGAGCCGGGCTATTATGGCGGCGGCGCCAGTGTTTTGCTGCCAGGCGACAGTTCGATCCGGGTCTGGGACGATTTGAAAGGGCGCGAACTTTGCGGCGTGCAGGGCGCGTTGTGGAACAGGCTTGCCGCAACCAGGCTGCTGGCCGAAATTCGCGCCTTCGGCAGTGTGCGCGATGCCGAACTGGCGCTGCGCGATAAGAATTGCGCCGGCTGGATCTATGATGAAGCAGCGATAAGGGACCGGCTGGCCGATGCGGACTGGGCGGATTACCGGATGCTGGCGCCGGAATTCATTTCGCCCTGGGCGATTGCCGTGGCCAGGGATGGTCCTCTGGCCAGTTTTCTCGACGAAACCGTCGCCATGTGGCTGCGCACCGGCTGGCTCTCCCGGCTGGAAGAAAAGTGGCAACTTCAGCCCTCGACCTATCTGCAACAGGCAGAACTGCGCTGGCGCCAGAAGGATGAAACCGGCGCATGGCGTTGCCAGCTCGATGACAATGCCAGATGGCCGCTTGAATGCCGTGACCTTGACCTGATCCCGGCCCAGGAGCTTGCCGGAATTGGCACTGCCATTGTCGGTTTGCGCGATAGGTTCGGCGTCGATTTGACCCCGTTTTACGACCCGTTCAGCCGCTCGGCCTTTCTGAAGGCGATGGTGACGACATTGTTGCTGGCAATTGCAGCCGTGATTGGCAGTCTGGCGGTTGGCATTGCCGGTGGTGCGATGCTGCGCAGCCATGCGTGGCTGCTGCGTTTTCCGGCGCAGATGCTGACGACTTTCTTTCGCATGACGCCACCCTTGTTGCAGCTTTATCTGGTCTTTTTCGGCATAGGCGGGCTGTTGGCGGCGCGCGGGATGACGCTCGATGCGATCTGGGTGGCGATCATCGTATTGTCGCTTTATGCCGGCGCTTCCAACGCCATCGCCATTGCGGAAGCAGCGGCTGCGATACCGGTCGATGCACCGCAGCGCCCGCGCCGTATCGCGACGCTGGCATTTCCGGCGGTGATGGGCAGTTGCATCAACATCGTCAAGGCAACGGCCATGGCCAGCGCCATTGCCGTCGGCGAACTGGTCCATGCCAGCACTTCGATCATTGCCGATTACGGCAATGTGGGTGTGATGATGAATATCCTGCTTGCCTGCTATGTCGCGCTTGTCATCGCCGTTGTCTTCGCATTCAGCCTGTTTGAAAAGAAAGTGCTCGAACGATGACAGCAGCGCAGGCACTGGAAATGCTGATGGTCTGGACGCCGTTTCTGGCGGAAGGGTTTTTATGGAACATCCTTGTTTCCATCGCCGCGATGGCCATTGGAACCCCGATTGGCATTGTGCTGGCGCGGCTGCGCCTGGCCGGTTCGCGCACAGGCGCATGGCTGACACATGCGGCGCGCCTGCCGCCGACCTTCGTCCTGATCTTCTATTTTGCCTATATCCTGCCGCGCGAGATCAGCCTGGCTGGCGTTGAAATCCACTTTGCCGCCTGGTTGAAGGCAGCGCTGGCGCTGGCAGTGGCCGTAATTGGCTTCGTTTCCGATAATGCGCTTTCCTCCTTGCGCCATCTCAGGCGCGGCGAACGCATTGAGGCGCTTTATTTTCTGCCCGCCTGGACGACCTATTTCGTCATCATCGTCATGGCCTCCTCGACGGCATCGGTAATCGGCGTGCCCGAAATCGTCTATCGCGCCAACACCGTCATTGCCGCCACGGGTGAAGCCGGCGCCACGCTTTGGGTCTATAGCTATGCGATGCTGTGGTTTCTCCTCTTCTGCTGGCCGCTTTCCTGTCTGATGTCGCGAATCCGCGACCGGCTGGAGGGAAGAGGAAACGAAGCTGATGCCAAAGCCTCGCATCATGGGGCCCCACATCATGGGGCCTCGCAACATGGCGCCCCGCAACATGGAGCCTCACAGTCATGACGATCAATGCCGGTCTAAAGCAGCGATTTGAGGTCGAGCCCCTTCTTGATTCAATCGCCATCATCCAGACCGCGATTGACCGCGCCGCTGCAGGGGTGCTCGACAAGCGCCGACTGTTTCAGCTCAATATGGCGGTTGAGGAATTGATGACCAATGTGGTGCGCCATAGTGGCACCAGCGCGGCCGTGGAAGTCTTGATCCAGCAGCAACCGGATGCCTTTCATGTCGAACTTGCCGATCAGGGCCCGCCATTCGATCCGTTCAGCCAGGCGCCGAAACCTGCCCTTGAGGCCGGGCTGGAAGAGCGCCCGATTGGCGGGCTTGGGGTGCATCTGGTCCAGAAGATGCTCGACAAGGTGGAGTATCGCCGCGAAGGGGGCCGCAATCTGGTGACCCTGACCATGAATCTGCACGGCAGCGAGCATCAGGCATGACACTTTCAAGACGCCTTATCCTGATGGTTGCTGCCTGCATTACGCTGGCGGTGATTACACTCAGCCTCGTCTTTGCCTGGCTGGGGCGCACGGCGCTGGTTGAACAGGCGCAATCGCAGGCCCAGGCCGTGGCCCGCATCGTCGCCGAAAGCGCCAGGCTGACGGAAATTTCACTCGATGAGATGCAACAGGTTGTCTCCAACGACCTGACCAATCTGGCCTTTGTGCTGTCGCGGATTTCGGATACGCAAAATCAGGCCCAGGGCACGCTGCTGGCCGAGGTCGCGGCGCGCGGCAATCTGCCAGTGCTGTGGATCGTCGATCGGGATCTCAACATCATCGCCAGTTCGATCGGCGATTATGAACCGCTCGTCAGCGGCGAAAGCCTGCCCGAGGAGCTTTCGCGGCCGGCGCTTGAGGCGCTGGCGCAAGGCAGCCGTTTCAGCCTGCCGCTGGGCGGATCGGCAGATGGCACCGAATATGTCGGGGTTCGCATCGAAGGGGGCGGCGCAGTCATCGCCAGCCAGTCGCTGAATGTGCTGGAGCCGGTGCGCGCCGCCAACAGCCTGCCTGTCCTGCTTGGTGCCCTGCTGAACCAGGATGAAATGCAGGCGATCATGGTGTTTGATGACCAGCAGAACCTGATGGCTTCCGTTGGTGACGATATTGTCGGCGCACCGGCTGAGCGCCTTGCCATGGCGGTGCTGAACACCACTGCCGCGCGTCTGGATGTCTCGACGGACCGAATCATGGTGGCGGCGCCCATCCTCGACACGGCTGGCATTGCCATTGGCGCTACCGTCATTTCGCAATCGCGCAAGCGGCTCAACCAGATGCTGTTCGACTATCTCGTCTATGGCTTTGGCACCGTGGCGCTGGTGCTGGGGGCGGGGATTGGTGCCGCTGGCGTGTTTGCCGATCGTATCACGCGCCCGGTGGCGGAGATGACGCGGGCGGCACGCGAGATGGACGGGCGCAAATTCCACCCTTCAAGCCTCGATGACCTTGCCCGCCAATCCGACGAATTGGGCATATTGGCCCGGGTCTTTCAGGATATGGCGGTCGAGGTGCAGGCGCGTGAAGAACATCTGGAAGCGCAGGTGAAGGCCAGGACTGCCGAATTGCAGCAGAAAAACCTGCTGCTGGAGGAATCGCAACGCCGCGTCGAGGCCGAACTCGATGCCGCGCGCCTGCTTCAGGCGGCGATCCTGCCGCAGGCGCTGCCGGACCATCCGGCCTATTCCGGCAAGGCGACCATGGTTCCGGCGCGTGAGCTTGGCGGCGATTTCTATGATTTCTTCATGATTAATGAGCGCGACCTTGGCATCGTGATTGCCGATGTTTCGGGCAAGGGCGTGCCGGCCGCCTTCTTCATGGCGATTTCGCGCACTGTGCTGCAATCCAGCGCGCGCGGTCTGAAATCCGCCGGTACCTGCCTTGCGCAAGCCAATGATGCGCTGTGCGCGCAAAACCCGATGGATCTGTTCGTCACCACCTTTTACGGCATTCTCAACACCGAGACAGGCGAACTGACCTATGCCAATGGCGGGCATAATCCGCCGATGGTGATCCGCCGGGGCGATGGCAGTGTCGCCGATCTGCCGCGCACCGGCGGTATCGCACTTGGGGTTATCGAGGGGGCGAAATATGCCGAGGCCAGCATCCGCCTGAGTGAAGGCGATACACTCTTCCTCTATACGGACGGGATTTCCGAGGCGATGGACTCCGCCGGCAAGGAATTTACCGATGACAGGCTGCGACAGGCACTGCAGCACAGCCACCACAACAGTGTCGATCTGGTTCTCGATGGCGTGACTGAAGCGGTGGAGGCCTTTGTCGGCCAGGCGGAGCAGTCGGACGACATTACCTGTCTGGTGGTGCGCTATAATGGCGGGCGCAAGGCCAGGCCTTCACGCCAGTCAAAGCCGCGTAATTCAGAGCTGGCCGAGAGCGGCGTCGCGGTTGTCCGCCGTGGTGAGAATGCTGAGAAAGCCTGAAATATCGAAGACATCGCGAATATGCGGCTGCATCCCGGAAAGGATGAACTTGCCGCCATCGCGCTGAAGCTTCTTGGCCACCACCAGGACGACGCGCAGGCCGGCGCTTGAAATATAATCAAGCCTGCTGACATCCATTACCACATGATCGCTGCCAAGCTGCTCGAAGATTTCCTTCTCGACCGCGGCAGAGTTGGTGCTGTCGAGCCGGCCCTGGAGGCCGACAATAAGCGCTTTATCTGTCTTGTCGAAAGTGATGCTCATGATGATCCCGTACTGTTTCCGGCGTTGCGGCGACGATGAAGCCGAAAGGTAAAGATTTCGCGGATATTCGACAATTTGCCCGGATAGCTGCCGCTCTCCCCCGCGTGAGCAGGCTTCGTAGCGCTTCCATCGCTTTGTCGCCAGTAAATAGAGGGGATATTCATAATTCCCGTTCAGATTGCCGGTTCTTGAAGGTCGAGAACAGTTCCGAATCATGGCATTTCTACCCGGCCAGTGCCATGCCACGGGGCTGATGGCAGGAGCTTTCAGACGGTCTATCCGAGGGGAAAAAATGGGCGACGAACATCAACCCGGCTGCGGCTGCCGTAGTATCGACCACCTTGTCGAGGGGGTGAAGGCTTTCAAAAGCAGCAATTACGGCCAGGAACTCGATGTCATGCGCAAGCTGGTCGAGGAAGGCCAGGCGCCGGCCACCCTGATTATTTCCTGCTCTGACAGCCGTGTCGATCCATCCCTGCTGACCAGCGCCAAGCCGGGCGAACTGTTTACGGTGCGCAACGTCGCCAATCTCGTGCCGCCTTATGCACCGGGTGCTTCGCTGCACGGCACCGGGGCGGCGATCGAATATGCCGTGCGTGATCTTGAGGTCGACCATATCGTCATTCTCGGCCATGCCCATTGCGGTGGCATCAAGGCGCTGATTGCCGGGGCCGCAGGCAACCGCATGGAGCGCGACTTCATCAATGACTGGATGGAAATCGCCCTCGATGCCACCAATCTGGTGGTCGATGATCCCGCAGCCGAAGGCGGAAAGCGAAGCGTCACGCTGGAATGGCTCGAAGAAAACAGATTTCTTGTCGAGCGCTCGGCCATCGGCAATTCACTGCGCAATCTGATGGGCTATCCGTGGCTGCGTGAGCGCGTCGAGGCCAACAGCCTGCAATTGCATGGATGGTGGTTCGACCTTGAGACGGGCGATCTGTGGAAAACCCAGCCCGGCGATACCCGGCTTCTGCCCGTTCTTTGATTGGCTGAAGCGTAAACAGTCGAGAGCGGTTCATGCGCCGTCCAGAAACAATTCTTTATTGGACTGACGAGGTTCCGCCACCACGGATCGCGCTTGGCCTTGCGCTGCAGCAGGCGGCCTTTCTGGGTGCGCTTCTGGCTGTCCCGGCCCTGATCGGGCGCGAATTGGGGCTGAATCACGAGCAGATCCTGGCGCTGGCCGGATGCTGCATGATTTATTCGGCGGCGGCGCTGTTGCTGCAGGCATGGGGCCGCTTTGGCATTGGTGCCGGCATCTTCCTGCCGGTGCAGGGAACCACATCCGTCCTGCCGCTTTTAATGCTTGCCGGCGCGACTTCCGGGCTTGGCGGCGGTTTTGGCATGTTCGCGGTCAGCGGCCTGTCAATGATTGTGTTTTCTTTCCTCATCAAGCGCCTGAAGTCGATCTTCACGGTCGAGGTTGCCGGGCTGGCAATGCTGCTGATCGGCGCCGGCATCGGCATGATCGGGCTGCGGCTGATTTTCGGGCTCGACAAGCCCGATGGCACCACACCGCTGAATGTCGCTATCGCCGGCATCACGCTTTCAGTGATGATTATCTGCAATGTCTGGGTCAAAAGCCGGCTGCGCCTGTTTGCCACGATGACCGGTCTTGGCGTCGGTCTTGCGCTGAGCCTGGCTTTTGGCCTGCTCACCCCGGAAAATCTGGCGATCTACCACGAGGCGCGCTGGCTCAAACTGCCCGATCTGCAGCAATTTGGCTGGCGCTTCGATGCCGAATTGCTGATCCCTGCCATCGTGACCGGCTTTTCATTGTCGCTGACCTCGATGGGGGTGCAAATTACCGCCCAGCGTTTCATGGATGCCGATTTTTCCCATCCCGACTTTCTTTCCATCGGGCGCGGCGTGCGTGCCGAGGGGGTGGCGCAGATCCTTGCCTCGCTGATTAATGCCCTGCCCATGTCGGCCAGTGGCGGCGCGGCCAGCCTTGCGCTCGCTTCCGGCTGTACCAGTCGCTATCTCGCGCCCTGGACAGCCGGCCTGTTGCTGCTGATCGCCATCTGTCCCAAGATCATCGTTGCCTGGCTGATCCTGCCGGGTGAGGTTCTGGGCGCGCTGTTCCTGTTTCTGTCTTCCTTTGCGGTCATTGGCGGCATGCAGATGATCGGTTCGCGCATGCTCGACAATCGCCGCACGCTGGCAATCGGCATCCCGTTGCTGGTGTTTCTGGCCTATGGTGATGTCCGCGACGGGCTTGAAAACCTGATGTCGGTCGCCCGCCATTTCGACTTCTCATCCTTTGCCCTGTCGCTGACGGCAGCGGTCGCCCTGCAGGCCGTCTTTCGCATCGGCGTTGGAAGGCGTACGCGCAAAACCTTCCCGGTCGCCGAGACGCATTTTGAAGATATGCAACGCTTTATCGAGGGTCAGGGCAAGGTCTGGGGCGCACGTCATCAATCGGTGAAACGGGCCGAACTGGCATCCTGGCAGGTGTTCGAGCTGTTGATGGACAATCATCTGCTTTCGCCAGATTGCACCTCGGTGGAGCTGGAGACCAATCTCGATGAGCACAATCTGACGATCATCATTCGTTATGATGGCCTGCCGCCCGATATTTCCCTTCGCCGTCCCAGCCCGGAGGAAATGCTTGAAGACGAGGATGCCCCCCGGCGCATGGCCGGCTATCTCATTCGCCGCCTTGCAGATCATGTCCGTACCCGCAGGGATGGCGGGCGCGCGGAATTGCGGCTGACCTTTCGGGATTAAACTTCATGTGCAGGCGCAATCTCAAAAAGGCAGACCTCGATCCCCCCGACAATATCGCGGCCCCATCTGCACTTTCGCCAACGCATGGCAGCCGGGCCGGAGCGGTGATCGCCCGCAGCTATGACCGCTATTTCACCTCCGGTCTTTATAGTTCCCGCTATCCACGCCCGAACACCCGGACCTTGCGCCTGCTGCAGCATCTCCTGCCACTGGGGGGACGGCTGCTCGATTATGGCGCGGGCGAGGGGCGCTATGGCCTGGCTCTGGCGCGTGCGCGCCAAGCGCAGGTGGTGGCTGTGGATATCAGCGATATGGCGCGCACCGAACTCGCCAGACTTTCACGCGCCGCCGGGCTTGAAGCACAGATGAAAATCTGTGGGCCGGACGATGCGCTTTACCGCCAGGAAGTCGCGATCAGGGGCGAATTCGATATCGTGCTGTTTGCCTTCGGCGTTCTTGCCCATATTGCCGGGCGTGAGCGTCGCATCGCCCTCCTGCGCAGCTTGCGGCCAGCCCTTGGAGCTGCTGGCCATCTGGTGCTGGGATTGCCCAATTCACGCCGAAGATTTCGCATCGAACAGGCGGCCATGAAAGGCGCTGTCCAGCCACCCGATTTCGAGGAAGGCGATCTGTTTTATCAACGCCATAGCGAGGATGGCAGCCTCGATCTCTTCTACCATCTGTTCAATCGCGACGAGATTTTCCGCGATCTGGCGGAAGCCGGCTATGAAATTGAACGTCTGACCTGTGAAAGCATTCTGCCAGAAACCGCCGTGACGAGATATGCCGGTCTCGGCCTTGTCGATGATCTGGCCTGCAACATCGTGCCGGTAGACTGGGGCTATGGCTATCTGGTCATTGCCCGCCTTGCTGGATAATTCATCGAGAGACAAAACTGCTCCTGGGCCAGCAAGGGCCGCAGGAGCAATCATGTTTTAAAACAGAAGCCTCAGACGCTGTCCTTGTCATCGAAATTTTCGTGCACGCCTTCCGCACCGCGGCGCCAGTAGCCGGATGCCCGGATCCATTTCGGGTTGGCGCCATGGTTCTCGATCAGTATCTGGCGCAGGCGTTTGGCTGTCGAGGATTCGCACGCAATCCAGCTGTGAAAGTCCCCTTGCGGAAAGGAAATGTCCTTCAGCGCAGCAACCAGCGGCTCGGCCCCGGGAGCGGAGGCACTGCGATGTGCCCAGTGGATCGCGGCATTAGCGCGGGTCTCGAAGGCGATCTGCCCCGCTTCACCCTCGACTTCGGCCACCACGATGACCGGCGCGCCGGCCGGCAATTCCTCCAGCCGCCGGGCGATGGCGGGCAAAGCCGTTTCATCCCCGATCAGCAGATGCCAGTCGAAATTCATCGGCAGGAGGAAGGAGCCTCGCGGGCCGCCAATCACCAGTTTTTGGCCGGGGGCTGCCTGACGTGCCCAGTCGCTGGCCGGGCCACTTTCATGCAGGGCAAAGTCCAGTTCCAGCACGCCGGCAACCGGGTCATGGCGGCGTGGCGTGAAATCCCTCATTGCAGGGCGCGGCCGATCATCGGGAAAGGTCAGCCCTTTTTCGCCCATCACCGGCAGCGGTGGTGCAATTTCGCCCGGTTCAGGGAAAAAGACCTTCACATGGTCATCAAAGCCGGGGCTGTTGAAGCCCTCAATGTCACTGCCGCCAAGCGTAACCCGCACCATATGCGAGGCCAGTTGCACGGTATGCAGCACTTCAAGCAGCCTGAAACGCACCTCATGCCTGACCCGTCGCGGTCGCCGCTCTTCGGCAAGATCGGGCGCAGAAGCACCGGTAAATACGTCGCTCATATCATTTCCAGTAGGTTTCAAAGGGATCTGAGGACCGAAACAGCAAATGGATCGGAAGTCATGGTCACAATCATATATGTATGACTTATCATCCGTGCCATGTTTCCGTTCAAGACAGCGAACACTCCACCCGGCGATCTTGATCGCGGGTGATGACCAGGATCGACGAATGACCTGAGAGCCAGCCTTATGAAGCATTATGCCGGATTGGACATCTCGGCAAAAGAGACCGCAATATGTATCGTGCTGAAAGACCTTGAGCCGGTCGAACCAGTCCGACGCTACGAATGGGGATACCCCGGCAAGATGGTTCACTGCGGAGTGAGACTTGGCTGAAATATTGAATGTGGCACATGGGCGGGAGCAGACCAGGTTGGTGGCGCAGATCTCTGCGGCTCATCTGGTCAGCCACCTCCACATCATGGCCATTCCGGTGCTGCTGCCGCTTCTGCCTGGACAAGCGCGCGACGCTGGATTTCCGACAGACCCGAGAGCACGATGGCCGGCACGGTTTCCATGCCGAGCTTGCGTGCCGCAAGCACACGACCGTGCCCGGCGATCAAGGTGCCATCCTCGGCAATCAGCACGGGATTGGTAAAGCCGAACTCGCGGATCGACCCGGCAATCTCGGCAACCTGCGCTTCCGAGTGCGTGCGGGCGTTGCGAACATAGGGAACCAGATCATCAAGCTTGCGATATTCGACTGCCAGCTCACGCGTGTGGTCGCCCGCGTCGATCGTCACGGTTTCAGCGATTGCCATTTTCCGCATCCAATAAAATCAACAGCTTAGTCATGCCCCCCCCCATCGCCATTTTGGCCACGCATATGCTTTTGGTGGCGCGCGGTCATGTCATTGAAATCGTTAGAGATTTAGACTCCCCCCCCCCGGGGGCCTGCGAGTAGCGCCGCGCATTGCCGAAACCACCATCGCTGCTGGCTGTTTTCCTGCCGTGGCACGACGCACACAGCGCCTGCCAACGGCTTTTGTCCCAGAACAGCGTCTCATCACCGCCATGCGGATCAATATGATCGACGACGCTTGCCGGGCGTATCAGATCATGTCGCTGGCACTCCACGCAAAGCGGATGCTGGTGCAGGAAGGCGGCACGTTCGGTGCGCCAGCGCTTTGAGCGGTAGAGCGCGCGGGCTTCTTGATTGCGACGCCGCGCATAATCCTGGTCGCGCTCACGCTTCTCGCGCCGTCCGACCGGGCGATGGATCGGCGGGCGGACAGGCATGATGGAGATCATCGATGATGATGGTGGTGGTGCCGGAAACGACAACGCCTGCGATGGCTTTCACCGTCGCAGGCGCCACTCTCCCGAGCATAGCCAGAATATACCCCAAACCAGCCGTTTCTGTCCGCTCATGATATGTCCGGCGGACATACTTCGCTCAGCTACGCAGCTGCATGTACAGCGAACATTAACGTCTGGCGGTTCTGCTTGTCGAGAGCCATACAACTTCGGCCGGCTTTCGGCGGTGCTGCGCAACCACAACCGCCTCAATCAACAGATCCAAGGCCTGGCGGGCTTGGACGCTAACTTTGTCGTCACCCTGCAGTTGTTCGAGGGCTCGTTCGAGATGGATGCGGGCAGCCGCATGGTCGCTTTGCATGGCATGTTTTCTCCATCGCCCCTAGGCTCAGGACCCATTGATTTAGAGGAATGGGTGTGATTCAGACGGGCGTATAGGAGCCTGACTGATGAGCAATTTGTTTTGGCTGACGGACGAGCAAATGGCTCGTCTTCGGCCCTATTTTCCCAAGAGCCATGGTCGCCAGCGCGTTGATGATCGACGCGTTCTGAGCGGCATCATCTTCGTCAACCGCAACGGGCTCAGGTGGTGCGATGCGCCGAAGGAATATGGCCCGGCGAAGACGCTTTATAACCGCTGGAAACGCTGGGGCGACAAAGGCATCTTTATCCAGATGATG
>NZ_FORF01000031.1 GCF_900113935.1 Aquamicrobium aerolatum DSM 21857
TCGCGCACCTCAGGGGAAAACTTGTTTGTCGTTTTGCTCGTCATGGCTCCATCCTATTTGGAAGTTGGAGCCTCCGGCAAACCCGGCGCGGTTCAATGATTAGTGACCTTCTGCGCTCAATCGGTATCGATCCGAGCTTTCTTGCGGCTGGGGCTGCGGGTGGCTTGCTGCGATCAATCACCCGCAGCAAAATACGCGTTCGGGAAGTCATCATTTCCCCAATTGCAGGTATGCTTGCCTGCGTCTACCTGACCGTTCCCATCGTGCAGTATCTGCACCTCCTCGGTTGGCCGATGCCGGAGAACGACTTTCATGTCTATTTGGCGTCGTCGTTCCTTGTCGGCAACTCGGCCATGTGGGCATCAGATGTGCTGTTTGGCATGATCTCCAAGTGGTTCGGAGCGCATAAGCCGCCAGCTTAATTCGTGGTTGCCTAAGCGGAATGTTGATAAAAAAGGGGCCGCTATCATGCGGCCCTAGTTGTGCCCGTGCTGTAACACTGGGACTAAGGACTCTCGCCCTATCTGAAATCTATTGCTTACTGCTCGCCTTTAGGGTTTTTGATCGTGTCGGCAATGTTAGTAAACCGATCCCCGAGCTCGGTGCCGAGCAAGCCAGCGCCTGTAACGATAGCTACTCCAATCAATGCTGCAATCAGTCCATACTCAATTGCCGTCGCACCAGACTCGTCGCTCTTAAAACGCTTCAGAAGATTTTTCATTTCGGCTCCGCTATTCAGGGTGAGGGCTTGCTGCCCTTGTTGTGACAGCCCGAAAATACGACGCTCTTCTTGTTAAGCTATTAATCTACAAGGTTAACAGATTTCAGTGATATTCATAGTTAAGTAAACACAAAAATGTTGCTTGGCGTATCTGCTGACGGTGAAGAGTGAACATCAACCTTGATTGCATTGTATGCTGGTGGTGGTGATAGAAGAGCTGGAGATCACCTGTCACGTCCATGCACCACCGATTGGTGGGGCTGTCAGCTTCGGTGAAGAATTACTCTTTAATTTTCCCGACTCTTTTTGTGTATGGGCCGCGCCGAGAGCGAGCTGTGCGACCAAGTCCCATTTCCTTTGCTACGCGGGAGCGGATTTCAGAGTAACCCGGGGCGATCATTGGATAATCATCCGGTAAATTCCATTTTGCGCGGTACTCATCTGGAGTCATATTATGCTGTGCTTCCAGATGTCGTTTCAGCGATTTGAATTTCTTCCCATCTTCAAGGCAGACGAGATGGTCATGCTGAACCGACTTTTTGACCGAAACAGCGGGTATTGGTTGGTCTTGACTGGCTTCTGGCTTGTCGATCTCATGCTCACCCCTTGAGAGTAAAGCAATGGTGGAATGCACATCTGACATAAGCCGAGTTAAGTCTGCGGCAGGGACAGCATTGTTAGCGACATATGCCGATACAATTTTCCCCATCAACTCCAAATGATCGTCAGTGTTCTTTTCGGGAGAGGACATGCTGAAAATACTCCAGAAGCTCGAATATTTTATCAATCGGTGAAGAAACGGTCGTGGACGCGCGATGAAGTAAAGCGATCATAGATATATTTTTCAAGGTAACCGCAAGCCGGTTTCATTATTATCTACCATTCCATTTAGAAGCTGACACGCGGTATAAAATTGAATTGATGATGCGACTGTACGTCGAGATCGATCGACTGATGCGGGTTCGAATATTATTTCTAAATGGCGTATGAGCCCCTTTTCTGCCTTTGTCGACAAGGCAGCAGACGCGGGAACCTTCGGTCGAGGTTACTGAAGTTAGGGCGGGTGCTGTCAGCGACTGGGGGGGGGTGGCTGCGGCTTGGTCGCAGCTGACGTGGCAGTCCTCGCCTTAATACGAAGTCTTGCTGACCGAACAACAAGGCGATGCCGTCTTGTTGTTCGGTCAGTGCCGTGTCAGTAGACTGGTGGAGCGACGGCTTTGGTAAGAGGCAACTATTGCGCAGTTTCAACAGATCGTACATGCCCGAGATTGATCACCTCAGGGCTTATGCAGCGCTTATTATTCTGCTGTACCACGGACTGCAGTTGATCGGATCGCCAATCATATACGGTCGCAGTTTCGATAGCTCCGTTCCTTGGCCGCAGCCTAATAACCCGCTTATGCTTCTCATCGTTGAGGGCCATTCAGCAGTCAGCTTGTTCATTGTCCTGTCGGGATTCATTCTGTCGGTTGGAGTTCTCGACAAGACCATCGACTATGGGCGGTTCATACTTGCTCGAGTGTTGCGAATTTATCCGCTAATGATGCTCTGCCTCATGCTTGCAGTGGCAACTACCGGATCAGATCTTCTCGCTTTTCTGAACTCTGCATTGCCGATCGATCCTCGTAATCAGATTTCATCCCCGTTCGTTGCGATGTTCTGGGCGGTCAAGGTCGAGTTTCAGTGCTACTTGTTGTTCCCAGCGCTGCTCTGGTTGCTGTCGCATCATGGTCCACGGGCGTTGCTAGCAATTATCGGATTGATGTTGGTCCTTCGCGTGATTGCCGTGTTCGGTGCAGACGCGAATCCCCGCGATCTAAGCTATTGGACATTGGCGGGACGGATTGACCAGTTCGTCATCGGAATGTTGGCCGCCAGTTTATACAAACGCTGGGGGAAGGAGCAGATTTCTGGCTGGTTCTTCCCGGTCGCGTTCGGGGTGGCGATCACCATGCTGTTCGTGTTCAATCGCTTTGGAGGATGGCCAAACCAATCTCCGTGGCGCGTTGTATTCCCACCCATCGAGGGTGCTGTTTGGGCGTCGGTGATCCTCAGTTATCTGTCTGCTGGCCAGGTGTTGATGCGGATCCGGGTGGGAGCAATGCTGACGTGGCTGGGGTCTATAAGCTATTCAGCCTATCTGCTTCATTTCGTCGTCATATCAGCTGTCATCAATCACAAGTGGTGGATTGAATTGACGGGGCGAGGCGACTGGGACGCGATAATCACCACGCTCCTTGTTGTTTTTCCAGTTGTGACCATGTTGGCGGTGTTGACCTATCGGATCATCGAGAAGCCATTCATGGCGATGCGCCCACGCTACGCACAGCCTCGAATGAATGTTGGGGCTCGATTTAATCGTGAGAAGGATACCGTGAAACGTAAACCAGCGGTAAGCGGCTAGAGGACATTGCTGCTCGGGTGACTTGGGTGCATGGACCTGTTGACGAAACGCCCGCCGACCTGGCCGGTCGTTGAACGTATAGCTGGCATTGCCGTTTGCAGGTACTTCTACCAGCACTTGAGCCCCCTACGAAGATTTCCCGACCACGTGCCGACAAACGTGCTCCGGTCAGCAGAGACTGCTGATGCGACCGATGTCGATGACTGGGTTCCTTCTGTTGTTGAGCATGCTGTAAGAAGAGCCCAATCCCCGCCGCAAGGAATATCCAATAGCTTGCGAGCGATCAAAGCGGATTGGTTTACTCTACGGCATGTTATTGCGCCTAGGAGGCTCCGATGCCAGAAAAGCCCGTAGTAACATCAAGTGAAGCCGCAAGCGCTCGCGATGAAAATTCCAGCAGCCTCATGCCCATGCTTATCGCTGGCCTGATCCTCGTCGTGATCGGCGGCATTGTGGTGATGTGGTTCGTCTAAGCGCAGTGGATAGAAGCCAAGCGCCGTCCAGGAGATGGCCGCGACGCAGGGCTACCCAGCTACCATTGACGGGCGGGAGACGATTCAGGAATCTTGGAAATCTTGTGGTGGCGAGACTCTCAGCCTACCGATCTCCACGCAAGGCTCGCCATCAAACCCGAACTCAAGTGTTATGGAGCCGGTCTGATCGATGTTCACGGGGATTGGTAAAAGTGAAAAAATCGTAGGATCATCACTTCGCAATATTTCAGTTTCTCCGTCGAGGCTTAACACCTCGCTACCCGAAGGGCCTTTAAGCCTTAGACTGTAACGCTTTTGCCCTTTTTCCAGGCCGGAAAAGCGCACCCACGCGCCTAGTGTAACGTTCACAGGCAGGAAAGAGGGCAACAAATCTACGCCGTAAACACCGATCAGTATGTGCTTGCCAGTGTTCTCGATACGAATATCATCACAAAAGATCGTCTCGCCACGCCATCCCATCAGCCCGCCGACTCCATGATATTTACGGGCAATGTGCTCGTTGACGATGTGGGCACTGAATTGCCAAATGTCGATGAAGTAGCGGATTTAAGAATTTGGCGATGAGGGTGTGCCGCGACCAAGTGATTGTGTTCCCGCGCAAACCCCGTTGGGCAACCGGTCGGAAAATGATGGAAGAACAAGGATTGTGGCTCTCCCTCCGGGGTCAGGGACTATCCTCCGGCGCAAGCCATTTCCAGTTCTCGTACTTGTCGCCGCGCTGTCGGAGGTGGGGATAGCATTTAAGCGACTGCCAGGATCGGTGACCCGAAACGGCGGCCGCATGTGGAATGTTCAGGCCGAGCTCGAACAGGCGCGATACGCCATCCTGCCGCAGGTCATGGATCCGCAGGTCTTCGCGCGGGTAAAGGCGGCGCTTATTGATTCTCCGTTGAATGGAAAGATCTCAGAACTCGTGCGCGGCATCGATCGTGTGCGTATCAAAACGATTCGACGCCCTGTCTGGAAAGATGAACAGACGTAGTTGATGCGTTCAATTCGGCTCGGCGCGCCGGAAATTCAAGCGTTGTGGATAACTCTAGAACGAGTGCGGAACATCCGTGGTAAATTCCGTGGCACTTTCTGCCTCGGATGGCGCAGTTTTGGCATAGTTTGTCTGCTTTTGTTCCTGCAGGGCATTTTGGTGCTTGCGCCGCAACCCCGCATTCTATAGGGCTTTCCTCGGTTCGGAGCGTAGCGCAGCCCGGTAGCGCACTTGACTGGGGGTCAAGGGGTCGTGGGTTCGAATCCCGCCGCTCCGACCATTTTCTCTCAATAGCATCAGTTACTTACGATGACTGACGCTTTTGTAGGTGCCGCTCTGAGTTGTCAGGGCACCCCCAGGGCACCCCGAGAGTTGATTTCGGAGGTGTGTGGGTCGGTACGATAGGACAGTTTCGAATTGGTCGCGGCTGAGGTACGGCGGCTATCGTCGCTTCCCTAGTCGGATCGCGGTAGAGGCGCACGCGCAAGATCAGGGTAGGGCCCACTACGCACCGCTATGCGCCGGGCCGCCATCTTCACCACCACCCCAGATGAAACCCGGCAGGTCCAACTCGGCAGGATCGTCCTCGCGGTCCGGGTCATCGTCCAGCGTGTCCAAAATGGACAGTAGCCGCTCGATCGCATTTTCGATGTCGTGACGGGTCATGCGGCTCTCCTCTCGATCAATTGATCTGCGCGGCGCCTGAACCATTCGGCAGTGTCTCCCGAACGGAGTGCTCGCACGTCCCGCCAATGAAACGGCATGAACATCTCGCACTTGTCCGTGGTGCGGTCGAAAGCCTGTTGCACCAATCGCTCGAGATCTGCGAAGTCGGTCGGATTGATCCGGGCTGTTTCGATTAGGGCGCGGTCGAAGGCATCGAGAAAATCATCGTCGTCCGCGTATCCTATTGGAAAGCCCTCGCGCGTGGGCGCGTAAGAGCTAACCTTTCTCTCAATGCTGCTTTTATTATCAGGGGTAGTTCTGTCAGGGTATATTCGGAACACAGGGTTCCGTTCACTCACCCAGTTTGTTCCATTCACCTCGGGTGTTCCATTCACTTCTGTTCCGTTCACCTCAGGCATGAAAGTGTTCCGTTCACTTGGCATGGTCAGGTAGATGCGGCGGATGCGCCCGGCCGCTTCGCCTTTCTCGTCCCGCCGCACGATTGTTTGACGCTCGATCAAGCCGGCGCGTTCCAGCGCAAGCATTCCTTTGCCGATGAGGCGCGTGGAGCATTTGCCAAGCCCGGCAAGCTGTTCGTCGGTCGGGAAGGCATAGCCGTACTCGCGGCTGACATAGCCCGGAAGAAGCGAGGCGAGCTTGTGTGCGACCTTGGGTAACGGCCTACCAGATGCAGCAACCCGCCATTCTTCACGCAACGCATTGAACCGTGCAGCGTCGGCGGACCGAAACTCAATCCGCCGTCTGGCCACCGGGGCTTTGCTGGCAGCCGTCATGACTGGATATCCGCCAGCGCTCTCAGGTCAGCGATCAGGCTTTTTAGGATTGCAATCTCGCTGGCTTCCTCGTCCGTGTACCATCGGTCCCGGACTCTGACTTTGGCGAACATCCCTTCCAGGCTGTCAGCGCGCGTTTCCATAACCTTGTTGAACAGGCGAGCACCTTCCTGCGTCCGGCGATCCTCCTTCCGCTCTGCCTTGCGCATGCGCTTACGGAGCCGATCGAACTCCGCCTCGAGCTCTGCCACTTTGTCGCCGGCTTGTACCTCCCGCTCGCTGTTCGCGTTGAACTCCGCTTCGAGCTTCAAGAGCGCTGCATCGCTCATGCTGCGGCCTCCTTCATGCCTTCGCTGACTTCGATTGTGTTTAGGCGTGGAATATTGACCCCTCTGGCGGGGTGACCGGCGTCCAATTTTGACCCCCCACCTGTTTCGTCTGACCATCCGCCTTTTGCTGGCGGATGGAGGGGGAGTTGAAGCGAGTGGATACGATTGCGCGTGTTCGTCGGGCCTTCCATGTGCAGGGCTGGTCGGTGAAGAGGATCGTCCGGGAGCTGCATGTGTCCCGCAACACGGTGCGCAAGATTCTGCGGTCCGATGAGACGGACTTTTCCTACGAGCGAGAGCGACAACCTTTACCGAAGACGGGTCGGTGGAAGGCCGAGATCGAGCGCTTCCTGGCTGCGAACGAAGGCAAACCATCTCGTGAACGGTTGACGCTGATCCGGATTTACGAAGAGCTTCGGGCGCTGGGTTACGATGGCAGCTACGATGCGATCCGGCGCTATGCGAAGGGATGGTCGAAAGATCGAGGGGCTGTGACGGCCGAAGCGTACGTGCCGCTCTACTACGCGCCCGGCGAGGCCTACCAGTTCGACTGGAGCCACGAGATCGTTCTGATCCAGGGCGTGACGACGACGGTGAAGGTTGCTCATGTCCGCCTCTGCCACAGCCGGATGATGTTCGCCCGCGCCTATATGCGTGAGAGCCAGGAGATGGTCTTCGATGCCCACGACAAGGCCTTCGCCTTCTTCCGTGGCACCTGCACGCGCGGCATCTATGACAACATGAAGACGGCAGTCGAGGCAGTCTTCATCGGCAAGGAGCGGCTCTACAATCGTCGCTTCCTGCAGATGTGCAGCCATTACCTCGTCCATCCGGTTGCCTGCACGCCTGCATCCGGCTGGGAGAAAGGACAGGTCGAGAACCAGGTCGGCCTCGTGCGGGAGCGCTTCTTCACGCCACGCCTGCGGGTCAAAAGCCTGGAGGAACTGAATGTCTGGCTGCTCGACAAGTGCATTGCCTATGCCAAGGCTCATAGCCATCCCGAACAGACCGGACAGACGATCTGGCAGATGTTCGAAGCCGAGCGAGGCAGCCTCGTGCATTATGTTGGTCCGTTCGACGGCTTCCACTGCGTGCCCGCCTCAGTGTCAAAGACCTGCACTGTCCGCTTCGATAACAACAAATACTCGGTCCTGTCGACTGCAGTCGGCCGCCCTGTCGAGGTTCATGCCTATGCGGATCGGATCGTCATCAAACAGAATGGAGTGACGGTCGCTGAACATCGGCGCAGCTTCGGCCGGGGCGAGACGGTCTATGATCCCTGGCACTATGTGCCTGTCCTCGCTCGTAAACCCGGTGCATTGCGCAACGGCGCTCCGTTCAGGGAATGGGTTCTGCCCACTGCAATGGAGAAGGTTCGCAAACGGCTGAAGAACGTCGATGACGGTGATCGGCAGATGGTCACCATACTCGGATGTGTTCCCGCCGATGGCTTGGCGGCAGTTGAGGCTGCCTGCCAGGAAGCGCTCGATCACGGTGTCTGCTCGGCCTCGATGATCATCAACATTCTGGCTCGAAGCCGCGATCCGGCTCCCGCTGCAACCCTGCAAATCCCCGATGCGCTTCGGCTTGCCCATGAGCCGGTCGCCGACTGCGCCCGTTACGACAGGCTCAGGAGGGCAAGTTGATGGAACGCACGCAGGTTCTCGAACTGATGAGCACGTTGAAGCTCTACGGAATGCGCAGCGCCTACGACGAGGTCATGGGAAACGGCATCAAACGGCAGCACGAACCACCGCGCATCGTCGGTGACCTGTTGCAGTCGGAGATCGCCGAGAAGCAGGCCCGCTCAATCCGTTACCAGCTCAGCATTGCCAAGCTTCCACTCGCCAAGGATATCGATGACTTCGACTTCGCTGAAACGCCTGTCAATGAATCCCTGGTCCGGGAATTGGCCACGGGCACCTTTGTCGCCGATCAACGCAACGTCGTCCTCGTCGGCGGCACGGGAACCGGCAAGAGCCATCTGGCCATCGCGATTGCCCGCGCACTCATCCGCAACAGCACGCGCGGCCGCTTCTTCAACGTCGTTGATCTGGTCAATCGACTGGAAACGGAAACGCGCAACGGCAAGCAGGGACGGACCGCCGATTACCTCACACGCCTTGACTTCATCATTCTCGATGAACTGGGATACCTGCCGTTCGCCCAGGCCGGAGGCCAGCTCCTGTTCCACCTGATCAGCAGGCTCTACGAGCGCACATCGATCATCGTAACCACAAACCTTGCCTTCGGTGAATGGCCGTCGGTGTTTGGCGATGCCAAGATGACGACGGCACTCCTCGACCGTTTGACCCACCACTGCGAGATTGTGGAAACCGGCAACGAGTCCTGGCGCTTCAAGAACCGCTCTCAAAGCTAAAGCCGAAGATAACCATCACCCGCACTTGGCCTACCCTATGCAACCCCGGCCAGCGCCGGGCAGGCCAAGCGCTGATCGCCTACAGGGGGGGGTGAATATTGGACGCCGATAAGGGGTCAACATTCCGAGCCGATTGACATCCAGGAACTCCGCAACGGCTATGAGAGCATGCAGACTAATCCTTCCATCGACGAACATCGGGTCGATCAAGCCGCCCATGGGTTGAGGATATCTACTCCGAAGCCCTCGAAATCTTTGATGTTGCGTGTCGCAAGCGACAACTGATGAGCGACGGCGGTGGCTGCAATCAGCCCGTCCATCGAGGCAAGCCCACGACCTCTTCGCTTGGCAAGCGCCATGAGATCGCCCCACGCCAGGGCGACGGGCTCTTCCACCGGAATAATCCGATTTTCGAAACGCTGAGGCAGATCGTGCGCAAGCCACTCGCCCAGGGCATCGCGCTTTCGTCCGCTATCCATCAACGCGACGCCCCGTCTAATTTCAGCAATCGACACGATGCTGATGAACGTCCGGTCTTCGTCCAACCCGTGGATCCATTTCAGAACACCTTCATCTGGGTTAGGTTTTGTGACTTCCGACAGCACATTCGTATCGAGCAGCAGTCTCATAACGACAAGTCACGCGGCTCGTCATGTTGACGTTGAAGATCCAGATCCGCTCCGCGCAGAGGCGATGCCAACAGAAATTCCGCAAGCGATCCCCTTCGGGCAGTCTTCTTCTGCCACTCTTCGGCAGAGACGACCACCACGCTCGGCTTCCCATTGCGGGTGATGGTCTGAGGTGCCAATTGCGCGCGCTCCATGACCTCCGAAAGCTTCGCCTTCGCCCCCGCGACCGTCCAACTCATATCGTCGTGCGTTGATGTTTGCATCGCTTCACCTATAACCAAAATGACTATAGTGACTATAGTGTGCTAACGGGTTTTCTGCAAGCGTTTGAACGGCAGGGGAGGGGGCAGCTAAAGCCCGGATGCCTTGGTGAGATTTACCCGGAAGCGATCCCGCCGGCGTTGATATCTGCGGGTCATCTCCGCTGAAGCATGACCGAGCTGTTTCTGGACGTAACGCTCGTCGACCTGAGCCGAGGAGGCCAAGCCTGCGCGGAGGGAATGGCCGGAGAACTTGAAGGCGCGTTCATTTTCGCTCAGATCGCCGCGAACGCCTGCGGCCATTGCGGCCTTTTTCACAAGCCGAGCGACCTCCTTGTCGTTCAGGCGCTCCGACCCGACAGCCTTCCCTTGCCCCGTCACCCGACGAAAGAGGGGGCCATGAGCCAGCTTGGCGAACTTGATCCAGGTCTCGACTGCGGCGACCGGGCAGGTCGCATCGGCCGAGCCGCGACCGACCTCGACCTCTCGCCATCCGGTTTTACCGCGCAAGGTGATGAGCATGCCCTTGTCGAGGATCTCGATCCAACCGCGACCGTCCTCAGTCTGGTCGGCCTTCAGGTCGAGGCCGACGATCTCGGAGCGCCGAAGACCTCCAGCAAAGCCGATGAGCAGCATGGCCCGATCCCGCAGGCCGCGCAGAGAGCCGCGATCGAGCGTCTCGACCATGGCGATGATATCTTCAGCCATCACCGCTTCCTTCTCGACCGGTGGCTTGGCGTGGCTGTTGCGGATGCCGGCCATCACGGTGGCGATATGCCGGTCCTTGCGATCGAGCGAGAAGCCACGCTGGGCATAGTTCCAAGAGAGCGAGGAGAGGCGTCGTTCGATGGTTGAGACGGAGTTGGCCTTGGCGCCTCTTGTAGGCGTGCCAATGGCACTGCGGGAAGCGCAGGCCGTGATATAAAGCCCGACGGTTTGCGGATGCGGGGGGAGGGGCGTGAGGTTAGACCGCCGGCACCACGCTGAAAAATGCTTCCAGTCTGAGGCATAGGCTTTTCGTGTATTGGCGGAACTGGCGGCTTCGACATAGCTGCGGGCTCGATCGGCAAGGCTGGCAAGATGAGATGGTGTCTGGTTCTCGCCACCGAGAGAGGGGAGGGGGCTTTCGCCCGACATCTCCGGCGGGGAAATATCAAGTCCAGGCGCTGTACTGAGGGACGACGCTGAGGTCTCCTCGACGTGATTTTCGCTGTTTTGCTCGATGATTTGGGCGATTTCTCTATAATGACAATTATGTCCGATAATGCAAGATTATCGATCGTTATAGCCGCGTTACGTGAGGTGCGGTTTTGGATGAGAATTAGGTGAAAAGATCACCTGCGGTATACGCTCCGCTGCATATTGCTTGCAATCCGCTGAGTTGGGGCTGTTGATGCCGAACCATTCCAGCCAAGGCATTCCCGCGGTTGGCCTGCTGGTTGTTCAGTACGAGCAGCTTCGGATCACTCTGTTGAAGCGCATTGAAGATCGCCCCGATGGAGGCGCGTGGTCGGGTGACAGTGACTCCGTGCGACTTCAACACTGGAGATTAGCGTCAGAAAACCCGGCATGGAGATTACACTCAGCGATCAGGTCGGACACGCGCCCGGAGGGATATGCGGGGGTGGCGATGAGAGCCTGCAGGGCACGATATGACAGCAGCTTCTGCAAGGCATTCGCGTCGCATCGTTCGCGGTGACAAGTCGACCGGGGTTTGTGCTCTCAAGCACTGCTGCGCGTGACGAGCGTGCCGGGCAGCATGGTAATAATACCGTCATCGGAGGGCTTGATGGTCGGGTCGTCTATTATCTTCAGCGCCTCCATGACCATGCGTTCAACAGGTTGGCGAATAGTTGTGAGGCCATAGGAATTCCAGCTTGCCATGGGGATATCATCGAAGCCGATGACTGCCAGATCCTCGGGTATCCGCAATCCAAACTCCCGTGCCACGTCAATCACAGCCAGCGCCATAATGTCGTTGCAGCAGAAAATCGCATCGGGGGCGTCGGGGACGGAAAGCAGTGTCTTGCCGGCGGTGTACCCGCCCTTGTAGGTGAAGTTACCAAATGCCTGGGCATGAATGGCTCCTCCCGCCTCCGCCAGCACGTCACGCAGTCCCCTCACGCGTTCCACATGGGTGGAGGTATTCGCAACACCACCGACGAGAGCAATCTTCCGGTATCCGCGTTCCAGCAACAGGCGGCCAGCGTCGCGGCCACCCTGGAAGTTGTCGCAAGCAACGGCATTAATGCGGATGTCGCGCTGGATCCGGTTCAGCAATACCACCTTGATCTGATGCTGCCGACACGCGCGCGCCATGCTGGATGTCAGGTGAGCGGAGGTCACGATGATTGCCGATGGGCGCGCCGCAAGAATCTGCTCAGTCACGGAATCCACGTCCGTGTTTGCCGCTAGCGCATAAACCAGAAGCTGACGCTCGCTTTCCTGTAGCTGCTTTGCCAGCGTATCCAGTACGAAGGGATAAAACGGGTTGAGAAGATCACCGGCAACCAAAGTGATGGTAGTGGCAGAAATAGCTTCAGCCGTTCGCCTTGCCGGACTGAGATAGCCGATCTCCTCGGCTACCGCGAGGATTCGCTTCCTCTTTTCGACATCGAGCGAAGCGCCTGGCGTAAATGCCCGGGAGACCGCGGCAAGTGAGACGCCTGCAACGTGGGCAACCTGTTTGGCTGTGGGCTTCAGAGATCTACTCCTATGAAAATTTTTCAATCAGCTTCTGAAAATTTGCATCTCCGCTATAGCAGGCTAACGTTCCTCGGCAAAGGGAGAGACACCATGGCCATTCATTATTTGAAGCGGGGCAAGCCGGATTCCGAGCGCTCCGAAGACGATCAAAAGGTTCGCGCCGTTGTCGAGGACATCTTGCGCGAAATCGAGGTGCGCGGTGATGCGGCGGTCCGCGAACTTTCAGAAAAGTTCGACAAATATTCTCCGCAGTCCTTCCGGCTCGCCGCCAGCGAAATCGAGGCTTTGATCAGCAAGGTGTCTTCGCGCGACATGGAAGACATCAAGTTCGCCCAGGCACAGGTCCGCAAATTTGCTCAGGCGCAGCGGGATTCGATGTTGGACATCGAGGTGGAAACGATGCCTGGAGTGGTCCTGGGACACAAGAACATCCCGGTCCAGTCCGTCGGCTGCTATATCCCAGGTGGCAAGTTCCCAATGGTGGCATCGGCGCATATGTCGGTCCTGACCGCTTCTGTTGCTGGCGTGCCGCGTATCGCTGCTGCCACGCCCGCTTTCAAGGGCGAGCCCAATCCGGCGGTCATTGCCGCGATGCATCTCGGCGGCGCACACGAAATCTACGTGTTGGGCGGCGTCCAGGCCATTGGTGCCATGGCGATCGGCACGCAAACCATCGAACCTGTTCACATGCTCGTCGGGCCGGGCAACGCGTTTGTGGCCGAGGCCAAACGTCAGCTCTATGGCCGCGTCGGCATCGATCTCTTTGCCGGGCCGACGGAGACAATGGTGATCGCCGATGAGACTGTGGACGCCGAGATGTGTGCCACCGATCTCCTCGGGCAAGCGGAGCATGGCTACAATTCGCCGGCCGTTCTGATCACCAATTCCCGCAGACTGGCCGAGGCCACACTGTCCGAGATCGATCGCCTTCTCGCTATCCTGCCAACCGCCGATACCGCATCGAAGAGTTGGGCGGACTACGGTGAGGTCATAATCTGCGATACCTACGAGGACATGCTCGACATCGCCAACGAGATCGCTTCGGAGCATGTTCAGGTCATGACCGACCGCGATGACTGGTTCCTGGCCAATATGCATTCCTATGGTGCTCTGTTCCTGGGTCCCCGCACGAATGTTGCCAACGGAGATAAGGTCATCGGGACCAACCACACGCTGCCGACAAAGCGGGCCGGCCGCTATACGGGCGGTCTGTGGGTCGGCAAGTTCCTTAAGACCCATTCTTACCAGAAGGTACTTACTGACGAAGCGGCCGCCATGATCGGCGAATACTGTTCTCGCCTGTGCATGCTTGAAGGCTTCGTCGGACATGCCGAACAGGCGAATGTGCGAGTCCGCCGCTATGGTGGTCGCAACATTCCCTATGGGGCGGCAGCTGAATAAGGCATGTCGACTTTTTTCATGAACGCAGGTGATGGACGGGTGCCATGGTGACGACGTTTCCTCGCACCCCATCGTTTCGACTGGATGGCAAGAGTGCTCTGGTCGCAGGCGCGTCCTCCGGAATCGGGCTTGGCGCCGCGGTGGCACTGGCAGAGGCCGGCGCGCGGGTGACGCTGGCGGCCAGGTCCACTGACAAACTTGCGACCATTGCAAGCCAGCTAAGTGAACTGGGTCTTTCAACCGAAACGCTGTTGATGGACATTCAGGATGTCGAAGCAACGGAGGCAATGGTGACGAGCCTGGCTCCGTTCGACATCCTCGTCAATAGTGCGGGGTTGGCCCGTCACAGTGCTGCGCTTGACACCACAATCGGTGACTTCGACGCGGTCGTAGGGGTCAACTTTCGGGGAGCCTATTTTCTCACCCGCGCTGTGGCAAGACGGCAAATCGAAGCCGGACGGAGAGGATCGTTGATCAATATTTCGTCGCAGATGGCGCATGTGGGCGGTGTCGACCGCGCCGTGTACGCGGCCACCAAGCATGCCGTTGAGGGCTTCACCAAGTCGATGGCGATCGAATGGGGTTCATATCGCATACGCGTGAACACGATATGCCCAACCTTCATCCGCACCCCGCTCGCCGAGCAGACCTTTGCCAACCCGCAACGGCTGAAATGGGTGGAGGAAAAGATCAAGCTCGGACGTATCGGAGAAGTCGAGGATATCATGGGCCCCGTCGTCTTCTTGGCCTCCGATGCTGCGGCGATGATTACGGGGACGGCGCTGATGGTGGATGGCGGCTGGACGGCCGGCTGATGCCGCAGCTGAAGCAGGACGGTCCGCCGGAGGATCCCACTTATCGCCGGACCGATTACACATCAAGGGTGGAGCTTTCTCGACGATGAGCGGACATATAGCAGTAATAGGCGCTGGGCTAGTTGGAGCTGGCTGGGCAATTGTCTTTGCGCGAAGCGGCCATGAAGTGCGGGTTTTTGATGCGAGCGAGACGATCCGTGAGCGCCTTCCAAGTCATTTTCGCGCGTCCTTGGAGGCCATGGCGACCTATGATCTGATCACCGATGTCGATATGGTTCTCCGGCGGATCACTGTCTGCTGCAGTGTATCGGATGCGGTCGTTGGCGCGGACTACGTTCAGGAATCGGTGGTTGAACGAGTGGACCTGAAGCGGGAAGTCTGCGCCGAGATCGACTGCTATCTCGGTCCCCTATCGCTGGTCGGAAGCTCTACCTCCGGCCTGCCTGCCTCGTCCTTCACCGAAGGATGTGCCAACCGCGAGCGTTTTGTTGTCGCCCATCCCGTAAATCCGCCGCATCTCGTTCCCGTGGTGGAGATCGTGCCGGCGCCCTGGACCAATGACACAACGGTGCAAAAAACGCGCGACCTCATGCAATCGGTCGGACAGGCTCCCGTCGTCGTGACCCGCGAAATCCCGGGCTTCATCCTGAACCGTCTCCAGGGCGCGCTTCTCGACGAGGCCTGGTGGCTGTTCGATCAAGGTTATGCGACAGCTGAAGATATCGACAAGACGGTCAAATATGGGTTGGGCCTGCGATGGGCCTTTATGGGCCCGTTTGAGACGATCGACCTCAACGCACCGACTGGTATCGACGATTATGCGCGTCGCCTCGGTCCCATGTATGTGGAGCTGGCAGAAGGTCGCCCACCGGCTGGACCCTGGAGCGACGATGCCGTGCGCCGGGCGACAGAAGAGCGCCGGGCCGCCCTCCCGGCAGATCAGATCGACGCGCGGCGCGCCTGGCGCGACAACCGTCTGATGGCCCTTGTTGCGAGCCAGCGCAAGCTGGTTCCCTGACGAGAACAGCACAAGACAAAAAACGCCGGCCATAGCCGGCGTCAGATTGCTGATGTCTCCCGAAGGTGGTCCCCCGGTTTCGAGATAAAGACATGTACAAAAACAAGACCCTAAGGCATCGCTCGCGGATCTGAAAGATCGCGATGGGCTTTAACCGTCATCCGAAATGATCAGATTCACCGACCGTCTTTGACTCGGAGAACAGATCGCAATCAAGGTACCGGGGAGAAGTTTTCAGCAAGCTGACCTCCACCTTTGGTGGAGGTCATGATTTACTTCGTCATCGGAAACGCGATGTCGAGCGCTTCTGCCTCGGGGAAGCCCACGGCATTCTTGATCTGCGTAAAGTTTGCCATACGATGCCGCACGGAAGTGAGTTCACCGGTTTCCAGAACTGCTTTCATGACGGCCTTTGCGCCGTCCATGGCCGCCAACAGCGGTTCAATCGGGTAGAGGATGACGTGGAACCCGAAGGCGCGGCACTGCTCGACGCTGATCTCCGGTGTCTTACCCGTACTTGCGGCATTAAAGACGAGCGGCTTGCCGGTCGATGCCAGTTCCTTGCCAATCCGATCCAGGTGTTCCATTGATTCAGGTGCATCTAGGAAAAGTGCGTCGGCACCCGCATCAGCATACCGTTTGGCGCGATCGATCGCCGCATCAAGCCCATCAACAGCGATCGCGTCGGTCCGTACGATGATGACGAAATCCTTGTCGGAACGGGCTTGCTGCGCGGCCTTCAGCTTGTTGATCATATCCTCTGTCGGAACCAGAACCTTGCCGGCGACGTGGCCGCATTTTTTAGGAAGCACCTGATCTTCCATATGAATGCCAGAGGCGCCGGCTGCCTCGAACATCGCGATCGTCCGTGCGGTATTGACGGCGTTGCCATGGCCGTTATCGGCATCCGCGATGATCGGCTTTGTGGTCACCGCGGCGATCCGTCTGATATGGTCAGCCATTTCCGGCAGCGTGAGGATGCCGAGATCCGGTACGCCGAGCATCGAGGTCGCGGCGGCAAATCCACCAAGATAGATGCAGTTGAAGCCGGCTTGTTCCGCCAGACGTGCGGAAAGAGCGTCATAAGCCCCCATGCACAGCAACATATCCGGGGCGGAGAACATGGTTCTAAGGACTTTGGTTTTGGTCATTAATGTCTACCTGTTGATTGGAATTCATTCTCGCGTGCCGGCAAGTAGCGGCAGGAGGGTCCTGGCGTGACGCAGGGCGACGTCAAGTTCGCCACCCAGCATGGTTTCATACCCTTGGCGCCCGAGCCTGACGGACATGGCGGGCGCCTCGGCAAGTTTTTGTGCCCTCGCAAGTGTGCGAGCCAGAACCTGTTCGCGCGGGACCACCTCGTTCACCAGCCACAAGGCGCGTGCCTCGTCAGCCGTCAGTCTCCTTCCCTCGTAGACCAGTTCAAAGAACAATTTCCGGCTCATGATCCGTTGGATCGTTGCCATTGCGAGGATCGGAAAGAGACCATGTTCGAGCTCCGGTAGGCCAAGCGTCGCGGTCTCGCTCATCACGGCGATGTCGCAGCAACTGAGCATGCTAAACCCGCCAGCCATTGCATCACCGTTGATCGCGGCGAATACCGGCTTGCCCAAGGTTTGAACACGTCGGTTGAGGTTGCCGAACGCTTCGGCAAAGTCCTGGATCGCTTCCGGGGTACGGCCGGCGCCGGAGTGGTCGCCGCCGATGCAGAAGACCTCACCATTTCCGGTCAAGACAATGGCACCGATCGCGGTATCTTGCTCCGCATCGTCAAGCGCGGCAATGAGATCGAGAGCAAGGGCTTTAGACACCCGGTTGCCAATTTCCGTCCGGTTGAGTGTGAGGATTCGGACGCGTCCCGTCGTTTCCTTAAGAAGATGAGTCATTGTATCAGTATCCAACGAGGGCCGGGAAAGCGGTCGTCATCGGTGGCCAGTAGGTGACGAGCATGAGCACGATGAGGTTGACGGCAACGAACGGTAGACACTCCTTGACCTGGGTTACGTAGCTCGTTCCCGCTATTCGTGCCGTTATGAACAAGCTTTCGCCGATGGGAGGAACGATCAGTCCCAGGTTGAGATTGAAGACGATCATCAGCCCAAGCTGTAGGGGATCGACATCTAATGCGGCGCCAAGGGGGGTGAGCAGCGGCGTTACGATGATCAGGGCTGCTGCCGGTGCCAGGAACATGCCGAGGAACAACAGAAGCAGGTTGACCACGAACAGGATCAAGACTGGGTTGGACAAGTGCTCAAGAATGAAGTTTGCCGCATGAAGCGGGACTTGGCTGCGCGTCAGGGGCCACGCCAGGGCTGCCGATGCCGCGATGACGATGGTAACCGCCGCGGTTTCTATGCCCGACTTCATGAAGATGTTCGCAATGGCCTCGAATTTGAACCGACCCTTGGCGACGATCAGCAGCAAAGCGTAGAGTACCGCGACGCCGGCGCTTTCCGTGATGGTGAAGAAGCCAGAGATGATCCCGACCAGTATGATCAGCGGCAGGAGCAACACAGGGATTGCGCCGACAGTGGCCTTGACCGCTTCGTGCGCCGTCGGCGAGGGATATTTTGGATAGTTTCGGCGGAACGCGGTCCATAGCGCAACACCCATCATGCCGAGTGCGGCGGTAATCCCAGGGACAACACCCGCCATGAACAGGCCGCGTATGGAGGTGCCGGTCTGAACGCCGTAGAGAACGAGCAGAATGGACGGTGGAATGATGGAGCCCAAAGTGCCGGCAGCCGCGATCAGCGCGCCTGCATAGCCGGGATGATAGCCGTCCTCCTTCATGGCCGGGATCAGTACCGCGCCAAGCGCTGACGTATCCGCGGCAGCTGAGCCCGAGATCGTCGAGAAGAATGTTGCCGAGCCGATCGCGCCCAGTGACAGGCCACCGCGAATGCGGCCAAGGAAGAGATTGGTAAACGACACAAGCGAGCGCGTGATCCCGCCATATGTCATCAGATTGCCCATCAGCAGGAAGAGCGGCAGGGCGATCAACGGGAAATTGTTAAGTGCCGCCGTCATCTGGTCGATGAGAACCGAATGCGGCAGGCGGCCGATCGCCGCGAAAGCAGTGATGCCGATGACGATGAACGTCGGAACCCCAATGATCAAAGTGACGATAAAAATGCCGAACGGAATCACAGCGACACCTCATTTTTGGTGGCGGGCCCATCGCGCGTGACGAGTGCCAGCAACATTCGCTCCGCAAGGAAGAGGAGCATGAGCCCTGCGGCAATCGGGGCGCTTAGATAAAGCCACTGTGTCGATATGCCGAGCCCGATGATGGTCGAGCTTCCCAGAAGCGACAGTTGTTCGATGCTGGCGTCGAGCAGCAGATAGCCGAAGATCATACCGACGATGCCAATGATCACGAGGAGAATGGTACGCGCCCATCCCGACAGCGCCTCGGGAATTACGGCAATCGCCATGTTCTCGTCCAGCCGTACGGCATAGGCCGCGCCGATGAAGGAAAGCCAGGTCATCATTAGGGAGGCGAAGACTTCGGTCCACGACGGAGTGCTGTGCAGAACATGTCGTCCGAATATCTGTGTAGCTACGGCCGCAAGGAGGGCGAACAGGCAAAGCCCGATCACCCACCGTGCGACAGTCGCAACGACATCCGCGACACGGGTCACGATGGAAGCGACATTCAGCATGACGATCAGTTCATGCCGGCTGCAGCTTGAAGGCGCTTAACCCAGCCGTATTGGTCAGGAAACTCCTTGTCGAGGCCGGAGACCTGGCTCTTCATCGCGTTGAGGTCGACTTCCTTGATGTTGGCACCCTTGGGCTTGAAGGCTTCCAGCGCCTGGGCTTCGGCGATCGCGATCTTGTCAGCAAAATATTTGCTGGCTTCGGCCGAAGCCTGCTCGAGCGCCACGCGCTCTGCCTCGGGAAGCTCGTCGAGCCATGCACCGTAGAAGATGAAGGCGTAGTTCGGCATCATGTGCTTGGTCATTAGCACTGTCTTGGTGACGTCGCCCATACCCGAAGATAGTGCTGTCTGGGCCTCGATTTCGATACCATCGACAACACCCTGCTGCATGGCAGTGTAGATCTCGGCCATGTCCATCGGAGTCGGGCTGGCGCCCCATGCTTCGAATGAACGAAGGACAATCGGCAAGCCGGGAACGCGGATCTTCTGGCCCTTCAGGTCATCCGCATCATGCCGCAGGTAGACGTTCCGAAAACCCTTGTAAGTGGGCGCGAGAACCCGGTAGCCGGATTCGGCCTCGATGGCCTTGAAGAACGCCTTGCCGTCTTCACTGGCATAAGCCTTATCGAACTGCTCACGCGTCTCGAAAATGAATGGCCAGACATCAACGGTTGCTAGCGGAGAGAAGGAGCCGAGCGCGCTGGTCGAAATGATCGTCACGTGGACTGCGCCCGAACGCTGCTGGGTGGCGATCTGGTTCCAGCCTCCCAGCTGGCTTGCCGGAAACACCGTTACCTTCAGTTCGCCCTTGCTGAACTCGGCAACCTTCTTGGCGAACACTTCGGCAGTTTCTTGCTCAAGACTATTGGCAGCAAAGACGTGAGCAAACACGATATCCTTTTCTGCCCTTGCAGCCGACATCATGGCGGCGGTCATTGCGCCGGCGAGCGCCATGGTTGCTATCAATTTACGCATACATACCTCCCTAACCAATTTCTAAGGTGTCACGGTTTGGCGCGGAGCACTGCCGACAATGCGGATGCATGTCGCCGCAGAGACCCTGCGATCCTCTCTTCGAGAATTTCGTCGAATCGTGATGTTGGCGCCGACACGCTCAGGCATGCTTCAACGGCGCCATTGGCATCAAAAACGGGTAGTGCCATTGCAATGACGCCTGACAACAGGTCTTCACGCGAATAGGCCACGGCCCCGGCGCGGACTTCATGAAGGTGCGCCTCAAGCCGTTCGATGCGCTCGGCCGTCAGCCCGGTTTCAGCAAGGCTGGACCCGATGATACGCTCCCTCTCCGCCTTGGACATATAGGCCAGGAAAACGCGACCCGCCGCCGTTAGCGACATGGGCGCCCGTTCGCCAAGCTGCATTGAGCGTCGAATGGGCGTTTCGGAATTCTGCTTTGCGACGACAAGAATATCGTCCCCCGCGCGAACGACCAGCGCGGTCGATTCACCCGTTTCTCTCACAATTTCCGCCACCATGGCCTGGCCGGTGGTCACGACATTGATACCTGCGAGATAGCGTTGAGCGAGCAGGAGAACTTCCGGGCCAAGACCGTACAACCGGGTGTTCGCGTCATAGGTCACGAATCCGTCGTCCATCATCGTTGTGAGAAGTCCGGTAAGGCTGCTTCGAGGAATGTCGAGCGCCACGGACAGCTCGACATGGCTTTGTGGCTTCTCGCCCAGCCCACGAAGAATTTTCAAAGCCCGAGTTGCTGACTTAACGTTCATATATGTGAACTCCATTCACGAATATGAATGACTCTATTTTTGCCGCTTGTCAACCACAAGCGCGATGATGGTCAGGTGATGAAGTTCCGCCTGCAGCCGACACGCGAGCTCGCGGGCTAGGGTCAGGATCTGTAATTTGCAGAGCTTGGCGGTGTTTCCCTTGAGGGTTTCAAGGATCTGCCCGCACTGATGGCTGCGAGCAGCGATCGTGCTGTATCGTTTTTCACAAGGCCGAACGTTGCATTGACTCGAAGCGGGCTTTCTGGCCCATCCGGTAACCTTCGCAGATCGTCCGTCCCTGCGTTCCCTCTCGGGAAACCGCCCTCGGATCAGCTTTCTGGCTTCACCGCTGGTAATCGGATTCTATCTCACCTCAAGCTTCGAACAAAGTGCCATCGCGCAGCATGGCGTGATAATGACGGCGAGACGCCTGGCAAGCGCCACGCGCGCCTTTCTTAAACCACGCCGCTTCGCAATCTTCATGGCCACCCCTTGAAGGCGAAGTTGCCACGACTGCGCGTGAGGATCGAGTTGGCTGCTTCGTAAAGGAGTTTGCGGACCATGCTGTCGCCTTGTTTGGTGATGCGCCCTGTCCAATCGATCTCTCCAGATTGATGACGTCTGGGGACGAGCCCGAAGTAGGCGCCGGCGGTGCGAGATTGTCGGAAGCGGCCGACTTCATCGATGGCGGCGGCAAATGCGGCAGAGGTTTGAACGCCTACACCAGGGATGTTGCAAGGGCTCTTGAGAGGAGAAGGATTGGAAACCGGGCGGCTGCACGTCGCCACGCTCATGAAGAAGATGGGCATCGAGGCGATCTACCGTCGCCCGAACACCTCCAAACCAGCGCCAGG
>NZ_FORF01000010.1 GCF_900113935.1 Aquamicrobium aerolatum DSM 21857
CCGCCGGGGCTTGGCCACGTTCGTCGTCAGCATCCGGTCAAGCTCTTCGCGCCATGCCCCCATCCGCGGATAGGGCTGATGCTTGCGCTCGTAGCGGAACTCGGTCTCGTCCGAGCGCAGCACCTTGCGCACCACTTTCCGTGAAACCTTCAACTCGCGGCAAATCGCCTTGATCGACTTGCCCTGAACCCGCGAAAGCCGGCGTATCTTTGCAATCGTCTCCACAATCAACATCCAAAACACAAATGCCTCCGATGAAACCGGAGGCATTTTGATGACCCCACGTTAAGGGGTCCCGTTTGGACGAAAATCACCCCTTAAACAGGGTCCTCATTCCATGAAAAATCACATTCAAACCGGCCGACTATCAAGGTTGGGAGGAAGACGATGAACCCAATATGTGCTTTGTAAGGCTATCGGACGTTGCGTCGGTAGATCGTGGCAGGTTCTCTCACAGGCCACGCAACTTGCCACAATTCTTCGGTGGCCCGTATCCTTTCGCGCAGACCGGAGACGTGGCTGCTGCAAGGGGCAGGGATTTTTCTGCGTCTCAGTTTCTTTCCGATGAAGGAGTGCAATACAGCAAGTCATTCCCTGCAGGGACCATTTTTCTGACAATTGCTGCTGTGATTGCTGCAACCGCGATTTCGGCCACGGAAACGTATTGCACTGACAGTGTAGTAGGTGTCGTCCCCAAAGATCCGTCCGACGTTGACTATCTCGAATATACCTTGCGCTTCACGAGGCCATACCTCGAGTTTGAGGTTGCGACGCAGACGGCGCAAAAGAATATAAATCTGGAGGTACTTCGACCGCTCACGATTCCTTGGCCAAGCAAAGAGGATCGGGACGCGATCGCGAAAGAACTTGCAGCGGCAGAAAGCGTGATTCGATCCATCGAAGCGCGGCAGGCCGCAACGAAGCAGCTCATGCATAAAATGTTACGCGCCAGTTTTGAGGTGCCCGCATGACCTTCACCGAATCCAGCACCGTGGAAGCCCATCTGCGCGACCTTCTCGCGGGCGCGGCCTCGGCCCGCCCGGCGCAACTCTCCATCGGCCTCGCCCGCACGGGCGGCAGGATCGCGGGCCTCGGCTGGCATTACGTCGTCCCCGCCGACCTTCCCCGCCAGCCGCAAGAGGTGCTGGTCGAACCCCATCTGCGCGACGCCCTGATCCGCCTGAACCCCGACATCGCCGCCAACCCCGGCCGGGCCGATGACGTGCTCTACCGCCTGCGCGCCATCGTCATGGGCGCGCGGTCGGACGGGCTGGTGAAGGCCAACGAGGAATTTGCCGCGTGGCTTCTGGGCGAACGGTCGATGCCCTTCGGCGCGAATGGCGAACACGTCACCATCCGCCTGATCGACTTCGACGAGATCGAGAAGAACAGCTTCGTCGTCACCCAGCAGTTCACCATCCGGGCGGGCAAGACGGAAAAGCGCGCCGATCTGGTGCTGCTGGTCAACGGCATTCCGCTGGTCCTGATCGAGGCCAAGACGCCGGTGCGGTCCAGCCAAAGCTGGCTCGACGCTGCCATTCAGGTGCATGACGACTACGAACGCAACGTGCCGGAACTGTTCGTGCCCAACATCTTTTCGGTCGCGACCGAGGGCAAGGAGTTCCGCTATGGCTCTGTCCGGATGCCGGTCGACATGTGGGGCCCCTGGCGCGACGGCGACGGCAAGCAATCGCTGGGCGAGGTGGAAAAGGCCGCCGCCTCGATGCTGCGCCCCGCGATGGTGCTCGACATGCTCGACAGCTTCACCGCCTTTGCCACGCAAAAGGGCAAGCACCGCATCAAGATCATCGCCCGCTATCAGCAGGTGGACGGCGTCAACAAGATCGTCGCGCGGGTCGTGGCGGGCCAGCCGCGCAAGGGGCTGATCTGGCATTTCCAGGGGTCGGGCAAATCGCTGCTCATGCTGTTCGCCGCGCGCAAGCTGCGGCTGCACCCGGCGCTGAAGAACCCCACGGTGCTGATCGTGGTGGACCGCATCGACCTCGACAGCCAGATCTCGGGCACCTTCTATGCCGCCGACATGGCCAACATGGTGCGCACGGAAAGCCGCAAGGAACTTGCCGATCTGCTGGGCAAGGATGCGCGGAAGGTGGTGATCACCACGATCCACAAGTTCGCCGAAGCCGACGGCGTGCTGAACGACCGCGACAACATCATCGTGCTGGTGGACGAGGCGCACCGAACGCAGGAAGGCGATCTGGGCCGCAAGATGCGCGAGGCGCTGCCGAACGCGTTCCTGTTCGGCCTGACCGGCACGCCCATCAACCGCGCCGACAAGAACACCTTCTACGCCTTTGGCGCCGACACGGACGATGGCGGCTACATGAGCCGCTATGGTCTGAACGACTCGATCCGCGATGGGGCGACGAAGGAGCTGCATTTCGAGCCGCGCCTGGTGGACCTGCACATCGACCAGAAGGCCATCGAGGAGGCCTATGCCGAGCTGACGCAGGGTCTGACCGACGAGGACCGGGATCGGCTGGGCAAGGCCGCTGCCAAGATGTCGATCTTGGTCAAGGCGCCCGAACGCATCCGCGCGATTTGCGGCGACATCGCCAAGCACTTCAAGGAGAAGGTCGCCCCGAACGGCTTTGGCGCGCAGGTGGTGACCTTCGACCGCGAGAGCTGTCTTCTCTACAAGCAGGAACTCGACCGCCACCTGCCGCCCGAGGTGTCCGACGTGGTGATCTCGGTCAACAGCGGCGAGCCCGAATATGCGGCCTTCAAGCGCGACCGCGATGCCGAGGAGAAGCTGCTCGACCGGTTCCGCGACCCGAAGGACCCGCTGAAGATCATCATCGTGACGTCGAAGCTGCTGACCGGCTTCGATGCGCCGATCCTGCAGACGATGTATCTGGACAAGCCGCTGCGCGACCACACGCTCTTGCAGGCGATCTGCCGGACGAACCGTCCCTATGGCGAGCAGAAGACGCATGGCCTGATCGTCGACTACCTCGGCATATTCGACGACGTGGCGCAGGCGCTGAAGTTCGACGAGGAAGGCGTGCAAAAGGCGGTGTCGAACATCGCCGAGCTGATCAACACCCTGCCGACCGCCCTGCAGAAGTGCCTGGCCTATTTCGCGGGCGTGGACCGCAGCCTGACCGGCTACGAGGGCCTGATCGCCGCGCAGGAATGTATCCCGAACAACGACCTGCGCGACGCCTTTGCGGCCGATTTCAGTGTTCTGGCGCGTATTTGGGAGGCGCTGTCGCCCGATCCGGTGCTGACGCAGTACGAGACCGATTATCGCTGGCTGGCGCAGGTCTACGAGTCGCTGAAGCCCTCCAGTGGCACAGGGCGGCTGTTGTGGCATCGGCTGGGCGCCAAGACCATCGAGTTGATCCACGAAAACGTCCATGTCGATGCGGTGCGGGATGATCTCGACACGCTGGTTCTGGATGCCGAACTGCTGGAGGCGGTTCTTTGCAACCCTGACCCGGAAAAGAAGGCCAAGGAAATCTCGGTCAAGCTGGCGGGCCGTCTACGGAAGCATGCGGGGAATCCGAAGTTCAGGGCGCTGGGCGAGCGCCTGGAGGACCTGAAGAACCGGCATCAGCAGGGTCTCCTGCTGTCGATCGACTTCCTGAAAGAGCTTCTTGCGCTGGCGAAAGACGTGGTGAGGACCGAACGCGAGACGCCGGAAGAAGAGGGCATCGACCGTGGCAAGGCGGCGTTGACGGAGTTGTTCGAGGAAGCCCGGAACGGCGACACGCCTGTGATGGTCAAGCGGGTCGTGGACGATATCGACGAGATCGTGCGCGCGGTCAGGTTCGACGGCTGGCAAGCCACGCACGCGGGTGAACGCGAGGTCAAGAAGGCGCTTCGCCAGACGCTCTTTCGCTACAAGCTGCACCAGGACGCAGAGCTGTTCGAGAAGGCATACGGCTACATTCGCGAGTATTACTGAACATGAAGGAATTGCTCGATAATGCGGTGTTTTCGATGGAGCTCGGTGTTGAGGACTACCAGACAAGCGACGAGCGTCGTGTGCTGTCCGCCATAAGCGACGATCACCACCCCGCAAATTGGACTTCAGATTCCCTCTCATGCCGAATCGCGTAACAAAAGTACGGATAAACCAAAGAAAATAACGACGCAATTACAGCGACTTACATCTCCGTACCCAATCCGCGCAGTCAGGAGCTTTGGAGAATATCGGCGGAGAGAGAACGAAATCAGCGATTCGGGCAGGTGGCGCAGTCAACAGCTTTGGCCCGATAACCCGCAGTTCCGCGCTGTTCCGGCTGGCAATTTCAAATTAGAGAATGATTCCAACAAGTTGGCTGGCGGAGAGGAAGGGATTCGAACCCTCGAGAAGCTTTTGACCTCTACTCCCTTAGCAGGGGAGCGCCTTCGACCACTCGGCCACCTCTCCACGGACGCCCCACTAACCCGCGCGCTTAAGGAACACAAGCGCTTTTGTGCGGATATCTGCGTCGTTTCGCAATTGCGCACCGATTCAGGCAGTTGAGTGCGGATATGGGTTTCCGTATCGTAAATCCGCAAATGCGCCATCTCTCGGGAAAAGACCGCCTTTGCACGCCCGGTGGACATGCGGGCGGACGAATCGAACTGGATGGGAGGCAGTCAATTGACCGAAGCGGCGCGGTTTGAGGGCGATTTCGATTATGTGATCCTCGGCGCGGGGACGGCGGGCTGTGTCCTTGCCAATCGCCTTACGGCGGATTCGAACAATCGCGTGCTGTTGCTGGAGGCGGGCGGGAGCGACAATTATCACTGGGTGCATATTCCCGTCGGCTACCTTTATTGCATCGGAAATCCGCGTACCGACTGGATGATGAAGACCGCCGCCGAACCCGGCCTGAATGGAAGGTCGCTGGTCTATCCGCGGGGCAAGGTTCTGGGCGGCTGCTCGTCCGTCAATGGCATGATCTACATGAGAGGGCAGGCGGCCGATTATGATGGCTGGCGTCAGATGGGCAATGCGGGATGGGGCTGGGACGACGTGCTGCCCTATTTCCTCAAATCTGAAGATCACCATGGCGGCGCATCGCAACATCACGGCGCTGGCGGCGAATGGAAGGTCGCCCGGCAAAGGCTGACCTGGGACATCCTTCATGCCGTCCAGGCTGGCGCGCAGGAGTTTGGCATCATGCCGCGCGCCGATTTCAACGATGGCGATAATGAGGGCTCCGGCTTCTTCGAGGTCAATCAGAGGCGCGGATTGCGCTGGAACACCGCGAAGGGTTTCTTGCGGCCGGCGCTTCGGCGCGGCAATCTGCGTCTCGTCACCCATGCGCTGGCGCGCCGTCTGGTGATGGAAGGAAAGCGCGTCACCGGAGTGGAGTTTTCACACGGTGGCCAGACCTATGTCGCCAAAGCGCGCGCGGAAGTGCTGCTGGCGGCAGGCGCGATCAACTCCCCCAAGATACTCGAATTGTCGGGCATCGGCCGTCCCGATATTCTTGGCCGGCTGGGCATCGACGTGACGCATCAAAGCGATGGAATCGGCGAAAACCTGCAGGACCATCTCCAGATTCGCACCGTCTACAAGGTCAATGGCGCGAAGACGCTGAACACGATGTTCAACAGCCGTGTTGGCAAGGCGATGATCGGGATGCGTTACGCCCTGATGCAGAATGGTCCGATGTCGATGGCCCCGAGCCAGTTCGGCATGTTCACCAAGTCCGATCCGTCGCTTGCGACGCCCGATCTTGAATATCACGTGCAGCCGCTCTCGACCGATCGGCTGGGCGATCCGTTGCATGCGTTCCCGGCCATCACCGTGTCGGTCTGCAATCTGCGGCCCGACAGCCGCGGGACGGTCCATCTCAGAACCACCGATGTGGCGGAGCAGCCGGACATTCACCTGAATTATCTGTCGGCTCCACGTGACCGCGACGTGGCATTGCGCTCGGTGCGTCAGGCCCGGCAGATCATGACGGCAGCGGCGCTGGCGCGATACGCTCCTGCGGAGATTCTGCCAGGACCGCATCAGCAGACCGACGAGCAGTTGCTGGCCGAAATCGGCAACATCGCCACGACGATCTTTCATCCGGTTGGCACATGCCGCATGGGGCAGGATCCACAGGCGGTCGTCGCGCCAGACCTGCGTGTTCATGGGCTGGACGGACTGCGCATTGTCGATGCCTCGATCATGCCGACCATCGTGTCCGGCAACACGGCTTCGCCCGTGGTCATGATCGCGGAGAAGGCGGCGGATATGATCCGTTCGGGGCGCGACCGGCAGCGGGTTTGATGGCGCTTGGTGGAACTGCCGTTGATGCTGCTAATTCATCGTCTGCCCCTTGACCCGCCTTGATAGCGGATGCAACACAAACAGGTGTCATGGTGTTGATCCAAAAACAGGATGCCAACGCCAATTCGGGAGTATCGCCAGAGCATGAAGCCTAACGAACAGCCCTCGGAGCCGAGATGGCTCGGCACTGCCTCGCCGAACCGCGTCGCTTTGATCGCGCCGATTTCGGTCGCTCGATGGTTGCTCGTGTTGGTGCTGGCGGCCGGCGTGTACTTCTTCCATGGCTTTCTGGTGCCGGTTCTGGCCGCCCTGGTCATCGGCTTTGCCAGCTGGCCGATCTACAGCGACATCCTGCGCCGCTGCGGCGGCAACCGGCCGCTTGCCGCGACGATCGCAATTCTCCTGATCCTGGCGTTTCTGATCGTCCCGCTGGTGATGGCGGTCAGCTACACGATCACGGAAGTGGGCGTCTGGTTCAACTGGGCCGTGGAGACCAACCGCACCGGTTCAGAGACGCCCGGCTGGATGGCGACGCTGCCGGGGGTTGGCCAGTGGGTCGATGAGCAATGGTACCGCTATATCGGACATCCGGGCGCCATCGGCGAACTGGTGCAGATCGTCAGCGGTGCCAATATCGGCAGCATCTATCGCGCCGTTCTTGCGGCGGGAACCGGCTTGTTCGATCTGATGCTGACCTTGCTGTTCATGATGATCGCGCTCTTCTTCGTCTATAAGGACGGCGAAAAGTTTGCCGGGCAGGTCGACACGCTGGGTGAGCGCATCTTGCCGGTACGTTGGAGCCGCATCTCCCGCGTCGTTCCTGCGACGATCAGTTCGACAGTCATGGGCATGACCCTGATCGCGATCGGCGAGGGGATCGTGCTCGGCGTGGCCTACTGGATTGCCGGAGTTCCTTCTCCGGTGACGCTGGGCGTGATCACGGGTGTGATGGCGCTGATTCCGGGCGGCGCGCCGCTGTCATTCACGCTGGTCTCGCTCTACCTGATTGCTTCGGGCTCACCGGTGGCTGGTCTTGCGCTTTTTGCATGGGGCGCGACCGAATTGTTCATCGTCGACAAGACGTTGCGTCCGCGACTGGTTGGCGGACCGATCAAGCTGCCGTTTTTGCCGACATTTTTTGGCCTCATCGGCGGGGTCAAGACGATGGGTTTCCTGGGACTGTTTATCGGTCCTGTCCTGATGGCGCTTCTGGTCGCTGTCTGGCGCGAATGGCTTCACGAAATGAGGGCAGCGCAGGTAAGTCCGGCATTTCCAGAAACACCTGCGGTCGAATTGCGGGAAACGGGATCTGCAGCGCCCTGAGGGGCGTTTCACCCAGGTGCGGGCATCATAAGGTTCAGGTCACGCAATTCGTGGGTTGACTGACACCGGTCTGATGTTGCTTTTCATTTCTAAGGTCCGGGCTTGCCCGTCTCCGTAGCCTCAATCTAGTTCTGTTGTTCATGACCGAAGCCAACCTTCTACTGCTACTGATAGTCCTTCCTTTCATGGGCAGCGTCCTTGCGAGCATGCTGCCGGGAAGCGCTCGTAATTCAGAAGCTTGGCTTTCAGGCGGGATTACTCTGGCGGCTTTCGCGATTGCGGTTTCTTTTTTCCCGACGCTGGCGCAGGGCGAGGTGATCAGCCGGCCGGTCGAGTGGCTGCCGGAATATGGTCTGAGCTTCACGTTGCGCATGGACGGTTTTGCGTGGCTGTTCACGATGCTGATTACCGGCATTGGCTTCCTCGTCGTGCTTTATGCGCGCTACTACATGTCGCCAAAGGATCCGATTCCGCGCTTTTTCTCGTTCCTGCTGGCATTCATGGGCGCGATGCAGGGCGTGGTCATTTCCGGAAACCTGATCTTGCTGGCGATCTTCTGGGAATTGACCAGCATTTTCTCGTTCCTGCTGATCGGCTACTGGCACCATAATCAGGCCGCGCGCGACGGCGCGCGCATGGCGCTGACGCTCACCGGCGGTGGCGGGCTTTGCCTCCTCGTCGGTCTGGTCATGATCGGGCACATGGTCGGCAGCTACGAACTGGACGACGTGCTGGCATCGGGCAACCTGATCCGCGAGCACGACCTTTACGCGCCCGCTTTGATTCTGATCCTCTTGGGGGCGCTGACCAAAAGCGCGCAGTTTCCGTTTCATTTCTGGTTGCCCAATGCGATGGCGGCCCCCACGCCCGTGTCGGCCTATCTGCATTCTGCGACAATGGTGAAGGCGGGTGTTTTTCTGCTCGCGCGACTTTGGCCGGTCCTTTCCGGTACGGATGAATGGTTCCTCATTGTCGGCTTTGCGGGCATGTCGACCTTGCTGCTGGGCGCATTCTTTGCGATTTTCCAACAGGATCTGAAAGGTCTGCTGGCTTATTCGACGATCAGCCATCTGGGGTTGATCACGACGCTTCTGAGCCTGGGCAGTCCGCTGGCGGCGGTCGCGGCGATCTTCCACATGATCAATCACGCCACGTTCAAGGCGTCGCTGTTCATGGCGGCCGGCATCATCGACCATGAGGCCGGTACGCGCGACATGCGCAGGCTGTCGGGGCTGTTCTCCTTCATGCCGTTCACCGCAACGCTGGCAATGGTGGCAGGTGCGGCGATGGCGGGTGTGCCGCTTCTCAACGGCTTCCTGTCCAAGGAAATGTTCTTTGCCGAAACCCTCGAGCAGCACCATGGCTCGTTGCTCGATGGTGTTGCACCCTATGTCGCGACCATCGCCGGCGCGTTTGCGGTCACCTATTCGGTGCGTTTCATCCATACGGTGTTCTTTGGTCCCAAGCCGGTCGACCTGCCGCGTATTCCGCATGAGCCGCCGCACTGGATGCGCCGGCCCATCGAGTTTCTTGTGCTGATGTGCCTGATCGTCGGCATCGTGCCGGGCCTGACCATCGGACCCTATCTGGATGTCGGTGTGCGTGCGGTGCTGGGGAGTCGGACGCCGGAATACAGTCTTGCTGTCTGGCACGGCTTCAACACGCCGATGCTGATGAGCGTGATCGCCCTGGTCGGAGGACTTCTGATCTATCTTGCGCTTCAGCGTTATCTGGCGAGGTCCGTGGATGGTGCGCCCTACCTTCGCAATTTGAAGGGACAGCGCATTTTCGAACGTATCCTGGTGACGATTTCCTGGCGCATGGCACGATGGGCGGAAGCCAATTTCGGCACCCGTCGTCTTCAGCCGCAACTTCGACTGGTGGTTTTTCTGGCCTTCATCGCGGGCCTGTGGCCGCTGTTCCGGGGAGGGTTCCAGCTGGAGCTTCCCAGACTGGCAGGTTTCGATCCGGTGTTTGCCGCCATCTGGTTCGTGGGGATCATCTGCGCGCTGGGGGCGGCGTATCAGGCGAAATATCACCGGCTGGCGGCCCTCGTGCTGATGGGCGGCGCGGGCATTGTCACCTGCATCACATTTGTCTGGTTCTCGGCCCCGGATTTGGCGGTCACGCAGTTGCTTGTCGAGATCGTCACCACCGTGCTCATCCTGCTCGGCCTGCGCTGGCTGCCGAAACGACTGGAAGCGGTCGACAATTCGGTAACCGCGCCGGCAAGGATGCGCCGTCACCGCGACTTCATCCTCGCGATGGTGAGCGGTGCCGGGATGGCGGTGCTTGCCTACACGATGATGACGACGCCCATGCCGGAAACCATTTCAGACTTCTTCATGACGCGCGCCTACAGCGAAGGCGGCGGCACCAATGTCGTCAACGTGATTCTGGTCGACTTCCGCGGTTTCGATACGCTGGGTGAGATCACCGTTCTTGGCATCGTGGCGCTCACCGTCTTTGCGCTTCTGCGTCGTTTCCGCCCTGCGTTCGACAGTATCGGCGTGACGGAACAGCAGCGCATCCAGAATGAATTTGACGATGCTGCCGCAGACCGGGAGATCGGCGCGACCGTGCGCGACTATCTGATGGTGCCGTCCGTCATCATGCAATGGATGTTCCCGGTCATCATCACCATCTCCGCCTACCTCTTCCTGCGTGGTCATGATTTGCCCGGTGGCGGCTTTGCTGCCGGCATCGCGCTGGCGATCGGGTTCCTGCTTCAGTATCTGGCGGGCGGAACGCGGTGGGTCGAAGACCGCCTGCGCATTCTGCCGGTGAAATGGATCGGCTTCGGGTTGCTGATTGCCGCTTTCACAGGCATGGGCTCCTGGCTGTTCGGGTTCCCGTTCCTCACCTCGTTCTTCCGCTATGTGGAGATTCCTTACATCGCGAAAATGCCTGCCGCGTCTGCCCTGCTGTTTGATCTGGGCGTGTTCGGTCTGGTCGTCGGCGCCACGGTGCTGATGCTGATCGCAATTGCCCACCAGTCCATCCGTAGTCATCGTGCCCGCGCGGTCGAAGCCGCCAGGGCGGAGGAGGGCTGATGGAACTCGTGCTTGCTCTCGGTATCGGCTTTCTCGTCAGCTCCGGCGTCTGGCTGATCCTGCGTCCGCGCACCTATCAGGTCATTATCGGCCTGAGCCTGCTTTCCTATGCGGTCAACCTGTTCATCTTTTCGATGGGCCGACTTGTGGTCGACCGGCCTCCGGTCCTGCCCGGCGCGGGGACGGTGGATCCTGCGGCTTATGCCGATCCGTTGCCACAGGCTCTTGTGCTCACCGCAATCGTCATCGGCTTTGCCACCACCGCGCTTTTTCTGGTGGTTCTGCTCGCCGCGCGCGGCCTGACCGGCACTGACCATGTTGATGGCAGGGAGCCGGAGCGTTGATCATGGCCCCCGAACATCTCATCATTGCACCGATCATCATCCCGCTTGTGGCGGGTGCATTGCTGTTGCTCTTCGATGATCGCGAACGCCGTCTGAAGGCGACGATCTCGATGCTGACCGCCGTTGCGCTGCTGGTGGTATCGATTGCGCTGCTGCGCATCACGCATGCCGATGGCGTGGCGGATGATGGTCGCGTCGTGGTCTATCTCCTGGGCAATTGGCCGCCGCCCTTTGCCATCGTGCTGGTTCTGGACCGGCTGTCGGCGATGATGCTCGTGCTGACCGCAGTCATTTCACTGCCTTCGCTGCTGTTTGCGGCAGGGCGGTGGAACAAGGCCGGTCCGCACTATCACACCTTGTTCCTGTTCTTGCTCATGGGGCTGAACGGCGCTTTCCTGACAGGTGACCTGTTCAACCTGTTCGTGTTTTTCGAGGTGATGCTGGCCGCTTCCTATGGCCTGATGCTGCATGGCTCCGGCACGCAGCGCGTGCGCGCGGGCCTGCACTATATCGCCATGAACCTTCTGGCGGCGCTGCTGTTCCTCATCGGTGTGGCCATGATCTACGGCGTCACCGGTACGCTGAACATGGCTGATCTGTCGCTGCGCATTCCCCATGTCGCGCCGGAAAACCAGATGCTTCTGGAAGCGGGCGCTGCCATTCTCGGAATTGCCTTCCTCATCAAGGCGGGGATGTGGCCGCTGGCGTTCTGGCTGCCCACTGCCTACACCGCTGCACCGGCTCCCGTTGCGGCGATCTTTGCGATCATGACGAAGGTCGGGGTCTATGTGATCCTGCGCCTGTCTCCGCTGTTCTTCGACGGAACCGGCTCCAGCGTCAGCGGGTTCGGCGCCAATTTCCTTTTCGTCGGCGGCATGGCAACCATCGTGTTCGGCACGATCGGGGTGCTGGCATCCCAGGCTTTGGGCCGTCTCGCCGGTTTCTCGGTGCTGGTCTCGTCGGGAACCTTGCTGGCCGCGATGGGGCTGCTCCAGGTCGATGTCACGGCGGGTGCGCTCTATTACCTCGCCAGTTCGACGCTTGCCGTCAGTGCCCTGTTTTTGCTGATCGAGCTGGTCGAGCGCGGTCAGGACGCGGTCGCGAACGTTCTTGCCGTGACGATGGAGGCCTTTGGCGAAGGCGAGGAGGACGAAGAGTTCGACGAGGAGGTTGGCGTCGCCATCCCCGGCACGCTTGCTTTGCTCGGCATCAGCTTTGCCGTGTGCGGCATTCTCGTCGCTGGCTTTCCGCCACTATCCGGCTTCGTCGCCAAATTTGTCATGTTGACAGCGGCGCTGAACCCGGTCGGCATGGGCAATGGCGGCGAGATCTCATCCATGGCGTGGTGGTTCTCGGCGATGCTGATCATTTCCGGTTTTGCGGCGATGATTTCGATCAGTCGCGCCGGCATCCGTGCCTTCTGGGCGCCGGTGGAGGAAAATGTTCCCCGCGTGCTGTTGGTCGAGATCATCCCGGTCGGCGTGCTCCTGGCTCTGACGCTGGCAATCACCATTCAGGCCGGGCCGATCATGCGCTTCATGGAGGCGACCGCCGCAAGCCTGCATGATCCGCGGTCCTATGTTGAGGGCGTCATGCAGGCGCCACGGGTCGAACGCGCGACACCGGAGGCCGGGCAATGAGGCGGCTCATCCCTTATCCGCTGATGATGGCATCGCTGCTGCTGATGTGGCTGCTGCTGGCCGGCTTCACTGTCGGACAATTCATCGTCGGCATCGGCGTCGCCTTGCTCGCAGGGCAGGGGCTTGCCGCGCTGCATCCCGCCAGTCCGCGCCTGCGCCGCTGGGATCTGATTCCAAAGCTGATCGGCATTGTGCTGTACGACATCGTGCTGTCGAATATCGAAGTGGTGAAGATCATCGTCACCGGCGACCGTCGCGGACGGCGTGCCGGTTTCGTGAACATTCCGCTTGAACTGCGCGACCCCATCGGTCTGGCGATCCTGTCGGTGATTGTCACGAGTACGCCGGGAACGGCGTGGATGGACTACGATTCCTCCCGCAGCACGGTCCTGCTGCATGTTCTTGATCTGGTCGATGAAGAGGCGTGGGTTGATACCATCAAGGATCGCTACGAGTTTCTGTTGAGGGAGATCTTTGAATGAGCGCCACAATTCTCCTTTGGTCGGTCACGATTGCGCAGGGCGCGCTTGCACTGGCGATGTGCTTTGCCCTGATCCGCATGATGCGCGGGCCGCGCGCGCAGGACCGCGTCCTTGCGCTGGATACGCTGTATCTGAACTCGATGCTGATGCTGCTGTCGTTTGGAATTCGAACCGGCAATGACATGTATTTCGAGGCTTCGCTGATCATCAGCGTTCTCGGCTTCGTCTCGACGGGCGCTTTGGCCAAGTTCCTCATGCGCGGCGAGGTGATCGAATGAGCCATGCCGCTGATCTGCCCGTCTGGGTTGCCGTCCTGGTGTCGGCATTCCTGCTGTTGGGCGCTTTTCTCACCCTCGTTGGCTCAATCGGGTTCTATCGCTTCAAGTCCTTCTACGAGCGCATCCACGCTCCGACGCTGGGCACGAGCTGGGGCACGGCGAGCATCGTGATTTCATCGATGATTCTGTTTACGGTGCTTCAATCTCGCCCGGTCTTCCACGAGATCCTGATCGGGATCTTTGTGACGGTGACGACGCCGGTGACACTGATGCTGCTGGGTCGCGCGACGCTCTATCGCGATCGCTCCGAAGGAAACCCAGGCGTCCCGCCGATGGATGCCCCTCTCAGCGGGCGGCGCGATACCGAGCGCCGCTAAATCCAGCTCCGATCCGCTGTTGAAGCATGTCTCCCCGAAAGTGGGAACCGGTTTGCGGACAAAGACATACGTTAAAACAAGGCGCTAAAGCGCAAGGTGCGAAGCTGAAAGATGGCGACGCGCTTTAGGAACTGGACTGAGTGTCATTCCTTCGAATGTCCGAGCTGCGTGCGCTCGAAGCCGATCACCACGAAGAGCGCCATGATGAGCGGGATGATCAGGTAGAGCAGCCTGAACACAAGCAGTGCGGCCAGTACGTCGGCCGGGTCCATCTCCGGAAGGCCGGTGATGAAGACCAGCTCCAGCACGCCAAGTCCGCCCGGCGCGTTCGACAGCAGCGCGGCCGAGAAGGAGATCAGGAAAATACCCAGGATGACGAGATATCCGGGGTTTCCCGCTTCGGGCAGCACGAAATAGATGATCGCCGCAGCGCCGATCAGCTCCAGCGGCGCGACCAGCAATTGACGCGCCACGATTGGCAGGCGCGGATAGTGAACCTGCAGGCTGCCGAGGCGAAGTGGCTTGAAGTGCAGCGCGCTGCCGATGACATAAATCGCCACGAGCATCAGCAGAAAGATCCCGGTCGCCGACGATGCCGCCATGGGCATGACATCGACAAACCGTTCGAACAGGGCTGGCTCCAGCAGGAAGACGATCCCCGTCAGCATGATTGTGCCGAGCGCGAAGGTGAACGAGCAGAACGCGACGAGCACGCCGACTTCAGCACCGCTCAGCCCTTTGGCGGTGTAGGCGCGGTAGCGTACAACGGAACCGGAGAAAACCGAGGCTCCGATATTGTGAGAGAGCGCATAGGTGGTGAAGGAGCACACCGTGACGAACAGCCAGTTCACCTTGCGGCCCAGATGCATAAGCGCCAGGCGATCATATCCGGCCAGCGCACCGTAGGCGAGCAGGGTGGCGCAGATGGCAAGCGTCCAGTCCTTGCCCGAGATGGCCATGAGACTGTCCCAAAGCTCGTCCAGAGAAAGACCGCGCAGTTCGTGATAGAGAAGCCAGATCGAGAAGATTACTGCCGCAAAACCGACTGCCGGCCAGATGTATTTTTTCGCGTTCAACCGTCATTATCCTCTCGCTGACGCCATTCGCACGGCGCCGCTTTACTCTCATCACGCACTTTCGGCTGCGTCCTCACGTCTTTGCTGACAATCGAAAGAGACCGACCGGACCGCAAAACTGGTGAGATTCCCACGTTTTGGCGCGGCATCAGTCACGAGATGTAACGCATTGTAAAAACGGTAATGGTTAAGGAAACAAGCGATTTCTGCAGGGTGCGGGCAAAGCCGGCGAAATTTGCCGACAAATGCGCGTCCGCAGGATCGCCTTCTCGCCTGCTGGCATATTTTGTGCGGGTTTCCGACAATGGCCACTCCTTCGCATTTGCGCTCGCAAACTTGCGCTTCCTGTGGACGAAGCACCTCCTGGATGGTTGGAAGCTGGAGCTGTAAGCCCTATGTTCACGGCGATTTTCTGACGTAATGGATCAACATGGCCACCGACACCAAGCGCCTCAGCACACTCATCGCTACCGAAATCAACGCGCGGGCCGATCAGGCGCTTGCGGCGATCACCCTTCTGGATGAAGGCGCTTCGGTGCCGTTTATCGCGCGCTATCGAAAGGAAGTGACCGGCGGACTGGACGACACGCAGCTGCGCTTGCTCGCCGAACGCCTGTCCTATCTGCGTGAGATGGACGCGCGCCGCAGCACCATCGTCGAATCGATCCGCTCGCAGGGCAAGCTGACCGAAGAGCTTGAGGCGCGCCTTGCAGCCGTCAGCACCAAGGCTGAACTGGAAGACATCTATCTTCCTTATAAGCCGAAGCGCCGTACGCGAGCCGAGATCGCGCGCGAGCGTGGGCTGGGTCCGCTGGCCGAAGCAATCTGGGCAAACCGTGCCGCGCGTCCGGCCGATCTGGCTGCCAGCTATCTCACTGCCGATGTTCCCGACGTGAAGACAGCGCTGGACGGCGCACGCGACATCATTGCCGAGCAGATCGCCGAAAATGCCGATCTCGTTGGCAAACTCCGCTCCTATATGCGCGAGCGCGCGTTCCTTCGTGCTGCGGTGGTTGCCGGCAAGGAGGAGGCGGGTGCGAAGTTTTCCGATTATTTCGACCATGTCGAGCGTTGGGCCACTGCGCCGAGCCATCGTGCGCTGGCGATGCTGCGCGGCCGCAACGAAGAAGTGCTGTCAGTCGGGATCGAGGTCGACGCTGACGACACCTCGGCGGTCAAACCGGTCGAGCGTATGATCGCGGACGCCTTCAGCATCGGTCGCCAGCAAGATGGTGACAAATGGCTGATGGAGGTCGCCGGCTGGACGTGGCGCGTGAAGCTGTCCTTGTCCTTGTCGCTGGATCTGATGCGTGAATTGCGCGAACGGGCCGAAGATGAGGCGATCAGGGTGTTCGCCCGCAACCTGAAGGATCTGCTTCTTGCGGCCCCCGCTGGTGCCCGCGCGACCCTCGGGCTGGACCCCGGCATCCGCACCGGCGTCAAGGTCGCGGTCGTGGACGGGACCGGTAAGCTGCTCGACACCTCGACGGTCTATCCGTTCCAGCCGCGCAACGATGTGCGTGGCGCGCAGGCGGAACTGGCCACCTTGATCGTGAAGCACAAGGTCGAGCTGATCGCGATTGGCAACGGCACCGGTAGCCGGGAAACCGAAAAGCTCGTTGCTGATCTGCTTGCCGCGCTTCCGGCGCAGCCCGATGGCAAGAAGCCGCTGAAGGTGATCGTCAGTGAAGCGGGGGCGTCGGTCTATTCTGCGTCAGCTGCCGCCGCTGCCGAGTTTCCCAACCTTGACGTGTCGTTGCGCGGTGCGGTGTCGATTGCCCGCCGCCTGCAGGATCCGCTTGCTGAACTGGTGAAGATCGAGCCGAAGGCAATTGGCGTCGGCCAGTATCAGCACGATGTTGACCAGCACAATCTCGGACGCAGCCTCGACGCGGTGGTCGAAGATGCGGTGAACGCTGTCGGTGTCGATCTGAATACAGCTTCAGCGGCACTGCTGGCCCATGTCTCTGGCCTCAGCTCTTCGCTGGCGGAGGCAATTGTGCTGCACCGTGACGCAAATGGTCCGTTCGCCAGCCGCCGCGAGCTTCTGAAAGTCAGTCGCCTTGGACCGCGTGCCTTCGAGCAGTGCGCCGGCTTCCTGCGCATTCGGGATGGTACCGAGCCGCTGGACGCGTCTGCGGTTCACCCCGAGGCCTATGGCGTTGCGCGAAAGATCGTCACGGCCTGCGGGCGCGACCTGCGCGCGCTGATGAGCGATCCGACCGCGCTGCGCTCGATTGATCCGCGCAGCTTCGTCGATGACAAGTTTGGCCTTCCGACCGTCCGGGACATCATCGCTGAACTGGAAAAGCCCGGTCGCGACCCGCGTCCGGAGTTCAGGACTGCAACTTTTGCTGACGGCGTCGACGACATCAACGATCTCAAGGTCGGAATGATGCTGGAAGGGACCGTCACCAACGTCGCCGCCTTTGGTGCGTTCGTGGACATCGGTGTGCATCAGGACGGCCTCGTTCACGTGTCGCAACTTGCGGATCGCTTCATCAAGGATGCGCATGAGGTGGTGAAGGCCGGCGACGTGGTGAAAGTGCGCGTCGTCGATGTCGATGTGAAGCGCAAGCGGATTGCCCTGAGCATGCGCAAGGATGCTGCTGACGATGTGCGTCCAGCCGGGCGCGGCGATATTCGCAAGCCTGCCGGCAATCCGCGCAACAATGATCGCAAGTCCGCTGGCGGCCGCGATAGTGGAACATCGATGGGCGCGTTTGGCGCTGCGCTGGCGGATGCGTTCAAACGCAAATAACGCTTGGCACTGAATGCGAAGGTCGGCGGGTGAACATCATGAAGAGAACAACCGCCGACCAACCCCACCGCCCTTGGCTGCGTCTGTTCATCATCGCAGTTGCCGCCGCCCAGACATTGTTCATCCTTGCCCAGATCGGCTCAATGGCCCTCGCGCGCCATCTCTGGCTGGCGGATCTTGCGAATTTCATCCGTCTCCATTTGATGATTGTCGGCGTCTCGCTGGCGCTTCTCGGCCTTTTGCTCCCCGCTCGATCAACGCGCATCGGTGCCGTCGTCGCTTTTGCGGTCGCGGTCGCACCCTATCTGTTGTTGCTGCCCCCGGCTTCCTATCTCGGCGGCGTCGAAATCAGGATCGTGTCGGCCAATGTTCTGGTTGAGAACCAGCACCCGGAAGACTTCGTTGCCTTGGCGGATGTGCGCGAGGCGGATGTTCTGGTCCTGCAGGAGATGCGACCCGTCTGGCAGGACCGTCTGATCGAGACAGGCATCTGGGCTCATGAGAGTTCACGCGACTTGCGTTCCAGAACTGACATGAAGGTGTTCAGCCGCTTTCGGGTGCTGAATGAAACCGTCATATCGGCCGAAAGCGACGATACCGGCGGACGCCACCCGTTGCGGCTGGAACTGGACGTGGAAGGCCGTACACTGATTGTATACGCCATTCACGCGCAGACGCCGCGCAGTTCGCGGATGTGGCGCGAGCGTACCGCCTATTTTCGCGATCTGGCTCAGGCCGTCGGCGCCGAGCGTCCGGACGCAGCGGTCATTCTCGTCGGCGACTGGAACACGCCGCCATTCTCGCCCCTCTATAAAGACCTGCTCGCACAGGTCGGCTATGCGCGCGCAGATGCAAGCCTGGTTCCGCACGCGACTCGATTCAGTCTGCGACTCGCTGCCTTGCCGCAAATCGGCGTGCCGATCGATCACATCGTGCTTTCTCCAAATGTCGGGGCGGTTTCGTTGCGAACCAGCGAGAAATTCGGCTCAAATCACCTGGCAATCGTGGCGCGGGTCTCGCTGCCATAGCGCCGAATTTGCCGGTTTGGGTCGCTTCGTTGCGTGTCGAATCGTGAAAATCAGCGAAATTGACCGAATTTCCCGCCCGTTTTGCTGTTTTGGGGCCCGCGCGGGTGTCTCAAGTTAACAGAACCTTACTCGCCCCGTCGAAATCGTGTCTTTTGTGCAACAACGGTTTTGGATCACGCTTCTGCGATTGGTCTTGGCGCTTGAACGCTGTTGAACGAAGCGTCGGTCCGCGTATTGTCGACATCGAAGAAGGGGCACGCAAGAGCGTCTTTTTCGATGCAGGGGATGGGGCAGGGAAACGCTGTCCTTCAGCAAATTAATACCCAGACCCAACTATTAACTTTTGACTGGAGGTCAGAAAATGAACATTAAGAGCCTTCTTCTCGGCTCCGCAGTGGCTGCTGTCGCTGTTACCGGCGCTCGCGCTGCAGACGCAATCATCATCGCTGAGCCAGAGCCGCTGGAATACGTTCGCGTTTGCGACACCTACGGCGTTGGCTACTTCTACATCCCAGGCACCGAAACCTGCCTCCGCATCGGCGGCTGGCTGCGTTACGAAATCCACAAGCGTGACGGCGTTGACGGTTGGGGCAAGCGCGCTCGTTCGCGTCTTGAGTTCAACACCCGTAACGAATCCGAGCTCGGCACCGTTGCTGGCTACCTGCGCATTGAGCACTCGCACGACGCTCTGACTGCAGCTGGCGGCGCAGTGATGAACGAGAACTTCCAGTACTCGCTCGGCGTTGGCGGCCTGGAAATGGGTTACCGCGACTCGACCTACACGCGTTGGTTCGGCTACGGCGGGTTCACCGATGACGGCAACGTCTACGGCTACAACAAGAACCACTACATCAGCTACACCTTCTCGGGTGACGGTTTCACCGGCTTCGTGTCGATGGACCACGACAACAGCAGCAACTACATGCCTGACCTGGCAGCCGGCGTCGGCGGCAAGTTCGGCAACGTTGAAGCTCTTGCAACCATCGGTTACGACGAGAGCCTCGAGTCGGTTGCTCTCCGCGGTAAGCTGACTGCAGACTTCGGTGGCGTGCAGGCTCGCCTCGCAGGCTTCTACGCAAGCCGTACCAACATCGGTGCAAACCGTTACTGGAACGCTCCGATCTCCAACGGCGGTCTGGCTGAGTGGTCGATCATGGGTGGCCTTCAGGCTCCAGTTGGCGAGCGCACCACTGTTGCTGTCGACGCTCAGTACTTCGACGGCGGCGACTGGCGCTTCGTTGGTAACGTGAACCACCAGATCGCAACCGGTCTGTCGGCTCTCCTCGAAGTCAACCACCGCGTGAACAACGCAGCTGGCGTTCCGGACAGCACCGGCGGCTTCCTGCGCTTCCAGCGTTCGTTCTAATCAGCTGATCAGTTGATTTGAGGGAAAGCCCGGCTTCAAGCCGGGCTTTTTCTTTTGGGGCCTGTCGCCCTTGAGCGATCAAGCATGTCTCCCGAAAGTGAAAACCGGTTTCCGGGCAGCCACAGCGACGCGTTTTAGGGCGAAGACGTTGGCGAGTGCGCGCCAAACAGCCACGCAAGTCACCCGCATCCCTGAAACGACGCGTTTTTTCAGTCACTGCTGTCGCGCTTCCATGCGCACATAAAAAAACTCCGGAACCGGCGGGTTCCAGAGTTTTCTCTTTCCGGGAAAGCTGATTGTCAGCGACGTCCGTGGATCAGGTCGGTCGTGATGTCGATCTGTCCGGTCAGGCGCATCTTGTACACCTGATAGTTTTCCATCACTCGCTGGACGTAGGTCCGGGTTTCCGTGAACGGAATGCGCTCGATCCAGTCGACTACCGCGTCGATATTCTTGCCGCGTGGGTCACCGTAGCGCTCGATCCACTGCTGCGCCCGGCGTGGTCCGGCGTTGTAACCGGCAAAGGTCAGGATGTAGGAGCCGTTGAACCGGGACAATTGCTCGTCGAGATAGTGCGAGCCGAGCGTCGCATTATAGGCGGCGTCCGTGGTCAGGCGAGCGGGTGAATAGCTGAGCCCGGCCTTGCGCGCCATGTCCTTTGCCGTGCCCGGCATCAGCTGAAGCAGGCCGAGCGCTCCGACGCCAGACTTCGCCGCGATGTTGAACTCGCTCTCCTGGCGCGCGATCGAATAGGCGAGGGCCTTGCCAGCGCCGTTGATATTGGCATTTGCCGGAATCGCTCCGAGTGGATGCGCCAGCGCGCCGACATTCAGCCCACGGCTTGCGGCCCATTTTCCGACGCGCAGCGCGAGGAAATGGTTTCCCTGCCGCTCGGCCATCACAGCCAGCAGCGCCAGTTCGCCGACATTGGTGAGTTCCTGCGCCATGCCGCGGTAGAGACTGTCCGCGCGGCGGGCGTGGCCGGCTTGTTCGAGCCGGCGAATCGCCTGCACCGCCTGACGGCTTTCGAAATTGCGGCGGTCCGCATCGCTGGGGGCGGGAAAGCCAGCGGGGATCGTCTTGCGCCCGAGCTTTTCTGCCGCCAGCTGGCCGTAGAATGCCGTGCCATAATTCGCCGCCCGCTCATAATACTGACGCGCGTTTCCGGGGCCGCCCGCTTCTGCCGCACGGCCAAGCCAGTAGTAGGCGCGCGAAAGCGAGATCGGCCCGTCGGCGATTTCGGCAATTCTTGCAAAGTGGCGTGCGCCGGTGCGCGCATCGCCGGCTCCGCGCAAGGCATACCAGCCCGCATGAAATTCGGCGTCGACAGCCATCGACGGGCTTTCGGCAGCATGCGCGGCGGCCAGCTTGTAGGCGGTGGATGCGTCTCCGAGATCGAGCAATTCGCGCGACAGAACCCGTCGTTCCACCCACCACTGGTCGGGATCGACGAGAGATGCAGCGTCCTTTGGTGCTTTCAGCATCACCGCAGCCGCTTCGCGATGCTTTTCGTTGCGACGCAATTGGCGGGCTTGTGCAAACAGGAACGCTGCCCCGCGCTGTGCCTTGGGCACCGCGTTCAGCAGGCTGTTTGCGTTCTTTTCGTTGCGGGTGACAGCGGCGAAAGCTTTCGCCAGTTCACGAGCACCTGCCAGTCCGGCCACGCGGTCTGCGGAAGAGAGGCGGTCGCTATAAAGCATGCGCTCCATGCGAAAGCGATGATCGGCGGTCGGGATGATCTTGCCGAATTCGCGGATGATGGCCTGCTCTTCAGCGGCTTCCAGCCTCGCGGTTCGCCAGAAGGGAGACAGGACGGCACGCGCGGCCTGAGGATTGCCCACCGCTGCGTGAGATCTTGCAAGGATGATCGCGCCCTGAATGGTCTGCGGCTTCGTGTTGCCAAAGGCGCTCAGAGCCACGCGCGGTCCGACATTTTCTTTGAGCATCGCGCGTTCGGAGTTTGCGCGCAGGGTTGCCATGCCGGGCCAGCCGGCCAGCACCGATGCCGCCTCGGCGATTTCACCGCTGGACACCGCATCATTGCCGGAGGTCGCAATCGACCAGGTCAGGATATGCCGGTCGAGCGAGTTGCGCGAAAGGCTGTCGCGCACCTGCCGTGCGCGTGAAATATTGCCCGATGCCACGGCGTCGAGGCCGTTCTTCAGCTGCGCGATACTCCCGCCGGTGATCAGGTTCATCGGGTTGGCAGCCATCGAAGGCGCGGCGAAGGCCGAAACCGAGCCGGTCTTGATCGCCTTGTCGATCGCAAGGGTTCTCGTGCTCGCGTTGGGCCGTTCAAAGGGAATCGGTCCGTTGCCCGGCAGGGCGACGTCGCCGAATGCCAGGTTCGGTGCCAAAAGGAGCGTCAGGCCTGCTAGCGAGGCTCGGGCGCGGGTGTTGCCTACCATGTGACGTCTATCCCTGTTCCATACAGCTTACATTGAGGATGGGCGTTCAGCGAGCCTAGTTGCGTCGGATGAATACAACGTAAATGAATGGTTATCGTTGGCGATTGTTTTGTCTGTATCGCAAGGGCAGAGGAACTTGCCCGTCTTTGGTGTCAAGACTATGGTGCGCGGCCCCGCCATAGGATAAAAGCTGCGGGTTATCGCTGTCATCATTGCCCGTCGGGCATTCCCAGGAGTTTCGTCATGTTCAGAGGGTCATATACCGCGCTCGTCACGCCATTTTCGCGAGACGGTGCCCTGGACAAAGACGCCTTCTGCAAGTTGGTCGAATGGCAGATCGCGGAAGGCACCAACGGGCTGGTCCCGGTTGGGACCACGGGCGAGTCGCCGACACTGACGCATGAGGAACACCGCGAGGTCGTGAAGCTCTGCGTCGAGGTCGCTGCCGGCCGCGTTCCGGTGATTGCAGGCGCAGGCTCGAACAATACGACGGAAGCCGTTTCGCTGGCAAAGTATGCCGAAAGCGTTGGCGCTGACGGAGCGCTTGTCGTGACGCCTTACTACAACAAGCCGACTCAGCGTGGGCTTTACGCGCACTTTGCCGCTGTCGCGAAGGCGATTTCGATCCCGATCATCATCTACAACATTCCGCCACGCTCGATCGTCGACATGAGCCCGGAGACGATGGGCCAACTGGCCAACGACTTTTCCAACATCGTCGGTGTCAAGGATGCGACCGGCAAGATCGAGCGTGTGTCCGAGCAGCGCATCACCTGCGGCACGTCCTTTATCCAGCTCTCGGGCGAGGATGCTTCGGCGCTTGGCTTCAATGCGCATGGCGGTGTCGGCGCGATTTCCGTGACCGCAAACGTTGCGCCGCGCCTGTGCTCGCAGTTCCAGATTGCGTCGCTCGCTGGCGAGCGCGACAAGGCGCTGGAGTTGCAGGATCGTCTGATGCCGCTGCACAAGGCGCTGTTTATCGAGCCGGGTCTGTGCGGCACCAAATACGCCCTTTCGCGCCTCGGCAAGGTTGAAAACACGGTCCGCTCGCCGTTGCTGCCGATCGAGGCATCGACGCAGGAGCGCATCGACGCGGCGCTCGTTCATGCCGGCCTGTTGAACTGACACAGGACTTAACCATCTAAGCGACATGGCTCAGCAGAAGAAAAACACGTCGACCAACGGCAAGACCGTTTCCGAAAATCGCAAGGCTCGCTTTTCCTACGAGGTGCTCGAGACCTACGAGGCGGGCATTGTGCTGACCGGAACCGAGGTCAAGTCGCTGCGTCAGGGCCAGGCCAACATCCAGGAATCCTACGCCTCTGTGGAGGGCGGGGAGATCTGGCTGATCAATTCCTATTTGCCGGAATATCTGCAAGGCAATCGCTTCAATCACGAGCCGCGCCGTCGCCGCAAACTTCTTCTGAAGAAGAAGGAGATGGCCAAACTTGCCCAGGCGGTTCACCGCGACGGCATGACCATGGTCCCGCTCAAGATCTTCTTCACCGAGAAGGGCAGGGCCAAGCTCCTTCTGGCGGTCGCGCGCGGCAAGAAGCTGCACGACAAGCGCGAGACCGAAAAGCAGCGCGACTGGTCACGCGAGAAGTCGCGGCTGTTGAAGGAACGAGGGTAGGAATAGGGGAATAGGGGAATAGGGGAATAGGGTTGCCTTCCTCCCCGGCCGGTATTTCTTTTACTCCCTTACTCCCTTACTCCCTTACTCCCTTACTCCCTTATCCAGATACTCCCGAACACTCTCAAACACGCTGACGAACATTTCTTCCGTCAGCTTTCCGGTGTTCGTATTGTATCGCGAGCAGTGATAGCTGGAGAACAGGCGGATGCCGGCGGCGTCGTGTTCTGCGCCATGTCCGAAGGAATAGCTGGCGACCCGCAGCCCCAGCGCGCGCACGGTTGACTGGTGCGCAATCGTGCCCAGGGTGACGATCGCCCGAAGGTTCGGATAGCGCTGGATCGTCGGCGTCAGGAATGTGCGGCACGTGGAAATCTCGGCGCCGACCGGCTTGTTCTCCGGCGGAACGCACCGCACCGCATTGGTCAGCGCGGTCTCGATCAGCTGGACCCCATCGTCCGGGCGGGCATCGAAGTTTCCGCTGGAAAAGCCAAACCTCTTCAGCGTCGCGTAGAGAAGGTCGCCGGCATAGTCTCCGGTAAAGGGCCGCCCGGTCCGATTGGCTCCGCGCAAACCCGGCGCCAGACCGACGATCAACAGCTTTACCCGATCATCGCCTTCGTTTGCCGTAAATGTCGGCACCGGCCCATTGAACCAGTCAGGCTCGCGCGCGCGCCACAAGGCGATGAAGTCGTGCAGGCGCGGGCAAAGGTTGCAGTCATGCGATGGTTCTGGGCCGGCAAGTAAGGCTGTCATTGGGTGGAATCGTCGTCCTCATCGTCAGGATCTGCGCGCCGCACGGAGCGCTCGTTGAGATCGCGCCCAACCTCGCCTTTCAATGAGAGAAGGTCAATGAAATGGTCAGCCTGCCGACGCAGATCGTCCGAGATCATCGGCGGCTGCGAGGCAATGGTCGATACGACGGACACCTTGCGCCCCTTGCGCTGGAGCGCTTCCACGAGCGTGCGGAAATCGCCATCGCCGGAGAAGATCACGTAATGATCGATATGCGGTGCCAGTTCGAGCGCATCGACGGCAAGCTCGATGTCCATATTGCCCTTGATCTTGCGCCGTCCGGTTGCGTCAGTGAATTCCCTGGCGGGCTTGGTGACGACGACATAACCGTTGTAGTCGAGCCAGTCGATCAGCGGTCGTATCGAGGAATATTCCTGATCTTCCACCAGCGCCGTGTAGTAATAGGCGCGCAACAGGTAGCCCTTGTCCTGAAAGTGGGAGAGGAGCTTTCGATAGTCGATGTCAAATCCAAGTGCTCTGGAGGTCGCGTATAGATTTGCACCGTCAATAAACAAGGCGATCTTTTCTCGCGGATCAAACATGATGAAAATCCCTTGGCGCTAAAATACTACTGGATAGCTGGTATTTTAGGCTATTCCATGGACATCATGCGCATGCCACCAGTTTTTCGATCACATTTTTGAGAAATCGACACCGCGTCCGGCAATCGCTGTGCCGCAATCGTCAAGCGCGCAAACAACTGCTATGATGCGCTGACAATATTTTGGAACTCTGTGCCGGTCGCGTGAGTTTCAATGTTGATTTTCGCAAAATGCGGCATTGTCAAAGGGGATTGACGATTCAACGCGCTTGTGTTTTGGGCGCGCTCGCGTTATTCACCGGCAAACTCTCTGACAATTCCACGAATGAAAGGGGCACCAAATGGCCCGCGTTACTGTTGAGGATTGCATCGACAAGGTCGAGAACCGTTTCGAGCTGGTTCTCCTCGCTGGACATCGCGCCCGTCTGATCTCCCAGGGCGCTCCGATCACGATCGACCGCGACAACGACAAGAACCCGGTCGTTGCATTGCGTGAGATTGCCGACGAGACGCTGTCGCCCGGCGACCTCAAGGAAGATCTCATTCATTCGCTCCAGAAGCACGTCGAAGTCGACGAGCCGGAAGCACCGGACGCGCCGGTTATCGCTGACGCGACCGTCGGTATTTCCTCCGAGATTGAGGAAGAAGAGAACATCGTGTTCGACCGCATGACCGAAGAAGACCTCCTGGCCGGCATCGAAGGTCTCGTCGCGCCCGAGAAAAGCGACGATTTCTGATCGCTGGACCAGCAATCGCCACTTTATCATCGGCGATTTCATGGCTATCTAAAACATGCGTCACACAATCCGTGCGGCGCATGTTTTCATTTGAATGACAGGAAGAGCGCCCATGATGCGTCAGTATGAGCTTGTCGAGCGCGTCCAGCGCTACAAGCCTGACGTGAATGAGGCATTGCTCAACAAGGCGTATGTCTATGCCATGCAGAAGCATGGTCATCAGAAGCGCGCCTCGGGCGATCCCTATTTTTCGCATCCTCTCGAAGTGGCGGCCATTCTCACCGAGATGCGGATGGATGAGGCGACCATCGCTGTTGCCCTGCTGCACGACACGATCGAGGACACCAGCGCCACCCGGCAGGAGATCGACACGCTGTTCGGGCCCGACATGGGCAAGCTTGTCGAGGGGCTGACCAAGCTCAAGAAGATCGACCTCGTTTCCAAGAAGGCGGCACAGGCCGAAAACTTGCGCAAGCTGCTGCTGGCGATTTCCGACGACGTGCGCGTCCTTCTGGTGAAGCTGGCGGACCGGCTGCACAACATGCGCACCCTTGAGCATATGCGCCCGGACAAGCGGCTGCGCATTGCCGAGGAGACGATGGACATCTATGCGCCGCTCGCCGGGCGTATGGGAATGCAGGACATGCGGGAGGAATTGGAGGAACTCGCCTTCAAGACCATCAATCCCGAGGCTTACAAGGCGGTCAATGAGCGGCTGGCGAATTTCTTCGAGAGCAATACCGGGCTGGTCGAGGAGATCGAGCACGCTCTGTCCGAACTGTTCGTCAAGCATGCGCTTTATGCGGAGGTGAAAAGCCGTCGCAAGAAACCGTGGTCGGTGTTCCGCAAGATGGAAACCAAGGCGATTTCCTTCGAGCAGCTGTCCGACCTCATCGGCTTCCGCGTCATCGTTGCCAATGTCGAGGATTGCTACAGCGCGCTGGGGGCGATTCACACAACCTGGTCGATGGTGCCCGGTCGCTTCAAGGATTACATCTCGACGCCGAAGCAGAACGACTATCGTTCGATCCACACCACGATTGTCGGCCCGTCGCGTCAGCGCGTCGAATTGCAGATCCGCACGCAGTCGATGGATTCGATTGCCGAATATGGCGTTGCTGCGCATTCGATCTACAAGGATCACGGCAGCACCACCAATGCCGCCGGCCATTCCCTGTCCAAGGACACCAACGCCTATGCCTGGCTGCGCAAGACCATCGAGGCGCTGGCCGAGGGCGACAATCCTGAAGAGTTCCTCGAGAACACCAAGCTTGAGCTGTTCCAGGATCAGGTGTTTGCGTTCACGCCGAAGGGCCGCCTGATCGCGCTGCCGCGCGGCGCAACGCCCATCGATTTTGCCTATGCCGTTCACACCGACGTTGGCGACACCTGCGTTGGCGCCAAGGTCAACGGACGCGTCATGCCTTTGATGACCGAACTGAAGAACGGCGACGAGGTCGACATCATCCGCTCCAAGGCGCAGGTGCCGCCTGCCGCGTGGGAATCGATTGTGGTCACCGGCAAGGCGCGTTCGGCCATCCGCCGCGCCACCAAGAACGCGATTCGAAAGCAATATTCCGGCCTTGGCGTCCGTATTCTCGAACGCGCGTTCGAGCGCGCGGGCAAGACCTACTCCAAGGAGCAGATCAAGCCGGTGCTGCACCGGCTGGCCCGAAAGGATGTCGAGGATGTGCTTGCCGATGTCGGTCGGGGCGAGTTGTCGTCGGCGGACGTGATGCGTGCGGTCTTCCCGGATCTGAAGGAAGAACGCTCTCCCGCCACGGTCCAGAAGGTGCGCGAAGAGGGTTGGTTCAATCTGCGCAACGCCGCCGGTATGCTGTTTCAGGTGCCGGGCATCTCGAACTCGCGTCGAAGCCGCAGGGCCGATGCAGCCCGCAGCGGAGCGCTGCCGATCCGTGGCGTTCGTGGCGATCTTCCGGTGACGTTTGCGGCTGAAGGGGCTGTGCCCGGCGACCGCATTGTCGGCATTCTGGAGCCCGGCAAGGGCATCACCATCTACCCGATCCAGTCGCCGTCCCTGACGGCCTTTGACGACCAGCCGGAACGCTGGATCGACGTGCGCTGGGACATTGATGAGGCGCGCAAGGAGCGTTTCCCGGCACGGATTTCAGTTTCGACGATCAACGAGCCGGGTTCGCTTGCCGCGATTGCACAGGTGATCGCCGCCAGCGATGCGAATATTCACACGCTTTCAATGGCGCGTACGGCTCCTGACTTCACTGAAATGATCATCGACATGGAAGTCTGGGACGTAAAGCACCTCAACCGGCTCATCATGCAACTGAAGGATCACCCAAGCGTCAGCGATGCCAAAAGGGTGAACGGCTGATGCACGAAAGGCGGTTTCCATGATTATTGGCATTGGCAGCGACCTTATCGATATTCGCCGGGTGGAAAAGACGCTGGAGCGTCATGCGGACCGTTTCGTCAACCGCGTGTTCACGCCCATCGAGCAGCGCAAGTCGGACGGGCGCAAGCTGCGGGCCGCCTCCTATGCCAAGCGCTTTGCAGCCAAGGAAGCCTGTGCGAAGGCGCTCGGTACCGGGCTTGCGCGCGGCGTGTTCTGGCGCGACATGGGTGTGGTCAACCTGCCCGGTGGCAAGCCGACGATGCACCTGACCGGCGGCGCGGCGGCGCGACTTGCAGAAATGCTCCCGGAAGGGCATGAAGCATTCATTCATCTGACCATCACAGACGACTTTCCGCTGGCTCAGGCATTCGTCATCATCGAGGCGCGGCCTGTGGTCTGATGCTTGTTTGCGTTGCCGTGCAGCACGCAAGCCGCTAAGACGAAGCCCATTCAAGAATAGGACGGCATGAGCGTGGCTGACAAATCGCAGAAGAAATCGGGCGGAGTGGGCGAAACGATCAGCGTGATCATCCAGGCGCTGCTGCTCGCACTGGTCATCCGCACCTTCCTGTTCCAGCCGTTCTCGATTCCGTCCGGCTCGATGCGCCCGACCCTGCTTGAGGGCGACTATCTGTTCGTCACCAAATGGGCCTACGGCTACTCGCATCACTCGATGCCGTTCTCGCCCAACCTGTTCTCCGGTCGCATCTTTGGCAGCGCGCCTGAGCGTGGCGATGTCGCGGTGTTCAAGTTCCCGCCCAATCCGTCGCTGGATTACATCAAGCGCGTGATCGGCCTGCCGGGCGACCGCGTGCAGATGCGCGAAGGCCAGCTCTACATCAACGGAGAAGCGGTGGCCCGCGAGAAGGTCGGCGAGATCAACAATCCCGACATCACCGAACTCAACCGTCCGGTCGAAGTCTGGCGCGAAACGCTGCCGAATGGCGTCTCCTACGACACGCTGGACCTCACCCCGAATGGCGTTGGCGACAACACGCGCGAGTTCGTGGTGCCTGCAGGCCACTACTTCATGATGGGCGACAACCGCGACAACTCCACCGACAGCCGGTTCTCGGTCGGCTATGTGCCGGAGGAAAACCTCGTCGGTCGCGCCAACATCATCTTCTTCTCGATTGCCGACGGCGCAAGCCCGCTGGAAGTCTGGAAGTGGCCGAGCTCGCTGCGTGCATCGCGTCTGTTTGGAATGGTTCGGTAAACATGCGCGCGAAAGCACCGCCGTCGCGCAGGCCGGATGATGCGCTGCTGCTCGATTCCATCGAGGCAATCACCGGCATCCGTTTCTCCAATGTCGGGCTTCTTCGCCGCGCTCTGACGCATGCAAGCGCCAAGGGCGTCGCTGAAGGGGCCGACTATCAGCGTCTGGAATTTCTGGGCGACCGCGTTCTGGGCCTCGTCGTCGCGCAGATGGTGTTCGAAGCGAACCCGCGCGCGCCCGAAGGCGAGATGTCGCTGCGCCTCAACGCGCTGGTGAACGCCGAGACGCTGGCCGAGATTGCCGAGGAGGTCGGTCTGTCAGGCCTGATTTCCACGGGCCGCGAACTGCGCCCGCAGGCGGGCCGCAAGCTTGTCAATCTGCGCGCCGACGTGATGGAAGCGCTGATCGCGGCGCTCTATATCGAAGCCGGGCTTGAGGCTGCAAACGCATTCATCCGCCGCCATTGGGACAGCCGTTCCAAGGCTCCAAGTGCGGCCCGACGCGATCCGAAGACCGAGCTTCAGGAATGGTCGCACCAGTTTGCGAAGTCCGTGCCGGCCTACACTGTGGACAGCCGCTCGGGACCGGATCATGATCCTGTCTTCACGGTGTCGGTGCGGATCGAAGGTGTCGAGCCCGGTATGGGCTCTGGAAGATCGAAGCGCGAAGCCGAACAGGCCGCAGCCATGAACATTTTGCTGCGCGAAGGCGTGTGGCGCGAGGAGGCGAAAGCCTGATGAACGAAATCGCTGAAACCGAAAACACCGAAACCCGCTCGGGCTTTGTCGCGCTCATTGGCGCGCCGAATGCGGGCAAGTCGACGCTGGTCAACCAGCTTGTCGGCGCCAAGGTGTCGATTGTCACCCACAAGGTGCAGACCACGCGTGCCGTGGTGCGTGGCATCGCCACCCACGACAACGCCCAGATCGTGTTCGTCGACACGCCGGGCATCTTCCGTCCGCGTCGCCGGCTCGACGAGGCGATGGTCACCACCGCCTGGGGCGGGGCCAAGGATGCCGACGTCATCCTCGTGCTGATCGATTCCGAGCGCGGCATCAAGGGCGACGCCGACGCGCTGCTGGACCGGCTCGCCGATGTGCGCCAGCCGAAGGTGCTCGTGCTCAACAAGGTCGATCGCATCGACCGCGAAAAGCTGCTGGACCTCACCGCAAAGGCCAATGCCCGCGTGAATTTCGAGCGCACCTTCATGGTTTCGGCTCTTACAGGTTCAGGCTGCTCCGATCTCATGGACTTCCTTGCCAAGCGTCTGCCCGTTGGCCCTTGGTACTACCCGGAAGATCAGATTTCCGATCTGCCGATGCGCCAGCTGGCGGCGGAAATCACCCGTGAGAAGCTTTATCTGCGTCTGCATCAGGAACTGCCTTATTCCTCCCATATCGAGACCGAGAGCTGGGAAGAGAAGAAGGACGGTTCCGTCCGCATCCAGCAGGTGATCTATGTCGAGCGCGACAGTCAGAAGAAGATCGTGCTTGGCGCCAAGGGCGAGACGATCCGCGCAATCGGGCAGGCCTCCCGCGCCGAGATCTCCAGCATCCTCGAGCAGCCGGTTCATCTCTTCCTGTTCGTCAAGGTGCGCGAGAACTGGGGCGATGACCCCGAACGTTACCGTGAGATGGGCCTTGAGTTCCCGGGCTAAAGCAATTCCAGCAAAAGTGCGAAGCGGTTTTGCGTCCGGAATTGCGTAAAACAAGAGACCCATGAAGCTTGAATTCGAGCGGCCATTGGTGGAAGGCTCCTCCTATGGAATGGCGCGACGAAGGAATCGTTCTCGGAACAAAGAAGCATGGCGAAACCAGCGTCATCCTTGAGGTGATGACTCTGGCGCATGGCCGCCATCTCGGCATGGTCCGTGGTGGTCGCTCGCGCCGCATGCAGCCGGTGCTGCAACCCGGCAATCGCGTCGATCTCATCTGGCGCGCGCGTCTGGACGAGCATATGGGCATGTTTCAGGTCGAGCCGCTTGAGCTGCGGGCTGCGCGCCTTTTTGACAGCGCCTGCGCCGTCTATGGCATTCAGACACTCGCCGCCCATCTGCGTTTGCTTCCCGAGCGCGACCCGCACGCAAGTCTGTTCGAGACGCTCAACCTTCTTATCGAGCACCTTCAGGAGCCAGCTTCGGCTGGCGAACTGGTCGTCCGCTTCGAGTTGCTGATTCTCGATGAACTCGGCTTCGGGCTCGACCTGTCCGAGTGCGTGGCAACCGGTGTGCGGGAAGACCTGACCTATGTCTCGCCCAAATCGGGCCGCGCTGTCAGCCGCGACGCCGGCGCGCCGTGGGCTGACCGGATGCTGGCGCTACCGCCGTTTCTGCGTCCCAATTCCGGCCTGCGCGCCGACCGCGACACGATGATGGAGGCCTTCAGGCTCACCGCCTTCTTCCTGTCGCGCCATGTTTATGAGCCGCGCGGGATCGAGCCGCCCGAGGCCCGCGCCGGCTTTCTGGCCGCGCTTGGCAAACATTTTTCCAATCAAGACGGAGAGAATGCTGCATGAGTGAAGTTGAAATCTTCCCCGGCCACATCGTGCGTGCCGGGCTGGGGTCGATCCCGCTCGATGACGTCGTGCATCTTTCGGGGATCGAGCTGCTTCGGCGCGTCATCGACGGCACCTATCCAGCGCCGACGATCGCCCTGCGCATCAACTTCGCTCTGGTGGAAGTGTCCGAAGGCAGGGCGGTGTTCAAGGGGATGCCGAGCGAGCGTCATTTGAACCCGCTGGGCGGCGTTCATGGCGGCTGGGCCGCCACCGTCATGGACTCGGCGCTGGGGTGCTGTGTCCATACGCTGCTTGGACCGGGCGAGGCCTATTCAACTGCGGAAATGAAGATCAACTACACCCGTCCGATCACGCCGCAGACCGGCATCGTCACCTGCGAAGGCAAGGTCGTCCACAAGGGCCGCACGCTCGCCGTCTCCGAGGCACGTTTGCTGGACGCAGATGGCAAGCTTCTGGCGTTCGGTACGGAAACCTGCTCGATCTTCCCGCTCAGCCGTATCCGTCCCTCATAAGTGAGGGCGCGTTCGACCGCCCGGCCGTTCAGGCCGGGCTGCCTGCCAATCGCGCGACGGGACGTTCGCGGATCGGCCAGTGCACCAGCGCTGCAAACAGGCCGAGCACGACGCCCATCCACCACACTGGATCGTAGGTGCCGAGCAGGTCATAAAGATACCCGCCCAGCCACACGCCGAGGAACGAGCCGATCTGGTGCGAGAAGAACACGATCCCGCCGAGAAGGCCGAGATGCGACGTTCCGAACATGATCGCGACCAGCGAATTTGTCGGCGGCACGGTCGAGAGCCACAACAGGCCCATCAGCACGGCAAACAAGATTACCGTTGAAGGTGTCTGCGGCAGCAGCAGAAACGCCGTCACAAGCATCGAGCGCCCGATATAAATCCACGCCAGAAACATCGGCTTGGAATAGTGCTGGCCGATCACCCCTGCCGCGAGCGATCCGATGATGTTGAAGAAGCCGATCAGCGCCAGCGCGATCACCGCATAGCGCGCCTCGATGCCGATATCGGAGATATAGGCGGGAAAATGCGCGGTGATGAAGGCCACCTGAAATCCGCAAACGAAGAAGCCCGAAGTCAGCAGCAGATAGCTGCGATGGCCCAGCGCTTCGCGCAACGCCTCCGCCACCGTCTGCCGATAGGCAGCTTGCCCGCCGTTGCCGGACGTCGCATTGCCGCGCAGGGGAATTGCCAGCAGCGGCACGATCAGCATCATCGCGCTCATCACCAGCAGCGCATCGTACCAGCCATAGGCGGAGATCAGTCCCTGACTCAGAGGCGCGAACAGGAACATGCCGGCAGACCCGGCAGCCGTGCCAAGGCCAAAGACGAAACTGCGTCGCTCCGGCGCGACATTGCGCGCGAAGGCTGCAAGCACGATGCCGAACGAGCCGGAGGCGATGCCAAGACCGACCAGAACGCCGCCGCCAATATGCAGCATCGTCGCGCTGTCGGCATTTGCCATCAGCACGAGCCCGGCAGCATACATGACGCCCGAAAGCGCAAGCACCTTCCCGGTTCCATATTTGTCAGCCAGCGCGCCGAAAATCGGAGTTCCCAGTCCCCATGCAAGGTTCTGGAATGCCATCGCCAGGCCGAATGTCGTCCGGTCCCAGCCCTTTTCGGCAAGCATAGGCAACTGGAAAAAGCCCATCGCCGAGCGCGGACCGAATGTCAGCAGCGCAATCAGGCAGCCGCAGATGATGATGAGCCACGGCAGGCGTGACGGGACGGATTGCGCGGGCGCCGACTGTGACATGGATGACCGTTTCCAAAAAATTAGATGCGTCAAACTAACCCGGATGAAGCGCGCGGGGAAATCAATTGGGCGGATGCAACGATCAATTCAATTGAACGGTAGCGGCGGCAACGAGCCCAACGGGTCGATCTGCCCCGGCTGCGGCGGGAACGGACGGATCACGTGCCGGCGCGGCAATGGCGGCGGCTCCGGCGGCAGGATCACGGTCGATCCTCCCGGAATGGCAACGTTGGGCACCTGCGAGGGTTGAACCCGGATGAGCGGCTTTCCGATTTCGAGCATTTCCGAGGGCAATGCCGGACGGGGGATTCGCACTGTGGTGCCCGGCAGCACGGTGCCATCGGCGCGAATGCCGGGATTGGCGCTTTTCAGCGCCTCTTCGTTCAGCCCGCAAGCGCGTGCGATCGAATAGGCGGTGTCACCGACGCGCGCCGACAGTCGGGCAGGGCATGCAGCTTCGGCCTGCGCCACAAATGCTGTTCCGACCGCCATTGCGGTGGCGAACAACGCTGCCTTTTCTTTGCCTGACCATCTCATGCGATGCGGTCCTTGCCCGATGAAGTGATAAGCTCCAGCATAACCCACGATGTTGGCAGGTTTGCGCTTGAACCCTTGTCAGCGACGCTTTCCATTCAGCGCCTGGCGTTCGCGATCAATGGCTTCAAACCGTGCCACGAATGAGGCCTGCACCGTTTTTGCTGGCAGCGGCGTCAGTGGCAGGGCCTGTAAATCCAACCCGCGCGGGCGACCAAAAAACTTCGCCGCCTCGGCATCCGAAAACCCCGCTAGCTGCGTTGCCTCGCACCACGCAGCCACGTGATCGGCGCGCTTGATCGCCTTGGCAAGCTTCTGTGTCAGGTCGGCGGGCAGCGCAAAGCGCAAGTGAATCGCCCGCTGCAGCCGCAGCTCGATCTCCTTGTAGCCACCGCCAACGACTGATTTGAACGGCGAGATCATGTCGCCGATGACATATTCGGGCGCGTCGTGAAGCAACGCCGCCAGCTTGTCGCAAGCCGTCGCGGTCGGATTGGCTTTTGCGAACACCGCTTCGACCAGCAGCGAATGCTGGGCCACCGAAAATGCGTGATCGCCATAGGTCTGGCCGTTCCAGCGTGCGACGCGCGCGAGCCCATGCGCGATATCCGAAATCTCGACATCCAGCGGCGAGGGGTCGAGCAGGTCCAGCCGACGGCCCGAAAGCATGCGCTGCCAGGCGCGCGGCGGCGCTGAAGCCTTGTCTGCCATCAGTCTTCGGCGTCCGCTTGCGGCAGCGTATATTTCGCCCATGCCGGAATCGACAGCGACAACGCCACCTCATCGGCCATGATCTGCATTCCGTCAGCCAGCGCCGAGCCGACGCGGTCGGTGCGCACGATTGCGAGCCCGCGCGTCCCGTCGACGCTTCCCAGCGTGCCAATGGATCTGCCATTCGCCTTGATGTCAGTGCCCGGTGCTGGCAGCGGCTCCTGCGCATCGACGATCATCACGCGGCGTCGCGCGGTGCCACGATGTTGCATCCGCGAGACGACTTCCTGCCCGACATAGCAGCCCTTACGAAAGCCGACTCCATCGAGTTCATCAAGAAGGACGTCATGCGGAAACGCGTCGTTGAGCGCATAGTCGGAATCGCTCTCGGCAATTCCGTGCGCAATTCTCAGACGTGTCCATTCCGCCGTCTCTGCATCGGGCGAAACTTGCGCGCTGTAGCTGCGCTCGACCCGAACCGTTTCCGGGAAGCGGGCGTCCCGAAGCCAGAAGCCGGTTGAATCAGTTTCTGATGCGATTGAATCAGCGTCCCAGCGAATCACGACAATTGCTTGATCCTGCTTGCTGATTTCGGCCTTTGCCCGCAGCTTGTACATCGTCAGGCGACGCAGGAAATCGTCGGCGATCTCGGCACGGCACTCTAGCAGGAAGGCATCCTGCCCATCGCGCGAGATCAGGAAATCGAACAGGATCTTGCCTTGCGGGGCGAGCAGCGCGCCCGGTTTCACCATCCCCGGTTCCAGCCGATCCAGGTCGACCGTCAGGATGTTCTGCAGAAAGTGCTCCGCGTCCGGGCCTGCAACCCTGATGGTCGCGCGGTCGGAAAGCTGGATGATCGCCATGGAATCAAGCCCAAATTACGTGTGAACGACTTCTACGTAAGCCCTGGTGGGGACGTGAACAAGGTCACGCCCGCCCGTGGGCCGCAACGACGGTCAGTCGCCCGCGACGAAAAACAGCCAGCGACCTTCGGGTGAAATCCCCACCCGGTAGAAGATATAGGCGCCGAAGTTCTTCATGTCCTCATAGTCGCCAGCGGTGACCAGCTTGAACAGTTCGACACGCTGGCGCTTGTCGAGCGAGTCAAGCGGCACGGCGAAGAAATACGGCCACACATACATCTCGGTCGGTTCGCCCGCTTCCAGATGCACATAACCAGCCGACATCACCTCATAGAGAATCGCCAGAATTTCCTGCCCGTCATCGTCGCCGGAAAGCTCGCGCAGGAACGTGATCGGGTCTTCCGGCAGATCTCCAAAGGAGAGCTGCGTGCCTTCATCACCAACTTCGAGAATGGGGCGCAAATTCTCCATCTCACCGGTCAGCGCAGCTTCGATGATCAGTTTGCGCATGCGCGCGACCGGCTCCGGCAACAGCTCGATGTCGTAGGATATTTCCGCCGTCGGCTCGCCATTGGCCTCTTCGTCGGTGGGGGCCACCGCATGCGGCGCGCGTGGCGTCACGATCGGGTCGGGCAGGGGCACTGTCATGTCGCGCGGCGGCCGGGGAGCCTCGACCTCGTCGGTGGCTGGCGCAGGGTCCGGCGATGCTGGCTTGGTTGGTTCCGCCTGAACCGGCGGCAGCGTCTGGCGCTGGATCTCGTCGTTGGGCGCGGTTTCTTCAGCCGGAACCGGCACGTCCTCTTCCGGTATTTCACTCAGGGCCATCGCCTGCGATGACACCATGAGGCCAGCCAGGAAAAGACAGATCGCACTGCCGCGCTTCAAAGCTGGAAGATCGGGGAAAAGTCTGCTCGGTCTTGCCGTCATGCCATCGTCACTCCGCCTGTGAGGACAACACCATAGAGCAAAAAGGGGGAGGGAAGAAAACTAATCATCCTCTCCCTGTCGCATCAGTGGATCCGCAGGTCCGAATCAAACTCGCCGGCAATCAGGCGGTCGCGCATGCGCTCCAGCAGGGCGAGCGCCCCGGCCTCATCGCTGGCGCGGATCAGTTCGCCAAGTGCGGTCGCGATAGCTGCTTCGGCCATGATATCGGCTTCAATGCCTGCCGCGCGGCCTTCTGCCCATGCGTCCTCGTAGCTTTCAACTGCCGAGAGTCGCTTTTCTTCACGCAGAAGACGGTCGATGTCGTTAAGACCCTGTTCCATACGTTCCACCCATGGCCGCCCGCCGGACTGATTCCGGCATGCATAATCCTTTAACGTCCCATTAACAGTTCTACCACGGGAAATAAGGCACGGGTTGCCCGAATTCTTTAAAAGTTAACACAATCTTTCCGGCAGTTAGCGCCGCGAATGCATGTGGCTGGTCGGAAGGGCCGGATAGGGCTCAGTTGCCGAATCGCGAGGCAGTATCGCGGGTTAGCGCCGCGCCTTCGTGCATATAGCGGTTAATCGCTTCCAGAGCCGAGGCCGTGCAGGTCTCATAGGCATTGGCAAACCCGCTATAGCCGCGATTGAAACTGGCGACGAAGCGGGCGCGTCGTTCCTCATCGGGGTTTTCCGCTTCCAGCAGCGCTTCCATCTGGGCGCGCCAGTCCTGGCCGTTTTCGCCACACAGATTGCGCAGGAAATGCAGCGAGCCGAGGATTTCGGAAAGCCGCAGCAATTGCCCTTCGAATGGCGATTCGGCTGCACGCGCAGCGATCGGCCCCTGGCAGATGGCTGCAAGCAGCAGAAATGCAAAAATCGGACGCCGGCCTGGTCTCATCTTCTATCGCGCCTGAACTGGCTGTTTCGTCTCGCATTCGCTGGCGATCTGCTCCGCGATTTCGAGAACCGAGTCGGCAAGCTGGAGCTTGCTCATTTCGGCAATCGAAAACCAGTCGACCTCCGCGGCGTCGTCGCCCGCGCTGATCGTGCCGCCAACAAGTCGTGCGCCATGCACGCTCAGAACGAACTGGATCTGCGCCCGATCATCTTCATAAGGGATTTCCAGGTCAACGATATGGCGGATGTCGGCAAGTTCGGCCCCCGTCTCCTCGATGGCTTCCCGCCGCACCGCCTGTTCAAGACTTTCGCCATCCTCGACCTTGCCGCCGGGAAAGGCGTGAAGGCCATAGGCAGGCGGGCGGCCACGACGAACGAGCAGAAATCTGCCGCCATGAAAGACGGCCACCGAGACTGCCTTGATCGGTTTGGAATGCATGGGCTGGAAGCTTTCTTCTTGTCTGTCGATCTGCGTTGCGGCAATCCTGTCTCAGACGCAAGGGGGCATGGCCGCTGGCAGTGCGCTCGTCTCGAACTAAGCAGGGGGCTTTTGTTCATGTCAATTCTTCACGGTTCGTTGCGCGGCATTGCCACCTTGGTGGTCGTGCTTTTCGCGCTCACCTCATGCGCTACCCTCAACGAGGAGGAATGCCGCAGCGCCGATTGGCGCGAGCTTGGCCACCAGGACGGCGCTGCCGGCAAGACCATGTCGCACATTCAGGAGCACCGCCGTGCTTGTGGCGAGCACAAGCTTCCGGTTGACGAGCAGCAGTGGCATGCCGGCTGGGCGCAGGGTATCCGTCTCTATTGCACGCCCGAAAATGGTCTGTTGCAGGGCAAGCAGGGCCGCAACTACCGCAATTCCTGCCCGGCAGACCTTAACGCGGGCTTTGAGTCTGCCTACATGGTGGCCAAGGCGCTGTACGATGCACGCAGCGCACGAGACACGGCCCAAAGAGACATGGACAGCCTTTTCGACGATCTTCGCCGCGCCGAAAAGCCGGAAGAGCGCAAGCGCATCGAGTACGAGATCGACTCGAAACGCTGGGCGCTACGGTCGGCCGAGCGCAGGGTCTACGATGCTGAAGGCGACTATGACGTCTATGTCTCCTCGCGCGGCCTGATGTCCCGGCGCTGACCCATGTGCGGACGGTTCGCTCTCACACATACACCCGAGCTGGTCGAAGCTGCCCTAGGCGCGCCGGTCGAAGCGTTCCCGCCGCGCTACAACATCGCGCCGACGCAGCCGATCATGGTGGTGGCTTCATCCGGCCCGCGCCCTGCGGGTTCCAACCTGCCCGACCGCCATGCGTTGCTGGTGCGCTGGGGTTTCATTCCCGACTGGGTCAAGGATGTGAAGGCGTTTCCGCTTCTCATCAATGCGCGTTCGGAAACCGCCGCAACCAAGGCGTCGTTTCGCGCCGCGATGCGCCACCGGCGGGTGCTCATTCCGGTCTCCGGTTTTTATGAATGGAAGGGCACCGGCAGCAAGGGCGCGCAACCCTACTGGATTCGGCCGCGTGATGGCGGCATCGTCGCCTTTGGCGGGTTGATGGAAACCTATGCCGAGCCGGGTGGCTCCGAGATCGACACGGCGGCGATTCTCACCACAGCCGCCAACAGCCAGATCGCCTCTATCCATGCGCGCATGCCCGTCGTGGTGCGCCCCGAACATTATGCGCGCTGGCTCGATTGCGTCCGCTCCGAGCCGCGCGACGTTGCCGACATCCTGGAGCCGGTCGAGCCGGACTTTTTCGAAGCGATCCCGATTTCCGACAAGGTCAACAAGGTCGCCAATATCGGTCCGGACATTCAGGACCGCGTCGAGATCGCGGCCAAGCCGCAGCCGCCAAAGAAGCCCGAGAGCCGGCAATTCGATCTGTTCTGAGCCGTGCCGCGCATCTTCCGCTGTCTGGCCTATTGCAAGCGCCAGCATCGACGGGCAATTGAGCGCGATGTCAGATGCTCTCGCTCCCGCCTTCATTTCCGGTTTCTTCCTCGGCCTTTCACTGATCGTCGCGATTGGCGCGCAGAACGCGTTCATCCTGCGTCAGGGCCTGTTGCGCCAGCACGTCTTCATCCTGTGCCTGATCTGTGCGCTGTCCGACGCGCTGTTGATCGCAGCCGGGGTAGCGGGTCTTGGAACCTTGATCTCCGGTTCACCCTCGCTGATCCTGGTGGTGACGATAGGTGGCGCGCTGTTCCTGTTCGCTTACGCGCTGATCGCGTTTCGCCGGGCATGGAAGCCGCAGGCAATGGTTGCGGCGGAGCGTGGCCGGAGTGATCTCAGGGCCGCTATCGCGGCCTGCCTCGCCTTCACCTTCCTCAACCCGCATGTCTATCTCGACACTGTCGTCCTGCTCGGCTCGTTGTCGGGCCAATATGACGGTGCGGCGCGGGTGGCCTACGGCGTCGGCGCGTGCCTCGCCTCGTTCGTCTGGTTCTTCAGCCTTGGCTATGGCGCACGGCTGTTGCAGCCGGTGTTCGAGCGGCCGGCTGCCTGGCGCGTGCTGGATATCCTGATCGGCCTCGTGATGTGTGCAATCGGCGTGAGCCTTCTACGCAGCCTTTGAGGCAAGCTCCTGCTGCTCGGTATCGCGCTTTTGTTGGGCGTATACCAGCGCCGCCAGAAGAGCCGCCGAGCCGATCTGGCCATAATGCGCCGTCAGGTCGGCATAGCGTGCGCGTCGTGCGCGCTCATGTTCAGCTTCCAGTGCCGGGTTGGTGTGGTGTGTCATCTCATTCCCCATATGCGCGCAAACACGCGTGTTTCAGATGCGTTGAGGCTGAGCGCTGAATTGGACCAAAGATTGGTCCGCAAAGGGCAATCTGGTGAGATCAACGGCCACTTTCCGTTACATATTTAATAAACTCTTAGCGGTCTTCTTGGCGAATTCGTTGCGTGTAGCTTCGGTATCACCCTTGACGGCAAACCGGACGGGCGCGATAAAGCAGCTATGAAAACGACTTTCGCCATTTTCGGCATCTGCATTATTGGCTAGCGTGCTCGCTGGTCTGGCCGTTTTCGTCTTCTCGACAGGATAGGATAAACGCCCCGGCCAGCTGGCCAGGGAGAATCCATGTCTGAATCCGTCGCCACCTTGCGGCTCTACAACACGCTCACCCGGACGAAGGAGGATTTTGCTCCGATCGATCCGAAGAACGTGCGCATGTATGTGTGCGGACCGACAGTCTACGACTTCGCCCATATCGGTAATGCGCGTCCGGTCATCGTCTTTGACGTGCTGAACCGCCTGCTGCGCCATGTCTACGGCGAAGCGCACGTCACCTATGTGCGCAACATCACCGACGTCGACGACAAGATCAACGCGCGTGCCCTGCGCGATTTCGGCAACGACATTTCGTCGGGTGCGCTGTCCCTTAACGCCGCCATACGCAAGGTCACCGAAAAGACCGCGACGCAGTTCCACGCCGACGTGAAGCGTCTCGGCTGCCTCGAGCCGGATTTCGAGCCGCGCGCCACCGAGCATATCGACGGCATGGTAGAGATGGCGCAGGCTCTGATCGACAAGGGCAACGCCTATGTCGCGACCGGCGCGGAAGGCCGCGAAGTGCTGTTCGACGTCTCGTCGATGCCCGATTACGGCAAGCTCTCCAACCGCAGGCTGGACGAGCAGCAGGCCGGTGCGCGCATCGAGATCAAGGATCACAAGCGCAACCCCGGCGACTTCGTGCTGTGGAAGGAAAGCGCCGCGGACCAGCCTGGCTGGCCGGCTCATTTCCACGCCGACGGGCAGCATCTCGACATCTATGGCCGCCCCGGCTGGCACATCGAATGCTCGGTGATGAGCGCGCACCATCTCGGCAACGAGTTCGACATTCATGGCGGCGGCCTCGACCTGATCTTCCCGCACCATGAAAACGAGATCGCCCAGTCGCGTTGCGCCCATGGCACGGCGCACATGGCGAGCGTGTGGATGCACAACGGCTTCGTGCAGGTCGAAGGCCGCAAGATGTCGAAGTCGGAAGGCAATTTCGTCACCATCAACGAACTGCTCGACACCGACAAGTTCGGCGGCCGCAAATGGCCGGGCGAAGTCCTGCGCCTTGCCATGCTGATGACCCACTATCGCGAGCCGATCGACTTTTCGGTGCGCCGGTTGGAAGAAGCAGAAAGCATAATAAAAAACTGGCGAACCGCGATTTCAGTAGCTTTACGTTCTCGTGAGTTTTCCTGCGTGGAGGACATACGATCTACATTCGTTGTTCGTGAAGTTCTGGAAAATTTAGGTAATGATCTCGACACTTATTCGGCTATTCGCGCGCTATCCGGAAATTTAAGGTGGCTAGTTAAAGTCGGAGCCGACGAGAGGCCAGAGATTATGCCGTTGTTGGCGAGTCTCAAGCTGTTAGGCTTTGAAAATCTCATTGAAAATGTTGTGAATTCGCGCACGTCGGCGGAACAACCAGAACTCGTTGCGAAAATCGAAGAACGTCTCGATTTCATCCGCAACAAGAACTGGAGCGAAGCCGACCGGATTCGCGATGAACTTGCAGCTCAGGGCGTACAACTCAAGGACGGCAAGGACCCGGCAACGGGCGAGCGCGTCACCACATGGGAAGTAATCCGATGATTGATCATACCGGCATACCTGTTTCCAACTGGGCGAGCGCGCAGGCGTTTTACGATGCGGCTTTCGCGCCGCTCGGCATCAAGCTGTTGAGCATTGTTCCCGAACAATTCACCGGCGGCGTCAAGGTCGGCGGCTATGGCCGCACCAAGCCGGATTTCTGGCTGAACGAGAGCGGCGAGACCGGCCCCGGACGTCACTACGCCTTTACGGCCAGCAGCCGCGCCGAGGTGGATGCCTTCTACGCCGCCGCGATTGCTGCCGGCGGACGTGACAATGGCGCGCCGGGGCCGCGGCCCCATTACCACGAGAACTACTACGGCGCTTTCGTGTTCGATCCGGATGGCAACAACATCGAGGCCGTCTGTCACGCGCCGGAATAGGGGCGATGAGCCTCGACAACAAGCCGATCTATGGCGGCGGGTGTCAGTGCGGTGCGGTGCGTTTTCGCGTCGAAGGCGCGCTGGGGCAGGCGTCCATCTGCCATTGCCGCATGTGCCAGAAGGCGTTCGGCGCGTTCTATGCGCCTCTGGTCGCCGTTCAGCCCGGCACGCTGGAGTGGATACGCGGCGAGCCGACACGGTTCCGCTCGTCAAATCATGTCGAGCGCGGATTTTGCGCCAATTGCGGCACGCCGCTGACCTATGAAGCGCTGAACGAGGTCGCACTCGCCATCGGCGCGTTCGATGCCCCGGACGAGGTGCGCCCGACAATCCAGTTCGGTGTCGAGCGCAAGCTTCCTTATGTCGATACGCTGTCGCAACTTCCGGCCCGCGTGACGCTAGACGATGAAGAGGCGGCGGAGATGCTTGCTTCTATCGAAAGCTATCAGCACCCCGACCACGACACGAGCAAATGGCCGCCAAAGGACAGAGCATGACCGCATTGCGCACCCTCTATCCGGAGATTGAGCCGTTCGAAACCGGCCACCTCGATGTCGGCGACGGCCACGTCATCTATTGGGAGCGTGTCGGCACGCGCGGCGCAAAGCCCGCCGTGTTCCTCCATGGCGGCCCCGGTGGCGGCATCGCGCCGGTCCATCGGCAGCTGTTCGATCCGGCGCTTTACGATGTGCTGCTGTTCGACCAGCGCGGCTGCGGTCGCTCCACGCCCCATGCCGAGCTTGAAGCCAACACCACCTGGCACCTCGTTGCCGACATCGAGCGCCTGCGCGAGATGATGGGCGTCGACAAGTGGCTGGTTTTCGGCGGCTCATGGGGCTCGACGCTGGCGCTCGCCTATTCCCAGACGCATCCGCAGCGCGTCAGCGAATTGGTGGTGCGCGGCGTCTATACGCTCACCAAAGCCGAACTCGACTGGTACTACCAGTTCGGCGTCTCGCAGATGTTCCCGGACAAGTGGGAGCGTTTTCTGGCTCCCATCCCGCCGCAGGAGCGCGGCGACATGATGGCTGCCTACCGCAAGCGCCTGACCGGTGATGACAAGGCAGCCCAAATCGAGGCCGCGCTTGCCTGGAGTACGTGGGAAGGCCAGACGATCACGCTGCTGCCGGAGCCGGAGACCAGCGACAAGTTCGGCGAGGGCCATTTCGCGCTCGCCTTCGCGCGCATCGAGAACCACTATTTCGTCCATGGCGGCTGGCTGGAAGAGGGCCAGTTGCTGCGCGATGCCCACAAGCTGGCTGGCATTCCCGGCCTGATCGTGCATGGCCGCTACGACATGCCATGCCCTGCCACCTATGCATGGCAGCTTTCCAGGGCATGGCCGGACGCTGAATTTTTCCTCATCGAAGGCGCAGGACACGCATTTTCCGAACCCGGAATCCTTGACCGGCTGATCTACGCTACCGACAAATTTGCAGGCAAAGCATGACACGCGAACGCATCTACCTCTACGACACCACCTTGCGCGATGGGCAGCAGACGCCCGGCGTCGATTTCTCCGTGGAGGACAAGATCGCCATTGCCGGGATGCTGGACGCGTTCGGTTTCGACTATGTCGAGGGCGGCTATCCGGGGGCCAACCCGACCGACACGGCCTTCTTCGAGAAGAAGCGCACGCGAAAGTCTTCGTTCGTCGCCTTCGGCATGACCAAGCGCGCGGGTGTCTCGGCCTCCAACGATCCGGGCCTTGTCGCCCTGATCCAGTCCAGCGCGGATGCAACCTGTCTGGTCGCCAAGAGCTGGGACTACCATGTCCGAGTGGCGCTCGGCTGCACCAATGACGAAAATCTCGAATCGATCTCATCCTCGGTCGCGGCGTCGGTCGCCGCCGGCAAGGAGACGATGGTCGATTGCGAGCACTTCTTCGATGGCTACAAGGCCAATCCGGCCTATGCGCTCTCCTGCGCCCGCGCGGCCTACGACGCTGGCGCGCGCTGGGTCATCCTGTGCGACACCAATGGCGGCACCCAGCCAACCGAGGTGCGCGAGATTGTCAGCGCGGTGATTGCGTCAGGCATTCCCGGTGCCAATCTGGGCATTCACGCCCATGACGACACCGGTCAGGCCGTCGCGAACTCGCTGGCTGCGGTGGACGCTGGCGTGCGGCAGATTCAGGGCACGCTGAACGGCATTGGCGAGCGTTGCGGCAACGCCAACCTCATCACCATCCTGCCGACGCTGATGCTGAAGCCGGCCTTCGCCGACCGCTTCGAAACCGGTATCTCCCACGACAAGCTCACCGGCATTTCGCGCCTGTCCCACTCATTCGACGAGTTTCTCAATCGCGTGCCGAATTTGCAGTCTCCCTATGTCGGGGCGTCGGCATTTGCCACCAAAGCCGGCATCCACGCTTCCGCTCTGCTCAAGGAGCCGGAAACCTACGAGCATGTCCCGCCCGAAACCGTCGGCAATACCCGCCGTGTCATGGTGTCCGATCAGGGCGGCAAGTCGAACTTCATCGCCGAACTGACGCGTCGCGGTATTCCGGTCGCCAAGGACGATCCGCGGCTCGATACGCTGATTGCGCTGGTCAAGGAGCGCGAGGCGCAGGGCTATGCCTATGAGGGCGCTGACGCCAGCTTCGATCTTCTGGCGCGTCGCACGCTCGGCGCGGTCCCGACATTTTTCCACGTCGAATCGTTCCGCTGCATGGTCGAGCGCCGCTACGATGCCAATGGCAACGTGAAGACCGTCTCGGAAGCGATCGTGAAAATCCTCATCGACGGCGAGGAGAAAATGTCGGTGGCCGAAGGTGACGGCCCGGTCAACGCGCTCGACATCGCGCTGCGCAAGGATCTCGGCAAGTTCCAGAACGAGATCGACGATCTGACGCTCACCGATTTCAAGGTGCGTATCCTCAATGGCGGCACCGAAGCCATCACCCGCGTTCTCATTGAATCGCATGATGGCACCGGCGAGCGCTGGCGCACGGTCGGCGTGTCGGAAAACCTCATCGACGCCTCGTTCCAGGCCTTGATGGACTCGATTGTCTACAAGCTCGTGAAAAATCGCGCGCAGCAGGCGGTGGCGGCGCAATAGGCCGGGACGTCGGCTCCCATTGTTCAATGGAATTCCACCAACGCATCAGTTTTATGCGCTGGTTGGGATTGTTGTCGCAGGGTAAGCCCTTGCGGGACGAACCGGATTGGCAGGGCACACAAGTGCCCGCCACCAGCAAGAGAAGAGCAACATGCAGGAGAACGCGGCGGTTGGCGCCGAAAGCACCAGTGCGAGCGAAGACGCTTCGTCATCGCGTGGCCTGGGTTTCGCGGTGCTTTCCTACCTCATGTGGGGGACGCTGCCGCTTTACATGAAGGCGGTTGATTTCATCCCCGCTGTCGAAGTCGTCGCGCATCGCGTGCTGTGGTCCTTGCCGGTTGCCGGTGTCATTCTTCTCGCCCTCGGTCGCACCGCGGATATCAAGGCGGCGCTGCGCGAGCCGCGCACGATGCTGATGGCGGCGCTGACGGCTGCGATCATTTCGGCCAATTGGGCGATCTATGTCTGGGCAATTGCGGTGGATCGCACGGTCGAGGCGGCGCTGGGCTATTACATCAACCCGCTGATGACGGTCCTTCTCGGTGCCGCGCTGTTGGGTGAGCGACTGAACCGCTACCAGATGGTCGCCGTCGCGCTTGCCGTACTAGCGGTTGTGATCTTGACGGTGGATGCCGGCGGCTTGCCATGGGTGTCCTTGGCGCTCGCCGGAACCTTCGCCGCCTATGGCTATTTGCGCAAGACGCTTCCGGTTGGCCCAAGTCAGGGCTTTTTCCTCGAGGTGATGCTTCTTGCCCTGCCGAGCCTTGGCTATGTCATCTGGCTTGAGACATCGGGGCAGGGGCACTTCTTCGCCGATGGCGGCGCGAATGTAACGCTGATGATGCTGGCCGGGCCGGTGACGGCGATTCCGCTGATCCTCTACGGCATCGGCGCGAAGGCGCTGCGCATCTCGACCGTCGGCATCCTGCAATATATCTCGCCGACGATCATCGCGCTGATGGCGGTGTTCATATTCGGCGAGCCGTTCGGGCCGGTCCGAGTGGTTGCGTTTGCCCTCATCTGGGCCGGCCTGGCGCTTTACACATGGTCCATGTTTTATGGTCCCGGAAAGGCGGTCAAAGCCGGTCGATGACCCTGGCGTCGCCTTCCGAAGGCGAGCCCGATCCGGCCGCTTCCGCCAGGATTGCCGGCACGATCGCCGCGACATCGTCGATCATCAAGGGCTGAACAAGATGGCCGGTATGAACGAACCCCTCGCCACGCATATGGTCGAGCAGGGTCATCATCGGGTTCCAGAAGCCATTGACGTTACCGAACACGATCGGCTTCTTGTGGCGGCCAAGCTGCGCCCAGGTCATGATCTCGATCACTTCCTCCAGCGTGCCGATACCGCCCGGAAGCGCGACGAAGGCGTCCGATTTTTCGAACATGGCGTGCTTGCGCTGGTGCATGTTCTCGGTGACGATGGTTTCGTCGAGCTGGGTCAGCGCGGTTTCCGTCGCCTCGCGGTTCATCAGGAAGCGCGGGATGATGCCCGTCACCGGACCGCCGGCATCCATGGTGCCTTTTGCGACCGCTCCCATGATGCCCTTGTTGCCGCCGCCATAGACCAGGCGCAGCCCTGCGCCAGCTATCGAACGACCGAGCTGATAGCCCGCTTCCATGTAGATATCGCCCTGCCCGGGGGAAGAGCCGCAATAGACGCAAATTGATCGAATCAGGTTCATGAGGAAGATTGGTGGCGTCGTTAACCAGACTGGTCAAGGGTCGCTGGGCTTTTTGTTGTAGGGGCTGCTAAAACAGGCTAGACGCAAGGGAAATTCGGCAAGGGAACCGGCATCATGGTGGGTTGGCTTAGGGCGTTACTGTTTTTGCTGGGCGGCGTGATCGCTGCTGCCGGCACCGCGTACTTCACCGGTTTGCTCGACCCCTATCTGGGTCGTGAGCCGGCTGTGGTGGCAACGCCGCCTTCGCAGGTGCAACCGGCCCCCGAAAAAGATCAGAACGCCGCCGATTCGAATGCAGCCTCGAAGGCTGGGTCGCAGGACCAAGCAGCGTCGGAAGCAGCTGGCGAAACCGTGGAATCTGCGACCAAGCAGGACCGCCTTGTCTCGCCGTCCTTCGACCTCTTGCGTGTCGAGCCGAACGGCTCTGTCGTCATCGCCGGCAAGGCCGCGCCTGATGCCCAGGTCGAGATCCTGAATGGCGATGCGATCATCGCCACCACCAAGGCCGGACGCGAAGGCGATTTCGTCGCCGTGTTCGACAAGGCGCTTGCTCCCGGCGACTACCAGCTTTCGCTGCGCACGACGTCGGGCGACGAAGTCGTGACGTCCGTCGAAACCGCCATCGTCTCGGTGCCACAGGATTCGTCCGGGCAGGTTCTGGCCATGGTCGAAGCGCCGGGACAAGCCGCCGAGCTGATCACCGTGCCTGAAGCCGCCAAGCAGCCGGAGCCAGCGGCGCAGGGCGAGGGCGCGTCGGAACCTTCTGCCGCGCCGGGCGAGGATGCAACGGCGGCTGATGCGACGCCGGAAGCACAATCCGCCCAATCTGCACAGTCCGCTGGCGAGGTGGATGCGCAGTCGAAATCCGGCAGCGGTGATGCAGGCGAGGCGCAGTCGGCCACCGAAGAGCCCGCCGCCGCACCCGCGACTGAACCAGAGGTCACTGCCGCGCCCCCTGCCGCAGAAGAAAAGGCTCAGCCGCAAATTGCGCCGGTTCATTCGGTCAGCGTCGATGCGGTCGAGATCGAAGGCGATACGATTTTCGTCGCCGGACAGGCCCCTGCCGGTCTGACCGTCCGCGTCTATGCCGGCGACAGCCTGCTTGGCGATGCCCGCGCCTCCGATGGCGGACGTTTTCTTGTCGAGGCAAAGCGCGATCTGCCGGTCGGCAGCTACGTGATCCGCGCCGACGTGATCGGGGCCGATGGTGCCGTCGTCGCGCGCGCCGCCGTTCCGTTCGAGCGTGAGCCGGGCGAGGCGATTGCCGCCGTCGCTCCTCAGCAGCCAGCGCCTTCGCAGGAAGCTCCTGCCGCGCAAGCGCCAGCAGCAGCCGGGCCGGACACCCAGTCTGGTGAAAAAGCAGCCGCGTCGACCGATGACGCAACTGCCCAAAAGGAGCACGCCAAGGCAGACGATCTGACCGCCCCGGCGCTTCAGCGCGCCGATGGTGCCGTTATCATCCGTCGCGGCGATTCGCTGTGGCGCATTTCGCGGCGCGTTTATGGGCGCGGTGTTCGCTACTCCACGATCTATCTTGCCAATCAGGACCAGATCGCCGACCCGAACCGCATCTGGCCGGGCCAGGTATTCGCAGTTCCTGGCGAGACGTCGGAAGGCGAGCAGGCCGACATGGAGGCGATTGGCGATCAGGCAGTAACGCCGGACGAGGCGCCCGCTCCGAGCCGTTGAGGTTTGCGCATGTCTCTCCGAAAGTGGGAACCGGTTTCGGAATAAAGACATGCGCGACTGCAACTTTCGCGCACAGTTGAACTTGTAACATTGCTCTATCCATCGTATATCGCCGATATACGATGGATACCGTTTCAAACCATGAAAACATGCAGCAATGCCGTGATCGCGATGCGATGGCGGCGAAGCTTGCTGCGTTGTCGCACCCGGCGCGGCTGAAGATTCTTCAGCATCTTGCCGAAGTGGAGGCCTGTTGCTGCAAGGATGTCGTCGATCGGTTGCATCTTGCGCAGTCGACCGTGTCGCAGCACCTCAAGGTTCTGGTTGAATCAGGTCTCGTCAGGTTCACGCCCGACAATCGGCGATCCAGATATGAGGTCGACGGTGATGAGGTCAGGGCGCTGGCGGAATCCGTGAATGGACTTTTGACTTCTTGTTGCGGCTTGCCTGCTGGTGAAGACGCCGACTGATTTTTTTCAAGGATAGTGCCTTGGCTTCTAAAACTGCCTCCAAGGGCGATACGACATTTGGAACGCTGGTCAATCTGTGGCCCTATATGTGGCCGAGCGACCGCGCCGACCTGAAGGCGCGGGTCGTCTGGGCGACCGTGTTTCTGGTGATCGCCAAGCTCGTTCTCATTCTCGTGCCCTATTTCTTCAAATGGGCGACGGACGCGCTGACTGGCGAGTTGAAGCCGGCTGATTATGTGCCGGCGGTCCTTGTCGCGCCGGTGATGCTGGTGCTTGCCTACAACGCGGTCAGAATTCTGCAGCTTGGCTTCAACCAGCTGCGCGACGCTCTGTTTGCCAGCGTCGGGCAGCATGCGGTCCGGCAGCTGGGTTACCGAACCTTCGTTCACATGCACGATCTGTCGTTGCGCTTCCATCTGGAGCGGCGCACCGGCGGCTTGTCGCGGGTCATCGAGCGTGGTGTGAAGGGCATCGAGTCGATCGTCCGGTTCACGATCCTCAACACCTTGCCGACCATCCTCGAATTTGCCCTCACGGCCATCATTTTCTGGGTCGTCTACGGTTGGATCTATGTCGCCATCATCGCCGTCACCGTGGCGCTCTACACCTGGTTCACGGTCAAGGCGAGCGACTGGCGCATCTCGATCCGTCGCGAGATGAACGACAGTGACACGGAGGCCAATACCAAGGCCATCGACTCGCTGCTCAACTACGAAACCGTCAAATATTTCAACAATGAGAAGATGGAAGCCGAGCGCTTCGATCGCTCGATGGCGCGTTATGAGGACGCGGCGACCAAGACCTGGACTTCGCTCGGCTGGCTCAATTTCGGCCAGGGTGTGATCTTCGGCATTGGTATGGCGGCTGTGATGGCCTTGTCGGCATGGGAAGTGTCGCGCGGCACCCATTCCATCGGCGACTTCGTCTTCGTCAACGCGATGCTGATGCAGCTTTCCGTCCCGCTGAACTTCATCGGCTTCATCTATCGCGAAATCCGTCAGGCGCTGACCGACATCGAGCAGATGTTCGACCTGCTGCACGTCAAGGCCGAGATCGTGGATCGCAGCGATGCGACGGCTCTCGTCGTCAAGGAGGGCACGGTCATCTTCGACAATGTCCACTTCGCTTATGACGCCAACCGTCCGATCCTCAAGGGCGTGTCGTTCGAGGTGCCAGCGGGCAAGACCGTTGCCATTGTCGGCCCTTCCGGCGCTGGCAAGTCGACGATCTCACGCCTTCTTTTCCGCTTCTACGACGTGCAGGGCGGCTCGGTGAAAATCGACGGACAGGATGTTCGCGACGTCACCCAGTCGAGCCTGCGCTCCGCAATCGGCATGGTCCCGCAGGATACGGTGCTGTTCAACGACACCATTTCCTACAACATTCGCTACGGTCGCGTTGATGCCAGCGAGGCGGATGTGCAGCGCGCAGCCGAGCTTGCGCAGATCGGCAGCTTCATCGAGCGTCTTCCCGAGGGTTACAAGACCATGGTTGGCGAGCGCGGTCTGAAGCTTTCAGGCGGTGAAAAGCAGCGCGTCGCCATTGCACGCACGATCCTCAAGGCGCCGCCGATTCTGATGCTGGACGAGGCGACGTCGGCGCTCGACACCCAGACCGAGCAGGAAATCCAGTCCGCGCTGGATCTCGTCAGTCAGGGTCGCACCACGCTGGTCATCGCGCACCGCCTCTCGACGGTCATTTCCGCTGACGAGATCATCGTGCTGCAGGATGGGCAGATCGCCGAGCGCGGCCGTCACGTCGATCTTCTGGACGCGGGTGGACTTTACGCGGCAATGTGGGATCGTCAGCGTGAGGCAACCGAGGCTGAAGAACGCCTGCGCCGTGCGCGCGAGGAAGATGAATTCGGCGTCGTGGTCCGCCGCCGTACCGAGGAAGTCGAGCCGGGCGTGTAAGCAAGTGCTAATCGTTCGTTGATAGCTGGGCGGCAATGCGTTAAGCAGCGGACCTGTAATTTGAGGGAGCGCTTGCTCGTCATGAGCCTGGTTGACACCATTAAGAACGCATTTGTGCCCATTCATCGCGAGGGCTGGCCCTTCGTAGCCGGCTTCGCCGCGGTGACTGTCGTGTTGGGCTTCTTCTCTATCAATCTGTTTTGGGTAGGGGCGATCCTCACCGCATGGTGCGCCTATTTCTTCCGCGATCCCGAGCGGGTCACGCCGGTCGATGACGATCTGGTCATCAGCCCTGCCGACGGCATCGTCTCGGCTGTAGGTCCGGCTGTGCCGCCGCGCGAACTGGGCCTGGGACCGACCGAGATGACCCGCATTTCGGTGTTCATGAACGTGTTCTCCTGCCACGTGAACCGTGCGCCGGTGCGTGGCCGCATCGTTGCCGTCGAGCATCGCCCCGGCAAGTTCCTCAATGCGGAGCTGGACAAGGCGAGTTCTGAGAACGAGCGCAATGGTCTCGTCATCGACAGCCCCCATGGCCGCGTTGCCGCGGTGCAGATCGCAGGTCTGGTTGCGCGTCGCATCCTGTGCTGGACCGACGCCGGCAGCGACATTTCCACCGGCGACCGTTTCGGGCTGATCCGTTTCGGTTCGCGCGTCGACGTCTACCTGCCGGCAGGAGCCGTCGCTAAGGTGGCCGTGGGGCAGACCGCCGTTGCCGGTGAGACCGTGATCGCCGAATTCGGCGTTCAGGCAATGTCGCCCGTTGTGCGTGTTTCCTGACGCATGGCGCCGCGTTCGTCACCCGAAGCTAACGCTCCGCGCCGCCGCAAATCGCGTTTGCGGGAAATTCCGATCCGTCTGATCGCGCCAAACCTGATTACAGTGCTGGCGATGTGCGCCGGCTTGTCGGGGATCAGGCTGGCATTCGAGCACCGGTTCGAGCTCGCGGTCGCGATGGTCCTCACGGCGGCGCTGCTGGACGCGCTCGACGGGCGTGTTGCGCGCATGCTCAAGGCGACGTCCCGCTTCGGCGCGGAGATGGATTCTCTGGCAGACATCGTCAATTTCGGCGTCGCGCCGGGGTTGGTGCTCTACGCCTATCTGCTGGATCAGGCCGGATCGTTCGGCTGGGCTGCCGCCCTCTTGTTCGCGATTGCCTGTTGCCTGCGGCTAGCGCGCTTCAACGTGATGCTCGACGATCCCGACCGTCCGGCGTGGAAAAGCGACTATTTCGTTGGTGTTCCAGCTCCCGCTGGCGCGCTTCTGGTGATGCTGCCGGTCTATCTCGGCTTCCTCGGCCTTCCGATCACGCAAACCTTCGCCTTCATCGCCAGCGGATTTGCCGTTGTCATTGCGCTGTTGATGGTCAGCCGCCTGCCGGTCTATTCGGGCAAGAGCGGCGATGCGCGCATCCGCCGGGACATGGTGATGCCGCTGATCCTCGGCATCGTCGCCTATGTCGTGCTGCTGTTCAGCTATACCTGGCACACGATGGCATTCACGGCCTTGGCCTACATCGCCCTTCTGCCGTTCGGAGCGCGTGCCTATTTCCGCCGCGAAGCGCTTTCGCAAGGCGAAGCCGGGCAAAATTCAGCGACCACAACCGAATAAAGCATGTCTCCCGAAAGTGGGAACCGGTTTCGGGTTTAAAGACGTGCATGAAAACAAGCATGTCTCCCGAAAGTGGGAACCGGTTTCGGGTTAAAGACATGCGTGAAAACAAGCATGTCTCCCGAAAGTGGGAACTGGTTTCGGGGTTCAAGACATGCGTTAAAGCAAGCAATGTCTCCCGAAAGTGGAAACCGGTTTCGGGATCAAAGACATTAGGTGAAAAACAAAACCGGCTCAGGCCGCCTTGGCTGGCGGTGGCGTGGCGACCTCGCTCACCCGCTTGTAGAGCGCAGCCGAGGACATGTCCGATTCGCTGTTGCGCTCGATCAGCTCCTCGATCGTCATTGGCCGCAGCGCTTTGACCGTCAGCTTGCTGAATTTGCCGTCGCCGCTTCCCGCGACATGGATCGGCATCACCTTGGCATCGGCGCGCAGCGCAATGCGCGAGATCGCGCGGTAGAGGCGGAATTCGCGCGTGTCCGGTGTCGCTGACACCGGCAGATATACGCACAGTCTGCCGCTGCCGCGCAGCACGCGCACCAGCCGACGGCTGACGAAGACGTGTTCAGGATTGAACGTGATGGTCCGCGCCAGTTCGCGCCACGGCTCCAGCCACAGCGCCCGTGCCGAGTAGGGGTCGAGAATATGCAGCGTCTCGTCCGGCAGCAACGCCAGCATCAGCGCCGGATCGATCTTCGACTGGTGGCTGACCACATAGATCACCCGGTTTTCATTACGTGCATTGCGCAAGGCGTGGGCGTCGACGCGGCGCACCAGCGCCAGCGGTGCATGCACCAGTGCCTGACGATAGGTGATGTTCTGTGCCGATGCGAGCCATGCCGCGTAAGCGAGCCACAGGGCCACGATGGCGCCGATGATAAGTCCTGCCAGGATCATGCGTTCCTCATATCAGGCTCTTGAGAATCGTAGCGCAAGCTCAACGCAGGTCAATCGGGTGGTTACGCTGGTGATAAGCCGGATAGTCTGTTTCGTGGAAATGCCGGCGTCAGTCCGGCCGCCAGCGCTGCTCCCACGGCGGAGGATTGCCGCCATAGCGCAAATCGTTGGGGTTCGGCAGGTCGCTGCTGCGTTCCGTGCTGAACGTGAAGTTGCCGACCCGGCAGTCCGTGCGTGTGCCCGAGCGCGGTCCGTCGCGCCAGATCGGCCCGTTGAACTGCGTCTCGACGCAATTGTCGTTCTTGGAGAAGCCCGGAACCGCATCGAGGTTGACCCCCGGCAGGTTGTTGAGCGTCGTGGTCTGGCCTGAAAAACCCTGTGAGCTGAAGACATCGGCAAATGTCGGTGAAGACATCAGCAGCGCGATGCTCGTGAACGCCACAGACAAAGAGGTCTTTCTCATCAGTCGCTTCCGCAAATGGTTAAAGCCCGGCAACGCTGCAATCTAGCATGCTCGCGATTGCCGGTCGATAGTTCTGCGAAAGATGAGCCACGGTGCCGTTTACTCCGGCATCCGGTAGCGCACGAAGCGGTTTGACGGAACGTCGAAGATCTGGCCGGTCTCAGTCACCTCGGGGCTCGCCAGCCGTGCAATTGTCTTGGCAATTTCCGACGGGTGCGGCAGCGTGCTTGGGTCTTCGCCGGGCATTGCCTGTGCGCGCATCGCGGTGCGGGTCGCGCCGGGGTTCACGCAGTTGACCCGCAGCGGCAGGTTCTTGCTTTCGTCGGCCCATGAGCGCGCCATGGCTTCCACAGCCGCCTTGGAGGCCGCGTAGGGGCCCCAATAGGCACGCGCTGAGTGGGCTGCGCCCGACGACATGATCAGCGCCCGTCCGGCGTCTGAGAGGCGCAGCAGCGGATCGAGCGAGCGGATCAGACGCCACGTCGCCGTCACGTTGATCGCCATCACCTTGTCGAACACCTTTGCTTCGACATGGCCAAGCGGCGCGATGACGCCCAGCACGCCGGCATTGGCGACCATGATGTCAAGCTTGCCCCAGCGCTCGTGGATGGCGCCGCCGAGGCGGTCGACGGCCTTGCCATCGGTCAGATCGAGCGGCACGAGGGTTGCTTCGCCCTTGCCGCTGATCGCCTTCTCGGCCTTGATCTCGTCGTCGAGTTCTTCAAGCCCGCCGACCGTGCGCGCAACGGCGACCACATGGGCGCCGGCCGCAGCCAGTTCGCGGGCGAGGAAATAACCGATGCCGCGCGAAGCGCCGGTAACGACCGCAACGCGGCCGGAGAGATTGAGAGAAGAGGTCGTCATGGCCAGAACTCCATCGCGGCTTCAAGGGCTGCGGGAAAAGCGCAGCATCCATCGATGGGCAGATAGCCTGAATTGCGCCGAAACGGAACCCGTCACGCAGATTGGCGTCTTGCGAACGCAAAGCGGCCCTGCATGGCCCGTCGGGGCAGGCAGAGCCGCAAGGATCAGAATGGCCGCGTCGTCAGCCGTTATTGGCCAGGAGCGACAGCGTACGGATGTTGTCGCTGCCTTCCACATCGACCAGTCGCGTCGGATATTGCGCGGTAAAGCAGGCGTCGCAGAATTGCGGCTGCTCGTTGTCGCGCGCTGCTTCGCCGACAGCGCGGTAAAGCCCGTCGATTGAAAGGAAGCCGAGCGAATCGACGCGGATGAATTCCGCCATCTCTTCCACCGACATGCGCGAGGCCAGAAGTTTGGAAGCTTCCGGCGTGTCCACGCCGTAGAAGCACGAGGCGCGGGTCGGCGGCGAGGCGATGCGCATATGCACCTCTTTCGCCCCCGCGTCGCGCACCATCTGCACGATCTTCTGGCTGGTGGTGCCGCGCACGATCGAGTCATCGACCAGCACGACGCGCTTGCCCTCGATCATCTTGCGGTTGGTGTTGTGCTTCAGCTTCACGCCCATGTGGCGGATCGAATCGCCCGGCGAAATGAAGGTGCGCCCGACATAATGGTTGCGGATGATGCCGAGCTCGAACGGCAGGTTCGCTTCCTGCGCAAAGCCGATGGCCGCCGGGGTGCCGGAATCCGGCACCGGCACGACGATATCCGCATCGACCGGGCTTTCGCGGGCAAGTTCGATCCCGATATTCTTGCGCACGCCATAGACGTTGCGGCCCTCGACGTAAGAGTCGGGGCGGGCAAAATAGACATATTCGAAGATGCAGAAGCGTGGGCTCTGCGGCTCGAACGGGAAGAAGCTGTCGATGCCCTTCGAGGTGATGACCACCATTTCGCCCGGCTTCAGGTCGCGCACGAAGCGCGCGCCGATGATGTCGAGCGCACAGGTTTCCGAAGCCAGGATCCACGCGCCATCGAGATCGCCGAGAACGAGCGGGCGAATGCCCATCGGATCACGGCAACCGATCATCTTCTTGGCGGTCAGCGCGACGAGCGAGAACGCGCCCTCGATCTGTCGCACAGCGTCGATGAAGCGCGAATTGATGTCCTGTTCACGGCTGGTGGCGATCAGGTGCAGGATCGTCTCGGTGTCCGAGGTGGACGTGAAGATCGAGCCCTGCTTCTGCAGCGTGCGCTGCACGGTCATGGCATTGGTCAGGTTGCAGTTATGGGCGACCGCAATGCCGCCGTCCGCGAGTTCGGCAAACAGCGGCTGCACGTTGCGCAGGCCGGTTCCGCCGGTTGTTGCATAGCGTGTGTGGCCAATGGCGCGATGGCCCTTCAGCCGGTCGATCACCGCCTTCTTGGTGAAGGTATCGCCGATGAGGCCGACATGTCGTTCGACATGAAACTGCTGGCCGTCGAAGGAAACGATGCCTGCCGCCTCCTGCCCACGGTGCTGCAGCGCATGCAGCCCCAGCGTCACGATGGCCGCAGCATCCTGCCTACCAAAAATGCCGAAGACGCCGCACTCATCGTGAAAGCGATCATCTTCTGATGAAAACGGGGTATCGTTCGCGTCAGCCATTACGCTACGCCTTTCGCCATGTTTTCAAGTGTTGTTATCGCCAGTTCGTGGCGAAAATCAGTTGTCCCGTGGTTCCGCGCCGGGAGCTTCGCCTGCCGGCGAAATGCGGTTCAGGATAGAATTTTCCGGGTCGTCCGGCAGAATGCTCTCAAGCCAGTTGCCGATTCCTTCCAGCAGCGGAAGCGACTTTGCTTCAGCAATCCATGCGGGCGGGTTTGAGCCGACCAGCCAGGAAAAGAACAGCAGTCCGACGGCCACCACCAGAACGCCACGCGCTGCACCGTAGAGGAAACCCAAAGTGCGGTCGAGCGCGCCGATGCGGCTGTCGATGATGAAGTCCGCGATCTTCATCGTCACGACGGTGACGACGATCAGCGCGATCAGGAAGACGACGCCTGCGGCTGCAACGATCTGCAACTGGGCGTGGTCGACATAGGGCGCGACATAGGGAACGACGAAGGGATAGAAAAAGAACGCTGCCGCCGCCGCCGCCGCCCATGAGGCAATTGACAGAATTTCGCGCGAGAAGCCGCGGACCATCGCCAGTACGGCTGAAACGAGGGCGAACCCGACGAGAATTCCGTCAAGCAGGGTGATAGGCATTCAGGCTTCACTCCAATCGCGCGAGCGTGGCTCGCAAATGTCAGTCGTCCGGGTTTCGCTTCTTTGCGCCCGCAATGCGAACGACCAGATCGGTAAGGGTAGCCGGCTGAAATGTCTTCCGGTTTTTATCGCCGTTCTGCTCATCCGTCGCTGCCGGCATGACTGCCTGTGCAAAACCCAGCTTTTCCGCTTCTTTCAGACGTTGCTGCGCATGAGCAACAGGTCTGATAGCCCCCGAAAGACTGATTTCGCCGAAATAGACGCAATCGGCCGGAAGGGCAAGACCGGTCAGCGAGGAAACGAGTGCAGCCGCAACAGCAAGATCGGCGGCCGGTTCTGAAATCCGATAGCCACCCGCCACGTTGAGGTAGACGTCGTGCTGGGCAAACCGCACGCCGCAATGGGCCTCCAGAACCGCGAGCACCATCGACAATCGCTGCGAGTCCCAGCCGAGAACCGCGCGGCGCGGCGTTCCAAGCGGCGAGGGGGCAACCAGTGCCTGTATCTCGGCCAGCACCGGGCGGGTGCCTTCCATGCCGGCGAACACGGCCGCGCCCGGCGATTTGGCGCTGCGCTCGCCCAAAAACAGTTCTGATGGGTTGGCAACTTCGCGCAACCCTCTGTCCGACATCTCGAAAACCCCGATCTCGTCGGTCGGGCCGAAGCGGTTTTTCACCGTCCGCAGAATGCGATAATGGTGCCCGCCTTCGCCTTCGAAATAGAGCACGCCGTCGACCATGTGTTCGACCACGCGCGGTCCGGCGATCTGGCCTTCCTTGGTGACGTGGCCGACCAGCACCACCGCCGCGCCCGTCGATTTGGCATAGCGGATCATTGCCTGCGCCGAGGCGCGCACCTGCGTCACGGTGCCCGGTGCCGAATCTGCCATGTCCGTCCACAGCGTCTGGATCGAATCGAGGATCACCAGATCGGGGCGCTTGCCCTCCGAGATCGTCGCCAGAATATCCTCGACATTGGTTTCGGCGGCCAGCTCCACCGGCGCTTCCGACGCATTGAGGCGCTGGGCGCGAAGTCTGATCTGCGCCACCGCCTCTTCACCCGAGACATAGACGACGCGGTGTCCGTGCCGTGCCAGCGCGGCCGCCGCTTGCGTCAGCAGGGTCGACTTGCCGATCCCCGGATCGCCGCCGATCAGCAGCGCTGAGCCGCGCACGAATCCGCCACCGGTAGCCCGGTCAAGTTCGCCGATCCCTGAGACGATGCGCGGGGCCTCGTCGATGTCGCCGGACAGCGTGGTCAGCGTCACCGGACGCCCCTTGCGCGAGCTTTTCATGCCCGCCGGGCCGCTGGCGATGCCGCCATGGGTGCCTTCCTCGACGAGCGTGTTCCACTCGCCGCAGGAATCGCACTTGCCTGCCCAGCGTGTATGGGTTGCGCCACAGTTCTGGCACAGGAAAACGGATCGGGCTCTTGCCATCAGGCGCCTATATACCGGCGGTGATAGCGCCGTCCCAAAGAGGTCAGAATTTCGTAGGAGATCGTCCCGGCAGCTTTCGCCACCTCGTCCAGCGGCATGTTGTTGCCGATGAGTTCGATCCAGTCTCCCGCCGTCACTGCATGAGGGCCGAGGTCGGTGACGTCGAACGACGTCAGGTCCATCGTGATCCGTCCCAGCACCGGCACGCGCTTGCCGCCGAGATACCCCGCCGCACCTGGAGAGACAACGCTGCGCAGCGGCACCCCGGCGCTCGACCCGGAACGCAGATAGCCATCCGCGTAGCCGACCGACGCAATGGCAACGATCGTGTCGCGCTCCAGCCGCTGTGCGCCGCCATAGCTGATGGTTTCGCCGCGCCGCGCGGTGCGCACCTGCACCACCCGCGCTTCAGCGGTCACCACCGCCTTCATCGGGTTCGCCATCCCCGACACGGGCGCGCCGCCGTAGAGCGCGATACCGGGACGGGCGAGGTCGAACGCAAATTCGCGCCCCAAAAACATGCCGGCCGAATTTGCCAGACTTGAATCAATGTCGCCGAAAGCGCTCCGAACCGCCTGAAATGATTCGACTTGTCGCTGGTTCATCGGATGCGATGGCTCGTCGCCACAGACCAGATGCGACATCAGCAGTTTTGGCGTGACGGCGCGCGTCAGCGCGTTTTCCTGCGCAAAGGCCAGCGCTTCCTCTGCCCGCAGACCGAGCCGGTTCATGCCGGTATCGACATGAATTGCGCAGGGTCGCGGCGTCTCGCCGTCCCAGCCATAGGCTTCCCAACAGGAGATGTCGCTTTGCGAACCCAGCACCGGGATCAGCCGGTGCGCGGCGTAGGCGGGCGCTGCTTCCGGGCCGAACAGCCCGTTGAGAACGTAGATTTCCGCATCAGGCAACGCCCGCCGCAAGGCGATGCCTTCGTCGGGCAGTGCCACGAAGAAGGTGCGGCATCCCGCGCCCCAAAGCGCCTTGCCGACCTGTGCCGCACCCAGCCCATAGGCGTCGGCCTTCACCACGCCGGCGACCTTTGCCGGCGCGGCCTTGGCGACGAGCAGCCGATAATTGTCCGCCAGCGCGCCAAGGTCGATCGTCAGACGCCCACCGCCAAGCCGCGGATCGGGTCCGCTATGCGCTTCGTCGGGGCTGTAGCGCGTCCAGTCCGTCACGTCACTCGAACCGTTCTGGCAGGCGCTGTTCGTCGGCAAGGTCCGAGAAGCGCGTGTACTGGCCCTCGAACGCAAGTTCGACGGTGCCGGTCGGGCCGTGACGCTGCTTGGCGATGATCACTTCGGCCTTGCCCTTCACGCGCTCGAATTTCAGCCGCCATTCTTCATACTCGGCGGTGCCTTCTTCCGGCTGCTTGCTCTGCATGTAATATTCGTCGCGATACACGAACAGCACTACGTCGGCGTCCTGCTCGATGGAGCCCGATTCACGCAGGTCGGAGAGCTGCGGGCGCTTGTCGTCACGCGATTCGACCTGACGCGACAGCTGTGACAGCGCGATGATCGGCACCGACAATTCCTTGGCCAGCGCCTTCAGGCCGGTGGTGATCTCGGTGATTTCCTGCACGCGGTTCTGCGAGGATTTCGCGCTCGAGCCCTGCATCAGCTGAATATAGTCGATCACCAGCACGTCGAGGCCGCGCTGGCGTTTGAGGCGACGCGAGCGCGCGGCCAGCTGGGCGATGGAGATACCACCGGTAGAGTCGATGAACAGCGGGATCTTCTGCAGCGTCTGCGTGCACACCACCAGCTTTTCGAAATCCGTCTCGGTCATGTCACCGCGACGGATCTTGGAGGAGGGCACTTCCGCCTGCTCGGAGATGATACGTGTCGCCAGCTGTTCCGCCGACATTTCCAGCGAGAAGAACCCGACGACACCGCCATTCTTGGCCTTGAACGAGCCGTCCGCCTGCTGCTCCGGCTCATAGGCGGCGGCAATGTTGAAGGCGATATTGGTGGCCAGCGAGGTCTTGCCCATGCCGGGACGTCCTGCCAGCACGATCAGGTCGGAGGGCTGCAGGCCACCCATGCGCGCATCGAGATCATGCAGCGCGGTGGCGATGCCCGAGAGGTGGCCGTCGCGCATATAGGCGGCGCTGGCCATGTCGATGGCGGTCTTTACCGCGTCGGAAAAGCTCTCGAAGCCGCCGTCATAGCGGCCCGATTCCGCCAGTTCGAACAGGCGGCGTTCGGCGTCCTCGATCTGCGTCTGCGGCGCCATGTCGACCGGCGCGTCATAGGCGACATTGACCATGTCTTCGCCAACGGTGATCAGCGAGCGGCGGGTCGCCAAATCATAGATGGCGCGGCCATAGTCCGAGGCGTTGATGATCGTCACGGCTTCGGCGGCAAGCCGGGCAAGATATTGCGCCACGGTCATGTCGCCGACTTTTTCCTCGGCGGGCAGGAAGGTCTTGATCGTCACCGGATTGGCCATCTTGCCCATCCGGATCAGTTCGCTCAGCACCTCGTAGATGCGCCGGTGCAGCGGTTCGTAGAAGTGAGTCGGCTTCAGGAAGTCCGAGACGCGATAGAACGCGTCATTGTTGACGAGAATCGCGCCCAGCAGCGCCTGTTCCGCTTCGATATTGTTCGGAGCTTCGCGGTAAAGGGGCGTTTCAGCGCTTTGATTCAGTTTGCGGAGTGCTTCAGCCATGCGCGTTCCAGCCTGTAAGGTTGAGCGACCGGATACTGAAAACAATGCCCCGGTTCGGGTTGTCGTCAGTCCTAGACCGGTCAGCACTCGCATTCAAACGGTCATGGCGCTTATCATGCGTCACCTGCACCGCCAGACCCATGATTCACACTCGTCCACAGGCAGTCGGTGACGGGGCACGCTTAATCGTTGACGCGAATCACATGCTATTCTAGGCGCGCGCACCGATTGGAACAAATGAAGAATGCCGACGAGCGGTCAGCCTTACGCGCCGCGTGGCACCATCAGGATGATCCCCGCGCCGACAAGGCAGACAAGCGCGCCCAGAACGTCGAACCGGTCGGGACGGATGCCTTCCGCCGCCCACAGCCAGCCGAGCGACGCGCAGATATAGATGCCGCCATAGGCTGCATAGGCGCGCCCCGCCGCGTCGGTGTCTGCAAGGCTGAGAAGCCAGGCAAACAACGCAAGGCTGAACATGCCGGGGATGAGCCACAGCACGGATTTTCCCAGCCGCCACCACGCCCAGAATGAAAAGCAACCGGCAATTTCTGCAAGCGCGGCGGCGACGAAGATCGGTAGGGTCATGACAGCCTCTGTTGAAGCCGCCATCTTGTTTCTCATGTCGGGAAACGCAAGCGCTTCCCGCCCGCGACCTTTCATGGACCCCTGAGCGTGTGCGGTGCAGCCTCATCCACTGCGCCCGCCCTTGCGCTGCCGCCATCGCGCGCCCGCAGTTTTTCCTCGCATCTGGCGATGTAGTCGCGGGTGATCGGCACCGCGTCATTGCTGCGAGAGAGCTGGATCTGGAACACCATCAGACCCTGCCAGCGAAATGCAGCTTCCGAACCCGCCAGGTAAAAATCCCACATGCGGAAAAAGCGCTCGTCGTAGATTTCCAGCACGCGCTGGCGTTGTTGATGAAAGCGCTGACGCCAGTGTTTCAGCGTCTCGGCATAATGGAGCCGCAAAATCTCGATGTCGTCGACAATCAATCCGGCCTTCTCGATATGTGGCAGCACTTCGGACAGGGCAGGGATATATCCGCCCGGAAAAATGTATTTGCGAATAAAGGCGTTGGTCGCTGTCGGCGGTCCGGCCCGGCCGATCGCATGCAGCACCATCACCCCGTCGGGCTTGAGCAGCGCGCTCACACGCTCGAAAAACGCATGATAATGGTTCACGCCGACATGCTCGAACATGCCGACCGAGACGATCCGGTCGAAGCGCTCCTGCAGGTCGCGATAGTCGCGGATCTCGAAGTGAACCCGGTTCTGCAGCCCTGCCTCATGCGCGCGGTCAGTCGCAACGGCATGTTGTTCCGTCGAGAGGGTAACGCCGAGCACATTGACATCGAAATTTTCCGCGAGATAGAGCGCAAGCCCACCCCAGCCCGAGCCGATGTCGAGCACCTGTTGTCGAGGCTCCAGCCGCAGCTTGGCGGCCACATGCCGGCGCTTGGCCAGCTGCGCTTCTTCCAGCGTCATGTCGGGGCGTTCGAAATAGGCGCAGGAATATTGCAGGTCGTCGTCGAGGAACAGGCGGTAGAACTCGCGCGACAGATCGTAGTGATGCTCGACATTGCGTTTCGCGCGGGCCGCCGTGTTGACCTGTTGCAGGCGCCGCAACGCAACCCGCATGCCTTCGATGGCTTTGGTCCAGGCTGGCTCGACGCCGGCAGGCCCCATATTCGAATAGACGAGTTGCAGCAGGTCGAGAATATCTCCTTCTGCCATCTCCAGTTCGCCGTCCATATAGGCCTGGGGCAGTGAAAGCATCGGGTCGAAGGCGATGGCGCGCTCGGCGTGATGGGTTTTGAGGACGACATGAACAGGCGGCCCGTTGCCGTCGCCAAACTTGTCTGCGGTTCCGTCCGGATCGGTGACCGTGAGATTGCCGGTGCGAATCAGCCGCCCGACAATGCCTTGCAGCACTCTGTTCATGGGCTCACCTCGATATCGCATGTCTCCCGAAAGTGGGAAACGGTTTCGGCATCAAGACATGCGCAACTACAAAACCTGAAGCATGTCTCCCGAAAGTGAGAACCGGTTTCGGCATCAAGACATGCGTCATTACACGAACTCAAAGCGTGTGAAGCGATCCGAACGATCGCGACACGCATCAAATTACGCAGGGTAAGCTACCTCAACTTCGTGTGACCGCCAAGTTTTCTCCCCTGAAACGAAAATACCCGGCTGTTTCCAGCCGGGTATCAATTCTGCAATCACACGGGTGATTACTCGTCTTCGTCGTCGAAGCCGTCTTCGTTTGGATCGAAGAATGCGTCCGGACGGGCGTTCTCGTTGATGTCGTCGCCATAGATGGCTTCTGCCGAATCAAGCTTCTCGCCTGCTGCCTGACGCTCTGCCTCGTCGGCGCTGCGTGCGATGTTCAGGGTGATCGTCACCTGAACTTCCGGGTGCAGCGAGAGTTCGACATTGGTCAGGCCGATGGTCTTGATCGGCTGGTTCAGTTCGACGTGGTTGCGCGAAACCGTGAAGCCTTCGCTTGCAAGGATATCTGCGATGTCGCGGGTCGAAACTGAGCCGTAGAGCTGGCCGGTTTCACCAGCCGAACGAACGACGATGAAGTTCTTGCCGTCGAGGGACTCGGCGACCTTCTCAGCTTCGGACTTGCGCTCAAGGTTACGGGCTTCGAGCTGTGCGCGCTGGCCTTCGAACTTCTTCTTGTTGGCTTCGTTGGCACGCAGTGCCTTGCCCTGAGGAAGAAGGAAGTTGCGTGCGAAGCCGTCCTTGACCTTGACGGTGTCGCCCATCTGGCCGAGGCGTGCGATGCGCTCAAGAAGAATGACGTCCATTGTCTTGCTCCTGTTGGCCTTGTGAGGCCGTTTCATGCAAGGCAGGACTGAATACGGAAACGGTGCCGTTCGCGTTCGCTGTCCTGCCTGTGGCAGTTAGGGTCGTGGACCCAACTCGGATTTTCATGCTCTGCCTATGCGCCGACCGCAAAGGCGAATGCCGGGACGGAAAGCCGTCCCGGCAAGAAGTCTTACTTCACCACGTAGGGCAGCAGACCGAGGAAACGGGCGCGCTTGATCGCCTTGGCGAGTTCACGCTGCTTCTTCTGGCTGACGGCGGTGATGCGCGACGGCACGATCTTGCCGCGCTCGGAAATGTAGCGCTGCAGCAGACGCACGTCCTTGTAGTCGATCTTCGGTGCGTTAGCGCCGGAGAACGGGCAGGTCTTGCGACGGCGGTGGAACGGGCGGCGCGTCGGGATCTGATTAATGTCGACCATTATTCTGCTCCTTCAGCCTGTTCGCGTGGACGACGTGGGCCACGGTCGCCGCGGTCTCCACGATCACGGTCGCCGAAACGCGGACGGTCGCCGAAACGGCCTTCACGCTCGCGATCGTCACGCTTCTGCATCATTGCCGAAGCACCTTCCTCGTGGGCTTCCACGCGGATGGTCATGAAACGCAGGATGTCTTCCGACAGGCCCATCTGACGCTCCATCTCGTGGAGAGCAGCCGCCGGAGCGGTGATGTCCATGAGCGTGTAGTGCGCCTTGCGGTTCTTGTTGATGCGGTAGGTGAGGGACTTCAGTCCCCAGTTCTCGACCCGGCCTACGGAGCCGCCATGCGCTTCGATCACACCCCTGTACTGTTCTACAAGAGCTTCGACCTGCTGCGCCGACAAATCCTGGCGGGCAAGAAACACATGTTCATAAAGAGCCATTGTCTTTGCCTTTCTTCGGTTTCCCTGTCGGCCCCGGCGGCAAAAGCCTCTGCAACTTCTCTTTTCCCAATATGTGGGCGAAGAAAGGAGCGTTCCGAGACGGTCGAGAGCGGAGACACGGGAGGCGGAAAGACCTGCTTTCGCACGCGACGAACAAAGCTGCCCGGCGCGGCCCTCCGTTCAGCCCCCAGCTAGGACCAACAGATTAGGCGCGTCCATAAAGATGTTTGGCGGAAATGGCAAGCTGGACGCGCCAAGAAACCCGAAAACTTCAGCCATTGTCCATCCGAAATCCGTTGTGGACAGATTCCGGGCAGGAATTGTCGTTAAAGTTTGTATCCCCCGGATTATATGGACTTTTTCGCGGACAGCTTGATAGGCTTATACACCTTCTGACTTTATGAGATGCAGAAGCGCGGCGGGAAGGACCGGGTTTGGCGTTGTGCGTCGACTATTGACCGCCAGCGTCGCTTGCGTCAAACGCTGCCCGCAACGAGAGCAGGGAGTATGCCATGTCGATCGCTTTTACGTTTCCGGGGCAGGGCAGCCAGACTGTCGGGATGGGCAAGGATCTTGCCGATGCCTTCCCGGAAGCCCGTGCAGTTTTTGATGAAGTAGATGAGGCACTTGGACAGAAGCTGTCGGCGCTGATGTGGGATGGTCCCGAAGAGCAGCTGACCCTCACCGCCAATGCCCAGCCTGCTCTGATGGCCGTTTCGCTTGCTGCGATTCGAGTTCTGGAGGCGCGTGGCCTCTCGCTCAAGGACAAGGTTTCCTACGTCGCCGGCCATTCGCTCGGGGAATATTCCGCCCTTGCCGCCGCCGGTACTTTTTCCATTGCCGACACGGCCCGTCTCCTGCGAATCCGTGGCAACGCCATGCAGGCCGCGGTGCCGGTCGGTGAAGGCGCGATGGCTGCGATCATCGGGCTTGAGCAGCAAGACGTTGAATTTGCTTGCGAAGAAGCCGGCAAAGGCTCCGTCTGCCAGATCGCCAACGACAATGGCGGCGGGCAATTGGTGATTTCCGGCGCCAAGGCTGCCGTTGAAGAAGCCGCGCGAATCTGCACCGAAAAGGGCGCAAAGCGCGCTTTGATGCTGCCGGTTTCGGCGCCGTTCCATTCTGCGCTGATGCAACCTGCTGCCGAGGCGATGCGTGAAGCGCTCGCAGGAGTTGCAAAGCACGCGCCATCGGTGCCGCTGATCGCCAATGTGGTCGTGCAGCCGATTTCCGATCCGGATGAAATCGCTGCCCGCCTCGTCGAGCAGGTGACCGGCCGTGTGCGCTGGCGCGAGACGGTTGAGTGGTTCGGCGCCAATGGTGTCACCACCCTTTATGAAATCGGTTCGGGCAAGGTATTGTCGGGTCTGGCCCGTCGTATCGACCGTACCATCGCCACGGCCAATATCGGCAATGCTGCGGAAATTGACGCCGCACTCGCTGCTCTGGCCTGATGACCCTACTCCCTTGATAGGGGAGCGCCTTCGACCAACAAGGGGAAGAAGATGTTTGATCTGACTGGCCGCAAGGCCCTCGTTACCGGCGCGACCGGTGGCATTGGCGAGGCCGTAGCGCGCGCCCTTCACGCAGCCGGTGCCGTTGTCGGCATCCACGGCACCCGTGTCGAAAAGCTCGACGCGCTGGCCGCCGATCTTGGCGACCGCGTCAAGGTGCTGCCGGCGGACCTGTCTGACCGCGCCGACGTCAAGGCGCTGGGCCAGAAGGCCGAAGCCGAGCTGGAAGGCGTTGATATCCTTGTCAACAATGCAGGAATCACCCGCGACGGTCTCTTCGTGCGCATGTCGGACGAAGACTGGGATGCGGTACTTGAGATCAATCTCGGCTCGGTTTTCCGGCTGACCCGCGAGTTGACCCACCCGATGATGCGTCGCCGCTTTGGCCGGATCATCAACATCAGCTCTGTCGTCGGAACGACCGGAAATCCAGGCCAGGCCAATTACTGCGCTGCCAAGGCAGGGCTTGTCGGCTTTTCCAAATCGCTGGCGCAAGAGATTGCCTCGCGCAACGTCACCGTCAACTGCGTCGCCCCAGGTTTCATCGAATCGGCCATGACCGACAAGCTGAACGAAAAGCAGAAAGACGCCATCATGGGCGCGATTCCGATGCGCAAGATGGGCACGGGCGCGGATATCGCCGCTTCAGTGGTGTATCTTGCGTCAAATGAAGCAGGTTATGTCACCGGCCAGACGCTGCATGTGAACGGCGGAATGGCGATGATCTGAGGATGGACCGCCCGAAAGTGCTTTTCACCTTGGAGTGCAAGGCATTTTCGTGTAGGTCGCCGCTCCAGGGCATATGAACGCCTTTGGATGGAGCAACGTTACAGGTCGCATCGGAATAGGAACAAAACGGTTAATTCCGGATTGATAGCCACCTGATGCTCCCATCTTTCAGCTTGATTACCGGCAATCGTGCCGCTAACGAAGTCCCACCAACTTTCTGAAGTCGAGGGTTTGCAAATGAGCGATACCGCAGAACGCGTCAAAAAAATCGTTGTAGAGCATCTGGGCGTTGATGCCGAGAAGGTCACCGAGGGCGCGAGCTTCATCGATGATCTCGGTGCAGACAGCCTCGATACCGTCGAGCTGGTCATGGCTTTCGAGGAAGAGTTCGGCGTTGAAATCCCGGACGATGCTGCTGAGACGATCCTGACCGTCGGCGACGCCGTCAAGTACATCGACAAGGCATCGGCCTGATTCCTTCGTCGTACCGCCTTTTCCGATCCAGACAGACCTGAGAGCGCGCGATGAGACGTGTCGTCGTTACCGGCATGGGCCTTCTTTCGCCATTTGGCGTTGGGGTAGATCATGCGTGGAAGGAAATTCTGGCAGGCAAGAGCGCGGCTCGGCGTGTCGATACTTTTGAGGTGGACGATCTTCCTGCGAAGATCGCCCACGTCATTCCTCGCGATGGCGGGGAGAATGCCTTCAATCCTGACGAGTTCATGGAGCCGAAGGAGCAGCGCAAGGTCGGCGATTACATCATTTATGGTGTAGCTGCTGCCGATATGGCGCTTGCGGATGCCGGCTGGCATCCCACCACCACGGAAGACCAGAACGCCACAGGCGTGATGATCGGTTCCGGCATTGGCGGCATCGACGGCATTGCCGAGAACGCCATGATCCTGAAGGAGAAGGGGCCGCGTCGTATCAGCCCGTTCTTCATTCCCGGCAACATCATCAATCTCGTTTCCGGACATGTTTCCATCAAGCACGGCCTCAAGGGTCCGAATCATGCAGTCGTGACCGCGTGTTCGACCGGCGCGCACGCCATTGGCGATGCGGCCCGCCTGATCATGTTCGGCGATGCCGATGTGATGGTCGCAGGTGGTGCAGAAGCGCCGATCACCCGTCTGTCGCTGGCTGGCTTTGCTGCTTGCCGTGCACTGTCTACCGCGCGCAACGACGATCCGCAGAAGGCATCGCGTCCTTATGACCGCGACCGCGACGGCTTCGTCATGGGCGAGGGCGCGGGCGTTGTGGTGCTTGAAGAACTCGAGCACGCAAAAGCGCGTGGCGCAAAGATTTACGCGGAAGTCGTGGGCTATGGCCTTTCAGGCGATGCCTACCACATTACCGCACCATCCGAAGACGGCGATGGCGCACGTCGCTGCATGAGCGCGGCTCTGAAGCGCGCTGGCGTGACACCTGCCGACATCGACTACATCAACGCGCATGGCACCTCGACGATGGCCGACACCATCGAGCTTGGTGCGGTCGAGCGTCTCGTCGGAGATGCCGCCTCGAAGATCTCGATGTCGTCGACCAAGTCGTCGATCGGTCACCTGCTGGGTGCGGCTGGCGCTGCGGAAGCGATCTTCTCGATGCTGGCCATTCGCGACAACATCGTGCCGCCGACGATCAATCTCGACAATCCCGAACGCGAAACCCTGATCGATCTGGTTCCCAACGTTGCGCGCAAGCGTCAGGTCGATGTGGCACTTTCGAACTCGTTCGGTTTTGGTGGCACCAACGCATCGCTTGTGTTCCGCCGCTACGAAGGCTGACGATTTCAGACCAGCATGAGAACGTCGTTTCAGGCGACGTTTTCCGTCAAATCTGTGCTGGACCGGGTCGGACGGTGAAACAGGCTGTGGACTGTCACAGTCTGTTATCCGTAACGGCGTTCAAGGCCGTCGAATTTGTATTAGTCCTTTCGACTATGGTGTTTGCGCTTGGTCGGTCCTGCGACGCTGCGATTTTCGCCATATTCTGGGGTAGTTTCGGTTCGCATGAACCGGGCGTTGGGGTCGAGGAGCGTGAAGCCTGATGACGAGCAATTCTGCGGATCAAGCTGGCGATCAGCCGGGCGCGGCATCCAAGCCTATCGTGGCGAAAACCGCGAGTGAGGCTCTGCGTCCGCAGGCCGGAACACCGCCGCCGCGTCGCTCCAAGCGTTCGCGCAGCCAGTTTGTCGTCTTCCTGAACTTCGTCATGTCGGCGGTCGTTCTCGTGGCCATCGCCGGGTTTGCGGCGGTCTGGTACGGCAAGCATCTTTTCGAAACCCAAGGGCCGCTGCCGACGGCAGACACCGTGATGGTGCGCGACGGCGCTGGCAGCATCGAGATTGCCGAACTGCTTGAGCGCCGTGGCATGATTACCGATGCGCGGGTCTTCCGTCTGGGATTGCGCGCGCATGAAAATGACAGCCGGCTGCGCGCTGGCGAATATGCAATCCCTGCACATGCGTCGATGCGCGACATCATGGACCTGCTGGTCAGCGGCCGATCGATTCTGCATTCGGTGACGATCCCGGAAGGGCTGACGGTGATGCAGGCGCTGAAGCGCATCGAAGAAGCCGAGCACCTTGCGGGTGACATGCCGGCAGAGCCGCTTGAAGAGGGCATGCTGGCTGCCGACACGATCCGTTTCAGCCGAGGGATGCAGCGCCAGGAAGTCATCGCACGACTAAAGGCCGACCAGCAGACGCTCGTCGAGAGCATCTGGGCGCGTCGCTCGCCAGACCTGCCGCTGAAGGATCTCAACGAGTTTGTGACCCTCGCGTCGATTGTCGAGAAGGAGACGGGGCGCGGCGATGAGCGCTCACGTGTTGCCTCGGTGTTCATCAACCGACTGAAAAAGGGCATGCGCCTTCAGTCGGACCCGACGATCGTCTACGGAATTTTCGGTGGGGAGGGAAAGCCGTCGGATCGTCCGATCTATCGCTCTGATATCGACAAGCCGACGCCCTACAACACCTACACGATCAACGGCCTGCCGCCCGGACCAATTGCCATTCCTGGTCGCGCCTCATTGGAGGCGGTCGCCAACCCGTCGAAGACAGATGACCTGTATTTTGTCGCGGACGGGACCGGTGGGCATGTGTTCGCGAAGACGCTGGAAGATCACAATGCGAATGTAGCGCGTTGGCGCCAGATCGAGCGGCAGCGCGCGTCAGCGGCCGGAGAGGCTGCGACGAGCGAGGAGTAGGATACTCCGGGGCTTTTAGGGGACGTTATGGCGTTACAGAGCATGACCGGGTTCGGTCGAGCCGCAGCGGAGCTTTCGGGCGACGCATTTTCGTGGGAACTCAAGTCGGTGAACGGCAAGACGCTGGAAGCACGCCTGCGTCTGCCGCCGGGCTTTGAGCGGCTGGAGCAGGCCGTTCGTCAGGCGATCCAGAAGGCGTTCGCCCGCGGCAATATCCAGGCTTCGCTGACGGTGTCGCGGGGCAGCGCCCAAGCCCAGCCGGTCATCAACGAGACATTGCTGCGCGAGCTGGCGGGACTGGCGAAGAAGCTGGAAAACGAATTTGGCGCGGCGCAGGCGACTGCGGACGGACTTCTCGCGTTGCGCGGAGTGCTGGAGCAGCCCGAGCAATCCGACGATGCCGAGAGCAGGGCGGCGTTCGACAAGGCGATCCTGTCGTTGCTGGACGATGCGCTGGCCAGCCTGAAGCAGGCTCGGTCAAGCGAGGGCGCGGCGCTTGGCGCGCTTCTCGAAACACAGATCGACCAGATCGCCGAACTGACCGCGAAGGCGGAAGCCGACCCATCGCGCGAGCCCGAGGCGATCCGCGCACGTCTGGCTGAACAGGTTCGTCTGCTGCTGGAAACCGGTGCGCCGCTGGATGAAAGCCGCCTGCACATGGAAGCAGCGTTTCTTGCGACCAAGGCAGATATCAGGGAAGAACTCGACCGGTTGCGCACGCATATTGCATCGGCGCGGTCGCTGTTGTTGGCGGGTGGCACCGTCGGGCGAAAGCTCGATTTCCTCTCTCAGGAATTCAATCGTGAATCCAATACATTATGCTCCAAGTCCAACGCAGGGTCGGTGACCGCGCTTGGCCTTGAACTGAAGTCGGTGATCGATCAGTTTCGCGAGCAGGTTCAAAATCTGGAGTAAATCATGGCGGAAAAGCCGCATACCGATCCGATCCTCCGCCGTGGTCTGATGCTTGTCCTGTCGTCGCCCTCCGGCGCCGGAAAGTCGACGATCTCGCGCAATCTGCTGGAAAGCGATGACGGATTCGAGCTGTCGATCAGCGTGACGACGCGCGCGCGACGTGGCAGCGAGATCGACGGACGACACTACCACTTCCGCAGCCGTCGCGAGTTCGAGAGCATGCGCGACAGTGATGAATTACTGGAATGGGCGGAAGTGCACGGCAATTTCTACGCCACGCCGCGCGGCCCCGCCGAAAAGGCGCTGTCGGAAGGGCGCGATATGCTGTTCGACATCGACTGGCAGGGCGCGGAGCAACTGCGCGACAAGATGCGTGCGGACATCGTCTCGATCTTCATCCTGCCGCCGTCGATGAAGGAGCTGAAGGGGCGTCTGCGCCGCCGCGCGGAGGACACCGATGACGTCATCGACGCGCGCCTGCTCAATGCGCGTACCGAGATCGAGCACTGGCGCGATTATGACTATATCGTCATCAACGACGATCTGAATGCAGCGTTCAGAAATGTGAAGGCAATCGTCGACGCAGAGCGCTTGCGGCGTGACCGGCGTCCGGGTCTGTTTGATTTCGTCAGCGGGCTTCTGGACGAAAAGCTCGACTGACCGGCCGGAATTTCAAGGGATGCGTGTCGCCACGCATCCCTTTTCTCGTCAGCCGCGATCGAGCGCGTTGGCCAGAGAGATGAACTCTTCCACCGACAAGGTCTCGGCGCGGCGGGTGCCATCAACACCCGTGGCGGCTAGCAGGCGCTCGCCGCCGATGCCCTTGAGGCTTTGACGCAGCATCTTGCGGCGCTGGCCGAAAGCGGCCTCAGTCACGCGCGCCAGCGTCGTGCCGTCTGCTTCCAGTGGATTTGCCCGCGGTACGATGTGAACGACCGCAGAGGTGACCTTGGGCGGCGGCGTGAATGCCTGCGGCGGAAGCTCGAAGATGATGTGCGATTTGGTGCGCCAGCCCGCCAGAACGCCCAGCCGTCCGTAAGCGTCGTCATCGCGGGTGGCGACGATGCGCTGCGCCACTTCCTTCTGAAACATGAGTGTCATCGACGAGTAGAATGGCGGCCAGTCGGTCACTGTCAGCCAGCGCAGCAGCAATTCCGTGCCGATGTTGTAGGGCAGGTTTGCGACGATCTTGACGTCTTCCGCGCCAGCCGCAAGGGCTGCGAAATCGGTCTTCATCGCGTCGCCCGAGATGACTTCCAGTCGGCCGGGATAGTGTGCAGAGACTTCCGCAAGCGCGTTGAGGCAGCGCTCGTCGCGCTCGATGGCAATGACGCGCTTGGCGTTGTGAGCGAGCAAGGCGCGCGTAAGACCGCCCGGACCGGGGCCGACCTCGATGACTGTGGTGCGCGACAGGTCGCCTGCCGAGCGGGCGATCTTTCCGGTCAGGTTCAGGTCGAGGAGGAAGTTCTGGCCAAGCGACTTGTTCGCGTGCAGGCCGTGCCGCTCGATGACGTCGCGCAGAGGTGGAAGGCCGTCCAGTGTCATGCGCGCTGCGCCTTTGCGTCTGCCATGGCGCGGGCAAGCTTCAGTGCGGCGATCAGGCTGTCTGGCCGCGCAATGCCTTTGCCGGCAATGTCGAAGGCCGTTCCATGGTCGGGGGATGTGCGAATGAAGGGAAGGCCCAACGTGACGTTGACTGCCTCGTCGAATGCAAGGGTTTTGGCCGGGATCAGCGCCTGATCGTGATACATGCAGATCGCAACGTCATAGGAAGCGCGCGCGCGGGCATGAAACATTGTGTCGGCAGGCAGCGGGCCACGCGCGTCGATGCCGAGGCGCTGGAGCGCTTCGACCGCAGGGCGCACGATTGTCTCGTCTTCCATGCCCATCGAGCCACTCTCGCCTGCATGTGGATTGAGCCCGGCAATGGCAAGACGCGGATGGGCGATCCCGAACCTTTCGACCAAATCGCGTGCGGTGATTTCCGCTGTTTCGATAATCAGGTCGCGGGTCAGATGACGGGGGGCGTCGGCTAGAGCGATGTGGATGGTGACAGGCACGGTACGCAGTTCCGGCCCCGCAAGCATCATCACCGGCAGTGCGTTTATTCCGGTCTTCTGCTGCGCGAGGTGTCCGAGAAATTCGGTGTGGCCGGGGAATGCGAAGCCTGCATCGTAGAGCGGCTTCTTGGCGATAGGGCAGGTGACAACCGCGTCGGCAAGGCCTGCGAAGACATCGGCTACCGCGCGCTCGATGGCCTCGATGGTGCCTGCAGCGTTGGACGGGTCCGGTGCACCCGGCTGGTCAACCATCGTGGCTGTGAGAGGGCAAACGGGAAGCGCGGCTTCGAATTGTGCCGCGGCAGATGCGGGATCGACGAGCGCCATGTTCACCAACAGGCCCATTGACCTCGCGCGAGACACGATGAGGTCTGGGGCAGCCAGCAGGTAGAAGGGCGGCACATTGAGATCATGCCGGGCCTGCCAGGCCGCAATGGCAATTTCTGGACCTATCCCGGACGGATCGCCGACAGACAACGCAAGAGGGCGGGACATGACGGACATTTCCTAGGGATGGTTGGCAGGGGCGTCCTTCATCAACGCCCCGCACACAATTATCGACGAACAATATGCGCCTTGGCGCGCAGTTCCTTGGTCAAATTTTCCGACAGCTTGTCGGTCGCTTCGTTGCCTCCGGCAGCGCCCTGCTGCGACTGAAGGACCATCGTCGCAGCGCGGTCGTCCGAAACTTCGCGCGCACTGCAGACGCCGATGAACTCAACGCCGCGCTCGGTCTCGCGCACGCCGGTCGCACCGCCGGATTTCGTCGCCTTGATCTGCTTTGCCCATTCAGGGGGCAGCTCCGGGTCGAGCACGCGTCCAAGGTCACGGACCGTGACATCAAGCAGGCCACGGGCAAATTCGCGTGTCGAATCGCAACTGCGGAACCGTTGACGCATTGCCTCGGCTTCGCGCTTGCGGGTGCCAAGCTTCGAACGGCGCTCGGAGGCGGGGACGACGAAGATGACCTGCTGCAGCATGTATTCCGTCGCGGTCGGCTTGTTGCCGCCCTGCTGCAGCATCTGGCGCACGGCTTCCTGTTCGCTGATCCGACCGCCAGCGCTCGGGCTTGCGCCGGATTTTGATGCAAGCACCTGCGACCAGCTCATCTGTGCGCGGATGAAGTCGCGGAAATGGCCCTTGGTCACGCCCGTCTGGCTCAACACCTGATCCATCTGCGCGGGGCTCATATTGTTGGACTTGGCAAAACGCTCGTAGGCCGCCGCAACCTGATCGTCGGAAATGCGGATTCTCATGCGCTTGACCTCGGCATTTCTGACTGCCTGGTCGATCATTTCCTGCGTGGCGAGTTCCTGAACATTACCGCGGCGGTTCTGCAGGCGCAGAAACGCTGCGCGGCGCTGGATGTCGTAGCTCGTCACGGCTTCGTTGTTGACAACGTAGCGGATCTCGCTCGACTGAGCCGACGCCGTGCCGGCAGTCAGCGGCAGTGCCGTGCCGACCAGCATGAGAGCCAGCGCACAATGACGCAGAACGCCTCTGGCCTTGAGCATCGTACCTATCTCCCTAAATCCTTCGCCTGCCATCATGGGTCACCGGTGCATCGCTTATAGGGCGAAACCGTGACCATATCGGCATCATTTCCGCCAAATCGACTGCCTTATAGGGCTTAACGTAGAGCGGTTGAACCAAATTCGCCAAGCGTTCTCAAAGAAACAGCGAAACCAAATGTCTGCGATTTCTGTGACGGGTTGGTGCGATCGACATATTCGGTCGCTGACAATGTGTAGGCGAAGCAGTCGTCATCGTAAGCGAAACCAATCGATTTCGCGACGACCACGTCACTTTCAAAGTCGTATGTCCCGCCGCCAAAGATACGCCAGTTTTCCGCGACGCGCACGGACGCATTGGCGCGAATTTCGTGCCTGTCCTGTGCGAAGCCGTAGTCCGGCTGCTTTTCGATAAAAGAGTAAGCGCCCGAAACGGTCACCGGAGCCGACGCATAACCAGCGGTGATGTCTGCCCGGCGGATGCCGAGATTTTCTTCGTCGAAACGACCGCCTGCACTGAGTGAGAACCCGTTCGGACTGATGACGCCAACCGAGGCGACGTAGTCTGAGCGGGCGCTTTCCAGGCCTGACTGTGCGCCGACATGAACGAGGTCAGGGGACGTGTAGGGGTTGATTCCAGCAAGGTGGAAGGACTGGCCGGCAACACCATTGGCAGACCAGCCATTGGCAAAGGCAGCCGAGTAGCGAACGCCGAGATTGGCGCGCGTGCCGCCCTCTACCCGATCATAACCGGAGAATTTGTCGCGCTCGAACAGGTTGCTGGCATCGAAGACAAGGCTTTGTGCGTCTTCATTCGGGATGCCGAAGCGGGTCGAATGTGCGGCATCAGGGCGTACAAACAGCTGCCCCATCGGCTCGATGACATGCGTCGAGTTCTCCGTCGTGATCAGGATGGGCCAGCGGGCCTCAAGCCCTGCGGTTGCCATCGGACGGTAATAGGACGACTGGATGTCGGTGCCGTAGCTGTTGAAAGCCGCAACGCTGCCGATGGCAGCTTGCGAGCCACCTCGGTAGTCGACGCCGATTGCATCGCCCCGCGCGTGAAGCAGCGGCGTGAGCATCAATCCACCGGGCGTCACGAAAGAGCGCTTCCATTCTGCTTCGGCGGTGAGACGGGCTGAAGTTCCGTGAATACCCCTCAGCGCAGCTTGCGGGTGGCCAGCACCGGCAAACGTCCTGTAGTCAAGCGCATCACGCATCACGCCCTGCGCGTTGACATTGATCTTCAGCTCCCCGCCAGCGACGGAATTCTGAGGTGTCAACGAATAGTCGAAAGACGGCAGCACCCAGGGCTGCACTTCGTGGCGATCATTGGGATGAGCTTCCTGAACCGCGAAACGATGGAAGCGCAGGTCGAAATAGTTCCGATCGTTCAGACCGGTGAGGTACACCGTGTCGGTACGGTTGGTGTCTTCAAACCCGTCAATACCGTAACGATGCGCGAACACCTTGTCGCTCTGCACCAGCACGTCCCAGCCGAATGACCAGCGTGGATTGATCTGGAATTTGCCCTTCGAGCCGACCATGCCACGCTCGCGCTTGCCGTCAGGCCAGCCCGAGGTGCCCGGATTTTGCTGGCTGATGCCTGCGATGGTGAGGGAGTACTCGCCATTGTCGAAACGCTGCCGCCATTCGGCCTCGGCAAGGAAACCCTGCTTGGTCAGGCCGGTCGGCTTGAAGGTGATGTCGTAGCTCGGAGAGAGCGCCCAGTAATAGGGGACCGTGACGCCATAGCCGAGTTCGCTGGAGGATCGGAATGACGGCGCGAGAAAACCGGATTTCTGTTTGACTGTCGGGTCAGCGATCTCGAAGGCTGGCAGAAATGCCAGCGGGCTGCCGAAAAACTCGAAGCGGGCGCGCTCGAAGCGAACGGTCTTCGTCTTGCCGTTCCAAATGATCTTCTGCGCCTTGATCTGCCACAGCGGCGGCTTGTCGGGACGTTCCGCGCAAGGTTCGCAGGCGGTGTAGACGCCCTGATTGAAAGTGGTCAGTTCGCCATTGGCCCGCTCGGCGCTGTCGGCGGCGAAATAGGTCTTGTCTGCGGTTTCCACACGCAGACTGCGCACAAAAGCGTCGCGGAAATCGTCGGTGACATCAATCTGGTCGGAATAGATGCGGGTGCCGCTGGGATCGACGATCTCGACTCCGCCAGAAGCGATCAGCCGCGACGTAGCGCGGTCGTAGGCGACGCGCTGGGCGACGAGGCGGTTGCCGTCGTAGTCGATCTGGACGCCGCCGACTGCGGTGATGGTATTGCGATCATTGTCATAGATGACGGTGTCGGCTTCCAGCAACATTTCGGCATCGTCGCTGACATTCACTCCCGCTGGAAGTGACTGGGCAAGCACCGATTGCGATGGCGCGATGCAGGCAAGAATCAATGCCAGTCCCGTCGCACCCAAAAGGCGCAACGTTCTGATGGACTTGCCGCTATATGCTCGTGCGCCCCTCACTAACCGTCCTCTTTATACAACAAGAAGGTCACCCCGATAAACGCCGCCACCAGCACTGGAAACCATGCCGCCGCAACAGGCGGAACGAAACCGGCGCTTCCAAACGCCTTGACCAGAACGGATACGACATAAAGCAGAAACCCTGCCACGACGCCACCCAGAATAATCGTCAGGGATTGCCCCATCCTTGCGAAACGCATCGAAACGGTCGCTGCGATGAGAGTCATGGCCGCCAAAAGTGCAGGAAGTGCCAGAAGTGAATGAAATTGCATCGAAAATGCATCGGCGCTGAGCCCAAATGAGCGTGCCGCTGCAATCTTGCGAGGCAGTTCGTGGAAGGGAATCAGTTCCGGGATCACAAACTGCTCCTCGATGAAGAGCGGATCGAGGGTCGATTCGATTTCCATGGTCGGCGCAGGCACCGGCGCTTCGCCCGCCTTGTAGGTGACAGCCTCTGTCAGATGCCAGTTCCCGTCCTCCAGCAGCGCCTGGCGGGCGTCCACCCGGTCAACGATCTTTCCGTCTAGGCCGATGCGGATGAAAACGGCATCGCTGAGGAGACGTCCGCGTTCGGCAGTGCTGGCAGCGCCGATGATGGTGACGCCTTCCGCGGTACGCTGGCGCAGCCACGGGACAGTGCTCGTGGTGCTGCGCGCCGAAGATGCCCCGGAGAACATCGCTTCGATGGATTGCGACTTGTCGAGCGCGAAGGCGGCGAGTGCATTGAAGCCCGTCGCCCCGATGGCACCAACCAGAATTGCAACCGCACAGAGCGGCGCGAGAAACTGCCACGCAGAAACACCCGCCGCGCGCGTGACGACCAGTTCGTAGCGGCGGTTGAGCGACGTCAGGGTTGCCATGGCGGCAAAGAGAATGACGAAGGGGATGGCCATTTGCAGGATCGAGGGAACCCGCAGCAGCGACGCCAGCAATGCGAGGGGCGTGCTGTAGCCATCCAGGCTGGAGGTTCGGCGCGAAAACTCGACGAAATCGACCAGATAGGACATGACCATGATGCCGAGCAGGAACTGGCCGACCATCACCAGATTGCGGCGGAAGAAGTAGAAGAACAGTGTGCGCCCGATCATTTCCCGCCTTCCTTTGCCAGAGGACGGCGAAGAATGCGCATGATGGTCCTGTTGATCGCATCAGTCGCGTTCGAGATGCGGTCAAGCCAGTGTTGGGGAAGGCTCATGCGCTTGCCGCTGGCCAGCAGGGCACAGAAAAAGATCAGGCTGGCGACAGGCACTGCGTAGGGCAAGACCCCCAGCATCGCCGAGTTGCCGGACTGTTCCACGACGAAGAAGCCGGTTCCGCGAACGGCCAGCGCAGCACCCGCCGCGCCCATCAGGCTCCAGACGCGCTCCTGACGATTGGAGCGTGCGCCGGCGGAAAAATAGAGCGCGATGGGGACCAGCGCCAAAGGATAGAGCCAGTCTGACAGGCGCCGGTGCAGTTCGCTCTTGATCTGGCGAGGTTGCCAGGCGCTCGCCGCTCCATTGGGCGCCGGATCGAGCAGATCGCTGAGGGGCATTTCCTTCGGCTGGTAGGCGTTGCCGCCAGCTGCGGACGTGAACTGGGTCAGGTCGATGGCATAGGCGGCATAGGAAATGATGGACACCTCACCGGTGCGCGCATTGCTGCGGTGGACTTCGCCGTCCTGAAGAACCAGCAGTTTCGTGTCGCCATAATCGGTGATGGAGCCGCGTTGCGCATAGTAGAGCAACTCGCTCTCCGGATCGCGCAGATCGGAAATGAAGATGCTTTCGAAGGTGCCACCCGGCAATTGGCCGCCGATTTGCAGGTAAAGATTGTCGTCGAGGCGAAGGAACGCTTCCGAGCGCACGGCCATGCCGATCATGTCGGTGCGGACCTGGGTGATGATGTCGCGAAGCTGGCGGTTGGCGGCCGGCTCGATCACGAGTGAGTTGAACAGCGACAGCAACGACGCAACGACAGCCAGCATCATGACCGGCTTGATCGCAACGCTGCGGGAAACGCCGGCGGCTTCGAGGACGACGATTTCTGAATCAGCGTGCATCTGATTGAGCGCGTTCGAAACGCCGATCACCAGCGCGAAGGGCAGGACGATGCCCGTCACCATAGGCACCAGCATTGCCGCCATCGTCATGAACGTGCGGATTGCCTCACCGGAATTGGTGACGACGTTGACGAAAATCAGCACCTGCGTGATCAGCACGATTGTCACCAGTGAAACCAGTGTCGTGAGTGTGATCAGCACCACTCGATTCAGGATGTAACGCTCTGCAATGCCCATTACGCGGCTATGCCTGTCCGTCTTCACGGCCCATGCCGCCCAATTTCGATAGTAGAGGCAGCGTAGCTAACAATATCCCAACGCTCAAGGTTAACGAGAGGTTGATGCGGTTTCGGTGCCACCCAGCCCAAATGCTCTTGCAAGCGTCGCAAGCACGGCAAAAGTGGCGACTGAGGCCATGGCTGCGATGACGGCATCCGAAAAATAGTGTCCGCCAAACGCGACGCGCAGGCTTCCGGCTATGGTCGCCATCACCAGCGCCACCCCCAGCGCCCTCGCACGCCATTGTGGCGGGAAGAGTGCGGCCAGGCCCACAAGCCAGAATGCCGCTGAACTCTCGCCGGAGATGAACGAGCAGTTGCTTGCACAAAAATCGGTGAACTCGCCTGCACGCACGAAGGGAAGCGAGCCGCCGAAGAGGTCGGTCTGTTCAGGACGTGGGCGACCCGAATAGCTTTTGAGCCACAGATTGACGATGAAAAGCGAGTTCACGATCAGCGCGGCAAGCGCGACATAGATGCCGGCGGCAAGGCGCTGAAGCGACTTGTCGCGGCGCAGCGAAATCGACACGGCGGTGAGCAGCAGGAGCACGGCAATGACAATCGGCATCTGGTGGAAGAAGTCGCGGATGTCATTCAGCGTCGTGTCGGAGAGTGCGGGGAAAGTCCCGCATATCGTTTTGGCGACATCGGGAGCGCAGGGTTCCTGTCTGAAAAACAGGCTGCTGACCGCGATATCGATCGCGGGAACCAGATAGAACAGAGCGGTGAGCAGGAGCGTTGCAGCCACCAGCACGATTGCGACACGCGGCCGTGAGAATGGGTCGAGGAACTCAACGGCCTTCCCCGAATGTGAATATGGTCGTTCTTCCGCGGTCAAAGCAGATCTTCTCCTGCAACGTTTCGGGCTCTTGCCAGGGCTCACCCAGATGCCGAATTCGCTTGGGCCAACCCATAGCGATCACCTGATGAGGCAGTCCGCAACTGGGCATACACAGGCTGCCAGCGAAAGCGAAGCGGTTTTCATCCGGCGATACCGGTCTTGTCAAACAAGTCAAAAGGCCCACAATCAGGCTTCTCAATTCCTACCCAACCCGAATCATCGACGTCTCAATCACAACACAGGTAGTTTCATGTCCATGCGTCCGACGATCACCTTCGCGAAGGTAACGGCTCCAAAGAAGGGCAGTGTCGTGCTCCTCGCCTCCGACGGAGCGTCGCTGGCAGGTTCAGCAGCGACCGTTGACCCGGAGGGTGTGCTGGCGCGGGCGCTCGGCGTTGCCGAGTTCAGCGGAAAGCTGGTTTCCACAGCCGAAATCCTTGCGCCACATGGCACAGCCCTTGATCGCATTGCGGTGGTCGGCGTCGGAAAGACCGAAGCTCTGGATGAAAAAGCGTGGCGTCGGATCGGCGGCGCAGCATTCGCAGCCGCCCGGAAAGCCGCGGAAGTTTCCATCATCGTGGATGTCGCCGGCATCGAGCCCTCACCAGAGGATGCAGCAGCCATCGCGTTCGGTATCGTGCTCCGCTCCTACGCGTTCGACAAATACAAGACCAAGAAGGACGACGCGAAAGACGAGGCTCCCAAGACCTCCAAGGTCACGATTTTGTGTGTGGATCCTGCCGCCGCCAAGCGCGCATTCGGCGTGATGGAAGCGGTTGCGGATGGTGTTTTGCTGGCACGTGACCTCGTCAACGAGCCGGCGAACATTCTCGGGACGCTCGAGTTCGTGGAAAAGACCAAAGAACTGGAGAAGCTCGGCGTCGAGGTCGAAATCCTCACCGAGAAAGAGATGAAAAAGCTTGGCATGGGGGCCTTGCTCGGGGTCGCTCAAGGGTCTGCCCGTCCCCCTCGCATGGCGATCATGCAGTGGAATGGCGGCAAGGCGAAAGACAAGCCGGTTGCCTTTGTCGGCAAGGGTGTCGTTTTCGACTCCGGCGGTGTTTCGATCAAGCCGGCTGGCGGCATGGAAGACATGAAGGGCGATATGGGTGGCGCCGCCGCAGTCACAGGACTGATGCATGCGCTTGCTGCGCGCAAGGCGAAAGTGAATGCGGTGGGCGTCATTGGCCTGGTCGAGAACATGCTCGACGGCAATGCCCAGCGTCCGGGCGATATCGTCACGTCGATGTCGGGCCAGACGATCGAGGTGCTGAACACCGATGCCGAAGGACGTCTCGTTCTGGCCGACGCGCTTTGGTACACGATTGGCCGGTTCGAGCCGCAGATGGTGGTCAATCTGGCCACGCTCACGGGCGCTATCATGGTCGCGCTTGGCAGCGAGCATGCGGGGCTGTTTTCCAATAATGACGAACTTGCCGAGCGGCTCACGGCAGCAGGTCTGGTCTCTGGCGAGAAGGTGTGGCGGATGCCGCTTGCCCCTGAATATGACAAGATCATCGATGCCAAGAACGCTGACATGAAAAATACGGGCGGTCGATATGCCGGCGCCATCACGGCGGCCCAGTTCCTGCAGCGTTTCGTCAAGGATACGCCTTGGGCACATCTCGACATTGCCGGGACTGCGATGGGCTCGCCAACCACCGAGATCAGCCAGTCCTGGGCGTCCGGCTATGGCGTGCAGCTTCTGAACCAGCTCGTCGCCGAGAGCTACGAAGGGTGACGGCCGGGCCGGAATAATGACAGATGTGCTGTTCTATCATCTGACCGAGTCCACGCTCGAGGAAGCGCTGCCAGCGCTCCTCGAGCGCAGTCTTGATCGCGGGTGGCGTGCCGTGGTTCAGACCGGGTCTGAAGAGCGTCGCGACACGCTGGACGTGCATTTGTGGACCTGGCGTGACGATGCCTTTCTGGCGCACGGCACGGACATGGAGCCGCATGTCGAGCATCAGCCGGTGTTGCTGACGACCGGAGCGGAGAACCCGAACGGAGCGCATATCCGCTTCATGGTCGACGGTGCGGCACCGCCGCCGCTGGCCGACTATGAGCGCGCGGTCTTCATGTTCGATGGACATGACGCATTCCAGCTTGAGCAGGCTCGCGAGCATTGGAAGAGCATCAAAGCGGAAGGGCATCCCGTGACCTACTGGCAGCAGACCCCGGAAAAGCGGTGGGAGCGCAAGGCGTGAGGCGTATCCTGCGTGGCCTGTTCTTTGTGATGGCCGCATTGGGCTTTGTCCTTGCGGTCATCTATCCCTTTGCCGCCGGGAAACAGCAGGGCCGTGAACTGGCCCGCTGGCAGGCTCTGGACGAGCGGGGCGAGTTCATCCAGTTCGAAACCAAGCTGCCTGTGTCCGAAGATCAGGTTCGCGTCGCTGTCGAGGTGGAAACTGCGGAGCCGACGCAGACCATCGGCGATGCTGTCGTGCTGACGCTGACGGCGGGCAGAGGGCAGACCACCGAGTTTGCGCAGGTTTTCAGACTTTCAGGAGCAGAGCCGCGCGCCCAGCCAAGCCCTTCCGGCAAGCAACGATTCGTGTTGCACGCGCCGGTCCTGCGACCTGTGCGCGACGAGCCCTATCGTTTCGTCTTCACCGAAGGGGAGGTCGAACAACCGTTTTCCTCGGTTCAGCTCGTGCTGGTCGGAGGCACCTACGCCTATGATGCGTCAGTACCGCCGATTGGATACGGAATGATCGCACTGGGCATGCTCGGCATGTTGCTGACGCGCCGGTCGCGAAATGCAGCTCCGGCGCAAAAGCCCGCGCCGCGCAGATGGGGCAGAGGCTGAAAGCCGCCAAATTCAGATTTCTTCGAAATCTCCAGAACGCCCCTTGCCGCCTGAAAAGCGGCTGGCACCCAGGATGCCCTCGCTGCGGAACGAGCTGATGCTGGCCCATTCATTCGCAAGCGCAGCTTCCTGGCCGAGCGACCATTGCTTGAGCGCGGAGCGGCGATCGGCCTGCATGCAGGCTTGCGGGAATCTGGCTATCTCCTGCGCAAGTTCGACGGCAGCCTGGCGGGATTCGCCGTCGGCGCAGACGCGGCTGGCCAGACCGATGGAGAGGCATTCGTCAGCCTCGACCTTGCGTCCCGTGAGGATCAGGTCCATCGCGCGGCCATGGCCGACAATGCGCGGAAGGCGCACGGTGCCGCCATCGATCAGTGGTACGCCCCATCGACGGCAGAAGACGCCCATATAGGCAGATCGTTCCATCACCCGCATGTCGCACCAAAGTGCCAGTTCCATCCCGCCGGCAACGGCAGGGCCGGAGATTGCTGCAATCACGGGTTTGGAGAGTTGAAGGCGTGTCGGCCCCATGGGGCCCTTGCGGGGACGGTCATCATTTCCGTCGAAACTTCCGTCGAGGTCGTGCGTGGCGTACCATTTGTCATCGACGTTTTCCGCCGCCCATTTCAGGTCGAAACCAGCGCAGAACATGCCGGGCACACCCGTCAGAACCGCAACCTTTGCGGTCTCGTCGCGATCGAACTCGACGAAGGCGCGGAACAGGGCGTCAGCCATCTCCGGATTGACTGCGTTGCGCGCCTCGGCGCGATCGATGGTGACGATGGTGACGTCGCCGTCCCGTTCGACATGAATTGTCATTCCGCCAATGCTCCCTCGTATTCCTCCGAAAGCGCCAGCCACTTGTCTTCGTGGCGGCCCAGAGCATTGGAAAGGTCAGAACGCTCCTTGGCAAGCGTTGTCGCCTTGGCGGGATCTTTTTCGTAGAGGGCAGGGTCGGCGAGTTGCTGCTCGATCACCTCGATCCGCTTGCGGGTTCGCTCGATCAGCCCTTCGGTCGCCTTGATTTCCTTGGCAACGGGTTCGAGGGCCTTGCGGCGCGCGGCGGACTCGCGCCGCTTGTCGGCCTTCGAGTTCTTGTCGGCTTCTTTTTTCTCGCGTCGCTCCGACGAGCCGCCTGTAATCAACTGACGGTAGTCGGCCATGTCGCCATCATAGGGCGCGACAGTGCCGTCCTTGACTAGCCAGAGCCGGTCTGCGGTCGCCTCGATCAGATGCGGGTCGTGGCTGATGAGGATGACAGCGCCGGGGAACTCGTTGAGGGCGATCATCAGCGCTTCGCGGCTGTCGATATCCAGATGGTTGGTCGGTTCGTCGAGGATGAACAGGTTGGGCCCGTCGAAGGTTGCCAGTCCCATCAGAAGGCGCGCCTTCTCGCCACCTGACAGATCCTTGGCTTTCGTCGCCATCTTTTCGGTCGTCAGCCCCATTTGCGCGACGCGGGCGCGCACCTTCGGCTCCGGCGCATCCGGCATCAGCCGGCGCACATGCTCGACGGGTGTTTCTTCCGGCCGCAGATCGTCCATCTGGTGCTGGGCGAACATCGACACTTTGAGGCCAGGAGCCAGTGTCATCGTGCCGCTTTCGAGGCCCAGCCTGCCGGCGATCAGCTTGGCAAAGGTCGACTTTCCGTTACCGTTGGCACCAAGCAATGCGATGCGGTCGTCCTCGTCGATGCGAAGGGTCAGGCCTTTCAGGATTGCCTTTCCGGGCTCATAGCCGACCGTTCCGCCCTGCATCGTGATGATCGGCGAGGCAACGGTTTTCGCTGGTTCCGGAAATGAGAACGGGCGCACATTATCTTCGAGCGCCGCCGAGATCGGCTTCAGCTTCTCCAGCGCTTTCAAGCGGGATTGAGCCTGGCGAGCCTTCGAGGCCTTGTAGCGGAAGCGCTCGACGAAGGCTTCCATGTGCTTGCGGTGGGCCTCCTGCTTGACCCGGCTCTTTTCCTGCAACTCGATCTGTTCGGCCCGCTGGCGTTCAAACTGGTCATATCCTCCGCGCCAGAACGTCAGTTTGAGCTGGTCGAGATGGACAATCGAGTTGACGGCGCGGTTGAGAAGGTCGCGGTCGTGGCTGATCAAAAGCACGGTGTGCGGATAGCGCGCGACATAATTTTCGAGCCAGATCGTGCCTTCCAGATCGAGATAGTTGGTCGGCTCGTCCAGCAGCAGCAGGTCGGGCTCGGCAAACAGCACGGATGCGAGCGCAACGCGCATGCGCCAACCACCCGAAAACGACGAGGCAGGCCGCTTTTGCGCTTCGGCGTCAAAGCCAAGACCGGCCAGAATTGTGGATGCTCGTGCCTCAGCGGAATGCGCCCCGATATCGGCAAGGCGCGTCTGGATTTCGGCGATGCGGTGCGGTTCGGTTGCGGTTTCAGCTTCAGCCAGAAGGGCGACGCGCTCGGTGTCAGCCTGCAGCACGATGTCGATCAGCGCTTCCTCGGTGCCGGGCGCTTCCTGAGCGACCTGGCCGATCCGCGTATTCTTCGGGTAGCTGATGCTGCCGGATTCTGTCGGCATGTCGCCGCAGATCGCCTTGAACAGCGTTGTCTTGCCGGTTCCGTTACGACCGACAAGCCCGGCCTTCGATCCCGCTGGCAAGGTAAGGGAGGCGTGATCGAGGAGCAACCGACCGGCGATACGCAGTGAGACGTCTTCAATAATCAGCATGATGCCGTTCTATTGGCTGACCGGCATGTCGATGGCAAGAGGACACGACGTGATCCTGGCATGCAGGAGCACGTCGCATCCGGTCATTGGCAGGATTGCCACAGAAACTCAGTTCGATGCACGAAGAGCCCGGCAAAGAACGACAAGATCCCTGTCAAACAGAGCGGGGCTGGAGATCACCTGACCACAGCTCTTGCGCAGTTGCGTCCTGTCTGTTTCCGACATGCTGGCTGCGGTGATTGTTCCGGCATTTCCGCCGCCGTGGCTGCCGTTGCCGCCGCCATTCCCAGCACTTCCACCACCTCCGGCGTTTCCACCACCACCACTGGAGTTGCCTCCGCCAGAACCGCCGCCATTGCCGCCGCCGCCGCCGCCGTTGCCGCGACCGCCGATGCCTACGCCGAGGCCCAGACCGATCCCGCTGCCGCCGCCGACATTGGCACCCAGACCGGCATTGATGCCATTTTGCCCGCCGACGCTTGCGCCCACGGCAGCGCTGATGCCGGAGGAGCCGCCGACATTTGCAGCAGCGTCGGCGTTAATGTCATTCTGGCCACCGACTGAAGCAGTTGCTGCTGCATCGACACCGCTTGCGCCGCCAACATTGGCGCCAACGTCGGCATTTATCCCATTTGACCCGCCGACTGCGGCGGAGACATCGGCGTTGATGCCGCCCGATCCCACTCCCAATCCGACGCCGACATCAACGCCACCAATGCTCACCCCCACGTCGAGAGCCTGAGCCGGAACGCTGACAAAAAGAATGACAGTTCCGATCGCCAGGCTCCTGGCAAATAGTCTGGTGCGGTTCACGTTCATGACGCTCTCCTCTGCGTTTAGAGACGATGTTCGGTTTACATGATGTGTTGCCTTGATGAGCTACGCATATGCAGAGGCATGGTTGCACGGTAGGTTGAGATTGTGCGGCAATAATAAAACTATAGTTTTATTGCGATTTATAAGTCGAATAAAATATGTCTTATTTTTTAGATGTATTTTATAATCATCCGATTGATCTTAGCGTTTCGCGAAATATAGCTGGGTCTGATCGAATGATTTCCGACTCGACAAGTTTTTCCGTCTCCGTCCAGAGCGGAAGCGCCTTGATCAGCAGCTCTCGCCCTTCGGGGAGCAAGTGGAGGCGGCGTCCGCGTCGGTCCGCTTTATCTTCAGTTATGGCGAGCAGACCGCGTCGTGCGAGTGGCTTGAGCATCGCCGTCAAGGTGGTGCGGTCCATCGCGAGGAGCGATGCAACATCGCGCATCAGCGGCGGCTCGGGACGATTCAGCGACATCAAGAGTGAAAACTGGCCGTTGGTGAGGCCTGCCGGTCGAAGTGCATCGTCAAATCTGCGGGCGACGGTGCGCGCCGCACGCTGCAGGTGAAGGCAGATGCAGGTGTCCCGCACATGCAGCGTAGATGTGAACGGCAAGTCTGCGAAGGAAGAATCATTTGCTTTTGACATGATCCTATAGTGTTGATATCAACGTTGTTGTCCAGTGACAGAGCTTGGTGCGTCCAAGTGGTGCGCTGGAATGGGGGCGGCATTGGGTTGGGAGGACAACGATGCCGACGCAGATATTAGTTTTGATCGGTACAAAGAAGGGTGTTTTCATCGCACGAAGCGATGAGGAACGCCGACACTGGGAACTTTCAGGCCCGTTTTGCGAGACCTGGCCCATCCAGCATGTAATCGGCGACCGGGCCTCAGGCATTATCTACGGTGCTGGGGGCAATGAGTGGTTCGGTCCGGCGGTGTGGAAGTCGACCGATCTTGGTCGCACATGGACGCACTCAAGCGCTGGTCTGGCCTATAAGGAAGGCGAGGAGCCGGTGAAATCGGTGTGGAGCCTCGCTGCGCAACATGACCGGTTATATGCGGGAGTTGAGCCGGCGGGGCTGTTTGTCAGCGACGACGGTGGAGACAACTGGAGCCATGTCGAAGGGCTGCAGCACCACCCGACAAGATCTGAATGGAATCCCGGTGGGGCGGGCCTGATCCTGCACTCGCTGGTGCCTGACCCGGAAGATCCGCAGAAAATCTGGATCGGCATTTCATCTGCTGGTGTCTTTTATACCGGCGATGGTGGCCAGACATGGGAGCCGCGCAACCGCGGCACGCGCGCCGACTATATGCCTGAGGGGCAGAATTACCCTGAGTTTGGCCAGTGCGTGCACTGTCTCGTGAAGGCGCCGGGTGGCGAGGATCTGCTCTATCAGCAAAATCATTGCGGCATGTATCGCAGCGCAGATGGCGGCCAGACCTGGCAGAGCATCGAGGCGGGCTTGCCCTCAAGCTTCGGATTTCCCGCAGCCACCCATCCGCGTGATCCCTCGACCCTCTATCTGCTGCCTCTCAACGGCGATATTCGCGGCCGCTACGTGCCTGATGCAAAGGCAGCGGTGTGGCGAACCCGTGATGGTGGCGAGACGTGGCAGGATCTGCGCAACGGACTGCCGCAGGAAAATGCTTTCTTCGGCGTCCTCCGGCAGGCGATGGCGACAGATCGGCTGGATCGCGCCGGCGTCTATTTCGGCACATCGGGTGGGGCGCTGTTCGCGTCTCGCGACGAGGGCGACAATTGGGCCTGCATTGCCCAGCATCTGCCGTCGATCTCGTCCGTCGAGACGATGGTCGTCCAGCAATAGGATGTGCCGAATGGGGTGTGTCGTCGTGACACTGTCACCGCTGCTGGTCGATCTTTTCCCAGGTTCGACCAGACAGGTGGACGTCGAAGCGGCAACGGTGGGTGCCATGATCCTTGCGCTGGATCAGCGCTGGCCGGGAATGGGAGATCGCATCACGGACAGCCGTCCGGCGATCCGCAAGCACATCAATGTCTTCGTTGATGGCGATCGCGCAAGACTCGACACGCCTCTGTCACCGGGGGCGAAAGTTTACATCATCACGGCCATCAGCGGCGGGTGACGCTGGCGGCGGCAACGAGGAGCCACCCATGCAGATCAATCCATATCTGGTTTTTGCCGGAACCTGCCGGGAAGCATTCACCTTCTATGCCGAGGTGCTCGGTGGCCAGATCGTTGCGATGTCGACGCACGCCGACATGCCGCCGGGCGAGGAGGGGCATGGGCCTGAAATGGCGGACAAGGTGCTCCACGCAATGCTGATGGTCGACGGAAACGCGATCATGGGCTCTGACGCGCCGGCATCAATGTATGAGATGCCGCAAGGCTCGATGGTGACACTGACCGTCGACACGGAGAAGGATGCCGAACGGATCTACGCGGCGTTCATGCCGGAAGCGCAGGTGATGATGGAGCTGCAGGAGACGTTTTGGGCCAGTCGCTTCGCGATGTTGCGGGACCGGTTTGGAACGCAGTGGATGATCAGCTGCTCGAAGCCGCTGTCCTGACTATATTGTGCGACGAGGGGCGCGGTTACGCAAAACGGCGGCCTTCCTCGGTGCGCTGGAAATAGACCAGGTCCAACGTCAGGCTGGGCTGTCCCAACGCCGTCAGGATCGCATGCGCCTGTCCACGGTGATGGGTCTGGTGATTGAAGAAGTGTGCGAGGGCAGGGGCGAGCCGCTGCGAAATGGTGCGCATGTCGGTGACGGTCAGGTAGGTAAACCTGCCCTTATACGCGGAATCCGGCAGCGATTCGATCCAGGATATGATGCGCATATCCTCATCATGACGGGCGACACGGAGCCCCGGCAGGTCGGCATGCAGTGTCGTATCGAGCGCCGTGGGTGCGTTTCCTTCGCCCGTGAAACGCTTCAGCCAGATTCGATCTGCGACCAGGATATGATTGAGCGTGCCCAGCAACGAGCCGAAGAACGCCCCGGTGTTGCGATTCAACGCCTCATCGTCGAGCCGGGCGGCTGCGTCGTAGACTGCGGTGTTGGCCCAATGATTGTAGGCCGCAAACATCTGAAAATGCTGACGCATCCCGGTTGCCCTCTGCGTTGCCGGATTGATCGTCGCACACCTACACGCACGACGCCAAAGATCAAACCGCAAAACATCGCTCAGTTGACGCGATTGCTGGCAGCCGGGAGTGCCATGCACAGATCAGCCCGGCGGCGAAGGGGGCGCACGTGGAGCTGCAATCGCCCCTTCACATCCTTGTGGCGTAACGGTATAGACCCGGCATTCCCGTCAATTTCTGAAACCTCAAGGACCCTCACATGGCCATTGAACGCACTTTTTCCATGATCAAGCCGGACGCAACGCGTCGCAACCTCACCGGCGCTATCACCAAGATGCTGGAAGATGCCGGCCTGAGCGTCGTTGCATCCAAGCGCGTCTGGATGAGCCGTCGCGAAGCTGAAGGCTTCTACGCTGTTCACAAGGAGCGTCCTTTCTTCGGCGAGCTGGTCGACACCATGACCTCCGGCCCGACCGTTGTTCAGGTTCTGCAGGGCGAGAACGCAATCGCCAAGAACCGTGAAGTGATGGGCGCAACCAATCCAGAGAGCGCAGACGAGGGCACCATTCGCAAGACCCACGCGCTGTCGATCGGCGAGAACTCGGTCCACGGTTCGGATGCTCCGGAAACCGCTGCAGCTGAAATCGCCTACTGGTTCTCGGACACCGAAATCGTCGGCTAATTTACTACGACGAGCCGAATTTGATGAAGGCCGCGACATGTTCGCGGCCTTTTTCGTATGAAGAAAGATCTGAGACGCGGCGCTTTGGGTATCAGCGCTCGGACCAGCGCGACTGCGCGGCGTCATCTTCGGCTTTCGCCTCGACCCAGCCTTGCGGCCTGCCTTCGGCGTCGTGTTCCTGTTTCCAGAACGGCGCGCGCGTCTTCAGGAAATCCATCATGAAGGATGCAGCCTCAAAGGCGGCGTGACGATGGGCCGATGCGGCAACCACCAGCACGATGTTTTCGCCGGGCTTTATTTTCCCATAGCGATGAATGACGCTCAGTCCCTGAAGCGGCCATCTGTCGATTGCCTGCCCGGCAATGCGCGCAATCTCGACTTCCGCCATTCCGGGATAATGTTCCAGCTCAAGCGCTGACAGTGAACCGCCTTCGTCGCGGCAAAGGCCTGAAAACGCGACGACTGCACCGATGTCGGTGCGTCCATCTGTCAGGCGCGCAGTTTCGACCGAAAGGTCGAAATCGTCAGACTGGACGCGGATCAGAGGCTCTATCTGTCGAACCGGCACAGTCATCAGCTCACCCGCCGGTCATGGGCGGAAACAACGCGATCTCGCGCGCATCGCCGATGGGCTGCTTGTGATCCACATGCTCCTGGTTGATCGCCACGCGAATAACTTCGGGATGCTGCAACGCCTGCGCATAGCCATCATCGCGCTGCTTCAGCCAGACAAGAAGATCACGCACCGATACGACGTTTTCCGGCAGGTCGATGTCTTCTTCAGCCTTGCCGATCCGCTCTCGCACCCAGGCGAAATATCTGAGCTTCATGGCATGCCTCCGCTATTCATTGATGATGTGCTTGAGACCGGCACGGAAATAGTCATAGCCAGTATAGAGCGTGACGATCGCCGAAACCCACAAAAGCGCGATGCCGATCTCGGTCGTATAGGGAAGGATCTGATCGCCTGCCGGGCCCGCCAGAAGAAAGCCGATCGCGACGAGCTGGATCGTCGTTTTCCATTTCGATAATTGGGTAACGGGGACCGAAACCTTCAGCGCCGCCAGATATTCACGCAAGCCCGACACGAGGATTTCACGGCACAGAATGATGATGGCGGCCCACAGGGTCCATTTGTCGATGGTGCGGTCATAGGCCAGCAGCAAAAGTGCTGCGGAGACAAGCAGCTTGTCGGCGATAGGATCGAGCATCTTGCCGATGTTCGATGTCTGCTCCCAGATACGGGCGATGTAGCCGTCAAAATAGTCGGTAATGCTGGCGACAACGAAAATGCCCACAGCTACCCAACGCCACCAGTCGGTCGGGCGCACTCGCCCTTCCATGTAGAAGCAAAGCACGATGAGCGGCACGGCGAGAATCCGCGCGTAGGTCAGCATGTTCGGTAGATTGAAAGCACGTTTTGACATCGATTCCCGCTCTGGTTTCAAGCCTACTAATAGGTTGACCCGGTGAATGGTCAACCTCGCAAAGTGTCCACCCGCGCGCAAGTCAGGGATGGTTTACTCGTTTTCATGGAAATGGCCATAAATCAGCTGCGCCACCCGTTGGGAAATTCCCTCCACCTGCATCAGGTCTTCCAATCCGGCGCGGCTGACGGCTTTTGCGGTTCCGAAATGATGGAGAAGAGCACGCTTTCGTGTCGGCCCGATGCCTGCGATTTCGTCGAGCGGGTTTCGTATCATCTCCTTTTTGCGGCGCGCACGGTGTGAGCCGATGGCGAAACGGTGCGCTTCGTCACGCATGCGCTGGACAAAATAGAGGACCGGATCGCGAACGGGCAGCGTGAAGGGTTCGCGGCCACGGACGAAAAAGCGCTCCCTCCCGGCGTCACGGTCAACGCCCTTGGCGACACCGATTGCCTGGACCTTGTCGGCAATACCCAGTTCATCGAGAATCGTGCGGACGGCTGACATCTGGCCCTGGCCGCCGTCGATCAGGATCAGGTCGGGCCATGCCGGAAAAGTGTCGTCCTCTGTGTCGATCTCCGGCGCCTGTCCGTCTGGCTGCGTGTGCTCTTTGAGAAGGCGCGTGAAACGCCGCTCCATCACTTCGCGCATCATGCCGAAGTCATCACCGGGCGTGATGTCGGTGGAGCGAATGTTGAACTTGCGATACTGGTTTTTGACGAAGCCTTCCGGTCCCGCCACGATCATCGCCCCCACAGCGTTCGTGCCCATGATGTGAGAGTTGTCGTAGACCTCGATCCGCCGCGGCGCTTTCTCCAGCCCGAAGGTCTCCGCCAGCCCGGCGAGCAGCCGCGTCTGCGATGACGTCTCTGCCAGCCGGCGACCGAGGGTCTGCCTTGCGTTCTGCAGGGCGTGATCCGTCAGGTCTTTCTTCTCGCCGCGCTGGGGCACCGAGACAGTCACCTTATAGCCTGCGCGCAAGGAAAGAGCCTCGGCCAGCAGCGCAAGATCCTCGATCGGGTGCGATAGAAGTATTGAACGCGGACACGGCTTGTCATCGTAGAATTGTGACAGGAAGGCTCCGAGCACGTCCGATGCTTCGAGCGCCGGATCTGCCTTCGGAAAGTAGGCCCGGTTGCCCCAATTCTGTCCCGTACGGAAGAAGAACACTTCGATGCAGTTCTGCCCGCCTTCCTGATGGATGGCAAAAACGTCGGCTTCCTCGACGGATTGAGGGTTGATCCCTTGATGGCTTTGCACATGCGAGAGAGCAGAGAGCCGGTCGCGATAGATGGCGGCCCGTTCGAAGTCGAGGTCTTCGGACGCCTTCTGCATGGCGACGGAAATTTCGGATTTTACGCGACCGGAGCGGCCGGATAGAAAATCTTCCGCCTCCGATACGAGTTCGCGGTAGTCTGCGTCACTGACCTCGCCCGTGCAGGGAGCCGAACATCGCTTGATCTGATAGAGCAGGCATGGCCGTGTGCGGTTCTCAAAAAACGAGTCCGTGCAGGAGCGAAGAAGAAAGGCGCGCTGGAGCGCGTTGATCGTTCTGTCTACAGCGCCTGCGGATGCAAAGGGGCCAAAATAGTCACCCTTGCGGGAGCGCGCGCCGCGATGCTTGAAAAGGCCGGGTGCGCGGTGGTCGGCTGTGATGAGAATATAGGGAAATGACTTGTCGTCACGCAACAGCACGTTGAACCGTGGCCGCAGGCGCTTGATAAGGTTGGCTTCCAGCAGCAGCGCTTCAGTCTCTGTGCGTGTGACGATGAACTCCATCGTCGCCGTTTCGCTGACCATCCGGCCGATGCGATTGGTGTGACCGCGACCTTGCGCGTAGTTGCTGACGCGCTTCTTCAGACTGCGAGCCTTGCCGACATAGAGAACGTCGCCGGCCTTGTTGATCATACGGTAGACGCCGGGCGCGTTCGGCAGTCGCTTGACCAGCGTCTGGATGACCTCAATCCCGATCTTGCCTTCAGTGTCGCCCTGTTCGGAGTCCCAACTGATCTCGGGAACCTCAAGCTCCGGGCTTCCCGCCGGGTGAAGGGAAGCCTCGACGGTGTCGTCAAGCTCGTCAGGCACATCGACATCCGGCATGTCTGCGGCTGGGCGGCGCGGCGTCATTCGACGACCCCATAGACGTCGGGGGTCTTCCAGGCGAGATGCTGCCCTCCGTCCAGTGCAATCATCTGGCCAGTGACCGAGCGGGCTTGCCACAGAAAGCGGATCGTTTGCGCGAACTCGCTGAGTTCGGGCCCACGCTTCAAAAGCAGCGCATCGACCTGCTGCTGAAAGTCGACAGGATCCTGACGCTGATTCATCAGGGTAGGGCCCGGACCGATGGCATTGACGCGCACGCGTGGCGCAAAGGACTGAGCCATCGTGCGGGTGGCTGTCCATAGAGCCGATTTCGACAATGTATAGGAAAAGAAGCGCGGTGTCGGACGCCAGACCCGCTGGTCAATAATGTTGACGATCAATCCGCTCGCCTCTTCGGGAAGGCCGGCCACGAGCTTCTGGCCCAAAAGAACCGGGGCTTTCAGATGAACGTCGAAGTGCTTGTCCCAGGTTTCCCAATCAAAATTGTCGGCAGCGTCATCGTCAAAGATCGATGCGTTATTGACCAGAAGTCCAAGAGAGCCCAGCTCGGCAGCAACGGCAGGAACCAAACCGGCGACCGCATCCATGTCGGACAAGTCAGCCTGAACCACGCAAACGCGCTTGCCCGCATCCGTCAGTTCCTGCGCCAGCGCATCAGCTTCGGTGCGGGAAGAGTTGCAATGGATGGCAACGGAAAATCCTGCTTCCGCAAGGTCCCGGACGATGATTGCGCCAATGCGACGGGCGCCACCTGTCACCAGCGCCACCGGATGTTGCGTCGTTGCCATCAATTCATGCCCTCAATATGCACGGCTCAAAGTGCTGGATTGTCGAACCTTTTTCTTGATATAGGCCAGCTTGCTTCGCGGACCAAGCGTTCGTCCCGCGGCGCCTGTGGGATAGCTGACAAGGGTGTTGCTGAATCGCAACGTCACAATTCAGCCATTTTCTCGCCGGGGAAAATCCTATTTTCAGGTCTTGTTCAGCCGCATTTCGCGCCCAGATAAGGAACCGCGGACGCAGTCAACCATTTATCTCCCATAAGGTGGTTGCGTCATTTAAGGGGGAAGCGCGTGACTGCTTCCTGCGGCAAAGGAGTACTAACATGAACATCAAGACCAAGTTCGCCCTGTCGGCTGCTGCCCTGGGCCTTATGGCTGCTCCGGCACTGGCTGCCGACGTGGTCTATCAGGAGCCAGCCGCTCCTGCACCGATCTTCGAAGCTGCTCCAGTGAGCACCTGGGCTGGTCCGTACCTCGGTGCGCAGCTCGGCTACGGTTTCAACGGCACCGTTCGTGGCCCAGGCGGCAACATCGGCACCGAAGGCTGGATGGGTGGCGCGTTCGGCGGTTACAACTTCCAGGACGGTCAGCTCGTTTACGGTATCGAAGGTGACGTGAACTACAGCGACATCAAGGGCGAAGCACTGGGCACCCATGCCCGCACGCGCGTTGATGGTTCGGTTCGCGGTCGTATCGGTATGGCTGTGACGGACGACGTGCTCGTCTACGGTACCGCAGGTGTTGCAATGGAAAACCAGCGCATCACTGACGTGGCTTCCGGCGTCCATGACACCAAGGGCCTCGTTGGCTACACCGTTGGCGCCGGCGCTGACGTCAAGCTGACCCAGGACGTGTTCGCACGTGCTGAGTACCGTTACACGGACTACGGCAGCAAGACCTACGATCTGCCAGGCGTTGGTTCGGGCAAGGTTGACTCGGACAACCACCGCGTCATGATCGGTCTCGGCGTGAAGTTCTAATCGATCGCAAGATTGATAAAAGGCCCGGAGAAATCCGGGCCTTTTTTATTGTCTTACGGTCAGGCGCGCGGCAGCAGTTCTGCAAGCTCGGGAAAGCGCTCATCGAAACGCTTGGCCCAGCGGGTCAGCTTGCTGCGCCCTTTTTCCCATTGTCCGTCGAAACGCAGCGCCAGATAGCCAAGCGCCGCACGCAGCGCGATCTGTCCGCCATTTGCCTTTTTCGTGAGTTTGGGCGGATTTGCAGCGAGCATATCGAGCGCGCGGGTCGCCTTGCTCCACTGCTTGTCGAGCCAGGGCTGATGGATCTTCTCCTCCGGCCTCATGCGCCGTTCATAGACGTGGGCAAGAAGGCAATCGCAAATGCCGTCGGCCAGAGCTTCCAGCATTTCTGATTCCAGTCTCTTGTCTGCATTGCGCGGATAGAGTGCACCACCGGATATCCGGTTGAGGTACTGCGTGATGGCGCGGCTGTCATAGATGCTCTTGCCGTCATCGGTAATGAAAACTGGAATTTTTCCAAGCGGATTTGCAGCGAGCAGCTCTGCCGGTTCAGCCCCGGTATCCACCAGTTTTGCCTCAACGGGAATGTTGCACCACGCGGCGGCCAGGCGAACTTTGGCTGAATAGGGCGATGCAGGCGAGTAATAAACGACGGCCATCAGGGTCTCCGGGAACTGAGTCGAGCCATCACGCTAATTCAATCGCTGCAAAGTTGATACACGCTCAGTTGGAAGCTGGCAGGGTCGCGCCTCTCCTTTGGCATGCGCGCGCGTCGACCTGCGGGCAGGAGCGAAACTTCAGATCTTTTGTCAGGCAGATTCTTGCTTCGGAAACATAGCGCTCCTTGCAAATGACCGCGATTCCGTCGGCGGGAAGGTCTGGATTGGCAGCCAGAAACTCCTGCTCGACCTTGTCAGGCGAAGTATCGAGAGCGATGCTCGTTTCCTCGTAGGCGCTCGGCACGACGATCTTTTCATAAGCCGCCCGGACGACTGAAAAATACTCAGCCTGACTCAATCCTGAGCATGATCCGTGCTTGCGCCATTGGTGGCCGATCAGTGACTCGGAAGGCATGATGTCGAGATTATCGCGTAACAGGGCCTCCGGAACCCGTTTGGGCTCACGACTGTCACAAAACTCCGGCCAGCCTTTTTCGAACTGAGGCCACAATCCGTGAACGACGAAACCATGCGTCTGCCGCGATCCGCATTGCTGGGCGTTGGCGGTGGCGCTGGCCATCTGACAATGCGTCGGCGACCAGGATAAAGACAGGACATAAAAGTCATAGCCCTTGCCTTGCGGAATGGCTTCCGTGCCAACGCTGCCAGCGTCACGAGAATCGCAGGCGGCCAGCATCATTGCCATGCCGAGCATGGCGAGCGCACGACGCATCAAGGACAAAGGGGTACGCTCAACGAAGGGAGAGGCAGCGCCCACCATAAACATGCCAGCGATCGAAACCGGAGACGCAGAATTCGACATTGCTGCCTTGGCCGGCAAAGCCCATCGGACGCTCGATCAGATACCAGATGTCACGCGTATGACCGTCGGAAAGAGCAGCCTTTGCGTGGCAGTAACGTCGCTCGATAGGCCATTCCTCGCTCTGGGCGTTAAACCGGCTCTGCACGATGCGGTTGAACTCAACGATCTCGACTTGTGGCAAGTGAGGCACGTTGGCTACCTGATAGCGGAAGCGATGGGTGATCTTGTTCAAAACCGGTGCGCTGCCGCAAATGCCAGGATCGTCGTACTGCAGATACACTGGATCAGCCGCCTGTGCGGCGACGGTCGCACCCGCCAGCGCAATAAAGGACGCCGTGAGCAGGCTGATAAAGCGATTCATACAGATCCTCCGCAGATGGGCGTAACGCCCGAATCTAGGTGTACTCACTCTGCTGAAAGCGAGCGAATCGGTCAAGTCGGTGTTTGGATGTAACGATCTGCGTCAGGCAGGGGTTCCAAGCCACTCAAGCTCGGGCGCTGGCGCACCGGAATCGCACAGAAGAGTGTGAAGCCAGGGCAATATCAGTCTCAGCTCCGCGTCGAGAACGAAGGGCGGGTTGACGACAATCATGCCGGTGCCATCGAAGCGCGGTTCGGCCGATGGCTGGCGGATCTCGAAGCGGATGTCCAACATCTTCGGAATGCCGCTTTGGCGAAGCCGTTCGCGGAAGTCAGCGACAGCATCGTGGTCCTTGATCGGGTACCAGAGGGCGTAGGTGCCACCCGGCCATCGCTTGACCGCTCGCAGCAATCCGTCGATCAGGCGGCCGAATTCGCCGGGCTTTTCGAAAGGCGGGTCCACGAGAACAAGGCCGCGCTTTTCCTTGGGAGGCAGGTGCGCGCCCATCGCCAGATAGCCGTCCAGCTCGATGGCCCTGACCTGCCAGTCGCCCTCGAAATGCGATTTGAGGGTGGAATAGTCAGCGGGATGAAGTTCAATCGCGGTCAGGCGGTCGATGTTGCGAAGCAGATAGCGTGTGATTACCGGCGAGCCGGGGTAGCGTCGGATTTCACCGGCAACGTTGAAGGACTGCACAGCGTCGAGATAGGGCGTGAGCAACGCCGCGACTTCCTGCGGAGCTTCTGCGCCCAGAAGTTTGCCGATACCGTCGTGCCACTCGCCGGTCTTTTGCGCTTCTTCCGACGAAAGATCGTAGACCCCGATGCCTGCATGAGTGTCGATGACGCGGAACGCACCGGGCTTGTGCTTCAGATATTCGAGGATGCGCGTCAGAACGACATGCTTGACCACGTCGGCGAAATTCCCGGCGTGATAGGCGTGGCGATAGTTCATGAAGTCTCCCTCTGGCGATAGCCGAAATGCGGGTGTTTTTGTGCGCTCATTTGCTGATGCAGGCTCTACTCCGCGGTGTGGTTTTCCGCTAGATGTTTCGCATGAACCAGCACGCCACGACCACTACGATCAGGCACTCTGCCTGTCCACATGATTGCCCGTCGACCTGTGCCCTGGATGTCGAGGTGATCGACGGACGGCGGATCGGGCGAATCCATGGCGCCAAGGACAATGCCTACACCGCAGGCGTGATCTGCGCCAAGGTCGCGCGCTATTCTGAACGTATCCACCATCCCGACCGGTTGCTGAAACCGCTGGTGCGGGCCGGCGCCAAGGGCGATGGCAACTGGAAGGAGGCAAGCTGGGAAGCGGCGCTTGACCTCGTCGCCGAGCGGCTGCTCAGGGCTGAGGAAAAGGATGGGTCGGAGGCGGTCTGGCCGTATTATTACGCCGGCACGATGGGGCTGGTGCAGCGCGATTCCATCGAGCGCTTGCGCCACGCCAAGAAATACTCCGGCTTTTTCGGCTCTATCTGCACCAATCTGGCATGGACCGGATATGTGATGGGAACCGGTCGTCTTACCGGCCCTGATCCGCGGGAGATGGCGAAGTCTGACTGCGTGGTGATCTGGGGGACGAATGCCGTTGCGACCCAGGTCAACGTGATGACCCATGCGATCCGCGCGCGCAAGGAACGCGGCGCGAAGATCGTCGTCGTCGACATCTATGACAATGCCACGATGAAGCAGGCTGACCTCGGTCTCATCGTGAAGCCCGGAACGGATGGGGCGCTCGGGTGTGCCGTGATGCACGTCCTGTTCCGAGACGGGATGGCCGACTGGGCCTATCTGGAGAAATACACCGACGACCCGCACGGGCTTGAAGCTCATTTGAGAACACGGACCCCGCAATGGGCTTCTGCGATCACCGGCCTTTCGGTCGAGGAGATCGAGGGTTTCGCGCATCTGATCGGAAAGACGCCGCGAACCTTCTTCCGGTTGGGCTACGGCTTTGCCCGCCAGCGCAACGGTTCAGTCAACATGCATGCGGTGGCGTCGATTGCTGCTGTCACCGGCTGCTGGCAATATGAAGGCGGCGGGGCGTTCCACAACAATGGCGCGATCTATCAGATCGACAAGAGGCTTCTGGAAGGGGCCTCGCTGAAAGATCCCAAGATCCGCCATCTCGACCAGTCTCAGATTGGCCGCGTGCTGACCGGCGATGCCGAGGCGCTGCGGCATGGACCGCCCGTCACGGCGCTGTTCATCCAGAACACCAATCCGGTGAACGTTGCGCCGGAGCAGCGATTGGTCACGCGCGGTTTCCTGCGCGACGATCTGTTTTCGTGTGTGCATGAACAGTTCATGACCGACACGGCGAAGGTTGCGGACGTCGTGCTCCCGGCAACGATGTTCATGGAGCATGACGACATCTATCGGGGTGGTGGGCATCAATATCTGATGGTCGGGCCGAAGCTCGTTGATCCACCGGAAGGACCACGTTCCAATCTGTTCGTCATCGAAGAGCTGGCGAAGCGGCTTGGGGTGGCGGATCAGCCGGGGTTCGGGTTGAGCGAACGCGAGCACGTCGACATCATGGTGGCGCAGCACGGTTACGGAACGTTCGAAACGCTCGAGCGCGATCGTTGGCTGGACTTGCAGCCCGAATTCGACACGGCTCACTTCCTCGACGGATTTGGCCACCCGGATGGCAAATATCGCTTCAAGCCGGAGTGGAACGGCGGGTTTGCGCCGAACAAGCCGCCAGCCTCGGTCGGGCTCTTGGGCGATCATGCGATGCTCCCTGAATTTCCCGATCATGTCGACATGATTGAAGTCGCCGACGCAGAACACCCGTTCCGGCTGGCCACATCTCCGTCACGAAACTTCCTGAACTCCACCTTCACGGAGACGCCGACATCGTTGAAAAAGGAAGGGCGGCCTGAACTGCTGCTCCATCCGCTCGATGCTGAGGCTCTGGGGATTGCGGATGGCGGGCGTATCGAGGTGGGCAATACGCGCGGCGAGCTGGTCCTTCACGCCAAGCTGTTCGATGGCGTCAAGCGCGGCGTGGTGATTGCAGAGGGCATCTGGCCCAATTCGGCCCACGAGCGCGGCGAGGGGATCAACGTTCTGACCGGCGCGGACGCTGCCGCGCCCTATGGCGGCGCCGCATTCCACGACAACCGCGTGTGGGTCAGGGCCGTCTGAAAGGCGTGAGAGGACGAGGCGCTGAACGCGCCTCGGTCCATCTTATGGCGTCATGCGCGCAAGGCTTTCAATGTCGATGTCATCGCTGGCGGAGCCTGGCGACAGGACGGCGCCTTCAGCCGAAACGCCCGTCAGCACCGCTTTGTCGTTCTCCATTCTCGCCTTGCCGGTCGCAACCAGACGCAGGGCAAGCGGATAGAGCTGGTGTTCGACTGTCAGCACGCGGGCCGACAGGTCAGCTTCGGTATCGTCTGGCAGGATCGGAACCGCCGCCTGTGCGATGATCGGGCCCTCATCCATTCCCGCCGTGACGAAATGAACGGTGCAGCCGTGGACCCGCATGCCGGATTCGAGTGCGCGTGTATGCGTGTCCAGCCCCTTGAACAAGGGGAGCAGCGATGGATGGATATTGATGATCCGCCCGGCCCATTTTTCGGTGAAAGCGGGCGAAAGAAGGCGCATATAGCCTGCAAGGCAGACGACATCAGCCTTCATGCGCGTCAGTTCGGCGTCGAGGGCTTCATCGAGCGCAGCTTTGGTCGGAAAGTCTGCCTTGGTGATTGCCTTGGTAGCGATGTTCGCGGCAGCTGCTGCCTTCAGCCCCATAGCATCGGCATTGTCGGATATGACACCGACGATCTCGACCGGATAGTGCGGATCGCCTGCCGCGTCGATCAGGGCGGTCATGTTGGAGCCGCGACCGGAGATGAGAATGACAACGCGCTTTTTCATGAGAGCTACAGCCCGATCTGTCCGATATAGACGACACCTTCGTCCCGGCGTGGAATGATACGACCGATGGTGCTGACAGTTTCGCCAGCCTGTTGCAGAACGGCTGCGACCTGAGCTGCCTGTCCGGCAGCAACCACCAGAACCATACCGACGCCGCAGTTGAATGTGCGCATCATTTCGTTGGGCGCGACATTGCCGGTCTTGGCGAGCCACGAGAACACTTCCGGCACATCAATTGCGTCAAGCTGAAGCTCGGCGGCAAAGCCCTTCGGCAGGACGCGCGGCAGGTTCTCCGGGAAGCCTCCGCCGGTGATGTGGGCGAGGGCTTTGAGGCCGTGCGTCGAGCGAATCGCCTGAAGGACCGACTTCACATAGATGCGGGTCGGGGTCAGCAATGCTTCGCCGAGCGTGCGATGGGTGTCAAACGGCGATGGAGCGTCCCAGGCTAGCCCGGACATCTCGACGATGCGGCGCACCAGCGAAAAACCGTTGGAGTGCACGCCCGAGGAGGCGAGCGCCAGAAGAACGTCGCCTTCAACAATGTCATTCGTCGGCAGCAGCTGTCCGCGCTCAGCAGCACCAACTGCAAAGCCGGCGAGGTCGTAGTCACCTTCGCTGTACATGCCTGGCATCTCGGCGGTCTCGCCGCCGATGAGTGCGCAACCGGCCTGACGGCAGCCTTCTGCAATACCGGAGACGATCGCGGCGCCCTGATCAGGATCGAGCTTTCCGGTCGCGAAGTAGTCGAGGAAGAGCAGGGGCTCCGCGCCCTGCACGACAAGATCGTTGACGCACATGGCAACGAGGTCGATGCCGACGGTATCGTGCAGGTCGGCTTCGATCGCCACCTTCAGCTTGGTGCCAACGCCGTCATTGGCTGCGACGAGAATGGGATCATTGAACCCGGCCGCCTTGAGGTCGAACAGGCCGCCGAAGCCGCCGATCTCGCCGTCTGCGCCAGGCCTTCGCGTCGAGCGCACCATGGGTTTGATCTTTTCCACCAGCGCGTTGCCTGCGTCGATATCGACACCAGCCTGAGCGTAGGTGAGGCCGCTTTTGGGTTCGGTCATGGTTGTTTCGCCCGACAGGTTGCTCAAGGTCGGCTCATCGCATGAAGTGCCCTCAGTCGCAAGCGCTGCCAACCTTGATGCGGCAACACACTTGATGACATGTGGCCCCTCGACCATTTATCAACAGGCGCTTTGCGGCAGGAGACACGAAGAAGTGACCGTACCGAATTTGATCACCATCCTGCGGCTCCTGCTGGTTCCGGTGGTGATCGTGGCACTGCTGGACGGCGAATATGGCTGGGCGCTGGTCTGTTTCGTGACGGCAGGGCTTTCCGATGCGGTCGACGGATTTATCGCGCGTCATTTCAATCAGCAGTCGGCACTGGGCGCCTATCTCGACCCGATGGCCGACAAGCTTCTTCTCGTCAGTTCGTTTGTCGTGCTGGGATTCATGGGAGAATTGCCGATCTGGTTGGTCGTGGCGGCGGTTTCCAGGGATGCGCTGATCATTTGCGCCGTGCTGCTGTCGTCCGTGATGAGCCATCCCGTCGCGATGCGACCGCTGATGGTTTCGAAGGCCAACACGCTGGCTCAGATCCTTCTGGTGATTGTTGTTCTTGCGGAACTTGCACAGGCGCAATTGTTCGGCCATGCTCGTTTCCTGCTTGTCGTGCTGTGCGGTCTCTTGACCCTCGCTTCGGCAGCGGCCTATCTCCTGCAATGGCTGAAGCATATGGGCGCAGATGAACAAGCAAGACGCTGACATTCAGGAACGTATGGCCGAGGTCGTCGTCGCGGGTGCATTCCGACGCCAGATTGTCTTCTGGCTGGGCGCGATGGTCGCGTTCATCGCGTTTCTATATTTTTTCTCTTCGATTTTGCTGCCGTTCTTTGCCGGCATGATCCTCGCATATTTCCTTGATCCTGTGGCCGACCGGCTCCAGCGTCTGGGGCTGTCGCGGCTGGCTTCCACGGTCGTCATCCTGCTGGCCTTCGTGGTGGTGCTGACGCTTGGCCTGATGCTGGTGATTCCCATCCTGGCGAGCCAGGCGGCCGATTTTCTTGCCAAGATCCCGGACTATCTCACGGGGCTGCAGGCGCTGATCAATCGGTTCGACCCGGAATGGCTTAGCCGTACCGTCGGGGTCGAACCCGCCGCGCTGCGCGACGGCCTCAGTTCTCTGATGACGCAGGGTACCAAGTTTCTGACAGGCCTGTTCTCCTCGCTGCTCAGTTCGGGACGCACTTTGATCGATATTGGTGGCCTGTTCGTCATCACCCCGGTTGTCGCGTTCTACATGCTTCTTGACTGGGACAAGATGGTCGCCCGTGTCGACAGCTGGGTGCCTCGCGATCAGCTTGCCACCGTACGAACGATCGCACGCGATATTGATGGCGCGGTTGCCGGGTTTGTGCGTGGTCAGGGCACGGTGTGCCTTATCCTCGGCCTTTTCTATGCTGTGGCGCTGACCGTCGTCGGCCTCAATTTCGGATTGTTGATCGGACTGTTTACCGGGCTGATCGGATTTATCCCCTATGTCGGCTCGATGGTCGGCTTGGTTCTGTCTGTCGGGGTGGCGCTGGTTCAGTTCTGGCCTGAATGGCATTGGGTCATCGTGGTGGCCGTCATCTTTTTTGCCGGACAGTTTGTCGAGGGCAATATCCTCCAGCCCAACCTTGTCGGCAAAAGTGTCGGTCTTCATCCGGTTTGGCTGATGTTCGCGTTGTTTGCCTTTGGTGCCTTGTTCGGCTTTGTGGGACTCCTGATAGCCGTTCCGGCGGCTGCAGCGGTTGGAGTGCTTGTCCGTTTTGGTCTGGCACGCTATCTCGAGTCGCCATTTTATCGCGGTCATGCCGTCGATCTGAAGCATAGCAAAGACTGATCCAATGTCGTTCGCGCCCGTCAAGCATCCCCGGCAGTTGCCGCTCGATCTCGTTCATCCTGTTGGCAACAGCCGTGATGACCTGATCGTGGGTCCATCCAACAGGCAGGCTGTTGGACTTTTGGAATCCTGGCCTGAATGGCCCTCGGCAGTGGTTGTCCTGGCCGGCCCGGCGGGGTCGGGAAAGTCGCACCTGGCGGACATCTGGCGCGAGGACAGCAACGCAACGGCGCTGTCGGCGGACAGCCTCGGCGTGGATGCGATCGAAGCCGCGATTCAGGGGCCTGTACTCATCGACGATATCGACGCGCGCGCGATCGACGAAGCCGGCCTGTTCCATCTCATCAATGCCGTCAAGCAGGCAGGCACATCCTTGTTGCTCACCGCGCGTGGGTTTCCGATGGCGTGGGGCGTCAGGCTTCCTGATCTGCTGTCGCGTCTGAAGGAAGCAGCCACGGTCGAGATTGATGAGCCGGATGACTTCCTGCTGATGGCAATTTTGACGAAGCTGTTTGCTGACCGGCAGGTTGATGTCGAGCCGCACGTCGTGCAGTTTCTTGTCCGCCGCATCGAGCGGTCGCTGTCGAGTGCAATGGATGTGGTTGCCCGGCTCGACCGCGCCGCGCTTGAGAACAAGACGAAGATCAGCCGGACGCTGGCTGCACAGGTCATCGAAGCGATGGAAGCCGGGCAGGGAAAGCTAGGTCTGTAGCGCGCGCATTGTATGCAGAAGGCTTCGATCAGCCTTTAGATGCAATTTTCAATGATGAAGTGGAAATGGCGACCCCGGCAGGATTCGAACCTGCGACCTACGGATTAGAAGTCCGTTGCTCTATCCAGCTGAGCTACGGGGCCGTTACGACGCACCCTTAGGCCATAGAGATGAAAAGTGGAATTGGATTTTTCGACTTTTCGATTCTCGCAACCCAGCAGAAATCAAGCTGCAACGCCGATTCCAGATAAAGCACTGATTCAGTGCGTCCAGGGCATCTTGCGATCGTATCGGAAATTTTCGGTGTACGACATCGGGCGCCGGCGCGGTTCCTGCGGAAGCTGGACGCGATAGGCGACATCGTTCTTTTCGGCGTAGGCGACTGCTTCTTCCAGCGAGGGGAAAGTCAGGCGAATCTGACTTCTCATATCGGTAGACGAGGTGTAGCCCATCAACGGATCGATGGTGCGCGGCTGCGCCGGATCGAATTCAAGAACCCACTGGCCGGTCTTGGCTTTACCTGACTGCATGGCTGTTTTCGCTGGGCTGAAGATGCGCGCTGACATAAGAGCCTCTTTGCGTCTTGATCCAAGACCTTGGGAGTTGGTCGGAGCGGCAGGATTTGAACCTGCGACCCTCTGGTCCCAAACCAGATGCGCTACCAGACTGCGCTACGCTCCGTCGCCATAAGGCTTGGGCTCCTATAGGGGTACCCCGTTCGAAGCGCAAGCCTGATCTGAACAAATATCGCCAAACCTGTGTCAGATTTCCCCTTTTTGCGTATGACGCAGCGGCAGATGTCAGCGCGATGCGGCTGCAGCAGCAAGGCCAAGCGTGATGTCTGCCTTGATGTCCTCGACATCTTCCAGGCCGATCTGCAGACGAATCACAGGTCCGCCATATTCGCCCTTGGCGATCGTGCGGTCGCCCAGTTGGACGTGGACAGCAAGGCATTCGAATCCACCCCAGGAATATCCAAGGCCGAAGATTTTCAGCGCATCGAGAAAAGCGTGAGCCTGTTCTGTGCCGCCACCATCGAGGACGATGGAGAAAATGCCGCTTGATCCGGAAAAGTCGCGTTTCCACAATTCATGGCTGGCAAAGCTTTCCAGCCCAGGGTGAAGCACCTGCGCCACGCCGGGTTGCGTTTCGAGCCAGCGGGCAATCTCCAGCGCGCTCTGTTCGTGGCGTTCCAGACGAACTCCCATCGTGCGCAGGCCGCGCAGCACCTGATAGACGTCGTCGGGGGCAGCGCAGCAGCCCATCGTCTCGTGGGTCTGGCGCAGCTGCTCCCAGCAACGTTCATTGGCCGAGACAGTGCCGAGCAGCACGTCAGAATGCCCGGCCGGATACTTCGTTGCGGCGTGAATGGAGATGTCGACCCCATGCTCCAACGGGCGGAAGTAGAGAGGGGTTGCCCAGGTGTTGTCCATCATCACCACCGCGCCGCGCGCGCGCGCTTCACGGGCAATGGCAGGGATGTCCTGAATCTCGAATGTATTGGAGCCGGGTGATTCGGTGAAAACCACCTTTGTGTTGGGCTTCATCCGCTCTGCGATGCCTGCGCCGATCATCGGGTCATAATATTCGACTTCGACGCCAAGGCGCGCGAGCATCGTGTCTGCAAAGTTGCGGGTCGGGTGGTATACCGAGTCCACGATCAGGACATGATCACCTGAAGACAGGAACCCCAGCAGCGGAATCGTTACCGCAGCGAGGCCCGACGGGACGAGAACTGTGCCGGCCGAGCCTTCCAGTGCATCGATCGCGGTTGCGAGTGCGTCAGTGGTCGGTGTGCCTTTAGTGCCATAGGTGTAGCGCTGATTGCGGCCTGCCATGGTTGCCGCATCGGGAAAGAGGACCGTCGAAGCATGGACCACTGGCGGATTGACGAAGCCGAAGAAGTCCTCGGGGTCGTTGCCGGTATGAACCAGACGGGTATTGATGCCGGTATTCGTGAAGTCGCGCTTGCTCATGGATCCTGCCCTCAATGTTGCATGAAAGGCATATCCAGTGCGAAATCGCCATGCAACCGTAATAGCTAGGTCCAGCCGACGCTGCCGAACAAAAGCAAAGATCACTCCCTTTGCGGGTCAGAGAGCAGGACAGCATGCTCTTTCAGGTGCAGTTGAGAGAAGCTGGTTTCGTCATGAAAGTATACAGTCCTGGACAAGAACTCGGCTGTTCTCTTGAAGAGTAGGGCAACGACACTGACAGACTTATTCGTACTTGACCGACGTCGAATAATCGAATTCGATGGAATTCGTGAGTGGGAGGTGGAGCAAGAGCGTCGCCTAGATGCTTCATTGCGGCGGGGCCGGAATGACATGCTTCCAATGAGAACAGCGGGTAGATCCCGTGATAAAAGCAAAGGGTAAGTGGGCATGAAAAAGCTAGTAACGGGAATCGTGGGCTCGGCGGCGTTGCTGATGTCGGCGTCTGTCGGCTCGGCAGCAACTCTCGATGATGTGAAGGCCAAGGGCGAGGTCGCCTGCGGTGTGCACACCGGGCTTGCCGGCTTCGCCGCGCCGGACGATCAGGGCAATTGGAAGGGCTTCGACGCTGACTTCTGTCGCGCTGTGGCCGCCGCCGTATTCGGTGATGCGTCGAAGGTGAAGTTTGTTCCGACGAACGCAACGGAGCGCTTTACCGCGCTGCAGTCAGGCGAAATCGACCTGCTCGCACGTAACACGACGTGGACCCTCAGCCGTGATACGTCGCTGGGTTTCAACTTCACTGGCGTCAACTACTATGACGGCCAGGGCTTCATGATCAACGCGCAGAAGCTGCCGGGAATCAATTCCGCGCTGCAGCTGTCCGGGGCCGCTGTCTGCGTGCAGACGGGAACGACCACCGAACTCAATCTGGCGGACTATTTCCGTGCCAACAACATGGAATACAATCCGGTCGTGTTCCAGGGCTTCGACGAGACCAACGCCGCTTACGAAGCAGGCCGTTGCGACGCCTACACCACTGACCAGTCCGGCCTTTATGCGCTGCGTCTGACGCTTGCCAATCCAGACGAGCACGTCGTTCTGCCAGAAATCATCTCCAAGGAGCCTCTCGGGCCGGCAGTCCGCCAGGGTGACGACCAGTGGTTCGACATCGTCAAGTGGACGCTGTTCGCGATGATCCAGGCTGAAGAGCTTGGCATCACCCAGGCCAACGTCGAAGAGATGAAGGGTTCCGACAATCCGGAGATCAAGCGCGTTCTCGGCCAGGAGCCAGAGTCGAAAATCGGTTCGATGCTCGGCCTCGAAAACGACTGGATCGTGAAAGTCGTGGGCGGCGTCGGTAATTACGGCGAAGTGTTCGAGCGCAATATCGGTCAGGAGAGCCCGCTGAAGATCGCGCGCGGCCTGAACCAGCTCTGGACCAAGGGCGGCGTCCAGTACGCACCGCCGGTCCGCTAAGGCGGCCTGCGACGCGCACAAACGGCGCGCATAATCTTGGTGCATCGGGACCGGCTTTTGGTTCCGATGCACTGAAACTACCTGGCTAGGCCAACAAAAAATTCGGAAGAACGGGAGACGCATGTACGTTTTCCGCACCGAACAAGGGGAACTACATGGCATCTCAGGACACGCTCCACGCGAGCGATCCCGCTCGTGTTTCCTGGATGAATGATCCCAAAATAAGGGGCATCATTTTTCAGGTACTTGTCGTCGCCATCCTTTCTGCGGCGATATACTGGATATGGGGAAACACGGTAGAAAACTTGCGCCGCGCGAACATCTCGTCGGGCTATGGTTTTCTGAACGGGCGTAGCGGGTTCGATGTGTCGCAGTCGTTGATCCATTTCAACGCTGACTCAACATTCGGGCGAGCTCTCATCGTCGGGTTGCTCAACACCGTGCTAGTTGCGGTCGTTGGTGTGATAACAGCTACGATTCTTGGCTTTCTCATTGGCATCGGTCGCCTGTCGGGGAACTGGCTGATTGCCAAGATTTGCATGATCTACGTGGAAATTTTCCGCAATATTCCGCCGCTTCTTGTCATTTTCTTCTGGTATCTGGGCGTTTTGTCGGTGCTTCCAGCACCACGCGACAGTATCGGGCTTCCCTTCGGCTCCTATCTCAACAGCCGCGGTTTCTTTTTGCCAAAAGCGATATGGGAAGAGGGCGCCTGGCTTATTCCGGCAGCGCTTGTCGTGGCGATCATCGCGATATTCGCCATTGCGCGGTGGTCCTACCGACGCCAGATGAAAACGGGACAACGCTTCCCGGTACTTCTGACAGCACTGGTGCTTATCCTTGGGCTGCCGACTTTGGCGACGCTGGCGGCAGGAGTTCCGTTCACGTTTGAATATCCGCAACAGGGGGCATTCAATCTGACAGGCGGATCGCAGATCAAACCTGAATTTCTGTCGCTCTATCTGGCCTTGTCATTCTACACGGCAGCTTTCATCGCAGAGATTGTGCGGGCGGGCATTCTGGGTGTGAGCCGGGGCCAGACAGAGGCAGCAAATGCGCTCGGACTTCGAGCCGGCCCGACGCTCCGCCTAGTCGTGGTGCCGCAAGCCATGCGCATCATTATTCCTCCGCTCACCAGCCAGTATCTCAACCTGACGAAGAACTCGTCACTGGCAGTGTTCGTTGGCTACCCGGACCTGGTGCAGATCGGTCAGACGACGATGAACCAGACCGGGCAGGCGATCGAGGTCGTGTCGATCTGGATGCTGATCTATCTCGGACTAAGCCTGTCCATGTCGCTGTTCATGAACTGGTTCAACGATCGCATGGCGTTGGTGGAGAGGTAATATGCAAGAACATGACCTCTCCTTTGTCCGCGCTGAAATGGTGCTTGCTCAGGCAGCACCATCACGAGAGCGAGGGCTGACAGCCTGGCTGCGCAAGAACATGTTCGCGTCAGTCACCGACACCATTCTGACGCTTCTTGGGCTGTTCCTGATTGCATGGTTCCTTCCCGGATTTCTGCGCTGGGCGTTCGTTGATGCGCAATGGACGGGCGCAGACCGGACCGTGTGCGCAACAGCTAGCCAGGGTGGCGTTCAACCCGACGGCTGGAGCGGTGCGTGCTGGGCATTCGTCAATGCGAAGTTCGCGCAGTTCATGTACGGGCGCTACACGTTGTCCGAGCGGTGGCGGGTCGACCTGACCGCTATTCTGTTCGTGCTGCTTCTGGTTCCGCTGCTGATTCCGCGCTTTCCCCGCAAGGGTCTGAATGCGATCCTTCTTTTCCTCGTTTTTCCGTTCGTTGCATTCTTCCTGCTTGTGGGCGGCTATTTTGGCCTGCGTTATGTGCCGACAACCGAGTGGGGCGGATTGCTGGTCACGATGGTTCTTTCCATCGTCGGCATTGCAATTTCCCTTCCGTTCGGAATCGTGCTTGCGCTTGGCCGACGCTCGCAGATGCCGGCGATCAAGCTGATCTGCGTGATCTTCATTGAGGTGGTTCGCGGCGTTCCGCTTGTGACAGTGCTGTTCCTTGCGAGTGTGATGCTTCCGCTGTTCATGCCCGCAGGCATGACATTTGACCGTTTCCTGCGGGCGCTGGTCGGCGTTGTCCTGTTCGCGTCCGCATATATGGCGGAGGTGGTGCGCGGCGGATTGCAGGCCATGCCAAAGGGCCAGTACGAGGGCGCGGATTCACTGGGTCTGAGCTATTGGCAGAAAATGAACCTGATCATTCTGCCGCAGGCGCTGAAGCTGGTCATCCCTGGTATCGTGAATACCTTTATCGGGTTGTTCAAGGACACCAGCCTTGTTTACATCATCGGTATGTTCGATCTTCTCGGCATCGTGCGACAGAATTTCACCGACGCAAACTGGGCGAGCGCGCAGACGCCAATGTCTGGATTGTTGTTCGCTGGTTTTGTGTTCTGGATCTTCTGTTTCGGAATGTCGCGATACTCGATCTACATGGAGCGAAGGCTTGATACCGGACAGCGAAGTTAAGGCCTCGCCGGTGTGCGCCCGGATAAAAATCAAAGAAAAAGGCCAAAGTGCCAAAGGGGTTTGTCATGGCTGTTGAAAACGCCGTTTCCGCCGAACAGATCGCAGTAGACCGGTCGAGGATGCAAGTTTCGTCCACCGACGTGGCGATTGAAATCCAGAACATGCACAAGTGGTATGGCGACTTCCACGTGCTGAAGGACATCAATCTGCGCGTGATGAGCGGAGAGCGCATCGTGGTGTGCGGGCCATCCGGCTCCGGAAAATCGACGATGATCCGTTGCATCAACCGGCTGGAAGAGCATCAGAAGGGGAAGATCATTGTCGATGGGAAGGAACTGACGGGCGATCTGAAGAAGATCGACGAGGTCCGCCGCGAAGTCGGCATGGTCTTCCAGCACTTCAATCTTTTCCCGCATCTCACCATTCTGGAAAACTGCACCCTGGCTCCAATCTGGGTTCGCAAGATTCCAAAGCGTCAGGCGGAAGAGATCGCCATGCACTATCTGGAGCGGGTGAAGATTCCGGAGCAAGCCAACAAATATCCCGGCCAGCTTTCAGGCGGGCAGCAGCAGCGCGTGGCTATTGCTCGTTCGCTGTGCATGAAGCCCAAGATCATGCTGTTTGACGAACCGACATCGGCTCTCGACCCTGAAATGGTCAAGGAAGTTCTGGAGACGATGGTGGGACTGGCTGAGGAGGGGATGACGATGATTTGCGTCACCCACGAAATGGGCTTCGCCCGCCAGGTTGCCAACCGCGTGATTTTCATGGATCAGGGGCAAATCGTCGAGCAGAACACGCCGAACGAATTCTTCGATAATCCGCAGCATGAGCGTACGCGTCTATTCCTCAGCCAGATCCTGCACTGAGAACGCGTGACCATCGCACAACGAATGGCGGGCCTGAGGCTCGCCATTTGCTTTCAGAGTGCCGGTTCTTTCCAGCCGTAAAGCCAGTCCATGTCGGCGGCCAGAGATTGCGGTGGCCGCAAGGACAGCACGATATCCCGTCCAAGCGCAATTGGACCTGCCGCATTCCAGGCGAAGCGATTGAACGCACCGCGCCTTGCTGCATGGAGGACACGCGGGATTCGCGCTGCCTTGAATGCGCGCAAAGCGGTCATCCGGTCTTGCGGGTGGCGGGCCAGCATGTCGGCGAGGACAGCGGCATCTTCAATCGCCATCGCCGCACCTTGCGCTGCAAATGGCGTCATTGCATGAGCGGCGTCACCGACCAGAACGACGCCATCCGGCGAAATCCATTCGCCGTCAGGCCGCACCTGATGCAGTGGCCATGTCGTCCAGGGACCGGCAGAGCGGATCAGTTCGAGAACCCGTGAATCTGCACCACGCATCAGCTGTGTCAGCTCTTCCGGGTTTCCGACATTCGCCCAGCGCTCGGCAGACGGAGGACCTTTGGCGAGCACGACCAGATTGATCAGTTCGCCACAACGCAAGGGATAGGCGACCAGATGGAAATGCGGACTCAAAAGGGTTGTGACGCGATCTGCGGCCGGCTTCCAGATATCAGGAGACGTGGATCTGTCGACCACGGCGCGCCAAGCCAGATAACCACTGTACTGGCCCGCCTCTGCGCCCCCGATCTGCTTTCGAAGGGTTGACCATACGCCGTCGGCAGCCACGATCAGATCGAAATCGTCTCGTCGGACTTCATCGCCGCTTTGCGACGTCAGGTTGATGCGTCCACCAGGCGCATAGCTGGAAACCAGCATGCCAGTATGAAGTGCAATGGACGGATTGGCGTTGACCGCGGCAAGCAGCGCCTGCTGCAAATCGGCTCTGTGAACGGTCAGGTAGGGCGCGCCCCAGCGCTGCTGGGCAGCATCGCCGAGTGGAACGCTTGCTACCTTGCGCAGACTATTGGCGCGCAGCAATTCTATTGCCTGTGGCCGGACCGCGACGTCATTGAGCTGAGACAAGACGCCAAGGCGACGAAGGATGTGCGTTGCGTTCGGAGAAAGCTGTAGTCCGGCGCCAACTTCCTCGACCTTCGGCGAGCGCTCGAAGAGCTCGACTGAAAAGCCTCGGACCGCAAGCGTCAGCGCAGATGTCAGACCGGCAATGCCAGCCCCTGCGATGGCAATGCGCCTCGCACGGTTCATCTGCGCGTCCGCCGGTCAGGCCGCCTGCGGGTGGAAGACTGCCCCCTCGGGCCGGGTCTCGTTCGCCTTCAGCGCGGGATCGTATCGGTAGAGGGTCGAGCAGTAGGGGCAGACCTTCTCCGCGTCATCTCCCATGTCGAGAAAAACATGCGGATGATCGAAGGGCGGGTTTGCACCCACGCACATGAATTCCTTGACGCCGATTTCAATGGCCGGATGGCCTGCGTCGTTCTGGAAGTGCGGTATCGCGTAGCCGGCCATGTGAGAAGCTCCCGGATGCTGCGGTGTCATGCTTAGGCCTGCGTTTGCCGCATCTGGCGCGGCTTTGCAAGTCGCGGATATCAAACTGTCGTAAAACCGTGTCAGGACGCTCTTGACGTGGTCTGCGGCTGCTGATGCAGTCGCCGCGAAGCATCAGGTGGAACATGAACGAGTTTAAGCCGGTCAGCAGCGAGTTTACAGGTCAAATGCAGGCGCTTGCCGCCGCGCCGGATGGAAATCCCGACAGGTTCGTCAATCGCGAGTTCTCGTGGCTTCAGTTTAACCGACGGGTGCTGGATGAAGCGCAGAATCCGAACCACCCGCTGCTCGAGCGCGTCCGCTTCCTTTCCATCTCGGCGGCAAACCTTGATGAGTTCTTCATGGTGCGGGTCGCGGGTCTTGCGGGGCAGGTGCGTGAGGCCATTACCGTGCGTAGCCCTGATGGGCGTACTCCAGAGCAGCAGCTGGACCTGTTGCTGCTGGAGGTCGCCCGGTTGCAGGAGGACCAGCAGGCCAGCTACGATTCGCTGATGCAGTTGCTGCGCGCGGAGGGGATCGAGATCATTCGTGCCCAGGGTCTGTCACCAGCAGAACTGGAATGGCTGGAAGACTACTTCATGGAAGCAGTCTTCCCGGTGCTGACGCCTCTTTCCATCGACCCGGCACATCCTTTTCCCTTCATACCGAATCTTGGGTTCTCCAAAGCGCTGCAGCTTCGCAATCTGCGCGATGGCGAGGAAATGATTGCGCTGCTGCGCTTGCCCGTGGCGTTGCGCCGCTTTGTCAGGTTGCCGGATTGCGACGCCATCGTCCGGTTCATCCCGCTGGAAGACGCGGTCAAGTTGTTCATCGGCAAGCTCTTCCCAGGCTATGAGGTCAAGGGTTCGGGAACGTTCCGTATCATTCGCGACAGCGATATCGAGGTCGAGGAAGAGGCCGAGGATCTCGTTCGCCTCTTTGAAAGCGCGTTGAAGCGCCGGCGGCGTGGGCAGGTGATCCGCATTGAATTCGATGACGAGATTCCTGAGGCGCTCCGCGATTTTGTGGCAGTGGAACTGGGCGTTGCGGAGGGCCGCATTTCGATCATGCATGCCCCCTTGGCGATCAACCAGATCTCGGAAATCGTATCGCTTCCGCGCGATGATCTGAAGTTCGTTCCGTATAATCCGCGCTTTCCAGAACGGATTCGTGACCGTGGTGGCGATTGTTTCGCGGCAATCGGTGAAAAGGACATCATCGTCCACCACCCATATGAGAGCTTCGACGCGGTGGTGCAGTTTTTGCGCCAGGCCGCGGTCGATCCGGAAGTGGTGGCGATCAAACAGACGCTTTACCGCACCTCCAACGATAGTCCGATCGTGCGCGCGCTGATCGACGCAGCGGAAGGCGGCAAGTCGGTCACTGCACTGGTCGAACTCAAGGCGCGGTTCGACGAAGAAGCCAATATCCGCTGGGCGCGTGACCTTGAACGTGCTGGCGTGCAGGTGGTGTTCGGCTTCATCGAGCTGAAAACCCATGCGAAAATGTCGCTGGTGGTGCGCCGCGAGGATGGCAAGCTACGAAATTATGTCCATCTCGGCACCGGCAATTATCATCCGATCACGGCGCGCATCTACACCGACCTGTCCTATTTCACCACCGACGCGGACATTGCGCGCGACGTTGCGCAGGTGTTCAATTTCATCACGGGCTATGCCGAGCCTTCACTGGACATGAGGCTGGCGATCTCGCCCTTTACGCTGCGAACCCGACTGCTTGAGCACATCGAGGCTGAAAAGGAGTTTGCCCGCCGTGGCAAGCCGGCGCAGATATGGATGAAGATGAACTCGCTGGTCGATCCCACTGTGATTGATGCGCTTTACGACGCGAGTCGCGAAGGGGTGGAGATTGACCTCGTCGTGCGCGGCATTTGCTGTCTGCGCCCGCAAGTGCCGGGACTATCGGAGAATATCCGGGTCAAGTCGATTGTCGGGCGGTTTCTCGAGCACAGCAGGATCTACTGTTTTGGCAATGGCGCCGGTCTGCCTTCCGATGAGGCGATCGTCTACATCGCATCCGCCGACATCATGCCGCGCAACCTGGACAGGCGGGTCGAAACAATGGTTCCAATCACCAACCCGACTGTGCACGAGCAGGTTTTGGGGCAGATCATGCTCGGAAACATCATGGACAATCAGCAAAGTTTCGAAGTATTGGCGGATGGAACCTCGCGACGTATGGTACTGGACGAGGGTGAGGAGCCGTTCAACGCGCAGGAATATTTCATGACAAATCCCAGCCTTTCCGGTCGGGGCGATGCCTTGAAATCCAATGCGCCAAAGCGGATTACCCAGCACAAGCGTCGCAAGAAGACGCATGCGGCAGTGAAGGACGCATGATTCAAACCTCGCAAGGCCGCCTTCAGGATCGTCTGCCATTGTCGGTTGTCGATATCGGCTCAAACTCGATTCGCGTCGTCATCTACGAAGGCGTAGCGCGTTCTCCGACAGTCCTGTTCAACGAAAAAATGCTTGCCGGACTGGGACGCGGAATTGTCTCGACGGGGCGGCTGGACCCGGACGCGGTTCTGCGTGCTCTTGAAGAATTCAAGCGCTTCCGTGCCCTGTCGGAGCAGGCGGGCGCGTCCGAGTTGCATGTCATTGCAACGGCGGCGGCGCGCGAAGCCGAAAACGGCATGGATTTCATCCGCCGCGCGGAAGAGATCTTCGAGGTGCCGATCCACGTTCTTTCCGGGCGCGAAGAGGCCTATTATTCGGCGCTCGGCATTATATCAGGTTTCCACGCCGCCGATGGCATTGCGGGCGATCTGGGCGGCGGCAGTCTTGAGCTGGTTGACGTCAATGGAAACGAAATTGGCGACAAGATCACGCTGCCGCTTGGCGGGCTGCGTTTGCAGGACATGGCCAAAGGATCGCCGGCCGATGCATTCAGGATTGCGCAGCGCGAATTGAAACGCGCAAGTTTTCTGGCGGCAGGCGAGGGGCGGAATTTTTACTGTGTCGGTGGGACGTGGCGAAACCTGGCGCGGCTTCACATGAGCTCGACAGGCTACCCGCTCAACGTGATGCACAATTATGAGCTGGGTGGACCGGGCGCAGAGGAGTTCCTCGTCGAGGTGGCCAGCGGCGACATCTCGAAGATGAAGGGGATCAACCGGGTTTCCAAATCCCGCCGTGGGTTGCTTCCATATGGAGCGGCGGTCCTGCTTGCGATCACCCAGGCGATGAAGCCATCACGGATCGTGGTGTCCGCTCTCGGTGTCCGTGAGGGGTTTCTCTACTCGCAATTGAGCGACGAGCAAAAAGCTGCCGACCCGCTGATTTCGGCAGCGGAGGAATTGGCACTGCTCCGCTCGAGGTCCGTCACCCACGCACACGAGCTTGCTGCATGGACAGGCGAAGCCTTCCGCATGTTTGGTCTGACTGAGAGCGAGGAAGATCGGCGCTACAGGGAGGCAGCGTGCCTGCTGACTGATATCGGCTGGCGTGCCCATCCCGAATATCGCGGCTCGCAGTCATTGAACATCATTGCGCATGCGTCATTCATCGGCGTCGATCATCCCGGCCGTGCCTTTATCGGGCTGACCAGTCTCTTCCGACACGAAGGGATCGATGAGGACGTGGTTTCGCCGACGATGCGTGCGCTGGCTGGTCCGCATCATCTGGAGCGTGCGCGCATCCTGGGCGCCTTGCTGCGGGTTGTCTATCTGTTCTCGGCGTCGATGCCGGGCATGATGCCGATGCTCAAATGGAGACGAGTCGGCGATGGCTTCCAGATGGTCGTGCCCGCCAGTCACGCCGGCCTGATGGGCGAGCGGCCAAACGGACGGATGGCGCAGCTCGCAAAGGTGCTGGGCTGCCCCATCACGATCGTTGTCGGGGATTAAGCGGCGGCGTCTTTTCGATCTGCCGCTTCAATCATCCCATCCGCGTTCAGGCAGGGTGCCTGATATTCAGCTGGTCGGGTCGTTTGGCGCGAAAGCCTTGATCTTGCGCTTGTCGAACTTGAGCGCGATCTCGCCACGCACCAATGCGAGCGCGCGATCGCCGAAGACCTCTCTGCGCCAGCCCTGCATGGCAGGAATCACGGCATCTTCGCCTTTGGCTGCGATCTTTTCGATGTCGGCGGACGAGGCCAGCACCTTAGGCGCAACGCCATACTCTTCGGCAACAAGCTTCAGGAAGACTTTCAGCAGTTCTGCCGCCGCGCTCGTGCCTTCTGGCTGCTGAACATGCTTGGGCAATTTCGGCAGGTCTTCCTTTGGAATCTGGAGCGCGTTGTTCACGACTGCCAGCAATGATGTCGCGGTGGACGAACGCTCCCACCCTTTGGGAACTGTCCTCAGGCGCGCCAGAGCCTCAGCGGTAGCCGGAGCCTGCTGTGCAATCTCGAAGAGCGCGTCGTCCTTGATCACCCGCCCGCGCGGCACGTCACGCTCGCGTGCTTCACGCTCACGCCATGCGGCGATTGCCTGCAGGATCGCCAACTCCTGCGGCTTCTTCACGCGCATCTTGAGGCGTCGCCACGCATCGTCCGGGTGCGGGTCATAGGTTTCGACGGCAGTCAGCAGGCCCATTTCTTCGTTGAGCCAATGCGCACGGTTTTCGCGCTTCAACTGCTCATTGAGATGCTTGTAGACGTCGATGAGGTAGGTCACGTCGGCAAGCGCATATTCGAGCTGCTTGTCCGAGAGAGGGCGATGGCGCCAGTCGGTGAAGCGCGACGATTTGTCGAGACGCGTTCCGGTGATCTTCTGGACGAGCTGGTCGTAGGAGACGCTGTCGCCGAAACCGCACACCATGGCGGCCACCTGCGTGTCGAAAACCGGGTGCGGGATGAAGCCGCCGAGATGGAAGACGATCTCGATGTCCTGCCGCGCGGCGTGGAAAACCTTGACCGTGGTTTCGTCCTTCATCAGCTTGAAGAAGGGTGCAAGGTCCAGCCCCGGCGCGAGTGGATCGATCAGCGCAGTCGCGTCAGGACTGGCAAGCTGGATCAGGCAGAGCACCGGCCAAAAAGTTGTTTCACGGATGAACTCGGTGTCGATGGTGACGAAATCGGATCGTCCGAGTGTTTCGATGACGGCTTCAAGCTCGTCCTGAGTGGTGATTAGCTGCATCTAGCTTCTTTTTTCGGCAATAAGTCTCCATTTCAGCCACAGCTGCCGACGTCAAGAGTTTCGGCTCTTTTCGTGCCCCGTTTCCGTATTTCCGGTCTCATTCTCGTGTCTGGACGTCGGTTTGGGGACAAGTCGGGCGAAGATTGTGGACGTGCGGAGCAGGGCTGTGAAACGGCCACGCTCGTCGCTGGGAGCGGCCGGGCGCTTTCTCATCCGATAGAGGATTAGGACGATGAAAACCGCGTAGATCACGGACGTGAATGAAAACAGTGCGTGTGGGCCGTACCACTCCATCATCGCTGCGGCGGCGAACGGTCCGCCGATGGCACCGAACGAGTAGAACAACATGAGCGCAGCGTTGATCATGACGAACTCGTTCGGCTTGGCGCGATCATTCGCATGGGCCGCCGAGAGAGAAAAAAGCGGCATCGCGAACGCACCGAAGACGAAGATCAGCGCGAAATTGAGCAGACGGTCGCTGCTTCCTGCCAGCATCAGAATGATAGCAACGGCAAGTGCGAGCGCGGTGGTCGCCAACAGGACAGTGCGCCGGTCGCTCCGGTCGGAGGCATAGCCGAGCGGATACTGGATCATCGCGCCACCGATGATCGACAGGCTGACGAATGTCGCCACGTCGGCCACCGACATGCCGATTGCCTGCGCATAGACCGGTGACATTGTACGGAAAGCGCTGTTGGTCATGCCAATCGCCACGCAGCCAATCGCGGCAATGGGAGAAATTTGCCAGGCCCGGCGCAAATCAAGCTTCACATCGTCCGGCGGGACCGGATTCGAACGGTCAGCAAGCGACACCGGCACCAGTGACAACGAAATCATCATCGCCATTACGGCGAAGATCGGAAAGCCTTCCGGTCCGATGATCGGAATCAGGAACTGTGCGCCCGTGACCGCGCCCAGATCGACGATGCGATAAAGCCCAAGAACCCGTGCGCGCGCCGAATTTGGGACACCTGAATTGAGCCAGCTTTCCATCACCGTGAACAGCCCGGCAAAACAGATGCCGCTGAAAAAGCGCGCCACGGTCCAGATGCCTTCGTCCACGACAGTGGCCATCAGTAGCGTCGCGGATGCAGCGATGGCGGCGAGGGCGGAAAAGGCGCGGATGTGGCCGACGGCCCGCAGCATGCGGATAATGATCAGGCATCCGATTAGAAAGCCCGCGAAGTATGCGGTGCCCATGAAGCCGATGCTGCTGGCCGAAAAGCCCTCCTGGGCGCCGCGCACCGCGATCAAGGTTCCCTGAAGCCCGTTCCCTGCCAGCAGGATGCCTGCTGCGGTAAGAATGGGAATGAGCGGTCGTATACTGTTCATTGACGCCAGCAGGTAAGAGAACCAAGTCGACCTTCTCTATAGGTCGATGCTGCGCACTATGCCACGGACAATTGCGGGACTGTGCTGGTCCAGTGTCGATTGCACCCTGTTCAAAAGTCTCGTGAAGTTGCCGACGAGGCTGCTGCAACTTGACAAAAGTGCGCGCGCATGCGCTTTTCCGCCCCAATTTGGCGCTGGGATTCCGTTTCCGGCTCGACCTCTCTATCCGGACTTGCTCATGACCATGCATCGTTATCGCAGCCATACTTGCGCTCAGTTGAGAAAGGCCGATGTCGGCCAGGCCGTTCGTCTTTCCGGCTGGGTTCATCGTGTCCGTGACCATGGTGGACTTCTGTTCATCGATATCCGCGACCATTATGGCCTGACGCAGATTGTCGCCGATCCGGACTCGCCTTGTTTCAAGGTGGCTGAAACCGTTCGCGGCGAATGGGTCATTCGCGTTGATGGCGAGGTGAAGGCGCGCACCGACGAGACGATCAACACGAACCTGCCGACGGGCGAAATCGAAGTGTTCGCGCAGGACATGGAAGTGCTGTCCGCAGCCAAGGAACTGCCGCTGCCGGTGTTCGGCGAGCCGGACTATCCGGAAGACATCCGTCTGAAATACCGCTTCCTCGACCTTCGTCGCGAAACGCTGCACAAGAACATTGTCCAGCGTATGAACATCATTTCGGCGATGCGCAACGGCATGAGTGCTCGCGGCTTTGCTGAATACACGACGCCGATCCTGACCGCCTCGTCGCCGGAAGGCGCACGTGACTTCCTCGTGCCGAGCCGTATCCATCCGGGCAAGTTCTTTGCGCTGCCGCAGGCGCCGCAGCAGTACAAGCAGCTGCTGATGGTTGCCGGCTTCGACCGGTATTTCCAGATTGCGCCTTGCTTCCGCGATGAAGACCCGCGTGCTGACCGCCTGCCGGGCGAGTTCTATCAGCTCGACGTCGAGATGAGCTTCGTTACCCAGGAAGACATCTGGGCGACGATGGAGCCGATGATGACGGCGGTGTTCGAGGAGTTCGCCGACGGCAAGCCGGTGACCAAGGAGTGGCCACGAATTCCTTACGACGTCGCGATGCGCAAATATGGTTCCGACAAGCCGGACCTGCGCAACCCGATCATCATGGAAGAAGTGTCTGACCATTTCCGCGGGTCGGGCTTCAAGGTGTTTGCAAACATCCTGGCCGGCAGCGACAAGGCTGAAGTCTGGGCAATCCCGGCCAAGACCGGCGGCAGCCGCGCGTTCTGCGACCGCATGAATTCGTGGGCGCAGGGCGAGGGCCAGCCGGGCCTTGGCTATATCTTCTGGCGCAAGGAAGGTGACAAGCTCGAAGGCGCTGGACCGCTTGCCAAGAATATTGGCGAGGAGCGCACAGAAGCCATCCGCCAGCAACTCGGTCTCGACGATGGCGATGCCTGCTTCTTCGTGGCAGGTGACCCGAAGAAGTTCGTCAGCTTTGCGGGTGCGGCACGTACCCGCGCAGGTGAGGAACTCAATCTGGTCGACCGCGACCGGTTCGAGCTTTGCTGGATTGTCGACTTCCCGTTCTACGAGTGGAACGAAGACGAAAAGAAGATCGATTTCGCGCATAATCCGTTCTCGATGCCGCAGGGTGGCCTTGAGGCACTGGAAGGCTCCGATCCGCTGTCGCTCAAGGCGTATCAGTATGATGCCGTCTGCAACGGCTTCGAGATCGCGTCGGGCTCGATCCGTAACCAGTCGCCGGAACTGATGGTCAAGGCGTTCGAGAAGGTTGGTTTGAGCCAGGCGGATGTGGAAGAGCGCTTTGGTGGTCTTTATCGCGCGTTCCAGTATGGCGCGCCGCCGCACGGCGGTTGTGCATTCGGTATCGACCGCGTGGTGATGCTGCTCGTCGGCGCGAAGAACCTGCGCGAAATCTCGCTGTTCCCGATGAACCAGCAGGCGCAGGATCTGCTGATGAACGCGCCATCGGAGGCACAGCCGTCGCAGTTGCGCGAATTGCACCTGCGGACCGTGGCGCCGCAGAAGGACGCCTAGGTCTTTCACTTTCTGGTATTTGGAGAACGGCGCGACATCGATCGCGCCGTTTTCTTTTGGCAGACAAAAAAAAGCCCGGTCAAGCCGGGCTTTTGGTTGATTGAGAAGCTGATCAATCGTTGGCCGTCACGGTTACGCCCAGCGTCTTGGTCAGCTTTTTGGGATCTGACATCACATCCGCCGCGAGAAGCGCAAATGGGACTGGTGCGGATGGAGCTGCCCGGACTGTCAGGTTCTTCGGATCGTCGAGGAATTTGCCGACAGCCTGCATCGCTTCCGCGGTCAGTTCAGCATTGCCAAGCTGACCCAGCAGGAATGGCAATACAGCCTTCGCCTGATTGGCGATGTCGGTGGGCTTCATGCCCTGCGTTTCGGCCAGATAGTTGAGCAGCTTGTTGGTCAGGGAAGCGTCTGTGAATTTCACTGACGTGCTGTGGAAAATCAGCTGCTGCATCAGGCCGAGGATAGCTAGTCCCTGGCTTGACGTGTCGCCATCCGGATTAGCAGCGATCTGTGCCTGCAGTTCGCGCAGCGATGCCAGGAATGCCGGGGTGTACCCGCCCATGTCGAAGGTAAGGCCAAATGTACCGGCATTGTCGACGACGGTATCGTAGTGCGACAGGACGAAGCGTCCATCTGTCGGCTGCCAGTAACCGTCGAAAGAAAGCGAGCCGGTGACTTCTTCAAGATCCAGCGCTGCCAGGACTGCTTGCTGGTCTTCGTCATCCACGACAGTGAGGTTGAGATAGAATTTGTCAGCGCTGCCCGAATAGGTCATTGGCTCGCCATTTGCGGGCGCTGTCATGCGCGTGACGAAATCGCTGAGGGAAACAACCTCGTCATCGCTCACCGTCACCGACATGCTGCCGATGGAGGCTTTTTCGTAGAAAATCGAACCGCCAAACTGGTCGATCTGCGAGTCTTCCGGGAGAAGCACGCCAGCCATGACCGCATCGTCGATCGACACCGTCGAGGTCTCGTCGCCGACTTCCATCGGATCGAAGACGATCTCTTTGATCAGATAGCCTTCGGCAGTGTTGCTGACACCATTCAGTGCGACGTCGCCGATCAACAGCTTGTCGTCGGCTGTGCCGGCTCGAACATTGACCAGCACGGCATCGTCGCCGCGAATGTCGATGCGGTCCCATTCCAGAATCGCGCCTTGCATCTGCACGATTTCTTTCAGGCGCTCGGCTGCCATTCCTGCCGTGTCTGCGAAAGCACCGGACAGGCTGGTGGTTACGAGAAGAAATGATAGGGGGAGCGCCCGCATATGCCTGTAGCTCAAATTCATGGGGGAGATTTCCTCTCGTGATCGGAATGTGAGATTTGTTGTCGGGGCGCGGGTAGATTCGATGTTTTGCGTGAAAACGCAACCTAAAGTATCGTGTTGAGCTTTGGATAACATGACGCAGGACATTGCACTACCACGGCGCGGCTAAAGGAGCCCTTGCTCCGAATCACCCCGTCCATTAACCCGAATCCATGGGAAAGAACCAGAATCCGCCGGGCTCCAGCGGGGGCGATCATATTGAAACAGTCGATCTGCGTAAGGCTCTTGAGGACCGCTACCTCGCCTACGCTCTCTCGACAATCATGCACCGGGCGTTGCCGGACGTTCGCGATGGGCTGAAGCCGGTTCATCGCCGGATCATGCACGCGATGCGGTTGCTGAGGTTGAACCCGGATCAGGGGTTTGCCAAGTGTGCCCGTATCGTCGGCGAGGTGATGGGTAAATTCCACCCGCACGGCGACCAGTCGATCTACGATGCGCTGGTGCGGCTCGCACAATCATTCTCGGTGCGTTATCCGCTGGTCGACGGGCAGGGTAACTTCGGCAATATCGACGGCGATAACGCAGCTGCGATGCGCTATACCGAAGCGCGGATGACCGATGTTGCGACCTCGCTGCTTGAAGGCATTACCGAGAACGCCGTCGATTTTCGTCTGACATACAATGAGGAAGACGAAGAGCCGATCGTCCTGCCGGGGGCGTTCCCCAATCTTCTGGCGAACGGATCGTCGGGAATCGCGGTGGGCATGGCGACCTCCATCCCGCCTCACAACGCCGCCGAATTGTGCAAGGCCGCGCTGCACCTGATCGACCATCCCGAAGCCGAGGTCGAGGATCTGATGTCCTCGACGCCCAATGACGATCCGGACGAAAACATGGTGCGCGGACCGGACTTTCCGACCGGCGGTGTCATTGTCGATTCGTTCGATTCCATTCTGGAATCCTACAAGACAGGGCGGGGTTCTTTCCGGGTTCGTTCCAAGTGGCATTCCGAGGATCAGGGCCGCGGGACCTGGCAGATCGTCGTCACCGAGATTCCCTATGGGGTACAGAAGTCGCGGCTGATCGAGAAGATCGCTGAGTTGCTTCTGGCTCGCCGTTTGCCGCTGCTGGAAGATGTACGCGACGAAAGCGCGGAAGACGTCCGGCTTGTGCTGGTTCCCAAGAGCCGCACGGTGGACCCGGCGATCCTGATGGAGTCGCTGTTCAAGCTGACCGAGCTGGAAAGCCGGTTCCCGCTGAACATGAACGTTCTATCGCACGGCAAGGTGCCAGGTGTCCTGTCGCTGAAGCAGGTGCTTCGAGAGTGGCTCGACCACCGCAAGGACGTTTTGATACGTCGTTCGCGCTTCCGGCTGGACGAGATCGTTCGTCGCCTTGAGATTCTTGGCGGCTATCTGATCGCCTATCTCAATCTCGATGAGGTCATCCGCATCATCCGCGAGGAAGATGAGCCCAAGCCGGTGATGATGGCCAAATGGGAGCTGACCGACCTTCAGGCGGAATCGATCCTCAACATGCGGCTGCGTTCGTTGCGCAAGCTCGAGGAATTCGAGATCCGCAAGGAGCATGACGCGCTATCCGAAGAAAAGGCGCAGATCGAAGCTCTTCTCGGTTCAGACGAGAAGCAGTGGAAGATGGTGCGTTGGGAGGTCGAGAAAGTCCGCGACCGCTTCGGCTCGACGACCGATCTCGGTCGCCGCCGTACCCAGTTCGCTGACGCGCCGGATCATGACGTCGAAGATATTCATCAGGCGATGATCGAGCGCGAGCCGGTGACGGTGGTGGTCTCAGAAAAGGGCTGGCTCAGGGCGATGAAGGGCCATATGGCCGACTTCTCGACGCTCGCCTTCAAGGAGGGCGACAGCCTTAAGCTGGCGTTCCACGCACAGACCACCGACAAGATCCTGTTCCTGACCACGGGCGGAAAGTTCTTCACGATTGGAGCCGACAGGCTTCCGGGCGGGCGCGGCCATGGTGAGCCGATCCGTATCATGGTCGACATGGAAAACGATCAGTCGATCGTGACGGCGTTTGTCCACGATCCGGCGCGCACGCTTCTGCTGGCGTCCTATGCGGGCAACGGCTTCCTTGTGAAGGAAACGGATGTCGTCGCGAATACCCGGAAGGGCAGGCAGGTGATGAACGTCAAACTGCCGGACGAGGCCAAGTTGTGCCTGCCGGTGACGGGTGATCACGTCGCGATCGTTGGCGAGAACCGAAAGATGCTGGTGTTCCCGCTGGCCGAGATGCCCGAGATGACGCGTGGCAAGGGCGTCAGGCTGCAGAAGTACAAGGACGGGGGAGTGTCTGACGTCAAGACATTCAGCCTGGAAACGGGACTGTCCTGGCTCGACTCTGCCGACCGCACGTTCAACCGCACAAAAGACGAGCTGGTTGAATGGATCGGCGCACGGGCAAGCGCTGGCCGGATGGTGCCGAAGGGCTTCCCGCGGACCGGAAAATTCGGCTAGGCGGCTGTCGACTGTCACGCACGAAACAACAAAACGTGCGTGACGGAATTTTCTGTGCAGTTGTAAATCCGGAGATGTAGGCGCTACGTATAGTGTCGACAGCGTATTGGATGACCGACGCAGAAAGGCGATGACATGGCTGTCTATCGATATCCGAGCCCGCTCGGCTCTGAAATTACGTCCGAAGGCGCGTATCTCAATCGACGCTCGTTGATTGCCGGAGCGCTGGCGTCGATCCCGCTGCTTCATGGCGTGGAAGCTTCGGCCGAGACGCTCAAGAGCAAGCCGGGTCCATTTTCCACCGACGAAACGCCGACGTCCTTCATGGATGTGACGAACTACAACAATTTCTACGAATTCGGCAGCGGCAAGTCGGACCCCGCCAGCAACAGTGGTGACTTCCGCCCCGAGCCATGGACCCTCGAAGTCGGTGGCCTCGTCGCCAAGCCGAAGACGTTCGACCTTGATGAGCTGCGCGGGTTTGACCTCGAGGATCGCCTCTATCGCATGCGCTGCGTTGAGGCGTGGTCGATGGTCATTCCGTGGATCGGTTTCCCATTGTCAGCGCTTCTCGATCAGGTTGAGCCGCTGGGCAGCGCGAAGTATGTCGCATTTGAAACCGTCGTGCGGCCCGAGGAAATGGGCGGCCAGCGTGGGCTGTTTCAACCGCTCCCATGGCCATATGTTGAGGGCCTGCGGCTGGACGAGGCCCGTCACCCGCTGGCAATCCTCGCAGTTGGTCTCTACGGCCAGACACTGCCCAATCAGAATGGCGCGCCAGTGCGTCTGGTGGTGCCGTGGAAGTACGGCTTCAAGGGCATCAAGTCGATTGTCAAGATGACGCTGGTTGAAGAGCAGCCAGTCTCAAGCTGGGAGCGGCTGCAGCCGTCCGAGTATGGGTTCTACGCCAATGTAAACCCGGCGGTAGACCATCCGCGCTGGAGCCAGGCAACGGAAATACGGATCGGGGAAGGGGGCTTTTTGAGCCCTGGCCGTCGCGAGACGCTTCCCTTCAACGGCTATGCCGAACAGGTTGCCAGCATCTACGACGGAATGGATCTTGCAGCGAACTACTAGCCCGATGATCGCGTCGCGCGTTTGGCGTTCCGCCAGCGTCTGGCTGGTCTATGTCGTGGGTTTTGTGCCCGCTGCGTGGTACTTCTACCTCGGGGCGACAGGCCAGATCCCCGGCAACGCGGTCAAGGTGTTCGAGCATTTGCTCGGCGTTTGGGCTCTGCGTTTTCTGCTCGTCACGCTGGCGGTGACGCCGATCCGCGACCTTTTTGGCATCAATCTCATCCGCTACCGACGCGCGCTTGGGCTGCTCGCCTTCTGGTACGTCGTGATGCATTTCTCGACCTATATGATCCTCGATCAGGCGCTTAATTTTCAGGTCATCGTCAATGACATTGCCAAGCGTCCATTCATCACGATCGGGATGGCTTCGTTTGCGCTCCTGATTCCCCTCGCAATCACGTCGAACTCATGGTCGATCAGGAAGCTGGGATCACGTTGGAACAGCCTGCACAAGCTGAGCTACGTCATCATTCTGGGCGGCGCGCTGCATTATCTGATGGCAGTGCGGGTGATCACACCCGAGCCGGCGATTTACATGGCGATAGCGGCTGTTCTCGTCGGCTACCGCCTCTTTTTTCGCTCGCGTGTTCTTGCATGGCGCAAGCAGCGAAGGGCGGTGGCGATGGCGCGCTAGCTGGGTTTTCCTTGTTTGGGGGCGTAAGGCCGGTCGCATCGCGCGGATGCCTGCTCTGATGAGCCCTATATCGGCGTCTCTCCTGTGAATTGTCCATGTCAAGACCAAGCATCCGGTGGCGTGGGGTGCTATGCCAGTCGCATCATCGCAATAGGAACCGAGGCAGCCATGAAGGTCGGCATCGATCTGGGGACGGGCGCCGGTGGCGCATCCGCAACCGTCGACCTTGAAGAACTGCTCGCAACGCGCTTGTTGGTGCAGGGCAATTCCGGATCAGGAAAGTCTCATCTGCTACGTCGCCTGCTCGAACAGTCGGCTCCGTGGGTGCAGCAATGTGTGATTGATCCAGAGGGCGATTTCGTCACTCTGGCGGATCGATTCGGCCATGTCGTTGTCGATGCCGCGCGCACCGAAACTGAATTGCAGCGGATCGCTGCGCGGATCAGGCAGCACCGCGTGTCGGTTGTTCTCAACCTTGAGGGGCTGGACGTCGAGCAGCAGATGCGAGCTGCCGCGGCATTCCTTGGCGGCATGTTCGATGCCGAGCGTGACTATTGGTACCCGGTGCTGGTCGTCGTGGACGAGGCGCAGCTTTTTGCCCCTGCAGCGGCAGGCGAAGTGTCGGACGAGGCGCGCAAACAATCTCTGGGCGCGATGACCAACCTGATGTGTCGGGGCCGAAAGCGCGGACTTGCCGGGGTCATCGCGACGCAGCGGCTTGCGAAGCTCGCCAAGAACGTTGCGGCGGAAGCATCGAATTTTCTGATGGGCCGCACGTTCCTCGACATCGACATGGCGCGTGCGGCTGACCTGCTCGGCATGGATCGGCGTCAGGCAGAACAGTTCCGCGATCTCGACCGTGGCCGGTTCGTTGCGCTCGGTCCCGCCATTTCGCGGCGACCGCTGCCGGTAGCCATCGGTGCTGTGGAGACGTCTGCACGTTCTGTCAGCCCGAAACTGATGCCGCTTCCGACAACGGCACCGGAAGATGCAGCCGATCTGATCTTCAAGGCATCACCCGAAGAACAACTCCTCCCTGTGCGCCGGCCGGTGGCGCCGCCTCCGCCGATTCCGACGGCAGAGCTGCTTGAAAAGCTGGTGAAGGCTCGACCGGAACCTGCCCCGGTCGAGGCACCTTCATTGTTTCCCGAGATCGATGAGGAAGAGCGCAGCGCCGCGCTTGATGCTGTGATGCGTGAGATCGTCGAAGATCCGGAAGCTGCCTTCCGTTCAGTCGCCGTGCTTTATCAGGACTTTCTGGTGCGCTGCCGTATCCATCGCGTGCCCGGCGCAGCTCTTGATCTTGCCGCGTTCAAGCGCAGGCTGGCCATCGCGCGTGCGGGTGTGGACGAGCAGATATCGGCGGGCGACAGCTGGCAACAAGCGTTGAAATTGTCCGAGACCCTGACGGATGACATTCAGGGCGTTTTCCTGATCGTCGCACGGGCGGCGATTTCGAGCGAGCCATGCCCGTCGGATGCGGTGCTGGCTCGGGCTTACGGCACGCACTCGCCTTCGCGCGCCCGCCGGCTCCTGACCTATTTTGAAGAACGTGGACTGCTGGTCGTGCGCACGGACTTCCACGGCTTGCGGATCGTCGTTTTCCCGGACCTTGACGCGGAAACAGCGCCCGGTGATCCAAATGCGCCTGACACGGGCGATGAGACCCGCGACGCGGCAGAGTAATATCTGGCCTGCTAAAGCGCGTCGCGATCTTTCAGATTCGCTGCTTGTTTCTACGCATGTCTTTATCCCGCAACCGGCTCCCCCGTTCGGAAGACATGCACTAGGCCGGCTGTCCCAGCGTCTGCGCACTGCGCGGCTTGCGGTTTTCCCGCAGCTGCCAAAGTGAGTGGCAAATCAGCGTGACCACGAGCAGCGAACCACCGACGACGCTGTAAATTGTCGGGACTTCCGAAAAAATCATCCATACCCACAGCGGCGCAAGCACCGTCTCCAGCAGGTAGAACATCGCAACTTCCGGGCCAGACAGGTATTTCGGGCCGGTGGCCAGAAGGAAAAATGCGATCGGGATGACGATCAGTCCGTCGAGGATGATCCAGAGCGGAGCCTCGGCAACCAGACCGTTCTGCAGCACCATGAAACCGCCGATGGACATCGGCAGAACGACGGCGACGAGTGGCGTGAACCCCATATCCGCACCGCTCTTGCGCGACAGGACGATTGCACCGGCAATTGAAAGCGCTGCACCGAGGGCGAGCAGGTTGCCGAACCAGCCGCCGGCCGTGAACCCTTCCGCCACGATGATTGCGATTGCAACGATCATGATGACCATTGCTGCAAGGGTCTGGTTCCTGGGCCGTTCTCTCAGGAACACCCACGACAAAACCGTCGCAAATACGGTGTTGAAGGCCACCAGGAAAACGAGGTTGGCGGTCGAGGTGTAGAAAACTGCGGACATGAAACAGAGTGAAGTGACGCCATAGCAAGCTGCGACGGCGAGGCCAGCCTTGCCCGGAATGAGTGGCGGTGCGTTTCGCCAGATCAGGTTCCAGACAAACCACGCCACCAGCGCAGCGGTCAGCGTCGCAGAGCTACGCAGCAGCAATATGGACCAGACATCGCCATTGGCGAGCTTGATCAAGGGTATGTCGATGGTCAGCGCGAGGCCGCCGACTGCTGTCAGAAACAGCCCTTTGGAATGATCCGACCATGACGAAAACATGCGCAAGCCCCCGCCGACCAGCGGCAATTCATAGTGATGTGGAGAGGTTCAGTCCTTTTGAGGGACGTAGCGTTCCCAGCCCTTGGGGCCAAGATGCTCCTGTGGCTGAAAGCGCACCTTATAGGCCATATTCCTCGAGCCGTTAACCCAGTAGCCAAGATAGACATGGGGCAGGCCCGCTGCGCGCGCTCGCGCGATGTGGTCGAGGATGAGGAATGTGCCCAGCGAACGGTCTTCCATCTCGGGGTTGAAGAAAGAATAGACCATCGAAAGCCCATCACCCATCTTGTCGGTCAGGGCCACGGCAATGAGTTCGCCTTCGCCACGACCGGTCATGAACGTGTCGGGCCCGCGTCGGCGGTATTCGATCACGCGGGTTTCGACGTGGGTGTCTTCGACCATCATCGCATAGTCGAGCACGCTCATGTCCGACATGCCCCCGCGATGGTGGCGTGCGTCGAGGTAGCGACGGAACAGCGAATATTGTTCGGTAGACGGTTCGGCCGTGTGCTCGACGCCGATCAGATCGGCGTTACGGGCAACGATGCGCCGCATGGTGCGTCCCATCTTGAACTCGTCGACGAGGATGCGCACTGAAATGCATGCGCGGCAGGTCTCGCAGGCGGGACGGTAAGCAATATTCTGTGAGCGACGGAATCCACCCTGTGTGAGCAGGTCGTTCATCTGTGCCGCACCTTCACCTACCAGATGCGTGAACACCTTCCGCTCCAGCTGCCCTTCAATATAGGGGCAGGGCGAAGGCGCAGTCAGAAAGAACTGTGGTGAGTTTGTCGCGTGATGATGCATCTTCTATCGTGGCTGCCAATGACACCGACAGGCTGGCATGCGCGGCGAAAACGTCAACCTCAAAATATTGAAGCATGCCGGTCGAACATGATGCCGACCGGCAAATGCGTTAGCGAGTGCCATTTCGTACCACAACCGTGCCCAACAGCAGGTCGTGAACGGTGCGCTTGCGATCAAGGAACAATGTCGCGAGCAGGATGAAGGGCGTCAGAACCACGTTCGCGGCCCAGAAGAGCACACTATGGACGACGGCCAGCAACCCGTCGATCGGCTTGCCATCGAGCCGCTCGAGGCGAATGTCCATTATCCGCATTCCAACCGTTGCCTGGCGCGGCCCGCCAACGGTGTTCCAGATGTAGGCCAGCGCAACGGCGGGAAACAGAATGGAAAAAAGCGCCCAGCCTATACCAAGCGTGATCAGCCCAAAAATCGCAACGAGGATGGAAAAGGGGATGAGCAGCAATCCCACTATTGCGTAGTCGATCAGAAAAGCGACCATTCGACGTGTACGCACACCCTGATAGAGACGCCAGTCATCAAGGTGCGTGGCAAGAATTTCACCATCCAAAGTACGCGTATTCATCGTATGCAGGTCCTTTCAGACATCAAGTGCATCCGACAAATGGGTAAATCATCGCGAGATTTCAATAATTCGCGTTGAAAACACCCTAATCGTCAGCCCTTCAGAATCTCGGCAACACGGGGTGCGAAGTAGGTGAGAATACCGTCGCAACCTGCACGCTTGAACGCCAGCAAGCTCTCCATCATCGCGGCTTCGCCGTTGATCCAGCCATTGGCTGCTGCCGCCTCGATCATCGCGTACTCGCCGGACACCTGATAGGCGAAAGTCGGCAGGGAGAACTCGTCCTTGGCTCTCCTGATAATGTCGAGATAGGGAAGGCCCGGCTTGACCATGATCATGTCGGCGCCCTCGGCAAGATCCTGTTCGATCTCGCGCATGGCTTCGTCCGAATTGGCGTGATCGAGATAATAGGTCTTCTTGTCGCCCTTCAGAAGTCCTTGCGTACCTATCGCTTCGCGGTACGGGCCGTAGAATGCGGATGCGAACTTGGTTGCATAGGACATGATGGCCACGTCCTGGTGGCCCGCAGCATCGAGAGCATCACGAATGGCGCCGATGCGACCATCCATCATGTCGGAAGGCGCGATGATGTCGGCTCCGGCGTCGGCCTGCAGCACGGCTGCTGAGGCAACTTGCAAGACTGTCTCGTCATTGACGATGATGCCGTCGCGCAGGATCCCGTCATGGCCATGACTGGTGAACGGATCGAGAGCTGCGTCGGTGATGATTCCGATCTCGGGCACAGCGGCTTTGATCGCGCGGGTTGCGCGGTTGATGAGATTGTCCGCGATCAGAATCTGCGAACCGGTTTCATCCTTGAGCGCGAGATCGATTTGCGGAAACGTTGCGATCGCCGGAATTCCAAGCGTGGCGGCGCGCTCAGCTTCCTTGACAGCGACGTCGACGGAAAGGCGGTAAACTCCGGGCAGGGCCGCGATTTCTTCCCGGACGTTTTCTCCTTCCGTGAGGAAAATCGGCCAGATCAGGTCGTCCACGGTCAGCCTGTTCTCCTGGACGAGACGGCGCGACCAGTCGGCCTTGCGCATGCGGCGCAAACGACGCGAAGCGGTGATTTCGTCGACGCCCCGGGTCTGTGTGGTGCGTGCAGGGCTAAACTTGTTCATGGCGTTCTCCGTCACTCGCGCAGCGATCACCAAAAAAAGCCAGCCGGGGCCGACATCGGGCGATCACATTCGGTGCTGCTCCTCTAACATCGTCGCAGCTGCGGACCAAGGGCGTGTGATGGAGAAAGCCTGTGCCTTTGCCGACGCCAGGGATTCGTGGAACTTCCTGATTGCGAAACAGACTGACGAAACTATGGTGTAGGAATCAAACCGCATCGCACAGTGAGTTGCCGCAACCCATGCACGAGGCTCTAGAACATTCGCCACTTCGCGCGACGACATTGCAAATATCGTTCGAATGGTTCCTGCGTGCGGTAGCTGCCTACAGCCTGATCCTTGGGCTGATGTACTGGGTGCGGCTGGTGGGTTTCTATCCCGGCACAGACTGGCGATTTGATCTCATGCCGGTTCATTGGAAGGTTGCGTCAGTCGTCCTGGCGGTGCTGTTTCCATTTGCGGCGAGCGGCCTGTGGATGCTTGCGTCCTGGGGGCCGGTCATCTGGTTCCTCTGCGCCGGGCTGGAATGGGCGATGCATCTATGCTTCCCCGAATTGTATGGCGCGCGACCTCAGGTCGTATTCGCCCATGCAGGCATCGCGCTTGTCTACGCGACTTTTCGCGCGGCATTCCTGATCCAGTCGCGGCGAGTCGCCGATTAACTCTTCATTCAGTGTGATTGCAGTGTTGGCTTTGGTAAGCGCTTGTTAAGCCTGCGTTTTAAGTCGAATTTTATAGGCATTCGATATGGTCGGGCCAAGGTGAGAACAAAAAACAAAATCACCAGGCGTTAAACACGAGGCTAGATCATGATGACTGCAAAGCAGGCGGCGAAGCCGTCGGACAATACTGAAACCAAGAACCCTATTCGTTCGCTTTACCTTGAATCACTTCAGCTGGTCGAAAGATTGCATCGTCGTCTCCAGGACGTCATCAAGGACGAATTCGATCGCAACGGCCGCAACGACATCAACGCGATTCAGGCGCTGCTGCTGTTCAATATCGGCTCCTCAGAACTGACCGCAGGTGAACTGCGCTCACGCGGTTACTATCTCGGCTCGAATGTGTCCTACAATCTCAAGAAGCTGGTCGACCTCGGCTTCATCAACCACCAGCGCTCGCGCATTGACCGTCGCTCGGTTCGCATCAGCCTGACCGAGAAGGGGCAGGAAGTGGCCGACGTCGTCGGCAAGCTCTATGACCGTCATATCGGCTCGATCGAGCAGGTCGGTGGCATCAATTCCGAAGAATTCCAGCAGATGAACCGCGCGTTGCAGCGTCTGGACCGCTTCTGGAACGATACGATCGCCTACCGCATGTAGATGCCGACATCTGTCTCTGATCTGGTCGATACTTTCGAGCCGTGGACGTTTCCCGGTTTGCGGCTCGCTTTTTCGACAGATTGCATGGTGTTATTTGCATCGGCCACGTTCCTGCCATATTGGAGTGTGACCGAAACAGGCTGCGTTTGTGAACGCTTGGCGACGTTGGCGTTTGGCGAATCTTAACGATAAACGCCATAATGCGGTATGACGCCCATGAACTCTCGCGACAGACGAGAAAAGTGCCGGGAACACACATGAAGACATCTCGCCGTACCTTCCTTGCCGGAGCGGGCGCTGTAGCAGCGACCGCAGCAACGCAACCTGCATTCGCCCAGAACGCGATCGATGACATTCTGTCGTCGAATCAGCGCGGCACGTGGAACGATCAATTCGACGCGAAGGCCTCTGCCCAGGCGGGCAAGGTTGTGTCCACATCTCCTATTTTCAGCCCGGAAACGGTCTCCCATATCGAGCAGACGCTCCATCAGTATCAGGATATCGTCGCGCGCGGCGGCTGGGCTGCTGTGCCGTCTTCGAAAGCATTGCGCCTCGGCGTAAATGATCGCGATGTGGAAGCATTGCGGCGTCGCCTGATTGCTTCCGGCGATCTGTCGGAGCGGGCAGGCATCTCGCAGTCCTTCGATACCTATGTCGATGCTGCGCTCAAGCGCTTCCAGACGCGTCATGGACTTCCCGCCGACGGTGTCACGGGACGCTACACTTACGCCGCTCTCAATATTTCCGCACCGGTCCGTCTCGGTCAGCTCGAGACCAACCTTGTGCGCCTTCGTTCGATGTCCGGTTTCCTCGGCGACCGCTATGTGATGGTCAACATCCCGGCCGCGCAGATCGAAGCCGTTGAATCCAATCGTGTGGCGCAGCGCCATACGGCGATTGTTGGAAAGATCGACCGCCAGACGCCGATTCTCAATTCCAAGATCCACGAGATCAACATCAATCCGTACTGGAATGCGCCGGAATCGATTGTGCGTCGCGACATCATTCCGCTGATGCGCAAGAACCCGAACTATCTTGCGGAAAACAACATCCGCATTCTCGGGCCAAACGGTGAAGTCGATCCGATGACGATCGACTGGTCGACCGACGAGGCAGCCAAGCTCCGCTTCCGGCAGGATCCGGGTCGCATCAACGCGATGGCGACGATCAAGATCAACTTCCACAACCCTCACGCCGTGTATCTCCACGATACGCCGCAGCAAAGCCTGTTCAACAACCTCATGCGTTTCGATTCATCTGGTTGTGTGCGGGTGCAGAATGTTCGCGATCTGGTTGCCTGGATACTGCGAGACACGCCGGGATGGGACCGGCGCCGTATTGAGCAGACGATCCAGGTGGACTCGGACGTGAAGATTCCAGTCGCGAATCCCGTGCCAATCTACATGACCTATATTTCAGCCTGGGCCACCGGCGACGGTGTGGCGCATTTCCGGGATGATATTTACGGGCGCGATGGCGTCGATGAACTGCAGATTTCGACGCTTTGAACGCGGCGATGATGAACTGATTTACGGGCTGCCTGCGGGTGGCCCTTTTCGTTGGCGTTGGCACAGCAAAATTCCCCGCCCGAACGTGGAAGCCTGATGGGAAGTGTGCTATTGCGCCCCCAATTCCTGAATCCCATTCCCAGCACATTGAAGGATTGACCTCATGGCTCTGGATACAGCAGCGTCCGCCTCCGCATTTTTCACCGAGCCGCTCGAATCTCGCGACCCCGAGATTTTTGGCGCGATCCGCAAGGAACTTGGTCGTCAGCGCGATGAGATCGAGTTGATTGCATCCGAGAACATCGTCTCGCGCGCTGTCCTTGAGGCGCAGGGGTCGATCATGACCAACAAATACGCCGAGGGCTATCCGGGCAAGCGCTACTATGGCGGCTGCCAGTATGTCGATATCGCCGAGGAACTGGCGATCGAACGGGCAAAGAAGCTGTTCGGTGCCGGATTTGCCAACGTGCAGCCGAACTCCGGCAGCCAGATGAACCAGGCGGTGTTCCTGGCACTGCTCCAGCCCGGTGACACGTTCATGGGCCTCGATCTCAATTCCGGTGGTCACCTTACCCACGGCTCGCCAGTAAACATGAGCGGCAAGTGGTTCAACGTCGTGTCCTACGGCGTCCGCGAAGACGATCACCTGCTCGACATGGACGCAATCGAGAAGCAGGCGCACGAAACCAAGCCGAAGCTCATCCTTGCAGGTGGCACGGCCTATTCGCGCATCTGGGACTGGAAGCGTTTCCGCGAGATCGCTGACGCTGTTGGCGCCTATCTGATGGTCGACATGGCGCATATTGCCGGCCTCGTTGCTGCAGGCGTCCACCCTTCGCCGATCCCGCATGCGCATGTTGTGACCACCACGACGCACAAATCTCTGCGCGGCCCCCGCGGCGGCATGATTTTGACCAACGACGAGGCGCTCGCCAAGAAGTTCAATTCGGCAGTGTTCCCAGGCTTGCAGGGCGGCCCGCTCATGCACGTCATCGCAGCCAAGGCGGTTGCCTTCGGCGAAGCGCTGAAGCCCGAGTTCACGGACTATGCGAAGGCAGTGGTCGCCAACGCAAAGACCCTGGCGGCAAGCCTCAAGGAAACCGGCCTCGATATCGTCTCAGGCGGTACCGACAACCATCTGATGCTGGTCGACCTTCGTCCGAAGAACGCGACGGGCAAGCGAGCGGAAGCTGCGCTGGGACGCGGTCACATCACCTGCAACAAGAACGGCATCCCGTTCGACCCTGAAAAGCCGTTCGTGACGTCGGGTATTCGCCTTGGCACTCCTGCTGGCACCACACGCGGATTTGGTGAAGCCGAGTTCCACGAGATTGGTCAGTTGATCGCGGAAGTGCTGGACGGCCTGAAGGTCGCCAATTCGGACGAAGGCAACGCGGCTGTCGAGGCGGCGGTGCGTTCGAAGGTCGAGGCGCTTTGCGCACGGTTTCCGCTTTATCCATATCTGGGGTAAGCACAGCGACGAAAGATTCGTCGGGAACATGAAAAATGCGCTGTCCGTTTTGTCAGTCTGAAGACACGCAGGTGAAGGATTCCCGCCCCGCAGAAGATGGGGCGGCGATCCGCCGTCGCCGCGTCTGCCCTGACTGCGGGGGGCGCTTCACCACTTTCGAGCGTGTGCAACTGCGTGATCTCGTGGTGCTCAAGAAGTCGGGCCGCAAGGTTCCGTTCGACCGGGACAAGTTGGCACGTTCGCTGGAAACGGCTGTTCGCAAGCGTAACGTCGATCCCGAGCGGATCGACCGCGCGGTCACCGGCATCCAGCGCCAGCTTGAAAGTTCTGGCGAGACGGAGATTGCGTCAGGCGATATCGGCCATCTGGTTATGGAAGCATTGAAAGCCATAGACGATGTTGCCTATGTGCGTTTTGCTTCGGTCTATCGCAATTTCCGCGAGGCGAAGGATTTCCACGACCTGCTTGGCGAATTGCAGGGTGATGAAGACGAGGAGTGATGGATCGATGGCCGACTACCTGAAGGAACAGGCCGACATCGACCAACGCTTCATGGCTGCCGCGATCCGTCTTTCGCGCCGCAATCTCGGACTCACCGTCACCAATCCATCTGTTGCAACCCTGATCGTGCGCGACGGCATCATCGTTGGCCGTGGTGTCACTGCTGTCGGCGGTCGACCGCATGCCGAGACGCAGGCTCTTGCCGAAGCCGGTGATCTGGCGCGCGGCTCAACCGCCTATGTGACGCTCGAACCATGCGCGCATCACGGCAAGACGCCGCCCTGTGCAGAGGCGCTGGTAGCGGCTGGCGTGACGCGCGTGGTCGGCGCGGCCAGCGATCCTGATTCGCGCGTGTCGGGGAAAGGCTATGCCATCCTGCGAGCCAGCGGGATTGAGGTGACGGAACACGTACTGGCGACCGAAGCCGCCGATCTTATGGCGGGTTACATGAACCGATCCGTCAACAAGCGCCCGGAAGTGATTCTGAAACTTGCCGTTTCAGCCGACGGCATGATCGGCCGCAAGGGCGAAGGGCAGGTGGCAATCACTGGTCCGGAATCGCGGCGGCAGGTTCATGTCATGCGCGCGGAGTCGGATGCGATTCTCGTCGGGATCGGAACGGCGGTTGCAGATGATCCCGATCTTCGGTGCCGTCTCGAGGGACTGGAGCCGCGGTCGCCGATCAGGATCGTGCTGGATCGGAAGTTGCGGCTGCCACCCACATCGAAACTGGCGCAGACGGCGCGCGCGACGCCAGTGCTGGTTGCAACGGAAGTGGAAGAGGCTTTGCCCGAACGGCGCGAACTCTCTGATCTTGGCGTAGGTTTCCTCGCGGTCGAGACGCACGACGGCGAAATCGCGTTGCCGGAACTGCTTGAAGATCTGGCGGCGAAAGGAATCGGCAGCGTGATGGTCGAGGGTGGGGCGGCGACGGCGCGACACTTACTGGAGGAAGATCTCGTTGATCGTATTTCCCTGTTCATCGGGCCAGCAGCAATTGGTGCCAACGGTGTTGCATCACCGCTGATGCGCGAGACGTTGCCTGAAGGTTTTCGCCAGATCCGCGATGAGGTTTTTGGCGATGACCGCTATCTGGAATTTGTAAGGACGAGCTGATGTTTACCGGAATTGTCACTGATGTCGGCACTGTTGACGCTGTTGCGCCGCTTCCTGAAGGTGTTCGGCTTCGCATCCGGACGAATTATGATCCTCAGACGATCGATATCGGGGCATCCATTGCGTGCTCAGGTGTCTGCCTGACTGTGGTGACTTTGCCAGAAGCGGCGTCGAACGAACGCTGGTTCGAGGTCGAGGCCTGGGAGGAAGCGTTGCGCCTTACGACCGCCGCACAGTGGGAGGCGGGTACGCCGCTCAATCTCGAACGTGCCTTGAAGATCGGCGATGAACTGGGCGGGCACATCGTCTCCGGGCACGTCGACGGCAAGGCGGTCATCGTCGACCGAAAGGACGAGGGCGACGCAGTGCGCTTTACGCTGGAGGCACCGTCTGATCTGGCCAAGTTCATTGCGCCGAAGGGCTCGGTCGCGCTGGACGGGACTTCGTTGACGGTCAACAAGGTGGATCGTACACGTTTCGACGTGCTTCTCATCCACCATTCGCTCACCGTAACCACCTGGGGCGAGCGGAATATCGGCGACCATATCAATCTCGAAATCGACACCATGGCCCGTTACGCTGCGCGTCTCGTTCAGGCGGCTGCCGAAGGGCTTTAAGGCAATTGCGGTCAGCCCTGCATCGGATGCAGGGCGGCCATCCACAATGTACCGCTTGCTATGATGCATGCTTCGGCCTAAGTCAGCCGGCAATCCCGGAGACGAATATGCCAAGCAAAAATCCCCCACGTATCCTGATCGTTGAGGCTCGGTTTTACGACGATCTGTCGGACGCCCTGCTTGAGGGTGCGAAGGCCGCGCTTGACGAGGCTGGCGCACATTATGACGTAGTCACGGTTCCCGGAGCTCTGGAAGTTCCGGCGGTGATTTCGTTCGCGCTGGACGGAGCCGATAATGGTGGCACGGACTATGACGGTTTCGTTGCACTGGGCGTTGTCATTCGCGGTGAAACCTATCACTTTGATATCGTCGCCAACGAATCCTGCCGTGCTCTGATGGATCTTGCCGTGGAAGAGTCGATTGCCATCGGAAACGGTATCCTGACCGTTGAAAACGAAGAGCAGGCTTGGGTTCGCGCCCGCCGCACCGAAAGCGACAAGGGTGGCTTTGCCGCGCGCGCTGCGTTGACGATGATTGAACTTCGCACGCGTCTCGGAGCCTGATTGTGACGAAAACGGACCCCGCGAAACAGACTACTTTTCGTCCGGCCAACAAGCGCGGAGCAGCACGTCTTGCTGCTGTCCAGGCGCTCTACCAGATGGATGTTGCCGGCAGTGGCATACTCGAGATCACTGCAGAATATGAAGAGTTCCGACTCGGCAAGGAAGTTGACGGCAGCCAGTACCGCGAAGCGGATGCGCAATGGTTTCGAGCCATCCTTGCCGGCGTCGTCGAGAACCAGACGAAGGTCGATCCGATCATCCGTCAATCACTGACGGAAGATTGGCCGTTGTCGCGCCTCGATTCGACGCTGCGCGCGATCATGCGGGCCGGTGTCTATGAGCTGATGTTGCGAAACGATGTGCCTGTAGCGGTCATTGTCTCGGAATATGTCGATATCGCCAAGGCGTTCTACGACGAAGACGAACCCAAGCTGGTAAATGCAGTTCTCGACCGCGTGGCGCGTCGCGTCCGTGGGGAGGGCCGCGGTAAGGATCCCGAGTGACGAACTATAACGAGAAAGACGCACGCCGCACTTCCATCATCTTTGCGGCGTCGCAGGCTATTGTCGGCTCTGCTGCGCCGATCTCGTTTTCCATCGGCGGTCTGGCAGGCCACTATCTGCTGGGCGCCGATAAATCGCTTGCAACCCTGCCAGTCACGGCTTTTACGCTGGGCGTGGCGGTTGGAGCCATCCCGGCAGCCGCGATCATCAAGTCGATAGGGCAGCGCGCCGGATTTCTCGCCGGCACGGGGATCACGGCACTGGGCGGCGCCATTGCGACGCTGGGCCTTTACGAATTCTCTTTCCTCATCTTCACCATCGGTCTTCTTTCGATCGGTCTGGGCGGAGCGTTTGTTCAGCAGTTCCGCTTTGCCGCAGCAGACAATGCGCCGCCTGCCTACAAGGCAAAGGCAATTTCCTTTGTGCTTGCCGGAGGCATCGTGACCGCGGTTCTCGGGCCGCAGATCGTGATCTTCACCCGCGAGGCGCTTGCGCCGATGATGTTTGCCGGGTCTTTCGTGGCCATTATCGGGCTTGCGGCGGCAGGCGCTCTGATCTTGTCGTTCCTGCGTTCACGCCAGGCGACGAGCGGTCATGTATCAGGCCTTGAAGAGCCAGCGCGTCCGCTCGGCGAAATCGTCAAACAGCCTGTGTTCGCAATCGGACTTCTATGTGCTGTCGGCTCTTACGCGCTGATGAGCCTTGTGATGACCGGAGCGCCACTGGCGATGGTCGGCTGTGGCTTCACCGCTGACGAAGCTGCGCTTGGAATTTCCTGGCACGTCATGGCCATGTATGCACCCAGCTTCTTCACCGGTCGCCTGATTGCACGCTTTGGGCGCGAGGCGGTGATCGCAGTGGGGCTGCTTCTGTTGATCGGTTGTGCTCTGGTGGGGCTTTCAGGGATTGCACTTTGGCAATTCTGGACCGCACTTATCCTCCTCGGCGTTGGCTGGAACTTCGGGTTCATCGGGGCGACTGCGATGGTTGCAGATGCCTACCGCACTTCGGAGAAGGGCAAGGTCCAGGGCTTTCATGATTTCGTTCTGTTCGGCTGTGTAGCGATCTCCTCATTCCTTTCCGGTGTCATCTACAACGCCTGGGGATGGGAAATGCTGAACTGGATGATTTTCCCGGTCGTGCTGCTTTGCCTCGTGGCCTTGGGTGCTCTGCGCTTCATCAGCAAACGCGAGCCGGCTGCAGCCTGACTGCAGCGACCCTTTCGCGTGTCGCCTCCTCAAGCGGCGACAAAACACTGACCTGAGCTTGACGTTGCGTCAGCCCTTGCGCAAGCTGCTGCGCAAGGGCGGATTCTTGCTGGCGTCCGCCCCGGTCAACCTGGCTCGGGGAGGGGTATTTTCGAGCCGTCAATCGAGGAATTCCGTGAAATGACCATGCTTTATGTCGTCATTCTCTGCGGCGTGCTGTCCGTCGTCTATGCTATTTGGGCGACCCAGTCGGTGCTTGCAGCCGATCAGGGAAATGCACGTATGCAGGAAATTGCAGGCGCTATCCGGGAGGGCGCGCAAGCTTATTTGAACCGCCAATACACCACGATCGCGGTCGTTGGGGCTGCGGTGTTCATCCTCGCCTGGTGGCTGCTTTCGGCAAGCGCTGCGATTGGTTTTCTGATCGGAGCGGTGTTGTCGGGTGTGGCCGGTTATATCGGCATGCACGTTTCGGTTCGGGCGAACGTCCGTACCGCACAGGCCGCGTCGAACAGCCTGTCGGCAGGTCTCGACATCGCCTTCAAGGCAGGCGCTATCACCGGCATGCTTGTGGCTGGCCTCGCGCTGCTGGGGGTTGCAGTCTATTACTGGGTTCTAATCGGCCCGATGGGTTATGCACCCAGTGACCGGACGGTCATCGATTCGCTCGTGGCACTGGGCTTCGGTGCTTCGCTGATTTCGATCTTTGCCCGTCTTGGTGGTGGTATCTTCACCAAGGGCGCCGATGTTGGCGGTGACCTTGTTGGCAAGGTCGAAGCTGGCATTCCAGAAGATGATCCACGTAACCCGGCCACCATCGCGGACAATGTGGGCGACAATGTCGGCGACTGCGCGGGGATGGCGGCCGATTTGTTCGAAACCTACGCCGTGACGGTCGTGGCGACGATGGTTCTTGCCGCGATCTTCTTTGCCGGCTCGGACCTGCTTGGCACGGTCATGCTCTATCCGCTCGCCATTTGCGCGACATGCATCATCACGTCGATTATCGGGACGTTCTTCGTGCGCCTCGGCTCCAATGGTTCAATCATGGGGGCACTGTACAAGGGTCTGATCGTGACCGGCCTTCTCACTGTGGTGGGGGTGGCAATCGCCAACCAGTTCACCGTCGGCTGGGGGGAAGTAGGTGTCGTTGCAGGCCAGACGATTACCGGCTCGGCGCTGTTCACCTGTGGGCTTATCGGGCTCATCGTGACCGGTCTGATCGTCGTGATCACCGAGTACTATACGGGCACAAACAAGCGTCCGGTCAACTCGATCGCGCAGGCTTCCGTGACCGGCCACGGTACCAACGTGATCCAGGGACTGGCGGTTTCGCTGGAATCGACTGCGCTACCGGCGATCGTCATTATCGGCGGCATCATTGCCACCTTCCAGCTGGCCGGCCTGTTCGGAACCGCCATTGCGGTCACCACCATGCTCGGGCTTGCCGGGATGATCGTTGCGCTTGATGCGTTCGGTCCGGTAACCGACAATGCTGGCGGGATCGCGGAAATGGCCGGTCTTCCACCAGAAGTCCGTCAGTCCACCGATGCGCTCGATGCTGTCGGCAATACCACCAAGGCGGTGACCAAGGGATACGCGATCGGGTCAGCTGGCCTGGGTGCGCTCGTCCTCTTCGCGGCCTATTCGTATGATCTGCAGTATTTTGCCGAAAACAGCGACCGCTATCCCTATTTTGCGAATATGGGTGAGATATCTTTCTCGCTTTCCAACCCATATGTCGTGGCGGGTCTCATCTTCGGCGGTCTGATCCCTTATTTGTTTGGCGGGATAGCCATGACTGCGGTCGGGCGCGCGGCCGGGGCAATCGTCGAGGAGGTTCGCCGGCAGTTTCGAGAGAACCCTGGAATCATGCAGGGAACTCAGAAGCCCGATTATGCCCGCGCAGTGGATATCCTGACGCGAGCGGCGATCAAGGAGATGATCGTTCCGTCGCTGCTGCCGGTGCTTGCACCTTTGGTCGTGTATTTCGGCATCCTGGCGATTTCGGGCTCGAAAGCTTCGGCATTTGCCGCCCTCGGCGCTTCGCTCCTCGGGGTGATCGTCAACGGCTTGTTTGTCGCGATCTCGATGACATCGGGCGGTGGCGCATGGGATAATGCGAAGAAGTCGTTCGAAGATGGCTTCGTCGACAAGGATGGCGTCAAGCATCTGAAAGGCTCAGAGGCCCACAAGGCTTCGGTGACGGGTGATACTGTCGGCGATCCTTACAAGGACACCGCTGGTCCGGCCGTGAACCCTGCAATCAAGATCACCAACATCATGGCTTTGCTGCTGTTGGCAGTCTTGGCGCATTAGCGCACGTATCCCGAAGGTGGGAACCGCTTTCGGGACGAAGACATGAGAAAGGCCGCGGGAGCAATCCTGCGGCCTTTTTCTGATGAAAAACGGATAATCCTGGCTTTAACCGCCGCCAAACAGATTCGAGGGGACGCCGCCGCCGCCAACACCGCTGATCAGCTGGCCGATGAAGGACTGGTCCTTGCCGCCGGTCGGTGTGGTACGGCTGATGAAGTCGAAGACGCGTCCATCCTGCATGCCGTAGTTGGCAATGTTGGTGACACGTCCATCAGCTCCCAAATAGACCGCCAGCACGCGTTGATCGGTCAGGCGTGGGTTCATGAAGGCGACGCTGCGATGGCGCGTCTGGGAAATGTAGTACAAGACCTCTGTATCAAAGGTCGCCGTGGTCGACGGCGAGCCCAGCGCCAGCAGAACCTGCTCGCGGCTCGAGCCGACGGGGACCGATTCCAGCATCTGCTCGTCGATGACGTAGCCATGCGTCAGCGTCTCGCTGGGCTTCAGTGTCTGTGTGGCGTTGCAGCCTGCCAGCACCATCGCTGCGCCTACGGCGATCAGCGCCATTCGGGCGGGAAGTACGGCACTTGCCTTGAAATCGCGCGATTGCACAAGCAACTCCATTATGACTCTCTTGGGGCCACGGCTTGCACCGGGCAGCAAAACGGGTAAACCAGCTTGCGCGGCGATGCAACTGTGCCGCAGATTGAAACCGAACTTTCGGATGCCTGCAGCATGTTCAAGTCCATCTTCAGTTTCGGCCGACGGTCCAACCGTGTGGTAACGGACGCGCTGTATAATGAAATCGTGGCTTCGGCGCGGCAACCGGCTTTTTATGCGCAGATGGGCGTGCAGGATATCCCGTTGGGGCGCTATGAAATGCTCTCAACCCATATGTTCCTGTTTCTTGAACGCACGCGCGGTGGCTCTCAGGCACTTATTCAGCTGGCGCAGGATGTCACCGACGAGTTTTTCAAGGATGTCGACCATTCGCTGCGGGAGCTTGGTATCGGCGACCAAGGGGTTCCCAAGCGGATGAAAAAGCTTGCGCGCATGTTCTACGGCCGCGCAGAAGCGTACCGCGAGGCAGTTGCGGCGGGCGATGACAAGGCCCTTGCGGCGGCGCTGGCTCGCAATATATGCCCCCAGGAGCCATCCTGGAGCCATGCGGATGAAATGGCTGCCTATGTGAACAGGGCGCTTGCATATCTCGCGATACAGGACGACACAGCATTGCTTGCCGGAACCATCAGTTTCCCGGATGCGGCACAGATGGAGGCAGGACAATGACCCCTCAGGAGCGGAGCCCGATATCATTCTCGGTGAACGTTGCCCGGCTGCCTAAAAATGGAATGCCGGTCAGGTTCGAGGCAAATGATGCACAACGCCTTGAAATGGCGAAGGCGCATGATCTGCTCGAGGTCAGGAGGCTGGTGGTCGAGGTCGACATCATCGGCTGGAAAAAGGGCGGCGTGAAGGTGACGGGCGACGTCAGCGGCGAGATCGTCCAGGCCTGTGCGGTTACGCTGGAGCCTGTCGAAGAAACCGTCGAAGAACCTATTTCTGCGGTCTATCTGCCCGCCGGGTCGCGGCTTGCCAAGCCATACAACATTGTCGAAGGCGAAATCATTCTGGACCCCGAAGGCGAAGATTTGCCTGAAACCTTTACTGGCGATGAGATCGACATCGGCGCGATCGCCGAAGAATTCTTTACGTTGGGTATCAACCCCTATCCTCGCAAGGCTGGTGTGGAGGTCGCGGTAACGAATGAGGGGGACGATGAGGAGCGTGGGCCCTTGTTCGAAAAGCTGGCCGCGCTGCGAAACAAGCTTTGAATAGAATCCCTTCGGACCCGAATTAGGTTGTGCGGACCCGCAAAACCGCTATTTTCCCCGAATTCTTTGAGCTGAACAGATCCCCGGAAACAGACGAGATAGCACCCCTTGATACGTATCGCCATTGACGCAATGGGTGGAGACCACGGACCTGAAGTCACGATTTCCGGTCTCCAGAAGGTTGTCGAACGCCGCACTGATGCGCGCTTCCTGATCTTCGGCCTGGCCGAAGTCGTAAATCCTGTTCTGCAGAAATATCCCGCCGTGGCTGCCGTCAGCACGTTCACACATTGCGAGGTCTCTGTGGGGATGGATGAGAAGCCGAGCCAGGCATTGCGGCGAGGCCGGCTTAAATCTTCGATGTGGCGGTCTATTCAGGCGGTGCGCGACAGGGAGGCGGATGTCTGCGTGTCAGCAGGAAATACCGGCGCGCTGATGGCGATGTCCAAGTTCTGCCTGCGTATGATGCCCGGTGTCGAGCGTCCGGCTCTTGTAGCCATCTGGCCGACCACCCGCGGCGAAAGTCTCGTTCTCGACGTAGGCGCAACGATTGGCGCCGACTCGCGCCAACTTGTCGACTTTGCGATATTGGGCGCTGCCATGGCACGAGCCATCTTTGGCGTTGAACGCCCGAGTGTCGGCCTGCTCAATGTCGGTGTCGAAGAGGTCAAGGGCCAGGAAGACGTCAAGGACGCTGGTCACTTGCTGCGTGAGGCCGATCTCAAGTCGCTGAATTATCATGGCTTCGTTGAAGGCAGTGATATCGGAAAAGGTACTGTCGATGTCGTGGTCACCGAAGGGTTTGCCGGCAATATCGCTCTGAAGACAGCCGAGGGCACGGCACGCCAGATCGCGGGCTATTTGCGTGAGGCAATGAGCCGTACCCTGATGGCCAAGATCGGCTATCTGTTTGCCCGCGATGCTTTCCAGTTCCTGCGCGAGAAGATGGACGTGCGCAAGATCAACGGCGGCGTCTTTCTTGGCCTCAACGGTCTGGTGGTCAAAAGCCATGGCGGCGCGGATGATGAGGGCTTCGCCGCGGCGGTGGAACTGGGCTACGATATGGGCCGCAGCAAGCTCATGGATAGTATTCGACGCGATCTTGAGGCCTTTCACGGTCGTATTGCGGAAAAGCATGGCGCTGCGGACGACGACTCCGTAGCTGACGATTAGGACGAAATATGATCAGGTCTGTAGTGCGTGGGGTTGGTGCATCCCTTCCGCAGCGTGTGATGAAGAACGCCGAGTTCGAAAGCCTTGTCGATACGTCCGACGAGTGGATCGTTCAGCGTACCGGAATTACGCAGCGCTATATCGTGTCCGAGGACGAGACGACGGCTTCGCTCGGGGAGGCTGCTGCTCGTGCTGCTCTAGCCAGCGCGAACCTGACACCAGACGATATCGATCTGATCGTGTTGGCGACTTCGACGCCAAACAATACGTTTCCGGCGACTGCTGTCGAGATCCAGAATCGACTCGGCATCACCCATGGTTTCGCATTCGACATGCAGGCCGTCTGCAGCGGCTTTGTCTACGCCATGGCTACCGTCGATGCCCATCTGCGCAGCGGCCTTGCGCGCCGCGCGCTGGTGATCGGATCGGAGACCTTTTCCCGTATCCTGGATTGGTCCGACCGTACGACCTGTGTTCTGTTTGGCGATGGTGCGGGTGCGGTGGTGCTGGAGGCGGCTGAAGGTGCGGGAGCCATGGCTGACCGTGGAATCCTTGCTTCGAGCCTGCGTTCCGATGGCAGCCATCGTGACAAGCTTTTTGTTGACGGTGGTCCGTCGACAACCGGGACGGTCGGTCATCTGCGTATGGAAGGCAAGGAAGTCTTCAAGCATGCCGTAGGCATGATCACCGATGTGGTTGAAGACGTGATGGCGCGCGGAAATATCACGGCGCAGGACATCGACTGGTTTGTGCCGCATCAGGCAAACAAGCGCATTATCGATGCGTCGGCACGCAAGCTTGGGATTGCACCGGAAAAGGTTGTGATGACGGTGCATCTGCATGGAAACACGTCTGCAGCGTCTGTTCCGCTGGCGCTGGAGACGGCAGTGTCGGACGGACGTATCAAGGCCGGGGATCTCGTATTGCTTGAGGCGATGGGCGGCGGATTTACCTGGGGCGCTGTTCTTCTGCGTTGGTAGGCTGGCTGTCTTCAAGTCGACGACGTTCAGCGCTTGACCTTCGAACGGCAATTTCTTAACGTCGCGAAATATTGTGAGTTTTCAGCAATTTCAACATGGTTGGACAGCCGAATGGGGGGAAAGACACTTACGCGCGCTGACCTGGCCGAAGCGGTCTACAAAAAGGTCGGGCTCTCGCGCTCGGAATCTGCCGAGCTGGTCGAGATGGTTCTCGATGAGATTTGCGAAGCTATCGTGCGCGGTGAAACCGTGAAGCTTTCTTCGTTTGCAACATTCCATGTCCGTGACAAAAACGAGCGCGTGGGACGCAACCCGAAAACCGGCGAAGAAGTTCCGATTCTGCCGCGCCGTGTGATGACCTTCAAGGCATCGAATGTGTTGAAACAACGCATCCTTCAGGGACATCTGGGTGTGGAGGCCAAAGCCGAGTCGTAGGCGATGTTATCTTGTCGACGGGCGAGGGCGGCGGCGAGCAGATTTCCTTGTGACGGAGCGCACTCCAGCCAGGAGTAGTGCTCTCATCATCGGTTCATGTCGCTGATTTGATGCGACTGGTCATTGCGCGCCCGGAATATTCGGTATCGCGCCACTCGGTCTATTGTTCTCGCTTGCATCACAGCGCGTAAATCGCTGGAATGATGATTGATTCGTCAGTCAGGGCTTTGCCCGATTGTGACGCTACGCTTCAGGAGCGGCTGTCAGATGGACAAGAGTCCCGACGCTTTTCGTACTATCAGCGAAGTAGCTGAACAACTGGATCTTCCCCAGCACGTCCTGCGCTTCTGGGAGACGCGTTTCACTCAGATCAAGCCGATGAAGCGTGGTGGCGGTCGACGCTATTATCGCCCGCAGGATGTCGAACTTATCAAGGGCATCCGACACATGCTCTACGATCATGGCTACACCATTAAGGGCGTGCAGAAGCTTCTCCGGGAGAATGGACCGCAATTTCTTGCATCCATCGGCAGCGGCGACATGGCTGCTATTGAAGCCATGGCGCAACGCAAGCTGCAAGAGGTGGAGGATGCCGCGCAGGTTGCTGCGTCGCGTCCCAAGCTGGATGATGAGATGCTGGTAGGGCAGGCGAAGGTCAAACCTGCACGACGCTTTTTTGGTCTTGGACGCCCGGACGAAGATGGTCCTGTTCAGGAAGGCGAGGGGCGTCTGTCTCGTGACAATCGCGCGCTTCTTCAGGAAGCGCTGTTCGATCTTCTCGAATGCAAGAGATTGCTGGATCAGGTCCGCTAGAGCTTTTTCCGCGTTTCCTGGAAACGTGGAAAATCTCCAACCCATTGTTTTTACGCAATTCCGGACACAAAACTGCTTCGCATTTTTGATTGTCTTTGGGATGTAAGCGTTAACTAAAGCCCTTTACTCAAGTACAGGCAAGCAGCGCCCGGGAGAGGCAGAATGGCAGCTTCAGAACCGTCGGCGATTACGGTCGTCGAGGTTGACCACGAGATTTCGCGCGGGGCGAGCAATCTCCGTTTTAGCAGGTCGATCGAACGCTTGTTCCTGGAAGACTATCTCTTCAATCGTGCCAGGATGGTGACGATCTGGGCGCTGGTCGGCACCTTGATGTATTGCATGGCGCTGGCGGGCGACTTTTCAATGGTGCCCGATGTCGCCCCCATCATGTTGTTTCTGCGTCTGGGCGTCTTCGTGCCCTTTGCGTTGCTGGTGATTCTGGTGATGCGGCTTCGTCCGACGGCGCGGAACTACGACATGCTGTCCTTCGGCGTGGGCGTACTTGGAATTGCGCTGCCTATGGTAACGCTGATATTCGCCAGTGGGCCCTATCTGTTTATCTATCAGACCGGGAGTGTAGGAACGCTGGCATTTTTCGTCATCGTACTGCGCCCGCGGTTCCGCACTGTGATTTTGGGGCTGGGTGTCATGACCGCCATTCAGCTGACGACCATCCATATCAATGGCAATTTCGACGAGGTCAGATATGGCGGAATCGTAACGTTTTACATTACGCTTGTCGTGTTCTTGGCTCTTTCGGCCTATTTTCACGAGAATATGGATCGCATGAATTTCCTGCATCGCCTGAGGGGCGAGCTTCTTCAGGAAGAACTGCGCGTGCAGTCCGAGCAGGACGTTATGAGTGGGCTGTTGAACCGGCGCTCGCTTTCCAGATATGAGCGCGAACTGTGGACGACTGACTCGACCTCAACGGTGGTGTCAGCGATCATGATCGATATTAATCTGTTCAAGAGCTACAACGATAGCCATGGGCACCTTGCCGGCGACGCTTGCATCATGGCTGTGAGCCAGATCGTTCGCGGGACTGTCGGGGCATGTGGCAAGGCATTCCGATTTGGCGGGGAGGAATTGCTTGTGCTTCTTCCGGGCATTTATGCGGAGCGCGCTGCAGAATTTGCAGAGCAGATGCGTGTCGACATCGAAGCTGCGGGTATTCATCATCGCGGAAAGGGGATTGGCGGCACAGTGACTGCCAGCTTTGGCGTGGCCGAGGTGCTGATGCAGGAAAGCTCTTTCCAGATGCTGCTGCAGGCTGCAGACACGGCCCTCTACGATGCCAAGAAAGCGGGTCGAAACACGGTCAAAGTGTGGGGAGCGAACTCAGCGGAAATTCGTGAGCTTCGGAACCAGACAAAGGCCTGACCCGCTGCTTGCGCCCGTGCTCGGTCGGTGCCGCCCGATTTGCGAAGTAATTTCAGTCCCTTTTGTGAATTACCCTATTTGCCACTTGCGAAGCACGAGCCGAGGCGGTAGGGCTTTCCTCGGTTCGGAGCGTAGCGCAGCCCGGTAGCGCACTTGACTGGGGGGATGGTGCCCAGCGTTCCGAAAATCTCATCTTTTCAAACTGTTGACTGCCGTAGGTGCACTCGCCGTGGTAGTTTTCGTGGTAGTCGCGGCTTCCAGTGCGTTGCGCACGTCGTCGACCATCGCGTGGGCATACTTCGTGGTAGTCTTGACGTCGGCGTGGCCCAGCAGGCTCTGCACGACGCGCAAATTGCTTTTGCGCAGCACGCGCGTGGCAGCTGTGTGCCGGGCATCGTGCGGACGAAAGTTCTTCACGCCGGAGCGCTCAATCGCCCGTCTCGATCCCGACTTGAAGCCAGCGAGGGTTAGCGGGTAGCGCTTACCCCGGCACAGCAGCCTGCCATCCTTCATCTTGACGGCACGTTTTGCGACATAGGTAAAGACCTTTTCGGGGTGATGCCCCTGTTCAGCCCATAGCATTTTGAAGGTCGATTCGGTCATCGGGATTGTGCGGGCTTTGTTGCCCTTGCCGATGACCGTGAATTGACGGTTGAAGAAGTCTACCTGCGTCCACACCAGGGCAATAATTTCTGCTCGTCGACAACCGGTCTGGAAAGCAAATTCCAGCGCGACATCATAGCCGCGCTCGACCTGCTGCATGATGGCGTCTTCTTCATCGGGCGTTGCTTCGCGGACCCGCTCCTGGCTTTCGTCCAGCAGGTGCTGTCCCCAGTCAATCTCCTGAGCACGAACCTTCCATACCTTCGCTGCTCTAAGCAAAACTTCACGCAGTGGCTGCGTGGCTGTCCGATTGACCGTCGCGGGCGACACGCGGCGTCGGATCTCTGCTGTCTTGTATTTTTTTCCCGGTTTACGCTGCGACGGGACGTATTCGCCGCGACGCTTTGCAACCATCACAGCAACCTCTGAGGTGCCGATGCTGTGAAGCATCGTCGTCGCGCCGAAATGATTTTGAAGCCATTCCATTGCGCGCAGCGTGTTGTCTGCGTTGACGTGATGGGTTCCGACTTCTTGCCAATAGCGCGCCAATGCTGCTTCGACTGTCATGTCAGGGCCCGAGAGGCTGGCTTCTGATACTATCAGCGCGAGCGCGGCTTCTTTGGCGGCAGCCTCTACCTGTTTTGCTTCGCGCTTCGTCGTTCGGCCAGTGCTGCCCGAAAATCGGCGACCACGGATCCGGAAGTCATACGAGTAGACGCCGTCTTTGGTGTCGGGTCGGATGAAGACGGACATGCTGTTACCTTTCGCTTCGCTCTCCAGGCGATGAGGTCATCGACATCGTAGCGGGGCGTCTCACGCTTTTTTCCGCGACCGATATTGACGTATGGAAGCTCGCCGCTCTTTCGCATCTGACGCAAAGTGTCTTCGCTGATGCCGAGTACCCGCGCCGCGTCTTCCGGCGTCAAGAGGGGCTGGGGCAGTTTTCCACGATGTTCACAGGCAGAATCGCTCATCAGAACAATCCTCCCTCACGATTCGGCGAGATGCAGCTCGGGCAGGTGTGGGTATAAGGCTCGTCGACAGCTCTGCCGGCTACACGTGGCGCTGCGCCAAAGAGATCGGTCGTGTCATTGTCCGAACGCTTCGGCACAGCCTTGCGGATGATCCAGCCGGCAGTCCTGGCGTCGGCGATCATCACGCCGAAATCCTCGGCGAGGTATTTGTTTGGGTAGCTCGCGGGGCAGGTGTCGCAACAGACCTGCAGCCGCTCGCCGTGGCGCGTGATGCTCATGAGTGCAGCACTCCTTCGGCCCTGGCGATGACAGCTTGCGCATTCATGAGGCGGGTAATCTGCCCTTGGCCGAGGCCCGAGCTATAGCGCACGGCCTCGAGCATGCGCGTCACATCCTTGGCGGCTGCAACAAGCTCGATCAGAGCTTCTTTTTGCTCGGCAGGGCCGCCGGGCTTACGACCATATTGCCGCCACGTGGCCCGGCAGTCCGCGCAAGCACGGTGACCAGTGTCGGGCATGGGAGAGTCGCAGTTGTTGCAGCAGATCGCGCTCATGGCTGCGGCTCCAGTCTGTCCAGGCGCTCGATCTCCGCCATCAGCAGCGCTGCTGCTTTGATCAGGTCGCGACGGCGCGAAGTGGGTTTGAACCATTGCGTGCTCCAGCCGATCGGCCAGAGAGCCTTAAGGAAAGCGGTGAGACCAGCTGCGCCATAGGCGTCTATGATGGTGCGATCAATCGGCCCCGCGGCGGCGCAGGCTGCATAGGCTATCGCCGCTCGCGAGAGGCTGAAGTCGGCATGCTGATCGTCGTGGGCGGGTGTCCAGCTTTCCTCGTTCATCTGGCGGGCGCGTTCGTTCAGAATGTCGATCGCTGCCTTGGAAAGGTCGGAGACGTGGTTGAAAGACGGATTCGTTGACATCGGTTCAGTTCAATCCCGTTAAAAAGGACCACTGGTCGGATGGTTGCTGGCTATTGAGGCGCAGATAGGCGATGGCGGCGCACTGGGCCAAAGCGCTGATCAGCGCCTCATTGCCGAACCTGTCGGCAAGATGACGTAGTTCCTGCTCCAGTCCCGACAAATCGGAACCGCATCTCTTGATCGTGGCGTCGACACGATTCACAATGTGGGTGGGATTTGTCATGGCGCAGGGGGCCTCGCATGTTTACGGTGACGGCAAGATGTGGGTGGTGCAAGGAACTGGGAGAGTTCCAGTTCAGGCATGCTTTCGGCTTTTCGGCGATAGATCCGGAAGCCGGCAAAGGCCGGCAAGGTGGAATCATGCCCGTGGGACGCACGCCGGGATCGCCGTCGCGCGCGAGTGCGGAACCTGAGGTCGATGCGGCGGCGATCTCGCAATGTATCCGTTGCTACAAGCCGTCCATGATCGTGTTCAGCACACGGCCTGATCATCTCGACAGCATCATTGAATGCCTGGATCAGACCACTCCTCTTAAGGGCGGTGCGTCCCTGGTGACGGTTTTGGGCATGTATCCGCCTCAACCGGAGGCCGATGACGATCCGCATTGGCCGGCTGAAATCCGCCGCCAGTTTCGCGATGCGCAGACCATGCTGATGAGCAATATGTCGCCGTCGATCATCATAGGCGTGTGCCGGACAGTTCTTGATGTCGTGATGCGTAAACTGGGTGCTTCCGAGGGAACGCTGCACCAGCGAATCAATCTTCTGCAGGCGCGGGCGGTCATCACGACCCCAATTGCAGATTGGGCGCACAAGTTGAGGCTCGACGGTAATGAGGCGGTTCACGAAGGGACGGGTGAGCGCGATAATGCGGCGGAATTTGTCGAGTTCCTCCGCACGCTCATGGACGTCACGTTTTCCTTGCCTGCAAAGATCGCAAAACAGCAAGGCCGAAGCACGTAAGCGCCTGTAAGTTTGCGGCTTAGGGACGGATCGAACCATCAGTTCACTCCTGCGCAAAGAACCAGGCGCGGGGCACTTTCGTGAGGAACTTCGAACCTGAAGCTGGCGCTGTGCTTCCAGCTGTATGCTCCGAGTGTGTATTCCCCCGGCTCGAGGGGTGCCTGTGCGTCATTAATGACGCCTTCGATGCTTCCTGCTATTGTGTCTGGCTCGCCGGGGATCCAAAAAAGGGTTGCGCCTTCTGGGTTGAGACTGGAAAGAGTAAAGCTGCGATCCTCGGCGACCGTAACGCGAATGCTGCCGTAGTCATCGCCGGCTGAAAACTCGACGATCTGGCCTTCGATGATCTCGGTGCGATAGAAATCTTCACCGTCATCGTTGCCAACTGGCATGAGCACGAACCGTCCCCCGTCGATCGCGCGGATGAATGCGTCGGGTGATTCCTGCGGTGCGGGGATAGTCTCGTCGAGCCATTCGCTCGGAAGCCATTTGCGGGTAAAGTCAGACATTGTCGGCCACCCAGTCATCGATCATCGCGATCAGCAGCCTGTCGCCTGGCTCTTCGCGTGCTTCCAAGTGTTCCCCGTCAGCGCCCATGGCACAGATTCAGGGTTGAGCTTTAAGGAGTGTTTTGGTCTCGTCGTCTGACGAAGGAACCAAGATGACTGCTAAATCCCCGAGCACCAAAAAGCCTGCCGAGCAGGTGGTGAAGGACATTCGCCGGGCGACCCGACGGCACTTTTCAGCTGAAGACAAGATCCGGATCGTTCTCGATGGTCTGCGCGGCGAAGACAGCATTGCCGAACTGTGCCGCAAGGAAGGCATCGCGCAGAGCCTTTATTACACTTGGTCGAAAGAGTTCATGGAAGCCGGCAAGCGCCGACTGGCGGGCGATACTGCTCGTGCTGCGACCAGTGATG
>NZ_FORF01000017.1 GCF_900113935.1 Aquamicrobium aerolatum DSM 21857
GAAGCTTTACGAGCGCACCAGCGTCATCATCACCACCAATCTCGCTTTCGCAGAATGGCCGAGCGTCTTCGGCGACGCCAAGATGACGACCGCACTGCTGGACAGGCTCACGCACCACTGCGAAATCGTCGAGACCGGAAACGAATCCTGGCGCTTCAAAAGCCGCTCTCAAAGCTAAAGCCGAAAAGCCAATCAGCCGCGCCCGATCAGGCTGTGCAACCCCGACCAGCTTCGCCTGATCGGGCGCTAACCGGCGTGCCCTTCACAAGCTCTAACCGGGGTCCCTTTTACACGAAAAGGCGGGGTCCCGTTTCCACGGTCATTGACAGTCGCATTCACAAACAAAGCCGCGCTCGCTCCTTGGCTGACTTCTGCGTGAACCAAATCACTCATTCAGCGCCTGCGTGCACGGTAACAAAGCCACTGATCACCATATCCGCGGACAGCTCAATAGGTCAGCCCTGAGCCCAAAAGAAGCAGAGCACTATCCCGCACAAAGTAATTCATACTTGACCACAACAGATTTTGAATAAATTATTAATTGAAGTTTATTCAAAACTACAAAACTGTCTCATTTGAATTATTATCATCAATGCTGGCGTCATAATCATGAATAATAAAATTCATGGAATTCAGGTGATGCGCGGCGTTGCTGCCAGCATGGTTGCTTTTGGGCATTTTGCTGCAGTTGCGGAAGAGCTTTACGGCTCTGAACAAGGCCTATCATCATCGCTCCGAACCTTTCACAGTACGATTGGTCAATCCGGAGTCGATATATTCTTTTGCATCAGTGGATTTATTATCGTTCTTATCACCGGGAAACAAAGGCGCAACACAGTCTTTAGGGATGCAGCCTATTTTCTCTTCCGTCGCATCATCAGAATATACCCGTTGTTTTGGATCGCACTGGCGGCCTCAATCATTGTTGAGCGAACTTGGCTCACTATCGCCAGCGAGCAAGCGTGGCTCACTGTGGTCGGCCACGGCCCCCTGGCGTCAATTGTGCTCTACGACACGCCGGTCGCGCTGCCGATTGCATGGACGCTGATGTTTGAAGTTCGGTTTTACGCCCTGATTGCCATGGTGCTCTTGGTTTTCCGGGCCAAACTCCAGAAGGGAATCCTGATTGCTTGCCTTGGCACTGTCACCTGCGTCAGCCTGACGAGCCTCCAGATCCTGCCTTACGTCCGCATCGGCGACCGCATCATGCTGGAATTTGTCTTCGGCGCATTGGTGGGATTGGCAGTCATCAACCGTATAACCGTGCTACCACGCGTGATGGTTATTGTGGGGCTGCTCTGGTTCCTGGCAACAACATTTTTCACGTCTGGCGACGTCGCGGTCTACCGCATCTGGGGCTACGGGTTTCCCGCCGCGCTGTTTCTGTACGGGCTTGTCACTATTGAGCGCCAGCGTGGTCTGCGGGTACCAAGATGGCTCCTTGCCATCGGCGACTGGAGCTATAGCATCTATTTGTGGCATTGGGTGATCATGAGATCACTCGCGCACGGCGCCCTCCAACTCGAGCACACTCCCGGAACAGCTATTGCTTTCATGGCAACGGGGTTGGCCGCCACCTATTTTGCGGGATACCTCAGTTTTAGATTTATCGAACGCCCATTGTTTCAAGTTGCTAAATTCTCTCTGCGCCCGCAAGAACCAGCCCCCGCAACTTGAGGCACGACACTTGTTGCATGGCAAAGTCCCCATTGGGTTCTTTTTGTCCAAGTCCGCGAGGGACAGTTTGTCACCCCGCCACAGTCTAGGCGCTCGCGCTGCGGTGCGGCATAAGCGGCAAAAAGGAGATATCCGATGTCCCCCACCCCCCTCTTTCTGATCATCGCTCTTGTCGCCATCGCATTGGTAGCTGCCGGCATCGCCACGGTCGGATTTTGGCCGGCCATTACCATGCTGGCCGTTGCCTCGACTTTCGGCGTATTTGTCATGCTGGTCGGTGTTTCGCGCCTCTGAGTAACGCGCATGAAAATGAAAAAGTTTCTTTTTTCATTTCTGAAGGGTTGCCGCTTCAGTTCGATGACATAGGTTCAGGCTAGATCATAAAACGAAGAACCCCGCCGACCGGAGTCGACGGGGCCTGTTGCCTGAGTGCTTCCACCAAAGCGGCAGATGCAAATGGTAATGCGCGATTGTCGAAAGCGTTCCGATGACGCTGCGGAATGGCGGACAGATTTGCGTAAAGTTTCTATGCTCCGCCAATCAAGCCGATTCTGCGGAGCCCTTTGTGAACAAGACCCTTTCATCATTCATACTCATTGCCGTGCTCACCGGCCTTCTGGCCGCTTTGAGCCTCGCGCTTCAGACCAAGGGCTACGGCTTTGGCGCATTGGGCATCGCAAGGCTTGATGCGCTGGCTAGCGCGGCGACCTTCATGCCACTGGCTGCACTCTATGCCTTGTCGGGCGCTTTGATGGTGCTCTTGCCGCTCAAGGCTGCCGGTTTTGTCTACATCAATGCGGCAGCGCCGGTTCATGCCACTGCGCTGGTATTGTTTGCCACAATCCTTGGGGTTCAGTGTGCCCGCTTTGGCTTTGGCAAATCCGACGCGTTGTGGACGCTGGTCGACTGGCAGTTCCTTTTTGCCGCCGCGATCGTTGCCACACACTTCTTCCTCAACGCCATGCGCGCGAATGTGCTGATGCGCACGCTGTTTTTCCTGATCTTCATCGCAGCCACTCTGGCTTGTCTTTACTGGACGTTCCGCCTCTAAGGCGCCAGCAAAAAAGGCGGACACCAATGCCCGCCTTTTTTGCTTCAATGTTCCATCATCTACCAGAGTTCGTAGCGCAATCCGACTTTGATCTGATGTTCGCTTAGCCCCTTGCGCGAGTGAATACCGTCCTCGTTGATCACATAGTGGCGGACATTCGGTGCGCTGAGATATTGATAACCGACATCAATCTTTGTGTTTTCAGCAAGCTGATAGGCAACGCCGGCCGACAGCGAGTACATAAAGTTGTAGTCGGTCTTGCTGTAGTCTGCGGCCTGATGCCGTCCCGGGGTACCACGACAGTTGAAGTTGACCTCAGTCGTCGAGACGGCACTGCTGGTCGAGGTGGTCTCGCTCCAGCGTTCGTTTTCGCAGGCGCCTTCAGCACTGAACTTGGTGCTGGTGAACAGCAATCCGATGCCCGCTCCAACATAAGGCGTAAAACCGGAAATAGTACCGAGATCGACATATCCATTGGCCATGCCGTTCCATGCAGCTTTTTCAGCGGCGCCATAGACCATACAATCATTGCGCCAGTCGGCGTTGCTAATCGTATTGACCGAAGGCGCGCCGACGGGACTACCTGTGCTGTCAATTGACTGCACAGTGGTCGTGACATCTCGCGATCCCAGGCAGCCAAAGTCAGGCACCCGCGACAGAGCCGGGTCCATCGCATTGACAATGCTGTAGGGCTGCAGATAGCCCGCGCTCAGATGTGCGGACCCAGTGTAATTCTCCTTGCCGAGATAGCCGACGGTCAAATCGCCACGAATATAGTCATTGAGGCGGTAACCGAAGCCAACGCTGCCATTGACTGGCCACACATCGGCACTGGCCGAGAAGAAATCGACCGGGCCAACCCAACCCAACCCAACAAGGTTGTTGTCAAACAGCGAATCGTCGACCGAGATCCGCGTGTCCTTGTGATTTTTCTTGAAAGCGTAGCTGACATCGCCGCGCAGATACCACCCCGAGCCAATTTCGACAGGCACCCATTCGGGCGCCTCTTCGATGAAGATCGGCGGATCATAGTCGGCTGCAATTGCCTGCGCGCTCGCCGTGATGGCCAGCGCTGCAACGCAGGAAGCGAAAAATCTGCTTTTGAGGCTCATCTGTCCACTCCAGAGAACGGCGCGCAAGCACCTGCCAGGATTTGATGAGCATTGTTAACTATAGTCGTTAAACTGCAGTTAAGGATAACCAATAGTTACTGACGGCAGGGCAAGAGCGTGGGCTAAATGAAAAAACCCGGCCAGAGCCGGGTTTTTGCGATGAATTTTGCAGGTACGATCAATTCAGAGCGTAGCGAATGCCCAGTTTCACGTCATGCGACGTGATCTTGCGAAAGTGCATCGGGTTATCGATGCTTCCGGGGCCGTCATAGGGCCTGATGTCACCTGATCGCGCATGGCCCAGATCAAGATAGCTGTAGCCAAGGTCGATGGTCATCCTGTCCGTGGCCTTGAAGCCGACACCCGCATGAACCGCCCATGCCAGGTTCCATGTCGAGGCTGCATCGGCATAAGCCAGCGTCGGGGAGCCGCCGGGACCGGTGGTGCCGGCGTCGCGGAACGAATGAATCGTATTACGGCTAGCGCCGATACCGGCACCAATATAGGGCACAACACCACGGAACTCGCCGAGATCTGCGTAGGCATTTGCCATCAGCAGCCATTCGGACTTCTTGGCAGTGTAGTTGTTGTATCGTGTGGTCGTGCCGTCCATCCAGGTATCAAGACCATGGAAGCCGACTTCACCGCGATACTCGACAATACCGTCGACGCGCAGGAAGTCGTTCACCGCATAGCCGACACCGGCGCCAAACGTCGGGCCTGCCTCGAAATTCTTGTCCAGAACGTTCAGTCCGGTCGTCGTGTCGAACAACACATTGTACAGGCTGCCGACCTTCTGGTTCGACATGCCAATGTGCCCGCGCAAGTACCATCCGCCAAACTGTACCGGCTCCGGCGCGACATATTCGATGACGGGGGGTTCGTACAAGTCAGCACCGACTGCCGGAACTGCGGCAGCGAAGGCCAGAGTAGCGACCGTCGTCAGCAGTTTGGCAAGCTTCAACATCATCATTACCCCGGCATGCACCCACAGATCTGATCTGCACGGGCGACAGTTGATCCCAGTAAGGATAATAGAATGGAAAAGTTAAGCTCGACTTAACCCTGCGGATTAACCATCCCATGCTAGGCCGAGGCATGAAAAAAGCCCGCAACTGCTGTCGCGGGCTTTCAAGTCTCTGAAGAGATAGCGTCAGGCTGCGTACTTGGCGTCGCCGATTGCCCCGATGATGTCATCCACCACCTGCTCGACCAGTGAGCGGTCGTCGCCCTCGGCCATTACACGGATCAAAGGCTCGGTGCCCGACGGACGAATGACCAGGCGTCCGGAATTGCCCAAGCGCGAGCGCGCTTCGTCAATCGCAGCCTTCACAAGATTATGCTCAAGCGGTGCGCCCCCTGAAAAGCGTACATTCTTCAGGATCTGTGGCACCGGCTCAAACTTCCTGCAGACATCGCTCACCGGCCGGTCAGCACGCTTGATGCAAGCCAGCACCTGCAGTGCCGCGACCAGGCCATCGCCGGTCGTGGAAAAATCAGAAAGCACAATGTGGCCGGATTGCTCCCCACCCACATTGAAGCCATGGCCACGCATATGTTCCACGACGTAGCGATCGCCCACCTTGGTACGGTGCATCGACAGGCCGATATCGCCCAGATACCGCTCAAGGCCAAGATTGGACATCACAGTGGTCACGAGGCCGCCGCCGGCCAGCCTTCCCGCGCGATGCCAGCTCTCAGCGATCAGCGCCATGATCTGGTCGCCATCGATCACGGTTCCGTTTTCGTCGACGATGACGACACGGTCAGCATCACCATCGAGCGCGATGCCAATATCGGCACGCACTTCATGAACCTTCTTGGCCAAGCCCAACGGGTGCGTGGAGCCGCAATCCTCGTTGATGTTGAGACCGTTTGGCTCGTTATTGATGGTGATCACTTCCGCGCCCAGCTCCCAAAGAGCCGCTGGAGCCACCTTGTAGCCTGCACCATTGGCGCAATCGATGACGATGCGCAGACCCGAGAGCGACATTGAACGTGGCAATGTGCGCTTGGCAAACTCGATATAGCGATCATGCACGCCGTCGATACGCTTGGCACGGCCCAGCCCCTCGGCATCGGCGAGCGCAATTTCGACATCCTGATCCAGCAATTGCTCGATCCGCATCTCGATTTCGTCGGAAAGCTTGTAACCGTCCGGGCCAAAGAGCTTGATGCCGTTGTCGTAGTACGGATTGTGGGAGGCCGAGATCATCACACCGATATCGGCGCGCAGCGAGCGCACCAGCATGGCAACGCCTGGGGTCGGAATCGGTCCGAGAAGGAAGACATCCATTCCCGCAGCACAAAAACCTGCCACCATCGCGTTTTCGATCATGTAGCCCGACAGGCGCGTGTCCTTGCCTACCACCACACGATGGCGGTGACTTCCACGCTTGAACGACATCCCGACTGCCATACCGACCCGCATGGCGATTTCTGCCGTCATCGGCAGCCGGTTGGCGCGTCCCCTGATACCGTCAGTTCCAAAATAGCGTCTGCTCATACTCACTCGTCGGCGTTGCCCATTTCCGCAGGTTTGCCACAATGACAGGCGGGTTTGGTATCACATTGTATGAGATTGTGTTACCGAACCGGAAATGCTGGCGCGTGCGACTTGCACTGCTTGTCCACTGCACACACCTTATTTGAGACTGCTGATCCATCGGCGCAGCATGTCAGTCGCCTCGACATCCTCCAGCACCCTGCCAATCTCGGGCATCATTACACCGGGCTCCGTGCTCTCAAGGCGGTAGACCAAAATTGAGCCGTCGGGATCTCCGGGCTTGATGTCGAACAGCCGGCCACCCGAGCCGCGTCCAGCTGCGACGGGCCGCTTGTTGATACCAAAAGACGGTCCTTTCGGCTCAGACCAGTTCAAGAAAAGTCCCGAATTGCTCGCTGGCCCCGTCCTTCGGTGGCAGTGTGCGCAATTAACATCGAGCCAGCCACGTGCGCGTGCGTCGATATCAGCCGTTTCATCACGCCAATCTGGCACTGCCTCGATCCGGTCAAGTGCCGGCACGCCCTCCAGAATGCCGATCGTCTGCCAATACTCAAGCTGGTTTGCCACTGTGCCGTCAGGATAGGTCAGCTCAAAATGGAGGTTGCGTGCCTTGGGCCCAAGCGGCACGATCACCCCACCGACATCATGACACGCCTTGCACTGGTTTTTGTTGGGTACCGCATAGGTGAAACTTATCGGCGCACCATCTTCCGCCACGCTGACGACCGGCACCTTCGCCCCGGCGATATTCAGCGTTGCATCGGTCTGTTCGTCATTCCAGACATAGGCCCATGCCTGCCAGCCTGAATCGTGCTTCAGAAGCACACGGGTTTCGATGATTGAAACGACCGAGGATGCATCTGCGTAGTCGGCCGGAAAAGAAAAGGATTTGATCAGCGCAGAGCCGGTCGGAAACTCGAACGCTTCACCTTCGACATAGGAAGCGGCTTTTCCTTCAGGCACATAGACAAAGCGATCCTTTAAGGCGCCATCGGAAAATAGTGCAGTGCTGGGCGCGAAATTCACGACACCAGCGGCTGGCTTCCGATCTTTCAGATCATCAAAGAAGCCAAATTCCGAGAGAAGCTTCGGCGGTCGCGGCGCCAGGATTGCCGCGTCGGAAACAGCATAGGCTGATCCTGCCCAGCTTGTCGCCATCGCCGCATAAGCGAGCGCTCGCCAGAGACGTTTCACGGTGTATCAAGCTCCACTTTCCTGCGGCAACTGCACAGGTGACGGCTCTTGCAATGTACCTCGATAGGCATTGATGTCCTTGTCTGGCCACCAACCCCAAGGCAGCAACATCTGGGAGATCATCTTCAGATTTACAAAAGTGGTGCCCTCAGCTTCCTTGATGTAGATCCGATCTGCTGCCGCAACCCAAGAAAAATATTCCGGAATGCGCGTAACCCCATCCCAGACAATATCGGGAACCGGGGTTCCGGAGAGGTCTGCAATCAGCTTGCCAACCTCGCCATCTGGCTCTGAACCGCCTTCGCCATAATGGTTGTCGTGCACGTAAACACCACGTGGCACGAACATGTAATTGTCGTCGTCATAGTCGTTTGGATACGCGTTGATTAGCACATGAGCGGTGCCGTTTCGCTCGAACCGGTTGTCGAAAACATGGACGTTGCGGTTGGCCATCACCATCAGCCCCATCCCACGCGGCACCATGCCGACGATATTGCCGGCAGGCGCAAAGTTTGGGGTGTCGTTATCGACCATGTCATTGTCGAACACGCGAATGTCGCGACCGCCCTGAACCGGCAGGTTCGGCAGGTCGAAAATCAGGATTCCCCCGGTATTATGTCGGGCAATGTTGCCGAAAACATCCGCGCCGACCGAGTTTTCGATCTCGATTCCGGCAACGTTGTACTCAGCGATCGAGTTGCGAACGATGATATTCTCGCTCTGACCGACATAAATTCCGGCATCTGACGCGCCCCGGACGAGCACACCGTCAATCAGGACATTTTTTGAAGATACTGGATAGACGCCATAAGCGCCGTTCTCGGCCTTGGGCCCGGCCGTCCACTCCACTCGCAGGTTGCGGAACGTGATCTGGTCCGAGCCTTTCGACTTGACGCCATCACCCTTGCTGTCCTCGACTGCGAAATCTTCAAGGACAACCTTGTTGGACGTCACCAGAAGCCCTTCGCCGGAGGCGGTCTGACCCTTGAAGGACAGAACCGTGGCGTCCGGCCCCTCGCCGCGCACCGTCACGTCATCGACCGCCAGAGACAACCCTTCGGTCAGATCGTAACGCCCCGCCCCGATCAAGATCATGTCGCCCGGCTCAGCCATGATGAGCGCCTCGAGCAACCGCTCGTTAGCTCCGTCTCCCGGAACAATTCTGTGCTCGGCTGCTGCGACCATAGCTGTTGTCGAAAGCAACATCATGCCTAAAATCGTGGCAACGCGCGCAGTTTTCATGACCACCCTCCCGAATTACTGTAACGATGCGCTTGGTGACGAATGAAGTCAACGAACATGAAGCAATTTCAGTTATGATCCGCGCCACTCCATCCAGCCCGATTATTCCGCAACAGCCACGCGCCATTGCCACGCGCGCACGAGTTCTGGAGATAGTGGAAACAATCGTCGCGCGCGACGGGGCTGATCATGTCACGACAACACGGGTCGCGGCAGAGGCAGGAACCGCGGTGGGGACGATCTATCGCTACTTTGAAAATCGCAACGCGATGCTCCTTGACGCCTATGACGCGATAGTCCTGCGTCTGGTCAGTTGTTGCCAGGCAGCTCTGGACGAGTTGCCAGCCTCGATGCCCATCGCGCAAGCAGCCTCCGAGCTCTTGAACATATATCTGGAGGCGTCCGAGAAACTTCCCGCTCACGCCGCACTGCTGGCTGAAATGCGTCGCATCCGTCCGTTCGAGAACGGCCATCCCCGCGAGAGTACGGAACTCGCCGAAACGGTCATCTCACCATTTCTGCAGCGTTTTGCGCCCGGCACCGAAAACTCCGCGATCCGTCTGCGTATTATCGGGACGATCCTGGTGACGATGGTCGACCTCTATCTCGTCACCAGCGATCCGCTCGAGCGCGCCACGGTGCGCACCGAATTGGAGGCCCATCTGCAACTCATGTTGTGCCGGCTGAAATAGGCTAAATAGGCCCAGCGGTGTTCAAAAAAGAAACGCCGCGATCAGATCGCGGCGTTTCGGTTGGCTCGGTAAAATCAGCCTTGTGGCTGCGGCTCAAGGCCCGAATCCGGCTCTTCGCCGCCCTTCTTGTCGGCCTTGGGCTTGCCAGCCTTCGGAACGGCGGTGCCGCGCGAGGTCGGGCTGTCATCGCCAAGGTCACGCGCCGGCTTTTCACCCGCAATCAGAGCCTTGATCTCGTCACCGGAAAGGGTCTCGTATTCAAGCAGGCCTTCCGCAATCGCCAGCCACTCGTCCCGATGATCTTTCAGGATGCGGTGCGCTTCCTTGTAGGCCTCGTCGATCAGGCGGCGCACTTCGGCGTCAATGATCTGCGCGGTCTCTTCCGAAACGTTCTGCGTGCGGGCCACCGAATGGCCGAGGAACACTTCCTCCTGATTGTCGCCATAGGCAACGTGGCCAAGCTTGTCGGAGAAGCCCCAGCGCGTCACCATGGCGCGCGCCAGCTTGGTCGCCTGGTCAATATCGGACGACGCGCCCGATGTGATGTTCTCCTTGCCGAACTTGATCTCTTCCGCGACACGACCGCCCATCATGATCACAAGACGCGAGGTCATGTACTTGTAGCTCATCGAGTAACGGTCGCCTTCGGGCAATTGCATCACCATGCCGAGCGCACGGCCACGCGGAATGATCGTCGCCTTGTGCAGCGGATCAGCAGAGGGAACATGCAGCGCGGTGATCGCGTGACCGGCCTCGTGATAGGCGGTGAGTTCCTTTTCGGCCTGCGTCATGGCGTTGGAGCGGCGCTCCGCACCCATCATGATCTTGTCCTTGGCGTCCTCGAACTCGGCCATCGTCACGAGCCGCTTGTTGCGGCGGGCCGCCATCAGCGCAGCTTCGTTGACGAGGTTGGCAAGGTCGGCACCCGAAAAGCCCGGCGTGCCACGAGCCATGACCTTGAGGTCGACATTTGGCGCCAGCGGCACGTTGCGCACATGCACCTTGAGGATCTTCTCGCGGCCCAGCACGTCAGGGTTCGGCACCACAACCTGGCGGTCGAAACGGCCTGGACGCAGCAGCGCAGGGTCAAGAACGTCGGGACGGTTGGTTGCGGCGATCAGGATCACGCCCTCATTCGCCTCAAAGCCGTCCATTTCGACCAGCAGTTGGTTCAGCGTCTGTTCGCGCTCATCATTGCCACCGCCAAGGCCTGCGCCACGGTGACGTCCGACCGCGTCGATTTCGTCGATGAAGATAATGCAGGGCGCATTCTTCTTGGCCTGTTCGAACATGTCACGGACGCGGCTTGCACCGACACCGACGAACATTTCAACGAAGTCCGACCCGGAAATGGTAAAGAACGGCACATTGGCTTCGCCGGCAACCGCTCGCGCGGTCAGGGTCTTGCCAGTGCCGGGAGGGCCCACGAGCAGCACACCGCGCGGAATCTTGCCGCCCAGGCGCTGGAACTTCTGCGGATCACGCAGGAACTCCACGATCTCTTCCAGATCCTGCTTGGCTTCGTCGACACCGGCAACGTCGGCAAAAGTCACGCGGCCATGCGCTTCGGTCAGAAGCTTGGCCTTCGATTTGCCGAAGCCCATGGCGCGGCCCGAGCCCGACTGCATCTGGCGCATGAAGAAAATCCACACGCCGAGAATGAGGATCATCGGCAGCCAGGATACGAGATATCCGAGAATGGAGTTCGAGCCGTCAGTTTCGGGACGAGCGTTGATCGTCACGCCCTTGCCTTCAAGGCGCTGCACCAGCGCGGTGTCGCCGGGCGAATAAGTCTGGAATCCGGTGCTTGCGTCGCCGTAAGTGCCCGTAATGCGCTCACCTGCGATTGTCACGGTGGTCACGCGACCGGCATCGACTTCACGCAAGAATTCTGAATAGGGAATCTCACGCGCCATGCCACGCTGCTGCGGAGCCTGAAACAGGTTGAAAAGCGCGATCAGCAAGACGGCGATGATCGCCCAGAGCGCGAGATTGCGATAATTCGGATTCATTGTGTTTCCCATTCATGTCCGCAGGTCCATGTTTCTGCGAACATCGCCAAATAAGCTTACGCTTGGCCTAACATAAGGAGCGCCTGGGGCCTTGCCAAGCACAACCGACGTACTTGTCTACGCTCACGGCGCAATGTGTTTCTTCCAAGGCGACGATTTCAGTTTCGGGTTACCCATCAGGTGGGACAACACACTCGCAGCCGCAAGATCAAACTCCGGCAAAAAAAGCGAATATGGTGCGACTATGCGGCGCGCCGACAAGCCGATATTGCAGTTGTTGGTTTCAATCGCAGTCCCAAGAGGTCTGCCATTGCGATAAATCCACGGCTCCGCCGCAAGCGCCGCGCGCGCCAGCCCCTCTGGAAATTCCCGGTTTGACGTCTCGCCGATGACTACCGAGCCTGGTCCGGGGCGGATCTCAGCGTCGGAAGCGCCCTTCGGGCTCTCGATCCGCCAGCGGCCATCCCACAATGTCGACTGCCCAGCTTGCAGGGTCGGCAATCCACGCGCCTCCCGATACATCCACACCGCCTCGGAACGTGCGTCGATCACTACGCGCGACAACGAGACGCGTCTTCTGCCGGTGGAAATCGCGGCATGAAGCGCCGCGACACGCTCTACAGCAGGCAGATAGGCGCGCCCGCCCACACTCGCCAGCAGCAGGCGAAGCGCATGGATCGATTCTGACCTGTCTTCTGCCAAGAGCGATCTTTCAACCCTGAAAAGGCCCGGAGACGGCATGCTCACCCGGCTTTCCAATAGTCTTGCAGCGGCGTTGGAGAGAGCACGCCTATTCTCACCGGCCACTTTCGCAGTGACGGAAGCAGCTTCGACTTCACGATCCTGCATGCTCTCGCGGATGCGGACCCGCTCATAGGCCGCATTCTCGTTGCTCGGATCGTCGTACCAGCTCACGCCCTTCGCGCTTAGAAAGCTACGCAGATGAGCGCGTCTCTGATCCAGCAGGGGCCGCACAATCCAGACGCGGTCGTCATAAAGTGTGGCACGCGCCATGCCCGCAAGCCCGCCGCCAGCCCCTCTTTTCGCGCGCATGACGACGGTCTCAGCCTGATCGTCCAGCGTATGACCGGTGAGAATACAATCGACGCCCGCCTCCTCTGCAGCTTGTGCAAGCAGCGCGTAGCGCGCCTCGCGTGCTGCAGCGCTCAGTCCGGAAACCGGCTTGGCGCCTTGCCAATTCATAGTGCGATGCCGGATGCCACGTGACGCGCAAAATTGGGCAACGCCGCGCGCTTCATCAGCAGATTCCTTGCGCAAGCCATGATCGACGGTCACCGCCACAAGATTTGTGTCCGGCCAATGCCGTTCAGCGTGAGAATGGGCTGCGATCAGCAAAGAGAGGGAGTCGCTTCCTCCGGAAACAGCTACGACAAAGCCAGACATCGGAGGGGAGAGATCACAAAAAAGGTGATCTGTGTCGAGGCACATGGCCAACCTTCAGCAGGACGCCTGCTTCTGTTGCTGGCTGATGCTGGTCTTCAGCGCAGCCGAAACCTGCGGATAGCGCTGCAGCACTTCCCGGAAGGTGGCGCAGGCAACGTCACGCTGGTTCATGGCGGCAAGGGAAACGCCAAGTTTGAAGAGCGTGTCAGGAGCCTTTCGAGCCTGGGGATAGGTGCGGCTCGCCGACAGGAAGATCTCGGCTGCCTCTCGGGGACGCTGCTGCGCCAGCAAAGCTTCGCCGAGCCAAAAATGCGCGTCAGACGCATGATCGCTCTGAGGGAACCGCTCGATCAGACTACGAAATCCAGCCTCGGCAGTACCATAATCGCCCTGCAACACGAATTCATAGGCATTGCGGTACAGTTCGTCATCGGTGTCGCCCTGCGGCGGCAGCGCGGCAACGGTCGTGTTGTCGGCCGGTGCCGGCACCGGGTTTACACCCGCACCGGTGGCATTGCCGTTTGCATCAAAGGTAATCGTGCCGAAATCTCTGGGCGGTGCGCCCATCACCCGTGCATCGCCTTGAGCCACAGCTGGCTGCTCGATCCGCGCGCCGTCTTCGACGCGCGGTGTCTGTGCATAAAACTCATCGTCCCCGCTGCCGCCGGCATTGCCCTGCTGCTGCGATTTATCGCCCGATGCAGAACCACCCTCCAGTTCCTGGAAGCGCAGTTCATTATCTTCCTGCATGCGGCGCAACTGGTCCTGCATCTGCAGGATCTGGAAATTGAGCTCTTCCAGCGTGCCGGTCAGCTGACGCACCTGCTCTTCAAGTTGCAGGACACGCTGGTCGGCACCCTGTGCTGACGATGGCAGCGCCATTACCAGCATGAAAGGCAGGGCCAAAAGGGCACTGATCAAGGTTTTTGGAAACATGGTCCGTCTCATCACCTGCAGTCTGTCTAGAAGGATTGGAAAGCGCTTCCTTCTATCAGGCTCCCTGAGTTCGGCCAAATTTTGTTTGCAGCAGTCGCAAAGAAAAAGGCGACCCGAAGGCCGCCTCCATTTCAAGCAAAAATGCCTGAATTACATGCTTGCGCCGTTGAGAACCGTGACAGCGCGGCGGTTCTGCGACCAGCAGGAGATGTTGTCACAAACCGCAACCGGACGCTCCTTGCCGTAAGAGATCGTGCGGATACGATTGGCTGGCACGCCGCGAGCAATCAGGAAGTCGCGTGCGGAGGCGGCGCGGCGAGCGCTCAACGCAAGGTTATACTCACGCGTGCCGCGTTCGTCGGCATGGCCTTCGACCGTGATCGAGTACTGATTGTACTGCGCAAGCCACTGCGCCTGGCGGCTCAGCGTGGTCTGCGCATCGGCGCGAATAAGGGTCGAGTCCGTATCGAAGAAAATACGGTCGCCGACATTGACGGTGAAGTCCTGCGCCGAACCTGGCGTGGCCGAACCTGCGCCGCCAATGCCACCAGCGCCCAGCCCCAGATCACCGGGGTTGTTTGGCGTATTCTTGTTGGCGCACCCGGCTACCGCGAGCATGGCGACGAGCGCGATAACGGCTGGATTACGTGTGATCGCTGCGATACGGCGCATGACCGCCTCTCCTTCGCATTTAAATGATTTTCCTGACCATCCAGTAACCATGTCGCGGTTAACGTACGCTCAAGAAACAGGGTTAATGACTTGTGAATGCCGAAGACAAGCTGCTGTAGACATTGCTCCCGGCCGCTGAACTGTCCCACCTCGTCGGCATGAATCGCCTGCTTGACGGTTTGGCTTGAACCCTAAATCGAATTGGGGCCGAAACTAGGCGACTTTAAGTAAAAGGCGACCCGAGGCCGCCTTTCACTCACTATTCAGTGCTGCGTAATCAGTCGAGCAATGGCGACCATGCAGGGTCGGACGCAAACTGTGCAGTTGGGATCGACTGCTCGTTGCGGCCGGTCAGATCGATCGAGTACAGTTTTGGCCCGCTCTGACCACCGCCTTCACGGAAGAACATGATGACACGCCCATTGGGTGCCCATGTCGGGCCTTCCTGAAGATTTCCGCTCGACAAAATACGTTCGCCGGAACCGTCGACGCGCATCACCCCGATCTGGAACTGACCGGAAGTCTGCTTCGTGAACGCGATCAGATCACCGCGTGGCGACCACACCGGCGTCGAATAGGTGCCATCCCCGAAGGAAATTCGCTGCGGGTTCGAACCATCGGCACCCATCACGTAAATATGCGGACGTCCGCCACGGTCAGATGTGAACACGACCTTGCTGCCATCCGGCGAATAGGAGGGCGACGTGTCGATGGCGTTGGACGAGGTCAGGCGCGTCGTGGTGCGGCTGCGCAAATCCATAGCGTAAATGTTGCTGTTGCCGTCATCGCGCAGCAGACTCATGATCACCTTCTGGCCATCGGGCGAGAAGCGGGGCGCAAAGGTCATGCCGGGGAAGTTGCCCACCAGCTCACGCTGACCGGTCTCGATCTGCAACAGATAAACCTGCGGCTGCCCCCCCTCATAAGACATGTAGGTGACCTCCTGACGGTTCGGCGAAAAGCGCGGCGTGAGCACGATCGAACGACCGTCGGTCAGGGCACGCTGATTTGCGCCGTCCTGATCCATGATCGCCAGGCGCTTGACGCGCTGGTTTTTCGGGCCGCTCTCTTCAACGAACACAATGCGCGTATCGAAGTAACCCTTTTCGCCGGTCAGACGCTCATAGATCGCATCGGAGATGATGTGCGCCACACGACGCCAATTATTCCGGTTGGCGAAAAACTGTTCACCAACCATCTGCTGACCTGCCAGCGTGTCCCAGAGCCGAAACTCGGCACGCAGCCGGCCATCGGCTTCCTGTGTGACACGCCCTGTCACCAGCGCCTGCGCGTTGATCACCGACCAGTCGGAAAATCGCGGCGCAGCGTCCGGGTTGCTGATCTTCTCGATGAAGGCGCCTTTGTCGATCGGTGCAAACAAACCTGATCGCTTCAGATTGGCGGCCACCACCGCGGAGATCTCGGCCCCCATCGTATCGCTCGACACGAAGTCGGTGATCGCGATCGGCAACGGCTCGACGACACCTTGCGTGACGTCGATCACGAGTTGAGCACGGGCAGGCAGAACCCCCGCAATGGCAACGCCTGTTGCCAACAAACCGAGGGAGAAGAGAGTCTTGAAAATTTTCATCATTCACTTGGCCTCATGGGTCCGAATGGGCTCATGCCGGATTGAAATCATCAGAACATGTCACGTGGATCGAAGTTGACGGTCACTTCCGCCCACGCATCGTATTTGTCGCTTGGCAGCTGGAAGCCGCGCTGATTGCAAAGGCGAACTGCGCGCAGCGCACTATCGTCGAACGTGCGATCGCCGCTGGGCTTGTCCACGGTCGGCGAGCCCTGCAACGTCCCCGAAGGATCCAGCTTGAAACTGACCGTCACCTTCAGGTCCGACGCGCCAACCGCGCCCGCAGGCACGTTCCAGCACGCGACGAGCTGACGACGTATCGCATCTTCTTCACTCTGGCTCAGCTTTGCGCCGGTCGTTTGACGTCCACCAAGCGATGCCTGCTCCTGCGAGCGCTTTGCGCCTCCGCCCGAAGCACGATCACGGTTCAAGAGCGCAGCAACCTGATCTTCGACGCTCTTCTCGCTCGATTCGCTCGATGCAGATTCTCGTCGCGGCTGCTGCGGCTGGCGGTCAGGCTCGCGCCTCTCGGGCGTGCGCGCGGCCTGGGCCTGCGGTGGCTGTGGGCGTGCCTGCGGCACCGGCGCACTCGTCGGCAATGCAGCAACGTCAGGTGCGGGCGCAGGCGCTTCTGTCACCTGTTCGGGTACTGGATCCGGGGCGACTTCCTGAGGTGGCTGCGGCTGCGGCGCAACTTCGGTTGTCGGCACAGGTTCTGGTTCAGGCTGCGGTGCGGGCGCCGGTTCTGGCTCAGGCACAGGTTCTGGCGTGGGTGTCGGCGTTTCGGACGGCGGCGGCGCGGCTGCCACCTCGACCTCACGCGGTCGCGGATCCGGCGTCGGCGGGGTCGTCAGATCGACCTTGTTGTCACCCACCTCCTGCGCCTCTGGCACATCATCAGGTCTGGTCGTCGGAACCGGTGCCGGGCGTTCTGCAACAGGCGCGGTACGCTCACCGCGCACGCTCTGGGAAACCTCCTCCATCGGCACGATGTCGACGGGAAAGGATTCAACCGCTCCCAATTCCATCGGCTGTGGCGAAGACAATGAGACAAGGCCCAGCCCGATCACGACCACATGCAATGCCACCGATGTCGACAGGCCGGTCTTCATTGCGTCAGTTGCCCTGTTCCTGCAGGGTGACAAGACCAAGGTTGCGGTAACCCGCCGAAGAGATGCGCGCCATCACGCGCATGACTGTGCCGTAATCCGCGCTGCGGTCACCGCGCACGAAAATGCGTTCTTCATAACCCGTCTGGGAAATGGCTTGCAGGCGCGGAACGATCTCATCGAGCGAAATTTCGGTCTCCTGCAAAAAGATCTGTCCCTGCTCGTTGACCGAAACAGTAATTGGCTGCGTCTTGGCCTCAAGCGCACGCGCCTGCGTCTCTGGCAGTTCGATCGGCACGCCCACAGTCATCAGCGGTGCTGCCACCATGAAGATGATCAGCAACACCAGCATGACGTCGACAAAGGGCGTGACGTTGATTTCGGAGACCAGCGCGCGGCGCTGGCCACGCCGTCTGCGTCCGCCACCGCCTGCTCGTCCACCCATCGACATAGCCATCGAACCCGCTCCTACGCCGCAGCCCTGACGGGCACTTTCTCATCGATTTGTCGCGACAGTATGGCCGAGAATTCGTCCGCAAAGCCCTCCATGCGCAGCGCCAGTTTGCCTGCATCGGCAGACAGCTTGTTGTAGGCAATGGTGGCCGGAATGGCGGCAAGAAGTCCCAGAGCTGTCGCCAGCAACGCTTCGGCGATGCCTGGTGCAACAACTGCAAGATTGGTCGCGCCCGATGCTGCAATCGCCTGGAACGAGGTCATGATACCGACCACAGTTCCAAACAGCCCGATGAAGGGCGCTGCTGAACCGACCGAGGCAAGAAAGCCAAGACGGCTTTCCAGACCCTCCATCTCGCGGGTCAGCGCCAGATCCATTGCCTTGTCGATGCGGTTCTGCAAGCCGATGGGCGACTTCACGCCCTTTTCGAAACTCTTTTTCCATTCGCGCATCGCTGCGACGAAGATTGAGCCCATCCCGGAAGTCTTGCGTTCAGCCAGGGTGCGATAGAGCTCCTCAAGCGACTGTCCCGACCAGAATACTTCTTCGAAACGCGTCAGCGCAGCGCGGGTGCGCGCATAAGTCAGGATCTTGTCGACAATGATTGCCCAGGTCCAGACCGATGCAGCAATGAGCCCCAGCATGACAAGCTTGACGACCCAGCCAGCCTGCCAGAAAAGGCTCCACAAGGAATGATCGCCGCCGGGCGCGGCAAGAGCCACCTGTTCCATGAATGTTAGTCCCTAAGAGTTTTGGACCGCCTCATGCGGGCCTGTACGCATCATTCCCTGTCGACCCTCGCCCGTTAAAGACAAGAACCGCCCTCAATGCGCTGTTCCGGCCTTGTCTGAGCGAAATTTGGTGAAAGGAAGGCGCGTACCTGCCTCGCAATCCTCGCAACGATCCTTCATGGGCCGTTAAGGTTAATGTTCAGTTAGGATTCTGCGCGGCACGAATGTCGTGTCCAATGTGCACCGCCGCACCGGAGCGTTCGCGATAATCGTGGACGGTAGCGCCGCGGCTTAGCCTTGCGGCATGAACACGTCGATCCACTCCTTGGGGAAGCGACGCGGGCGTCCGGATTCGGAAATGATCGCCGCTTCGACACGTGCCTCGATCAGCACCTCGTCGCCGCGGCGGATCTGCTGCGCCATGAAGATGCGTGCACCGGACAAGCTTTCGGTCCGCGTATCGATGGTCAGAACGTCGTCAATCTTGGCGGGTGCCTTGAAATCAATCTCCATGCGCCGCACGACCCAGACCAGCTTTTCGCCGTGCTTGCCTTCGGCGAGTTCCGTGTGATGAACGCCAGCCAGCCGCAGGAAGTCCGACCGGCCACGTTCGAGGAACTCCAGATAACGCGCATGGTAGACGACGCCGGAAAAATCCGTGTCGGCATAATAGACCCGCGCCATCAGGCGATGGCCAAACGTGGTGAGTTCGCCGGAAAGCCCGGCCAGGCTGGTCTCGGTCACGCTTATTCTTCCTGAAACAGGTTGATCTGCTGGCGCACGATCTCTTCCGGCGCGTTGAGGCCAAGATGCTTCCAGGCATTACTGGTCATCACCCGCCCGCGCGGGGTGCGCTGAATGAAGCCCTGCTGGATCAGATAAGGCTCGATGATGTCCTCAATCGCATCACGCGGCTCGGAAAGGCCGGCCGAAATCGTTTCGATACCCACGGGCCCGCCACCGAAATTTCGTGCGATCATCCCAAGATAGCGCCGGTCCAAACTGTCGAGCCCGAGAGCATCGACCTCAAGCCGCGACAAGGCGGCATCGGCAACCTTGCGGTCAACGATCTCTGCTCCTGCGACCGATGCAAAGTCACGCACGCGCCGCAACAACCGCCCGGCAATACGTGGCGTGCCGCGCGCCCGGCGCGCAATTTCCACCGCACCATCGTCGCTCATTGGCAGGGACAGAATGCGTGCGCCGCGCCGCACGATCAGCTCGAGTTCTTCGACAGTGTAGAAGTCGAGCCGCGTCGGAATGCCAAAACGATCTCTCAAAGGATTGGTCAAAAGGCCAAGCCGGGTCGTCGCGGCTACCAGCGTGAATTTTGCCAGATCGATCTTCACCGAACGCGCCGCCGGGCCCTCGCCAATGATCAGATCGAGCTGAAAATCTTCCATCGCCGGATAGAGGATTTCCTCAACCGCCGGGCTCAGGCGGTGGATCTCATCAATAAAGAGGACGTCGCGTTCTTCCAGATTGGTCAAAAGCGCCGCAAGATCACCCGCCTTGGCGATCACCGGTCCGGAGGTCGAGCGAAAATTGACGCCGAGTTCGCGCGCCATGATCTGCGCCAGCGTCGTCTTGCCCAGCCCGGGCGGGCCAACGAACAACACGTGGTCGAGCGCTTCGCCACGCCCCTTGGTGGCTTCGATGAATATCTTGAGATTGGCACGCGCGGCCTGCTGGCCGACGAAATCGTCCAGTGTCTGCGGGCGCAGCGAGACGTCGACATCTTCGCCGCGCTTTTCCGGGGTCAGGAGACGGGGTGGTACACTCATGAAGCTGTCATTTCACGACGCAGGGCGGCTTGCAACATCAGCTTAGCGCGCCAGTTCTTTCAGGCCGAGGCGAATGAGGGTGGCAGAGTTCGCATCCTCCCCCGCCGATTTGAGCGCCGCAGCAACCGCGTTTGCAGCAATATCCCGCGAATAGCCAAGATTGGTCAGCGCCGAAACAGCATCCGCTACCGGCGCGGGTGCCACGCCTTCGCCCAGCTCCTGCTTCAACCCGATCGTCCCCGTCGCCTCGCCGGCATAGGCAGGAGCCTTGCTTTTCAGCTCCGTGACGATGCGCTCAGCCACCTTTTTGCCAACACCTGGTGCGCGCGAAACCATTGCCAGATCACGCAGCGCAATGGCATTTGCCAGTTCGGCGGTCGTCAGTGTCGACAACACTGCCAGCGCCACCTTGGCACCGACGCCCTGCACGCTCTGCAACAGCTTGAACCATTCGCGCTCCAGGGCCGTGGTGAAACCGTATAGCCGGATCATGTCCTCGCGCACATAGGTTTCGATCAGCAGCACGGCGGCCTCACCAGGGCGGAGCGTTGCCAGCGTGCGGACACCGCAAAACGCGACATAGCCGACGCCATGCACATCGATGATGCAATGATCATCACCGATTTCGTCCACCGTGCCCTTGAGCTTGCCTATCATGACCTTCCCTACCCCGCTTTCGCCATCGCCAACGCGGCGGCCATCCTTCCTGTAACACTCTGACGGTGGTGCGCATGGCATATTGCGATTGCCAATGCATCGGCCGCATCATCGGTGTCGAATGTCGCCTTGGGCATCAAAACACGCACCATCATGTGAATTTGCTTCTTATCGCCATGGCCGACCCCGATGACCGCCTTCTTCACGGCATTTGGCGCATATTCCGCAACCTGCAAACCCGCGAGCGCAGGCACCAGCAGCGCGACGCCTCGCGCCTGACCCAGCTTCAACGTAGCAACCGCATCCTTGTTAACAAATGTCTGTTCGACTGCGGCTTCATGTGGCATCTGGCCGTGAACGATCTGGCTGAGGCCGTCATGCAACTGGCACAGCCGGGTCGCAAGCTCCGCCTTGCCGTCAGACAGGACGGTTCCTGACCCTACAAAACGCAACGAATTTCCCAGGACATCAATGATGCCCCACCCCGTGCGTCGAAGGCCGGGATCTATCCCGATAATACGAATCGTCTCGTTCATGACACTCACCCTAGCTTGACGGGTAAGGATTGCCATCAGAAAAGTGAACAAACCAGAAACACACACGATCTGGAGCAACCGGAGTGCTGCTTTTGCCCCTAGGCAGCACGAACGACGCGCGCCACAGCCATCTGCATGAGCGAAATGAGCTTGTGGGCCCTGCCCGAATTCAACACCGCCTATATCCTGCTTCTGGGCGTGATTTTTCTTGCAGGGATCGCTCGCGGCCTCTCCGGCTTTGGGTCCGGCATGATCATTGCGCCGATCGCGGGAGCGATCTACGGCCCGCCGGCGGCGCTCACGCTTCTGGTCCTGATCGACATCGTGCCATCCCTGCCCGTAACGATCCCCGCCTTCCGCATCGCGCGGTGGCGGGAGATCATCCCGATCCTCTTCGGCATGGTCGTCGGACTTCCGCTCGGTATCTGGATCCTCGTCACTGGAGACGAGCTGTTTCTGCGGTGGCTGATCTGCCTGACGATTCTGGGCTGCGTGGTGATCTTGTGGCTGCGCTGGACATGGCGCGGCCCTCGCAACCTTGCGGTCTCGTTCGGAATTGGCGGAGTGGCGGGCGTTCTTTCCGGCATCGCGTCGATCCCCGGCCCGCCCATCATCGCCTACTGGATGACTTCTGGCCTTCCCGCGATGGTCGTGCGCGCCAATCTTCTGTCGCTGTTCTTCATCTCGACATTCATCACGCTCGCAAACCTCATCTACGCAGACATCTTTGCGTGGGAGATAGCGATACGCGCGCTGATCGCGGCTCCGATCTATTTCATCGGCATTTCACTGGGAAGCGCCGCCTTTTCAAAAGGCGGCGAGCGGCTCTATCGTGCGGCCACCTTCATGCTCATTCTGTTGGCCGCCCTGCTGGCTCTGCCAGTCTTTGACTCTCTGTTCAGCCTTTTTGGCGGGTAGCCCCCGCCACTTGCTGGTCAGTTGCGCCCAAATGCGGTGTGAAGAAGATTGATCTGGTCGGAAACCGGATTGCCACGGCGTACCGTGGTCGAGACGGCAGGTGCCATCGGATCGGTATCGAGATCCTCATCGACGCGCCGCACCAGTGCCTGCAGTCGCAACGAGTGCTCGACGATCGAACGAAAATCGCCCGGCAATTCGACCCAGCCCGGCGTATCCTGTGGCGCCGACGCCGTGTCGAGGCGCACCTTGGTCTTTTCGGCAGCCACCTGGTCACGTGTCATCTCGCCGGCATTTGCCGCGCGCTGAAGCAACAACCACGACGCAACCTGCATCAGCCGGGTGGTCAGGCGCATGGATTCTGCAGCGTAGAGCGTGGCGGCAATCCGTGACAGTTCCTTGGCCGCAACGCGGCCATCGCCATCCAGATACTCGGCGGCGCGCTCTACCAGGCCCATGCCCTCATTGTAAAGGGGTTTGAACGAGTCGGTATAGACCCGCCTTTCGGCGAGCTTGATCGTGTTGCCGCTCTGGAAACCCTGCTCGTGCATGAAACCCACACCCCGTAAACTTACAACGCCACTGCGTTTAGAATGACAGCGGCCCAAGGCGCGCTGACTAAACGAGCCCGACGGGAATTTGATCCCCTCATGACGCAAACGCAAGCACATGTTTAATGAAGGGTTAATGCGATAGGCCGTCGACATGACAGCCAGAAAACAAAAAAAGAGCCGCAAAAGGCGGCTCTCAGGAGTTAAACAGGGAGGCGTCAAACGGAGTGGCCAAGCCACTCGGTAAGAATCCAGATCACTGGATACCCACAAATATCACATATGAAGCTTAACCAAACCTTAACACGGTGACTGGCATTGCAGAAAAATGTGCCATCGGGAGACAGTCGCGCTGCTGACGGGCTCCATTTGAAGGGGGCATAAACACTCCGCCTCAAAGGCGCTTGGCCATCTCACGCAACACGAATTTCTGGATTTTTCCAGTCGAGGTCTTTGGGATCTCCACGAACACGACCGTGCGTGGACATTTGAACCGCGCAAGCAGCGAGCGGCAATGCTCGATGATGTCTTCCTCGGTTGCCGTCTGGCCAGACTTGAGCTCGACATAGGCCACGGGCGTCTCGCCCCACTTGTCGTCGGCCCGCGCCACCACAGCACAGGATGAAACTGCCTTGTGCTTGTAGATCGCATCCTCGACCTCAATCGAGGAGATATTCTCCCCGCCGGAGATGATGATATCCTTCGACCTGTCCTTGAGCTGGATATAGCCATCGGGATGCATGACGCCGAGGTCTCCGGAATGGAACCACCCGCCCGCAAATGCCTCTTCCGTGGCCGTCCGATTCTTGAGGTACCCCTTCATAACGATGTTGCCGCGCATCATCACTTCACCAATGGTCTCACCATCGGCGGGTGTTTCCTCCATTGTTATCGGATCGCGCACACTCAATCCGTCAAGGGCAGCGTAACGAACACCCTGGCGCGCCTTCTTCGAGTTGCGCGCGTCGCGCTCCAAACCGTCCCAATCGGAATGCCATTCATTGACCACCGCAGGACCATAGGTCTCGGTCAGGCCGTAAAGATGCGTGACTGCAAACCCGGCATCTGCCATGCCAGCCAGAACAGCTTCAGGTGGCGGGGCAGCAGCCGTATTGAACGTCACGATCTGGTCAAAGCTGCGCTTCTCGTCATCCTTGGCGTTGATCAGGGCCGACATGACCACCGGCGCTCCACACAGATGGGTTACGCCATGGTCAGCAATGGCATCGAACATCGCCTTCGCCCGAACCCAGCGCAGGCAGACATGAGTGCCAGCGGTGATCGCGAGCGTCCAGGGAAAGCACCAGCCGTTGCAATGGAACATTGGCAACGTCCACAGATAGACCGGGTGTTTGCCCATCCCGGCATGAACTGTGTTTGAAAAAGCCATCAGCGCCGCGCCGCGGTGATGATAGACGACCCCTTTCGGATTGCCCGTTGTGCCCGACGTATAGTTGAGCGCAATCGAATCCCATTCGTCGTCGGGCATCGACCACCGGAAATTCTCGTCGCCAGATTCGACGAACTCCTCATAGTCCAGCATTCCGATACGCTCACCCTTGCTGTAGGGCGCATCGACATCGAAGTCCGGGTCGTCATAGTCGATCACCAATGGCTTGACGCTTGTCAGCGTCAGCGCCTGCTTCACGACCGGCGAGAACTCCCGATCGACGATCAGGATCTTCGTCTCGGCATGGTCAAGCTGAAAAGCAATGATTGCGGCATCAAGGCGCGTATTCAGGGAATGCAGCACGCCTTTGACCATCGGCACCCCGAAATGGGCTTCCAGCATCGGCGGCGTATTCGACAGCATCACCGAGACGGTATCGCCCTTGCCGATACCACGCCGCGCCAGAGCGGAGGCGAGTTTCAGCGAGCGCCGCCAGAAATCTCGATAGCTGACGCGCTGCGCACCATGAATGATGGCAAGCTGATCGGGATAGGCCTTGGCCGCACGCTCCAAGTAACTGAGCGGCGTCAGAGGCTGAAAGTTGGCCGGGTTCTTGCCAAGATCTGTCTCGTAGGGATTGGTCATCTGGTAGCCTCCTGATCGGCGCGGATTATGCACATCCGAACCGAGCCGTCATTACCCCCAGAGCTGGAAAATGCCGTCCCAAGTCAGCTTGAGGCCAACAACCAGCGCAAGGATATACATGAACGGATAAAACAGCGCAGGCCGCATCCGCCGGACAATCCATGCACCCGCAAGAATTGCAACCGGGGCGACTGGTGCCAGCACGGCCGATGCAGCCAGCGTAGCAGGATCAAACTGCCCGAGCATGAAATACGGCACCAGCTTCACCGTGTTGAGCACGGCAAAGAAGATGACACTGGTTCCGACATAGAGGGCCGGTGGCTGCTTCAGCGGCAATGCATAGACCTGATAGGGCGGACCACCGGCATGCGCAACGAAACTTGTAAAGCCTGTGATCAGGCTCCAGACCGCAGCCTTCACGACATTGTGCGGCGCGGCGCGCTCACCGGAAGCGATCTTTTGCCAGATCCAACGAGCGAAAAACGCGATGGCGACAATACCGACAATCAAACGCACCATACTGGCTGAAACCATCGCTGCGGTCAGCCATCCCAGCGCAAGGCCAGCCATCGCCCCCGGCATCATCAGTTTGAGGGTGACCGTGTCGCGCTCTCCGCGCCATGTCCACAGTGACACCGCGTCCATCAGAACGAGGATCGGGAGCAGGATCGCAGCTGCCTGCACCGGTGACATAACCAAAGACATCAACGGCACGCCCATCAGCGCCATCGCACCGCCAAGGCCACCCTTGGCCAGCCCCACCAGCATGACCGCAGGTATGGCGGCGGCATAAAACCACGGATCGGTCAGTAAGTCATGCACTGCTATGGCATCTCCCCCGGGGAAGCTCCTTAGCTGCATTTGCCGTCATCAGCAACGCGCCGGCGCCAGCCTCGCGATGACGAACACGGCCGTCAGCGCTGTTCAAACGGTCACGGTTGTTCTATGCCCAATTCCTACCATGATCCCCCGCCATTTGGGGCAGAACTGCGCAGGAAAGCCATGAACCCCACCCAAGCGCCAAACCGCTGCCGCCTCGTTCTTATCGCGCCGCCCTCGTCGTCTCCCGAGCGCGTTCTTTCCGCCTTGGCAGGGGGCGATGTCGCGTCGCTGATCCTGCCGCAAGGTGAAATCGATGACGCAACCTTCCAGTCGTTTGCCGAAAAAATCGTGCCTGCAGCCCAGCAAGAGGGTGTCGCGGTGATCCTGGCAGGCGAACCGCGCATCGCAGCACGCGTCCATGCCGACGGCATCCACGTCGAAGGATCGAAGGACACGATCGGCGACCTCATCGAGAAGCATCAGGGCAAGATGATGGTAGGCTCTGGTGGTGTGACGACCCGCGACGATGCCCTCGAGCTCGGCGAGCTCCAGCCAGACTACATTTTTTTTGGCCGCTTCAACTACGACAACAAGCCAGAACCCCACCCGCGCAATCTTAAACTCGGCGGCTGGTGGTCGGAGATGGTCGAAGTGCCCTGCATCGTTCTTGCAGGCTCCACGATCGAAAGTGTTATCGACGTCGCTGCTGCCGGGGTCGACTTCGTGGCGGTTTCGGCCGCGGTTTATGGCGATGGGATTGACCCTGCCGTTGCCGTTGCCCGCGCCAACGCCCTTCTCGAAGAACAAGCACCGCAATTCGAAAGCTGACGAGTGCCATGCGCCACGCTGCGATCCCTCTCATCCTTGCCCTCTCCGCCCTGCCCGCGCTAGCGCAGGAGACCGAGAGCGGCGCCGAGAATGGTCCGGACGGCGCGCGCGTGACCGCACCGACGCTGGAGGCGGTCGACCCTGGCAGGTTTGCAACGCGTCCTTCGGATATCGCCTATGGCGCCTTTCAACGCGGCTACTACATCACGGCGCTCAACCTTGCCTCGCCGCTGGCGCTGCAGGGGGATCCGGCTGCCCAAACACTGGTTGCCGAAATTTATTCGCGCGGACTTGGGGTTCAGCGCGACCCGATCCGCGCTGCCGAATTCTACGAAAAGGCAGCAGAACAGAACGTTCCCGAGGCGCTGTTCCAGTTTGCGATGATGCTGCTCGAGGACAGTCCAGAATTTAAGGACGCCGAACGCGGCTACGATCTGATGAAACGCGCCGCAGAAGCCGGCCACCGTCTTGCCCAGTTCAATCTTGCGCAGATGATCGTCGCCCGCAGCACGACAGAAAGCGGCCTCGCACAGGCAGCGGTCTATTATGAGAAAGCCGCAGAAGCCGGCCTGCCAGATGCTCAATACGCAATGGCGCAACTGTACCGCACCGGTCGTGGCGGCAAGGCAGTAGATCCTGAAAAGGCTCGTCTTTGGCTTGAAAAGGCTGCCGCGCAGAACTTCGACACAGCGCAGATCGAATTTGGCACCGAATTGGTCGAGAGCAACGGCGGCCCCGATGTGGATGAAGCCGGTTTTGGCTGGCTGATGCGCGCCGCACAAGCCGGAAATCCCGCTGCCCAGAACCGTGTCGCCAAGCTTTACCGCTCAGGCGTTGGTGTCGAGGCTGACCGCGTAACCGCTGTCGCCTGGTATTTGCGCGCGCGCCGCGCGGGCCTCATCGACCCCCTCATGGAGGACCAGATCGACGGCCTCACAGAAGACGAGCTGAAGCTGGCTAATTCGCGCGCAGCCGTGCTCTGACGGCATGGCCCCAAAGGGCCAAAGCAACAGGATATGCGCACTCTCTTGCTTCAAGGGCCAATTTGTGGTCTTGGAAGCGCCGATACGCGCGCCCGCTTAGGCGCGCCCTTTTAGATTCCGGAACAGAGCAATGGCAAAGATCAACGGCAACGAAATCCGTCCGGGCAATGTTATCGAACACGATGGCGGCCTTTGGGTGGCAGTTAGGACCAACGCGGTAAAGCCTGGCAAGGGCGGCGCCTACAATCAGGTCGAACTCAAGAACCTCATCAACGGCACCAAGCTCAACGAGCGCTTCCGCGCTGCGGAAACAGTCGAGCGTGTACGTCTGGAGCAGAAGGACTTCACGTTCCTTTACGAGCAGGGCGAGGCTCTGGTGTTCATGGACGATGAGAGCTACGAGCAGCTCGAACTGGAGAAGGATTTCGTGGGCGACCGCGCGGCGTTCCTTCAGGACGGCATGAAAGTGACCGTGGAACTGCACGAAGAGCGCCCGATCGGCATCAAGCTTCCAGACCAGGTGACGCTGACCATCACTGAAGCCGATCCGGTCGTGAAAGGCCAGACGGCTGCATCGTCCTATAAGCCGGCGATGCTCGAAAACGGCATTCGCGTTCTGGTCCCGCCATTCATCTCCTCGGGTGAAAAGATCATCGTCGACACCAACGAGATCACCTATATCAGCCGCGCCTGAACCAGCACATCGACGATTGATGGCGGGCTGAAGATGCAGCCCCCATCAAGATCGCCGCTTCCGTTCTCCCGGTTGTCCAACGTGCTCCCGGTGTAGAAAGACGCTCAGGACATTTGACAGAGCAGCGGTGTCGTCCGAAAACGGACTCTCATTGACCCGTTCCCCTTGTCGCCAGCATACGCTTTCGGAGATACTTCATGGCGCGTTCAGCAATCATCAATGTCATGGTCCAGGCTGCCATGAAGGCGGGCCGTTCGCTGGCGCGTGATTTTGGCGAAGTCCAGAACCTGCAGGTGTCACTGAAGGGCCCAGGTGACTATGTCAGCCAGGCAGATCGCAAGGCTGAAGAGATCATTCACGCCGAACTTTCCAAAGCGCGGCCCTCTTACTCCTTCCTGATGGAAGAGCGTGGCGCGGTCGAAGGTGAGGACGATCAGCACCGCTGGATCGTCGACCCGCTCGACGGGACGACCAACTTCCTTCACGGCATCCCGATCTTTGCCATTTCGATCGCGCTCGAGCGTCAGGGCCAGATCGTGGCCGGCGTGATCTACAACCCGGCAATGGATGAGCTTTACACAGCCGAGCGCGGCGGCGGCGCATTCATGAACGATCGCCGTCTGCGCGTTGCCGCCCGCAAAACGCTCAGTGACGCAGTGATCACCACCGGAATCCCGCATCTTGGTCGCGGCCACCACGGGCATGCCCTGGTCGAGCTCAAGAATGTCATGGGCGAAGTGGCCGGCGTTCGACGTTTCGGCACAGCATCGCTGGACCTTGCCTATGTCGCGGCAGGACGCGTCGATGGCTACTGGGAGAGCTGGCTTGCACCCTGGGACACGGCAGCTGGCATCCTGATGGTGCGCGAAGCTGGCGGCTTCTGCACCGACATCAAGGGTGGGCAGGACATGCTGGACGCAGGCAATATCGTGGCGGGCAATGAATTCATCCACAAAGCGCTGCTGAAGACCGTTCAAAAATCGATCTGACCAGAGCGCCAATCGCGCAAACCTGCGTCAGTACCGCTTTTGCTGCTTACGCCGCCTTTCATTTTCGTCACAATTCCGTTTAGAGTCGTGACCAAGAGTGAAGGCTGGATTCTCGCAAGGGCGCATGCATGGCAATTCTCCGTTCGCTGGGGGCTGACGACGGGTTGGCGGAGGGGTCAGACTACGACCCTCGCAACCTGTCAAGTCCGCAGGTTTTCCTTCTGTCGATGCTGATTTTCCTGGCGATCGCCGGCTTCATCGCCGCCATTCTCTATCGTCAGATATCGTCCGCTTTCCAGACCAACCCCGGCCTGAACGGATTGATCATCGGGGTTCTCGCCGTCGGTATCCTGTTGATCTTCGGGCAGGTGCTGCGCCTTTTCCGCGAAGTGAAATGGGTCAACTCGTTCCGAGCCGGAAGACAGGCGAAAGATCCTGTTCTGCTCGCCCCGATGAAAGCTCTGGTCGGACGCTCGTCCGGGCAAGCTCTCTCGACTTCTTCAATGCGATCCATCCTCGATTCGATTGCAACGCGCCTGGATGAAAGCCGGGACATTTCGCGCTATCTCACCGGCCTTCTGATTTTTCTCGGTCTTCTTGGCACTTTCTGGGGACTACTTCAGACCATCGGATCGATTGGCGACACGATCCAGACGCTGGATCCCGGCTCAGGCGATGCCAATGTGGTGCTGGATACCCTCAAGACTGGTCTGTCCGCCCCGCTGGCAGGTATGGGCACAGCATTTTCATCATCCCTGTTCGGATTGTCCGGATCGCTGGTCCTGGGGTTCCTCGACCTTCAGGCCGGACGGGCGCAAACGCGGTTCTACATCGAACTCGAAAACTGGCTGTCGTCGGTGACCGATGTCAATTCCGACTTCGCGGTCAGCAGCGACAGTCTCAACACGTCAGAAGAATTGCGGTTATTGTCGGAACGACTGCGCGCCATGCAGGAAGGCGACCCGACCAATCCGCGTATTGCTGCGTCGATGGCCAATCTCGCAGACGGCATTTCAGGGTTGGTGAAGAACATGCGCTCCGAACAGCAGTTGATGCGCGACTGGGTTGAAGCGCAGGCGAACGAACAGAAGGCGATGCGCGTGACGCTGGACAAGCTTGCGGACGCCCTGCGCAAGCAACAGGACAGGCAGTAAGATGGCGCTGGCGCGCAACCGTCGCGGCGATCGCCACATTGATTATTGGCCTGGCTTCGTCGACGTTTTGTCGACGCTGCTTCTTGCCATCATGTTCCTGTTGTCTGTGTTCATGCTGGCACAGTTTCTACTCAGCCAGGAAATCAGCGGGCGAGACGAGGTGCTCGGACGCCTCAACACGCAGATCAATGAACTGACCCAGTTGCTCGCACTGGAGCAATCGAACTCGCAGGACCTGGAAGACATGCTGTCCAACCTGCGGTCTTCGCTGGCAGAATCTGAAGGCGAGCGTTCGCGTCTGGAGCAATTGCTGTCGGCAGGTTCGGGGGCTGGCGCTGCTGCGGAAGCACGGGCAGGCCAACTCTCGGGTGAACTCGACAGCGAGCGCCAGATCAGCCAACGCGCCTTGAGCCAGGTCGAATTGCTGAATCGCCAGATCGCTGCGCTGCGCAACCAGATCGGTGCACTGGAGTCGGCGCTCGAGGTTTCCGAATCGCGTGACCGCGAGTCGAACGCCAAGATTGCCGATCTGGGGCGGCGCCTGAACGTGGCGCTGGCTCAACGCGTACAGGAACTGAACCGCTACCGCTCCGATTTCTTCGGGCGCTTGCGTGAGATCCTGTCTGACCGCGAAAACATCCGCATTGTCGGCGACCGTTTCGTCTTTCAATCAGAGGTATTGTTCCCGCTCGGCTCCGAACAGATCAACGAAGCCGGACGCTCCGAGATGGCAAAGCTCGCGGGCGCTATTTTGGAATTGCAGCGGGAAATTCCACCTGAAATCAACTGGGTGCTGCGTGTTGACGGACACACCGATAACATTCCCCTTTCGGGCTCCGGTCGCTATCGGGACAACTGGGAACTATCGTCTGCGCGTGCCACATCCGTGGTGAAGTTCCTGATCGAACAGGGCGTTCCGCCACAGCGTCTGGTTGCAGCCGGCTTTGGTGAATATCAGCCGCTGGATCCCGAAGACACCCCCGAAGCACGCAACCGCAATCGACGCATCGAGCTGAAGCTCACGGAACGATAATCATCTTGCAGTCGCATGGCTCCCCTCTGGCGTCGCGCTATCGCGACCAACATCAATAACTCAGCCCAACAGGTACCCAATGTCGTTTCAAAAGCTCGATGACCTCAACCGGCGCCTCGACGCGTATAATCACGCGCTCGCAATTCTCGGCACAGATGAAGCCACCCACATGGCGGTGGGCGGTGGTGAAGCGCGTGCGGAAGCGATGGCGACCCTTGCTGGCATACGTCATCGCACTGCGACAGCCCCGGAAATTGCAGACTGGATCGAAGCTGCCGAAAACGAGACGCTTAACGAGGATCAGACAGCGGCACTACGCGAGTTCAAGCGTACGCACACAAATGTCACCTGCCTTCCGGCAGAATTCGTTGAGCACCAGACACGTACGCGGATGCGCTGCGAGCAGCTATGGCGTGACTTGCGTGCGAAAAATGACTGGACCAACTTCCAGCCAGCACTCGATGCTGTCGTGGCGATGGTTCGTGAAGAGGCCCAGCTACGTGCTGACGCGCTGCAGTTGAAGCCATACGATGCTCTGATGGAGCAGTACGACCCCGGCAACCGCGTGGCCGAGGTGGAACCGGTGCTGAACGACTTGAAAGCATTTCTGGTCGATTTTGTTCCTCAGGCGCTGGACGTTCAGGCACAACGACTGGCGAAGCGCCCGCTCAGGGCATTGTCCGGAAACTACCCGATCGACATGCAGCGCGACCTTTGTCTTGCCTTGATGGAAGCCGTTGGTTTCGACATGACCCGGGGCAGCCTGAGTATCTCGCACCATCCATTTTGTGGCGGCGTTCCAACCGATACCCGCATCACGACGCGGTATCGCACGGACGAATTTCTCTCGTCACTGATGGGTGTGTTGCATGAGACCGGCCATGCGCTTTACGAACAAAACCTTCCTGCCGAATGGGTTCACTGGCCGTCAGGCAAGGCGCGTGGGATAGCGCTCCACGAAAGCCAGAGCTTGTTCGTGGAGAAACAGATCGGGCGCAATCCATCCTTCTGGCGCTGGGCACTTCCTGTCGTTGAACGGCATCTGGGTGAGCACTGGTCAATCGAAGATCTCATGCCGCATGTCCATCATGTCGAGAAAAGCCTGATCCGCGTTGACGCTGACGAAGTGACCTATCCCCTGCATGTGATCCTGCGGTTCGAACTCGAACAGGAACTGGTGTCGGGTAAGCTCGCCGTTTCCGACCTGCCGGAAGCCTGGGATGCGAAAATGAAAGCCTATCTCGGGCTTTCCACAATCGACAATCCCGCCGATGGGCCAATGCAGGACGTGCACTGGCCATCGGGAGCATTTGGCTACTTCCCGTCCTACACGCTTGGAGCTGTCATTGCCGCGCAACAATGGGCCGCAATCCAACGCACGCATGAAGGAATTGAAGAAGAGTTCGCGGTCGGAAACTTCCGATCAGTCAATGAATGGCGCAAAAAGAATATCTGGTCGCAGGGCTCGCGCTGGTCGACGCCGGAACTGATTCTGCGAGCCACGGGCGAGCCACTCAACGCGACTCACCTCAAAAACCATCTGACGGAACGGTATGGTTCAAATGTAACCGACTAGACCTCAAAACGCGCAATTTCGTTACTCGGCTAAGTCGCGAAATTGTGTTCACACAACTGACAACAGAGCGTTCACGAAAACTTTCATTAGTGTTTTTAATGTTTGAATTCATGTACTTATAAGTACGCGACGCGACGTCACCTCCAAGCTTCATTGCTCCTCGGGGTTGAACGTCCCTGCCCTCGTACATAGCTTCCAATCAGCCGGGGTTGCCCGGGCACGCTTTGGTGAGAGCGTGGCCGACGGGCAACCTGACGGTGCAATTGTAGGTCGATGGCTCCCAACATCGACCTGTTGAATTGGACAAGAAAAATGAACAACTTCGCAATCAAGACCACCCTCGCTGTTCTCCTCGCCTCCACTCCGCTCGTCGGAGCCTATGCACAGCCCCTCAGCTCACAGATTTCTCCGGAAGACCGTGTCTATTCGCGCTCGATCGACAGCGTCGACACGATCTCGACTTCGAGCATCAACCGCGCCGCCTCCGGCTATGTCGGCAAGTCCCCTGCGGACCTCACCTACGAAGCTTCGATCTCGGCCCAGCGCCAGGCTCCTTCGCTTTCTCTGACCCAGCAGCTCGAGCGCCAGATCAAGGCCGCTGAAAGCAACGTCAACAATGCTCGTCAGAACGGCTATGTCGATGCAGGACGCGTTTCACAGCTGCGCGCTCAGATTGACAACATTCGTCAGCAGGCAGCAGGTGGCGTTTCCAATGCAGCCTTCCACGACCTTTCCCAGCAACTGAAGGCTGTGAACCAGGGTGCTTACGCGCTCGTCACCGGCTGATTTCAGCTTGACCTGAAATATCGCTTCCAGAGGGCCGCCGCGAGGCGGCCTTCTTTATGCTTGCAGTCGGGCCTGCAACGGCACTGACGATCAGACGTTGACCGGACTGCCTAAACAACGTCACTCTTCCAGTTATTACGGGGGAGGAAATATGAGCGAAGCGGTCGACGCTATCATTGTGGGTGCAGGACTTGCTGGCCTTGTGGCCGCTATGGAACTGGCGGACGCCGGCAAGCGTGTCGTGATGATCGAGCAGGAGGGTGAGCAGTCGCTTGGCGGACAGGCGTTCTGGTCCCTCGGCGGCCTGTTCTTTGTCGATAGCCCCGAGCAGCGCCGAATGGGCATACGCGACAGCCGCGATCTTGCGCTACAGGATTGGCTCGGCTCTGCGCAATTCGACCGTTCCGAAGATTTCTGGCCACGCCAGGTCGCTGAAGCGTTTGTCGATTTTTCTGCCGGTGAAATGCGGTCCTGGCTTCACCAAATGGGAATGCGCTGGTTTCCGGTTGTAGGCTGGGCAGAGCGTGGAGGGGGGCACGCCCATGGTCACGGCAACTCGGTTCCGAGATTCCATCTGACATGGGGCACAGGCCCCGGTGTCCTGGAGCCATTCCTGGCGCGAGTACAGGAGCATCGCAGGAAAGGGCGCATTGCGATCCGTTTCCGTCACCAGGTCAGTCGCATCCTGCGCGCCGGTGGAATGATCTCAGGTGTAGGCGGCGAAATTCTCGAACCCACCGCAGTCGAACGCGGCCAGCAATCAAGCCGATCCATCACCGGAGCATTCGAATTGCTGGCTCCGGTCGTCATCGTCACATCCGGCGGAATCGGCGGTAATTTCGAACTGGTCCGCAAGGCCTGGCCAGAGGACCGTCTCGGGCCGTGTCCGACGACGATGGTCGCCGGCGTGCCCCATCATGTCGATGGCCGCATGGTTGCCATCACACAGAATGCCGGCGGCGCCGTGATCAACGCCGATCGGATGTGGCACTATACCGAAGGTGTGCGCAACTGGGCTCCAATCTGGCCGGCACATGGCATCCGAATTCTGCCCGGTCCCTCGTCGATGTGGTTCGATGCCTGTGGCGAGCGGCTGCCGGCGCCATATCTTCCCGGCTTCGACACGCTTGGAACGTTGCGGCACATTCTCGCCACGGGGTACGATTATTCTTGGTTCGTGCTGACCCAGTCGATCATCAAGAAGGAGTTCGCGCTGTCCGGCTCCGAACAGAACCCCGACTTCACATCCAAGAAGTGGCTGAACGTCATCAGGAGCCGCGTGCTGAACAAGCGTGCGCCAGAGCCGGTCGAGGCTTTCAAGGAAAATGGCAGTGACTTCATTGTCGCCGATACTCTGCCCGAACTCGTTGCCGGCATGAACGCGCTGACCGGCGACGACCTGATCGATCTCGATCACCTCACCATGCAGATTGAAGCGCGAGATCGCGAGATCGCCAATCCTTTTTCCAAGGACGCCCAAGTGACCGCCATACGCGGCGCGCGCCAGTATCGCGGTGACAAGCTGGTGCGCACCGCACGGCCCCACCGAATTCTCGATTCTGCTCACGGGCCATTGATTGCCGTGAAACTTCACATCCTCACACGCAAGACACTGGGTGGCCTGCATACGAATCTGGATAGCCAGGTGCTTGACGAGCATGGCGATCCGATCTCCGGCTTGTACGCGGCAGGTGAGGTCGCGGGCTTCGGCGGCGGCGGCTACCACGGTTACAACGCGCTGGAAGGCACGTTTCTCGGCGGCTGCATTTTCTCCGGGCGCAATGCCGGTCGTCACGCAGCGCAAAACCTGTGAAGGATCATGACATGGGCCTGACTCCTGAAGACATGAGCGAACTGATCGCCTTTCGCCATGAGTTGCACCGGTTTCCAGAAATCTCGAACGAAGAAGAACACACCGCGCAGCGTGTTGTCGATTTTCTCGCAAACACCAATCCCGGCAATGTGATCACAAATCTCGGCGGTTACGGCGTGGCGCTGGTTTATGACGGCGATGAGCCCGGCCCCACAATCCTGTTTCGAAGCGAACTGGATGCACTGCCGATTGAAGAAGTTTCCCAGATCCCACATCGCTCGACCGTCGCCGGGAAATCGCACATGTGCGGGCATGACGGACATACTGCAATTCTCGCTGCGTTGGCGCGGCAGTTCGGCAGGCAGAAGCCGGCCCGGGGCAAAGTTGTCCTGATGTTCCAGCCGGCCGAAGAGACCGGCAACGGTGCGGCTGGTGTGGTCAGCGATCCGCGCTATGACGATATCCGGCCGGATTTCGCGTTTTCGCTTCACAATTTGCCTGGAACACCCTTGGGGCATGTTCGCCTCAAGCCGGGCGTCGTCAATTGTGCCTCTCGCGGAATGCGCATCACGCTTGAAGGCAAGACTGCTCACTCATCGATGCCCGAAACGGGCATCTCTCCGATGTGGGCGATCGCCACGCTGATGCCAGCGCTGGTCGGGTTGGGCAGCGGGAGCTTCAATGATGACGAGTTCTCGATGATCACCGTCACCCATGCTTCGATGGGTGAGCCTGTGTTCGGCATTGCACCCGGCCATGCCGAACTGCGTATCACCCTTCGCACGCGTCTCGACGAACGCATGGCTGCCTTATGCGCCGACGCCGAGGCGATGGCTCAGGAAGCCGCTTCTCGCAACGGGCTGACAGCAGCTTTCGACTACCACGAGATCTTTGTCGCCAGCATCAATGCGCCCGAAGCCGTTGAGCATCTGCGCACCGCGCTTGACGCCGAGGGTATTTCTCACGACGAGGCCGAATTGCCGATGCGCGCATCGGAAGATTTTGGCACATTCGGGCATGGCGCAAAATCCGCGATGCTATTTCTGGGTGCAGGCACGGACCATCCGCAACTGCACAACCCCGATTATGATTTTCCCGACGATCTGATCGAGATCGGCACACGCATCTTCATGCGCACCGCTCGAAATCTCGTCGGATAGAAGGCCTATTCGGCAGCTTTCGAAAAGGCCTCGCCGCCAACGTCGAATTGCAATTTGGCCAAGCGCGCATACACGCCGCCCTTGGCAACAAGACTGCGATGGGTGCCCTCTTCGACGATGCGTCCGTCTTCCATCACGAAAATGCGGTCGGCCTTCAACACTGTAGCCAGACGATGAGCGACGACGATTGTCGTGCGTCCTTCCATCAGCCGGTCGAGCGCCTGTTGTACCAGCGTCTCGCTCTCGGCATCCAGCGCCGATGTTGCCTCATCGAGCAGTAGAATCGGCGCATCGCGCAGGATGGCCCGGGCAATCGCCACGCGCTGGCGCTGACCACCGGAAAGCGTAACACCGCGCTCGCCAAGCTCGGTATCATAGCCATCCGTCAACCGGGAGATGAAGATGTCAGCATGGGCGTCGCGCGCAGCAGCCTCGATATCGGACCGGCTTGCTCCCGGCTTGCCAAATGCAATGTTGTCGGCTGCTGTGGCGGCGAAGATGGTAACGTCCTGCGGCACGATCGCGATACGGCTGCGAACGTCTGCCGGGTCTGCCTCCCGCACATCCACGCCGTCGATCAGGATCTTGCCCTCGAGCGGATCGTAGAACCGCATCAACATCGAAAAGACCGTGCTCTTGCCAGCACCCGATGCACCGACAATCGCAACCGTCTCCCCCGGCTGAACTGCAAATGTCAGTCCCTCAAGGGCCGAATGGCCGGGCCGTGTCGGGTAGGCAAAACGCACATCATGGAATTCCACCTTGCCTGCGGCGGGCTCCGGCATCATTGCAGGCTGGCTGGGAGCCGTAATTGCGGGCACTTCATCCAGAAGCTCGGTCAGACGCTCAGCCGCCCCGGCCGCCTGGTTCAGCTCGCCCCAGACCTCCGAAAGTGCACCCAGCGCGCCGGCGGCAAACACCGCATAGAGCAAGAATTGTCCCAGCGTCCCCGCCGACAAATTGCCGGAAAGGACGTCGCCTGCACCGATCCACAACACAGCCACAACCGACGTGAAAATCGTGAAGATGGCAAAGAAAGTCAAAAATGCCCGTGCAAACACCGATGCGCGCGCCGCGCGGAACGCAGTTTCCACTGCATCGGCAAAGCGTTTGGTCACCAGCCCCTCATTGGTGAAGGCCTGGAGCGTCCGCACTGCGCCAATCTGCTCGCTCGCATAAGCGCTGGCTTGCGCAAGCGTGTCCTGGGCTAGGCGCGATTTGCGACGTACCGATCGCCCGAACGCTATGAGCGGCACAACGACGACCGGAATTGCTGCAATCACCAACGCCGACAGCTTCGGGCTCGTCACCACCATCATCCCCAGCGCACCGAGGCCCATGATGAGATTTCGCAACGCCACCGAGGCAGTTGCCCCAACAGCGGACTTGATCTGCGTTGTGTCGGCAGTCAGCCGCGAGACGATCTCACCCGACTGGGTCCGGTCAAAGAACGCAGGCGACAGCGTCGCAACATGCGAAAATACATCGCGCCTGACATCGGACACGACGCGCTCGCCAAGCGTGATGACAAAATAGTACCGGGTGGCCGACGCCAGAGCGAGAATGCTCACCAGCACGATCAGCATGGTGAAATAATTGGCCATGAAGCCGGAATTGGTTTCGCTGAAACCATGGTCGATCATCCGCCGCACCGCGATCGGCAGGGTCAGCGTCGTGACCGCGGCTGCGACCAGGGAGATGAGCGCGCCGATGACCAACGCGCGGTAGCGGGCCAGATACGGGACGAGACGCCGCAATGGGCCGATGGACCGACCTTTGCGTTCGCCGTTCATGATTTCTCTTGCCATGAGCCCTTCCTGTGCCGTATCGGCGAAATTGCCGTGCCACCGGCCTTGTGAATTCAAACCGGCTCCTGTATATGCCAGCCGACTGTTTTTGGAGCCGCAGCTTCCTTAGCCGCGGCTTCAGGTTTTGATAGTGGGCGCATCGCCGCAGCGAAGCGCGCGCGTTAGCCCCGAAAGCCAGGACGACACCGATGAAGACCGATATCCATCCAGACTACCACACCATCAAAGTCGTGATGACCGATGGCACCGAGTACCTCACCCGCTCCACCTGGGGCAAGGAAGGCGACACGATGAACCTCGACATCGACCCGACCACCCATCCGGCCTGGACCGGTGCGTCGCAGACGCTGATGGACCGTGGCGGCCGCGTTTCCAAGTTCAAGAAGCGCTACGAAGGCCTCGGTATCTGATACCGCATGCCCGAAACAAGACTTGTCTCGGTATAGAGATGCCGTAGTCACAAGCCTTGCGCCAAATCAAATACAGAAAAACCCGCCAGTTTGGCGGGTTTTTTTTGTGCTCAGTCGCGCTTGGGCTCAAATCATCCCGAGGTCGCAGAGATTCAGCTTGCTGCAAAAGCGAGCGCGCGGCTCCGGCCATATCAAGCAACCGGAACCGCGAAACCGTCCTACACGGCGCTGAGCTTGGCCATGGTCTCGTCGTCGACTTCAAAGTTGGCGTAAACGTTCTGAACGTCATCGTCGTCTTCAAGCGTCGCCACCAGTTTGAGGATTGAACGTGCGCGATCCTCGTCGACTGGCGTATTGGTCTGCGGCTTCCAGATCGTCTTGACCGATTCGGGTTCGCCAAGGGCAGCCTCAAGCGCAGCCGTGACCTCGCCGACACTTTCAAAGGCGCAAAGGATGACGTGGCTTTCATCATCGGATTCGACATCGTCAGCACCGGCTTCGATGGCGGCTTCCATCACCTTGTCGGCATCGCCTGCCGCCGCGCTATAGACGATCTCGCCAACGCGATCCCACAGGAACGACACCGAACCGGTTTCGCCCAGTGCGCCGCCCGCCTTGGTGAAGGCTGCGCGGACGGTCGAGGCCGTGCGATTGCGATTATCTGTCAACGCCTCGACGATGACAGCGATACCACCGGGGCCGTAGCCTTCGTAGCGGACTTCGTCGTAGTTCTCGCTATCGCTGCCCGACGCCTTGTTGATGGCGCGCTGGATGTTGTCCTTCGGCATCGACTGCGCCTTGGCGTTCTGGATCGCAAGGCGCAAGCGGGCGTTCATGCTGGGGTCGGGAGCGCCCATCTTGGCCGCGACAGTGATCTCGCGCGCAAGCTTGGAAAACATCTTCGAGCGAACGGCGTCCTGCCGGCCCTTGCGATGCATGATGTTCTTGAATTGTGAGTGACCTGCCATAACACCCCTGTTCGGACTTTTCCCAACGTGTTGAATGCCGGGGCTTATAGATAAAACGCCGGGAAACGTCCAGCCAAGGCACTGGCCAGCCGAGGTGCCGAAGCACCTCAACTGTCAGGAAGGCTGTGCTGCGGACTACGAGCACCGGCGCGCCGGCGACGCGACAGCATATTCAGAATCTCCACCAAAGCAGAAAATCCCATCGCCACGTAGATGTAGCCCTTGGGGACATGGAAACCCATGCCTTCGGCAATGAGGGTCATGCCGATCATCAGCAGGAACGCGAGCGCCAGCATAACGATGGTGGGATTTCGCTCAATGAAGCGGGACAACGGGTTCACCGCCAGAAGCATCGCGACCACAGCGACAATAACCGCGATATACATGATGGCGATCTCATCGGTCATACCGACCGCAGTGATGATGGAGTCGATCGAGAACACCAGATCGAGCAGCAGGATCTGGAAGACTGCGCCCGCAAAGGACAAAGTGACTACATCTGAGACCATGTTGCCTTTGCTGTCTTGCGGGTCGACCGAATGATGGATTTCCTTCGTTGCCTTCCACACAAGAAACAGACCGCCGACGATCAGGATAATATCGCGCCATGAGAATGGCTGATCGAACAAAGTGAAGAGGGGATTGGTCAGCTGGACGATCCAGGCAACGGTTGCCAGCAGCAAAAGTCGCATCAATAGCGCGGCGCCGATTCCGATACGGCGTGCACTCACTCGATGCTCTGGGGGGAGTTTGTTGGTCAGGATCGAAATAAAGATGAGATTGTCGATGCCCAGAACAACCTCGATCACCACGAGGGTCAAAAGCGCAACCCATGCCGTCGGGTCGTTGATCCAGTCGAAGAACCCGGCAAAAAACTCCATAGAAAACACCCGCGTGTTGAAAGAATGGCGCAATAAATTATCCGCGTCGCGTCACTTCCGACAACGCGACCAGCGCCCTAAAATGCGCGAGCTGAATTTCCGTTCCAAACAAATAGGTGAAATTGCATGGCAGAAGATGTCTGACGCCGCTGCACGGTTATCAGCGCCAGAAGGCTGGAACAGTTTCCTCAAGGCGCGGTCCAAGCCGCAACGGTGCGATCCGTTCGCAAAGGCCCGTACGATCGGAGATATCCAAACCAACGCCGCAGATCGTCGCCGGTCCGCCAGCAGCCTCAAAGCGGCCACGCGGCACTTTTGACAGGAAGCGATTGAGCGGCTCTTCCTTGTCCATTCCAAGCGACGAATTGTAGTCGCCGCACATGCCGGCGTCGCTCAGGTAACCAGTGCCGCCATCCAGAATCTGGTGGTCTGCGGTCGGCTGGTGCGTGTGCGTGCCGACCACAAGGCTCGCCCTGCCGTCGACAAAATGTCCCATGCACATCTTCTCGGACGTTGCCTCGGCGTGAAAATCGATCACCACCGCATCGGCGACTTCACCCAATGGACACGCCTCCAGTTCGCGTTCGGCAGCCTGGAAAGGATCATCAAGTTCCGGGTGCATGAACACCCGGCCCATAATATTCGTCACGAAGACACGAGCGCCGTTCCGTGCCTCATAAAGGCCCGTACCGCGACCCGGCGTGCCGAGCGGGAAGTTTGCCGGACGAATGAAGCGATCCGAGCGCGACGCAAACTCAAGTGCCTCACGCTGGTCCCAGACGTGGTTTCCAGTCGTCACCACATCGGCGCCCGCATCGAGCGTGCGCAGATAGATTTCTTCGGTAATACCAAAGCCGCCAGCTGCGTTCTCGCCATTCACGATGACGAAATCGAGCCGGAAATCGGAAATCAGTCCGGGGAGCTTGTCCCAAACCGCCGTGCGGCCGGAGCGTCCGACCATGTCGCCAAGAAATAACAGTCTCATGGCCGGGCTCTATAGATCAGTTCTACGACGCGTGGAAAGCGTTAATCGGCGCGTAGGCAGGCGGGCGAGCCGCAAGCGGAAACGATCGAAGGCCCGTATCGCTCAACAATTGATGGAGCTGGACATCATGCGCGGCCTCCGGAACCCGCGGCACCTCCTGGCAGTCGAAGCCAACCGCAACGAGGCGCGGCGAATGACCATCTGCATGCAGCCTGGCGATCGCACGGTCGTAATATCCCGCGCCGTAGCCAATTCGGTGACCGCGTGCGTCGAACGCTGCCAGCGGGATGAGCATGACCGACGGCTCGAGCAACGCTGCGTTCCCATCAGGGCCACGCGTCCCAAACCCCATGTCGACCAGTGGCGCTCCGCGCTTGAGTTCGCGAAAAACGATGGTCGTCTTGTCGAGGATGGCAGGAAGACACACGCGCATGCCGCTGTCGATCAGTCGGAACATCAACGGGCGCAGGTCGAGTTCCGAGCGCATGGGCCAAAACCCTGACACGATGGTGCCCGGCTCTATCCGCAGCAGGTCGTTTGCATGTCCAAGCTGAAGCGCAACTTCGGCGCGCAAAACCGGGTCCAGCGCGTTTCGCCGCGCCAGAGCTTCAGCGCGCAACTGCTTCTTGATGTCCGAAGAGGCAAGCGACATGGGCGATGAACTGGCCAGTACCAGCAGGACAGAAAAGAACAGTAGCGATCCACGACGACCGATGTCGCGGTTGATCCCGGTGGCCTACAAAGTAGGTGGGCGCCGTGTGTCCGAACCCACGGGTTCGGACAGGGACAGCTCCCTAAGGATCAGTAAGGCCCCGGGGAAGTGTTGCTCCTGTCGAGAAGCGCAGATCGCTACTGGCGAATATAGGAGGGTAAAGGCATGTGCGCCAGTGGGCATTTGCCTCCCACACGCCGCATCGCCCATCCTTGCCCTTGCCACATGCCGGTACTAGTGTCGCCCGCGACAATCGGGAGAGCATTGCATGCGCTTTGAAGGAACGGCGGCCTATGTTGCCGACAAGGATCTGATGGTTGCCGTCAACGCGGCCATCGCACTTGAACGCCCCTTGCTGGTCAAGGGCGAGCCGGGCACCGGCAAGACGGAACTCGCCAAGCAGATTGCCTCGTCGCTGGGTCTGGAGCTGATCGAATGGAACGTAAAATCCACCACCCGCGCACAGCAGGGACTTTATGAGTACGACGCAGTCTCACGTCTGCGCGACAGCCAGCTTGGCGACGAGCGGTTCAACGACATCTCCAACTACATTCGCCATGGCAAGCTGTGGGAAGCGTTCACGACCGACAAGAAGGTGGTGCTGCTGATCGATGAGATCGACAAGGCTGACATCGAGTTTCCAAACGACCTGCTGCAGGAGTTGGACAAGATGGAGTTCCACGTCTACGAGACCGGCGAAACCATTCGCGCAAAGCACCGCCCGATCGTCATCATCACGTCGAACAATGAGAAAGAGCTGCCAGACGCGTTTCTGCGCCGCTGCTTCTTCCACTACATTCGCTTTCCCGACATCGAGACGCTGCACCGGATCGTCGAAGTTCACTATCCCGGCATCAAGCAGAAGCTGGTGAGCGCAGCGCTGACGCAGTTTTACGAAGTCCGAGAAGTTGCCGGCCTGAAGAAAAAGCCCTCGACTTCCGAGGCTCTCGACTGGATCCGCCTGCTCGTTGCTGACGATGTCTCGCCCGAAGACCTGCGCGGCGATGCAAAGAACGCCCTGCCCCGCCTCCACGGCGCGCTGCTCAAGAACGAACAGGACGTTCACCTCTTCGAGCGGCTCGCATTTCTGGCGCGCCGACAAGGCTAGCATCAGCAGAGAACCCGCATGGCCAACCTGATCATTCGCCCGCTCGCCCCGTCCGACCATGAGGAATGGCGGCGATTGTGGACGGCTTATCTTGCCTTCTACGACACCGCGCTGCCCGCCGACGTCTTTGAGTCCACCTGGACGCGGCTTCTCGATGAGGGGAAATACGAACCGAACGGCTTGATCGCGGAAGCCGGCGGCAAGCCGGTTGGACTGGTGCACTACATCTACCACCGCACCTGCTGGGCGGTTGCCGACAACTGCTATCTTCAGGATCTATACGCAGAACCGGGCGTGCGAGGCACCGGCATCGGCCGGGCGCTGATCGAGGCGGTCTATGCGCAGGCAGATGCGGCTGGGGCGGCAAATGTCTACTGGATGACGCAGCACTTCAACGAGAATGCACGCAAACTCTACGATCGCGTCGCAACCCTCACCCCCTTCATCAAATACCAGCGGACCTGACGCCCATGTTCCTGCCATTCTTCCTGGAACTGAAAGCCGCCAAGGTACCTGTCTCCTTGCGAGAATGTCTTTCGCTGCTGGAAGGCATGGAAGCGGGGCTTGTCGACTACGATGTCGAGGCATTCTATTACCTGGCACGCGCCTCGCTGGTGAAGGACGAACGATATATCGACCGCTTTGACCAGGTCTTCAAGCACGTGTTCAAGGGACTGGAGGCTGTGTCAGGCCAAGGTGCCGTCGACGTCGCCAACCTGCCGGAGGAATGGTTGCGCCGCCTGGCTGAAAAGCACCTGAGCGACGAGGAAAAGAAGCTGATCGAATCGCTTGGCGGGTTTGAAAAGCTGATGGAAACGCTGAAACAGCGCCTCGAAGAACAGCAGGGCCGTCATCAGGGCGGTAACAAGTGGATCGGTACCGCCGGCACCTCGCCCTTCGGCGCCTATGGCTACAACCCGGAAGGCGTTCGCATCGGCCAGCACGAAAGCCGTCACCGCCGCGCCGTGAAAGTGTGGGACCAGCGCGAGTTCAGGAATTTCGACGACAGTGTCGAGCTTGGCACCCGCAACATCAAGGTCGCCCTGAAACGTCTGCGGCGCTGGGTGCGAGAGGGCGCGCATGAAGAACTCGACCTGCCCGGCACGATTTCATCGACTGCAGAGCACGGCTATCTCGACGTCAAGACGCGGCCCGAGCGCCGCAACGCGGTCAAGCTGTTGATGTTCTTCGATGTGGGCGGCTCCATGGACGACCACATCAAGGTGATCGAAGAGCTGTTCTCGGCAGCTCGCGTCGAATTCAAGCACATGGAGTATTTTTACTTCCACAACTGCCTTTACGAAGGCGTGTGGAAAGACAATCGCCGCCGTCATTCGGAGGTCATCCCAACCTTCGACGTGCTGCACAAATACGCTTCCGACTACAAGGTGATCTTCGTCGGCGATGCGTCGATGAGCCCTTACGAGATCGCCTACAAAGGCGGATCGGTCGAGCACTGGAACGAGGAAGCGGGTGCCGTCTGGCTCCAGCGCGTGCGCGCCCAGTGGCCCAACGCGGTTTGGCTGAACCCAGTGCAGGAAAAACATTGGGGCTACACACATTCGATTCAGATGATTCGTGAACTTTTCTCGGATCGCATGTATCCGCTGACCCTCGAGGGGCTGGAGCGCGCAACGCGAGAACTATCGCGCAAGCATTGAGGGCGCGCATTACCGACCCTACATCTGGCACAACAACAAATCAGGAGCCAATCATGGACGCCAAGACCTTTCCTGTCAGCCGCACGGACGCTGAATGGCGCGCGCTTTTGACCCCGGAACAGTATCAGGTGATGCGCCAGCACGGCACCGAGCGCCCCGGCAGTTGCGCCTTGCTGCATGAACATCGCGCCGGCACATTTCAGTGTGTGGGCTGTGACGAAAAGCTGTTTGCCGCGACGTTGAAATTCGAGAGCGGAACCGGCTGGCCGAGCTTCAATGATCCTCTACCCGGCGCGGTCGAGACAACCGAAGACCGGTCATTCGGTATGGTTCGTACAGAAGTGCACTGCGCCACATGCGGCAGCCATCTGGGGCATGTGTTCCCCGACGGCCCACCGCCGACCGGCTTGCGCTATTGCATCAACGGTGTGGCGCTCAAGTTCCAGCCAGACTAACGCCTGCGCGAGTTCTATTCACCCGTCAAAAGCCGCTGATCGCCAGGCGTTCGGCGGCTTTTCTATTGGGCTATCTGCCGCCTCACGACATCCTCCCTATCCAAAAGGTGTAACCAACAATCCTTCACTCCACCTGTTTGCGCATTAGCAGTAGCTCTTACCCAATAGGGCGTTGTTTCTTGTGCCCCTGCGGCAACCTATTCTTTGCGTACATTGAAACGGGCTCGCGACCCGGCGGAGTATATTGATGCAAGGTAGACTGGTATTGGCAGGGCTGTGCCTGGTGACGTTGTGCGCCAATGGGCACGCACAGGACCACTATCGCCTTGCGACAGGTGACCGGGTGGAAATCTGGACTTCTGTCGATGAGGCGATGCGACGCACGGTCACGATCGGTCCCGACGGTTGGCTTTCACTGCCTCTGGCAGGGCACCTTCAAGGTGCCGGCCTTACCCTCATCGAGCTGGAAACACAGATCAAAGACAAGCTCCGGCCCTTTTTCAAGGACGACCCGGACCTGACGCTGATGCTCGTTCCCGGCGCCGAGCGTGAGCAGACTATCTATGTCAACGGCGACGTCACAAATCCAGGTGCCTATCCCTATCGGCCCGGCCTTCTGGTCGCGCACAGCATCAGCATGGCTGGGGGACGTCCACGTGGCGCCGGCACCGCATCGAGCGATGAACGGCGCATCACGACGAATGGCGAGATTGATCGCACGACGGCGCTGATTTCCCAGCTGACGGCCCAGGCGGCCCGTATCCGCTCGGAGCAGAGTGATCGCACGACGATCGATGCGTCCACAGCCATGCCGACGGACATTGCCCGTGAAAGCTCGATCCTCCGTTCCCGGCTTGAGGAAAAGAGCGAACAGGCACGAGCGCATGCAGAACGTTTGAAGATCCGCCGCGAATTGGCAGAGACACTCAGCGAACAAGGCAAAGCCATCGAGCTACAGGTCGAACTGGCCGAGGCTCGACTGCGCTCAATCTCGCAACTGGTTGAGAAAGGCTACGCCAATGAAACCCGGCAGATAGAGATCCGAAGCGAAATCGCCGAATTGCGGGCACGTCGTCATGAACTGGAGGGCCAGATCGTCACGGCACGTCTCAATGTAGCCGATGAGGGCGAAACATACCGCGAATTGCTCGCTGCGCGCAGAGGCCAGCTCATCATCGATCTTCGCGACACGGAGCGGCAGCTCGAAAATGCCACGCTGACGCTGGCAGACAACAAGCGCCTCCTTTCTCTTCTCGACGCCGCTCCCCTGGATAGCGATTCCCCATCCACGCAACTCATCATCAAGGTCGTCAGATCGGTCAACGGACAGCCAATCGAGATCGATGCCTCCGAACTCTCCGAAGTACAGCCTGGCGACTTGATCCGCGTCTCGCGCCCGAGCGAGGAAACCCCGCCTCACCCCGCATCTGCGACGGGAATTGAAAATGCTCAACGATCTCCTTCGTAACGCCATCTACTATGCCGAGGCCTTCGCCAAGCGCCCCCTGTTTGCGATTGTGCCGGGCGCAACGGTTCTGGTCGTCGCTCTGGCTGCGATCCTGTTGCTGCCGCGCACCTATCAGTCCGAAGCATTGTTGATGGTGGAGCCCACCCCAGCATCATCGAACCTGCTTCCCGAGACGGTCATGAGCGAGCAACTGCAATTCATCGAGCAGCGCGTTCTCGCGCGTGAAAAACTATTGGCTCTGGCCAACGAGTTCGACCTCTTCCCCGGTGCACGGACGGAAATGTCGACGACGATGCTTGCTGACCTGGTACGCCAGCACATCAACATCAACACGGTCGCCGCTGAACCATCCGCGCGCCACGCTGCAACCAGCGCAATGCGGGTCGCCTTTCGTTCAGACTCAGCGGAACGCACTGCAGCGGTGACGTCGCGACTGGTGGAGATGATCATCGAGGAAAACCGCCGCCTTCGCATTCAACGCGCCACCGAAGCAACCAGGTTCCTGGAACTGGAGGCAAAGACCCTTGCCGAGCGCATTGCCCAGCGCGAAGCGGAATGGCGCGACTTCGTTGCAGCCAATGCAGACGCGATGCCCGCACGCGTCACCGGCCTTGAAAGCGAACTGCATGAGCGCGAGCGCGAGGCCTCGACACAAGCCGCCACACTTGCCGCATTGACCCAGGAAATCCAACTTTCCGAGGTTGAACTGCGCACCGCGATGCAGAGCTCCGAACCCGTTGCCCAGGCGCGTCATCAATTGTCCCAGCTTGAAGCCGAACACAACAGCAAGTCCGTCATCTATTCTGCCGAACACCCGGAAATGCGTTCGTTGAACCAGCGCATCGAGAGCCTTCGCCAGCGCATCGCGCTGGGCATTACCACCCCTGCTCAACGACCCGACCTGCCGCCCGAACTGACGATGATCACTGAACGGATCGCCATCGGTAAACGACGCCAGGAAACGCTGCAAACCGAGCATGCTGAAACGATCAGCCGGATCACCGAACTTCGTGACATCCTCGCGCGCGCGCCAGCAGTTCAGGCTCAAGTCGACGCTTTCGAACGCGATCGCGCCGGCATTTGGCGTGCATCCGACGATACCAATGGAAAGCTGGCTGCAGCACGCTCAAGCGAGCGACTCGAAATTGCCGACTCCAACTCGCAGGTTCAGATCATTGAACAGCCGGAGGTCCCACTTTACCCGGCCTCGCCGAACAGAAAACGGCTCTTTCTGCTTGCGCTCGCCGCCGCTTTTGGCGCGGGCATCGGTGGAGTCTATCTGGGCGACAGTCTGCAGCGCACCATTCGCGGCAGCTTCGACCTTCGTAACGCGCTTGCTGGCTCAACCCTCGTGATGATCCCCGATTGGCAGCCCCAGAACGAACGCCGAAAATTGGTAGATGTCGCGCTCGACTGGTTAGCAGGGGTACGTCATCCGAAAACCCAGGCCAACGCCTGAGAGGCAAGAGTCATTCCATGGACAGCATTACCAAGGCCGTACAAAGGGCGCGAGAACTAAGACAATCCCCTTCATCACCGTTCGTGACGTTATCTGGCAAGCGGATGGGCGTGTCTTCCGTCACACGCGAGCCGGACAACCTGTCGCCATCGACCACGTCTGGCACACAAGGAGCGCACCGCGCCGAAACGAGCGTTCAGCTCGACGCCACCCTTCTGCAGCGCAATAGGATCGTGGCCTTCGAACCGACTGCCTTTGCTTGCCGACATTATGACCTGCTGCGAGACCAGATCATCCACGATCAAATGGGTTCGGATTTTATCATCGTTGCAGTCGCCGGAGCAGCTGCAGGTAACGGCGCGACGGTCACCGCCGCCAATCTGGCATTCACATTCGCACGGAACCAAAAACACCGTGTTGTGCTGATCTCTCCGGATGGGGCGACCGACCCTTCTCTGCTTCGTTATTTGGGGTTGGAGGGTCAGGATTGGCAAGATGCGAGTTGGCCAAGCAACGAGGCAAGCGGCGGGCATATCCTGGCAGGCAATGTCGGGATGTGGCTCGAAATTGCCAATGACGACGCCCGTGATAACGCACATGCCCTGATAGATGGCGCGCGGACCAACCGCCGATGGCCGGCAACCGTGATCGTGCTTGATCTGCCGCCTTTGCCGGCATCCGATTTGGCAGCTGCCTACATATCGTTGTCGACCAACGTAGTTGTCGTTCTGGCAAGCGGTGAAACTACACTGCCGCAGGTCGAGTCTTGCAAAAGCATCCTCGGACAGCGCAGCGGCGTTCATTACATTCTCAACAAGACGGGCCGGCATGGGCTTTAGCCGTAACAGTCAGCCCGACTATTGGAGATAGACATTGTACGCAGATCATTTCGGGTTTCGCGAGATGCCATTTTCGATCCTGCCGGATCCGCGCTTTCTCTATCTTAGCAGAGCGCATTCCATGGCGCTGTCTATGCTGGAATACGGCGTTCTGAATCAGGCTGGCTTCACTGTCGTGACAGGAGAAATCGGGTCCGGAAAAACAACTTTGATCAAACACCTTCTCCGGAACGTGGAAGGCGACCTGACGATTGGTCTCATCAACAATACGCCACGAGAGGATGACAACCTTCTTGAATGGCTGTTGCTGGCTTTCAACCAGCCGGCACCCGTCGGCGAGTCGCGTGCTTACCTTCACCGCCGATTCAGCGATTTCGTAGCTGGCCTTGCCGACCACGGCAGACGTGCCGTTGTCGTGATTGATGAAGCCCAGAATCTGAGCCCCTCGTTGATCGAGGAGTTGCGCATGCTCTCCAATATGAACGATGCAAGGATGATGCTGCAATTGATCCTGGTCGGCCAGCCGGAGCTCAGTCTCACATTGAGCGCTCCCGAACTGCGGCAGTTCGCGTTGCGCGTATCGTCCGATTTTCACTTGCCAAGACTGCTTCCAGCTGAGGTGAACCACTATATCCGTCACCGGCTCGAGTATGTCGGCAGCCACGCGGGGATCATCCGGCGCGGCGCGCGCGCGTTGATTGCCGAAGAAACGCAAGGCATCCCCCGACAGATCAACATTCTGGCAGACCGGTGTCTGGCCTACGCCTATGGCCGCGGCCTTCGGTCCGTCAGCCAACGGCTGGTCCAACAGGTTATTGACGAGCGCCAGCGCCACGGCGTCTTCCGACACACCGCCCAGCTTGCGCTCGGGTGAGGAAGAGTCTGGAGCCGCACATGACCAATCCATTTCGGCTGGGCATCATCATCGTTAACTACCGAACGGCCGAACTGGTCATCGATTGCCTGCAATCGCTGAATCTTCCGGCGGTGTTGCCTGACGGCACGCAAATTGTAGTTGTCGAGGGCGGATCGAGCGATAACTCAGCCCGATTGATCGGCGAGGCGATCGTGTCAAACGGGTGGAGTGATCGGACTGCGTTGCTGTCGCTGGAACGGAATGGCGGCTTCGCCTTTGCCAACAATCGAGGTCTTGAGCACCTGCGCGCGCGTCATGGTGAACCCGAATATGTGTTGTTCCTCAACCCTGACACCGTGGTGCGGCCGCGGGCGATAACGGAATTGCTGGCTTATGTGGTGCAAATGCCCAGCGTCGGGATAGCCGGCAGCCGGTTGGAGGACTTCGACGGCACGCCTCAGGCATGCGCTTTCCGATTTCCTTCCGCTGCCGCGGAGCTGGAAAGTGAAGCTCGTATCGGTGTGATCTCGCGCCTTCTCAGCCCATGGCGTGTTGTTCCCGACATCGGAGAAGAAGCGCTTCGGGTCGACTGGGTTTCAGGTGCGAGCATGATGGTGCGTTCCCGCGTTCTGCAGGAAGTTGGGTCGTTCGACGAGGAGTATTTTCTCTATTTCGAGGAAGTTGACCTTTGCCGGCGGGCCGCACGTGCCGGCTGGGAATGCCACCACGTCCCCACCAGCCGTGTCGTACATCTTGTCGGACAGTCGACTGGCGTAACCCGCCGCGACATCCGCCTGCCCCGCAGACCATCCTACTGGTTCAGATCACGCAATCTCTATTTTCGAAAGCATCATCGCGCCAGCTATCGCCTTATTGCGAATATCTCATGGATCATGGGACATTTGGCGTACAGGACGCGACATCTGGTTCTGCGTCGGCGAAGCGACCTCCCACCCCATCTATTGACCGACTTCCTTCGACACAGCCTTCAGCGCTGAGCGGCACCCGTCGCCAAAACTCACCCACAAGGCAGCCGTCAAATACGCACTGGGGGCAAAGGTTCAGATGCAATCCGGCCACGTGAGGCCGAGCGTGCCAGTGCGATGCAAGGCCTTTCGATCACCCTGTACATGACCCACGCGAACGTCACGCATGTCACAGTCGCGAGCAGCAGTCCTGACGCCTGTGCCGCTACCGAACGCCCGGCAATCATGTACCAGACGCGAAACGTTGCGCCGGTGATGGGGTTGTGTGTCAGATAAAGTGAGTAGGAAATCATCCCGAGGAACTGCAACCAGCGCCAGTTCAAGGTGTTGTGAAGTCGTCCCTTGATCGCGGCGGATGCAAGGATCAGGGCCGTCGCGCTCGAAATCAGTGCGAAGAGATTGGAATGAAGGAAGGAGGCGACGAGCAGAACAGCTGTGTACGCCAGAAACAGGGGACGCGTGCGTGGGAAACACCAGGCGAAATGCACCCCCACTCCCAGCAGGAACGCATAAAACAAATTGACGAAAACACCGCGGAATTCCGGCACCAGGCCCAACGGCCACAACAGGCTCAAACAGAACGTAATCAACAGCACCGAGGTTGAGCGCGTCACCAATACAAGCGCAAGGACGACGTAGAACTGAATTTCATAACACAGAGTCCAGAAAACCGGATTCAAATGCGTGTAGCCAAGTATTTCCTGCGCGTAAAACAGATGGGCGATCAATTGGCCGACAGAAAATTCGGGATCGGGTCGCCCAACGACAACGGCACTCGCCAAGACTGAAAAGCCGACCGCAAGCAGGATCGCTACCCAATAGGGCGGATCAAGCCGGATCGACCTGCGCAACATGAAATAAACGAGAAAGCGCGGAGTAATCGGTGCCTTCGATATCGAATGCATGATCACGAATCCGCTGATCACAAAAAAGATCGCGACACCGCCCTCACCAAGCGTGGCGATATGTGCAAACTCACGTGGAACAAAGTCGACATGGTTGCCGCGCAAAGCGTGAAACATCACAACGGCAAATGCCGCCAGGCCCCGCAGACCATCGATGAAACTGTAGCGACCATTCATGGTCTACCTGCCTGAGCGCGAGGTTGAGACAGATGTCGCGCGTCTATCATCTAACCCGAAACCGCTCGTCTGTTCTGCCTCTCCAATGGTGGTAGAGATCGAGGTAATTCGGCAACACGGCGTCCCAGAAAACAGTCGTGAGCGATTATTCCTCCTTGCGGAGATTTAATACCTGCCAGCAGACGAGGAACTTTTTATAAGCCGCCGCGTTAATGATCCCTAAACCATAGTATGTAGAGGCAAGACACTAGCTAGCCAAAAGCAACTAAACAAGAGATCAATATTGATATAATTCACAACAATGCACCAAACGCCACCTAGACCTCATGTTTATTGTTACAGATTCTGTCGTGCGGTATACAAAAGAAAGTCATCTTACTGTTAAAAGATGAACAACTAGATAAACGGAGGAAAGGTCAGGCAATGCATACTCCGGAATCCTTCTCAAATGCGAGCACAATACATTCACACTTTGATCCCCAGATGCCACCTTCGCTGCAAGAGCGTGCTGTCAAGGGCCTTCTTATCGTTAACAGCCGACCACTGGAACGAGAGTGTCTGGCACAAGCGCTGACGCGACATCAGCTCAAGCTGGAGATAATCGACGCTCCGTCCGTCGAAGCCTGGCGCGCAATCAAGGACCAGTACCCACCACTTGGGGCTGTTCTGTACAATCTGGGCACAGGCAAGCTTACCGAACCGGAATACATAAACTCCATCCACAAGCTGACGGCCGAACTGGGAAACATTCCGGTCGTTGTGCTTGCAGACACAGATGAGTTTTCTCAGGTTCTGAAGGCTCTGGAACTGGGCGCCAAGGGGTTCATCCCGTCGTCCGTACACATTGGAGTGTGCGCCGAAGCGATCGAGCTTGCGGTTGCGGGAGGCATTTTTGTTCCAGCGACCTGTGTCCTTGCGATCAAGCACCTCATTGAAACCGGTGCAAGCGAGGGCCGGGAACTGTCCGAGATGTTCACACCGCGCCAGGCGGAAGTGGTCAACGCACTGCGGAAGGGCAAGGCAAACAAGATCATCGCCTACGACCTGCAACTGCGTGAAAGCACGGTGAAGGTCCACATCCGCAACATCATGAAAAAGCTGAATGCGACCAATCGGACGGAAGTGGTCTACAAGATCAACTCCTTGTATCCGACCGAAATGACGGGGCGCATGGAGCGCTATATGGCTTGAGTAATCAACCTGACCAGGAGCGCCGCCAAGATTCGTTTCTTCGCTCCTGGTCATGGCGCCAGATGCTCCTTGATCAGCTCGCTGCGGTGCCGGAAGACAAGTTCCTCGTCAAATGGCTTTCCGTCCTGCGTTGCACTCATGATCATTCGCTGCAGCGTTTCCCTGTCCCGATCGAGGGCGGCCAATGCTTTCGCAAGCATTGCGACCTCGCCGCTCGGCACCATCGCTCCCCCACCCGCTGACGCGATCAGATCCCGCGCATATCCAGATTCATACCCGATGATGGGGCACCCAGATACAAGTGCCTCGATGAGGCATCGTGGCGATTCAGGCGTGCGGTGACAAAAGAGAAAAACATGCGCGTCGCGCAGCGCACGCAGTACGACCTCGCGATCTGCGACGTAGCCGGGAGCCGTCACGCGCGCGCCCAGCCCTGCCAGTTCGATCCTGCTGACCAGATCAGCATGCAGCTCGCCATCCCCGAGCCATACCGCGCGGAAATCGACATTCTCACGCGCCAGGAGTTCCAGAGTCTCCACCCAGTCCAGCGGCGCCTTCATCGCATCGGCGCGCCCCACATAGACGATACGTAGCGGACCCTGTCGACAGCCTTGAAGCTTGTGATGAAGCTGCGCCGCGGAAATGTGGTCTGATCGTTTCAGATGAATATCATGCACGATCTGCGGATTGCTGCAGAAGCCCGAATAGGCTTCAAATGTATCACGCCCGTGGAACAATCCTAGCGTCGAGCGCTCAATGACATACCGTTCAAGCCAGGCCATAGGTCTGTGCGTAAGCCGCGCACGAAGCCGGGAGCGAAACCGCCCCTCCCCCGCCGAACGCCTGACCACCTCGGACTCGACCCGATCAGTCCAAACTGCGAAACGCCGCCCCATCCTGTGCGCTTCGAGCGCCGCCACCGCGCCCCAGTCTCCGATCAGCCCCCCGAGCGCGAAGGAAAGGTAGTCAGCTTGCGCGATGAGTTCGCGCATCCTGCGTCTGACAGGAGAGAGCTGCCGTAGGAAAACATCCGGGCGGTAGGCAAATGGTACAGGCTCGACCGAGATGGCAGGCTCGGATGCATCCAACGCCACCATTGCACCGGCAGGACGCGATGTTGCCAGCGGCATGATCGCGACGACACGTTCAAAATTCTTGGCCCATAGGCGCAAGCCATTTGCCGCCTGAGCCTCAACCATCAGTTGCCCGTGTTCCTGCCAGACAGGCACGGGTGCGTAAATCAGTAAGCGCCCCCGATCAGCCGCTCGCGATCGTGGCGCTTTTTGCGTCAGGACATCGGCTGGCCGCGGATGTATCGCGATTGAGCTCATATCATGCCTCAAGACCGAGCCGGCGCAGGGGCGGTCCGCGACGCAGGAGCTTTTCCAGGATTCGACGTTTCAACGAACGCGCTTCGGGCAGTTGCACATTCTGCTCGAAGACCGCCCCGTTGAGCCCCGCATCATTGCTCAAGGCAAGTTCAACACCCCATCGCGCTGCAATAGCCGGGTCAAGCCCGGTGACCAGCCCCATACGCGTCGCGAGAATGCCCGGCATCCACGTCGACACCACAATCCCCGGAAAGCGGTCTCCGAGATCGGCCACCAGCGTGCGCGAAAAGATGCGTAGCGCCCCTTTCGAGACACTGTAAGCACCCGCCATCGGCTGCGGGGCAATGTCGGCAAAGCTGCCAATATTGACGATTCGACCCTCTCCGGTGCGGATCATCGACTGCAGTGCCGCATGCGTGCAATTCACGGCACCGCCCAGATTGATCGACACGCACTCCATGAACTCTCCCGGCTGACTGGCTAGAAAGTCGCGGTGCGGGTGAACGGCCGCGTTGTTGATCAGGATTGTTGGATCACCCATCTGCTGACGAATTGCCGCAAATGTATCAAGCACGGCGCGCGTTTCGCTCACGTCGACGCGAAACGGCACCACCATCGCGCCAACAGCCAGATCGACGGTCCGCTGCAGGTCTGCAGGGTTCCGACTGATCGCCGCAACCGGGATACCGCGAATGGCCAACTCGACGGTCATGGCCCTGCCAAGGCCTGTTCCTGCGCCGGTCACGATTGCCAGCGGTGCGTTCTCTTTTTTCATCATGCGCATCACCGGGCTCCGCCTTTGGCTGCGTCTGCAATGATGTCTCCGACCCGCAGCGCGTTCGCCGCAATCGTCAAACTCGGATTGATCCCAAGCGACGTCGGCATGAACGACGAGTCGGTGACATATAGATTGTCGACCCCATGCACGCGGCAGTTGCGGTCCAGGACGCTCGTTTCAGGGTCGTCGCCGAAGCGAAGCGTGCCACAGCAATGCGCGACATTGAGAGCGGGCTCGAGCGAAAGAAACGCCGTCCGATGCCCCTTGAGCCTTCGACGTACAATCTTGCGGTAAGACCGTCGACGCTGATTGAGTTCCGTCGGCACAGTGTATTCGAACGACAATTTCTCTGGGTCTTCGGGGTCGATGGTCACCCGATTGTGGGGATATGAAAGATCCTCGACGATCCCGGCAAAGATCTTGGCCTTGCCGAATATGCGGGCCGCCGCATAGCCGACAACACGCGTCAGCCCCCGCAGGGGACGAAGGCCACGCAGAACCGAGCGATCGAACACACCATTGAGGTAGTGAACGATCATGCCGTAGGACGCATCCACCCCCATCGCCTGAAGAGCACCAAATCGCGCACCATCTACATAATAAAAATCGCGCAGAGCCAAGGTCTTCGTCGGCCCCGTCGACTTCGACCCCTTGGCCGGCCAGATCGCGATCATCTCTGTCAGATGAAACATCAGATTGCGGCCAACCAGATCGTTGCGATTGCCGAAACCGGATGGCCAGACGTCACTGCGCGATGACAAGAGCAATCGCGGCGACCCGAGGCCGCCTGCTGCAAGAACGTAATTGTGCGCCCGAAGGTTGACGATCCTGCCATCAAGCTGCGCCTCGATATAGGAGACGTGACGCTCATCACCATGGACGGCTACGACACTGCATCGGTCCAGAAGCTCAGCATTTCCGGTTGCGAGAGCCGGTTCGATACCTGCAGTCCTGCCATCCATCTTGCAGCGTTTCGGGCACTTGTGACCGAAGCAATTGAGACAGCCAGGAACGGCACGGATGCCCATATGAACGTGATACGGGTTCAGCTTGTTGCGCCGGAAACTCTCCATCATGCTATCATCGTCCGTCCTGATTGGCGGCGGTGATCGCAATTGCGGATCGGGATCCCGTGACAAAGGGTCCGGCTCACCACAGACGGCGAAAAGACGTTCCGCTTCGCTGAAGTAGGGAAGAAAGTCATTGTAATTCACCGGCCATCCGCCGGTTGGATGAGGACGCGTCGGCGAATGTTCCAGATCATGACGCTCCGGCCTCTCCAAGGTCGCTGCGTAGAAGGCGGAAGTTCCGCCGACGCCCGCGCCGATCGCACCGAAGAATGTAGACCGACGGCCATCGATGGTCGCGACCACAGGCTTTGGCCAGTAGCCGCGCAACAGACGCGCCTCCGGGTCCTGCATCTCCGTATCAAGATATTGCCGCTCACTCGAAAAGCCGTAAGGGCCCTTTTCCACGAACAGCACCGACAGGCCCCGCTCCGCGAGACGTCGGCCAATCGTTCCGCCACCGATACCCGTACCGACGACGATAACATCCCAAATCTTTCTGGTTGGATCAGTTTTCATGGACGCACATGCAGGGCAACGGCCTCGCCGGAACTGGCTGTGACAACAGGAGCAAAAACGCTCCGGATCGCGTTGGCAGCCGTGTTGGTGATATGATTGTTGTCAAAATAGAACGACACACCGTCATGAACGACGGAGCAGACCTTGCCGTCGCAGAAGCGATCAACGAGCGGGAGATATTTTATGCGTTGCTCCGCAGCGAGCTGGCGAAACGGTGCTTCTGCACGTCCACTTCGCGTCTGGAGATCTGCCATCGTCTGCACGAGCGGCATGTTGTCGAGCGTTCTTCCGTGCGCCAGCAATCGCGCCGCTTCACGGGAATCGTAATAGGGAATTTCTGGCGGCTGCTCGACGACATAGACATCGGGAATCGACTTGCGAATCTCATCGATCGTGGCAAGCGTCGCATCGACAAAGATCTGTTCCTGCGAGCGGCCTTCTTCTTGCAACGCACTGATGACAATGCGGTTGCCCTTGTCCAGCCCTGTACCGCCGCCGTTGAAATAGTAAGTCCAGCGCCCGATCAGCAGAACTTTCTCGACAGACACCAACTGCGGTAGTGCCGCACGAATTTGTGCATTTGCGGCCGTGCAGGCACTGTTTTGCGCAGGTGTCGCAGCGTTCTCCTGCTTCTCGACGTCAAACAATGGCGGACAGCCAGCCCGCCAGATCAGAAGACCGGCACTTTGCGCTTCACGCGCGGCGTGGTCGATCCCCTCCTTCATCGCACGGACGTGAGAGTCGCCCCAGACAAGGAAGGTCGGCTCGCCCTGCACGCCCACCGGGCAAATCTCGATCCCTGAAAACGGCCCGTCCGAAGGTATGCGGCATCGGCTCCAGTCCTGAATGAAATCGGACGAAGCCTGGATGTGCATCCGCGTCGCGGTGCCATAGCGGCCCGGCAGACCATCTCCATGGTAGATGAAAAATCCTGCCAGAAACAGCGCCGCCGACGCGAAGCCTGCGCCGGAAACCAATGTCGTCACCGAAAGAAAGCGCGCCTCCCGAACCGGACGTTCGACGAAGCGCCATGACAGGATCGACAGGCCAATCGCGACAGCCAGCCACAACACCATCGAGCTGGGCTGCTCACCATCATGATAGTAGGACGCCAACGTCAGAACAGGCCAGTGCCACAAGTAAAGCGAATAGGAAATCAGCCCCAGCATAACCATCGGACGCCAGGAGAGCACCAAATTGACCGGGTTGCGGTCGTTCATGTTGAGGAGCAGCAGCACTGTTCCAACGGTTGGCAACAAGGCCCATGCGCCGGGAAAATCATGCTCCGGCCGTGTCAGCGCGACGCCAGCCGCAATCAAGACGATACCAAGCCACGATAGCGCTCCGCCATAGGCGCCGGAAAAGCGTCGCTCCGTCCAGGCAATCGCCAACCCGACGCCCAGAAGCAATTCCCACGCGCGGAACGGGAAGAGAAAAAAGGTCGCCGTCGGTGACAGCGGCGTCACCAGGATGCAAGCGACCAAAGAGATGGCCAGTATCGCGGCGAGCACACCGATGAGCATGCGCTTGCTGCGCCGGAACACCAGCAGAAGCACCGGCAGGAAAAGATAGAACTGCTCCTCGACCGCAAGCGACCATGTGTGAAGCAGGATCTTGTTTTCGGAGGCGATGTCGAAATAGCCAGCTTCGCGAAAGAACTGGACGTTCGAGAGATAGACCACCGACGCAATCAGCGACTTTGCATATTCGCGAAACTCGAATGGCAATAAAATGAAATAGGCGGCAACGGTGGTGACCGCAGCCATCACGAAATAAGCCGGAGCGAGCCGACGCAGGCGACGCAAGAGAAAATGTGGCACGTCAATCGTGCCGCGTGAAGTCAGCTCCCGCCACAGAATGCCGCCGATGAGGAAGCCGGAGATAACGAAAAAGATGTCGACGCCGACAAAGCCACCCGGCAACCATGCACGCGAAAAGTGATGCACCACAACGGCAGCGACGGCCACGCCGCGCAACCCGTCGATCTGCGCGATATTCGTGGTCACGCCCCCGGCACTGGCATCTCGTGCCGCATTATAGGTCGCAAACGCGGCGGTCATCGACAGATGGCAGCTTCAACAGCAGGAATGTGTCCGACAGTCTTCATCATACGCTCCTCCGGTCGTCGCCGCTTGAAATGCATCGACCGCAACCGCTTGGGATTGACGGAGGTTATGAACAATACCGATCTTCAATCGAGTCAGTAAAAGATTGCATCAGATAGTACATTTGGATGAACGGCGGCGTAGCTTCGCTCTGCATTACCGATCTCGACATGACTGGACTTGATCCGCACCGGTCTGCAACGCCGAGCGTCTCATCCTTTTTTGGTAAAAGCTCTCGGAACGGATAGCTTGCCCACCGGCCCCCGGCACGCCCAAAATCTGCTTCTCAAAGACCAGCGCATGGCTGATACCGCTTGCGCTCTGGATGTCGGAAGCGACGGCTCGGAGGCAGTGATTGTGAAAGATGAAACCGGTAGCATGCCGGGCGATATCCCGTCCCTGAACGGGATTCGGGCTATCTCTGTCATCATCGTTCTTCTGTCCCACGCAGGCTTCGAACGGATCGTACCGGGTGGCCTCGGCGTCACAATATTTTTCTTCCTCAGCGGCTTCCTGATCACCACATTGCTGCTACGCGAACAGGCTCAGTTTGGCAGTATCAACATCCCTGCCTTCTATCTGCGCCGCTTCTATCGGCTCATCCCGCCACTACTCGTGACCTTGGCGATCGCCTATAGCCTCACCTATGTCGGCATCCTGGCAGGCAACATCACGCCCGAAGGCATTCTCGTGCAACTTTTCTATTTTGCGAACTATTTCGAGATTTTCTTCGACGGTTCAGCAAAAATTCCCGCCGGAACTGGCGTTCTCTGGTCTCTGGCAGTCGAGGAGCACTTCTATATCGTGTTCCCGCTTGTGATGAGCCTGGGCTTCCTGATCGGCCTTTCAAGTCGCAGCAAACTGTTCGTCGCGCTTGCTCTTTGCGGCATCATCCTGCTCTGGCGCATCTTCCTCGTCTATGGGCTGAATGTGCCTGCGTCGCGGACCTATTACGGTTCCGACACCCGTTTTGATTCCATCCTCTACGGGTGCATTCTCGCCTTTGCCGCGGCGACATGGGGCAAGCAGGACGACCGCAATCTCAGTCGTCTGTCATGGCCCGAATGGGTGCTTCTGGCAGCCGGATTGCTGCTCCTGTCCGCCACGTTCATCATCCGCGATCCGCAGTTCCGCGAGACATTTCGCTACTCATTGCAGGGGATCGCCCTGATCCCGATCTTCCATCTCGCCGTCAATCGCCCGCAGAGCTGGCCGTTCCGTTTTCTCGACAACCGGTTTCTCGTGCGGCTGGGAATCTACTCCTATTCCATCTACCTGATCCATCGGGTTTTCATTGTCGCTCTTTTCGACAATGTGGAACTTCTGGCAGCGCATCCGGTGCTTCTGGCGCTGGCTAGCTTTGGGCTCTCGGTGCTTTTCGCGGCATTTGTAGACCGCTATGTCGACAGATACTTCCGTCGGCGACGCGCCCGGATGCGGCGAGCTACCATCGCCCCCACGACAGCACAGACCGTGCCGGGCTGATCTTCAGGTCATATCTGGACAAGGTCGTCAGCGCCGTCCCAAAACCGTCAGTGGTCTGGGCATCATCACAGCTGACGTCGACGTCGGATTTGCCAGTCCCTGCGCGGCCACCCTTGCGACGGCCACACAACAACCCGCCATCGTCCAATACAGGAACGGGATGACCGAGACGCTGCTGACCGTGCCGATAATCAGAAGAATGGCTGCCATTGTGGCAAGCATGGCGCGCGCCACGAGGGTTACATCGTTTCCTTCGTCAGCGTAGCTGAGCTTGACAAGGCCCCATGATGCGACGGCAAAGATCAACACGAAACTGACCAACCCGGTCAAGCCATGCTCCAGTGCAACGGCAGCGTAGCTATTGACCACGTCAATGATGCCCTGCCCCTGATACATCTCCAGCATCTCGGGCTCCGACAGATACAGTGCAGAACCAAACAGCGGATTGCGGCCCACAATGGCAATTGTGGCGTCGATCAGTTGCTGACGATAATCCTCATTCGCGGAATCTACCCCGCCAACAAAAGGCAGCAGACGAATAACGCGCTCACCATAGGACGACATGAGCACAGGAACCATCAAGACTGCGCCAACGACAGAAATCCTGGCAAGCATTCCGATGCCCCTGGGCCGCACCACCGCCAGCACGACGACCAGCAATGCCGCACCCAGCCATGGTCCGCGCGACAGCCCCGCGATCAGCCCCAGAACGATAATTCCGCCGCACGCAAGACGGAGATACCCTTTCGCCATCCGATCATAGATCGCCAGAAAACAACCGATCCCGACAACGCATGCAAAACCGAAAGCGATCGGCTCGACAGCCGTAGCAGCCGCACGCAACATTCCGTCACGGAAAAGATATGTCTGCAACAGCGTGACGCCCCAATGCAGGATTGCGGCATCGTAGAGGCGCCAACCGCGCAACGTCTCGAACATGCCCGCTAAAGCAAACGGGACGCAGGCGAACACAACCGCCGCCATCGCCCATCTCAAGGTCTGCGCGCTGCGGATGCTCCGGCTGAAGACGTAGTAGGGCAAGGTGATATCGAAAATCAGCATCAGACAGGCATGCAGCATATAGGTTGGACTGCCATGACGCAGGGCAAGTACACCGACCAGCAGAATAAACACGACGAACACCTTGTCGGTAGCCGCGCCCGGCATCGTCTCCCGACTTCGCCACAGATTCAGTGCCGCCGGCAGCAGGAAGGCGATGGAGAATATTCTTGGCGGCGACACCTGGATCACCGAATTGATGATGCCAGGAATGCCGATCGTCACGCCTACGGTCGGCGTGGTCAGCAACAGAACGAGGAAAAACAGGAACGGCGCTTTCGAAGCTCGGTGAACATAGATCGAAAGGGCTGCAATTGCCGCTGCATACAGAAAGATGCTGTTGGTCAGGAACAGCGCCGCTGTCGACACGAGCCAACCGTTTCTCCACAACCGTAGCTCTCGCTGCTCCACTACGGGCGCCAAAGCTTTGCCGGCAAGATAAAGGCCGAACAGGCCGAGCCCCAGGACAACGACAAACGCACGATGGGTCTCATTCATCGTCAAAACACCCCCGGCAACCATAGAAGTGCCGCTGACGTAAGCTGACCGATCGCGTAGCCCACCGGCCAGAAGCATAGAACGGCAAGTTCGAACCAGGGTCTGCCCAGACCCTCACGCCATTTAAGAAAGAAGATCACGGGAACGGTCACCACCCCGTGCAGCGCGATGCCCCAGAGGGCTCCGTCAAAGCCCATGATATGGTGTCCCAGAGGGACTGTGATGAAAAGTGCCGCCGCCTTTATGCCGGCAATCAACCCGAGATATTTGGGCTTTCCCAGTGCCAGAAACAGCGCGCTTGTAAGACCGAACCTCGAGAGCAGAAGACCAAAGGAGAGGATCTGGAGAATTCGCCCCGCCTGCTCATATCGCGCATCGTAGAGAACCTGAATAATCGCTTCCCCACCACCGTAAAGAATGCCCCCACAGCCGACATAGATGATGTCGAACGGCAGACGGCTTCTGTAGTAGGCGGCGCGCATCGCCTCGGGTCGCTCATTTGCGATCTTGCTGAACGCCGCTGTTCCGACGGACCAGAACAGCCGCCCTCCTGCTCCATCGATCATTGCGATCAGATTGAAAGCAAGCACGTAGAGCCCCAGAACGACCGGGTCTGTCCAGCCGGCCAGCATGATGCGATCCCCGTTCGCTGCCAGCACCGTGAACAGCGACGAGATGAACATCCAGCGCCCAAAACCGATCAACTCTCGAAAACACGCAGGGTCGAGACGCCAGCGATTGCGCGTACCGGGCAGGTAAAAATGCGTCATCGCGACGTTGACTATTGCACCGGCGAGCGCGGACACAACAAACGACCAGATGGACCCCGTCGCATAGCCGATGATGAACGCCACAATCAGCGCGGCGGCCTGCGAAACCAGCTCGACCATCGCCAGCTGACGCTGATTGAGATGGCGGTCGCTGGTCATCGATTTTGTGGACTGGAAGCCCATGATCACCGCAGACAAGGAGATCACGACAATGATGTAGGGCAGCACCGGATCTGCATAGACCGAGCCGGGTTCAAAGAAGCCGGAGTTGACGGCCCACACGATGGCCAAGGCGCAAAGGCAGCACACGACCCAGATGATGCCGCCGCGGATGATCTGCATCGTCCACGCGGTGTCGAGAAAGTCCCGGTTGTCGCCACGTGGGCTTTGGATCACTGCCTGCCGCAGGCCAACATCGCAGAGCATCGCCGTCACGACCTGCACAACCGTCGCCACGGCCATCACGCCGAACATCTCCGGAGCCAGCAATCTCGTCATCGCGAGGCTGGCGACAAAGCGCAGGCCATAGCCGCTGACATGAGCGGCCATCGACCATCCAACTGCCCGCAGCACCCGCGCGCGCAGGCTGGCGTCCGGCTTTTCCGGTGCTGGCACGCCCCGCAAGACTGCCTTGGGGGTAGGCTTTGTCTCCACGACCATTACCATCGGCAGCGCGCTCTAAGCATGCTCGGGCTGACGTCGATCGACATTGGCCGTCCGCGCTTCAACCCGACCTGCCTCTTGCTTGGCGCGCGCCACAGGAACTCGGCTCAGCACCCGGCGCATATGTCGCGCGAGCGCCCGCACATTGGGTTCGAGCACCATGCTGTCATGATCACCCGGCACCTCAACGACATCCACCTGCGGCACATGAGTTCGCCAGCCATTGTCATCCAGCACGATGTTCCGATTTTCCATCAGTCGTCGTCCGTCAGCCAACCGGTAGCAGATCTGTGGCTTCGGCTTGTAAAGTGTCAGAGCTCCGTCATACGCCGCGACTTCGTAGCGCGCCAAAGCGCGATAGAAAGCCTGCTCGATACGCTCATTGTTGAAGACTTCTTCCGTTCCCTGATGACCAGGTGAAAGTGTACGCATCTTGCGCGCGCGCTCCTCACGCCATTGCGCGCGCGCTTTCAGCCAGCGCTGCAAATAGCCCAGCCCGTAGCGGCGCAGATCCTGCATTTTCATTGATGCCTTGTCGAGCACGCTGAGCGGTGGCTGGGTCGGCTGCGGCGTGTCCAGCATCACCAGTTGCGCCACCTGTTCACCGCGCTGGCGAAGCTGCCGCGCAATCTCCAGTGCAGTTATCCCGCCACCAGAATAGCCAGCCAGCAAATAAGGTCCCGTTGGCTGCACCGACACGATCTCCTGCAGATAGTCGCGCGCCATGTCCTCAAACCGCTCGTGAGGCTCCATCTCCCCATACAGACCACGAGCCTGAAGGCCATAGACTGGACGATCCACGCCGAGCTGCATTGCCAGATAGCGCAGGTTAAGAATGTTGCCGAACATGCCGGCACAAACGAACACCGGCGTCGCCGTCGTAACAGCCCCCGCATGCATGAGCGTCACATGAAGCAGTGGGTTTGCCTGGTCCCCGGCATCTTCGGACACTGGCTCATTCGTGGCAGTCTTTGTCTGCGCGGCGATCAATTCAGCACATTCGGCAATCGTTGGTGCCGAAAACAGGGTCGAGATTGGCAGATCGACGCCATATTCCTTCCTGATGGTCCGAAAAAGCCGCACGGCAATCAGCGAATGCCCACCAAGATCAAAGAAATTGTCGTGAATACCGATGTTGCCCGTCCCCAGAAGGTCGCGCCAATAGCCACACAGGCTCGCCTCGATCGGATTGCGGGCTTCTGCCACGCCCGCATCGTCTGAGTGCGGCGAAGCGCTTACAGACGGTTGTTCTGTTGCGACAGCAGCGCGAGCCATAAGCGCCGTAAGGTCAATGGAACTGATGATCGGCTCGACAACATCCGTCCCAAGAGCGCGGATCATCATTTCAAATCCTTCATCAGGAAGGATCCCCTGGCGCACTTGCGCCGCGAGTTTGGGCGAGCCCGACTGCAAGCTCGCAGATCCGACATGCCCCTGCCCTGCTTCCGGCAAAAGGAAATCGGTATCCGCCTCCAGGCGACGCATCAAAAAGCGCTTGGCCTCAAACACGGTCTTTCCGGTAACATCGAAAATCGAAACATCAAAGGCAGCGTAGTCCGCGCCATAATCGGTGGCTGGCACGCTCACAACATGGCTGATGATGCGCGCGGGCAGTGGCCCCCACAGACGCACCGCGCCATAAGAAGCAGGCACCCAAAGCACATCTGAATCGCGAAAACCTGCCACGAGCTCCATGGCAAAACCAGTCGCTATGTCCAGCAACGCAGGATGAACCCGCACGCCATTCTCAAGATCCGCATGGTGTTCGGGGCGCAATGCCAGCTCGGCCACTGCTTCGGTTTTGCCCATGCGCTCGGACTGAAGCACCCGCCAGCGTGGGCCAAAGCAGATATGATTTTCCTGCGGGGTGACAAGGGTTTCACCCGCGCTGGCACGCCGAACTTTTTCAAAACGCGCCATCAGGGATTGGAGATCGACGTTGCCCGCCGGCAACGCATCGGCGACCTTCAAAATGGCTTCGGCATGCCTGACAAAGCTTTCGCCTTGACGCCCTGCCGAAAGCGTCACCCGCCACCCATCTTCGCAAGCCTCCAGAGCGGTCCGCAAAGTCTTGGTTTCATCATCCGGCACCAGCAGCGGACGCAGCATGACCAGCTCTGAGATCTCAAGACGATCCGGCAGGCCATGCTCGCGAGCAGCCTGCGCGATCAGCTCGAAATAGGCAGTGCCCGGCAGCACCGCTTCACCCGACTTCAACCGATGTTCGTCGAGCATCCAATGAGTCGACGGCGAAACATCGGCAGCAAGGCAATGCCGGCCCGCCTCATCAATTTCCCAGCGCTCGTAGAAGGGGCCGGCCGCAGGCTCGTCAATAGTTGCTGCGTTTTCAACGGAAATACCTGTTGCCCGCGCTGCCAGGCCGACCTCGTTCCAGATACCCCAATGAAGCGAAATCGTTCGACGGTCGGAGCGCCACGCAACGCTGTTTGCATACGCATCCAGATATGCGTTGGCTGCAACATAATCGACCTGTCCGGCTGGCGCCGTCACCGTGCTTGTCGAGGAAAACAGCATCAGGAAATCGACGTCGATGTCGTGCAGCACTTCGTCGAGAACCGCCGTGCCGAGCATTTTGGGCGCCAGCACGTTCTCGATACTATCGATCGTCTTTTCCGAAATGAGCCCGTCATCAACGATACCTGCGGCATGAAACACACCATCGATCCGGCCAAACCGCTCTGTGGCTTTTGAAAGTGCTTCGCGCATGGACACCGCGTCCGTGACGTCAGCGCTGCAATAAAGCACTTCGCCACCGCTGCTCTCGATGGACGCAATCGCATCCAGCCCCTTCGAAATCCCATTCGTCCGGTGCTGCCTGCGGTAGGCTTTCCAATCGCTTCGTGGTGGCAGATCGGCGCGTCCGACCAGAACAATGCGCGCCTGATAGTGCTGGGCCAGTCTGCGCGCCAGCGCGGTTGCCAGATCTCCCAACCCACCGGTGAAGAGATACACACCGCCCTTCCTGAGGGGAGCCTGCGTCGCCAGCTCTGCATCGAGGGCAACGCGCGAATAGAAACGGGTCCACCTCTTGCCCCGACGGTGCGCAACAACTTCCGATTGCGGCGCGGCGAGCAGATCCTCCCACAGGAGGTCGGACTGATCGCTCAAAGATACATTTTCCGGCCTTGGTCTGGCAAAAAGCCGACGCTGGACCGGGATGGCCGTTGGGCCGGATTCCAGGTCCACCAGCCGAATTGTGACGTCGGGAAATTCCCTCGGAATGACAAGGCCCGGCCCGAATATGGTTGCCTGATCCGGATGAACAACGGCCTCATCGGCAACGCGGTGGACAGAACGGGTGAGGATGTTGATATGGACGCCCGCCGCCAAGGAGAGATCGCCCAGTGCCTTGGCGAGATTGAGCAGACTGTAAAAGCCTTTGTCCTGAATGCCGTGGAATGTGTTCAGCCCGGCACGCGCGGCCGACCCGAGTAGCCAGCCATGAACGATACGTGTTGGCAGCAGTCCATCGGCTTCAAGATTTTGAAACAGAGACGTATAACCCGACAATCCAAGTTCCGGGCATAGGACGTGTTCGGTTTCGGATTTGCGCGCATAGGCATCGCCAATCGTCACGCTCACCACCCGATGACCCAGCCCACGCAAGCGTTTCGCAACCGTCTCGGTCTCCTCTCCACTGGTGAAAATCAACCACGTCTGCGCTACCGCTTCAGCTCCTGATTCATAATCAGGTGCTGATCGCTTCCAGACCGGCCGCCAACCCCAGCGTGCAAGATCCGGTTCCTTGACGATTGGCTGGTCGGCGGCCTGTGCGCCCGAGGGCTCCTGCGCCTCAATGAAGTAACGACGATGTTGGAATGGATAGGGTGGCAGCTGGACATGCCGCCTCGGACCATCACTTCCACACAGAACATCCGTTTCGACAGCCAGTCCGGCTACACGCGCCCGCGCCATTGCGCCCAGCAGATAGAGCGCATCATCACAGACCTCGTCGGCATGCGGCAGACTGTTAATGACCTGATCCGGCTTGACCGTCCCTTGCGCCTTGGTCAGCGTCGACAGGGTCTTGCCCGGACCAACCTCGATATAGACCCGATGCGGATCCTGCGTCAGACGCGCCATCCCTTTTGCGAATTCGACCGTGGATCGCAGGTGACGAACCCAATACATCGGATCCATCGCCTGTGAATCCGTGAGCTGCTCGCCGGTCACATTGGAAATGATCGGGATCTGTGGCGCTCGCAGAACCAGTCCGCGCAGGAAGCTCTCCCAGCGTGGCAGGATCGGCTCCAGCATGCGCGAATGCGCGGCAATATCGATGGGAATGCGCACGCAATTGATGTCTCGGTCTGCAAGCGAGTCGGCGAAAGCGGCTAGGTCCGCGTTCCTGCCGGAAACGACAGCGAGCCCCGGTGCGTTGACCGATGCAAGATCCAGAGCGTCCGGCAACATCGCACGCAGCGAAATCTCATCCATCGGCACACTCAGCATGCCGCCAGCTGCCACGCCATCGAACAGCTCGCCACGAAGACGCACAAGCCGCACTGCGTCGGAGAATGCAATCACCCCGGCAATGCAAGCCGCAGCATTTTCGCCCATCGAGTGACCAATGAGCGCCTCAGGCGTGACGCCTGCGCGTATCCACATGTGGGCAATGGCAACCTCGACAATCAGGATTGCAGGCAATTGCACCGACGGAAGCAACAACGGATCCTTGTCCGAAGACGTCACGTCAGCAAACCACGCTGCCCGGATTTCTTCGTTCACCTCCGGAGCCAGCACAGACAAGCCCTCATCTACGGTAGCCCGGAACACGGGATCGCTGCGGTAGAGGCTGGCCGCCATGCCCCGATACTGCGCACCGCCACCTGGAAACAGGAATACAGCACCCGATGCAGCATCAAGCCTGGCTTGAGAGCGCCAGCGTGCCGGATCAGCCAGCGCTTCCACCGCGTCTTCATGATCTCTCACCGGCACGATGCGACTGTGCTCGAAACGCTTGCGGCGGGTCAAAAGCGTATGCGACACGTCGCCAATGCTCGCGCCGCGATTGCCCGCAAGCCAACGCGCAAGGTGTTGCGCGGCATCATCCAGCGCCGCCGGAGACCGTCCTGACAGGACAAGCGCGGCCGCTCCGTCAGCGCTCTGTTTCTTTCGCGCGACATAAGGCGCCTGCTCGAGAATGGCATGAGCATTGGTGCCGCCAACGCCAAGCGAATTGACCGCAGCGCGCCGCGCCCCCACAGTTTCGGGCCATGCCGCCAATGTCGAATTGACGAGGAACGGGCTTGTCGCAAAATCGATCGCGGGGTTCGGACGCTCAAAACCCAATGTCGGCGGAATCTCGCCATGCTTGAGCGCGAGCACCGTCTTGATGACACCGACCACGCCGGCGGCCGTATCCAGATGGCCAATGTTGGATTTCACCGAGCCGACATGACAATAGCCAACCTTGTCGGTCGACTGGCGATAGGCCTGCGTCAACGCGTCGATTTCAATGGGGTCGCCAAGTGCAGTGCCGGTGCCGTGGCACTCGACATACTGGATCGTTTGTGGATCGACACCTGCGATCGCCATCGCTTCGACGATCACGGCAGCCTGACCGCTGGCGCTGGGCGCGAGATAGCCCGCCTTGCTGCTGCCGTCATTGTTGATGGCGGTCGCCTTGATGACCCCATGGATGGCGTCTCCATCAGCCAGCGCGTCGGAAAGGCGTCGCAGCACCACAACACCAACACCACTGCCAAAAACGGTGCCGGCCGCGCGATGGTCAAACGGGCGACAATGCCCGTCGGGAGATAGAACTTCACCCTCCTGGTACTGATAGCCGCGGCGTGCTGGCAATTCGATCGTCACGCCGCCCGCAAGTGCGGCATCACACTCCCCGTTGAGAAGGCTCTGGCAAGCGTAGTGGATGGCCACCAGCGATGTCGAGCAGGCCGTCTGAACGCTCACGCTTGGACCGCGCAGATCAAACGCGAAAGACGCACGGGTCGCCAGAAAATCCTTGTCGTTACCGGTATGTCGCAGCAAGAACATGCCGGTCTGGTCAACCAGCGACTTGTTGCTGCAGACATTGAAATAGAAATAGCTGCCCATTCCACAGCCGGCGAAAACGCCGACAGGACCGGACGAGGCGTCCGGCATATGCCCTGCATCCTCCAGGGCTTCCCATGCGCATTCGAGAAATTGTCGGTGCTGCGGATCCATCACCGCAGCCTCCTTGGCACTCATGCCAAAAAACTGCGCATCGAACATTTTCATGTCCGGCATGTCAGCGGCGAACGGAACAAAGTTTTGATCGTGAATCGCCTCGTTGGACGCGCCCGCCTCCAGCAATTCCTCGGTACTCAACCTGCGGATCGACTCCGTGCCGCCACGCAAATTTTTCCAGAATTCGTCCACATTGCGCGCGCCGGGAACACGCAGCGCCATGCCGACAATGGCGATATCATTTGTATTATATCCGTCAGAATTGTTCAGCATTTGATGCAGCCGCAAGACCTTCAAGTATAAATGTGAGCCCCAAATCCGTTGCACTATCTCAACGGCCAGACGTCATGACCGTCTCAATCTTGCATTATTTGCGTCGTTCGGCCTTTCAGCCGCTGCTACGTCTTTGGGTGTGGGTAAGTGCGTCTCGATAGCCGAATTGATGAGAGCCGACGCGCGCGCGTCGCAATGCGCGCTCTGCCTCCCCCAAAGTATAACTCTCGCGTGATTGACCGCGCGCTGTGCCTGAAGGTTCAGTCGTCAGCGACAAAAGCAAAACGGTGCAGGGTTTCATGGCAACTTTCAAATGCCTGCTGGTGGGCGAAAATTCTCTTCTGATCCAATGCGCAGATATTCTCATCCGGAACGGCTGCACGATCGCGGGCATCGCGACTGAAAACGCCAGCATTGAAGATTGGGCGATCGAGCGGCAGATCCCGCTGGTCAGCACCAGCAACGGGATCGACAGCCAGTTGCTGGCCTTCGACTATGACTGGCTGTTCAGTATCGCCAATCTTCGCATCATCCCTGAAGCAGCGTGGCAGCAGGCCCGCTTCGGCGCCATCAATTTCCATGACGGTCCGCTCCCCCAGGCTGCGGGCCTGAACACACCCAGCTGGGCTCTGATCGAAGGACACGAAAGCCATGGAGTGACCTGGCATGCGTTGACCAGGGGTATCGACGAGGGCGACATTCATGTCGCCGAAACCTTCGCCATCAGCCCCGACGACACCAGCCTGACGTTGAACACACGCTGCTACGAAGCAGGGATCGAAAGCTTCGGCAGGCTGGTCCGCGATCTGACTGCAGGCACCTTGCAGCGCGTTCCACAAGACCTGTCTCAGCGCCGCTACTACGCCAAGCAGCGCAGGCCCGAGGGGGCTGGAACCCTTCGTTTCGATCGCAGCGCCGCCGAACTGTCATCTCTCTTCCGAGGTCTCACTTTTGGATCCGGCTACCAAAATCCGCTTGCGCTCCCCAAGATCGTGACACCACGTGGCGTGTTTCTGGTTCAAGATCTCAAAATAGGGGAGCAGAGACACAGCGTGCCGGGAACGGTTGTCTCGGTGGATGGCGAGCATGTCGTGATCGCCACTGCCGACCGATGCATTCGTGTCGTGGCATCCACATCGCCCGAGCAACTACAGCTTTCTTCGGTAGTCGCTGAGGGAGACCAGCTGCCACTCTTGAGCCAAGCTTCCGTCGACAGTCTGAACAAGGCGCTCGCCCATGTGAGCGCACATGAAGAGTTGATCGCCCGCCGGCTTGCCAATCTCGAAGACCTCAACCTTGCTGCGGTCCTGCCCCTGCCCAGCGGCAACACCAGAAGCATTCCGCTTGATCTTCCGCGCGCCAACTCAGCTAACGAAACAGCAGCGCTCATTCTTGCCTATCTTGCAAGACAAAGTGGCAAGCTCGACTTCCACATTGCCTACAGCTCCGACGCCACATCCGCGTTCAACGCAGCGCATCCGGGCTATTTCGCAACTTCATTCCCGCTCCATATCCGGGCAAAAGCGGAAGCAACAACACGCGATTTCCTGGATGCCGCGTGCCAAGCTATGGCCAAAGCAGAACAGCAGCTTTCATATGCTGCTGACCTGGTGGACCGCACACCGGGTCTTGCCCATCCGGGACTCTCCATCGGGCTCGTCCGCACAGCTAAGTTGGACGCGACAAAACACATCGACGGTTGCGCCATCACATTCGTGGTCGCCGAAAATGGCTGCCTCTTGATCCATGACGAAAACCGCATTGCTGCCGATTCGGTCGCAACGATGATCCGTCGACTGGCGATTTCTTTCGAAGGCCTCGACGAGGCCACGCCCTTCCCGTCGCTTCCAATAATCAGCGATACAGAGCGGCAAAGCCTGCTCTACGGCCTGAACCAGACGGCCACTTCCTACGAGCGCACAGCCTCGATACACGAGTTGATGGCACGCCAGGCGGCAGCAACACCGCAAGCGGTGGCGATTGCCTATCGCGGGCACTCGATCACTTATCACGAGCTGGAGCAGCGCGCGGCGCATCTAGCGGCGCATCTTGGCAGGCATGTCCAAGGCCCTGATACGATTATCGGACTTCATCTGCCGCGTGGGATCGAGATGATTGTCGGCGCCTATGCGATTCTCAAGGCTGGCGCGGCATATCTGCCGCTCGATCCCGCATTTCCTGCAAACCGTCTCGATCAGATGATCTCAGACAGCGAAACGAAACTGGTCCTGAGCACCGATGCCTTGTCAGGCAGGCTCGCCCATGAGGCCGCGCAAAGGCTACTCATTGAAGAGCTGCTCGGGCAGCCCGCACCACAGGTCAACCCGCACCGCTCCAATCCCGAAGACCTTGCCTATGTCATCTATACTTCGGGCTCGACCGGCCGTCCGAAGGGTGTGATGATCGAGCACCGCAACGTCCTGAACTTCTTTGCCGGAATGGACGAAAGGATCCCCCGTAGTCGCGACAAGCAAGATGTCTGGCTGGCAGTCACCAGCCTTTCATTCGACATTTCGGTGCTTGAAATCTTCTGGACATTGGCCCGTGGTTTCAAGGTCGTTATCCACTCCAGCGAACTCGATCAGGTGAAGTCAGGTCAGTCCCCCGCGTCAGCGAGCAATGAAGCGATGGACTTCTCATTGTTCTACTGGGGCAATGATGACGGCGTGGGCCCACAGAAATATCAGACATTGCTGGAAGGTGCCCGTTTTGCAGACGAGCACGGCTTTACCGCGATATGGACACCGGAGAGACATTTCCACGCGTTCGGAGGGCCTTATCCGAACCCCGCCGTAACGGGCGCCGCAGTCGCAGCGATCACACGCAATCTCGCTATTCGGGCCGGAAGCTGCGTTCTGCCGCTTCACCATCCTGCGCGCGTCGCAGAAGAATGGGCTGTTGTCGACAATCTTTGCGGCGGGCGGGTTGGACTTGCCTTCGCGTCCGGCTGGATGCCGGAAGACTTCGTTCTGCGGCCGGAGAACGCGCCCCCTCACAACAAGACCGCGTTGCTGCGCGACATGGAGACGGTGAGGAAACTGTGGCGCGGTGAAAGCGTCGAGTTTGGCTTCGGCACCGGCAATGTCGGCGTGGTGACCCAGCCGCGTCCGATGAGCAAGGAACTTCCCGTGTGGCTGACGACCGCCGGCAATCCTGAAACCTATCGCGACGCTGCACGCGCTGGCGCCAATGTTCTGACCCACTTGCTTGGACAGTCCATCGAGGAACTGGCCGACAAGATCGCGCTTTATCGCAGGACACTGGTCGAAGAAGGACGCAACCCGGCCGACTACAAGGTGACGCTGATGTTGCACACCATGGTCGGCGATGACCGGGAAGTGGTGCGGGACCAGGCGCGCGAGCCGATGAAGGACTATCTGCGCAGCGCGGCGGCGCTGGTCAAGCAATATGCCTGGGCCTTCCCTGCGTTCAAAAAACCGGCAGGGGTCACAAATCCGATGCAGGTAGACCTCCAGAGCCTTGCTCCGGAAGAATTGGACGCGATCCTGGAATTCGCCTTCACCCGCTATTTCGAGGACAGCGGTCTGTTCGGAACCGTCGAGGATGCAATCGCGCGCGCTCGACAGGTCCAGGCCATCGGCGTCGATGAGATTGCCTGCCTGATCGACTTCGGGCTTGCCTCCACGATGGTGCTGGATGCGCTGGTGCCACTTGCAAGCGTGGTTGCGGCGATGCGTGCCCCAGCGACAGCTGAAAGTCTTCCCACGGGTCTGGCAGCCGACATTCGCCGCGAAGGCGTCACCCATCTGCAATGCACCCCATCCATGGCAAGCATGTTCCTCAACGACCCGGCAGACCGCACGGCCATGGCCAGCCTGAAGCATCTCTTCATTGGCGGCGAACCTTTGAGACGAACCCTCGTCGAGGAACTGCGACAGGCGAGTGCTGCGACGCTTGAGAACATGTATGGGCCGACCGAGACGACGATCTGGTCGTCCACCAAGACAGTCGACACTGATGAAGAAGTCGTGTCGCTTGGAACGCCAATTGCCAACACGTGTCTTTATGTGCTCGACCGCTGGCTGCAGCCAGTTCCGCCCGGTGAAGCAGGTGAGCTCTATATTGGTGGCGATGGCGTGGCACGCGGCTATCTCAACCGGGAAGACCTGACCAATCAACGCTTCATTCCCAATCCCTTTGCCGAAGGCCGCATCTATGCGACCGGAGATCTGGTGCGCTATCGTGCCGATGAAAGTCTTGAGTTCGTCGGGCGAGTTGACAATCAGGTCAAGATCCGCGGCAATCGCATCGAGCTCGGCGAGATCGAAACACGGCTGGGGGAACTGCCTGGCGTCCGTGAGGTGATCGTAACGGTGCGCGAGGATCATCCAGGCGACAAACGCATCGTGGCGTATCTTCGCGGAACCGCACACACTCCGATCGAAGCAGTGCGCGAGCATCTTGCCAAAGACCTGCCGGAATACATGATCCCTGCGCATGTCGTCACGCTGGCCTCCTTCCCGCTCACTCCGAATGCCAAGGTAGATCGCGCAAAACTGCCGAAACCAGTTGTCGCCGTCGCTGCGCCTGCAGATAAAGCCGACGACGCTCCGCCGAGTTCCGAGCATCAGCGCAAGATCGCGGACGCGTTCAAACGGGTGCTCAACATCCCTGCGGTTGGCTTACACGAGAACTTCTTTGCCCTTGGCGGCCATTCCTTGCTGGCGGTGCAGATGCACCGGGATCTGAAAGCCACGATTGCACCGCAACTGACCATTACCGACATCTTCCGCTTCCCGACGGTAGCAGGCCTCGCAGAGCACGTTTCGGGGAAGAGCAACCCGTCAGCTCAATTGGACAGGGTTGCAGAACGCGCCGCCTTGCGCCGCGCAGCGATGGAAGCGCGACGACCTGTTATGGCCAGCGGTGGACATGGGCGCTGAATTGCAGGAGCCTGAGTTGACGAGCTCATGCCAGTCCCCCGAAAGGGGACTGGCGATACGCGTCGCATCGATTGCAAGCGGAAATCCTGATTTGCTGCACTCGTCTGAAAGAGCGTCACTCTCGGCCGGTGCAGTCGCGTCACGTCAGCGCGAATTTGCGGCCGGTCGCCTATGCGCGGCTCAAGCCATGCGTGACCTCGGCCTCGAGGCGCATCCAGTCATGATCTCAGCCGACCGGTCCCCGATCTGGCCGGCGGAAGTTGTTGGTTCAATAACGCATAGCTCAAAGCTTGCCGCCGCCGCCGTGTCGAGCAAGGGGCACGGCATCCGCGCGATCGGGTTTGACATCGAAGAACTGACACCGCTTGCGGACGAGCTCATCGAAGAAATCTGTCTGGAAAGCGAACGCTTGTGGCTGCAATCCCAGCCTGCGGCAACGCGCGGCCTCCTTGCCAAGGCAATTTTCAGCATCAAGGAAGCGGTCTACAAATGTCAGTTCCCGCTCACGCTTGAAATGTTCGGCTTCGAACGCGTGAGGGTCGAACCAGATCTGCGGCGCAACAGTTTTACGGCACATTTCACCGAGAAAGTTGGAGCGTTCTGCCCGGAAGCCCCCCTGTTCGGCAAAATCTGGATCGCCGAGCAACACATATTCTCTCTTCTGGTCCTACGCTGAGTGTCCCGCCTTGTCCCGCTCGGACATTTCTTGCAGGAACAACCCCATCAGCGGCATTGCACCGTAGACATAGCGGCGCCACAGCCGCTTCGGATCACCGGCCATGCGATGCAGCCACTCCAGGCTCATCTGCTGCATCCACAGCGGCGCGCGTTTCTTGTTGCCAACCAGAAACTCCAGCGCAGCGCCGATGCACAGGCCGATTCCCACGGCGATGCCACGTCGCGCCAACAGCCACGCGATCTTCTCTGACTGAGGCGATCCCACTGCAATGAAAACGAAGCGGCCCCGCTCGCGTTCGACGAAATGTACGCAGTGCTCGATCGCGGCGCGATTGTTGAGCAGACCGGCAGGGGGCACATGAGCGCGAATGTCGAGATCAGGGTAAGCAGCTTGAATGTCTGTCGCGATTGCCTGTGTCGCGACAATCATGACGATGCGATCACCCGGACGGATCACTGTGTCGAAAAGCCTGTTTGTCAGGTCCGAGCCGGTGACATGTGTAAGGTTGCGTGCTCGTGTCCGTGCAAACAGATGGATCGGCTTGCTGTCGCAAAGGGTCAGCCATGCCTGCTCGTAAAATGGCATAAGTTCCGGCTGTCGGTTGAGACGAACGACATGGTCGGCGTTTGGCGTGACGATATAGCGGAAAGGCAGATCCCGATGTGACCGGCCCACAAGCTGCAAAACTGCGCTTTGCTCCAGCGGATCAAAAGGCACATGCAGGAAGCGCTGGCGCTCGACCTTCAAACCATCCGCCGGCGCGGGTTCGAACATCTCTACATTTGCCATCACGGCGTCTCCTGCAACCTTCTCGCCTGCACTGAAAAGTGCTGCGACAACTTCTGTTGGCGTTGCAGTTATTAGCTGGCGCGAGCGCGCTCCTCTCAAGCCAGCCAATGCCATCACAAAGGTGTAGCGAGAAGAAAACTCCACCCCCGAATGGCGCAGAATCCCTCGGGCGGTTCGACCGTATTTCTGAGATGGAACCCCGAATTCGTACGTTCACATCCCTTTTTCAGAAGACGAACATGGCTTTTGAAAAAGGGGAGTGAACCCACCAAATGGCTACAACGATCTGGCTCCTGACCTTTGGAGCTGCCAGCCTGTTGGCCGTTCCTGCAGCGATCTACACGATCGAGTGCCTTGCCGGAGCTCTGCCACGTCGACGGGACAGACACGCTGGCCGGCAGAGCCGACCGGCCATTGCCATTCTTGTGCCCGCTCACGATGAGGCGCTGGGAATCACCAGGACGGTGGAAAGTGTTCGCGCCCAGATGCGTGCCGGGGACCGGCTTGTCGTAATCGCCGATAATTGCTCCGACAACACCGCAGCCATGGCACGCAAGGCCGGCGCTGAAGTCATCGAGCGCACCGACCCCTCGCGAATAGGCAAGGGCTATGCCCTCGACTTCGGCATCTCCCACCTTGCAAGCGCCCCCCTTCCGGTCGTGGCGTTCGTGGACGCTGACTGTACGCTGACCGCCGGCACGCTCGATGCGCTTTCCTGCCTCGTGTCATGCCAGGACCGGCCGGTGCAGGCATCCAATCTCATGATCACCAGAGGTGACCAGAAAGAGGCGTTCGGAATTTCCGAATTCGCATTCATGGTCAAGAACCATGTGCGGGCGCGGGGCCTGAATCTATTGGGGCTGCCCTGCCAGTTGACGGGAACCGGAATGGCTCTGCCGTGGCATCTGGCTTCTAACGCACATCTGGCAAGCGGCGAAATCGTCGAGGACATGAAGCTCGGGCTCGATCTGGCAGCAGCGGGCCATTACCCTCTCTATTGCGAAGAAGCCGGCGTTCGCAGCTATTTTCCCGACACCGCGGCGAGCGCACAAATCCAGCATCGTCGCTGGGAGCATGGGCATTTGGGCATCATGATTTCCGGTCTTCGCCGCTTTGCACAATGGCGGTCGTTTTCGCTGCCCTATGCGGCCATGATCCTCGACGTGATGGTGCCGCCACTCATGCTGCTCGTCTTCATGATTGTCGCGCTGACCGTGATCAGCGCTGCGGTGGCGGTGGCCGGGCTGGGCTATCTGCCATTTCTGTTGTGCACGGTGCTTTTCATGATGGTGACGGGTGGAACGCTCATCGCGTGGCTCGTTCATGGGCGGCGAATCCTTCCCCTCAGCTCTCTGCTGCTTCTGCCCAGATATTTGGCCAGCAAGATTGCGCTCTATGTCGAAATGTTTTTTTCACGCTCGCCCAAGATTTCCTGGGTTCGTACCAGCCGAGCCTCCACCGTTCCCCCAAGCGCTGGTGAGACGATGAACTCCCGTCATTCAACCACGAACTATCGGAATTGAGCCGGCACCATGTCGATCACGGCAGAATCGTCAAATCATCGCACCCGTCTTGCCGCGGCGACACGGCGTCGCCGCAGGATTAGTTTCGACATGGTGGCGCATGTCGCGGCGCTGATGGACATTGTGCTGATCCTTGCTTCCACGGTCGCAGCCGTAACTTTGTACCATCACCTCATGTTCGGGATCACTGGCGATCCCTCGATGAACTTTGGCGTGGGGATACTGACGGCGGTGATCTTCGTGCTCGCGATGGCGTCGATGCGGGCCTACAGCTACGATTCCATGGCATCGATGCGCCGGCAGATGCTCCTGATCCTGTTCCTGTTTCCGACAATTCTCGCCTTCGTTCTTGCCATTGTGTTCTTTCTCAAGCTCGGCGAAAGCTTTTCGCGTGGGGCAATCCTTTACTTCACGCTCCTGTCGATGCTGACACTGGCCGGCATGCGTTTTGCGATGTACCGCTGGATTGCACCAGCGCTCGCAAGCAGCCTGCTGCGCCCGCGAAAGGCATTCCTGATTTGCCCACGCGAGCTTCCGGCAGAGCGGCTCCAGCAGCTTCTCCATGTCGGCTCGGCACAGGCCGTATCATTCGCGCTACTGCCAGACGACGATATTTCTGCCGAACAGCTCAAGGACCGGCTTGCAGGTCTTGATACCCGTTCCGGCATCGACGAGATCATCGTGATCTGGCGCGATGGCAACGCCAACCAGCTTGAAGACCTGCTGATCGCCATTGGAAGACTGCCGCTGCCGGCGAAGATTGTGTTCGACAACCTTATCGGCTCGGTCGCGTCATGTCCGAGAGCACAATTCGGAAAGCTGTCAGCGTTTCAGGTTCAAAGCGCGCCCCTTGCGCCTGCCGAACGTCTGGTCAAACGCATATTCGACATCGCGGTCGCCGCAATCGCACTTTTGCTGCTGGCACCGATGTTGCTGTTGGTTGCCATTGCCATCAAGCTCGATTCGTCCGGCCCGGTGCTTTTCCTGCAGCGGCGGCTTGGCCACGACAACGAACCATTCCGCATCGTGAAATTTCGCAGCATGTCGGTGATGGAAGATGGCGATTGCGTCAACCAGGCCACTGTGGCTGATCCACGGATCACCCGGGTCGGTGCCTTTATTCGGGCCTACAGCATCGATGAACTGCCTCAGTTCTGGAACGTGCTAAGAGGCGAAATGTCGGTGGTGGGGCCTCGCCCTCACGCTGTCGCACACGACAATCTTTTCGATCCTTTGATCTCCGAATACGCCTCCCGGCGGCACGTCAAGCCGGGTGTCACCGGCTGGGCCCAGGTGTGCGGGCATCGCGGTGAGACTCCGACCGTGGAACTGATGGCAAAACGCATTCAGTACGACCGCTGGTATATCGACAATTGGTCCTTGTGGCTTGATATCAAGATCGTCTTGCAGACCTTCATATCTCTCCGCGGACATTAGGCCTGCATCAAAAGCGGCGCTGGCACGAACACTTGAAGCGTGTGAAGCCAATCCAGAAAAACGCGACACGCGTCAGCAATACCAGCAAAAATGCGCGGCGCTTTGCGTTCGGAATTACATAGAAACAAGGAAAAAACGGAAAAGCTGTAGAAGGTCAACGACACAATCTACTTGTATTCGATGAGCTTCTCTCGCTGTCCGATCAGACGCCTGAACATCCAGGTCGCGGCGCCGTGAAATTCGGCGAATTTGCCTAGAACTCCAAAAAAACCGTGGCGCCACCCTTCAATGCTGAAACCATCACGCGCAGCGATTCGAACCATCTGCAAGGGATAGAGCAGCAGAAGCACAAGCGCGGCAGGATGCACCAAAGCCCCCGCGAGCGCGACGACAGGCAACACGCCTCCCCAGCTTACTGTCCGCAGAAAACTGCGTTTCCATATTCCCTGTGGCGACTGCCAGTGCAGACTGGCCACTTCTGCGAAGGCATGCCCGGCGCGGCGATTGCGCTGCCACCACTGCCTGATCGTCGTCATGTTGGCGTCATGAAGGGTCATTTCATGATCCAGCCTCCAGATCTTCCAGCCAAGCTCGCGCAGTCTGACACATAGTTCGGGCTCTTCGCCGGCGATCAACGAGGCGCGATAGCCACCCGCCGCGTCCAACGCTTGCACCCGGCCGAAAATATCCCCGCCGCATTCCATCACATCTCCAGGCGGACCATCCCATTCGCGATCACAAAGCTGGTTGTAGACGGAATGGTCGGGATGACTTTCACGACGGCGCCCGAAAACGATGGCGACATCGGGCCGCGTCGCCATGAACCGCCATGCCGTCGCGATCCAGTCGTCGTCAACCCGACAATCACCATCAACAAACTGCACATAGCGCGTATCCGGCCATTTGGTGCATAGTTCGCGATACCCGGCGTTGCGTGCTCGCGCGGCAGTGAACGGTTGCTTCATGTCCAACTCGACCACCTGTACACCAAAACGCCGCGCCGCTTCACAGCTTCCATCTGTGGAGCCGGAATCGACATAGACCGTGCGCCCGGCGTAGCTCGCCAGTGAGGCCAGGCAATCGATCAGCCTCTGCCCCTCGTTTCGTCCAATCACGACAACCGCGATTGCAGGCAGGGTCAGGTCATCATCGGCGTAGCTGACGGTTTCCAAGAATTCGTTCATGTTTTCAGCTGCCTAAGTTGGTTTTTCGCCTCGCGAAAACCATCTGGTAAGACTGCAGGTTCATGCTGTGATCGGAATTCCACCACGCGTACGGAATGACGAAGAATGCAGATAGCCCTTCTGGCTGCCCTCGCGATCGGTTTTGTGGTCTCGCTCCGCTTCGGCCCTATCACGATTGTCCCGCTTGCTGCTCTGGCGGTCGTCATTGGGCTGTTGAGCGATGTCACATTTGACGGCTCGCGGCTTCTTGCTGCCATTGTCGTCGTCACCGCACTCAACGCAGGATATCTGTTGGGTGCATTCTCCTGTTGGTGGCTGAAGACGCGCGCAAGGCGTTGATGCATCATCTGCCGCATCCTCACATATTCAGCATCTGCTCGACGGCACGCCATTTCGGGGCGTCGCTGTCACTCTCATATTCCAACAGGCCCCAGCATCCCCATTGGGAGCTTCGGCTCATGGAATTGAACAGCGCATAGGTGCCGCCACCAGCTTCACGCCAATGCGCAATATGGCGTCGATAAAGATCGCCCATGCGGGGATCGCGATTTGCTTCTGCAAACAGACGATGCAGGATCTCGTCATGCTCGGTTCCGCTGTAACCGACCAGATGCTGCCCGCCCTCGTAAGCGATCAGCGGCACTCCGAAGCGATTGGAAATTTCTGCCTGTCGCCGGATGTAATCACGGTTCTCTCCGTCGACTTCCGCGGCAAGCGCTTCAAACAGTCGATCAAGATTCCATTTGGACACAGTTGGTGCGTTGTCACGATTGCCCATAGCGCCGCCAAAATACGGCGCAATGGCCAGAACATCGCAATATTTCGACGCATCCTGCCAGGAAAGAACGACCTCGCTCGTCCAGGCATTCACGCCGTGTGTCGCATAGACGCCAACAACGCGATCCCGCTCTTCGGCGAAAACATCCTCCCAGATCGAAATCACCTCGGAACTGCGCTGCGAATAAAAGCGTAATCCGGCTTCGTACGGATTGGCCGACAAGCCCAAGCTCAGCCCTTCGCGACTGGCATATTGCGCCTGTTCAAACAGGCCGTTCCAGACTTCGTTGGAGTACTCGACATAGACCGGAATCTGTGGCTGCAGCGTCGTCTTCACCAGTTGGGCGAAGTTGCGCACATAATCATCGTCGGCCAGATGCGGCATCGTGAACCACGGCGGGATGCCGAGACGATTGCACAACTCGACCATGATCTCGATCGCCACCCCCCCTTCTGCCTGACTGTAGCGAGCCTCGACTGGTCGCTCGTCCCAGCGCGATATTTTCGAATTGTTGGTCTCCATCCAATCCATGAAGCGCAGCACTGACATGGAGGACAGCCGGTTGAGAAACGCAGTCCTGAACCGGCTGGGTTCCGGATCGTCGCTCTCAACCTCGGCTACGCGAACATCCCGCAATGGCGTGTTCGCATCCGTCGATTTCAGCCGGGCTATCACCGGGGCCTCATTCTGAAGCAATCTGACAACATCTTTGCCAGGAGCGCGAGAGACCAGTTCACCGCCAGCAAGATATTCGATCACGCCCTTGCCTTCATAAGTGACGGAAAGGGTGTGCCCCAGATGCGCGCGATAGGGCGTGAAGACGAGAAATGTCTCGAGGAATGTTCCCCTGGGAACCACGGTTGGATAGCCCTCCGCCGTTGCAGGGGGCAATGGCAGATCCATTCGATAAGGGCCGTTCACCTCCTGCAGGCGCCAGGGTGATGCACACAGCGCAAGATTCTTGAATGGATGCTCGGTTGTCCAATAGTTCACCGGCGCTAAATTCATACCAAAGGACGCGGCGCGAGACGTGCTTCCACCGTTCAGAGCCTGACTGCGGACCGATGACGGGGGCAAGACGCCCGATGCCACCAGTGCCGGAACCAGCTTCAGCAGATTTCGTCTTTTCATACAGCGCTCCATCCTTCGTCTCAGGATGTACTTGCTCAATAGTACAGGCAACTCTCCACTCTTACTCATTTTGGCTGGATCGCTGCCGAACACTTGTTCTGTTACGCCTTTCTCAAGCACCATTCATGCTCGACAGAATGACTAAGTCTGCAACGAGAAAACGATGCGCATCGCGTATTTCACCAATGAATATCCCGCGACCAGTCACACCTTCATCCGAAGGGAAATCCGGGCGATGGAAACGCGCGGCCACACGATCCTGCGCTATGCGCTGCGCTGCAAACCAGAGGAGCTGATCGATCCGGACGACATCGCCGAAATGGAACGGACAGCGCATGTCTTGCATCTGCCCAAAGCGCGGCTCTTGGCGAGCGTCATAAGCAGCGTCCTTTCCAGTCCCGCTGCATTCTTTCGCGCTGCGCGTACTGCAAGCCGCTACTCCTCCCACTCCAAGCGTGGCTTTCTGGTACATCTTGCCTATCTTGCCGAGGCGTTGGTGCTCGCCGATTGGTTCAGGCGAGACGACGTCGAACACATCCACGTCCATTTTGGGACAAATCCCGCAACTGTCGCAGCTCTTGTCCACGACCTCACCGGCGTACCGTTCAGTATCACCGTTCATGGACCCGAAGAATTCGACCGGCCGCACGAGCATGCGCTCGGCAAAAAGACAGCGGCCGCCTCGTTCGTTGCGGCCATCAGCTCTTACGGTCGCAGCCAATTGATGCGGTGGGCAGACTACGAGCACTGGCACAAGCTCCACATTGTCCACTGCGGGCTCGATGCGACATATCGCAACCAGCCTTTACCCAAAAAACCTTCAAACACATTCCTTTGCATCGGGCGCTACAGCGAACAGAAAGGACACCTGCTTCTCATCGATGCGGCGGCCAAGCTGCGCGATCAGGGCGCGCAATTTCAGATAAGGCTGGCCGGCGATGGCCCTTTGCGTCCAATCATGGAAAAAAGAATTCATGATCTGGAGCTATCGAACCACGTTCTCCTGTTGGGTGCGCTACCGCAGATGAAAATCCGCGAAGAGATCCAAACCGCCCGTGCATTGGTCCTGCCAAGCTTTGCAGAAGGGCTCCCCGTTGCACTGATGGAGGCCATGGCGCTTTCGACGCCGACCATCACGACCTATGTCGCTGGCATCCCGGAACTGGTGGAGCGCGAAAATGGCTGGCTGGTTGCCGCAGGCGACGCGGCCGCGCTGGCCATCGCAATGAAAGAAGCTCTTGCTGTCGATGCCCCGACGCTCGCCGCAATGGGCGCTCAGGCACGAGCTCGGGCGCTCGCCCGCCACGACATCACGACTTCCGCCCGTCTTCTAGAGCGTCATATGGCAAGAAGCGGCATTTCAGCGCCTGCCGAGACGCAAACCATCACGCAGCAGCCAACTCCTGCGTCACTATAAGGCGAATGGGTTGCGCTGGGTGGCAAAAGCACGGGTTAACTGCGCAGGACAAGAAGCGCGTTAGAACGCCTGCACACGACAAACCGAGAGCTGGAAGGGCTATGTGCGCATTTTCCGAAAATGGGAACCGCTGTCGCCGCATAAGACGCTTGCGAATACATCGACTTAGAGCCTTCAAAGCGGTTACAAAAGATCGCGAAACATGCTCGAATGCTCGGTGATTGTCTTTGCGCTTTTGGTTGCGGGGGTTGGATTTGAACCAACGACCTTCAGGTTATGAGCCTGACGAGCTACCGGGCTGCTCCACCCCGCGTCACCTTTAGAGCCGGGCTTTTGTGCCCGGGAGCGAAGTCAGGCGTAGCCTGATGAGGTGAGGCCGTCAAGCAATCGATTGAGGATCGATTGTAGGCCGAACGGGCTGCTCCACCCCGCGTCACCTTGGTCCTTGCTGATGCATTGGACCACATTTTGTCCTGAATGACAAAAGGGGCTGCTGCCCCTTTGATGCGCCGCTTTGTTGCGGCTTGTTTGTGATGAGAATATTTCATGTGTTTGGCAGACCTGGCAGCGACCTACTCTCCCGCGTCTTG
>NZ_FORF01000013.1 GCF_900113935.1 Aquamicrobium aerolatum DSM 21857
AAACCGGAGGCATTTTGATGACCCCACGTTAAGGGGTCCCGTTTGGACGAAAATCACCCCTTAAACAGGGTCCTCATTCCATGAAAAATCACATTGTACGATGACGCTTTTGTGCGGCCCAATCGGGAAAGCTGGCTGGAGGCCGCGTGAAGGTGCCAACGATCATCCATCATATCTCGGATGAAATCCGTGCTTGCGTTTTGAACAGCTTCCTACGGGTGATGTCACTTTGATTGGCCTTCGAGTGGCATTTTCTACTGCCGTTCGAACCCGGCGGGTGACAGCATCTCCTTCCTGATTTGCTTGCGAGGTGTTTTACCCCTTCCCTCTTGCTGGCAGCGTAAGCGTTGATGGTTGCATGATCCCGCAGCCGGACGATCGCTTGACTGCGACTAATTTCGGCCTCGCGCCAGCCTCTTTTGCTGCGCCGCCGCAACAGCATGACTTTTCGAGGGTAGCCAGCCATCCGAACACGTCCTCGATCTGGTCACCGCTGCAATCGAGCCGACGACGTCGTCGGAGGCTGCCAGCGAAGCCGATAAACTGCATGGAGACCAGACCGTGGGGCCAGGCAGCTATTACTTGTTGCGGGAGGCGTGAAGGCGTTCACGCCAGTATTCGGTGCCTTCCTGGATGTGGTCGAGCAGAACGCCTGCGGCCCAGTGGGTCTCTTCCACATCGTATTGGATAACGCGGCTGCCGGGTTCGGCGAAGGTGCCGAGGCGGTTGTGGTAGAATTTTGCCAGTTTGGGATAGCCCATCGGTTCGGCCATGGCGGCAAGCGCAAGGAACACTTTCAGCTCTTCGATCTCGCCGCCATCCTCGGTGCGACGCGCGTAAAGTTCGGCGTAGAGGTCGGGGTGGAAATTGGTGAAGACGCCTGAAAAGCCCTTTGATCCCGAACGCATCGCGTCGAAGGCGATGGCGGCATTGGCGTTGATGACGGCGAGCGGTGAATCTTCAGCCAAGGCGACGCGACGCTGAACGGTTTCAAGGTCGCAGGAGACATCCTTGAGAACAACAAAGCGCCCGCTGTCACGGCACAATTTGAACTCGTCGTCGCTGAGCAGGCGGCGGTAGGGCGCCGGGCATTCATAAAGACCGAGCGGCATGTCCGAAGGCAGGGCCGCCAGCAACGCATCGAGATGGGCGCGGAAAGCATCCGTGCCCTTGTTGTCGGGATCGAGCCGGTTGGTGACCAGCACCAGCGCGTCGACACCGGTGTCGGCGACCGCCTTCAACTCGGCGATCTGCTCGTCCAGGTCGGTGCTGATATGCCCGGAGGAGATCACCGGCAGCTTGCTGCCTGCGAGCTCGACGACGCGCTTTGACAAAGCGACGCGCTCGTCCAGCGTCAGGCGCTGCATCTCGCTCGACTGGCACACTGCAAAGAGGGCATCGGAGCGATGCTCGATATACCAGTCGACAAGGTTTTCCAGACCTTCCCAATCGATCGCCCCGCCATTGTCCATGGGGGTCAACATGACCGGGACAATACCTTCAACCGCTCTGCGCATCATTCCACCCGTTGCCTTTCGTCCGGCCAAAATTTATATACAATTCCATTTCAGAATAGCATTCCAAAATGATCATGAACAGGGAGGATGGCGTGTCAAAAGTTCTGCGGTGGGAAGACGACGCTCATGTGTGGTCCGGACCGGATTATGGCGACGACAACATTCGCTATCATCCTTCCGTCAAATCGGCGGCGGTGGCGGGCAGGATCATCACCTGCGTCGATGTGGTCGACTGGGATGGCGATGGCGGGCGCGATCTTTTGCTGTCGAGCTGGGATGCCTGCTATGACGGACGCGTGTTTCTGCGGCAGCAGATCGGCGTCAATGCGGATGGCACGCCGATTCTAGGCAAGGAGGAACTGATCGAAGGCGTGCGCGGCTATGTGACCGCGGTGCCGGATGGCGATGTGTTCCATCTCGTCTCGGCCTCGCGCATGCGCAAGCAGATTTATCTCTACCCCAACATTGGCACCAGGGGCGCGCCTGAATTCGGTGCGCCGGTGGCGCTTGATCTCGACGCCGACTGGGTCAAGGGCAACGAGTTCTACCATATGGCGCGCTTCGTCGATATTGACGGCGACGGTGAAAAGGAACTCGTCGTCGGCAGCGACCATTGGGACGATTATTGGCCGAACGGCCTGGAGTGGAACGATTTCGGCTATCGCGGCTATGATGCGGCAGATCGCTGGCTCGGCGGGCCGCTGCGCGCCTATCTCTATGTGTTCAAGAACAAGGGTAGCCTGGCCGCGCCGGTGCTGGAGAAGGGCTATGCGCTGAAGGCGGGCGACACGCCGCTGGAGGTCTATGGCCAGCTTGGCCCGGCGTTCGGCAAGTTCGATGACGGTGCGCCTTTGGTCGTGGCGGGCGAGTTCTGGAACATCCTGCATGTGGCGCGTCAGCGCGACGATGGCCATTTCGAACCGCTGCGTCTCATTCGCGACCGTGACGACAATGTGCTGGAACTGGACCAGTGCATCCATCTGCCCTGCGTGGTGGATTGGGATGGCGATGGCAAGCTCGACATTCTCGTCGGGGCGGAAGACGGTTATGTCACCTTCCTGCGCAATGTCGGCACCGGCAGCGATGGCCTGCCAAGATTTGAGAAAGTCGGTCGCGTCGAAACGACCGAACCGCTGATCCATGCCGGTGTGCTGCCATCGCCCGCCGCGCATGATTTCACCGGTAATGGTCTGCCCGACCTTGTGGTTGGTAACAGCACGGGCGAATTGCTGTTTTATGAAAATATGGGGCCGGCCGGAAACCCGTCTCTCGGGCTGGAGCGATTCATTGAAGCGGGCGGCAAGCCGGTTCGCATCGCGGCCGGACCGACCGGGTCGATCCAGGGACCGTCGGAAAAGATGTTTGGCTATTCCTGCCCGACGGTGGCCGACTGGGATGGCGACGGCAAGGCCGACATCCTGTTCAGCGACGTGCATGGTTATCATCGCTTCCTGCGCAATCTGGGCGGAGAGGGAACGCCGCGTTTTGCCGAAGAGCAATTGCTGACCTATGGCGGCAAGCCGCTGAAGACGGTGTGGCGCGTGCGCCCGGCCGTGGTCGATTGGCAGAACGATGGCCAGCTGCACTATCTCGCGCTGGACGAGGAGGCGCGGCTGTCGGATTATCGCCGGGCGTCCGACACCGAGCTGGTCGACAAGCGCTTCCTGCGCTGGGAAGATGGCGAGATCATCACCTTCACCGAAGATGTCGGCGGCGGGCGCGGCCGTGCCAAATTGTGCATCTGCGACTGGGAAGGTCAGGGCCGGCATGATTTGATCGTCGGTGTCAATGCGCGTGCCACCGTGCCGCCCAAGCCCGGCAATGCGCCACGCCACACCACCAAGCAGGCGGCGATCTTCTACTGCCGCAATGTCGGCACGCCCGATAATCCGGTGTTTGCAGCGCCGATCCAGATGAAGCATCGCGGCGAATATATCGCGATGGCGATGCATGTCGCTTCGCCCGAAGCGGTCGACTGGCGCGGCACCGGCAGCCTCGACCTCGTCGTTGGCGTCGAGGACGGCACGCTGGTCTGCCTCAAGCGGGAAGATCTGTCATGGTAGGCGTGCGCGTCGATGGCACGACACGGCTGATGGGGATCATCGGCGATCCGATCAGCCAGGCCAGGACACCGCAGGCGATCAACCCGATCTTTGCAGGCAAAGGCGCCGACATTGTCTGTGTGCCGCTGCATGTGCCGGCGGACGATCTTGCGACCGTGTGGGCGGGGCTGAAAGCCATGCCCAACCTGATCGGCTTTGGCGTGACCCTGCCGCACAAGCAGATCGTGCCGCAGCTCTGCGACAGTCTCGATCCGCTGGCCGCGCGGATCGGTGCGGTCAATGTCGTGCGACGCGAACCGGATGGCAGATTTCGCGGCTATCAGTTTGACGGGCAGGGCTTCGTGCGCGGGCTGATCGCGCAAGGCGTGGTCCTGCAAGGGCGCGATGCGCTGATGATCGGCGCGGGCGGGGCGGCGGTGGCGATTGCGTTTGCGTTGCAGCAGGCGGGCATTGCCCGGCTGGTGGTGGCCAACCGCACCTTTGACAAGGCCGAAGCCCTGGCCCGTGCGGTCAATGAGGCGACCGGAACGTCTTTTGCGACTGCCGGTGCGCCGACGCCTGAGTCGGGTCAGCTGGTCGTCAACGCGACATCGCTGGGGCTGAACGACAGCGACCCACTGCCACTGGACGTGTCAATGCTGCAGGCGGGGATGACGGTGGCGGAAGTGATTGCAAAACCGGAGATCACGGCGCTGTTGCGCGCTGCCGAACAACGCGGCGCGGCGATTCATTCCGGCATTCACATGATTACCGGTCAGGTCAGCCTGATCGCCGATCACATGATCGCGGCGCTCGGTTAAAGCAAAATTGCCGCTGGTTTCAGGCCAGCGGCGTTCCTGCCGGACGTCCGGCGGCAAAGCCGGCGATCAGCGCGATTTGCGCCGACAGCATGTCGTTGCCATCCGATATTGCGCAGCCGGCTGCGCGGGCAGCGCGCAGCAAGGGTGTGTCGCCGGAAAGCGCTGCAATATCGGCAACCAGCATCGAGGACACGAGGCGTTCGGGCGCAAACGGGAAGGTCGCCGTGCCCTTGATGCCGATCGGCGAGGCGTTGAGGATCACGTCAAAATCGCTTTGTGACAGATCGGCTTCAACGGCCAGATCGCGCTGCGCAGCGGCATTGACGATCTCGATGGTGGCGGCAACGGATGTTGGATCGAGATCGAGCAGCGCCAGTTGTGCCAGTCCTTCGGATGCCAGCGCATGAGCGATGGCGCGTCCGGCCCCGCCTGCGCCGACCATCAGCACCTTGGCACCCTTCAGGCGGCTCCGATTGTCGCCCAGTCCGGCGACGAAACCGTCGCCATCAAACAATGCGCCATGCAGCCTGCCATTGGCTGCGCGCTGGATCGAGTTAACCGCGCCGACTGCTTGCGCCGTCGGTGTCAGCGTGTCGCATAATTGCGCAGCGGCGATCTTGTGCGGGACGGTGACGCCGATTCCAGCCGTGCTCGGCATCGCGGAAAACGTCGCCCAAGCCTGCGCGAAAAGGCTGGCGGGGACATGGAACGGGACCGCGACGATGTTTTCGCCGGCATTGGCAAAGAGCGGATTGATCAGACGCGGGGTCTGGACCTGCGCCACCGGGTCGCCGAAGACCGCATAGGTCCGGGTGCTACCATTCAGGTTCGGGATCGTGTCGGTCATGGGGTCACCAGATCTGGAAATATCTGCGTGCAACGCTGGACGACCGTGTCGAGCACAAAGGCCGGGTCGCGCGCGGCCCAGTCGTCGGAGAAGATTTCGACCTCGACCGGCCCGTTGAAGCCGGTGGCGCGGACCAGCCCGTCGATATAGGGCAGGTCGATGATGCCATCGCCCATCATGCCACGGTCGCGCAGCAGATGGCGTGTCGGCACCAGCCAGTCATTGACGTGGAAGCCAAGGATGCGCCCGGCTTTCCCGGCGCGCGCGACTTCTTCTTCCAGCCGCTCGTCCCACCAGACATGGTGGACGTCGATGACGATGCCGATGCCATCGCCCAGCGCATCGCAGATCGCATTGGCGTGCGACAGGCTGGCCAGGGTCGTACGGTCGCCGACCAGCATCGGGTGCAGCGGTTCCAGCGCCAGCTTCACGCCGATCTGCCGCGCCTGATCGAGCAGGCCGCCGATGATGTCCTCGTGCCGGCGTCGCGCGGCCTTCAGGTCATGTTCGCCGTCAACCAGACCGCCGGTGAACACCAGCACATGATCGGCACCGAAGCGCGCGGCCTGCTCCAGCTGGGCGGGCGCCTTGTCGAGTTCTGTGGCAATGAACGGACCGATGCGATTATAGCCGTACACCGTCATGCCGGCCTGCTGCAGAGCTGCCTGCGCGGCGGCTTCGCCGACCTTGTCGATCTCGTCGCCCCAGATCGAGACAGCGCGCAGATTGCGCGCGGCGCACAAATCGATGAAGGCCAGCATGTCTGCCTTCTCACGCACGGTGGCGTGGTTGATCGCGATGTCGCGGGTCATAAAGGTCCCTAGAATTTGTAGACGCCGAGCTTCGCGAAAATCTTGTAGATGCGCTCGGCATAGGCCGAAAACTCGGGATATTCGCCAAGATGGGCCGGGCGGGGACGCGGCAGGTCGATCTTGATTTCCTCGACGATCCGGCCAGGATTGTTCGACATCACCAGCACGCGGTCGGACAGGCCGACGGCCTCTTCAATGGAGTGGGTGATGAACAGAACCGTCTTGCGGGTTTCCAGCCAGAGCATTTCGAGGTCGTGCCGTATCTGGGTGCGGGTGATGGCGTCGAGCGCGCCGAACGGCTCGTCCATCAACAGCATCGACGGGTCATGAACCAGCGCGCGGGCGATGGAGACACGCTGGCGCATGCCGCCCGACAACTGGCGTGGATAGCGGTCCTTGGCATGGCTCAGGCCCAGCCGGTCGAACAGCATGTCGGCACGGGCACGGGTCTGCGCCTTGTCGAGACCGCGAATTTCCTGCTGCAGCATGACATTGTTCATGGCGGTGCGGAAGTCGAGCAGCAGATGGTCCTGAAACACGATGCCGACTTCGGAAAGCGGCTTGGTCAGCGCCTTGCCGTCGACCTTGATGGTGCCGGTGGTGCAGGGCTCGAGGCCGGAGGCCATCAGCAATGTCGTGCTCTTGCCGCAGCCCGACGGGCCGATCAGGCTGACAAATTCGCCGGGCTTGATGTCGAGGTCGATCGGACCGAGGGCATGGAAAGCCGCATCGCCGGAGCCGTAGACCTTGGTCATGTTGGTGGCGACGATCGAGGCCCCCGCATGGGAGGTCTGGCCGCTCGACAAGGCGCTGTTGGGGGATGCGTTTTCAGTCATGGTCTGTCCTGAAACTTCGAAAAACGGGTTATGGAATCAGTAGGCGGTATTTGCCCACGGCATCAGGATCCTGCCGGCAATGCTCATCAGGCTGTTGAACGCTAGCGCAACGATGGCCGCAGCGATCAGCCCGGCGAACATCAGCGAGACATCCATGTAAGCGGAGGCTTGCAGGATCATGAAGCCGATGCCGGCATTGGAGGCGATGAACTCTGCGACGATGACGCCTTCGACGGCTTTGACGACACCGATGCGCATGCCGGAGAAAATATGCGGCATCGCGGCGGGCAGACGGAACTTGAAGAAGCCCTGCAAGGACGACGCGCCCATGGTGCGCGAGATGTAGAACAGGCGCGGATCGATCGACTTGAAGCCTGAAATGGCGTCCACCAGGATCGGAAAGAAGCACATCAGGAACACGATCAGCGCCGCAACCAGCGGACTGATGCCGAACCAGACGATCAGGATCGGCCCGATTACGGTTTTCGGCATGATGTTGAGGAACACGATGACGGGGTAAAGCCCTCGCTCCAACGCCGGGACCGAGGCAATAGCGAGCGCGAGCGGAACCGCGATCAAAACGCCCAAGCCGAACCCTTTCAGGATCGTCACCGACGTTGCAAGGGCGTGGTGACCGATCATCTGCCAGTCGGTGACGAGGCGGTTGAGAAAATCGGACGGGCGCGGGAACAGCCAGCGCGGCACGTCATAGGCCCATGCCAGAAGCTCCCACAATCCCAGCAGTGCGGCGACCGAGAGAACAGCGATAATGGCCGATCCGACAAAGGACTGTCGCAACCTGTCGACGCTGTGCCACAGGCTGCGTTGGGGAGAGGCGGCGACCACCTTCGTGAGGGCGTGATCAGGCATGACCAGCATGGATCCTGTGTTCTGTTCCGAAATGGCTCGCGGGAAATAAGTTCCCGCGAGCGCTTGTGGCGCTGCCTTACTGGCAGGTGACCGGCGTCTGCGGGACGTAGTCGTTGGTGTAGTAGTCGGTCACCGGACGGTCGGCTGGGACACCCATGGCGGTGGTCATGACGTCGTACATCTTGTCCCATGTCGCGGCGTCGGTGACGCCGATGCTGTCGCCAGCACCGCCGGGGCAGACCGAGTTGAAGCTGTAGACCGCGCCCTGCATCAGCGCATCATGCGTCAGTTGCGTCTCCGGGAACATTTCCTTCAGCGTATCGACGGCCGTCTTCGGGTCCTTCATCGCTTCCTGCCAGCCTTGTGCGGTCGCCTCGATGAAGCGACGGAACATGTCCGGGTTTTCCTTCAGCTTGTCGTCGAGCGCGACAAGGCTGAGGCTGGCGAGCGGCACGCCATGATCGTAGAAATACATGTTGCTGGCCTTGTAGCCTTCGGCGGCCAGCGGCACGACAACGTTCTCCGGCGTCCGCGCCACCGCGTCGACCTGACCGGAAGTCAACAGACCGATGAAGGCCGTGTCGGAAGCGTTGATGATCTCGACATCGGATTCGCTGATGCCGTTGGCCTTGAGAAAGACGGGGATCAGCGGCACAGCGGCTGCGCCTGGATTGACGGCAAGACGCTTGCCGACGAGATCCTTGGGCTCATTGATGTTTGCTGTCTCAAGCGACTGAACACCGAACTGGCCTGACTTCCAGATCGTCGAGATGATGCGGATCGGGGCGCCCTGCGCCGCGATATTGATAGCGGCAACCGTGTCGGCAAAGCCAAGCTCGACCTGCCCGCTTGCGACCAGCTGCGCGGCGACGGCCGAGCCGCGGCCCTCGATCAGCGTCACGTCGAGATTGTGCTTGTCATAGATGCCGAGCTTTTCAGCCATGACGAAGCCGAGATGCGCGGAATCAGCGGTCCAGTTCATCTGCATCGAAATCTTGTCCTGCGCATAGGCGCTGCCAAATGGCAGGGCGGACACGACTGCGAGCATCGCAAGCGTCTTTTTCGATAGAATTTTTGACATTTAATATCCTCCTAGAAAGCAGATTTTGGTGCCCGGCATCAAACGCTCCGCCAGGGCAGGAGCAACCTTTCAACCAATGTGACCAGACCGCTCAGCACCACTCCGATCATCGAGGCGACCATGAGGATGGCGAAAAGCAGCGGCGTGTTGGAACTGTCCATGGCGCGCAGCACGAGATAGCCAAGCCCGCTCTGGGAATTGAGCCATTCGACGACGATCACCACTGTGACGGCCACAACGGCGGTGATCCTGAAGCCCGAAAAGATGTAGGGTGCAGCCGAGGGCAGCTCGAATTTGGTGAACGTCTGCCACCACGACGCGCCCATCGAGCGGCTGAGATAATATTGCCGCTTGTCGATCGCGCGAAACCCTGTGGCGCTGTCGACCAGCACCGGGAAAAACGTGATCAGCGCGGTCAACAGGATTTTTGGGAAATCGGCAAAGCCGAACCAGACCAGCAGCAGCGGCGCCAGCGTGATCTTGGGCATGCCCTGAATGAACACGACGATCGGATAGAGAATCTGGTCGGCGAGACGGAAACGGGCGATGAGATAGGCGAGGATGATGCCGGGGATGGCCCCGGCGACAAAGCCGTAGAGAATGAGCTTGGTCGTAATCAGGCCGTGACGGGCGAGCCGTTCGTGGTCGATGACGAGTTGCGAGAGGAACGCGCTCGGGGCGGGCAGGATGAAGCTGGGCACCTCGAACCAGCGGACGAGGAATTCCCAGATCAGAAGCAATCCGGCAAACCAGATGATCGGTTCGGCAATCTGGCGGGCGGATGAAAGGGGGCTCTTCAAGGCGTAGGCCTTTCATTGACGCTGACCACGTTTGCACGCTGCCGCGACCGTACGGCCCAGATGGCGGCGATATCCTGCGCCGCCTTGTGCAAGGCAGCGACGAGCGTGTCGTAGCGGTCGGGGGCAATCCGGATGGCGGGGCCGGCGACGCTGATTGTGCCGGCGACGGGCGCATCGACAAGCGGGCTGGCGAAAAACGGAACGGCAAGCGCTGCCGTGCCCTGTTCGGCTTCTTCCAGTGAAAGCCCATAGCCGCGCTCGCGCGCGACCCGTAGGCGGTCCCGCAATTCGTCGATGGTTTGCGCGCTGTTCGGCCCCAGCGGTCGGTTGGCCTGAAAGCCACGGGCAAACACGATGCGCACCGCTTCATCTTCCGGCAGGGTCGACAGCCAGGCTTTGCCGTTCGCGGTAGCGTGGAGGATGATTTCCTGCCCCATATCCGGGTCGTAGCGCAGGCCCGAGGTTGCCCCCTGGGCACGCGCGACCCAGACGAGGTCTTCGCCCTCGACGATGGCAAGGCGGCAATATTCGCGCGTCTCGCGCGCCAGATTGTCGAGCACCGCCTGCACGATATCGGGCACCGCACGCGCATCGAGATTGCGAAATGCCAGCGTGCTCATGCGCAGCGACAGCGAATATTTCTGGCTGAGCGGATCCTGAACGACCCAGCCATGGTTCAACAGCGTGACGATCAGCCGGTGAACGGCACTGGCCGGCATATCGAGACGGACAGCAAGTTCTGTCACCTCGACGGGTTCACGCTCGTTGGCAAGGACTTCGAGCAGGGCCAAGCATCGGCTTACGGCGGCAACGGTCAAGACAGGTTCCTCCTGGAGAGAATTCTAGATCAACTGATTCCAAAATGGAATAGCATTCCAGTTTTATGTTTTGTTGAGTGGCAATCGGAAAGATGTCCTATCATGACGACAGCTTTTTGGATCGGCTCTGGTGGTGCACGATGGTTGGTCGAAAATCTGCGCCAGGCTGCAGTGACGATTCAATCATTTGAGCCAAAGCATGGTACGATTTTGATGAAGTCGAGGAATGTGGCGGCCAGCGATTCCAGATCGCCGGCTATTGCCTCAAGCGGCTGGTCGAACACCGTCATCTCGATCCAGCGGTAGAGGCGCCGTTGGCCGTCTGATAGGGGGCGAACCGTTCTGTGCGGAAGTCGCGCCGTCCTGAAACCTGAATTTGTTGCTGCAGTCTAGAGCGATTCCAGCAAAGGTGCGAAGCCGCTTTGCGTTTGGAATTGCGCTGAAAAACGGAAATGATCTAGCTTTTCTCGCGCAGCGTCACAGCGGAGGCGGCGAGTACCAGCCAGCCGAGTATCATAGATGTGCCGCCGAGCGGAGCGGCCATCGGAAACAGCCGGGTTCCGACATAGTGGCGGATCAGCAAATCGCCGGCAAACAAGAGCACGCCGACCAGCAGGATCGCGCCGCCAATCGCCAGCACCCGCCCGCGTCCAAACAGTCCGATGGCAAGCAGCGCCGGGGCGTGGGCCAGCAGGAAGCTCGCCGCTGTCGCGACATTGCCGCCACCAGCATGAGCCGCCGCCGCTGACAGCGCAACGCCGGCAGCGCCGAAGAGGCCACCGGCAAGGGTGAAGACGGTGCGCATGGTTGTCATCGGTAAACTCCGGTCGCGGCAGGAATGGTACGCTGTGCATAGCAACATCGCGGCGCCGGAGCGAGATCATTTGCGCCTGGCGGGCTTTGGCAGGTTGAGCGCGATGGCGGCGCGGATGAGCGCGGTGAATGCGGCGGCGTCGACGGTCTCGCCTTCGCGCAGGTCGATGGCGCGGCGGGTGTTGCCGTCAAGACTGGCGTTGAACAGGCCGGCCGGATCGGCGAGCGCTGCGCCCTTGGCGAAAGTCAGCTTGACCACCGCCTTGTAGACTTCGCCGGTGCAGATGATGCCGCTTTGCGACCACACCGGCACGCCGCGCCATTTGATTTCCTCGACGATGTCGGGATCGGCTTGCAGGATGATGCTGCGCATGGCGGCCAGCGTCTGGCCGCGCCAGTCGGAGAGCGCCTCGATCTTGGCGTCGATCTGTGCGGCAGCGGTCGGGTTTGTCATCGGCCTGCTTCCTACATCTTTTCGCCGGGTAGCTGGCTTGCCTGTTCCACCCAGTCGGCAAACTGGGCTTCGTCAAAAGGCGCGTCTTCGTAAATGTCGAGATAGCGCACATGTTGTTGTTTCGACTTGCCCGGCGGCAGTGGCGTCAGCGCCGCACCGCGGAAGAACGCCACCTTCACGTATTTCGTCATGCAGTGAAAGCTGAGGAACCAGAGGTCATTCCTGGTGCCATAGAACGGTGAGTTCCATTTCACCGCCTTGGCAACGTCTGGAACAGTGCGCGTGACGATGGCGTCGAGGTGCGCGCCGAGATCGCGCTTCCAGCCCGGCATGGCGGCGATATAGGCCTGCACGGGTGCGTCGCCAAAGCCTTTGGCGATCTGTGGATTGCCGCCGGACAACAGCACGACGGTATCCGGGTTTGGTGGCTTGTCCTGCGCCATGCAGCTTCCTATCTCTCGCCCGGACCAGAATAAAGCATGTTGTTGGCGGAGTCTGCACGCGGCAGATGAAGAGATGTGGCCGGGTTTCCGAAGAGGCTGTGTTGCCCCCGCGACCTGCGCAATCTAGAAGAAGCCGGTTTGGGTGCTCACATGCAGCTTTTGCCATCGATCAACGTGCTAAAGCCGCTTGCACCCCCAAACGACGGTTCTTATATACGCCGCAACATCACGGGAACGTCAGAACGACGCGCCGGTGAATATCGAGTTGTAAGGGGCCGTCCCCGGAACGCCTGATTGGGTCCATGACGGTCTGCTAAAGGAGAGAATGAACATGGCGAAAGTTATCGGTATCGATCTGGGAACGACCAATTCCTGTGTCTCCGTCATGGACGGCAAGGACCCCAAGGTCATTGAGAATGCGGAAGGTGCGCGCACGACGCCATCGATGGTTGCCTTTACTGACGATGGCGAGCGCCTCGTCGGCCAACCGGCCAAGCGCCAGGCGGTGACCAATCCGGAAAATACCCTGTTTGCGATCAAGCGTCTGATTGGCCGTCGCTTCGACGATCCGGTGACCAAGAAGGACATGGGCCTCGTCCCCTACCATATCGTCAACGGCGACAATGGCGACGCCTGGGTCGACGCCGGCGGCAGCAAGCAGTCCCCGAGCCAGATCTCGGCCATGATCCTGCAGAAGATGAAGGAAACGGCGGAAGCCTATCTCGGCGAGAAGGTCGAGAAGGCCGTCATCACCGTTCCGGCCTACTTCAACGACGCCCAGCGCCAAGCCACCAAGGATGCTGGCCGCATCGCCGGTCTTGAAGTGCTGCGCATCATCAACGAGCCGACTGCGGCGGCCCTCGCCTATGGCCTCGACAAGAAGGACGGCAAGACCATTGCCGTTTACGACCTTGGCGGCGGCACCTTCGACGTGTCAGTGCTGGAAATCGGCGATGGCGTGTTCGAAGTGAAGTCGACCAACGGCGACACCTTCCTGGGTGGTGAAGATTTCGACATGCGTCTGGTCGAGTATCTTGCCGCCGAGTTCAAGAAGGAACAGGGCATCGACCTGAAGAACGACAAGCTTGCCCTGCAGCGCCTCAAGGAAGCTGCGGAAAAGGCCAAGATCGAGCTGTCCTCGACGACCCAGACCGAAATCAACCTGCCGTTCATCACCGCTGATGCGACTGGCCCGAAGCACCTGACGCTGAAGCTGACGCGCGCCAAGTTCGAAAGCCTGGTCGACGATTTCGTCCAGCGCACCATCGAGCCGTGCAAGGCAGCGCTGAAGGATGCCGGCCTGAAGGCGGGCGAGATCGACGAAGTGGTTCTGGTCGGCGGCATGACCCGCATGCCCAAGATCCAGGAAGTCGTGAAGCAGTTCTTCGGCAAGGAGCCACACAAGGGCGTCAACCCGGATGAAGTCGTCGCCATGGGAGCGGCCATTCAGGCGGGCGTCTTGCAGGGCGACGTCAAGGACGTGCTGCTGCTCGACGTGACGCCGCTGTCGCTGGGCATCGAGACGCTGGGTGGCGTGTTCACCCGCCTGATCGAGCGCAACACGACGATCCCGACGAAGAAGAGCCAGACCTTCTCGACCGCAGAAGACAGCCAGTCGGCTGTGACGATCCGCGTCTTCCAGGGCGAGCGCGAAATGGCCGTCGACAACAAGATGCTCGGTCAGTTCGACCTGGTCGGTATTCCGCCAGCGCCGCGTGGCGTGCCGCAGATCGAGGTCACGTTCGACATCGACGCTAACGGCATCGTCAACGTTTCGGCCAAGGACAAGGGCACCGGCAAGGAGCACCAGATTCGCATCCAGGCATCGGGTGGTCTGAGCGACGCCGACATCGAGAAGATGGTCAAGGACGCCGAGGCCAATGCCGAAGCCGACAAGAAGCGTCGCGATGTCGTCGAGGCGCGCAACCAGGCAGAGGCGCTCGTCCATTCGTCCGAGAAGTCGCTGTCTGAATATGGCGACAAGGTCTCGGCTGACGACCGCAAGGCGATCGAAGATGCAATCGCTTCGCTGAAGGGGGCGCTTGAAGGCGACGAGCCTGATGCAGAAGACATCAAGGCCAAGGCGAATACGCTGGCGGAAGTGTCGATGAAGCTGGGTCAGGCGATGTATGAAGCAAGCCAGGCGGAAGCTGCTGAAGCTGATGCCAAGGCCGATGCCGCAAAGTCCGGCGACGACGTTGTCGACGCCGACTTTGAGGAAATCAACGACGACGATGGCAAGAAGTCGGCCTGATCCGGTCAGGCTGAAGACGAAAACCCGGCCTAGCGCCGGGTTTTCCATAGGTGGCCGATGCGGCAACGCTGGCCCGGTGCTTTCGAAAGATGGTGTTTCTGGTAAGGCCCACCAAGGCGGTGCAGCCATGCGGATGATCTACCCCATGCGTCCTGCGCTCAGAACCAAGGCGGGCTCCTCGCCCAGGGAAGACGATGAAGGCTGATTTCTACGAAACGCTGGGTGTCCAGAAGGATGCCGACGAGAAGGAACTGAAAAGCGCGTTCCGCAAGCTCGCGATGAAGTTCCATCCCGACCGCAACCCCGGCGATGACGCGGCAGAGCACAAGTTCAAAGAGATCAATGAAGCGTATGAAACGCTGAAGGATCCCCAGAAACGTGCTGCCTATGACCGCTTCGGCCATGCCGCATTCGAAAACGGCGGCATGGGTGGCGGCCAGGGTTTTGGCGGTGGCGGCTTCGCCGACATCTTCGAAGACATTTTCGGCGACATGATGGGTCGTTCACGCCGTTCTTCCGGCGGACGCGAGCGCGGGGCGGACCTGCGCTACAACATGGAAATATCGCTGGAAGAAGCGTTCACCGGCAAGACGGCACAGATCCATGTGCCCGCGTCGATCACGTGCGACGATTGCTCAGGTTCCGGCGCCAAGCCAGGAACCCAGCCGGTGACGTGCTCCATGTGCGCCGGCCATGGCAAGGTCCGCGCCAGTCAGGGCTTCTTCTCGATCGAACGCACCTGCCCCCAGTGTCAGGGCCGTGGCCAGACGATCGCGGATCCGTGTCCGAAATGCGCGGGGCAGGGCCGTGTCACGGAAGAACGGACTTTGTCCGTCAATATCCCGGCGGGTATCGAGGACGGCACCCGCATTCGCCTCTCGGGCGAGGGAGAAGCCGGACTTCGCGGCGGACCGTCAGGAGACCTCTATATCTTCTTGTCGGTGAAACCGCATGAGTTCTTTCAGCGCGACGGTGCAGACCTGTTCTGCAAGGTGCCGATCTCAATGACGACCGCGGCATTGGGAGGTGCGTTCGAAGTCACGACGCTGGATGGTTCACAGGCGCGCGTGAAGGTGCCGGAGGGCACCCAGAATGCGATGCAGTTCCGTCTCAAGGGCAAGGGCATGCCCATCCTGCGGCAAGCGGCGGTCGGCGATCTCTACATCCAGGTGGCGATTGAGACGCCGCAAAATCTGACAAAGCGGCAGCGCGAGCTGCTGCAGGAGTTCGAGCAGATTTCGTCGCACGAGAACAACCCCCAGTCGACCGGGTTTTTCTCGCGCATGAAGGACTTTTTCGAAACTTTCGGTGAACGGAGCTGAATTCGACACAGAATTGTCGTGGTCCCCTGATAGTTTCTACGAAGGTCTTGCGCGGGGAAACGCAAGACCTAGTTTGGGGACCGTAAGTTCGATCAGGAGGCGACACACGGATGGCAGACACACCACGTAGGTCGCTCGGTGCTTGAGCTGGGCCCCGGCACCGGCGTCATCACGAAGGCAATATTGGCGACCGGGATTGCGCCTGAAAAACTGATCTGCGTGGAATTTTCCCCGGAGTTCGTTGGTCATTTGCGCGCCAATTATCCCGGCGTCAATATCATTCAGGGCGACGCCTTCAACCTCGATGATACCCTGTCTGACAAGCGCGATACTGTTTTCGACAGCATCATCTCGGGCGTTCCGCTTCTCAATTTCCCGGTGCACCAGCGTGTTGCCTATATCGAGGATTTGCTCGCTCGCCTGCCGGCGGGCCGCCCTGTGGTGCAGCTCACCTATGGTCCCAAATCGCCGGTGCCGCCCGGGCTTGGCAACTACACTGTCGAGCATTTCGACTTTATCCTGCGCAACATTCCACCCACACAACTGTGGATCTACCGGCGCGCTCACGCGTCCTGACCAAGCGTTATGCCCGTTCTCCGGGTGAGTTCCGCTTTGTCGCGATTTGGCCTATAGCCGAGACGACAGAGTTGGGCGGAGATCTACATGAATCCTAGAATTCTAGTGTTTGCGGGCTCGAACCGCACCGGCGCATTCAGCGGCAAGACCGCTGACGTGGCGCAAAAGGAACTGGCGCTGCAAGGGGCGGCAGTGACGCGCATCTCGCTGGCCGATTATCCGCTGCCGATCATGGATCAGGACCTCGAAAAAGAAAAAGGCATCCCGGACAATGCCTATAAGCTGGCGCGGCTGTTCGATGCCCACGACGCAATCCTGATCGCGACGCCGGAATATAATGGTTCGATCCCGCCACTGGTGAAGAACGTGCTCGACTGGATCAGTCGTATCAAGACTGACGCAGACCGGCCGCTGCGGCCGCTGCCGGGCAAGGTGATGGCGATCTGCTCGTCCTCACCTGGGCACTTTGCCGGAATTCGCGCGGCCTCGCATCTGCGTCAGATCCTGGCACATTTGCAGGCTGAGGTCATCGCCACGCAGTGCTCGATACCGAATGCCGAGGAAGCTTTCGACGATGATGGCGAGTTTCGCGAAGAGCGCAACCGCCGCTCGATGAGGAGCGTTGCAACCAATCTGATCGATCGGGCGTCGCAGGTCTCGCGGCACGCTGACCGATGATCGTCTACTATCTTACTCACCCGCAGGTGCAGATGGAACCGGACCGGCCCGTCGCGCTCTGGCGGCTGTCTGAGGTCGGGCGTGCCCGTGTGCACTCGGTGCTGGGGCGCAAGTGGGTCAGCGACGTTCAACGGATCATCTCGAGTGCCGAGACCAAGGCGGTCGAGACGGCATCAATCATCGGCGCGCATCTCGGCATCGCTGTCGAGTTTCATGAAGACATGGGAGAGAATGACCGCTCATCGACGGGTTTTCTTGAGCCAAAGGCGTTCGAGGCCGCAGCCGACTGCTTTTTCGGTGCGCCGCAAACAAGCTGGAACGGCTGGGAGCGGGCAGTGGACGCCGCAGATCGTATCGAAGCTTCGGTTCGTGCTGCGCTGGCGGCGCCGGCAGGGGCAGGACCGGTCCTTCTGGTCGGTCATGGGGCGGTTGGCACATTGCTGAAATGCCGGATTGCCGGGCAAGAGATTGATCGCCGCCACGATCAGCCGGCTGGCGGGGGCAATCTCTTTGCATTCGATGTTGCAGCGGAGCGGGTGCTGTGCGACTGGACGGCGATGGAACAATATTGAAGGAGTGCCTCAGATGACTGATGCTGTTGCTGATCGCCTGATCGTGGGTCTGGACCTGGCGCATGTCGCTGACGCCGAGAAGGTGGTGAAGGAACTGGACGGCGTCGCGCACTTCTACAAGGTCGGATATCGGCTTGCCTATAATGGCGGCCTGGAATTTGCCCGCGATCTCGTGCGTGACGGCAAGAGCGTGTTTCTCGATCTGAAGCTGCTCGACATCGACAATACGGTGGCGGAAGGCGTGGAGAACATCGCCAAGATGGGCTTCAGGATGCTGACGCTGCATGCTTACCCCAAGGCGATGCGGGCCGCCGTGGCTGCTGCCAAGGGATCGGACCTGACGCTTCTCGGCGTCACGGTGTTGACGTCGATGGATGCCGAGGATCTCAAGGAGGCAGGCTACCAGGACGACCCGCAGACGCTGGTGCTGCGCCGTGCCCGTCAAGCACTCGACGCCGGCATGGGCGGCATCGTCTGTGCGGCGACCGAAGCTGCTGCCGTGCGGCAGATCGTCGGCGCGGACATGGCGGTGGTCACGCCCGGTATCCGTCCGGCGGGTGCCGATCAGGGTGACCAGAAGCGCGTGATGACGCCGCGCGATGCATTGGTTGCGGGCGCGAGCCATCTTGTCGTGGCACGTCCGATCATTGCAGCGCCTGATCGTCGTGCGGCGGCGCAGGCCATTCTCGCCGACATGGCGAGCGCGTAAAATTCAACATTGGGAGGAGAACCGGAACATGGCAAAGGGATACTGGATCGCTCATGTCAATGTGCGCGATGCCGAGCGTTATAAGGACTATGTCTCGACCGCAAAGCCTGCTTTCGAACGCTATGGTGCCAATTTTCTGGCGCGGGGCGGGGCTTATCAGACGCTTGAAGGGCGCGCGTTCGCGCGCAATGTCGTAATAGAGTTTCCCTCGCTTCAGGCGGCGCTTGATTGCTACAACTCGCCCGAATATCAGGCGGCAAAAGCGATCCGCGTGACTGTCGCTGATGGTGAAATCACCATCGTCGAGGGTGCGTAGCCTTCCTTGAAGCTATTTTCGTCGTGCATCGAGAAGGGTGCACGACATCGCCTTGAAGGTAGCAGAAACGGAACAAACGCTCCGGTTCCTCGTTGTTGCTGGCAAAATATTCTGTTGCATCGCAGCAAAAGACTGTTAGCTTTTGCACAATTGCACGAATGTCGACCGGCTCCCATTGCCGCTGCCGGCCGCGGCCCGAGGGTACCGATGTACTATCAGCTTTACGAACTGAACCATGCCATCTTGCAGCCATATCGCGCCGGCGCAGACGCGCTGAAGCTGTTCTACCAGAACCCGCTTAATCCGTTCTCGATGACGCCGTTCGGTCGCTCCGCCGCCGCCGCCGCCGAAGTTTTCGAACGCACCACACGTCGCTATGCCAAGCCGGCCTTCGGGCTGGACTGCACGACTGTCGATGGCGATTTGGTTGCGATGCGCGAACAGGTGGTCTGGTCGCGTCCGTTCTGCCAGCTGGTGCATTTCGAGCGGGATCTGCCGCGCGAGCGCAAGCCCGATCAGAAGCTACTGATCGTGGCGCCGATGTCCGGTCACTACGCGACGCTGCTGCGCGGCACGGTCGAGGCGATGAGCCAGCACGCCGACGTCTACATTACCGACTGGACGGACGCGCGCATGGTGCCGCTGTCGGACGGGCGTTTCGACCTCGACGACTATATCGACTACATCATCGACATGCTGCACCATATTGGCCCCGGTACACACGTCATGGCGGTGTGCCAGCCTTCTGTGCCGGTGCTGGCGGCAGTTGCCGTCATGGAAAGTCGGGGTGATCGCATGGCGCCGGCTTCGATGACGCTGATGGGCGGGCCCATCGACACGCGCCGCAATCCGACCGCTGTCAATAAGCTGGCCGAAGAGAAAGGGATCGACTGGTTTCGCGACAACGTCATCATGCAGGTGCCGTTTCCCAATCCCGGCTTCATGCGCGACGTCTATCCCGGCTTTCTTCAATTGTCGGGTTTCATGACCATGAATCTTGACCGCCACCTGATCGCGCAGAAGGATTTCTTCGTCAATCTGGTGAAAAATGACGGAGATTCGGCGGAGAAACACCGCGATTTCTATGATGAATATCTCGCGGTGATGGATTTGACGGCGGAGTTTTATCTGCAGACCGTCGAGACGGTGTTCTGCAATCACGACCTGCCAAAAGGCACGATGATGCATCGCGGCCAGGCAATTGACCCGAGCGCGGTGCGCAATGTCGCGCTGTTCACGGTCGAAGGCGAGAACGACGACATTTCCGGCCTCGGCCAGACGCAGGCTGCACACGATCTGTGCAGCAATATCCCGCCGGAAAAGCGTGCCCACTACATGCAGCCGCAGGTTGGGCATTATGGCGTGTTCAACGGCTCGCGTTTCCGCGCGCAGATCGTACCCCGGATCGTCGATTTCATCGCGGCCAATGCGATGGCAGACGCGCAGAAACCAAAAGCGGCGGCCAAACCGCGCCTTGTTTCAACGAGAAAATGATGGTCGTCGTCTGTCGGTGTGGAATTGCTGTCACACCGGCACACTCACGGTAACCATGTTCGCATTGACGCCCGCAGCTTCGATTGACTTGCCCCTGACTGGACGGTTAACGTTTCATTAACGACCTACAGATTCAGTGAGCTCGGGGTGGCGAGAATGAAAGCCAACAAGGACGGATGGCGGTTGTGGCCGCTGGCAGCCTCAGCGCTGTTCTTTGCCGCCACGACCAGCAGCACTTCCCAGGCGTCCGGCGTTCACTCGATGATTACCGGCGGACTGACGTCGCAGCCGATCGGTCATTATGAGTTCTGCCAGACCAATTCAGCAGAATGCTCGATCCGTGTCCTCGATAGTGGACCGATGACGCTGACGGATGACAACTGGAAACTGATCTCACGCATCAACAGGGCGGTGAACGATGCCGTCACGCCGATGAGCGACTTCGACATCTATGGTAAGGAAGAGCATTGGGCTTATCCTGACCAGGGCGTCGGTGATTGCGAAGACTATGTTCTGGAAAAGCGTCGCCAGCTTGCGTCAGAAGGTATTTCACTGTCCAACCTGCTGATCACCGTTCTGCGCAAGCCGGATGGGGAAGGTCATGCGGTCCTCACCGTACGTACGGATCGCGGTGATTTCGTGCTCGACAACCTGAATGACGATGTCAAGCTCTGGTACAAGACGGGCTATCAGTTTCTCAAGCGACAGGCAGCAACCCATACAGGCCGTTGGGTTTCCTTGCGTGAAGATCAGAACATGCTCGTCGGTGCCGTCCAGTAGGCTGAACTGCGACCACACCGCAGACTTCTATTCACGCAGCCTGCTGCAACAGGCGCTCGCCGGCAATCCGATAGGAGATCGCCTCGGCGACATGTAGCCGTCCCACAACGGCGTTCCCTTGCAGGTCTGCCAATGTTCGCGCAACCTTCAAGACACGATGATAGGCGCGTGCCGACAGGCCAAGCCGGTCGCTGGCGTCGCGCAGAAGCGTGATGGCGGCAATGTCCGGGGCGGCGATTTCCTCGATCAGTGCCGTGGGACAGTTGGCGTTGACCGTCACGGTTTCGAAGCCGAGGCTGGCATAGCGCGCAGCTTGTATGTCCCGCGCCTGTTGAACCCTCGCAGCGACGGTTGCGCTTGTCTCGGCGCGCGCCGGGCCGATCAACTCGGCGGCTGAGACGGCGGGTACATTGACGCGCAGATCGATGCGGTCGAGCAGCGGGCCGGAGATGCGCGCCTGATAGTCGGACTGGCATCTTTGACCACGCGCGCAACGATGATCCGGCTCACCTGCCATCCCGCAGCGGCATGGGTTCATCGCCGCAATCAGCTGAAAGCGGGCCGGGTAGGTCACGCGGCCATTGGCACGCGCAACGACGCATTCACCCGCCTCCAGTGGCTGGCGCAGCGAATCGAGTGCCTGTGGCGTGAATTCGGGCAGTTCATCCAGAAACAACACGCCATGATGGGCGAGAGAGGCTTCTCCGGGACGCACGCGCAACCCACCACCGGTCAGGGCAGCCATGGTCGCGGAATGATGCGGCGCGCGAAACGGGCGACGGTCCGACAGCTTGCCTCCGGCGATTTCACCGGCCACCGAGGCGACCATCGACACTTCCAGAAGTTCGCGCGGGGAAAGCGGTGGCAGGATCGACGGCAGTCTCTGCGCCAGCATCGATTTGCCGCTACCGGGAGGGCCGATCATGAGAAGATTGTGGCCACCGGCGGCGGCAATCTCCAGTGCGCGACGGGCCGCCTCCTGACCTTTAATGTCCGAAAGGTCTGGCAGGTCGTTTGGAGGTGCGTGAACGGCAGGTTGTGGGCGCGTCAGCACCTGGGTGCCGCGGAAATGATTGGCGATGGCGATCAGGCTGCGTGGCGCGAGGATGTCTATATTCTCGCCGGCCCAGGCCGCCTCTGCACCGACGGAGTGCGGACAGATCAGGCCCTTGTGCATCTCATTGGCGCCGATGGCCGCCGGCAGCGCACCGACCACTGGTGCAATCGTTCCGTCGAGCGCCAGTTCGCCGATGACGACATAGGGGGCAAGCGCGTCAGCGGGCAGGACACCGATCGCGCTCATCAGCCCGAGTGCGATCGGCAGGTCGTAGTGACTGCCTTCTTTCGGCAGGTCGGCAGGTGCTAGATTGATTGTGACCTTCTTGGCGGGCATCGAGAGCCCCGAGGCATATAAGGCGGCCTGAATGCGCTCGCGGCTTTCGCCTACGGCCTTGTCGGCGAGGCCGACAATGTGCATCCCGACCTTGCCCGGTCCGACCATGACCTGCACATCGACCGGCACCGCCTCCACACCGTTGAATGCGATTGTCGTGACGCGAGAAACCACCGCCCCCTCCAGCGTGGCCACAAAGGCTACAATGCGAGTTCTCTAGCGACACCAATGAAGCATAAAAAGCGGAGTCTTTCAAGAACAAAATAAGAACATATCAAATTCAATAAATATCGATAGTTGTGTCCATTTGTAACAATGGAGCGAGTGTTGCGAGGTCCGGAAAGATACGAACTATAGAGTGCGTGCGACTTCCTCCAGTTGTTCGGCGCACTGGCCCCATCCTTCGTGGAAGCCCATCTTTTCGTGAGCCGCGCGGTCTTCTTCCTTCCAGTGCAGAGCCCGCGCGGTGTAGCGGGTCTTGTCGCCCTCGTCCTCGAAGGAGATGACGGCGGTAAAGAAGGGGTTTTCCGCCGGGGTCCAGGCATCGGTGTAGGCGTCGGTGAACACCAGTTTTTCGTTTGGAACGACTTCCAGATAGACGCCGCGTGACGGGAACTCCTCACCGTCAGGATTGCGCATGGTAATCAGGTTGGCGCCGCCAGGACGCAGGTCGAGCGAAGCGGATGCCGTCTCCCAGGGACGGGGGGCAAACCATTTCACCAGCAGGTCGGGCTCGGTCCAGCAGCGCCAGACCTTGTCACGCGGCGCATCGATAAGGCGTGTCAGAACCAGTTCGTGAACGGTTTCGGAGCCCGACATGTCTTCCTCCTGATGAAATGGGGTTTACCCAAACGTCACAGGAGGAAGAGAGTTCCCGATAGGCGCGATCAGGCGCGCTTGGCTTCGACCGCGTCCCAGAACAAGGCCGCGATGTCGGCGCCGCCGAACCGCTTGACCTCGCGGATGCCGGTCGGCGAGGTGACGTTGATCTCGGTCATGTAGTCGCCGATGACGTCGATGCCGACGAGGATGAAGCCGCGTTCCTTCAGCGACGGGCCGATGCGGGCGCAGATTTCACGTTCGCGCGCGGTCAGTTCGGTCGGCTCGGCGCGCCCGCCTGCATGCATGTTGGAGCGGGCGTCGTGTTCGGCCGGTACACGGTTGATCGCGCCGACCGGCTCGCCGTCGATCAGGATGATGCGCTTGTCACCCTTGCGCACGTCCTTGAGATAGCGCTGCACGATATAGGGTTCGCGGAACATCTGATCGAACATTTCGAGGAGCGAGGACAGGTTGCGGTCGGCTTCGTGCAGGTGGAAGATGCCAGCGCCGCCATTGCCGTAGAGCGGCTTGACGATGATGTCGCCATGCTGCTTACGGAACGCGTCGACCTCGCGCGGGTCTTTGGTGATCAGCGTTTCCGGCATCAGGTCGGGAAATTCGGTGACGAAGATCTTTTCCGGGCTGTTGCGCACCCAGGCCGGATCGTTGACCACCAGCGTCTGCGGGTGGATGCGCTCCAGAAGATGCGTGGTGGTGATGTAGTTCATGTCGAAGGGCGGGTCCTGGCGCAGCAGGATCACGTCCATTTCCGACAGGTCGGTGCGCACTTCTTCGCCAAGCGTGTAGTGGTCGCCCTGAACGTCGCGCACCTCCATGGCCTCGATGCGGGCATAGATCTTGCCGCCTTCCATCGAAAGCCGGTCGGGCGTGTAGTGGAACAGCTTGTGGCCGCGTCGTTGCGCCTCGAGCGACAGGGCAAAAGACGTGTCGCCTGCAATCGAGACGGTGGAGATGTGGTCCATCTGGACCGCGACCTTCAGGGCCATGGCGGACTCTCGCTGTTCGGTTGATGTCTGCGATGCTCTACAAGGTTGCGGGTTTGTTGCCAATCGCCATCTATCCGGCGCGGCTGAGCGGCAGCGCCGGGGCAACCGCAGCATTGTCCTGCAGCGGCACGCCATGTGCCGGGGCGAGGCTGAGATAGTGGATGCGTTTCTGCTCGGCGCGGCCACGGGCGACGGAATCGAGGATCAGGCCGGCGACCATCATGATCATCGACAGCGACAGCAGACCCATCGACAGGATCCAGGTCGGCATACGTGGCACGAGGCCGGTCAGCGCGTATTCGTACAGCACCGGAATGGCGAACACACCGCTCACGCCCAGAAAAACTGCCGACAACGCGCCGAAAAAGCGCGCCGGGCGCGTCTCCATCATCAGCATGGCGAACATCCAGAGGATCTTCGCGCCGTCACGGAAGGTCGACAGCTTCGATTGCGAACCTTCGGGGCGACGGCCGTAGTCGAGCGTCATCTCGCAGACCGGGATGCGCAGCATCGAGGCATGCACCGACATTTCGGTTTCGATCTCGAACCCGGTTGACACTGCCGGGAAACTTTTGACGAAGCGACGGGAAAACACACGGTAGCCGGAAAAGATGTCGGTGAAGTCGCGTCCGAACAGGGACCGGTAGAGCAGGTTGAAAATGCTGTTGCCGAAGGCGTGACCGGCGCGACCTGCATCGTCCGTGACGCCTCTGCGGGTGCCGACGACCATGTCGACCCGCTCGGTCACCAGCGCGTTGATGAGTTGCGGCGCGTCGTGCGGATCATAGGTGCCGTCGCCATCGGCCATAATGTAGATGTCCGCGTCAACGTCGGCAAACATGCGGCGCACGACGTTGCCCTTGCCCTGGCGCGGTTCGCGCACGACGATCGCGCCGGCAGCGCGCGCCTGCAAGGCGGTCAGGTCGCTGGAATTGTTGTCGTAGACATAGATGGCGGCCTGCGGCAGCGCGTCACGAAATCCGCGCACAACCGCGCCGATAGTCTGCTCCTCGTTGTAGCAGGGCAGCACCACCGCAATGGTCGGGTCGGGCCGGGACAGCACTTGCATATGGAGCACTCCGAGAAGGAAACGCGCTTGCGACGTCGGCTTTACTATTTCTTGAACGGGTTAAGGTCAGGTTAGGCGACAGCTTGGCAGAGGCGGATTTCAACTTGAGCAGCGTTTCCTCGTTATTTCGGACCGACGGGCGGTCTGCGGCGGTCCGCCATGCTGGTATCGCCATCGCGGTGACGCTGGCCTTTCTGGCTTTCCATGCAGCGCGTGGATTTCCGACGCTGACTGACAGCAAGGGCGACAATGACAGCCTGTTACGACTGGTGCAGGTCCGCGACCTTCTGGCCGGTCAGTCATGGTTCGATCTGAACCAATATCGGATGGGGCTGGAAGGCGGTTTTGAGATGCACTGGTCGCGGTTGATCGACCTGCCGATCGCGGTGCTCATCCTGACAGTCGGCGAAACGGCTGCATTGGTGATATGGCCGATGCTCTTGTTTGCGCTAAGCCTTTTTCTGATCATTCGCGCGACGCATCTGATTGGTGGGGATGCGGCAATTTTGCCGGCCGCCGTGACCGGCGGGCTGGCGCTGCTCTTCGTCAACGTCTTTGTGCCCGGCGCACTCGACCACCATAATGCCCAGCTGGCGTTGGCGCTTGGCACGATCTACGCGATGATGACCGCACTACAGGCAGGCAGCAGATCTGCCGCTTCCGGTGGGGCTGCGGCAGCTATCTGCGCTGCCCTGATGGTGGCCATCGGGATGGAGGCAGCGCCCTATGCCGCGGCGGCCTGTGCCGTTGCCGCGGGCGGATTTCTCGCTGGAGGCACTCGAAATGTGACGGTCGCGCGTTGGTTCGGGCTTGCTTTTGCAGGCACCGCAGCGCTTTGCCTTGGCGCGACCGTGCCACCGCAAAACTGGTTTCTGGTCGCGTGTGACGCGCTGTCATTGCCGCAGACCACGCTCGCCGTCCTTGGTGGTGGCGGGCTGGCACTGGTAACATTCATCCCGTCGCTGTCACGCACATTTGCGATGCGTCTTTCTGCCTTGGTGGGGCTCGGCCTGTTCGCCACCTTCGTTGCGGTCAGCGCTTTCCCTCAATGTCTTGGCGATCCTTATGCCGACCTCGACCCCTTGCTGCGACGCTATTGGCTGAGTTCGGTCACCGAGGCGCAGTCCTTGTCTGCATTGATAGACGCGCGCGGATACAGCACGATTGCAGGCTACTACGCCACGCCTCTCCTTGCGCTGATGGTTTTGGCCGTAGCAGCGCTGCGCCGAGGGTTCACCGCACCGGCGTTGGTACTTGCGGTTTTCCTGACGCTGGCGGTGGCTGTTTCGTGCTGGCAGGTGCGCGGCGGTGTGTTTTCTGTGGCATTTGCTGCCATTGTTCTGGCTGCCTGGATCGGCAGGTTGCGCATTGCTGCGCTGGACCAACGCAACCTGTGGGCACAATTGCCGATGGCGGCAGTCTGGCTCCTGTCCGTCAGTCTGCTGTGGCAAGCTGTTGGAGCCGCGGCTGAGCCCAAAACGGCGGATCTTGCGCGCAACTCCGATCTGGCCGAACCGCAGCAGCAGAGCTGGTGCTATTCGCTCAGCGATCTAGCGGAGCTGGCGCAATTGCCGGCAGGAACGGTACTGACGATCTCGAATCTCGGCTCGATTGTGCTGCGTCAGACGGGGCACCGGGTGCTGAACGGTCCTTACCACCGTAACAATGACGGCAATCGGGCGGCGCTCGATCTGTTGATGGCTCCGCCAGCTGACGACGGGCGCGGCGCGCGGGCGCGTGGGATCGACTATGTTGCCTTCTGCCCCGGCAATCCTGAAACAGTGGCATTGGCGCATTGGGCACCAGCGGGTCTTGCAGCAGTGATGCTGGATGGAAGCATTCCGGACTGGCTCGAGCCGTTGACAGGCAGCGAAACATCGCCTTTGCAAATTTTTCGGGTAAGCCCTTGAGAAGTCAGCCTCACAACAGATCGGGCGGATACCTTTCATTAAAGAAATCTGTGACAGCTTGCCGCCCGTCTCGGGCAAAACATAGACGACTGGAAAGAGAACATCATGCCGGTGCCAAGCCGAAAGGGGAGCGGCCACATCAGCAACACGGAGGGCGTGGATCTTGCCTTCACGGATCCACTGACCGGGCTCGGCAATCTGCGTCGTTTTTTCGACAAGATCGATCGGCTGATCGAGGAGCGAGCTGACGATCCGGCGCCGTTTACGGTAGGCATTCTCGATCTCGACGGGTTCACCCCGATCAATGATCTGTTCGGGCGTCGTTCGGGTGATAACATTCTGCAGCAGGTGGCAATGCGGCTCTCTGCGTCGATGGATCAGCACTCGACCGTCACACGCGTCGGCGCCGATGAGTTCGCCTTTCTGTATCCAATGGTGTTCAGCGAAGAAGCAGCGCGCGAGCGCGCGTTGATGCTGATCGAGATCCTGTCCGCGCCTTATGATGTCGGGGACCGTACGGCCCGTCTGTCGGCATCGGTTGGCTGCTCCATGTATTATTCGGGCGAAGAAGATACCGAGACGCTAGTCTCCAAGGCCGAAACTGCACTCTATCATGCCAAACAGTCCGGTCGCGGCAAGGTGATGGTTTACACCCGTGAGATGGAGGAAGCGGCCAAGCGCGTGACCCGCATCGAGCAGGCGCTGCGTCGCGCGGTCGCGGCCGGCGAGGTCGAACCCTTCTTTCAGCCGATCGTTGATCTTTCCACCCGGCAGGTCGTCGGGTTCGAGGCGCTGGCGCGCTGGAACGACCGGGATCTCGGCATGGTTCCACCGGATGTTTTCATTCCGATTGCCGAAGAGCGGGGTATCATCGGCCAGCTGTCGCAATTGTTGCTGCGCCAGGCAACCGAAGCTGCCTGCAACTGGCCGGACGAGCTGTTCCTGTCGTTCAATTTGTCGCCGTCGCAACTGGTGGACCAGAACACCGCACGCCACATTCTCGACATTCTCCAACGAACGGGCTTCGATGCCCGCCGGCTGGAAATCGAAATCACCGAAACCGGCCTCATGACCGATCCGGACTCGGCAGAGAAGATCGTAGGCGAGCTGCGTGCGGTTGGCATCCGGGTCGCTCTCGACGATTTTGGGACGGGCCAGTCATCGCTCGGACGGCTGCGAGAATTTCACTTCGACAAGCTCAAGATCGACCGCGCTTTCGTCAGTTCGATCCTCGAAGACAAACCTTCCGAGCACATCATTCGCGCAATTCTTGCGATGTGCGAGGGTCTGGGCATGGATGTGGTGGCCGAGGGGATCGAGGAGGAAGAGCAGGCTGCGCGCCTTCTGCAGTTTGGGTGCGCCGGCGGCCAGGGATATATGTTCGGCAAGCCGGTCAATGCCGCGGCCACAATGAGATATCTGCGCGATCATTACCGCGCGGATTTGCCGGCAGATGGCGCTTCCAGCTCAGCTTGACTTGCTGATGCAGATAGGTGCGTGACCAGAACTGACGAAGCCGAGCTTGCTGGCGGCAGCCTTTGAAAGATCGATTACCCGGCCCTTGATGAACGGGCCGCGATCATTGATGCGCACGACGACGGATTTGCCGTTGCGCTGGTTGGTGACTTTTACCTTTGAGCCAAAGGGAAGGCTGCGATGAGCGGCAGTCATCAGCGAGGCGTTCATCCGCTCGCCGGAAGCCGTCTTGGAGGACAGGGCATACCAGGACGCACTGCCGCACTGGGCGGAGGCTGCGGTGGCGGAAAGAGCGACAAAGGTCGCGGCGGCAACGGTCGCGAAGGCGACCCGTGCTCGTCTGGCTGTCATGCTGGAAAATGTCCTGTGCCATTGAAGATAGCCGAGCGGCTACCGAGCGAATGGGGCAGGGCAAGGTCACGGCCGAACACTTATGCCGACTCAATGAAACATTAGGTCATGCGCATGGAGGCAGCGCGACCGCCATCGCGCTGTTCTTAAGGACCGGACATTGCCGGTCTCAGCCTGCGTCGGCGGCGGCTTCGAGCGCGGCGATGTCGAATTTGTCCATCTGCATCATCGCTTCGGCAACGCGCTTCACGCGTGCCGGATCGGCGTCCATCATCAGTTCGCCAAGCCGTCGCGGCGTGATCTGCCAGGACAGTCCCCAGCGGTCGCGCAACCAGCCGCATTGCTCATAGCTGCCATGCTTGCCCAGCTCTTCCCAGAGAAAATCTATCTCCGCCTGCTCGTCACACTCGACCATGATCGAAAAGCTGTGGTTGAACGGATCGAGTGGCCCGGCTTCGATCGCCTGATAGTTCTGGTCGCCAAGGGTGAAGCCTGCGAGCCGCACGCTGCCGGCCGGCCCGCTCGGCGAGTCGGCAGGAAGGGACGACACCCAGTGAAGCGCCGAACCTGGGATCAGCGAGGTGTAGAAGGTGACAGCCTCCTCCATCCCGCGTTCGAACCAGAGGTGCTGGGTGACGCGGGTCATGGCTGGGCCTTCACGTCCTGAGCTGGACCGACAAGACCAAACATCGCACCTTGCGGATCGGTAGCGACGATGATCCTGCTGCCGCCCGGCACGTCGGCGGGGCCGTGGTGAATCTGTCCGCCATGTGCGGCGATAGACGTGGCAGCGTTGTCGATGTCGTCAACACCGAAATAGAAAACCCAGGTCGATGGCATGCCGCTTTGCGCCTTCATTACCGCGCCAATGTCGACGCCGTTCTGCTGGAACATCTGATAGTCGCCGAGGTCATCCATCGGCATTGCCTGACCCTTCTGCCAGCCGAACTGCTCGCCGTAGAAGGAGAGCGCTGCTTCGGGATCGCGGGTTGCCAGTTCATTCCATTGACAGTGACCGGGCTTCTGAGCGTCAAATGAGCCGCTCGTCTCGTCGGGCTCGCCGCGCATGACGTAGAGCGCGGCCCCTTGCGGGTCCGACAGCATGGCAAAGCGTCCAACGCCAGGAATGGAGCGTGGCGCGAGGTGAACGGTGCCACCAGCTTGCGCCATGCGAAGGGACGTGGCATCGACATCATCAACCCCGATATAGCCGAACCAGGACGGGTGAGCGCCGTTGTCGGCCGCTTCGCTGGGCGTTTGCAGGAGTCCCGCCACAGGCATGTCGCTGGCCGAAAATACCTGATAGTCGCTTGCGGGGTCGCCAAATTTGTCGGACGACCACCCCATCACGGCCTGATAGAACGCGCGGGCGGCCTCTGGGTCCGAGGTCATCAATTCGTACCAGATGAAATCGCCTTGTCGGTTACGCATGTCCCGTCTCCTGCACGTCGAGGATCGGGCGGAAGCCGCCATGGATCATGCGGCTGCCATCGAACGGCATCTCGCCTTCCATCATCCTTGGGTCTGACATTGCGCGCGCCCAACCGGCGTCGCGGGCTTCGCGCGAGGGCCATTCGATCCAGGAATACACCACTTTCTCGCCCTCTTGCGCCATCACCGCTCTCTGGAAGTCGGTGATCTTGCCGACGGGCACGTCGTCACCCCAGGCGTCAACCACGCGGGTTGCGCCAAACTCTTTCAACAGATCGCCGTTGCGGCTGCTGAATTTCTCGTAGGCGGCACGGTTGTCGTGCGGAACCGCGCAGACCATGCCGTCGACATAACCCATCGTTGCCGTCGCGCCGTCGTCGCCGACGACTTCGAAGCCGCCAAAGATCATCCGCATGGCATCAAACGGCATGGTCTTGCTCATTTCTTCCATGCGCGGATCGGCCATCATCTTCTGATGGGCTGAATCGCGGACCTGTCGGGAAGGAAACTCGATCCAGGAAAAGAGGACGATTTCGTCGTCCTTGGCTTTCACCGATCCCTTGAAATCGTTGATCTTGCCGTCCGGGACATCGTCGCCCCAGCACTCGACCAGACGCGTGGCGCCAAATTGCAGAAACAGCGGGGCAGCGGTTGCCGCATGCTGGCGGTATGCCTCCTTGTTTGCAGCCGGGACGGCTACAACAAAACCTTCAATATAGGTCATGACGGGTCCTCCTGATTTCAGTCGGCAGGTTGATACCAACGTAGCTGTCGCAACGTGTTGCATATCTCGACATGCCGCAAGTGACTAACAACGCATGGCGACGCCTCGGGTTCACACACGTCCTGAATAAACCGGCTGCCGCTCAATGATTTTTCGGGGCGAGAGGCTGCATATGGTCAGATTGACTTGGTTCGGAATTGTATACATACCTTGAGAGGTGGAGACAGGGAGGACGTTATGACGAAAAAGACGGCGTTGGTTGTCAGTGCGCATTCGGCGGATTTTGTCTGGCGATGCGGTGGCGCAATCGCGCTGCACTCGCAAAAGGACGTTGATGTCACTGTTGTGTGCCTGTCCTACGGCGAGCGCGGCGAAAGTGCCAAACTGTGGAAGCAGGCGGGAATGACGCTGGATAAGGTGAAGTCCGAGCGTCGCCGTGAGGCCGAAAACGCCGCACGAGCGCTTGATGTTCATGACATCCAGTTCTTCGACCTCGGCGATTATCCGCTCGAGATGGATCGCGCCGCCAAGGATCGGCTGGTCGATGTCATGCGGGCGGTGCAGCCGTCTTTCATGATGACCCACTCGAAATACGATCCTTACAACACCGACCACATGTATGTGTCGCAATGGACGCTGGAATGCCGCGCCATTGCGCAGGCCTGGGGGCACAATCCCGGGCAGAAGATCCTCGGTGCGCCGCAGGTCTATCTGTTCGAGCCACACCAGACCGAGCAGATGAACTGGAAGCCTGATACTTTCCTCGACATCACGCCGGTGTGGGAGAAGAAGTGGGCGGCGATCCAGTGCATGGAAGGTCAGGAGCACCTCTGGCACTACTATCGCAATGTTGCGGAAAATCGCGCCAATCATTTCCAGCGCAATTCCGGCGGCCAGTCGGGTGGGCGTGCCGCAAAATATGCCGAAGGTTTCGAGAGCATCTTTCCGCGCACTGTGGATGAACTGTGATGGCAGGGATCGTCGTCAGGAACATTGAACGCGCGGCCCAATCGGTGATCGACAGGCTTGCGCTGTGCGGGGTTGCGACGGTTCACGAGGCGCAGGGGCGGACCGGGCTTCTGGCCAGTAATTTGCGCCCCATTTACAGCGGGGCGCGCGTTGCGGCGTCGGCGGTGACCATTTCAGCCCCGCCTGGCGACAACTGGATGGTGCATGTGGCCATCGAGCAGTTGCAGGAAGGCGATATCCTTGTGCTGGCTCCGACAAGCCCGTGCGAAGACGGCTATTTTGGCGACCTGTTGGCGACCTCGGCGCAGGCACGTGGATGCCGTGGGCTGATCATCGACGCGGGCGTGCGAGACGTTGCCGACCTGACCGACATGCGCTTTCCGGTCTGGTCGAAAGCGATCTTTGCGCAAGGCACGGTCAAGGAGACGCTGGGCTCGGTGAACGTGCCGATCGTCTGCGCAGGTGCGCTGATCAATCCGGGCGACGTGATCGTGGCTGACGACGATGGTGTCTGTGTCGTGGCGCGCGAAGACGCCGCGGCGGTAGCCGAAAAGGCTGAAGCACGCGTCGCGCTGGAGGAGGAAAAGCGCCGCCGTCTTGCCGAGGGCGAACTCGGTCTCGACATCTACAACATGCGCGGCCGCCTTGCCGAAAAGGGCCTCAAATATGTCTGAGCCCTCTCAGGCTCGATGCATGTGGATGCGCGGCGGCACGTCGAAAGGCGGCTATTTTCTCGCCGACGATCTGCCGCAAGATGCAGCGGAACGCGACGCGTTCCTGCTGCGGATCATGGGCTCGCCCGACCCGCGCCAGATCGATGGCATGGGCGGTGCAGATCCGCTGACGTCAAAGGTGGCGGTGGTGCGCCGCTCGCAGCGCCCCGGCGTTGATGTCGACTATCTGTTCCTGCAGGTGTTCGTCGACCGCGCGGTTGTCACCGATGTGCAGAACTGCGGTAACATTCTTGCAGGCGTTGGCCCGTTCGCGATCGAGCGCGGGCTGGTGGATGCTCAGGACGGCGAAACCAGCGTTCGCATTCACATGGACAATACCGGGCAGATCGCCATTGCGACGGTGGCAACGCCACGTGGACACGTCACCTATGCGGGCGATGCGCGGATCGATGGGGTTCCGGGCACAGCAGCGCCGGTGCCGATCGAGTTCAAGGACACGGCTGGCTCTTCTTGCGGTGCTTTGCTGCCAACCGGCAATTCCTTCGATGAGATCGACGGCGTTGAACTGACGATGATCGACAACGGCATGCCCTGCGTCGTGATGCGCGCGCATGATCTCGGCGTCAGCGGATATGAAACGCCGCAAGAACTGGAAGACAACCTGGCGCTGCGCGAAAGGCTTGAAGCGATCCGGCTCAAGGCCGGGCCGCTGATGAATCTTGGCGATGTCAGCGACAAGTCGGTGCCGAAAATGACGCTGGTGGCGCCAGCCCAACATGGCGGCGCGATTGCCACCCGAACATTCATCCCGCATCGGTGCCATTCGTCCATTGGCGTACTGGGCGCGGTCAGCGTTGCAACAGCGTGCCTGCTTCCGGGCTCGCCAGTGGCTGATCTGGCTTCCGCAGGGCAAGGCGCGCGCCGGAGCCTGTCGATCGAGCATCCCACCGGTGAAATGACCGTTGTCGCCACATTGGATGACCAGGGAAATGTCGCGAGTGCCGCAATCTTGCGCACGGCGCGCAAGCTGTTCGATGGCGTGGTCTTCGCAGACTAGGACATTTCCGCTTGCCGCCGAAAGCAAGGAAAAGCTCTCCTTGTTTCTTCGCACTCTCGCCGGAAATGTTCTCGCTCAGAACGGCTCGAACTGAACCAGCGTACCCTCATCGATCGCGTCATCCCCCGGCGGGAGCAGGGCGATGCCGTCGGCGGTGGCGGCGGCGCTGAGGCTGGCGGAGGAGCCGCGTGCCAGCCGCTCGATGACAGGCAGGCCGTCGACGGTCCGCCCGGAAAAGCGCGCGGGCACGAATTCGGTGCGCCCGTGGCGAGCCGCGTGTGAAAAACCGGTAATCACCGGCTGGGCGACGGGGTCGATTTCTGCAAGGCCGGCCATTGCACGCAAGGCTGGAAGCGCGATGCGGCGGAAGGTGACAAGGGCGGCGTTGGGGTTGCCGGGCAGGCCGACAAACAGGGACTGGCCGATGCGCCCGATCTTCACCGGCTTGCCAGGGCGCATGGCGACCTGAACCACATCCAGCTCCCCGCCGCTGTCTTGCAGCACCGAAGCGACGTGGTCTTCCTCGCCGGCCGAGACTCCGCCAGTGGTGATGATGGCGTCGCACGCAAGGGCAGCCTTTGCGAGCATGTGCCTGAGTGCGTCCGGGTCATCCGCCACAATCCCGAAATCCTCAACGTCAGCCCATTTGCTTTCGGCCAGCATGGCACGCAGCAGGACGCGGTTGGAGTTGTGGATCTGCCCCGCAGACAGGGCCTCGCCCGGTTCGCGCAACTCGGAGCCGGTGGAAATCAGGGCGATGCGAACTTTGCGGGCGACTGCTACCTTGCCATGTCCGGCGCCTGCCAAGAGGGCTAGCCGGGTTGGGGTTAACAATATGCCTTTTGCCAAGAGGCTTGCCTCGGACGCGACGTCTTCGCCGGAAAAGCGGATATTGTGTCCGCTGGCCGGACGGGAGCTGAAAGTGACGTGATCGCCGCTGCGCAGACAACGTTCCTGCATCACGACCGCGTCAAAGCCGTCGGGCACCGGCGCGCCGGTGAAAATACGCAAAGCCGTCGCAGGGCCATGCGACGAATGTAGCGGCTTGTCGCCCGCAGCACGCCGGCCTTCGACTGTGAAGGTCCATGGGCCTGATCCATGGAATTCTTCAGTGCGGACAGCATAGCCGTCCATTGCTGATGCATTGAACGGCGGGACGGCATTGCGCGACAGCACCGCACCGGCAAGAACACGGCCTGCCGCATCAAGCAATGGCAGAACCTCCGTTTCCGTGACGGTGGCCGCCAAGGCAACCGCGCGCGCCGCTGCGATATCGGGGGCGACCGGGGCAGAGCGGGCGCTGCCGCTTGTGGAAGCGTGGCGGCCCTGCGTCAGGAAGCTGTCATCTGTCGTCGCCATCGCAGGATCCTCCTTCGCCCACAGGCACTATTTTGAGCCCTAGCTGTAGCATCAGGCACACATTTTGCCGATTTATTGCGCCGGGGTGTGGAAATATCGCACTCGGAGCCGATTTTATTCAGGAAGATTTAATTCAAACTTTACCATGCTGGCGCTGACGTAACGTCAATCTGGCCGTTGCGGGAACTTTTCCGGCGAATGTTTCTTTCTGTACACAATCGGAACGTTAATTATGTCTACCCGGAAAGAAGAGACGATGAAACAACGTCAGGCACGGGACCTGATCCATCAGGAATTGACGTCGGAGACCAACCGGCGCTTCCTGAATCGCATGAGCGCATTCAAGCTTGAACGGGGGCTCCCCGATCGGCTGCAGGATCTGTTGCGACAACTCGACAACGCAGAAAGAAAGCGTTGGAGTTCATAAAAAAACCGCCGGCTTGGGGCCGGCGGTCGACGTTCGTAGAAACTTAAATCAGGCTGCCGAAGGAGCCGCTGGACGCGGGCTGCGCACTGGCATTTTCTTCTTCGGTGCCGGCAGCAGACCTTCACGCTGCGCCTGCTTGCGGGCCAGCTTGCGCGCACGGCGCACTGCTTCACCCTTTTCGCGGGCACGCTTCTCGGATGGCTTTTCGTAAGCGCGACGTGCCTTCATTTCGCGGAAGACACCTTCACGCTGCAACTTCTTCTTGAGAGCCCGGAGGGCCTGGTCAACGTTGTTGTCGCGTACAATAACCTGCAATGGATTTCCTGACTTCTAACGGGTTCACCCGGCATGTTCTCGGCATGATGGGTATGGAAGAGGACCGTCCGTGCGATCCTGTGGCGGAGGCGCTGGCAAAAAATGAACGAATGAGATCGTCGCGACGCCTGCGCACCAAAAGATGAACTCGATATAGAGCTCTGGGCCAGATATGCAACCCTTTTGGTCGAAAAGCCGCTTTCAAGTATCCGGGATCTGCGCTTTCTCCACCGCGCGATCACGTTCCAACGAACTGACGCAAGATCTCGATCTCCCGGCTGGAGGCCAAAGTCGGCGCATGACCGCAGCCTGGGAGAACTTCCAGATGCGGGCGCGGGCCGCGCAGGGTCATCTGTTGCGCAACATCAGCCGAGAGCACATCCGACGTCTCGCCACGCAACAACAGTGTCTTGGCTTCAATCGCATCATAGGCAGGCCAGACGTTGAGATCGGCCTGGTGGTGTGTGAATTGCGAGACGATTGAAGGGTCGTAGTGAACCGTGACACGGCCATCATCGGTGCGCCGCACCGAGGTGTCGGTCATCCGTCGCCAGAAAGCATCGGTATTGTCGCCGAAGGGGGCGTAATTTTCCCGCAGCCACTGCTCCATCTCGACAACGGTGTCGTAGACAGGAGGATTGCCGACATAGGACGAGATGCGCCCGGTGCCGGTGGCCGGAATGTCCGGACCGATGTCGTTGATCACAAGATGGGTCACGCGTCCCTTCAGTGCCCCGGCAGCCAGCGTGACGCCGATGAGGCCGCCCATCGAGGTGCCGACCCAGCGCAGCCGATCAACCTTGTATTTGTCGAGCAGATCCAGTGCGATGCGCCCGAAGCTGCTGTAGGAATAGTCCGTTGTATAGTCGCGCGCCCAACCCGAAAGGCCGCGCCCAAGCGTGTCGGGGCAGAGGACGAAATAGCTGTCTGCAAGCGCTGCAGCCGCTTCGTCGAAGTCGCGGCCGGTTCGCGCCAGGCCATGCCACATCACCAGCGCCGGATTGGTCGGGTTGCCCCATTCGGTGACGTGAATCTCAAAGCCTGCGGCCTCAACATAGGTGGAGCGGGGAGTGGTCATTTGTGGTCGCCCTTGCCCATGAGAGTGCCTGCGATGCCTGCGGGGAAGAAATAGACGAGGAGGATGAAGAGGACGCCGAGCCAGAGCAGCCAGCGATCCGGATTGAGAAGGTCAGGGAGGAGCGGGACGTTCGAGGTGGCCGCCGCGCCGCTTGCCATCAGGTCCTTCAGGTAGAACTGGGCCAGCGTCATGATGACGACGCCGATCACCGCACCCATCATCGTGCCCATGCCGCCGATGACGACCATCAGAAGAAGGTCGATCATGATGTCGAACGACAAGGTGACGTCCGGCCCGGTGTAGCGGAGCCAGACAGCGCGCAGGATGCCCGCAAGCGCGGCGATGACGGCGCCGATGCAGAAGATCGAGGTGCGATAGGCAACCACGCGGTAGCCGATTGCCTCGGCACGCATCTCGTTTTCACGGATCGCCTCAAGGACGGTTCCGAGCGGGGAGGCGACAATTCGCAACATTGCAAGGAACAGGACAAGGCTCGACAGAAAGATGAAGTAGTAGAGCGCGAGCCTGCCGTTTGCGGCGACGCCGAAGATGCGAATTGCCTTGCCGTTTTCGTCGGCAATGAGCGTGTTGGCAGGTGAGAAGAACCGGGGAATGGTGTAGGTCATGCCGTCTTCGCCGCCGGTGTATTCGAAGAACTGGCTGGCCAGAACCATCATCACCGACGCAGCTGCAAGTGTGATCATGGCGAAGAAGATTGCCTTCACCCGCAGGGACAAAAGCCCGATCAGCACCGCAAGAACCAGCGACGCAAGGACACCCAGCGAGCCACCCAGCAGGATCGCGTCGAAGCCGGGCCCCATGGTTTTCAGCGCGATGGCTGTTCCGTAAGCGCCAAGACCGAAGAACATTGTGTGCGCGAACGAGACGATCCCGGTGTAGCCGATGAGAAGATCGTAGCTGGCGACCAGAACGATGAAGACACAGATGCGCGCTGCCACTTCCTGCGCCCGCACATCTGGGAACAGGAACGGGGCGAACATCAGAACGGCACCGATGGCAAGCACGATGGCGTAGACGAAAAGGCGACCAGCAGGCACACGGCGTTGCGCGGTTGTCGTGATCGGATTGGAAATGGTCACAGTACTCATCCCTTCACCGCAGGCTTCAGCCCGAACGGGCGCCACAACAGGATCGCCATCATCAGGATCATGTTCGAGGCGAGAGACATCTTTGGAAACAGGAAGGCGACATAGTTCGCCATCAGGCCGACAAGGATGGCACCAAGCAGCGAGCCTTCGATGGAGCCAAGGCCGCCAATGATGACGACGATGAACACCATGATCATCATTTCGGACCCTATGGCGGTGGTGATGAGGCCCTGATAGCCCGCCCACATCGCCCCGCCTGCCGCCGCAAGGGCGGAGCCTGCCATGAACACGGCGATGAACAGTCGGTCAACGCGGAATCCGAGGGCTTCAACCATCTCGCGATTTTCCACGCCGGCGCGGATCAGAAGGCCGATGCGGGTTCGGTTCAGCGCAAGATGCATGGCGATATAGACCGCCAGACCCAGCACAAACGCGAAGATGCGATAGACCTCGATGGCAACGTCGCCAATGACGAGCGAGCCGGTCAGCACGGCAGGACGCGGCACCGGGATCGGCGCGCCGCCCCACACCATCAAAATCAGTTCTTCAGCGACAATCAGGGCCCCCATGGTGATGAGGATTTGACGCAGATGGTCCTTGTAGACGGGTTTGACGATGATGCGCTCGAACGCCCAGCCAGCCAGCGCGCCAAAGGCGGTGGCTGCGGCGATCGCGCTCATCAGTGCCAGAATGTTCAGCCCGGCATTGCCACCCGACACCCAGACGCCCGACCATGCCAGAACGCTCGCGGCGATGAAGGCGCCAAAGGAGACAAAGGCGGAGTGGCCGAAATTGAGCACGTCCATCAGGCCGAAGATCAGCGAAAGGCCAGACGCCATCAGAAAGATCATCATCCCCATGGCAAGCCCGGCCGCCGTCAGCGTGATCCAGGTCGACGGGCGGCCGATCAGGACAAATGCAATGAGACCAAGCGCGACAGGCAGCAGCATGACGCCGCCGAAACGCTCGAAAATGGAGGACAGGTTCTTGGGCATCAGTTCGCCTCCATCGACAGGCTCAGGAAGCGGTTTTGCAGGGCTTGATCTGCCACGAGGTCTGACATCAGTCCGTGGTGGACGATGCGCCCGTCATCGATGACCGCAACGCTCTGGCCGAGCGCGCTGGCAAAATGGAAGTTCTGTTCAACCAGCAGAATTGTCGTTTCGGTTGCAATTTCGCGAAACGCTTCGATCATGGCGCGGATAATGGCCGGGGCGAGCCCCTTGGTGGGTTCATCGATCAGTATCAGGTCGCGCTTTTCGATGATCGCGCGGGAAATCGCGAGCATCTGTTTCTGCCCTCCTGAAAGGGAAGAGGCCTGGTTGTGCCAGAACTTTTCCATTGCCGGAAAGATCTCGAAGATATGGCGGAGCCGCTGGCTGTCGAACCGTCCACCATGGGCGGCCAGGCGCATGTTTTCCTCAACCGTCAGACCGCCAAAGATGCCCATGTTTTCCGGGACAAAAGCCACGCCAAGACGGGCAATGTCGGGCGTCTGCATCGCGGTGATGTCCTGGCCGCGAAACCGGATCGTGCCCTGGCGGGCGCGCCAGAGGCCCATGATGGTGCGCAGGGTCGTGGTCTTGCCGGCACCGTTTCGACCCAGAAGCACGTGGACACCACCGGCGGGCACGTCAAGCGAGATGCCGTGCAGAATGTGATATTGCGCAATATCGGTGTGGACGCCTTCGAGACGCAGGAGGGATTCGCTCACGCCACCTCCTCCGTGCCGATGCCAAGATAGATGTCGCGCACAATCGGCAGCGCCATCACTTCGGTCGGCTTTCCATCGGCGATGAGCTCGCCATTGTGCAGGACGACGATGCGGTCGGCGAGCGCGCGCACGACGTCCATCTTGTGCTCGACCAAAAGGATCGTCTTGGAACGGTCCTTCTTGATGTCGGCAATCAGCTCGAGAATGACGGGTGCTTCATCGACCGACATGCCGGCGGTTGGCTCGTCGAACATGAAGATGTCGGGCTCCATCGCCGCCAGCAGCGCGACTTCCAGCTTGCGCTGGTCGCCATGCGGGAGTGCGGCGGCCGGAAGGTGGGCAACGGCAGAAAGGCGCGTGGCCTCAACAAAGTGGAAAGCCTTGTCGCGAATTTCGGTCATTGCCGCAGCACGCTTGAAAATGTGCGGCCCCTGTCCTGCTTTGGCCTGCACCGCCAGACGGACATTTTCCAGTACCGTCAGCTTCGGAAACAGATTGGTCAACTGGAAGGCGCGACCGATCCCGGCCTTGGCGCGCGCGGATGGGGACAGGGCACTGATGTCCTGCTCGCCTTTGAAGATGCGGCCTTCCGTTGCCGTCAATTGGCCGGAGACGAGGTTGAACCATGTCGTCTTGCCAGCGCCGTTGGGGCCGACGATGACCGTCAGTTCGCCGGGATGGAAGGCGCAGCTGACATTGTGAACAGCCGCGTGACCGCCAAAGCGGATCGTCAGGTTTTCAGTGCGGATGGAGGACGTTGTCATGATGCTTGTGCCAAAGGCAAGAGGTGTCCCTCACCGCGCCGGGCCAGACACGGTGAGGGGGAATAGTCGGTGAGAGGCCTCACACGGACTATTGCTGGTTGTTGCGTCCGAGCGGGATGTTCATCTCGTCCGCCTTGATCTCGCGGACGAACTCCGGGACCGCCCAATCAACGCCATCCTCGACCTTGATCTTGAAGTGGTACATCGACTGCAACGCCTGATGGTCCTCGGGGCGGAAGGTCATCGGTCCCTTTGGCGTATCGAAGGTCATGCCTTCCATGGTCGCGATCAGGGTTTCGGTATCCCAGGTCTCGGCTTTTTCCAGCGCGGTCACGATGGCCATGGCCGATGCCATGCCGCCGGCGGTGAAGAAATCTGGCGGCGTGCCGTAGCGCTCCTTGTGGTGTTCGACCAGCCAGTCATTGACCGGATTTTTTGGCGCTTCGTAATAGTAGTACATCGCGCCTTCCATGCCCGGCACCTGCTTGTAGGCAACCAGCGCGGGTAGGATGTTGCCACCTGACGACAGCTCGATGCCGTAGCGGCCCGGATCCGCGGCGGCCAGAGGTGTCATCGCGTCGATGCCGGCGACGTTCATGAAGATGACCTTGCGGCCGTCCTTGTCACGCAGCGCATTGAACAGGCGCTCGATGGTGGCGGTAAAATCGGTCGTCTGCTGCGGCACATATTCTTCCGCAACTACATTGGCGCCGGTGCCATCGAGCGCCGACTTGAAGGCGGCGATGCCGTCGCGGCCGAAGGCATAGTCCTGCGCCAGCGTCGCGACGTAAAGCTTTTCGTTCGGCTGCAGGGCGAGGGCCTGCGCCTGCATGTCCATCGACGAGTTGCGCGAGGTCTTGAACACGAAACGGTTGGAATCGGGGCCAGTCAGGCTGTCGGCGACGGCTGGCTCGACGAGAAGGATTTTCTCGTATTCTTCCGCGACCGGCAGCAGCGCCATCGCCACCCCTGATGAGGTGTCACCGACCGCGATCAGCGCGTCGTCGTCGCCATAGGCTTCGGCCAGCAGCGCGCGCGCCACGTCAGGCTTGAACTGGGTGTCCTTGATGATCAGTTCGATCTTGCGGCCCTTGACCTCGAGTGTGCCTTCGGTGGCGTATTCAAGGCCGAGCTGGAAACCAGCATGGGTCTGCTTGGAATAGGCTTCCAAGGGTGAGCCGGAAAGGCCGTGCAAGAGCGCGATCTTTACCGGGTCTTCCTGCGCCAAGGCTTGTGTGCCCATCAGCGCGGTCGCTGCGGCCAGCGCAGCAAAAAGCGACTTCATGATGTTCTCCTCCCAGAGTAAGATGAAGCGGCGGATGGCGCACTTCGAACTGACGTCGATTATCGCGCCGCGAAGAGGTTTGCGGCAATATCGTAGGAATACCAAGGGTAGAAATACGGGCATGGGTTCAGGGGGAAACTTTCACGAACTTGCATTTGAACATGCACTGGTAGGGCTGGTGGTGACGGAAAGCCGCATCATCCGTGCCTGCAATCCGCGATTTGCCGAGATGTTCGGTTATGGGCGCGACGAACTGGTCGATCAGTCCTTCATGGTGCTCTATCCTTCGCAGGAAGAATTCGTGCGTATCCGCGATGTCGGCGTCGAGCCCTTGAAGAAGAACAACCGCTACTCTGACGAGCGGATCATGGCGCGCAAGGACGGTTCCTTGTTCTGGTGCCGCGTGCGCGGCCATTCGCTGACCCGCGATGATGACCCGTTGCGGCGTGCGGTGTGGAGTTTTGCCGATCTTTCGGAAATGCGCGTCGTCATGGACCTGACAATGCGGGAACGCCAGATCGTCATGCATCTGGGAGAAGGACGCACGTCCAAGGAAATCGCCAGGACGTTGTCGATCTCGCCGCGCACGGTCGAAGCCTACCGGGCAAAGCTGCTAAAGAAATGCGGTGCTGCCAATGTCGCCGAACTGCTTTCGCATCTCAGTTCAATGCCGCATTGATTTGAGATTTGCGTCCGTGAAGGACGCACGACGCTCAGACGTGCTGGCCGCCATTGATGTGGATCTCCGAGCCGGTGACGTAAGAGGCCTGTTCGGAGCAGAGAAAAAAGATGATGTCGGCCACTTCTGAAGTGGCGCCAAGGCGGCGCAGCGGGATGGTCTCGACGATCTTTTCCGTGCCGGGTGACAGGATCGCGGTGTCGATCTCGCCGGGCGCGATGGCGTTGACGCGAATGCCGTGCGGCCCGAAGTCCCCGGCCATCTCACGGGTCAGCGATCCCAGTGCTGCCTTGGATGTCGCATAGGCGGTTCCGGCAAACGGATGGACGCGCGTACCGGCAATCGAACTGACATTGACGATCGAGCCCTTCGCGGCGGCAAGTTCCTTGAACAGGCCGCGTCCCAACATGATCGGCGCGAAGAAATTCACCTGGAAGACGTCACGCCAGACATGCATCGGCGTGTCGATGGAGTTCATGCGCGCGCCACCCTCCAGCTTGGGTGAAATGGCGGCGTTGTTGACCAACGCATCCAGACGTCCGCCGTCGCTTTGCAGGCGGTGACGGATTTCCGCCACCGCGATGCCGACATCTTCCGGGTCGGACAGGTCGACCTTGATGTGATCCTCCGGTCCGGACGGCCACGGGCAGTTGTCGGCGAAGGGCTGGCGTGAACAGGTGATGACCCGCCAGCCGTCTTGTGAAAACCGCTTGACGGTCGCATGGCCGATGCCGCGGCTCGCGCCGGTCAGAACCAGGGTTTTGCGCGGTTGTGAGTTGGTCATTGCGATCCTCCTGCGCAAGCCTGTCTAGCCGAAGCGCGGGCAGATAGCGAGAGACGCCGAAGCTCAGTTGCCCAGAATGATGTCCATGATCGAACCGACACCGCGCGGGACGGTTTCGCCCACCGCGCCGGGGGGAATCGGCTGTTCCACCGATCCAGTGTGCTGAGATTGCTCCGGGCTCCGTCGCAGCAAGTCTTCAATGTCAGACAGAACGCGGCCATTCCATCCACCGGGAAGCTGTGCCACCGGCACGCCCTCATGGGCAGCGGTCATGAATTCGTTCCAGGCCATTGCCGGCAGGGAGCCGCCGGTCATGTTCTTGGTGGCCTCCCCGTCGTCGTTGCCGAACCAGACACCGGTGGTCAGGTTGGCCGTATAGCCGACGAACCAGGCATCGCGCGCATTCTGCGTCGTGCCGGTCTTGCCGGCGGCGGGCCAGCCGAAAGCTGCGCGCCGGGCGGTGCCGTCAGAAACCGTCTGCGCCATCATTGCATTCATCATGCCGATCACGTCGGCGCGAGCGATCCTTGGGCCAACGGATGGGCGATGCTCATAAAGCACCTCGCCCTTGGAGGACGTCACGCGCCGCACGAAATGAATGTCCGGCTTGTGGCCGCCATTGGCAAACGGAACAAAGGAGGCTGTCAGCTCCAGCGGCGTCACTTCCGACGTTCCCAGTGCAATCGACAGATTTGGCTGCAGGTTGGATTCGATCCCCATACGCCAGGCGGCTTCAACCACGGCGGCGGGGCCGACCCGGTTGGCAAGCTGCACAGCAACCGAATTGAGTGACCGCGCCAATCCCTCAGTCAGCGTGACATTGCCGAAATACTTGTCATTGTAGTTTCGCGGCGCCCATTTGCCATATTTGACCGGGGCGTCGTTGACGAGCGTGTCGGGGAAGAAGCCATTCTCCAATGCTGCCATGAACACGAAGGGCTTGAATGCCGAGCCAGGCTGGCGTCGTGCTTCCGAAGCCCGATCGAACTGGCTGGTGGCATAGTCGTAACCGCCTACCATGGCGCGGACCGCTCCGGTGCCATCGATCGACACCAGCGCGCCCTGGCGGACATTGTATTTCTTTCCCTCGGCATCGATCAGGCGACGGATCGATGCCTCCGCGAATGTCTGCAAGACCAGATCGACGGTGGTTTCGACGATGATGTCCTGACGGGCCTCGCCGATCAGTTGCGGCAGTTGTTCCATCACGCGGTCGGCAAAATAATGCTCGGACCCGGTCCAATATGTGGGCGCGCGCACTGCCGGCGTGTTCATCGCAACGCTGAGCTCGTTTTCACCGATGCGGTTCTGATCCCGCATGGCGGCAAGGACGAGTTGGGCGCGGCGATCCGCGGCGGCGGGGTCGCGGGCGGGCGAGAGCCGCGAAGGGGCCTGGAGAAGGCCGGCAAGAAGCGCTGCCTCTGGCAGGGAGACGTCACGGGCCGACTTGCCGAAATAGCGTCGCGAGGCCGCTTCCACCCCATAAGAGCCCGAGCCAAAATACACCCGGTTAAGGTACATTTCGAGGATCTGGTCCTTGGAAAACTTGTGCTCGAGCCAGAAAGCCATAAGCAATTCTTGGATTTTGCGCTCGATGGTGCGGTCGGGCTTGAGGAAGAGGTTTTTGGCCAGCTGCTGGGTGAGCGTGGATCCGCCTTGGCCAAATCTGCGATCAACCAGGTTGGAGACAACAGCGCGGCCAAGGCCGATCGGATCGATGCCGAAATGCGAGTAGAACCGGCGATCCTCGATGGCCATCACGGCTTGCGGTATGTGCGGCGACATTTCATGTAGGCCGATGGCTTCGCCCCCGGTCATGCCACGATTGGCGACCAACTGTCCGCTGACGGAGACGATTCGGACATTCGGCGGTCGGTCAGGAACCGTCCATGTTGTCGCTGCCGGCATCTTGGCGCCGTAATAGGCGACGATGCCGACCACGCCGATGCCGCCCCAGAGGCACATGACCATGCCCCAATAGGCGGCGCTGCGCAGGACGCCGAAAAAACCGCGGCGCTTGCGGGAGGAACGGCGCGACTTCGGCGCGCTCCGTCTGGGCGAGCTATCGAAGCTGTCGAGCGATGGCTCACTCTTGCGACGGGGTGCAGCCGCCTTCTGTTTTTTACCGGAGCCTGTCCGTTTGGCGCGCGAAGGCATCACGCGATCGTCTTCGCCGACGAAAAACCCCGATGGCAGCTTGTCGTCGCTGGGTTGATCGAAGCGGGGCTCTATCCGGTTTGATGTCTTTCGGCCGCTCATCCGTGCCCGCTGTCCGATCGCTAGAGCATGCCGCGCCCGCTGTCCGATCGCTAGAGCATGCCGCGCCCGCCTGATTTTCTCGGGACACGCGCATGCGGCATAACCAAAAAGGTGGAGCAGGTCAGCAGGGCGCTGACACGCCCGACATTCCGGCATCGGTGGCGATAGAGGTTAAATGCGGCAATTTAATAATCTACTAAGCATCGCCTGAGGCCGCTGGTCCGGGCGATGAAACACCCCGCGGAATGGTGTCCGCGAGGTGTGTTATTCTTGCTCAGCTGGCGAAGAAGTTTTGCGTTCCATGTGCTTCGATTGCCTCGGCAAGACGGCTCAAAGCATGGACATAGGCAGCGGTCCGCATGGTCACGCCCTTTTGCTGGGACACTTCCCAGATCGCACGACCTTCGCGCTCCATGATGGTGCGCAGGCGTTCATGAATTTCCTCGACGGACCAGTAGAAGCCCTGGCGGTTCTGCACCCATTCGAAATAGGAAACCGTGACGCCACCGGCATTTGCCAGGATGTCCGGGAGGACGATGACGCCGTTCTGTGCCAGGATTTCATCAGCTTCCGCGGTGATCGGACCGTTGGCCAGTTCGAGAACAAGCTGGGCCTTCACGGAGCCTGCGTTGTCCTCATCGATCATGTTCTCAAGCGCCGATGGCACCAGAAGCTCTGCTTCGACGCCGACCAGATCGTGTCCGGCGAGAAATTCGTGGCCATGCTGTCCCACCGTGGAAACAACCGAATTCCCACTGGCTTTCGCAGCCAGAAGTGCGTCCAGGTTGAGCCCGGATGCGCAGTAAACGCCCCCTTCGGAATCGGACACAGCGACGATCTTGTGGCCATCACAGGCAAGCAGGCTGGAAATGTGCTGGCCGGCATTGCCGAACCCCTGCACCGCAACGCGGATCGAGGCGCCGAAGTTGAGGTCTTCCTTCAGATGGGAGACGAGGTAATAGCCGCCGCGTGCGGTAGCATCGCCACGACCAAGCGAACCGCCCAGTGCAATCGGCTTGCCGGTAATGACGGCGGGAACCGTCTGGCCGACGATCTGGGCGTATTCATCCGCCATCCAGCCCATGATCATGGAGTTGGTGTAGACGTCGGGCGCAGGAATGTCTCTGTCCGGCCCGATGATGCGCGAGAATGCCTGGATATAGGCGCGCGACAAGCGCTCCAGTTCTGTCTTCGACAGTTTGCGCGGGTCAACCTGTACCGCGCCCTTGCCGCCGCCGTAGGGCAGGTTCATCACCGCGCATTTGAAGGTCATCCAAAAGGCGAGGGTTTCGACTTCGTCGTCGGTTGAATCGGGGTGGAAGCGGATGCCTCCCTTGGTCGGTCCGCGTGTGTCATCATAGCGGCAGCGCCATGCCAGGAACGATTTTCGTGAGCCGTCATCCATGCGTATCATGAGACGGGCTTTGGTAGTTTCTCGCGGGAATTTCAGTTTCTCGATCACATCGGCGTCGATGTTGAGGTGGGCTGCAGCTGCATCCAAGCGGACGAGCGCGTTATCGAGAAGACTGTCTTCCGACATCATGGCTCCTGACGTGGTTAGAGAAACGTAGGTGCACTGCATAAAATAGAGGCAGCCGGAGCGCAAGAGGGGTCAGCAATGCTGACCTAATTTTATTGCTTTTTCGCCGCGTTATCGATCAGATTTGTCCATTTTCCTCCAGTCAAATAAGCGGAAAATGCCTCAAACTGCAAATTCCGGCGGTTTCCGCACTTTCTCATGCATCGCAAGAAAAGCTAAGGAAATGCCGGAATTGCGCCCCCGCGAAACGAAAAAATCCCCCCTCGCATTGCCCGATAAGCGGGAGGCGAAGGAGGATTTCAGATTTTTCGCAAAAAGTGATCGGTTTTCCGGTCAGACGTCCAGATTGGCGACCGACAGCGCATTGTCCTGAATGAATTCGCGACGCGGTTCGACCTCGTCGCCCATCAGGCGGGCAAACAGCGAGTCGGCATTTGTTGCATCGGGCACCTTGACCTGGAGGAGCGAACGCACATTGGGATCGAGTGTGGTTTCCCACAGCTGGTCGGCATTCATCTCGCCCAGTCCCTTGTAGCGCTGGATCGACAGTCCCTTGCGACCGGTTGCAAAAACCGCGTCGAGGAGGCCCATCGGGCCGTTGACGGTTTCGGAGTTGTCCTTGCGCCGCAGGACTGGCTGCTGGTTATAGATTTCCTGCAGGCGATCAGTGTAGCGGTGCAGAGCGCGCGCGTCGGCAGAAGCGAGCAGGGCGGCATCCAGCTTCACTGTTTCCTTGACGCCGCGCACGGTACGCTCCACAAGCAAAGCGCCGATGCCTTCGTCGTCTGTCGGCTTCACGCGGCCTTCCCAGCCACGTTCTGTCTCTTCGGAAATCAGGTCGAGACGCCGCGCTACGTCGGAAGCTGCTTCCTGAGCCTTCTCAAGATTACCCAAGATCTCGGGGTTCAGAGCGCCGGCGATGAGCGCCTGTTCGACGACGATGCGCGAATAGCGTGTGTGCAGGCCATTCATCAGCGTGCGCACTGCAAGCGCGTCATCAATGACGGCGCGAAGATCCTGGCCGGCGCGAACTTCGCCATTGCCCATCTGCAGCGACGCTTCATCGAGCCCGGAGGAGATCAGGTATTCCTCGAAGGAGCGTTCATCCTTGACATATTGCGAGGATTTTCCGCGCGTCACTTTGTAGAGCGGCGGCTGGGCGATGTAGAGATGGCCGCGTTCGATCAGTTCCGGCATCTGGCGGAAGAAGAACGTCAAAAGCAGGGTTCTGATGTGAGCGCCGTCGACGTCGGCGTCAGTCATGATGATGATCTTGTGGTAGCGCAGCTTGTCGGCGTTGAACTCGTCCTTGCCGATGCTGGTGCCAAGCGCCATGATCAGCGTCCCGATCGCGTCGGACGAGAGCATGCGGTCGAAGCGCGCGCGCTCGACGTTCAAGATCTTGCCGCGCAGCGGAAGGATCGCCTGGTTCTGGCGTGACCTGCCTGACTTTGCCGAACCACCTGCCGAGTCACCCTCGACGATGAACAGTTCAGACTTGGCGGGATCGCGTTCCTGGCAGTCCGCCAGCTTGCCTGGCAGTGAGGTGATGTCGAGGGCGCCCTTGCGGCGCGTCAGTTCACGCGCGCGTCGCGCAGCCTCGCGCGCCGCAGCGGCTTCGACCACCTTGCCGATCAGCACTTTTGCTTCGCCGGGATGCTCTTCGAGCCACATGCCAAGCGCCTCGTTGACGAGACCTTCGACCACGGGGCGCACTTCCGAGGAGACAAGCTTGTCCTTGGTCTGCGAGGAGAATTTCGGGTCAGGCACCTTCACCGAAAGAACGGCGGTGAGACCTTCACGGCAGTCATCGCCGTTGAGTGACACCTTTTCCTTCTTCGAAATGCCGGCCTTATCGGCATAGCCAGTCATCTGGCGCGTGAGAGCGCCACGGAATCCGGCAAGGTGCGTTCCGCCGTCGCGCTGCGGGATATTGTTGGTGAAGCACAGCACGTTCTCGTGGTAGCTGTCGTTCCACCACATCGCGACTTCGACCGAAATGCCATCACGCTCGGCGCGGATGGAGATCGGTGCTGCGATCAGCGGCTTTCTGGCGCGGTCGAGATATTTGACGAATTCTTCGAGGCCGCCATCGTAGTGCAGTTCCTGCTGCTTCAGATCGGCGTGCCGCGCGTCGGTGAGCACGATGCGAACGCCGGAATTCAGGAACGCCAGCTCGCGCAGGCGGTGCTCCAGCACGTTGTAGTCGAACTCGACCATGGTGAATGTTTCGGGCGAGGGCAGGAACGAGATTTCCGTGCCTGTATCGCTGCCGGCATCGCCGGTGACGGCAAGCGGACCATCCGGAACGCCGTGGGTGAACGACATTTCGTGGATCTCGCCCTTGCGGCGGATCTTCATGCGCAGCCAGACCGACAGGGCGTTGACGACGGAAACGCCAACACCGTGCAGGCCGCCAGAAACCTTGTAGGAGTTCTGGTCGAACTTACCGCCGGCGTGCAGCTGGGTCATGATGACCTCGGCCGCCGAGACGCCTTCGCCCTGGTGGATGTCGGTGGGAATACCGCGCCCGTTGTCGGTCACGGTGCAGGAGCCGTCGGGATTGAGCGTCACCGTGACGAGCGTGGCATGGCCAGCCAGCGCCTCGTCGATCGCGTTGTCGACGACCTCGGTGACCATGTGGTGCAGGCCGGAGCCGTCGTCAGTGTCGCCGATATACATGCCGGGACGCTTGCGCACCGCATCGAGGCCCTTAAGGACCCTGATCGAATCCGCGCCATATTCGGCGCTCTCGCCGTTGCCGTGTTCGGTCTCGTCGCTCATTAAATTCCGTTTCTGCCGTTCCTGGAGACGGCGGATCAAGCAGGTTCGAATCACCGCCGAAAGATACTCAAGATATAGGCTCTGGGGCGCCGTTTTCCAAGTTTTAGCGCTGATTCGGCTGGGGATGTGCCTGTTTCTGGCCCATATTCGCGATTTGAATGCGGCGAGCCGGGCCGAATCGTTCCCGGCTGGTATGGAGACTGTCATGGACATGAAGCCTCGACCGTTCATCCCGCCGGCGCCCAAGCCGCGAACGAGCCCGCCATCGACGCTGCAGATGTTGCGGATTGTCTATCGAAATCCGCTCGAACTCTGGGGCGAGCCTTCCTACAACGAGCCCTATATTTCGATCAGAACCGGGATCGGCGGACCGCTCGTGATCGCGAATGATCCCGCGCTGATCCGGCATATTCTCGTCGATAACGCGCAAAACTATCGCATGGCGCGGGTGCGCCAGAAAGTGCTGCGCCCGATCCTGCGCGATGGCCTTTTGACTGCCGAGGGAGAGGTCTGGAAGCGGTCGCGCAAGGCGATGGCACCGGTCTTCACACCGCGCCACATAGCCGGCTTCGCACAACCGATGCTACGGGTCAGCGAGGACTTCGCCGGGCGATATCGCGACGGAGCAATCGTCGATATTGCTCGCGACATGACCATGTTGACCTATGAAATTCTCGCGGAAACGCTGTTTTCTGGCGAAATTGCCGGCAATCCGAGCGAATTTGGCAAGCAGGTTGATCATCTGTTCGAGACGATGGGACGGATCGATCCACTCGATCTGATCGGCGCGCCGGACTGGTTGCCACGCCTGACGCGATTGCGCGGCTACAGCGTTCTTCGCTTCTTTCGAGATCTCGTCGGCAAGACGATCAGGATGCGCAAGGATAAGCTGGCGCGTGATCCGGACGGTTCGCCGAACGACTTCCTGACATTGCTCCTCAAGGCGGAAGGAGCAGGCGGCCTGAGCGCGGACGAGATCGAAGACAACATCATCACGTTCATTGGGGCGGGACACGAAACGACGGCACGGGCGTTGGGGTGGACCTTGTATTGCCTTGCGGAAGCGCCGTGGGAGCGCGAGCGTGTCGAGACGGAGGTTGAGGCGGTGCTCGCCAGCACCCCGGACCCTGGAGACTGGCTTGGGAAAATGCCGTTGACGCGCGCCGTGTTCGAGGAGGCGATGCGGCTTTATCCACCGGCGGCATCCATCAGCCGTGAAGCGATCGAGGCGGAGCGCTGGCGCGATCTGGATATCGTCAAGGGAGCCCAGTTCCAGATCATGCCATGGACAATACATCGGCACCGCAGGCTCTGGAAAAATCCGGACGCCTTCTTGCCCGAACGGTTTCATCCTGAAAATCGCGAAGCGATCGATCGCTATCAATATCTGCCGTTCGGCGCGGGCCCGCGCGTGTGCATCGGCGCTTCATTTGCCATGCAAGAGGCAATCATCGCGCTTGCCGTACTCCTGCGACAATGGCGTTTCGACACGCTCCCGCGGACCAGACCGTGGCCGGTCCAGAAGCTGACCACACAGCCGCAAGGCGGGCTGCCGATGCGAGTGAGCCGACGTTGAGCGGACTGCGCCGCGCTGCTCGCCGTCTATGACCTGCCTTCAAAAATATTGGGGATGTGGACGGGCCAGCGACGCGGCAGGACGGCGACCATGTCGAAACGGATGGACAGGCGTGCATGATCCGGCTGGCGCATGAGCCAGAGGTCCGCGGCGGCCTCAATCCTCTTCTCTGACATGCGGGTGACCGCGTCCATCGCGGCGGTGAGGGTGGGGCGCAGTTTTACCTCCACGACCAGCACCAGATCGCCGCGTCGCGCAATCAGGTCGATCTCGCCAAGACGCGTCTTGTAGCGTCGCGCGACGATGCGATAGCCCTTGAGCATCAACGCGATTGAGGCGAAGAACTCGCCGCGATGGCCGCGACGTTCGTTGAGTTGCCGGTCGGTGCGCCGGCTAGCTCCCATCGCCCTTCAGTTCCATGAGGCGACGATAAAGATCAGCCTTGCGAGCGCCTGTCATTCGGGCTGCCTCTCCCGCTGCCTTGGAGGCACCCATCTCAGATGCCAGCGACAACAGGAGTGCGTCGATATCATCGCCGCTCGGTGCCTCGGCCTCAAGCGGAGGCCCGACGCAGATGACGATCTCGCCCCGGGGCGTGTCGGCTTTTGAATAGAAGTCGGCGAGCTCTGTCAGGGAGCCGCGGCGGAACTCCTCAAATGCCTTGGTCAGTTCGCGACCGATGGCGGCAGGGCGGTCGCCCAGTACCTCCAGCATGTCGGCCAGCGTATCGGCAAGACGGCGTGGCGATTCGTAAAAGATCAGCGTTGCCGGGGTGGCGCGAAGTTGTTCGAGCCGGGTCTTGCGCTGGCTCGACTTGGCGGGGAGAAACCCGGAAAACAGGAACGTATCGGAGGGGAGGCCCGATGCCGTCAGGGCTGAAAGCAACGCCGAGGCGCCGGGGATCGGGATCACCTTGCCACCGCCTGCCACAACTTCGCCAACGAGACGGAAACCCGGATCGGAGACCAGCGGCGTGCCCGCATCCGACACCAGCGCGACGCTCTGACCAGACAGCACAGCCTCGACAAGGCGGGGGCCAGCCTCTGCCGCATTATGCTCATGGTAGGGCGTTGACCTGCGGCGGATACCATAGCGGTCCAGCAGCACGCGGGTCACCCGTGTGTCCTCGCAGGCAAGGATATCGGCAGCCGCCAGCGTTTCGAGTGCGCGCACGGTGATGTCGGAAAGGTTGCCGATCGGGGTCGCGACGAGATAAAGCGCAGGCTCGATCGCGCGCGGCGTGAAGGACGCCTGACCGATTACATATCCCCGCTTACCGTCGATCTCGCTCATGATCATTCCTTGCCATGTCTGGCGATGCTTTCAAAGCCTTGGGCCTGAAAGGCAGATGTGTCAGATGGCGAGATCTGCGACGACCGCGTCGAGGACGATCATCCCCGCCGAGGTGGCGCGCAGGCGCGAATTGCCGACGGGCGCGACCAGCGCCTCATCTTGCAGCGTGGCGATCCGCTTTGACGAAAGCGGCCGCCCCGAAAGCTGCTCGAAACGGGCAAGGTCGATGCCTTCGGTGAGGCGCAGGCCCATCATCAGGAACTCGTCGGCTTCCTCCGAGCGCGTCAGCGTCTCGCCGCCGATGATGCCGTGACCATGTTCCTCCACCAGCGCGGCCCAGGCTTCCGGTGACTTCTCGGTGAAGGTGACGATCCGCTGGCCATCTTGAAGGAAACGGCCATGCGCGCCGGGGCCGATGCCGACATATTCGCCATAACGCCAGTAGACCAGATTGTGTCGGCTTTCTGCGCCCGGCTTTGCGTGATTGGAAATCTCGTATGCCGGCAGGCCACCCGCAGCCGTGACCTCTTGCGTGACCTGATAGAGGTCGGCGGAGTGGTCGGGGCTGGGCATTTCGAACTTTCCCGCCTTGTGCAGCAGGTGGAATCGCGTGCCTTCCTCGATCGTCAACTGGTAGAGCGACAGATGATCTGCGGCATGGCCGATGGCCTGCTCCAGTTCCTGTTCCCACGCTTCAAGCGTCTGGCCGGGGCGGGCATAGATCAGGTCGAACGACAGGCGCGGGAAGGTGTCGCGCGCCAGCCGGATCGCACCCAGTGCCTGCTCGACCGAGTGCAGCCGTCCGAGGAAACGCAGATCCGCATCGTTGAGTGCTTGAACGCCGAGCGAGACGCGATTGACGCCCGCATCACGGTATCCTCTGAAGCGGGCAGCTTCGACCGATGAGGGGTTGGCTTCGAGCGTGACCTCGATGCCGTTCGGCACGCTCCAGTTGGCAGCAACCGCGTCGAGAACAGCAGCCACGGTCTGCGGTTGCATCAGCGATGGCGTGCCGCCGCCAAGAAAGATCGACGTCACCTCACGCGGGCCGGTGCGCTGGCGCATCGTTGCCATTTCACGGGCAAAGGCAGCAGCGAAGCGTTCTTCATCGATCTTGTGATGGCGGACATGGCTGTTGAAGTCGCAATATGGGCATTTGGCCGCGCAGAACGGCCAGTGGACATAGATGCCGAAGCCCGGCTGACGGTCGTCGGGGATCATTTTTCGCCCAGAAGTGCGTGTTTGAATTTCTCGAAGGCGCGGGCGCGGTGCGACAGCGGCGTATCTGTGCCGTGCTTTTCGTGCGGCTCCATTTCGCCGAAGGTCACGTCGAAGCCTTCCGGCTGGAACATCGGGTCGTAGCCGAAGCCCTTGCCACCGCGCGGCGGCCACACCAGATGGCCCTCGACTTCGCCACGGAAATAATCGGCATGGCCATCGGGCCAGGCAAGGCACAGCACCGAGACGAACCGGCCTGTGCGCTTTTCCGGGGTGAGCGCGCCGACGGCGACCAGCTTTTCCTGCGTATTGCGCATCGCCATATCGAAATCGCGCGTCCCGTCGCCGGTTTCCGCCCAGTCTGCAGTGTAAACGCCGGGCGCCTTGGCGAGCGCGTCAGCTTCAAGGCCGCTATCGTCGGACAGGGCAGGCAGCCCGGTCGCCGAGGCGGCGGCGAACGCCTTGATGTAAGCGTTTTCCTCGAAGGTGGTGCCGGTTTCGGCAGGCTCCGGTAGGCCGTAGTCGGCAGCCGACTTGGCTTCAAAGCCGTAGGGGCCGATCAGTTCCTCGATCTCGACAAGTTTGCCCTTGTTGTGGCTGGCCACGACAATCTTCCGGTTTTCGAGCTGACGCATTCAAAGTCCCCAGATTTTCGGTTCGGCGATCTCGAGCGAGTTGCCCGCCGGATCGCGAAAATAGATTGAACGCCCGCCTTGCGGCCATTTCAGTTCGGCCTCGATGCCGACATCATGCCGGCGCAGATGGGCTTTCCAGTGTTCGATTTCAGCGGCCGTGCCACGAAAACACAGATGGCCTGCGCCGCTGGTGCCGTGCGGCGGGACGGCGAGGCGGGCATCGGGTGCGGGCGGCTCTACAGTCTTTTGCGCATTGAACAGCAATAGAACGCCGTCGCCGCAGCGAAAGAACACGTGCCGGTCTGCCACTTTGGCAATCCGCTCCAATCCCATCACCGTGGCATAAAACGATTCTGCCGCGTCGAGATCGTCGACGTAGAGCGCAGATTCGAGAATGCCGGACGGGGTCATGAAGCTGTCCCAACGACGGGTTGAATGTGGGGTGCGCTCTTCGAGGCTCGAAGGGCGCACGCCACGGATCAGGCGATCGCCATCTTCTGCAGATTGACGAGGCGGGCAATGCCATTCTTGGCAAGGCCCATCAGGGCGGCGAACTGCTCTTCGCTGAACGGCTCGCCCTCGGCGGTGCCCTGAACTTCAACGATGCCGCCCTTGCCGGTCATGATGAAGTTGGCGTCGGTATCGGCTGACGAATCCTCGTCGTAGTCGAGGTCGATGACAGGCGTTCCATTGTAGAGGCCGCAGGAGATTGCAGCGACATGGTCCTTCAGGACTTTCTGCACGCTGACCATCTGACGGGTTTCCATCCACTTCAGGCAGTCATAGAGCGCGACGAAACCACCGGTGATCGCGGCGGTGCGGGTGCCGCCATCAGCCTGGATGACATCGCAGTCGACTGTAATCTGGACTTCGCCGAGCGCTTGCAGGTCAACGACAGCGCGCAAAGAGCGACCGATCAGGCGCTGGATCTCGAGCGTGCGTCCGCCCTGCTTGCCGGAAGATGCCTCGCGACGCATCCGATCGCCTGTGGAGCGCGGCAGCATGCCGTATTCTGCCGTGACCCAGCCCTTGCCGGAATTGCGCAACCATGGCGGGACTCGCTCTTCGAGGCTGGCGGTGCACAGCACATGCGTGTCGCCGAATTTGACGAGGCAAGAGCCCTCGGCATGTTTCGACACGCCGCGCTCGAAGGAAATTGCCCGCATCTCGTCGGGCTGGCGCTTGGATGGCCGCATATTGGTCTCTTCCGATCCTTTACGATTTGAGGGGCTTGTAGCCCCAGTTCGGCCCGCGACGCAAAGGAAAAGGGCTTTGACAGAAGTTTGGCAGCCTTTGCGTCGTGATGGTAAGGGATTATATCTTCGATGATGAAGGAAGCGAGACAAACGATGACAAGGCCTCTGTTGGAGCAGCAGCTGCAGTCACTCGATTCGCGCTCACGCGATATTTTCAGGATCATCGTCGACAATTATCTTCGCGATGGCGAGCCCGTGGGCTCGCGCAGCCTGTCGCGTCTGCTGCCTCAGACACTGTCCCCGGCGACGATCCGCAACGTGATGAGCGATCTCGAACATCTGGGTTTGATCTATGCGCCGCATGTGTCTGCCGGACGCTTGCCGACACAGGCCGGCCTGCGTTTTTTCGTCGATGCATTCATGGAGCTGGGTGACCTTTCCGACGACGAGCGCAGAGGTATCGAGACACAGGTCAAGGCATCCGGCAGCGGCGCAACGCTGGAGCATATGCTGACCGAGGCGAGCCAGATGCTGTCGGGCATGTCGCGCGGGGCCGGGGTCGTTCTCACCACAAAAAGCGAAGTGCCGCTCAAGCACATCGAATTCATCCAGCTGGAGCCGACAAAGGCACTGACCGTGCTGGTGTCACAAAATGGCGACGTCGAAAACCGGGTGGTGGACCTGCCCGTCGGGGTCACGACGTCGCAACTCCACGAAGCGTCGAATTTTCTCAATGCTCATATCCGTGGGCGCACATTGGCGGAAGCGCGCAGCGAGATCGGGCGTTTGAAAGAGGAAACCCGCGCGGCGCTCGATGCCTTGTCGCAGGATCTCGTCGAGCGCGGGCTTGCCGTCTGGGCCGGCACCGAGAGTGGCTTACCGTCGCGTCTGATCGTGAGGGGGCGGGCCAATTTGCTCGAAAATGTGACCGCGCAGGGCGACATCGAGTTGTTGCGTCACCTGTTTGATGATCTTGAGACCAAGGATGGCATGATGCAATTGCTTGATCTGGCCGAAGAGGGACATGGCGTGCGCATCTTCATCGGCTCGGAAAACAAGCTGTTTTCGCTGTCGGGGTCATCATTGGTGGTCGCGCCCTATCGTGACAAGGATTCGCGGGTCGTCGGGGCGCTGGGGGTGATCGGACCCACGAGGCTCAATTATGCGCGAATCGTGCCGATGGTCGACTACACGGCGCAGATCATCAGCCGTTTGCTGCGCTGAGCCTCAGCTGCACCATTGCTCCTTGCGTCCGCGCCATGGACGCGCCAGTCCTTCGCGAACGAGGATGTCGCCGGCCTCGCCGATCGGCGTTACCGCCCGCGCCAGCGTGCGACCATACCGGTCCGTGCCACGGCGCTGGAGTGCAAAATTCTGCCCCGACAGAAGTTCGCTGAGACGGCGCGTTGCGCGCTGTGCCAGATCACGTTCATAGGCGCAGGCGCCCTTGATCTCCGGCGCGTCGATACCCTCGAGACGTATTTTTTCGCCGGACACCCAGAACGTGTCTCCGTCAACGACGCAGGAGATGCGTCTGCCGCTGCCGCATAGCGGCATCGGGCGGACCATGCCGACCAGTGCGACCGGGCGGGGTACATCATTTTTCGCGGTCGCGGGCAGCATCTCCCTGACCGAAGATGGAAGTGAAGAGACGATCCCTGGCAGGATCGATTCAAATCGTGCAGGTTCAAGACCGATGGCGGCAGCGATGGCGAGTGCGCCGAACAGCCCCGCGGTACGAAAAGCCCGCAATGGGGAGCGTTGCCTGCGACGCCTTGAAGGTCTGCGCTTCATCATCTGTCCTGCCGCGTACCCTGATCGGAAAGGTTCGGGTAACAGGGCGAGGTTTCGAAAGACTTAGCACTTTGGGCATGCACGACCGGCAGGAGTGGCCGATTTCGCTTTCTTCCCTTGATTTTCGAGCGTCAAACCTCGATATCGGGCGCAACTTCAAGAACCATTGCAAATGGGGTCATCGATGAGCGAACAGCCCAAAGACGAACGTGCACCCGAGCAGACTGCAGCTGAAAGCGAATATGCTCAGACGGCGGCAACTGGCGAAGCCTTTCAGGCTGAAATAGATGCACACAGCCAGACAGCCGACTATGAAGCAGTGGTGCGGCTCGTCAAGGAAAACGAGGAATACAAGGATCGCGCGCTGCGTTTGGCAGCCGAGATGGAGAATCTGCGTCGGCGCACTGCGCGCGATGTGCAGGATGCGCGCGCCTATGCGATTGCGAATTTCGCCCGTGAGATGCTGCAGGTCTCTGACAATCTGACACGAGCGCTCGATGCTATTCCAGCGGAAGCGAAGGAAAGCGGCGACGCCGGTTTCAAGGCCCTGATCGAAGGGGTCGAACTGACAGGGCGCTCGATGCTGTCCGCGCTGGAGCGCCACGGCGTCAAGAAGCTCGATCCGGAAGGTGAGAAATTCGACCCGAATTTCCACCAGGCAATGTTCGAGGTACCAAATCCCGACATTGCAAGCGGCACGGTCGTCCAGGTCGTGCAGACCGGTTTCGTCATCGGCGACCGGGTGCTGCGTCCGGCGATGGTTGGTGTTTCCAAAGGTGGACCCAAGCAGGTGGCCGAGCCCTCGACGCCGGTCGAGCCGGGACCGCCCAATGAACAGGCAGAAAAAGACGCCTGATCGTGCTCTTTCTCCCTTCGTCGCCTTCCGCTACATCTGCCAGGGGAGGCGACGATGGACCAGATCATCTTCTTTGACTATGCGGGTATCGCGGTTTTCGCCGCAACAGGTGCCCTTGCTGCGTCACGCAAACAGATCGACATTATCGGCTTTCTGTTTTTTGCCGGCCTGACGGGCGTCGGCGGCGGCACATTGCGCGATCTGATCCTCGGCGTGCCGGTGTTCTGGATTCAGAACCACGACTATCTGATCGTTTGCTGCGCCGTTGCGGTGCTTGTCTATTTCACGTCCCATCTCGTGGAATCGCGTTACAAGCTCTTGCTGTGGCTGGATGCCATAGGGCTTGCGGCCTACAGCGTATTCGGCGCGTGGAAAGGTCTGGTCGTAACGGGCTCGGGGCTGGTCGCGGTTGTCATGGGAATTCTGACCGCGACGTTTGGCGGTATCCTGCGCGACCAGATTGCCGGGGAACCTTCGGTGTTGATGCGGCGCGAGGTGTACATCACGGCTGCGATGGCTGGAGCCGTGATGTTTACAGTGATCTATATCGCTCAACTGCCTCTGCTGGTGGCCGCTCTTTCCGGTTTCCTCGTCGCTCTGGCAATCCGTGGCGGTGCGATCCGCTATGGCTGGTCGCTTCCCGCCTACAAGGCGAGGCCCGGCAGGAGACCGGAAGACATCCCCTGACGGTCAGATCAAGCCGCGCTGCTGCGCTTCCTCGCGCAAGTTCTGGCGTGGTCGTGGTCCGACCTGCTGGATCACAAGGCCGGCTGCCAGCGATCCGAGCGCACCGCAATCGATGAGACTGCGACCGCTCGTGTAGCCGTAAAGGAAGCCGGCGGCGTAAAGATCCCCCGCGCCGGTCGTGTCGACCAGATCCGCGATCTCGATTGCGTCGATGATGACTGTTTCATCGCCGCGTACCGCAACGGACCCCTGCTCGGAACGCGTGACGGCAGCCAGTTTGCAATCCTTGCGGATGGCATCAAGGCCCGTCTCGAAAGAAGATGTCTGATAAAGCGCTTTCAGTTCGCTTTCGTTCGCAAAAACGATGTCGACAGTGCCTGTGCGCATCAAGTCGAGGAATTCGTCGCGATAGCGGTCGACGCAGAACGAATCGGACAATGTCATTGCCACTTCGCGTCCTGCCGCATGGGCGTGCTCCGCAGTCAGACGGATTGCGTCTTTGGCCTGCGGCGGATCCCACAGATAACCTTCGAAATAAGTGACTTTGGCGCCCTTCGCCTTGTGTTCCTCGACGTCTTCGGGGCCCAGTTCAACGCAGGCACCCAGATAGGTGTTCATTGAGCGCTCGCCGTCGGGCGTGACGAAAATCATCGACCGGGCTGTGGGTGGGGCGATGTCGAGCGGCTTGGTGTCGAACGCCACGCCGAGCGAACGGATGTCGTGGGTGTAAATCCCGCCGAGATGGTCTTTGGCGACCTTGCCAAAGAATGCGACCTTGCCGCCAAAACTGGCAACTCCCGCCGCAGTGTTGCCGGCGCTGCCGCCCGACGCTTCGATTGCGGGGCCCATCCGGCTGTAAAGTTGCTCGGCGCGTTCTGCCCCGATCAGGTTCATCGCGCCCTTGATGATGGCGTTCTCGCTCAGGAATGCCTCATCACATCGCGCGATGATGTCGACGATCGCATTTCCGATGCAGAGCACGTCGTACTGGCTCATATGAAATCCCCGCTATTGCCGGTTGGTGGCACTTTGGTGAGCTGGCCCAGCCGTAAAAATGCACGTCTTAGACGCTGCCAAGCCGCAAAACAACATGCATAGGATGGATGCTCCGACATGAGCGCATTGTCTTGCGCGGCCGGGATGGTCCTCCTATCTCAGGTGGTGACACAGGAGAGGCCATGATCCTTGAAGCTGCTGCCGCTGCGGCGGGCCGGGTACTCACGCGCGAATTTCGCGCTGTGCTGTTCAAGTCGCTGGGATTGACCATCCTGGCGCTGATCGGCCTGTGGTTTGCGATCACGGGTCTGGTCGACTGGTTCGCGCTGCCGCCGCTTCTGGAAATGATGCCGGAACTGCCGGGGTGGGTGAGCTGGTTCGGCTTTGCCGCGGCTGTCCTTGCAGGGCTCGCGCTTGCATTGGGGCTGGGGTTGCTGATTGCGCCGATCACAGCGGTGATCGCCGGGTTCTTCCTCGACGACGTGGCGGAGATTGTTGAACGCGAAGATTATCCGCAAGACCCGCCCGGCCGCGCATTGCCAATGATGGCGGCGGCGTTGGTATCGGTAAAATTCCTCGCGCTGGTCGTGGTTGCCAACCTGTTTGCGCTGTTCTTGTTGCTGATTCCGGGCGTGAATATTGCCGCCTTCTTTGTCGTCAACGGTTATCTGTTGGGGCGGGAATTCTTCGAGTTTGCGGCCATGCGATTTCGCAGCGAAGCGGACGCAAAAGCGCTGCGGCGTCGCCATGCGGGCACGGTGTTTCTCGCGGGGCTGGTGATTGCCGGAGTTCTGGCGATTCCGGTTGTCAATCTTCTCACACCGCTGTTTGCGGCCGCCATGATGGTTCACCTGCACAAGATGATCTCGCTGCGCGATGAGCGGGTCTGAGTTTCAACCGATGGCTTCCAGCGCAGGTTGCGTCAGAGGCACCAGCGGAGCGGCGATTGCCGTGGTCTTTTCCAGTGACTTGCAGATGTCGGCGATCACGCAGGCGACGCAGTCGGGTTTGCGCGCCTTGCAGACATAGCGACCATGCAGAATCAACCAGTGATGGGCGTGGCGCATATAGTGGTCCGGAATGATACGGACCAGAATATCCTCGATCTGGTCCGGCGTCTTGCCAGGAGCCAATCCGATCCGGTTGCCGATGCGTATGATGTGGGTGTCGACCGCCATCGTATGTTGGCCAAATGCCATGTTGAGTACGACATTCGCAGTTTTTCGCCCAACTCCCGGCAGCGTCACCAGTTCCTCACGCGTGGAGGGCACCTGGCTGCCGAAATTGTCGATCAACGCCTTTGAAAGCAGGATGACGTTCTTGGCCTTGTTACGCCACAGGCCAATGGTGCGGATGTGATTGCCGACTTCCTCTTCACCGAGCGCTAGCATCTTTTCCGGTGTGTCGGCGATGGCAAACAGCGCACGGGTCGCCTTGTTGACACCAGCGTCAGTCGCTTGCGCCGACAGGACGACGGCCACCAGCAGGGTAAAGACATTGACGTGTTCAAGCTCGCCTTCCGGCGCTGGCCGCTGCACTGAAAAGCGCCGGAAGATTTCTTCAATCTCCGCCGGCGAATAGGCCGTCAGACGTCTGCGTCTTGTCGAAGGCTTGGCTGCCTTGATGGCAGGCGAAGTTTTTTTGATTTTTGGCTTTTCCATAAGCCCTCTATACTGCGAGCCATGTCGAACTTGAAACCCGCCGATGAACCAATCTTCAGTGCGCTGCTGTTGCCGCACCGCTCGATGGGGCGTACCGGCTTTATCGTCGTGATGGGAATTATCGGTTTCGTCTGGCTGGTGGCGGGACTGTTCTTCCTGTCAGTGGGGGCCTGGCCGGTATTGGGGTTCTTTGGCCTCGATATGCTGGCGGTCTATATTGCGTTCAAGATGAACTACCGTGCCGCGCGGGCCCGCGAGGAAGTGTCCGTGTCGCGACTGGCCGTCGACATCGTCAAGATCGCGCCCTCAGGGCGCAGTGAGGTCCATCGTTTCAATCCTTTCTGGGCGCGGTTCAGGGTCGCACGCCACGACGAGATCGGGATTACCGGCATGGCGGTCGAGGCCGGGGGGCAGATCGTACCAATTGGCGCCTTTCTCAACCCGGATGATCGGGAAAGTTTTGCAACGGCTTTCGGTCGAGCTCTTTCGGCTGCGAGAGCCGGATAGGCGGGAAACGGGTGGTGTCGGCTGCATCGGCGGACAATAGTGGTCCTCAAGGAGATACGACCATGAACGTGCGAACCGCCGTCCTGCAACATGACGTGACACCCGTCGGGAGCGACTACGACATTGTCCGCCAGGCAATCGAAAAGATCAGCCTCGATTATCGCGAGCAACCATCGCTGGAACAACTGGCGCTTGAGGTCGGCGAAACGCCGGGTGGATTGCAGAAATTGTTCACCCGCTGGGCCGGCCTGACTCCCAAGGGCTTCCTGCAGGCGGTGACGCTCAATCATGCGCGGCGCCTGCTTGATGAGGGGTTGCCGCTCCTCGACACGGCGCTGGAGGTCGGCATGTCGGGCCCTGGCCGACTACATGATTTGTTCGTCAGCCATGAAGCAATTTCACCGGGTGCCTACAAGACACGCGGGCAGGGACTGACCATTCGGTTCGGCTACCATCCATCGCCCTTTGGCACCGCGCTGGTGATGGTGACGGATCGTGGCCTGGCGGGTCTGGCCTTCTGCGATGAGGGTGACGAGAGCGCGGCTTTCGCGGACATGACCGGGCGCTGGCGCAATGCCACCTATATCGAAGACAGCGCCGCCACGGCTCCCTATGCCGGACGCGTGTTCAACCCTGAACGCTGGCGACCGGACGAGCCGCTTCGGGTGGTTTTCATCGGGTCTGATTTCCAGATCCGCGTGTGGGAAGCATTGCTCAAGATCCCGATGAATCGGGCGCGAACCTACTCTTCGATTGCGGCGCAGATCGGCAACCCATCTGCCAGCCGCGCCGTCGGGGCTGCTGTTGGCGCCAACCCGGTCTCGTTCGTGGTGCCTTGCCATCGCGCCCTTGGCAAGACTGGCGCTTTGACCGGATATCACTGGGGTTTGACACGCAAGAGGGCAATACTTGGCTGGGAAGCCGGGCAGATTGGCGGGTAAGCCCTTAACGTGGCGCGTCAATTTGAGTAGAGCTTGCGGGAAGCAAATTTCCGCAAAGGCCTGCCATGATCACGGTTATCGGTTCCATCAATCTGGATCTCATTGCGACGGTGGGACGTCTGCCCCGCCCCGGCGAAACAGTGCCGGGTGACGGCTTTACCACTGCGCCTGGCGGCAAAGGGGCAAATCAGGCACTGGCGGCACGACGCGCCGGCGCGCGCGTCAAGATGATTGGTGCCGTGGGTACTGACGCATTCGCGGGGCAGGCGACGGCGCTGCTCGATGAGGGTGGCGTTGACCTCACTGCCGTGCGCGCTTCCGGAGAGTCGACGGGTATTGCCGTCATCTTGGTCGAAAAAGCCGGAGAGAACGTGATCGCCATCATTCCAGGCGGCAATGGTGATGTCGCACAGGAAGATGTAGCGCGCGCTGCCGTGGCGAAAGGCGATCACGTCGTACTGCAGCTGGAAATCCCGATGGAGACGGTAAAGGCCTCGCTTGAGGCGACGCAGGCGGCAGGAGCGGTGTCGCTCCTCAACACCGCGCCGTTTCGCAAGGAAGCTGCCGAGTTTCTCGCGCTTGCCGACTATGTGATCGCAAACGAAACCGAATTCGACCTTTATGCGGAAGCGCTCGCACTGAGCGGCCATGATCGTGAGGAGCGGATTCGCGACTTTGCCGCCAGAACCGGTCGCGCCATTGTTGTGACGCTGGGTGCTGATGGTGTGGTTGCCGCGTCGAAGGGTGAATTCCATCGCGCTCTTGGCTTGAAGATTACGCCTGTCGATACCGTCGGAGCAGGCGACACCTTCTGTGGCTATCTTGCTGCAAGTCTGGAGGCGGGGCTAGATTTGCCGACTGCGTTGCGCCGTGCGGCCGTTGCTGGTTCGCTCGCCTGTCTCAAGCCGGGCGCGCAGCCTTCAATCCCCACGGCAGAGGAAGTCGACGCCGCTCTTGCTTCGGCTTGATCGGCCGACAGGCGTGGCAAGAGCGTTTGCAGACAGTACGATACCATGATGGTGACAGATTTTTCGATAGGGGCCTGCCGTGCCAACTCTGAGCATTCGCATCAAGTTCGGCCCTAAAGGTCACATCGGGCCGGGAAAAGTCGAACTGCTCGAGCAGATCGCTGCGTTCGGCTCGATCTCGGCCGGCGCGCGACAGATGGGCATGTCCTACAAGCGCGCCTGGGATCTCATCGAGGAAATGAATGCGCTGTTTGGCAAACCGGTATTGGACACGCAAAAGGGTGGACGAAAGGGCGGCGGAGCTCAATTGACGCAGATCGGGCTCGCCGTCGTCAGTCGTTTTCGTGCCGTCGAGCGTGCTGCACTTGCGGTCGCAGAGCCGCATATGGCGGGGCTACAGGCTGAAATGAACGACAGTTCAGGCTGATCAGAGCCGAGCGAGTCTCTCAGTCAGAAGCGCGAAGAACCCGTCCGCATCGACATCGCGCATGACCAGAGCATTTTTATGCCGTTCAGTAACGCCCCACCAGTCGACGACTGTCGCGCCAAGCGTCAGTTCTGAGGCGGTCTCGACCGTGACATTGCAGTGACGCCCGGAAAACAACTCCGGGCGCAGCAGATAGGCAATCACACACGGATCGTGTAGGGGACCACCATCGGTGCCGTATTTTTCCTCATCGAAGCGCTCGAAGAAGTCGAGCAACTGCACCGTCGCATCGCCGACCGGGGTTTCCATAGAACGGAACGCGTCGACGCGCTTGCGGGTGGTTAGCACCTTGTGCGTGACGTCCAGCGGCATCATCACAATTGGAGCGCCGCTTCTGAACACCACATCGGCGGCATGCGGGTCGACATAGATGTTGAATTCGGCAGACGGGGTAATGTTGCCCTGCTCGAAATAACCGCCGCCCATCAGCACAATTTCGCGGATGCGCGGCACGATCGCAGGTTCGCGGATGATTGCGAGCGCAATGTTGGTGAGCGGCCCAAGCGCGCATAGCGTGACCTGTCCAGCCTTCTCGCGCATGATTGTGTCGATGATGAAGTCGACCGCGTTGGCGTCCTGCAACCCCATTGACGGTTCGGGAAGGTCTGGTCCGTCCAGCCCGGTCCGGCCATGAACATGTTCGGCAGTCACGAGCGAGCGCATCAATGGACGTGACGCTCCGGCATAGACGGCTGTGTGTGTGTGCCCAGCGAGTTCGCATATCTTGCGTGCATTCTTCTCGGTCAAGGCGAGGGGCACGTTGCCGGCAACAGCGGTCAACCCCAACACTTCCAGCTCGGGGCTGGCAAAAGCGAGCAGGATCGCAACCGCGTCGTCCTGGCCGGGGTCCGTGTCGATGATGATCTTGCGCGGCTCGGTCATGGCTGTCCTCACGCTTTACTTCTTGAACTCGAAAAGTTTGCAGACCATATCAGGGATACGGGCAAGGATGCCATCCGGGTTTTTGCCTTTCAACGTCGCTCTTTGAGGACATGACATGACACGCATGACGCCATTTTCGAGCCCATTGTTGCTTGGCTTCGATTCCATCGAGAAGACGCTCGAACGGGTTGCAAAAAGCGGCGATGGCTACCCGCCCTATAATATCGAGCGTATCCGTGGCCATGACGGGCTCGGCGACAGGCTGCGTATCACTCTGGCTGTTGCAGGGTTTGCGGAAGCGGATCTGGAAGTGACGGTCGAGGACAACGAACTGACAGTTCGCGGCAGGCAGACCGATGACGCCGAGCGTGAATATCTGCATCGCGGCATCGCAGCGAGGCAGTTTCAGCGGGTGTTTGTGCTGGCGGACGGCATGAAGGTGATCGGCGCCGAGTTGAAGAACGGGCTACTCGCGGTGGATCTCGACCGGCCGGAGGCGGAAAGACTGGTACGAAAAATAAACATATCGGTGAAAGACTGAGTTTCTGCCCGTAACGGAACTCATCGGCTCTGCTGCGGGTTGGTCAAAGCGACGCCCCGCTCATGCGTAGGAGGCTGTAAAATGACTATGACTGAGAAGAACCTTCTGACGGACAACGAGCTTGCCATGATTGGCGAAGGCTCTGTCGCCTACTTCAAGGAAATCGATAGCGCGGAACTGCGCGGAAAATTTCCTGGCATGCCTGATATTGAGCCAGGAACCCGGCTCTGGGCCGTTTTTGCGGCGAACGGTCGACCGATCATGCTGACCGATGCACGTGACGCGGCCCTTGCCGGCGTGCTTCAGAATGATTTGACGCCCGTCAGCCTGCACTGACCTGAGCCAGTGCGGCGCAATGCGCTGCGACATCGGGCAAGAATAAAGGCGGCTGTCGTGCAGCCGCCTTTTTCGAAACCGGTCCCCTTTCGGGAGACATGCTTTGAACTCTTCTGGTCAGACGGGCGTAGTAGCCGGTGTCTGAGACAGGAAAGTGTGGATTGCCGCAGCATCCGTGGTGCCACGAATCTTGGCGACAATGTCCGGATCGCGAAGGACACGCGCAATCCGCGACAATGCCTTGAGGTGATCGGCGCCAGCTCCTTCCGGGGCCAGCAACAGAAATACCAGATCCACGGGCTGATCATCGAGCGACTCGAAATCGACTGGCGATTCGAGCCGGGCAAATATGCCGGTAATGGCCGAGACCCCAGGCAACTTGCCGTGGGGAATGGCAATGCCGTTGCCGACGCCGGTCGAGCCAAGCCGCTCGCGCTGCAGAATTGTATCAAAGACCTCCCGCTCGGGGAGGCCTGTGACCGCAGCCGCTTTTTCCGAAAGCAGCTGTAGCAACTGCTTTTTGGAATTGGCCTTCAAGGCCGGCATGACTGCCGAAACCTCGATCAGGTCGCTGAGATCCATGATAAATTCCTCTTGCTCGCCTGTTTCCGCCTTGGATACCTGGCTTGCGGCTTGGCTGATTTATTTTACGGCTAGAGCTTTGCAGCTGCTGCCGAAGATGTGTCGATCCAGCCGATGTTCCCGTCTGGGCGTCGATAGACGATGCTGACGTGATTGTTTCCCGCATTACGGAAAACAAACACCGGGCTGTCCTTGATGTCGAGTTCCACCACAGCCGCCGCGACAGACATGGTGCGAAGCTCGACGGTGGTCTCGGCGACGATTGCGGGCGCATAATCATCGGCCAGCTCAAGCTCGTCGTCCTCCGGCAATGACGCCATGACACGGTAGTCGAGGTCGACTGCTGGAGCCGCCGTTGGATGTGTCTTCAGGCGCCGTTTGTATCGGCGCAGTCGCTTTTCGATGCGCTCGGCCGCTGCGTCAAACGCGAGTTGAGGATCTTGTGCCTGGCCGGCAGCCTGCAGTGACATGCCACTGTCGAGGCGGATGAGGCAATCGGCGCCAAAGCGCGAGCCGGATTTTTCGACGGTGACGTGGCCTGAAAAGCCGCCATCGAAATACTTCTCGATAGCCTCGCCAATACGCCCCTGGATCTTTTCCCGGAAGGCGTCGCCGATTTCCATTTGCTTACCTGAGATACGCAGGTTCATGATGACACTGACCTTCTCTATGCAGATTCTGACGGGTATGAGTTTATACCCGTGGTCCGTGCGCACAAGGTTTAACGGCACCCCAGCCGGTTTTACGCTCACAAGACTGAACGCGTCTCTGGTATCGAAGTCTTTCCCGCACCCAGCCAAGGAAAGCCTTAGCACTGCGGGCGCGCTTCTAGTCACTTACAGGCAGCTTGTCAATCAAGCACGGTTTCGGGTGCCTGATGCTGCGTTTGTCCTATCGCGGACGCAAGGACAGGGCAGCGCGCTTTTCGCGTCGTCGTTGCACTGATGAGGGAATGTTCATTTTCTCGCGGTATTTGGCGACCGTCCGCCGGGCAACGTCGATGCCCGCTTCCTTCAGCATCAGGACGATTGTGTCGTCGGAGAGAACCTCCAGTGGCTCTTCTGCGTCGACAAGCTTGCGAATGTGATCGCGCACGGCTTCCGAGGCATGAGCTTCGCCTCCCTCCGCCGATGCAAGCGCAACGGAAAAAAAGTATCGCAGCTCAAACACGCCGCGTGGCGTCATCATGTATTTGTTGGCGGTCACGCGGCTGACCGTCGATTCATGCATCCCGATGGCGTCAGCTACGGTGCGCAGTGTGAGTGGACGAAGATGACGTACGCCATGCGCCAGAAAAGCATCCTGCTGGCGCACGATTTCCGTTGCAACCTTGAGGATGGTGCGCACGCGCTGGTCCAGACTGCGGGTGAGCCAATTAGCGTTCTGTAGGCATTCGCTAAGAAAGTCGCGTTCCTGCGTGTTTTTCACATACTGTGAAACCTCGTTGAAATATTCATTGTTGACGAGGATGCGCGGTAACGTTTCCGGATTGATCTCGACGGTCCACGTGCCATCGGCTGCCGGCTGGACCAGCACGTCAGGCGTGATCGGCTCGGCGCCGCTGGTCGAAAATGCAAGCCCTGGCTTGGGATCGAGTGTGCGGATCTCCGCCAGCATCGACAAAAGATCATCGCTGTCGACACCGCAAAGACGCTTGAGCTGAGAAAAGTCGCGGCGTGCCAGAAGGTCCAGATGCGCAAGCATAGCTTGCATCGCCGGATCGAGGCGATCACGCGCCTTCAGCTGGATTGCAAGGCATTCGGACAGGTCGCGTGCAAAAATCCCTTCGGGATCAAAGGTCTGGCAGATACCAAGAACCTTCAGTACATGCGCCTCATTGACGCCGAGACGGTAGCTGATGTCGGCGATTTCCGTGCTCAGATAGCCCGTTTCATCGATGGCATCGCCCAGCGCATAGGCAATTGCACGGTCAAGGGGATCGGTGAAGGAAAAGGCGATCTGCTCGCGCACGTGCTCGTAAAGCGTGACGCGCGATGCAGCGAAATCTTCGATGTTGAAAGCCTCTGCGGAAGGCAGGTTGGAGGACGCGGATGGTTTCCATTGCGCAGCCAGATCAGGTGCGCGCTGGTCTGCCATGCCTGGGTCATCTGGAAAGACATTTTCCATCGACGCGTCGAGACGTTCGGCCATCGTTTCGGCGCTGGCGTCGTCGGACGCGAAGATCTTGTCGAGGCCAGCATCTTCCGGCAGCAGTTCTGAAGGCTGAAGAAAATCGCCTGTGTCCGCGTCTGTCGGTTGCCGTTCAAGCAGCGGGTTCTTTTCGAACTCTTCGTCAATGAAACGCGCAAGTTCCAGGTGCGTCATCTGCAGCAGACGAATCGACTGCATGAGTTGTGGCGTCATCACCAGTGATTGCGACTGACGCAACTGGAGTTTGGCGCTCAAGGCCATCGAAATTCAACCCCGAAGAGGTCTTGCCGGGAGGCGAGACCGAAACATCCGCAAGGTGATCAAGACTGGCCCGCCTTTTGCTTGTCAAGCGAAGGCGTCGGGTTGGAACGCATTGATCGGGCGACAATCGCGCTAAAGGGTGAATTGTTCGCCAAGATAGAGCCGCCGTACGTCCGGGTTCTGGACGATCTCTGACGGCAGGCCGTGCGTGAGCACCTGACCTGCGTGAATGATGTACGCGCGTTCAACTAGCCCCAGCGTCTCGCGCACATTATGGTCTGTGATCAGGACGCCAATGCCACGCTTGGTCAGATGGCGCACAAGCTGCTGGATATCGGCGACCGCGATGGGGTCGACGCCGGCAAACGGCTCATCGAGCAGCATGAAGGCCGGGTTGGAGGCGAGCGCGCGGGCAATTTCAAGCCGTCGCCGCTCACCGCCGGACAGAGCGATCGAGGGCGATTTTCGCAAATGCGAGATGTGAAATTCTTCGAGAAGTTCGTCCAGCCGTCGCTCCCGCTCCTTGCGGCTTTTCTCGACGACCTCAAGGATGGCGCGGATATTGTTTTCGACCGACAGGCCGCGGAAGATCGAGGCTTCCTGCGGAAGATAACCGATCCCGAGCCGAGCGCGGCGATACATTGGCATGCTGGTGACGTCATAGCCGTCAATTTCAATGGTGCCGCTGTCGACCGGAACCAGACCAGTGACCATGTAGAAACTGGTGGTCTTGCCCGCACCGTTGGGTCCAAGCAGCCCCACGGCTTCGCCGGCGCGCACGCCAAAGGATGCACCGCTGACGACTTGCCTGCCCTTGTAGGACTTGGTCAGGCCGCGCGCGATCATTGTGCCCTTGAAGCGCTCCAGCTCAGGCTGGCCCGGCATCGACGCATTTGTATTGCTGCGCTCGGCGCGGCTTTTGAAAAGCGACGGTATGCGCACTATTGAGCCTGTGAACCCGGTTTCAACAGCATCTTGACGCGGGTTCCGCCGGACGTGTTCCCACAGCCTTCGAGTTGCGCCAAGCCCGTTGCCATCTGAACGGTTAGCTTGCAGCCGACGACCACATTGTCGCCTTCTGACAAAACCACTTCCTTTCCGGTCAGGGTGAGCACTTCCTTTTTCATGTCGAAGCTGCCGCGCTCGCCGGTTGCGACCTGAGTGTTTGAACGGACATAGACCTTGCCCTCAACTTCGAGGCGGTCAATGTCGGCAGAGCCGGTCGTGGCTGATCCACCATCGGTGGCATAGTAAACCGTCATCTTGCCGGAGCGGAGCAGCGTCGGTCCCTGCACGACGGAAACGTTGCCGGTGAAGATTGCGACGCCATCATTCTCCCGCACTTCCAGATTGTCGCTCTCGATCTGGATCGGTTCATTGCCCTCAAGCTTGAGCCCGGTCATGCGGCTGTTGTTCTGCTGTGCCAAGGCTGCATTCATCGTCAGGCCGAGGAGCAGCGTCGTCGCCAGTGCCGTCATGCGGCTGTCAGTTCGCATCGGTGTCCCCCCTGCTGCCCGCGGCGGCAGCCTGCAAGCGATCACGCACGATTTCCATGCGGACGCGTTTGTCGAAAATCAGGACCGCGCCATTTTCGCGGATGGTCATGGTTTCCGCCTGAAGCTTGGCACCGTCAAGAGTAATATCGACCGGATCAGTCGTATTGATGCTGCCCGAAGCAATATCGACATTGGCCGACCGAAGCTTTGCCTTCACTCCCGTGTCCGTGGTGACGACGACATCCTCACCCAATTTCAGCGTATTGGCAGCGCGATCATAGGCTCCGGTGCGCGCTGCGACCGTGATCCAATTGCTCGTTTCGAACGGAAGGCGCGCGTCGATGCCTTCAAGATCGATACGACTTGTGTCGCCGATGTCCTGAACTGCGCGTTTGGCGGTCATCGAGTAAGCGCGATTGTCCTGCGTGAAACCGTCCAGTTTGGGGGAAGACATTACCAGTCGGCCACCTTCAATAGCGGTGCCGCTCAAATCGATCGACAGGCCTTCTGGCACCGCGATCAGGGATTTCGCGGCAAACAGCGCAACCATGGCCAAAACAGCTGCCGGCAGCAGAAATTTCAACCGCCGCACGCGCGCCGAATGCCGGTGCGCGCTGTGAAATGCCGCCTCCACCCGCGCGGACCTTGCAGACGCAACATCGGTCCTTTCGGGGCTTGTATGCAGTGGCGTGTATGTGGGCGATTGATTCATCGGTCTCTTATGCTGTGAAACAAGTATTATCACCAGAGGGGTGAACTTGCCTGGCGACGAACGGGCGATCTTTACTGCCTATAGGCCTAAAGGCTGCAATGCGCACGCTAATATGGTGATTTTGGGATGAAGAAAAAGCCTGGTGGCGTATAAGATCCGCTGAAAAATGCATGCGAGTTCCCTCAGCCCCTTTCAAGCGCACCTTCTGCTGGATTAAAACCGTGGGAAGGTGTTGGCGGGCAGCATCGGTGAAGAGGCTATTATGGCAGATCGGGCAGACGACATCATCGATCGACGCAGATTGCGTCGCAAACTCACATTCTGGCGCATCGTCGCCCTCGGGGTGGTTGTTCTTGCAGTCGCGGCGGCATCTTCCTGGCTGTTCCGCGATCGTATCGGCGGGACGGGTTTCAGCCAGATCGCCAAGATCAGGATTGAAGGCACCATCACCGAAGACGACGAGCTTCTGGAGCGTCTCGATCGCGCGGCCAAGGCGGAATATGTGAAAGGCGTCATCCTTTCGATCGATTCGCCCGGTGGCACTACGGCAGGGGGCGAAGCTATCTATGATGCTGTTCGCCGTCTTGCTGCGGAAAAGCCGGTGGTGGCGCAGGTCGGCACCCTCGCCGCGTCCGCCGGCTACATGATTGCGACAGCCTCGGACCATATTGTGGCGCGCCAGTCTTCAATCGTTGGCTCAATTGGCGTTTTGGTGCAGTTCCCGGACATCACTGGCTTGATGGATAAAATCGGCGTCAAGCTTGAAGGGGTGAAGTCGTCGCCGCTCAAGGCAGAGCCGTCGCCATTTTCGCCGACGACGGATGAAGAACGCGCCATGTTGCGCGCAATGGTGATGGATAGCTACGACTGGTTTGTCGGCCTCGTGGAGGAGCGCCGTCCGCTGTCTCGCGCGCAGGTGCTGGAAGTGGCAGACGGTTCGATCTTCACGGGCCGGCAGGCGCTGCAACGCAAGCTGATTGACGCGCTGGGGGGCGAGGAAACGGCAATCGAGTGGCTGGCGAGCAAGGGCGTCGACAAAAGTCTGGCGGTGATCGAGTGGAAAAAGCCGAGTAGCAGTGTGTTTGGGGTGGTGCCTCTGACGCAAATAGTGGGAGCTGTATTGGGACTGGATCGGCTCAGCCCCGATCTGACGGAGCGATTGGGCGCCAACCGCTTGTTCCTTGACGGCTTGCTGTCGCTCTGGCACCCTGACCCAAGCATCCTGTCTGACTGAAAAAGCAAGCAAAAACACGAGCATATCCGAACGCCGTTAACGGGGGAGCTACCCGATGATCAAGTCCGAGCTGGTGCAGAGCATCGCCAATCGCAATCCGCATCTTTTCCTGCGTGACGTCGAAAACATCGTCAACGCGATCTTTGACGAGATCACCGAGGCGCTGGCGGCGGGCAACCGCGTCGAGTTGCGTGGATTCGGCGCGTTCTCGGTAAAGAACCGACCGGCGCGGGTGGGACGTAACCCGCGCACTGGAGAATCCGTTGAGGTCGAGGAGAAGTGGGTGCCGTTCTTCAAGACCGGCAAGGAACTGCGTGAACGGTTGAACGCCGAAGACGAAAACGATTGAGGGCGGCCTCCGCCGCATCGAAGCGCCTATGCTGAACCGTTTTTTGACCGTTGCAATCTTCATCCCGCTGGCGATCGTGCTGGTCGCGCTGGCGGTCGCCAACCGCACACCGGTCGCGTTCACACTTGATCCGTTCAACCCGGGCAATCCTGGATTGACGACGACGCTACCGCTGTTTGTGTATCTGTTCGCGGCATTGCTGGTGGGCCTTGTCATTGGCAGCGTCGCGACCTGGTTGCGACAGGGCAGGTACCGCAAGATGGCCCGCAAGCGGGAGGCGGACCGGATCGCATACCATCCCTCCGACAAGCCAGCCGCAACGGGCGAGCCGGGCGCCGGTCCTGCGCTGCCAAAGCCATCTGTATGATCCAGTCGGAGGTGCTGCAGCGATGCTGACGATTTCGGCGCAGGACGTAGACCGCGCTCTGACTGAAACGATGTTGGTCGATGCTTTGCAGGTCGCATTTCGCGATGGCATGGTCCAGCCGGTGCGCCATCACCACGCGGTTGAACGCCCTGACGGTGCGGCGTCGACATTGCTTCTGATGCCTGCCTGGAATGATTTCGAAGCTGCGGGAACTTCGGAAGGCGGCTTCATCGGCGTCAAGATAGTCACCGTGTCGCCGGACAATAATTCAATCGGTAAGCCTGCGGTCGTGGGGCTGTTCTTGCTCCTGAATGGAAAGACCGGCGAGCCTGTCGCGCTGATTGACGGTCCGCGACTGACAACATGGCGCACGGCATGTGCATCGGCGCTGGCTTCACGCTGGCTATCGCGCGAAGACTCATCGCGTCTCCTGATTATTGGCGCAGGTGCCATGGCGCCGTTCCTTGTGCGGGCGCATTGCGCAGTGCGCCCTATCCGCCAGATTCGCATCTGGAACCGCACACAGGCAAACGCAGAGAAACTTGCCGCAACGCTGCGTGCAGAAGGCCTTGACGTCATTGCGACCGACGATCTCGATGGAGCGCTGGGATGGGCAGACATCATCTCGTCGGCGACTATTTCGGCTGAGCCGCTGGTCAAAGGCGCACGCCTGAAGCCTAGTACGCATGTCGATCTCGTGGGTGCTTTCACGCCGGAATTGCGCGAGAGCGACGACGAGGCGATCAAAAAGGCACGTGTCTATGTCGATACGCGAGAGGGTGCGACCAAGGAAGCCGGCGACATCGTGCAGGCACTCGCGTCGGGCGCTTTGACACGCGACGGAATTGTCGGGGATCTTTATGAGCTGGCGCGAGGTGAAAAACAGGGTCGTCGCAATGCGGACGAAATCACCTTGTTCAAATCGGTCGGTGCGGCGCTGGAAGATCTTGCTGCCGGAATTGCGGTTTACAAGGCGATGACCGGCTGAGCCGATCCTCAGGTTTCGGCCTGCTCCGGAATGCGGTGAGCGCGTTGTTGCGGCACTGCCGATGCTATGGCAAAAGCGCGCACGAAATTCGAGTGGAGCTGACTATTGAAACCGCCGCGGAACAGAACCCCTGAACGGGAGGCGCGTCCGGCGCTGAATGAACCGATCGCAACGCGACGTGTTCTGACACGCAGGGACGGACCTCTTCCGGGCGAGGCGGTGCCGGTGATCCTTGAGGTTGCGCCGAATGCCGATTACGCGCTGCTCGATTCGGGCAATGGCCGCAAGCTGGAGCAATACGGACCCTATCGCATCGAGCGCCCCGAGGGACAGGCGATCTGGCTGCCTGCGCTGCCGCAGAGCGAGTGGGCGAAGGCTGACGCGATCTTCACGGGCGATACCGATGAAGAGGGCATGGGTCGCTGGCGTTTTCCACGTACCCCGCTTGGCGAAACCTGGCCGATGAAACATGACGGCATCGACTATCTTGGGCGCTTCACTTCGTTCCGGCATGTCGGCGTGTTCCCGGAGCAAGGCTCGCACTGGAGCCATATGGAGACACTCATTCGCGAGGCAAAGCGCCCGGTGCGGGTCCTCAACCTGTTCGGTTATACCGGGGTCGCTTCGCTGGTGGCAGCGCGGGCGGGAGCGGAAGTCACACATGTCGACGCTTCAAAAAAGGCGATCGGTTGGGCGCGCGAAAATCAGGATCTGGCGCGGCTGAACGACAAGCCGATCCGCTGGATCTGCGAGGACGCGATGAAATTCGTCGAGCGAGAGGCGCGTCGGGGCAGTCGCTACGACATTATTCTGCTCGATCCGCCAGCCTTCGGGCGTGGACCAAAGGGCGAAGTCTGGCAATTGTTCGAACATTTGCCCGCCATGGCCGATATTTGCCGCGATATCTTGACGCCCAAGCCGCTGGCCGTCGTTCTGACGGCCTATTCGATCCGTGCCTCGTTCTTTGCAATCCATGCGCTGATGCGTGACAGATTTGCCGGGATGGGCGGCCGGGTGGAATCCGGGGAGCTGGTGATTCGCGAAAAGTCGGCGGGCCGGGCGCTCTCCACTTCTCTTTTCTCGCGTTGGGTGGCGGCATGAACATGAGCGACAACAAGCGCGTGGGGCAGGTGAAGGAGGTCACTAGCCTCTCCAATCCGATCGTGAAGGACGTCAAAGCACTGGCGTTGAAGAAGTTTCGCGACCAGCAGAACGCATTCATGGCGGAAGGCCTCAAGCTGGTGATCGATGCGCTGGATCTGGGCTGGACGATCAAGACGCTGATATTTGCCAAGACCCAGCTCGGAAACCAGACGGTCGAAAGTGTTGCCGCACGGGCCAAGGCGGCTGGCGCGCTGGTGCTGGAAGTGTCCGAAAAGGTGCTGGGCGCGATTACCCGTCGTGACAATCCGCAGATGGTCGTCGGCGTGTTCGAACAGAAATGGCTGCCGCTCAAGGACGTGCGTCCGGCCCAGGGCGAGGTATGGATTGCGCTCGATCGCGTGCGTGATCCCGGCAATCTTGGCACCATCATCCGCACTGCGGACGCCGTTGGCGCCAAGGGCGTCATTCTCGTGGGTGAAACCACTGACCCGTTCTCGCTGGAAACAGTGCGCGCGACGATGGGCTCCGTGTTTGCCATCCCGGTCGTCAAAGCGTCGCCGGAGGCGTTCATGTCCTGGCGCAGGGGGCTCAAGGCCAAGATCGTCGGCACACATCTGAAGGGTTCCGTCGACTACCGAACGGTGGATTATTCAAAGGACGCCACAATTTTGCTGATGGGCAATGAACAGCAAGGGCTCCCCGACGATCTGGCTGCGGCCTGCGATACTCTGATCCGCATTCCACAGGCTGGCCGTGCTGACTCGCTGAACCTTGCAGTGGCCACAGGTGTGGCGCTCTACGAAATCCGGCGCCATGCGCTGCCAGATGTCGGGAGGAGCTAGAGTGACGCGCGCTGGTTTGGGTTTTTACGGGGCGGTGATTGCCGGAGCGGTCGCGCTCGATCAGTGGATCAAATATCTCGTCGAAACCCGCATGGAAATGCATTCGGCGATAGAAATTCTGCCGTTTTTGTCGCTGTTTCGTACCCACAATACCGGCATTGCATTCTCGATGTTCTCCAATCTTGGCAGCATTCCTCTGGTGGTGTTGACGTTGCTGGTGATCGCCTTCGTGGCGTGGATCGCGATACGCAGCGACAAGAGCCAGGTTCTGGCGCGCTTTGGGTTCGCGCTGATCATCGGTGGCGCGATCGGCAATCTGATTGACCGGACATGGCTGGGCTATGTAGTCGACTACATACTGTTCCACTTGCCGACATGGTCGTTTGCCGTCTTCAACCTCGCCGACGCTTTCATTTCGGTAGGTGCTGCGATGGTGATTCTGGACGAGATCCTTGTCTGGTGGCGGGGGCGCAAAGCGACGCGCGACGACCAGCTGAACGGTTGACCGCGCGATCTCACCACTCCAGACTTGCGTCTGAAAACCGGTCAGGAGATTTTGCGTGGCAGACAGTTTCAAGGCAATTCTGGTGTCGCGCGACGCCGACAAGAACCAGTCCGCTGGGATCGTTGAGCTGACCGACGCCGACTTGATGGACGGTGACGTCATGGTTGCCGTGGAGGCGACCACGGTAAACTACAAGGACGGATTGGCGATCACGGGCAAGGCGCCTGTCGTGCGCCGGTGGCCGCTGGTGCCCGGCATCGATCTGGCAGGAACCGTCATCTCTTCCGACAATCCGTCGTGGCAAATTGGTGATGGGGTGATTCTCAACGGCTGGGGTGTCGGCGAAGCGCATCATGGCGCCTATGCGCAGCGCGCGCGGGTCAAGGGCGACTGGCTGGTGCCGATGCCCGCCTCGTTGACGTCGCGCGATGCCATGGCGGTCGGCACAGCTGGCTATACGGCAATGTTGTGCGTTCTGGCTTTGGAGCGGCATGGCATCGAGCCGGAGCGCGGTCCCGTCCTCGTGACGGGTGCTGCAGGTGGTGTCGGCACGATTGCGATCTCGCTCCTGTCAGATCTGGGATATCACGTGATCGCTTCGACCGGTCGTCCGGACGAGGCGGAGTTTCTGCACCAGCTGGGCGCGACGGAAATCATTGAACGCAGCGAGCTGGAGCAGCCGGGCAAGCCTCTTGGCAAGGAGCGCTGGGCTGGCGCGATCGACACGGTTGGCAGCCATACGCTCGCCAACGCACTTGCGATGACGGCCTATGGTGGCGCGGTGGCCGCTTGCGGCCTCGCAGGGGGCATGGACCTTCCGTCCAGCGTTGCGCCCTTCATCCTGCGGGGCGTCTCGTTGCTTGGCATTGATTCAGTGATGGCTCCGCGAGAAATCCGGCTGGAAGCGTGGCGACGGATCGCCAGCGATCTCAATCGCGACAAACTCGCGTCTCTCACCACTGATATCGGCTTTGACCAGATCATTTCGGCTGCGCGGGATATTCTGGATGGCAAGGTGCGCGGCAGACTTGTGGTGAACATGGCGTAACCGCAATCGGCGCAATTTCCAACACGACTCCAAACGTTCGCTAAGCGCTTCCAGCTAATCTGTCGTCATGACGATGGATCGTGACACACTTGATACCGCTGCAGACGTGGCAAAGCGGCCGCCTTCCGCGGCGGCGCGCCTGCGCGTCGCTGCACCGCCGCTCGTGCCGCTCGATCTGGCTGCGAGACGGCCGCGCAGCATCGCTCGCGTGGCTCTCGTGGTGGCGCTCATGGTTTTGTGCGCGTCGGCCTACCTGACAGGAGCGAGCATCCTGTTGACTGCTGCGCTGGGACTTATGGCCGGTGCGGTCATCGCGAACGACTTCTGGACGGAACGCCGGCAATTGCGGACGGCCATCCGGTCCGAGCCAGCGTTGCGCGACGGGCGCGACCAGATTGAACAATTTGCCGACCGGATGTGGGAACTCGAGGAAAGCGAGGAGCATTTCCGCGGGTTGACCGATGCCCTTGGCGACCTCGTTGTTCACCGCGATCGCGATGGCCGGATCATCTATGTCAATCATGTACTGGCGGAGCTTCTCGGATGCGACGCGCAGGCGCTGGTGGGACGAAAGCTGGTTGATCTGGGAATCGATGTAAGCGTCGTCCCGGATAGTGCTTTTTCGACAGGCGAATGCCTCTCCTCGACCGATGTATCGTTCCAGACGGAGCATGGCGTTCGCTGGTTTTCGTGGATCGAGCTTTCCGTGCGTGACAAGCACGGCAACGGCGTCTCTCACCGCGCCATTGCACGAGATATTACAGGCCGAAAGCAGGCGGAGATGGCGCTGATTGGCGCACGTGAACGCGCAGAAACCGCCAATCGAGCCAAGTCACAATTTTTGGCGACGGTCAGCCATGAAATCCGAACTCCGATGAACGGTATCATGGGCATGGCCACTTTGCTGGCAGATACCAGGCTGACGGCGGAGCAGCACACTTATGTCGGTGCAATATCGACATCCGCAGCCGCTCTGCTGGCACTGATCGAAGACCTCCTGGACTACTCGAAAATCGAGGTCGGACGCTTCGAGCTTGAGCCCCAAATTGTCAACGTCCGTGAACTGATCGAGAATGTTGTCGAGTTGCTCGCACCGCGCGCTTACGCAAAGCATATTGGACTTGGGTGCCATGTTGCACCTGAGGTTCCGACGCGCATGATGGCGGATCCTGGTCGGCTGCGTCAGGTTCTGCTCAATGTCGTCGGCAACGCCGTCAAGTTCACCGAGATCGGCGGCGTTCTGCTTGATGTGACATTAGGCGACGAGGGTCCGCAAGCTGTGATCTGCATGCGTGTCTCGGATACCGGCCCAGGCTTGATGAAACACGATTTGGAGCGGATTTTCGAGGAGTTCGAGCAGGCCGATGGTACGTCGACGCGGCGACATGGCGGCGCAGGTCTCGGACTGGCGATATCGCGGCGCATCGTTCACGCGATGGGCGGGACAATAGAGGCAAGTTGCGATCAGGCCCGTGGTGCTGAATTCCTGATACGAATTCCCGTCGTCGGCGCTGCCGAATCGAACGCGCTGGCGGCGAAGACGTTGGAGGGGCGCGAGGTTCTGATTCTATCGCAAAATCTGATGGAAGCAGAGGCGCTGGCCCGCACTGTCGCGGCACATGGTGGACATGCAGATATTGCCCGAACGGTCGAAGAAGCGCTTGTGACGAAACGGAAGCCTTACGACACCGTGCTTGTCGACGCACAATTGGACCAGACGAATGGTCTTGCGCTGCGATCGCTGCGCGCTGCCGGTCATGCCGGCACTGCGGCGATCACCTTGATTGCGCCGACCGATCGAGCCCTCCTGGCTGCCTATCGCTCCCACGGCTATACGGGGTTTCTTGCGCGGCCGGTTCGCGGAGACACGCTGTTGCGATTGCTTCAGACGGGACCGCAGCTTGAAGCGGAGACGGGCATTACATCGGTGCGCCCGATCACGAAGATGCGCAACGTCGGACACCGAGGTCTGAAAATTCTTCTGGCTGAAGACAATCAGATCAACGCGCTTCTGGCATGTTCGGCGCTGGAAAAGGCGGGGCACACAGTGGATGTCGTCGGAAATGGTAGGGCTGCTGTCGAAGCGATAAGCGGGGCAGGCGGTCCACACCGCCACGATCTGATCCTCATGGACCTTCACATGCCGGTCATGGATGGGCTGGATGCCATCGCGTTGATCCGAAAACATGAGGAAGGAATGGGTGTCCGGCCCATACCGATACTGGTCTTGTCTGCCGACAGCCAGGAAAAGACCCGTCACAATGTGATTGCGCGTGGCGCGAGCGGGTTCCTGACCAAACCAATTGACCCGCAGGCGATGATTGATACGGTCGAGCGCCACAGTTACGCCTGATGCCCGGTTGAATGCTGGGTCCGTTCATGGCACGATCTTCACATTCCTGTTGCAGTCCGTGATTACAAGCGCCTTCGAGGATAGCCGCAGAAAGGAGAATCAGTCATGCGCGAAGTCATGATCGAAGATTCCCCTCACACAACGTCTCTACCCATCGTCCGCGCCACAAGATTGATGGGCGGAAAACTGTTGGGTCGTATTGGTACCCTTGAGGTCCGTCTGGCGCGCGATGCGGATGAGATCGAGGCGGCCCAAAGGGTGCGCTATCGCGTCTTCCATGAAGAATTGGGAGCGCAGGCCCATTCAGCCGGAATGCAGGAAAGGCGCGATGCCGACCGGTTCGATGATGTGTGTGACCATTTGCTGGTGTTCGACACATCTGTCGACGCGCCCGCGACCGAACAGATTGTCGGCACCTACCGGATGTTGCGCCAGGATGCGGCAGAGTCTGCTGGCGGGTTCTATTCCAGCGATGAGTTCGAGTTCGAAAAGCTGGTGCGGCGCCATCCCAATCTGCGATTTCTTGAATTGGGACGATCATGCGTCCTGCCGCAATATCGCTCCCGCCGGTCCATTGAACTGCTGTGGCAGGGAATATGGGCCTACGTGAATCACTATCAGATTGACGTCATGGCCGGATGCGCTTCGTTTCATGGAGCCGTTCCGGCTGCACACGCCGAAGCGCTCTCCTATCTTGCACACAATGCACGCGCGCAAGGAGCCTGGGACGTGGCGGCCGTGCCAGCACGCTATCACTCAATGGATCTGATGCCGCCGGAGGCCGTCAATGTGCGCTCGGCGCTTGCCGCGCTCCCCCCGTTGATCAAGGGTTACCTGCGCGTCGGCGCCAAGATCGGTGATGGCTGTGTGATCGATCACGACTTTGCCACTACCGATGTGTTTGTCGTCCTGCAGGTTCGCGAGATCGCTTCCCGCTATATCAATTATTACGGCGCTGACGCACAGCGTTTTGCGGCCTGACCTTAGCCCAGCTTGAGACCCAGATAGCGCTCCAGCGTGTCAGGATCCTGCATCAAGGTGGCCGAGGGTGCCTTATGAGCGATCATGCCGCGTTCGATGATGAGCGCGTCTTGGGTCAGTCCAAGTGCGACTTCGGCAAATTGCTCGACCAGTACAAGCGCCATGCCGTCTTGCTGAGACATCTGGGCGATCGCTTCCGTGAGCTCCTCGACGATGATTGGCGCAAGGCCTTCGAGCGGTTCATCAAGCAGCAGCACTGCTGGGTTTGTCATCAATGTGCGGGCGATTGTGAGCATCTGCTGCTCGCCACCGGACAATTGGTTGCCCATGTTGGCGCGGCGTTCCTTCAGGCGAGGAAACAGCCGGTAGACAGATGCCAGATCCCAACGACCAGCTCGTGCTGCAACGGTGAGGTTTTCCTCGATCGATAGGGAAGGGAAGATCTCACGCTCCTGCGGCACCCAGCCGATGCCAGCTCGCGAGCGCTTGTACGGGGCCATGCGGGAAATATCCTGACCGCGCCAGAAGATTGCGCCGCGCGCGACATTCACAAATCCCATCACGGTCAAAAGAAGCGTCGATTTGCCGACACCATTGCGACCGAGCAGGGCAAGGCTGCTGCCCTCCTTAAGCTCGAACGAGACGCCATCAAGGACGACGGCTTCGCCATAGCCGGAGCGTACATCGCGAAATTCGAGAAGTGAATCAGACATGGTGTCCCTTGCCGAGATAGACTTCGCGAACGCGCTGGTCGGTACGCACTTCTTCGGGATCTGCTTCGAGCAGCACCCCTCCGGCGACAAGTACGATGATGCGCGAGGCGAATTTGAACACGATATCCATGTCATGCTCGATGAAGAGAACGGAGATATCGGACGGAAGCGCCGCAATGACTTCGAACAATGCAGCACTTTCATCCTTCGGGACGCCTGCTGCGGGTTCATCGAGCAAAAGAACGCGCGGCTTGGTGGCCAGTGCCAATGCAATCTCAAGCAGACGTTGCTGGCCATAGGGAAGGGTGCGTGTCGGCCGGGTTGCTGCGGCGGCGAGGCCAATGCTCTTCAGTGTCTCGAAAGCTTCGTCGATGGCTGCGCCATGCGCGCTCAGCGGCTGCCAGAACTGGCCTGCCTTGCCCTCGCGCTCACAGACCGCCAGTGTGACCGCCTCAAGTGGGGTCAGATCGGGAAACAACGTGTTGATCTGGAATGTGCGCGTCAGACCGGCGCGCACACGAGCGCTCACCGACTTGCCGGTGATGTCATCACCACCGAGGAAGATGCTGCCGGAATCCGGTTTCAGCTGGCCGGTAATGAGATTGATCAACGTCGTCTTGCCAGCGCCATTCGGGCCGATCAGTGCGTAGCGACAGCCGCGTGGCAACGCCAGCCTCACCGCGTTGGTGACCTGAAGCGCGCCGAACTTCTTCGACAGTGAGTCCGTGCGCAGCACGATCTCCTTCTGGTCAGTCATTGTCGCGCCTCCCGGCTAGCCGCGAAAGAAATCCGAGAATGCCTTTTGGCATGAACAGAACTACGACCATCAATAGAAGACCGATCCAGAAGTACCAGTATTGTGGATTGATGCCGGCAAGCTGGTCGCGCGCAACGAGGAAGATGATCGCACCGACGATGGCTCCGTAAAGCCGTCCGGTGCCGCCAAGCACGAGCATGACAATCACGTCGGCAGAGCGCGTGAAGCTCAAGACATCAAGCGCGACCGTACTCGTGGTCTGGGCCAGCAACGCTCCGGCAAGACCTGCCATGGCAGCGGAAATAGTATAAATCTTCTGGAGATGGCGGTGGTGGTCGGATCCAATGGCCGGCATGCGCTTGACGTTTTCACGTATCCCGCGCAACGCCAAGCCAAACGAGGAGTTCACCAGCAGGCGGCTTAGCAGGAAGCAGATGAACAACACAGCCAGCGTATAGCCGTAGCTCGTATAGCCCCACAGATCGAAGCGAAAATAGTTGAAGATCGGCCATGTCCGCGGCACGCGAAGGCCGTCTGTGCCGCCGGTCAGCCACGACATTGCGTTGGCAAGTTCGAGCGTGAGCACACCGAGACCGAGCGTGATCATCAGCAACGCCAGATGCTGGACGCGCACGATCATGAAGCTGGTAATGAAGCCGATCAGGCCCGCGAACACGCCAGCAAACAATAGCCCGGTCAGCGGCTCGCTCCAGCCCGCTTTTGCCAGCAGGGCGGCTGCGTAGGCGCCGAGCCCGAAGAACATCGCGTGACCCAGAGTGATGATGCCGGCATAGCCGAGGATCAGATCGACAGAGAGCGCAAATAAAGCGGCGATGGCGATCTGGCTTGCCAATGGCAAGTAAGTCGGAAACAGGAAGAACGGCAGCAATAATGCCAGCCAGAAGACGATTTCGAACGGGCTCCAGCGCGATTGGCGCTTCAGCCACTGCCGCGCCGTGTCGACGTTCGCGTTAGCAGACATTGCCTGGTTCATGGTCGCGCTCACCTTTTTCCGAACAGGCCAAGAGGGCGCACAAAAAGGATGGCCACAAGCAGCAGATAGATCAGGAAGGAGCCGATCTCTGGCCAGAAATATTTCCCCGCTACGTCGAAGATGCCGAGGAGCGCGGCTCCGACAAAAGAGCCGGTGATCGAGCCAAGTCCGCCGACCGACACGACGATCAGCACGTAGACGAGGAAGTGGAAGCCGAACGACGGGTCAAGCCCGACGATCTCAACGGCAAGCGCGCCGCCGAGCCCTGCAAGACCGCTGCCGAGGGCAAAGGTGATGCCGAATATTTTCTCGACATCCAGGCCAAGCCCTTTAGCCACGCGCTGATTGTCTACGGCAGCGCGAATCTGTGCGCCAAGACGTGTCCGTTCCAGGCCGAATACGAGCAGCGCCGTCACGATCAGGGCGATGCCAATAAGGAAAATACGATAGACGCCGAAGCGCATGCCGGCGATCTCGACCGATCCGCGCAGCCATGACGGCAGGATGATGACCTGCTGCACGGTGCCAAACAGATAGGTGGCGATAGCTGCAGCGACGAACACCATGCCGATGGTCAGCAGAACCTGATTGAGTTCAGGCGCGCCATACAGTCGGCGAAACAGAGTTCGCTCGAGGACGATGCTCAGGAGTGCGGCTGCGAGAAAGGCCGTCGGTAGTGCCAGCAGGAATGGAAAGCCAAGCAGTCGCATGGCTGTGACCGCGGCATAGCCGCCCAGCATTCCAAAGGCTCCGTGGGCAAGGTTGATGAAATTCATCAACCCCAGCGTGACGGACAAGCCGACCGACAGGACGAACAGGAGCATCCCGAAAGCGAATCCGTCGAAAAGTACGATGACAATACTGCTCATTGCGGCCCGTTGTGCATAGCCAGATCTCGACCTGGAGGCAGCGCGAGCGCGGAAAACGATTTCGCACTCACGCTGCTTGCACAGGAAGACATTGGCGCAGGTTTCCCTGCGCCGAACCTTATCAGTGAAGCGGATCCTTCACATCCGGGATTTCATGGATGATGACGTTCTGCAACTTGCCGTCGACTTCCTGAACTTCGCGAATGTAGACGGTCTGGACGACATCGCGTGTCTCCGGATCGATCGACATCGGTCCGCGCGGGCTCTGCCACGACATACCCTTGGCAGCGGCAATCAGCGCATCGCCGGACGTGTCGCCATTGGTCTTTTTCAGCGCCTCGTAGATGAGGTGCATGCCGTCATAGCCACCAATGGAGAACAGGTCGGGCTCGCGGCCATTGTTGGCAGCCGTGTAGCCTTCGACATATTCCTTGTTCAGCGGATCGTCGCGCTCGAGCGTGTAATGGAACGTGGTGATGATGCCGCGCGCAGTCTCTCCCATGCTCGCCAATGCTTCCGGATGGGTAAGCTCGCCCTGCGCCAGGATTTTGGTCGCCGGTGGAGCCAGTCCGCGATCGACCAACGCCTTTCCGATGGCTGCTGGCTGGGCGCCCCCCGGCACGAAGATGTAGACGGCTTCAGGATTGGCATCTTTCACCCGCTGGACGAAGGCGGAGAAATCCGGATTCGCGACAGGCGTGCGGTCGGAGCCCAGAATCTTGCCACCTGCTTCCGTAAAGCCTGCAGAAAAAGACTTCTCGGCGTCGTGCCCCGGACCGTAGTCGGAAACCAGAGTGTAGGCCTGCGTGACGCCGCCATCCTCGAATGCCCACTTTCCAAGAGCATAGTTGACCTGCGGAATCGTAACGGAAGTGCGCACGATATATTCCGACTGCTCGGTCACCATCGAGGTGGCAGCGTTCATCACCACCATCAGTTTTTGTGCTTCTTCGGCGACGGGGGCCGCACCGAGCGCTTCTGGTGTCAGCGCGAAACCAGCAATGATGTCGGCACCGTCACGGACGACGAGTTCCTGTGCCATGCGCTGGGCGACGTCGGCAGCAGGTCCGCCGGTGTCCTTCTTGATCAGTTCGATTTTCTTGCCTGCGACCGTGTCGCCATGTTTGGCGATGTACAGATCGATACCGGCCTGCAATTGATTTGCGGCGTCGGCAAAGGGCCCGGAATATGGCAGGATCACACCGATCTTAACGGTTTCCTGCGCATAGCCGGCTGTGGTCCAGGCAAGGCTCGCGCCCAACAAGGCGATAATCTTCTTCGTCTTCAAGGTGAAATTCCTCCCTTTATGCTGGCTGCGGGATCAATGACAGTTCGCGCAGTGTTTAGCATGGCTCCTCCAGCAATCGAATGTATACATCGAATGCCGGATCGCCAAGTGAATAAACGCGCCATTCTTTGTAGCTGTCCGAAGTGGCGTGTCAGTGTAATGTGCGGCGTTGCTGGCCCAGCATTGTTCCGCCGCCGGTTGCCGAGCGCGGCGTCCTGTGAACGGTCGGGCAGCTTTCATCTTCTGCGGTTCGGCCCGTCTGTGCAGTTATTTGTCCCAAATGTATACTGAATAGAGCCGGGTGGCCGTCCAAGTCAGGATGGGGCCGAATCAGGACATCATTTTTCGGAAGTCTGCCTGATTGTGTTCGTGAGCCGTGGCGAGGGCTCGCGCGTGGCTCGGTTTTTCGATCGGGAAATGGCGGAACCTTCTTGCAATTCCTCTTACCTTCAGCGAGATTGTATACAGGTATTTATTTTCGTGGAGGAGCTACAGTGACCAAATCCAGTCTGGAAGCCGTTTTGCAGGGCAGCGGGAATGCTGTCGAGATGCTGCGCAACTCGAAAACCGGCATGTATGTATACCCCGTCGTCGCGCCTGAGTTCTCGAACTGGCGCAACGAGCAGTGGGCATGGCGCAATTCGGCAGTTCTGTTCGATCAGTCACACCATATGGACGAGCTGATCGTCGAAGGTCCGGATGCCGAGAAATTCCTCGCTTATCACGGCATCAACTCGTTCTCGAATTTTGATCTCAACCGTGCCAAGCATTATGTCCCGGTCACGCCGAATGGGCATGTCATCGGTGACCACATCATCTTCCGCGAGCGCGAAGACAAGTTCATCCTGGTCGGTCGTGCGCCGACATCCAACTGGCTGATGTTCTGCGCCGCCTACGGCAAGTGGAATGTGCGCATCAAGCACGACCCGCGGTCGCCGTCGCGCCCCGAGGGCGAGCGCGTGCTGCGCACCCATTATCGCTACCAGATCCAGGGACCGGATGCCCCGAAGATCTTCGAAAAGATGAATGGCGGCCCGGTTCAGGACATCAAGTTCTTCCACGTCGACTGGATCAATATCGGTTCCAAGAAGGTTCAGGCGCTGCGCCACGGAATGTCTGGCGCTCCGGGACTGGAGATCTGGGGGCCGTATGAAGACAAGAGCTATATTCTGGCTTGCATCCTGCAGGCCGCGAAGGATGCTGGCGTCGATCTGGTGCGTTGCGGAAGTCGTGCCTATTCGACCAACACATTGGAATCAGGCTGGATTCCGTCGCCTCTGCCGGGCATCTATACCGGCGATGGCATGCTGAAGGCGTATCGCGAGTGGCTCGGTGCTGACAGCTACGAGGCAAGCGGCGCCATCGGCGGCAGCTTCGTCTCCGGCAATATCGAGGACTATTACGTCAATCCGTTCGAACTCGGCTACGATTTCTACATTGGCTGGAAGAAGGACGACTTCATTGGCAAGGACGCGCTCCTCAAGATGAAGGGCCAGAAGAACCGCAAGAAGGTCACCTTCGAGTGGAACCGCGACGATGTTCTGAAGGTCATCGCTTCGGCGTTCGACGAGGGCACTCCTTACAAGTGGATCGACTTCCCGCAGCCCAACTACGCGTCTTCCTCGGCCGACATGGTTATGAAGGATGGCAAGATGGTCGGCATGTCGATGTTCAATGGCTACTCGTTCAACGAGCGCTGTGTCCTGTCGCTTGGTGTCGTTGATGCCGACGTCCAGGAAGGCGACGTGCTGACGATGCTGTGGGGCGAGCCGGAGCCGACGGGCAAGACATCGACCGAGCATCACAAGCAGACGGAAATCAAGGTTCGCGTGTCGCCGACGCCTTATGCGCGTGAGGCGCGTGAGAGCTACGCCGACAGCTGGCGCACCAAGCAGGCCTGATCTGTCGGGCACACGTGAAAGGAAGGGGCTGCGGCTTTCGCCGCGGCCCTTTCTGTATCCAATCGCAAGAAGCAGCTCACGCCAGTGCGTGTCGCAATTTCGACAGCGGCCCCATTCGCAGCCGGGTAATTTGCTTTGAAACGTGCGGTTGCTTGATTGTAGCCCTTGCTGCGGGCGAATGATTGGATTGCGATCAAGATCACCATAATGTATACATCATGCATATCACGCACGGCACGGGAGGAGTGACTTTGCTGAACTTGCTCAAAGGACGCGGGGCATCTGTCGCCCCCGATGAGGCCGGGATCGCTGCGTTCCTGCAGGGGTATTCGATCGAAGTCATGCCGCGTACCGCTGCTAAGGTCGAAGACTTTGCCGCCTTGCTGCCGCTGGGCACGCGTGTGTACATTGCACATATCGAAGGCACCCCGATCGAAGAGATGGTCGCAACCGCCAAGCGTTTGCGGGACGAGGGGTTTGCGCCGATGCCGCATCTGCCGGCGCGGATCATTTCCGATGCGGCGCAGCTTGATGACTGGCTCACACGCTATGTCGAGGAGGCCGGCGTCGATCAGGCCCTGCTGCTCGCGGGCGGTGTCGCGCAACCGCATGGCGCCTTCGACAGTTCGATGCAGATGATGGAAACCAGCCTTTTCCAGAAGCACGGCTTCAAGCGTCTGCACATTGCGGGGCACCCGGAAGGCAACAAGGATATCGATGCGGATGGCGGCTCGGCAATCGCCGATGCAGCGCTGGCGTGGAAGCAGGCTTTTGCACGCGAAACCGGTGTCGATATGGCGATCGTCACCCAGTTCGCCTTTGATGCCAAGCCGATCATCGAGTGGGCAGAGCGTCTGCGCATGGCTGGAATCACGCTGCCGATCCATGTCGGCATTGCGGGGCCAGCAAAACTGCAGACGCTGATCAAATATGCCATCAGCTGTGGCGTTGGGCCGTCGCTGAAAGTGTTGCAGAAGCGTGCGATGGACCTGACCAAACTGATGCTGCCCTACGAGCCGACAGACGTCATTGCTCAGCTTGCGGCATGGTCATCGGAACATCCGGGCAATCTGATCGAGAATGTGCATTTTTTCCCGCTTGGAGGCATTCGCACCAACGCTGAGTGGGCGACTGAAAAGACTGCTGTCGCTTGACGCTGTCAGTAATGTTGCGTCACCTGATCGGCGGGCGGAGCAGGGAGGTTTCGGATGCGGATCGCATTCATCGGTTTTGGCGAAGCCGCGCGCGCATTCGTATCGACGTTGCGCCAGCAAGACGGGCTGAGCTTTTGCGCTTTTGACAGGCTGCTGGGGACGGGCACATCATCGGAAAACGCGCTTCGCGCCGCAGCGGCGCAATTGAACGTCGAACTGGCAGAGGATGCCGTCCATGCCATTTTCGACGCCGACTGGGTGATTTCGGCGGTCACGGCAGCTGACAGCCTCGACGCGGCGCAGTCGGTGGCTGACCATCTGAACGCAGATCAGGTGTTCATCGACATCAATTCCGTCTCCGGCGGACGCAAGCAGGACACCGCCGCGCTGGTCGGTGTCAACGGTGCGGCCTATGTCGACATGGCGGTGATGGCGCCAGTGCATCCGCGCGGCCATCGCACGCCTGCGCTGCTGGCTGGGCCCGCCTGCCGGGCACTGTCGGCGCAGTTCACCACGCTGGAATTCGACTTCTCGATTGTCGGCGACGAGATCGGGGCGGCGACCTCGATCAAGATGCTGCGCTCGCTATTCGTCAAAGGCATGGAAGCGATCACCGTGCAGACATTACTGGCCGCCAAGGCGGCAGGGCGCTTCGATGAGGTTTACGGCTCGCTGGCGGCGTCGTTTCCGCAGCTGGGCTGGCCGGACTATCCCACCTACCAGCTGGAGCGCGTCGCGCGTCACGGTGTGCGCCGCGCCGCCGAAATGCGTGAATCGGCGGCGACACTGAAAGAGCTCGGTTTCGGGCCGGGGCATGATCTCGCCACCGCAATCGCCGATTTCCAGGCGGAAATCGGTGAGCTTGGTCATGATGTCAATGAAACGGGCGAAGTGTCGGCGCTGTACGAAAACTTGCTGACGCGGTTTTGCGCCGATTGATGGAAAGCGGTTGCGCGGCGACCGGAGGAGAGTGATTTTATGAACAATGAGCCGTGCTTTGATGTCGCCCATCTCGGACATGTCGAGCTTTTCACCAACAAACCGGAGGAAAGCCTCGACTTCTTCGTCAATATTTACGGCCTTACGGAGAGTGGCCGCGACGGCGACTCGGTCTATCTGCGCGCGTTCGATGACTATGAGTTTCATACGCTGAAACTGACGGCGTCAGACAATACTGGTGTTGGCCATGTCGGCTATCGCACCTCTTCGCAGGCGGCGCTCGAGCGCCGGGTCAAGGTGATCGAGGAGATGGGCTGCGGCATCGGCTGGAGCGATGGCGATCTCGGTCATGGCCGCGCCTATCAATTCCGCGACCCGGACGGTCACATCTTCGAGCTGTATTACGACACCAACGTGTATGTCGCACCGGAAAGCGAGCGCCCGGCGCTGAAGAACATCGCCCAGCGCTATCATGGCCGGGGCGCGGCGGTGCGCCGTCTCGACCACCTGAATTTGTTGGCCAAAGACGTGTCGGCAATCCGCGACTTCATGACCAAGGCGTTGGGAAGCCGCGTCACCGAACAGATCCAGCTCGACAATGGCCGTTTGGGCGGCTGCTGGTTCACGGTCAACAACAAGACCTACGATATTGCATTCAGCGAAGACCACACCGGAGCCAGCGGTCGGTTTCACCACATCACCTATGCTGTCGATCAGCGTGAAGACATTTTACGCGCTGCGGATATTTTCCTCGAAAACGGCGTCTTTATCGAGACCGGCCCGCACAAGCATGCAATCCAGGGCACGTTTTTCCTCTATGTCTACGAGCCTGCCGGAAATCGCGTGGAAGTTGCCAATGCCGGTGCGCGCCTGATCCTGCGCCCCGACTGGCCCACGGTCACCTGGACCGAAAATGAGCGCAAGAAGGGCCAGGCCTGGGGCCTGAAGACGATTGAAAGCTTCCATTCCCACGGCACGCCGCCAGTGGAAAAGTAACCGAATTGCGTCCGCTGAGACTTTCGTCGCTTTTGCTCCAGTTTGTGAGCCAGCGGAATTTAGCGAGCAATCAAGCTCCGCGCGGCAGCGAGGTCTTCGGGGGTATTGATGTTGATGAATGGGTCAAAGGGGCTGCTGTTGAACTCAGCGAGGGTTGCTCCATGCCCATGCGCCCATTGTGAAACCTTGCGGGTTCCTGAATGAAGAGATTGGCGTAGCTCTTCGCGCAGCTCGACCGGCCACAACCCGAATGTTGGATGAGGACGCATTGTCCCGGTGCCGTCAGGCGAGGCCGCCAATGCTATTGGCGCCGCCGCGTGGGTTGACGCATCGGCTAGTCTCACAACCAGATCATGCGGCAGGAAAGGCGTATCGGTCGCAACGGTTACAATTGCATCGACGCCGATTTCGGCACCCCAATCCAACCCTGCAAGTATTCCAGCGAGCGGCCCCTGATGGCCGGGAAGCGAGTCGGGTATTACCGGTAATCCGAAGGCTGAGAAGCGGTTGGCATTGCCGTTGACGTTGATCGCAAGCTCCCGGCACTGGGGCGCAAGACGTTCGATTACCAGTTCCAGCAATGTTGTGTCGCCAAGACGAAGCAGCGCCTTGTCGATGCCGCCCATGCGGGTGGCCAGTCCGCCGGCCAATATCACGCCGGCGGTGTTTTTGAAGATGCTATGCGTCATGAGGCAAGGGTGCGGCACTGGCGAGGCTTTGTCCATGTGCCAACCAGAGCGCTGGCAACAATTTGCAATGGTTTAGCCTGCGCAAGCGAGCGCACGATTGCCATCGAGCGCTCCCGTCTTGTGTAGATCAGAACACGACCGGGTGTGTCTCGCCGGTCTGGACGTTGACGAAGCCTTGCGGTGCATAGTCGCTTGGTGCGACCAGCACCCAACGCCAGGGTGCGCAGGTAAGCGTTGCAAAGGCGAGGCGTTCGGGAAAACCGGGCGACCAGCGCGCCTGGAAGGTCGGCTCATACATCCAGTCGACCTTCTCACCCGCCGCATAAAGCTGCTGCATTTCGTCGTGCAGCGCTTCGGCAGGACGGCACGACATCAACCCCGCAACTTCATAGCGCACGGTTGCCACCACCTCGCCATCATGCACCAAAGCCCAACCGCCATCATTGGCCGCAACCGCATTGACCGCTTTGGCCATGGCAGCGTCTGATGAACCCACGCACCAGATATTGTGCTTGTCATGCGCCATCGAGCAGGCAAGCGCCGTTTCCGGGGTGCGAGGACCGCAGCCAAGCCAGAACATTTTCGAGACAGCGCCCTGGCCGGAGAAGCGGTCGATGATCGAAAACTTGGTGATGTTTCGGTTTTCGTCGCGTTGAACCAGCCCGTTCACGACCGGAAGTTCGAAGGTCAGGAAATCGTCTGCCCAGTGGAAAGGTCGAAGAACGGCAGCATTCATCGTCTCGCGGCCGGGTTCTGCAGGGATGGCAAAATCGTCTGCAGTCAGATCGCGGCCGATATTGATGGTCTTCGTTGCCCATTCGGGCCAGTCGATCTTCGGCACTTTCGGAAGATATTTCGTGCCATCGCTGACCTGTTTGCCATCCGCCCAGACCTTCGCAATCCGGAAGCTTTCGACATCCGACAACAGCACGATGTCCGCGTAACGACCCGGCGCGATCGAGCCGACCCAGGGCGTCAGCCGCATGTGACGCGCCGGGTTGATCGTTACGCACTGGATGGCGATCTCGGGCGCGAGACCCGCTTCGATGGCGAGCCGCACATTGTAGTCTGTCGCGCCGAGTTTCAGCGTATCGGAAGCGCTGCGATCGTCGGTTGTCAGCGCAATTTGCGACCAGTCTTTAAGGCCGCGCTCAAGCAATCCCGTGACAACCTCAGCCAGATTGTGCGGTCGCAACTCCATGAACAGGCCATGGGTCAGCTTGTCCCAGAACTCCTCGACCGTGTAGGCCTCGTGATCGGATGCAAGACCGGCTGCGGCGAAGGCGTTGATCGAAGGCAGGTCTCGGATGCCAGCGGCATGTCCTTCCACCACCCCGCGCTGCTCGAAGGTGGCGCGGATCATGCCCCAGAGCCTGTCATAGGACGGATTTGCAGGGTTCCAGACAGCCGGCCAGTCCATCACCTCGTCCAGTCCCGCTGTCATCAGGCTCTGACGCAGGAAGTCGCGCTGCTCGTCATAGCCCAACCAGCCGCCGCCATGCTCATAGCCGGTGGGCGGTACAGCAGAGCCTGGAAGCGGAAAGATCTTCAGAGGCGAGCCGGCGGCACGCGCCTTGAGCCAGAATTCAAGCGTCTTGGCGCCGTTGACGTTCGAAAATTCATGGCTTGCTTCGCAGGTCCAGGTGTTGCCGCGCGGCAGGACCAGGGCTGCTTCCCACTCTGGTGTCAGGTGTGAACTTTCGATGTGCTTGTGGACTTCGCCAAGGCCGGGCACGGCAGCGAGGTCTGGCTCATGGACGCGTTGCGCGACTTCACCGGGATAGCTGCCCGCGTCGCCAATATAGGCAATGCGTCGACCCTTGATGACGATCTCCTGGTCGCTTTTCCATGTTCGGGTTGCCACGTCGAGAAGCCGGCCGACGCGCAATGCGACATCCGCAGGACGCTTGCCCAGCGCGACGAGCGTTAGATCCTGACGGATCGCGATTTCAACACCGGCGTCGAGTGAAATGTCATCAGGAAGTTTCGTCATTGCATGCTCATCGTTCAGGGGATTGCGGGTCATTTAGCGCTGTTCTTGGTCGCCGTCACCTTGCTGCGGGAAGGGAAGTGGTGTTGCCGATCGCCGCTGCGGCAAGTATCTGATCAATAACGAGGCGAAATCAGGAGCAGCACGTTGCACAAGGTCATATTCGATACAGATCCGGGCATTGATGATGCGATGGCGCTTCTGTTCCTGCACCAGCACCCGCAGGTGGACCTCGTCGGGATCACCACGGTGTTCGGAAACGGCACCATCGACACGACGACCCACAACGCGCTCTATCTGAAAGACGTGTGGAATATTTCCGCGCCTGTCGCCAAGGGTGCCGGCGTGACATTGAACCCGCAGAGGCCGGCGGGTGAGCCGCCACGTATGGTTCACGGCGACAACGCACTCGGCAACGTCGAGGTGCCCGAGGCAACGCTTTCGCAGCCGGATGGACGCTCTGCACATCGTTTCATCATCGACATGGTGCGCGCAGATCCAGGCGAGATCACGATCATCGCTGTCGGGCGGATGACAAATCTGGCGCTGGCGCTGCGGGAAGATCCGGGCATCGCCGGCCTGGTCAAGCAGGTCATCATCATGGGGGGCGCCTTTACCGTACCGGGCAATGTCACGCCTGTTGCGGAAGCAAATATCTGGGGGGATCCGGAGGCCGCTGACGCTGTTTTCACTGCGCCGTGGAAACTCGTTGTCGTCGGTCTTGATGTGACGATGCAGACCGCCATGAGCCGTTCGCATCTGGCTGGGCTTGCGGCGCGTGGTGGTCGTCGCGTCGAATTGCTGGCCGCGATCTCGGACTTCTATATCGATTTCTATTCCCGGTTCGTCGACAATGCGATGGTGATCCACGACAGTTGCGCCTGCGTTTATCTTGTGGCGCCGGAACTGTTCCAGACGCGTAGCGGAGCGATGCGGGTCGTGACTGACGGGATCGCTATTGGTCAGACAATCCAGAAGCCGGACGACCGCTTCTTTCCCCCGAGTCCTTGGGATAATCACCCCAGTCAGCTGGCCTGTGTCGGTATCGAGGTCAAGAAGGTGCTTGAGCTGATCGATCACACTTTGGCGCCCCAGGCGTAGTCGTAAAAAAGTGAGTGACAGTGAACAGGCGAACGGCCCTTGCCCGCCTGGCTCACACTGTTTACATCTCGCGTGTTGTTAGGGAGACCACGCATGCTCGCGCTTATCCAGACCATCGTGCTCGCGCTCGATCTCTACTGGTGGATCATCATCGCCTCGGCGATCTTCTCGTGGCTCTATGCCTTCAACGTGATCAACTCACGCAATCAGTTCGTGAACACGATCGGCAATTTCCTGTTTCGGGCGACTGAGCCGGCATTGCGGCCTATCCGCAGGATCATGCCGGATCTGGGTGGCATCGACATCTCGCCGATCATCCTGCTTCTGCTGCTGTTCTTCGTGCGCCAACTGGTCCTCACAACGGTTGCGCCGCTGCTTCTGTCCTGATGGGTGAGGGTGCGCCCAAACCCTACCGCGTGCATGATGGTGGCGTCGACGTTTTCGTGCGCTTGACGCCGAAGTCGGCGCGAGATGCGGTTGAAGGTGTTGAGGTGGCTGATGATGGGCGCGCGCATCTGAAGGCGCGGGTTCGTGCCGTGCCGGAAAAGGGCAAGGCCAATCAGGCCCTGGTCAAGCTTGTTGCGAAAGCATTAGGCGTGCCGGCAAGCACTGTTGAGATCGTATCGGGCGACACTGCACGTTTGAAGACGTTGCGGATTGCTGGCAATCCGGACGTGCTCATCGCGGCGCTACAAGAACTCTCTTCTGCTGCTGAGCAGGCATTAAGCCGGCAATAAAAAAGCCGCCCTGTTGAGCGGCTTTTATCAAGATTGCAAACCTGTTGGGTCAGGCCTTGGCGCGCTCGATCGCTTCCACGATCATCTGACGCGCAACGTTTGCATCGCGCCAGCCGCCGATCTTTACCCACTTGCCGGGCTCCAGATCCTTGTAGTGCTCAAAGAAATGCTCGATCTGCTTGAGGGTGATTTCCGGCAGGTCGGTGTGGTTGTGAATGTTTTCGTAGCGGCGCGTCAGCTTGGGCGACGGAACCGCGATGATCTTCTCGTCCTTGCCGCCATCGTCTTCCATGATCAGGACGCCGATCGGGCGAACATTGATCACCGAACCTGGCATCAGCGGGCGGGTGTTGCACACCAGCACGTCGATCGGGTCGCCGTCATCTGACAGCGTGTGCGGCACGAAGCCGTAATTTCCTGGATAGGTCATCGGTGTGTAAAGGAAGCGGTCGACGACGAGAACGCCGGCGTCCTTGTCCATCTCGTACTTGATCGGCTGGCCGCCGACAGGCACTTCGATAATGACGTTTACGTCTTCAGGGGGGTTCTTGCCGATGGAGATGGCATCAATGCGCATAGACTGAGGTCCTGATCTTGCTGCGTTTGTTGCGCTGCGGATATACCGCCAGCGCGAATATTGCAATGCAGCAGCCAGATCACCCGCTCAGACTATTCCCAGACGAACGCAACCTTGCGCAAAGCCTTGGCGTCAAAAACTTCGACGCCTTCCGCAATATCGCGGCCACCGGCACGCGCGTAGAAGTCGACGGCGTTGTCGTTTTCCTCAAGCGCCCACACAACAAGCCCAGCAAGCCCATGGGCTGCAAGCTTCTCCCGCGCAGCGGCAAACAGGCGGGTGCCCAGACCGATACCCTGATACTCGGGGCGGACATAGAGTTCGTAGATCTCGCCCTCTTGCGGCAATTCGCGGGCACGGTTGCGACCCAAGGTCGCGTAGCCGACCACCTCGCCGCCAATCTCGATGACGAGAACGCTGGCGGCACGACGAATCGCGTCGGCCCACCATCGTGAGCCGCGGCGACTGAGCATTGAGCTGAGCGCCTTGTGCGGAATGATTCCAGCATAGGCACCTTTCCACGATTCATGATGCACATCCGCGATGGAAGTTGCATCCTGTGGCTCTGCCCGTCTGATGTCGATCGTCAACGTATTCATGATTTGTTAATCATAATGAACTTCCGCTGGCTCGCAAGCAAAACAGACGGACGAAAACGGTTGCGTCTTCAAACGTTGCGTAGCTGTGCTGGAGTTCAGGCGTGGCAAGGCATGATGATGATTTCGCTGGCCGGCCGGATGATTGAAATTGCGGTATCGGAGAAGCCGAAGATGGATCGCGACAAGGGGAACGAGGCGGAATCACGCCGAATCATTCGCCGCGTTGATGTCGAGAGCGAAGCGACGATGGCGCGCCGGGTAACAAACCATCTGGGTGGTCACGACGCCGACCAGAATGACTGGGCGGAAGTCTGGGGAACGCGGATCGGTCGTTGGCTTGGGGTGATCCTCTTGATTTATCTCATCTGGTGGCTGATCCAGTTCATGATTGATGCGGGGTAGGGCAATGGCTCGGGACATTGAAGATCTACCTCGCGCCGTCATTGTCATTTCCAGCCATGTGGTGCGTGGATCGGTAGGTAACCGTGCAGCGGTCTTTGCGCTGGAGCAGTTGGGCTTTCCCGTCTGGGCGGTTCCGACTGTGGTGCTGCCCTGGCACCCCGGCCATGGACGAGGAACGCGGATCGTCGCGCCAGCTGCCGAGTTCGACGCGCTCATGCATGACTTGCAGACAGCTCCATGGCTGGGGGAGATTGGAGCGGTTCTGTCGGGCTATCTCGGAGATGCTGCGCAGGCGAGCGCGGTAGCCGGGCTGGTGGAGGCAGTGAAGCGCCGCAATCCGAATGCGATTTACATGTGCGATCCGGTTTGCGGAGATGTCGGTGGCCTCTATGTCCCGGATGCAACGGCCAAAGCAATGCGCGATCGTTTGTTGCCGCTGGCGGATATCGCCACGCCCAACCGCTTTGAATTGCAGTGGCTCTGCGGCGGCAAGGAATTGCCTTCCAATCAAGCGCTTGCAGAGGCGGCCCTTGAGCTGGGGGTCGAGAAAACCCTGGTCACGTCATCGCATGGATTGATGGCGGGTTCGATTGGCAATTTGCTGGTGTCGCACAAGGAAGTGCTGCTGGCCGAGCACCGCGCAATTTCAGATGTTCCCAGCGGTACAGGAGACTTGGCTGCAGCGCTTTTTCTTGGACATATGATGGAAGGGCTGAAAGCCGAAAAGGCGTTGCAGATGACTGCCGCATCGGTGTTTGAGATGGCCGCGCGAGCAGTCAAGCGCGGAGCCGATCAGCTGATGCTTCAGACCGATGCCCATGCGCTGGTGCACCCAATGGCGATGGTCCAGACAAGGCGACTGATGACCTCTGGTGGGGGCCGGCGCGCCTGAGCGTTTGTGAACGACTGCGAGCATCACACGCACGGATTGTTCGATTTTGTCTTTTTCTCCAGCCTCACATCTTGTATCGGGATGTTAAGAAAACAGAGCCAAGGTGCCCCGATGAAACATTTGCCCGACAGACTGCTGGATGGATACCACGCCTTTATGGGTGGTCGCTATGCGTCCGAGAGCGATCGATACCGCGCGCTGGCGAAGGAAGGTCAGGAGCCGCAGACGATGGTGATCGCATGCTGCGATTCCCGCGCTGCCCCTGAAACCATCTTTGATTGTGGGCCCGGCGAATTGTTCGTGATGCGTAATGTGGCAAATCTCGTGCCACCTTATGAGCCTGATGGCCGCCATCACGCTACCTCGGCTGCGCTCGAATATGCCGTCCAAAGCCTCAAGGTGAAGCACATCGTCGTGCTGGGGCATGGCCGTTGCGGCGGTATTGGCGCGGCGCTCAACCCGGCGGCAGAGCCGCTGGCGCCGGGCGATTTCATCGGACAGTGGATGGGGCTGGTATCACCAGCGGCAGACGCGGTTTCGGGAAATACCATGATGACCAGCGGTGAACGCCAGACGGCGCTGGAGCGCATTTCGATCCGGTTTTCGATCGGTAATCTGCGTACATTCCCCTATATCGCTGAGCGTGAGCAGAATGGAGGCCTCAGCCTCCATGGTGCGTGGTTCGACATCTCGACCGGCGAATTGTGGGCGATGAACCACGACACTGGTGACTTCGAACGTCCCGACGTTGATTGATATTCTTTCGGTACGCCGTCCGCCTATTGGGCGGGCGGCGCGGAACTGCCGTCAGGGCTGCGTGTCAGAACCATGTTCGCCATTGCAGGCTCGGGCAAGGAGCGCCACCAGACCCAGCATCCGATTGCAGTGAAGCCCAGGCCTGGCACGACGGTTGCCAAAGCGGTCACAGGGTCGGAAAACAGCCCTGACAACAACCCTCCGACAAGTCCTCCGCCCATTTGCATGAAGCCGCCCAGCGCTGCAGCAGCCCCTGCAATGTGAGGGAATGGTGCAAGTGAGGCTGTCGACATTCCGGGCATCAGGAACGCCGTACCGAAAGCGTAGATGGCTACCGGGCCCATCACTGTCAGTACGGTTGGCTCTGTGACCCGCAGCACGACGGCAAGAGCAATGCTGCCGATCGCAATGGCGACAAGGCCGAAGGGCATGATGGCCACGCCGCCGTAGCGGCGCATCGCCCGCCGGACAACCAGAGAGCCGACAAAAAACGCCCCCGATTGTCCAAGCATGCTGAAGCCGAATGCTGTCGGTGAAAGGCCGACGCGTTCCATCATGATGAATGGCAGCACGACCGCAAGTGTGTAGAATGCGCCAATCGAGCCGCCGAGTACCAGCGCGGATGACATAAAGTACCCACTACTCAGTAACTGCAGATAGGATCGTCCGAGTGCTTTTGGACGAATGCGGGAAAGGTCCCGACTGACGGTTTCCGCAAGCCCGCGATGCATGACAATAATCACCGCAACACCAAAGATCACCATCAAGACGAAAATCGATTGCCACCCGAAAAGCTGCATTGTCACGCCGCCGAGTGAGGGGGCGAAAGCCGGGCCAATTCCAAGGATCAGTCCGATCAGGTTCATGATCCTGGCGGAGCTTTCGTTGGTGAAGAGATCCCGCACGATGGCGCGCGAAACCGCTACACCCGCTGCCCCGCCAATTCCTTGCAGAAAGCGTGCCGCAATCAGCCACTCAATGGAGGGCGCAAAAAGTGCAAGGACACTGGCTGCCAGATAGATAGACATGAATGCCATGATGATTGGCCGGCGGCCGAAGCCATCCGAAAGTGGCCCGCAAATCAGCTGCGCCAGAGCAAAGCCGGCAAAATACATCGACAATGTCAGCTTGACGGTCGAGTGCGTCGTACCGAAGACATGGACGATCTCCGGCATTGCGGGCGTGAACAAGGCGAGCGAAATTGGGCCGACGGCGACCATCAAGGCTCCGAGAAGGCTCACCCGGCGTTCACTCATTGCCGGAGCGAGAGGCTTGGAATATGCATTCATGCTTTTGACGTTCCTTTGGGGCATTCCGGGCGCATTTCAATGAGGCAGTTACGCATCTGCATAAGGCTCTGACGTAGCTGTTCCATCTTCTGAGGGTCGATTGTAGCGGACATGTCCGCGCGTAATTGTGCCCCGATCCTGAGGATTTCCTGTATGATCGGTTCCGCCTCCGGTCTTACGCTGACAAGCTTGGCTCGTCGGTCCGAAGGGTCGGCAGTGCGGCTGAGGAGTCCGCGCTCCTCGAGGCGGTCAAGATAGGTTGACAAGGTCATGGCCTCCAGCCCCATGCGTTCGGCAAGAACCGCCTGGCGTACGGGGCCGGCCTTCGAGACGCTGAAAAGAACGCGCGCCTCGCCGGGGGTGAGGCCAATTCCAACGCCGCTTGTGCGCCTGTCGAATTCCGCACGCATCAGGCGTGCGACATCGGTGATCACAAAGCTGATCGTGTTGTGATAAATTTCCGGGGGCATTGTAATCCACTCTTATAATAAGCGTTGCTTACTATTGATGGGATGACCGGTCAAGCGGCGCGGTGGGTTGCAGGCGCGGTTGTGTGCGCATAAGTCAGCAAGATCGCCATTGCGGATTTCAGGAGATAAGCATGTCGGAAGTTGTTGTTGATCTTGCCAGCGATCCATTGACCGATTGGCGCGGACCGCTCGGTCTGCCGGATTTTAACGCGATTTCGGACGACCAGTTTGGCCCCGTGTTCAATGCGGCGCTGGCAGCCCATGAGCGCGAGATTGCGGCGATTGCCAACAATGTCGACGCTCCGACGATTGCTAATCTGCTTGAGGCACTCGAATTGGCTGGCGAGGCGCTTGGTCGCGTTTCTGCGATTTTCTGGTGCCGTGCGGGCGCGCATACCAATCCGCAATTGCAGGCGCTTGAGCGAGAGATCGCTCCCAGAATGTCGCGCCACTTCTCCGCTGTTTACATGAACGATGCTTTGTTTTCACGCATCGATACGCTTTATGGCCAACGCGAAGCGCTGGGGCTGGATGTGGAAACGGGCAGGGTTCTCGAGAAAACCTGGAAGCGTTTCGTTAAAGCCGGTGCGCGGCTGGGAGCGGCCGAAAAGAAACGCCTTTCCGGCATTGGAGAGAGGTTGGCTACGCTTGGCGCTGAGTTCGGCCAGAACGTGCTGGCCGATGAGGCAGGGTGGGCTTTGTTTCTCGATGAGGGAGAAGATCTTGCCGGGTTGCCGGAATTTCTCCGCGATGCGATGGCTGAAGCGGCCACGTCTCGTCACCAGAAGGGGCGATATGCGGTCACACTTTCTCGCTCGATCGTCGAGCCTTTCCTGACTTTTTCTGCCAGAGCCGACCTGCGGGCGAAGGTTTTTGACGCCTTTGTCAAACGGGGGGAAATGGGTGGAGAGACCGACAACACGTCGATCGTACGCGAGACGCTGGAATTGCGCGCGGAAAAGGCGCGTCTGCTCGGATATGACAGTTTTGCTGCTTTCAAACTCGACGACACGATGGCCAAGACGCCTTCCGCCGTTATGGATCTGTTGCTGCCTGTGTGGAAAAGCGCTTTGGCCAAGGCTGAAGCTGACAAGGCTCAATTGCAGCGCCTGGCGCAGCACTCGGGTAGCAACGGCCCCATTGCAGCTGCGGACTGGCGTTATTGGCAGGAAAAGCTGCGGGCTGAAAAATACACCTTTGATGAGGCTGAGCTCAAGCCGTACCTGCAGTTGGACAACATGATCGCAGCTTGCTTCGATGTCGCAGAGCGGTTGTTCGACTTGCGGTTCGAGGAGCTGGAAGGCGTGTCTGGGTGGCATGAGGACGTGCGGGTCTTTGAGGTTCGGAACGCTGACGGATCGCACCGCGCAACTTTTCTTGCCGACTATTTCAATCGACCATCAAAGCGGTCTGGAGCGTGGATGAGCGCGTTGCAGAGCGGCTACAAGCTGGGCAAGGGCGCGGCGCCGATCATCTACAACGTCATGAATTTCGCCAAGCCGTCCGAGGGGCGGCCCGCGCTTCTCTCCATTGATGATGCGCGCACCTTGTTCCATGAGTTCGGCCATGCGCTCCACGGCATGTTGACCGAAGCAAGATGGCCTTCTGTGTCGGGTACGGCAGTCTCTCGCGATTTTGTCGAATTGCCCTCGCAGCTTTACGAGCACTGGTTGACCGTGCCTGAAATTCTGCAAAAGCATGCGCGGCACTATCGCACGGGCGAGCCGATGCCTGCTGCACTTCTCGACAAGATGCTGGCCGCTCGCACGTTCAATGCGGGCTTCGCGACCGTCGAGTTCACGGCATCCGCGCTTATCGATATGGCGTACCATGCGAAAGAAGAGGCACCCGAACATCCGCTGGAGTTCGAGGCTAGCACGCTGGCAGATTTGTCGATGCCAGCCGAAATCGTCATGCGCCACCGCACGCCGCACTTTCTCCATGTGTTCTCTGGCGATGGATACTCTGCCGGCTACTATTCCTATATGTGGTCGGAGGTGCTGGATGCGGACGCGTTCTCAGCCTTTGAGGAAACCGGTGACGTGTTCGATGCCGCGACAGCGAAAAAATTGCGCGAGTACATTTATGCTGCTGGCGGGACGCGCGATCCGCAAGAACTATATTTGGCCTTCAGGGGAAAGATGCCATCGCCGGTGGCGATGATGGAAAAGCGCGGGCTTTCCTGAGCCAAACTGACGTAAATTGCCGATAGCGGCCCTCAAGCTAGGTAATTGGGGGCCGATACCGAGGTTTGTCGGCCACAAAGTTACGTCGCCATAAGAGTGTGCGCGAATACCGGAGCATAAAGCGAGTGAGCGAAGCCGAAAGATCGCGACTTCTTTAGCAGGGGCGCAGGATCCCGCGCCGTGCAGGGTCAGCACAAGCTGGCACGGAATTCGCGATGCCGGAGCTGCGTGGTCCGGTAATCATGGTGAAATCGACGCCGTCTGCACCAATGGTGAAGTGGGCGTCTGAAAGGACTTCGCTACTGATTGTCGAGCCCGAAGGGGCAGATATCGCCACGCTGACACCGATCAGCGCAGGCACGACGCTGGCGGCCAGAAATTTGAGAGTCCACGCGGGCAACTGCATCGTCAAGCCTCATTCGGGATCGCCGAAACGATGCCCTGAATTTTAGCACCGGCGCTCCGAGTACTAAAATTAGCGAGCAGATGTTAACAATTCATCAAGGATGAGAGCGGCCCCGGAGCATCAGCAGATCCGGAGCCGTTCCGCGCGGCGACGTCGCCCCCCAGCACCAACGCGCGCGCGATTCACATCCATCAGCCTGCCCAAAGGCAGAGGGCTGCAGCTCCTTTGACTATAGCCAAAGAGCGCTGAAGCCCAACCCGTCAAGCAAATCTCAGTAGAGTACATCCTGAATACAATGCTTGAAAGAAGGCGGCATAATGCAGATGCCGTCGACACTAATATAGAGGGCATTGTGATTAAAACTGGGAACAGACTGTTCACTGTTTGTAGACAGTCATGTGGCGCGAGCAGCTTCCGCTCTTTGCTTCAGAGCGCGGTTCAAGGCTTCGAAGTCCTGCCGGAACTGCTCAATGTTGATGAACCACAGACCGATCCCGCGAAACGATTCCTTCTGGATGAAATGTGTGCCGCCATTTTGGGGGGCGAGCAGAAATGTGTGCTCACCATCGAATAGGCGTGGAAGAAACAAACGTCCCAGCCAGCGCAGTTCCCGTTCTGGCTGGACCGAAACCACAACCGGACGAAATGTCATCTCTTTCCCTTTGGACGGGCGCATGACGTTGGTCAATCGTTCTCCTTCTTGCAATTGACCGCTCATCGACACGAGAAATGGATTCCAGTCGGCGTGGCCGTCGACGTCGCTGAGTATGTCCCAAACCAATGCGGGCGGCGCGTCGATCTGGATCGAGGTTTCCAGTTCCGCTTTCGGCGCGAAGATGAAAAGGCCTGCGAGGATCGCAGCTATCAGGGCGATGATGGAAATCAGCATCTGTCGAGAACTCCGTTGATGGTCCCCGTCACCTACATCTTGTCATGATATACGAAAATTGACTATTTATGTTGCCGTGCTATGCATTTTTGCATGAAGAATCTGGCGGATCAGTGGGAGCTGTGGCGGACGTTTCTGGCTGTGGTCCGCGAGGGTAGCTTGTCGGGAGCCGCGCGCATGCTCGGAATGACCCAGCCGACAGCCGGCCGCCACATCGACGCGCTGGAAACTGCCATCGGGGTCAAGCTGTTTACGCGATCCCGCGATGGCCTGCTTCCGACGGCTTTGGCAGAAACACTTGTGCCACATGCCGAAACGATGGCGCTCGCTGCTGCCAAACTGGTGCGCACTGCATCGGGGGAGCAAGGTCAGGCACGTGGCACCGTGCGCATCGCTGCAAGTGAAATGGTTGGGACATTCGTGCTGCCAGCTGAACTGGTGTCGCTCCGCCATCGTCACCCTGCGATAGAGTTCGAACTCGCTCTTTCCAACCGTAACGACAATCTTTTGCGCGGCGAGGCGGATATCGCCGTGCGTATGGTGCGTCCGGAGCAGGAGGCGATTGTCGCGCGACATGTCGGCACCGTTCGGGTCGGCCTTTTCGCCCACCGCAGCTACACGCAGCTTTACGGTGTGCCTCAGAACGCTGACGAACTGTTCGAGCATTCCACCATCGGTATCGACAAGGATGAAGCGCTGCTTGCCGGCATCAAGGTTGGTGGTCGAAACCTAGCCCGTGACATGTTTGCCCTGCGCTGTGACAGTGACGCAGCGCAGATGATGGCGCTGAAGGCGGGACTGGGCATCGGCGGTTGTCATCTTGTGCTTGCGGCACAAGATCCCGATCTGGTGCGAGTTCTACCGGAGACAATTGAGTTCGGCTATGAGATGTGGGTCGCGATGCATGAAGATCTGCAGGATACGCGGCGCGTTCGTCTTGTATTCGATCATCTTGTCGGCGCTCTTTCGGCCTACGTGAACGGGCGTTAATCGTTTTTCGGGCGACTGCACTTTCGCAAATGCGAAAAAAGCGGTATGAGCGCGCATCGAACACGCTCGCGTGCCCAGTCGCGCGCACCAATGCCTCCGAGGATATATGAAGCTTCGAAACATCGCGATCATCGCGCATGTCGACCATGGAAAGACCACGCTAGTCGACGCGCTCCTGAAACATTCCGGTACCGTCCGTGACAACCAGCGTGTTGCAGAACGCGTGATGGATTCCGGCGACATCGAAAAAGAACGCGGCATCACCATTCTTGCCAAGGCCACCTCGGTGGAGTGGAAAGACACGCGCATCAACATTGTCGATACGCCAGGCCACGCCGACTTCGGTGGAGAGGTCGAGCGCATCCTGAATATGGTCGATGGCGTCATCGTCCTGGTGGACGCGGCCGAAGGGCCGATGCCGCAGACAAAATTCGTCGTCGGCAAGGCGCTTAAGGTCGGCCTCAAGCCGATCGTGGCGATCAACAAGATCGACCGCCCGGATGCGCGCCATGTCGAAGTCATCAACGAGGTCTTCGACCTGTTTGCGGCTCTTGATGCTACCGACGAGCAGCTGGATTTCCCGATCCTTTACGGTTCGGGTCGTGACGGGTGGATGGCTGCCTCGCCAGAGGGTCCGAAGGACGAAGGCCTTGCGCCGTTGTTCGAGGTCGTTTTGCGTCATGTTCCGGAGCCGACCGTTCACGAGGGGCCGTTCCGCATGATCGGAACGATCCTTGAAGCGAACCCGTTTCTGGGGCGCATTATCACGGGCCGTATCGAATCCGGATCGGTGAAGCCGAACCAGGCTGTAAAAGTCCTTCATCACGACGGTACAGTGCTGGAAAACGGCCGCATTTCCAAGATTCTCGCATTTCGCGGTATCGAGCGGCAGCCGATCGAGGAAGCGCAGGCAGGTGATATCGTCGCGATTGCAGGCCTTTCCAAAGGCACTGTCGCCGACACGTTCTGTGACCCGTCGATCAACACGCCGATGCAGGCGCAGCCAATCGATCCGCCAACCGTGACGATGTCGTTCATCGTCAACGACTCGCCGCTGGCGGGTACGGAAGGCGACAAGGTCACGAGCCGCGTCATCCGCGATCGTCTTCTGAAAGAAGCAGAAGGCAGCGTCGCGCTGCAGATCGAGGAATCGCCGGACAAGGACTCGTTCTACGTATCGGGTCGCGGCGAGTTGCAGCTCTCGGTGCTGATCGAGACGATGCGCCGCGAAGGCTTTGAGCTTGCCGTTTCGCGTCCGCGCGTCGTCATGCAAAAAGACGAGAATGGCCAGACCCTCGAGCCCGTTGAAGAAGTCGTCATCGACGTCGACGAGGAGCATGCAGGTGTCGTCGTTCAGAAGATGAGCGAGCGCAAGGCCGAGATGATCGAATTGCGTCCTTCGGGCGGCAATCGTCAGCGTCTGGTCTTCCACGCGCCGACCCGTGGTCTCATTGGCTACCAGTCGGAGCTGCTCACCGACACGCGTGGTACAGCGGTGATGAACCGGCTGTTTCATGCTTATGAGCCTTACAAGGGTGAGCTGCCAGGCCGCACCAACGGCGTTTTGATTTCGAACGACCAGGGTGAAGCCGTTGCCTACGCATTATTCAATCTTGAGGACCGCGGACCGATGATTATCGATCCGGGCGTCAAGGTTTACCAGGGGATGCTGATCGGCATTCACTCGCGTGACAACGACCTCGAAGTAAACGTTCTGAAAGGCAAGAAGCTCACCAACATCCGTGCTTCCGGCAAGGATGAGGCGGTGAAGCTGACGCCTCCCATCCGCATGACGCTTGAGCGCGCCTTGTCGTGGATTCAGGACGACGAACTGGTGGAAGTCACTCCCAAGTCGATCCGCCTGCGCAAGCTTCACCTCGATCCGAATGATCGCAAGCGCTATGAGAAGCAGAAGGCTGGCGTCGCCTGATCCCCTGCGGCACAGGAAATTGTTTCGTGAAGCGGCGGCCATCGGGCCGCCGTTTTGCTATTGGTTCATATTCGTCAACGGAGATAGCACATGGCCAAGATGGTTCACTCGATGATCCGCGTGTTGAATGAGGAGCGCTCGGTCGCTTTCTACAACAGCGCATTTGGGCTTGAGGTTGCGGAACGACTCGACTTTCCCACCTTCACGCTTGTCTACCTGTCCAATGCGGAAACGGGGTTCGAGCTTGAGCTGACGATCAACAAGGACCGCCAGGAGCCTTACGAACTCGGCCAGGGATATGGCCATCTGGCGGTGACGGTAGAGGACGTCAGTGCGGAGCATGCACGCTTTGTCGAGGCGGGGTTGAATCCACGCAAGCTGGTCGACTTCGCTCCCGCGGGCGAGGTCATTGCGCGCTTTTTCTTCGTGCAGGACCCGGATGGATACGAGATCGAGGTCCTGCAGCGTGCGGGGCGCTACGTCTAGATCGAGCATGGGCGGAAGGCCCGGCAGCAGCGCCGGGCCTGGACCATGGAACGTCGGCGATCAGCGCGCTTGTGCGTGATATTCCGGGTTCGGTCGCATATCGACGGCTGCTGCGACACGGTTCGACATATTGAAGAAAGCTGCGGTCGAGGCGATATCCCAGATGTCGCGGTCGCTGAAGCCGACTTCCCTCAACGTCTCGCGATCGCTTTCCTCGATCACGTCGGGGCGCTCCGTCAAAAGCACGGCAAAGTCCAGCATCGCTTTCTGCTTCGGCGTGAGATCGGCGGCGCGATAATTCATGACCATTTGTTCGCCAAGCTCTGGGCTACCTGACAATTGCCTGACCGCGGCTCCGTGTGCAGTGAGGCAGTAGTAACAATGGTTCACTGACGAGACGGCGACCGCGATCATCTCGCGCTCCAGTTTGCTCAATCCGGAATCGCCGAGCATCAGGTCGTTATACATCTCCGTGAACGCGCGCAGCTTTTTCTCGTTGAAGGCGTAGGCCTTCAGAACGTTGGGCACCATTCCCAGTTTTTCCTGGCACTTGTCGAAATAGGCCCTTGTGGCGTCGGAAAGCTCACCTTCCTGCTCAAGCACCAATGCTGTCGGTTGTTGTGTCATTGCTCATCTCCAATCGTCGTTGTGAGCATAACGCAAGCAATCCTTGCGTCCAGATTGCTGCTTCCAGGATGAATGGGTCAGGCAGGACGTGCACCTCAATTGACTGTCTCGAAAAAGTGCAAGGGTCTGTTAGACTGGGAGAATCTGACTGGACTTTGGAAGGACGGCACATGGCCACGGGTATTGGTATTTCGACATCGTCGCAGGATGCGGCTGATGTGAAAAAAGTTGCGTCCTTTTTTACGAAGCGGGCTCCGGCCGAAGATCTTGTCCATTACGCCCCCGATGTTATGCAGCGTTCGGCGGCTTTGGCCCTGCGGGCGCTGAAGCAGCATCGTCGCGGCACTGCACTTGTTTCGATCGATCATGATCCTCTTTTGCAGCGCGCGGGAAAGGCCGTTACGGCGATCACGATCGTCAATGACAACATGCCTTTTCTCTTCGATTCCATCACCGGAGAGATCAGCGATGCGGTTGGAGAAGCATCTCTTGTTTTGCATCCGGTTTTGCTTGTCCGACACGATGAAAACGGCGTGGTCGAACTGATCGGTGAAAGCGTGCCTGGTGAGGGCGAAGCCAACGCGGACAAGATCAGCCTCATCCATGTTCATGTTGGCCGCCTGGGTGAACAGGCGGTGGAGGCATTGAAGGCTCGGCTTCAGAGCGTGGTGGCCCAGGTTCGAGCGGCGGTATCCGACTGGAAGCCGATGCTCGCACGGCTTGACGGGGCAATTCAGGATCTGCGCACCAAACCCGTGCCGTTCGACGAAAAGACCATCACCGAGGCAGTTGCGTTCCTCGACTGGCTTCGCGACGACAATTTCACATTTCTTGGCATGCGTGAATTCAGATATGTCGGTGGCGAGGAAACTGGCGGACTGGAGCGAGCGGACAAGCCAGGTATTGGAATTCTCGCAGATGCCAACGTGCGTGTTTTACGGCGGGACAACGAGCCAGGAGTGGCGACGAGCCCAGAGTTGAGAGCGTTTCTGCATGGGCCGGACCTCTTGCTCGTCACCAAGGCAAACGCCAAGTCGGTGGTGCACCGTCGGATCTATCTGGACTATATCGGCGTCAAGACTTTTGATGATGCAGGACAGCTGACAGGCGAACTGCGGATCGTCGGGCTGTTCACTATGACAGCCTACACCGAGTCGGTGATGGAGATTCCGTATCTTCGATCGAAGGTGGAGGCGGTGTTCGCGACCTCCGGTTTTGATCCGCATGACCACTCCGGCAAGGCGCTGATCAATGTGCTGGAATCTTATCCCCGGGATGAGTTGTTCCAGATCAGCGTACCGACCTTGCGCAAGCACGCTGAAGCGATTCTCGCTCTTGGTGAGCGCCCACGGGTGCGTGCCCTTGTACGCGTCGACCAGTTCGACCGTTTCGTGTCGGTGATCGTGTTCGTGCCAAAGGACAATTACGATTCAGTCGTGCGCGAGAAAATCGGTGTCTATCTGAAGCAGATATTCGACGGTCGTTTGTCGGCTTACTACCCGGCATATCCCGAAGGCTCACTTGCACGGGTGCATTTCATCATTGGCCGCTCCGGTGGTCCGACGCCCAAAGTCGATGTCAGCGAGATCGAGACCAATTTGCGCGCGCTTGTGCGCACATGGGAAGATGAGTTGCGCGAGGCGGCGGCGGATGCGCAGGCGAGCGGGGCTCTGGTCGCGATCGCCAGTCGTTTGCCCAAGAGCTATCAGAACTCGTTTACGCCGCAGACCGGGCTTGCCGATGCCGGGAATATTGTCACCATCGGCTCCACAAATCCGATTGCTGTGGACTTCTATTTCGATGCGGGCCAGGACGGCACCTCCGCTTCACTGAAGATCTACCATTATGGCGAGCCGGTGGCTCTTTCCCGGCGGGTGCCGCTTCTGGAAAATATGGGTTTCAAGGTGATCAGCGAGCGCACCTTCGAGATTCCAGGTCTGGACGAGAACGGCTCCGTGTTCATCCATGACATGGAACTGGAAAGCGGCCTTGGAAAACCAATCGACCTGTCTGACGGCGGCGCGCTGGTACGGGACGTTTTCCTGTCGATATGGAGAGGCGAAACGGACAACGACGGGTATGCTGCTCTGGTCCAAAGTGCGTTTCTGCGCCCGCAGGAAATTCAGCTCTTGCGGGCCTATGGTCGCTATCTGCAGCAGGCTGGTATCCCGCAGAGTCAGGATTTCATTGCCGGGGTTCTGAACAAGCACGCCATGATCGCGCGTGCGCTGTTCGACCTGTTCGCAGCGCGTTTTGATCCCGCGATGACGGAGGACGATGCGGTCACGGCACGTCATATCAAGGCTTCGATCAAGGATGCGCTGGATGGTGTGCCCAATCTCGATGAGGACACCATATTGCGGCGCTTCGAAAACCTGATCGAAGCGACATTGCGAACCAACTACTATGCCGTGTCCGCTGAAGAGCCGCGTTCGCTCGCGCTCAAGTTTGAGTCGCACGCAATCAGCTGGCTTCCCGAGCCGCGTCCTTGGCGCGAGATTTTCGTCTATGGCCCGCAGGTTGAAGGCGTTCATCTACGCTTTGGCGCGGTGGCGCGCGGCGGACTGCGCTGGTCGGACCGGGCGCAAGACTACCGCACCGAAGTGCTCGGCCTCGTGAAAGCGCAGCAGGTCAAGAATGCCGTGATCGTACCGGTCGGGGCGAAGGGGGGCTTCTTTCCACGACGCTTGCCGCCAGGTGGGGGGCGTGCTGAGATTTTCGAGGCTGGTCGCGCGGCCTATATCAATTTCATATCGTCCATGCTCTCGATCACCGATAATCTTGACGGTGACAGGGTCCTGCACCCGGCCGATGTGAAGCGGCATGATGGCGATGATCCATATTTCGTCGTCGCTGCCGACAAAGGCACGGCAACCTTCTCCGACACGGCCAACGCGATCAGCCAGCGCCACGATTTCTGGCTGGACGATGCTTTCGCATCGGGCGGTTCGGCGGGCTATGACCACAAGAAGATGGCAATCACGGCGCGCGGCGCGTGGGAGGCGGTAAAGCGCCACTTCCGTGAGATGAACCGCGACATCATGCGCGAGCCGTTTACCGTGGTCGGCGTCGGTGACATGTCGGGAGACGTGTTTGGCAATGGCATGCTGCTGTCGCCCTGCATCCGCCTTGTCGCTGCTTTTGATCACCGGGACATCTTCATCGACCCGACCCCCAATGAGGTGACGACATTTGCCGAGCGCAAGCGCCTGTTCGACAATCCGCAGCTCACCTGGCAGGATTTCGACAAGGAGCTTCTTTCCGAAGGCGGCATGGTCGTATCGCGTGCGGCCAAATCCATCACGCTTTCGGCGCAGGCAGCTGCGGCGATCGGACTTTCAGAGCTGACCGTGTCACCTGCGCAAATCATGAGCGCCATCCTCAAGGCCCCCGTCGACCTGTTGTGGTTCGGCGGTATCGGCACCTATGTGCGCGGTGTAGGCGAAGCCAATGCCGACGTTGGCGATCGGGCTAATGACGCGATCCGCATTACGGGTCGACAGATCCGGGCAAAGGTGGTCGGCGAAGGTGCAAATCTGGGCATGACCCAGCGTGGACGCATCGACTATGGCCTTTCGGGAGGTCATGGCAACTCCGATGCAATCGACAATTCGGCTGGCGTGAATTCGTCCGACATCGAGGTCAACATCAAGATCGCATTGGCCGGAGCGATGCGCAGAGGAGCGCTCACGCGGCTATCGCGGGATCACCTGCTGGCCGATATGACCGAGGAAGTTGCAAAACTCGTTCTGCAAAACAACTATCTGCAGACACTCGCTATTTCGATGACGCATCGGCGCGGTGCGAAGGCGATGGCTCAACAGGAGCGCTTGATGCAGGCGCTGGAGAGCAGGGGCCTGCTCGACCGTGTGGTGGAAGTTCTGCCATCCAGCGCGGAAATGAAGGAGCGGGAGGCTCGCGACGAAGCTCTCACACGACCGGAAATCGCGGTCCTGATGGCCTATGCCAAGCTGGTGCTGTTCGATGACCTGATCGCCAGCCAATTGCCGGACGATCCGCATCTGGAAGCGGATTTGATGGCATATTTCCCAAGCGAGATGACGAGCTCCTACGCAGACGACATTCGTCAGCATCGCCTGCGGCGCGAAATTATCGCAACCATGCTGGCAAATGACGTCATCAATCGTGGCGGCCCGACATTCATCAATAGAATGCAGGACTTGACCGGCCGGACCGCTGGCGACGTGGTCGCTGCGTTCGTCGTGGTACGTGAAGGCTATGATCTGCCGGATCTCTATCGCAAGATCGACGCGCTCGACGGTGTTGTTTCAGGCGATCTGCAACTCGAGCTTTATGGCATCATCGATTCGCTGATTGTTTCCGTGACCTTGTGGTTTTTGAAAAATGACAGCGCAGGCAACTCATTAGACCATCGCATTGAAGCCTTGCGCAGCGCGCGCGCAGCGTTGGAGCCAAAACTGCGATCCATGTTGCCGGACCAGACCCAGCAACAACTTGCTGAACAAGCTCTTGAGCTGCTCGAGGCGGGCACCCCGGAAGAGCTTGCAAGAGAGCTTGCTTTCCTGTCGGTCGCCGAGCTCGTCCCCGATATCGCTCGGGTTGCGGAAGTCGCAAATACAGACCCGGTCGAGGCCGCAGGCGCATTCTTTGCTGTGAGCGAGACGTTCAGGATGGGACGCATTTTCGATGCGGCGCGCGCTATCACTCCATCCGATTACTACGATGGGCTGGCCTTGGCCCGAGCAAATGCGATGCTCGACGCGGCGCGACGGGGAGTTGCGGTGGCAGCGCTTGCCAGACATGGTGGCGACGCGGATCCTGTCCAGTCGTGGGTGAGCGCAGGCGGTGATCGTGTCGCTCGCGTGCGCCAGCAGTTGCAGGCCTTGACGGAGGGAGGCGATATCAGTGTGTCACGCCTCACCGTTGCGTCAGGACTGATGAATGATCTGAGCTGACAAGATTTTGTTTGTCTTCCGGTGTCAGGCGGCTTCTGCGTCATCCGCCTGACATGCATTCGGTGCTTCCTGAGCCAGATGAGTTCGGCTACGCTTTGGTCGAGCCGCTATTGGAGCGGGACTGGCCGGGGGACGGGCAATGCAGGAAGAGACACAGCGGCCGTCGGTATCACGACGCGGCATCTGGGGATGGATGCTGTTCGATTGGGCGGCGCAGCCGTTCTTTACGGTCGTCACGACATTCATCTTTGGCCCCTACTTTGTGTCGCGGATGGCAAGCGACCCCGCTACCGGGCAGGCGGCATGGGGGTATGGAATCGCAGCTGCCGGGGTGGTGATCGCGGTGCTGTCGCCGATACTTGGTGCGATCGCCGACCGCGCCGGATCACGCAAGCCGTGGCTGGTAGCTTTTGCCGCAGTGAAGATCGTATCGCTTTGTCTGCTCTGGCTCGCGGAGCCGGGCAGCTCACTTGTCCTGGTGCTGGCGTTCTTCTGCCTGGCCTCGGTCGCGGCTGAGTTTTCCATCGTGTTCAACGATTCGATGATGCCGCGCCTGATGTCGAAGGCCGACATCGGCCGCTACTCCAATATCGCCTGGGGGCTGGGCTATCTTGGCGGGATGATCGTGCTGATCTTCGTGGTCACGATGCTCGCCGCGTCGCCCGAAACTGGCAAGACACTGATCGGGGTCGATCCGCTTTTCGGGCTCGATCCGGCCAAAGGCGAGGATGCGCGTGCAACCGGTCCTTTGTCGGCCCTGTGGTATCTGATCTTCATCCTGCCTATGCTGATATTCACTCCCGATGCCCGCAAGGCGCTCCCGCTGCGCGATGCGATCAAGGCGGGGTTGGGCGACATCCGCCATACGATCACAGAGGCGCGCCGACGTGCCGGGATCGTTCGCTTTCTAGTGGCGCGGATGATCTATCAGGATGGCGTCAACGCACTGCTTGCCCTCGGCGGCGCATTCGCGGCAGCGTTGTTCGCCTGGTCGATCACCGAGATCGGCATCTTTGGCATCATCCTGAATGTCGTCGCGGTGCCAGGATGTTTGCTGGCCAGTCGTTTTGACACCGCATTTGGCTCCAAGAGGGTGGTTCTGGTCTCGCTGGTCATGTTGTGCATCGCGACCGTCGGCATCGTCTCGACCGGACCCGGCTTCACCCTGTTTGGAATTGTATCGTTGCCATTGGACGACAGTGGCGGACTTTTCGGGACCGCCGCCGAGAAGGCCTACATTCTTTACGGGCTTCTGATCGGGCTGGCGTTCGGGCCGGTACAGGCATCGTCACGGTCGTATCTGGCGCGGAGTGTGTCGGTCGATGAGGCTGGTCGTTATTTCGGGCTCTACGCATTCTCGGGCAGAGCGACCAGCTTCCTTGCGCCCTTCCTTGTCGCGACCGTGACCGCAGTCAGCGGGTCGCCACGTCTCGGCATCGCGGTCATCATCCTGTTTCTGCTCGGGGGGCTGCTCGTTCTCTTGAAAACGCCCTATCCGGCAGACATGCCGGCTGATGAGCAGACGGTTTGATAGCAGCACGAAAAGACAGGGCCAGCCGAACGACTGGCCCTGTCAGGGACATTTGTGACACGCTCAGTGTCTGAAGTGCCGCGTTCCGGTGAACACCATCGCAATGCCATGTTCGTCGGCTGCCGCGATGACTTCATCATCACGCATCGAGCCGCCCGGCTGGATCACCGCAGTTGCACCTGCTTCGACCGCTGCGAGAAGACCGTCGGCGAAGGGGAAGAAGGCGTCGGACGCCACCACGGAGCCCATGGTCAGGGGTTCGCCGAGGCCGGCGGCCTCCATTGCATCCAGTGCCTTGCGCGCGGCAATGCGCGAGGAATCCACGCGGCTCATCTGCCCGGCACCAATGCCCACCGTGGCAAGGTCACGTGCATAGACGATGGCGTTCGACTTGACGTGCTTTGCAACCCGGAAAGCAAATGCAAGGTCAGCCATCTCCTTGTCTGATGGCGCACGCTTGGTGACCACACGCAGGTCGAGATCGTCAACGATGGAATTGTCGCGTGACTGCACAAGCATTCCGCCCGCCACAGATTTCACCATCATTCCGGTGGCGCGTGGGTCCGGCAGTCCGCCGGTCACCAAGAGCCGAAGGTTCTTCTTCGCAGCTACAATTGCGGCGGCCTCCGGCGAGGCGTCCGGCGCGATGATCACTTCGGTGAACGTCTTGACGATCTCTTCGGCAGCTTCCGCATCAAGCAGGCCGTTGAGCGCGATGATACCACCGAAGGCCGAAACCGGATCGCAGGCGAGTGCTGAAAGATAGGCTTCTTTCAACGTTGCGCCTTCAGCGACCCCACAGGGGTTGGCGTGCTTGATGATCGCAACTGCCGCAGTGCGTGCCGGATCAAACTCGGCAACGAGTTCAAAGGCGGCGTCCGTGTCGTTGACGTTGTTGTAGGAAAGCTGCTTGCCTTGCAACTGCCGTGCGGTGGCGACGCCGGGGCGCTTGTCGCCATTGACGTAGAAGCCTGCTTTCTGATGCGGGTTTTCACCATAGCGCATCACTGTTTCGAGCTTGCCTCCGAATGCGCGCCAGGTTGGATCCTGCAGTTCAAGTGCATCGGCAAACCAGCCGGAAATAGCGGCGTCGTAGGCGGCTGTCCTGGCGTACGCCTTCGCCGCGAGTTCCTGGCGGAAACGGTATGGCGTTGCACCGTCATTTGCCGACAGCGTTTCGATCAGGCGCGGATAGTCGGCCGGATCGGTGACGGTCGTGACATAGGCATGGTTCTTCGCCGAGGCCCGAACCATGGCGGGGCCACCAATGTCGATGTTTTCGACGATTGCGGCATAGTCGCCACCTGCGGCGCGCACTTCCTCGAACGGATAGAGGTTGATGATTGCAATATCGATTGCGCCGATATTGTGCGCCTCCATGGCTGCGACATGCTCTGCGTCGTCGCGAATGGCCAGCAGGCCGCCGTGGATCGAGGGATGAAGCGTCTTGACCCGACCGTCCATGATCTCCGGAAAGCCGGTAATGTCGGACACGTCTTTGACCGGGATACCGGCCTGCGCGATGGTCTTGGCGGTGCCGCCGGTCGACACCAGCTCAACACCAGCTTCCACAAGTGCCCTCGCCAGGTCGAGGAGGCCGGTCTTGTCGGAAACCGACAGGAGCGCACGACGCGCTTTCACAAAATTCGGGGCGGGAACGTTTTTCGAGGCGACGGCCATGGCGCGGGCTCCATCTGCGGCTGGGAAGAAAGGCCGGGGCCTAACACAGCTCTGCCGGAATGGAAACGCTGCATGGCGTGAAGTTGATCACAGACGCAGTAATCGCCAGTGGATCTCGGGATGTTCGGATCCTCTGTAGGACAGCACGAGTTGCTGCGACCGGCGGGGGCCGCCGAGGCCCGCGAAGAAAAGCGACTCCTCCACCGAGGCGTGCATCTCCTCGCATGAGAACTCCCAGCTTTCTCCTGCAGGTGATTGGAGGATGATGTCGTGCCGGCTGTTTTCAAATAGCGCGATGTCGGGATGAAGATGGAAACGCACGACGACCTGGTCGCGCCCGTTTGCAGGCGCAACCTCCCCACCCTTGCGAAAAATGCGGTCGATGCCTTCCAGCATTGCCCCGCCAGCGCTCAGCATGAGCTCTCGCTCGTGGTAAAGGCCGAAACGTGGGACGTAACCGTCGTGCTGCGCCACGAACGACTGGATGCCCTCAGAGTCCATGCGCTGGCACGGGACATCCCGGGGTCCGTTGATCAATGGGGCTCCAAGCAGCCGGGCAAAGCGGCGAGGCAACGTAAAACGCGCCGACGAGGTGTCGTTGAGCGTCAGTGTCGAATGAGCAGCAGTTGACCGGGAAAGGGGGCGGAAGTCATCGGCGCCATAGGTGTCGACGCCACAATTGACGATGAAGTGGCTGCGCCCGGATGACATTTCGAACGACAGGCATCCCGCCTGCGAACCATGCGACACCTCTGCGGAAGGCGCGCGTCCCGTATCGGCAATAATTGTCGTCGGGCCCATTGAAAGCCGCTCGTACCCGGAGTGCGGCGCATGCAGCAACGGCGCGCCCACCGTATCGTCGTGATGCAGGATCGCAGCAATGCGGTCATGGCTGGTCGCGCCCATGCCGTTGAAGCGAGCCAACGTGCCGTCCTGGTGACGGAAAAAGCGCAGCGCCGGAAGCATTCTTTCGACCGCACCGATCAGCGCGGCCGGTGGCGTTTCGGCCTGGTTGGAATAGGTGTGACGCAGCGGCAGAAGGTCTGCCAGAAGTTCGAGTACAGCTTCGGGGTTGCGCGAAATGTGGCCGCCATCGGCGAGGATCTGCTGCTCCAGCTCGAGTGACAAGTGCTTTGACGCGGCGCGCAAAGCGCTTGGGGAAGCCGGGAGCGACAATGCTGCGAAAGCAAGGGCGATCTTGGCCCGCAATCTGTCTTCACCATCGGGCAATTCCGGTGTCATGGCACGCAGATACCGAATCTGGATCGACAGCGATTTCAGGAATGCGCGGTAGAAAGGGAACTCCGCTCCCTGCAACACGACACCGGAATGTTGCAGCCAGGCTATGACGCGGCGTGCGGTGACAGCGGGCTCCCACGCAACGCCACCGATCTTGCGGCCGTGCAGATTGATCCAGTCACCGACGAGCGCTCTGGCATTGGCCGATGCCAGCTCCGTGCCGGCCGCACGCATATGCCGAAGCCATCGAAACCCGTGCAGCGCAGAAATCCATGCCGGGTTCGTGGTGCCCGTCAGGAACGGTGAGTCGCCGTTAGTGTCCACCATGAAGCCAGCAAAGGGAAAGCGACCATGATAGATTTCGTGAGCGATCTGCGGGTCTGCCAGTCGCAGATCCGGTGGCGCGATAAGAACGCGTTCGGGTGTTCGACCGGTAAAGCGCCAGCGATAAAGCGGGCCGACACGCAGGCGCTGCCGGGCACGGCGCCAGAATGTGGCGGCGACAAGTGCCCATATCTGCGCGGAGTCGCCCCTCGCGATACTCACTCCAATGACCTCCGAATCGCCACCGCGGCAGCGGCAATAGTGCAAGAACTTAGCGCATGATTGCGAAAAGCGAGAACGCGTTTTCGGCTCGCTCCAGGGTTGGCCGTCGATCGTGAAGCTGGGTCATTCCGGGCTTGCCCGTACACGAGAAACGCATGTCTGTTTTTGGTCAGCTCAAGTGATTCGACCGGGTCGGACTGCTCTAGGCCATTCCTGAATCCTTGCGAAGGACAAATCGGCTTTGTCAGGGCTTATCCACGCCGCAGCATACGTGCTGCATAGAAGCCATCCAATCCGGAAGCTTCGGGCGAGCCCATATCCATCCCGGCCGGTGTAGTGCGAATAGCGCCATGCTCCGTCAGGTAGGGGGCGGCGAATGGAAGCTCTGCGGACACTATCGGGAGCGGCGCGATCTCAGGGTTGCTGGCAAGAAAAGCGGAATAAAGTGCTTCGCCTTCTTCCGGATCAAGCGAGCAGTTGGAAAAGACGAGAACACCTCCCGGCTTCAGGAGCTTGACCGCCTGGGCAAGCATTCGCGCCTGAACGCTTGCAAGCTTTGCGACATCTTGCGGCCCCTTGGTCCACAGAACGTCCGGATGCCGCCGCACCGTGCCGGTCGATGAGCATGGCGCGTCGAGCAGAACGGCATCGAAAAGTACGTCCGGCGCGTAGTCCATCAGATCACCGACGACGATCTCAGCCTCAAGCTGGAGGCGTGAAAGATTTGCCCTCAGGCGCTTTGCCCGATTGGGCGAAAGTTCGAGCGCAGTGACGTGTCCACCGGCATGTGCGAGTTGGGCGGTCTTGCCGCCGGGCGCTGCACAAAGGTCCGCGACGCGCTTTCCCGAAAGGTCGCCAAACATCTGTGCCGGTATAGCAGCTGCCGCATCCTGTACCCACCATTCGCCTTCCTCAAAGCCGGGAAGCGAGGCGATGGGCCCGTCGATGCTGGTCAATCTTACGCTGCCGTTGAGCAGTACGATGCCACCGAGTTTTTCGGCCCATTCTGCCGGCTCGCTCTTGACCGTCAGGTCGATGGGAGCCTCGATGCGGTGGGCAGCGCGGATCGCAGCGGCGTGCTCTTCGCCATAGGCGGCGACGAGGCGGCTTTCAAACCATTCCGGCGTGTCGCTTGTCTGGGCAAGTGCTGCGGGAAGCGCACGTTCCTTCCGCCGCGTGATTTCTCTCAGAACTGCATTCACCATGCCGGCAAAGCGGACAGTGCGAGGGTCGCTTTTTGCCTGCGTTACCGCGATGTCGACCGCCGCGGAATCCGGCACGTCGAGAAAAAGGATCTGCGCGGCCGCGACGTGAAGAATGTGTGAAAGCGCGTGCGCATTGGCGGGCAGGGGGCGGTCCAGTCGTGCTGAGATCAGTGCCTGGATCGTGCCGCGAAATCTCAGCGCGGTGGTGAGGATCGCGCGCACGAGCGCACGGTCGCGCATGTCGAGCGCGCGGAATTGTGGGTGGCCGTTGTCGTGGTCGGTGAGCCCATCGAGCGATGTCTTCGCGTCGATCACTGCCGCCAGAAGCCGGCTTGCAGCTTTGCGCGCAGCAAGGCCGGGAATATCCGCATCGGCGTCAAAGGTTGGTCGGGTATTGGTCTTGCGCCGATGTGCTGTTTTCAAGATCTGCCTCTCCGAGGCCCAGTAGGATTGCGCCCCCAGGGATTCTGTTGTGGTTTTTCCGGCTCAGACGAGGGTGCAGGATTTCCACCCCATGGGCCAGATTGCGTTGGCGTCTCGCGCCGGGGATCGGGTTGAACCGGAGGACGAGCACGTGCCTGCGGCTCAGGTGAGGCCGAGGGGCGATCTGCGCCCATTCGACCGCCGAACTCCTGCGCCATCTTTTGCAAGGCTGCAATGCGGTTTTCGGTATTTGGATGGGTTGAGAACAGATTATCCATCCGCTCGCCGGACAGAGGGTTGATGATGAACATATGCGCTGTCGCCGGCGCACGCTCGGCATCAGGGTTATGAATCTGCTGGGCACCTCGAGCAATCTTGTTGAGTGCCGAGGCGAGCCACATCGGATTGCCGCAGATTTCAGCACCGCGTCGATCCGCTGCATATTCGCGCGTCCGGCTGATCGCCATCTGAACGATCATTGCGGCTATCGGCGCGACGAGGACCGCCACGAGAACGCCAATCGCGCCAAGTGGATTGTTGTTCTCGCGATTTCCACCCATGAAGAACGCAAAATTGCCCAGCATTGAAATGGCGCCGGCGATCGTTGCGGTGATTGTCATTGTCAGCGTGTCGCGATTCTGGACATGCGCCAGCTCGTGCGCCATCACGGCTGCGACTTCTTCGGCGGAAAGGCTTCTCAACAGCCCGGTCGTCGCCGCGACGGCCGCGTTTTGTGGATTTCGGCCCGTGGCAAAGGCGTTCGGCTGGGGATTGTCGATCACGTAAACCTTGGGCATTGGCAGTTGGGCGCGTGCAGCCAGTTCGCGCACGATGGCAAAATATTCAGGCGCGGTGCGCTCATCGACTTCAACGGCATTGTGCATGCGCAACACCATCTTGTCGGCGTTCCAGTAGCTGAACAGGTTCATGCCGGCGGCGATGACAAAGGCAATCAACATTCCGCTTTCGCCGCCGATCAGATATCCCACCCCCATGAAAAGGGCGGTCATCAGGGCGAGAAGCATTGCCGTGCGGATGATGTTCATCCATCGAACTCCCGTATCTCGAATGCTGCCTCTACCGGGTCGAAACTGTCCGGCGAACCTTCTATATGATGGGCAGCGCCCAAAAGAAATTCAATGTATCGAACGAGGTTCCCATGACCGATGAGGTTGTTACCCAGGCAGGCAAGGAAGCTGGCCAGGACAGCGCTCCCCGCGTCCTGTCGCCGGCCGCCCAGCGCGCCCTGGCGGAAGCTGAAGCGCGCCGGGCAGAGGCAATCGCGCGCGCGGCGGCTGTGCCCAAAGAAATTGGTGGGCGCGGTGGCCACGACCCGGCACGCTATGGCGATTGGGAAGTCAAAGGTGTCGCCAGCGATTTCTAAGCGGATCATACCGCGCTGTTTTCGACTGCAGTATTGATACAGAAGCGATGGTTCCTGTTAGGTTTTTCTAAACCCTAGCCAAAGGAAATAGTCGCTGTTTTCCCTGTTTTAATCGTTATCGCGTTCTTTTTCTTGGCGCGGGTCAAGCAATGGCCCGTTCTGTGCGTGGTTCCGAGCAGAAAGTTCGGAGTGTACCAAATGGAGAACGCCATGGGGGTGGCCACATCACTCGCCCGATTGACGGCGCGGTTCCTGCGTCATCGACGAGGCAATTTCGGCATGATCGCCGCGATCATCGCGCCTGTTCTGCTGCTGGCGGTCGGATATGGAGTGAATAGTGCGCAAGTCGCATTGACCAGATCCAATCTGCTTGCCGCGTTGGACGCGGCAGTGACCTCGACCGCGCGCGATCTGACCACCGGGACGATTACCGAGAAAGATGCGCCAAAGGTTGTTGAGGCTTTTCTGATCGCCAATGGACTGCGCGGCTTTGCTGAAGAGGGCCGTCTGACTCTCGACAGCCTCGCGATTGATCGGCTGGAGGGCACGGTCACGGCACAAGCCAGCGTTGAGCTTGATGTTGCGTTCGCCTTGTTTGGCGCAGCAAACCGACAGAAGGTTACTGCCGGCTCGGCTGCCATCTACTCTGCCAAGAAGGTCGAGGTGGCGATGATGCTGGATCTGACCGGGTCGATGAAGAAATCTGGATCCACGGACAAGCTCGGCGATCTGCAGCGAGCCGCCAGATCTGCGGTTTCGACGTTGCTGGGCAAACAGGATCCTGACAAGCCGCGTGTTCGTATCGCGCTTATTCCCTATGCCAACTCTGTCAATGTCGGTAGCTTGGCGCCACAGTCTGTCTATGTTGAACAAAAGGTTGGCGATCGTGGAAAGGTCGTTTCAAACGTCGATCCGAAAAACGTAACGACCAACAACCGTCCGGACAATTGCGCCACAGAGCGTGTCGGTACGCGCCGATACGAAGATGTTGGTCCGGAAGTACAAATGGTCAATCGGGACTTTTTTCTGACCGAGTTTTCGGACGGTAAGGCGGGATATACGGCCAGTGTAAGATGTCCGGTGGCTGCCTTGGTTCCGCTGACCTCAGATCGTACCAAGTTGAACAGTACGATCAATGCATTTGTCGCTGATGGCGGCACAGGCGGCCATATGGGCATCCAATGGGCGTGGTACATGCTGTCAGACAAGTGGAAGAATGTCGTTGGTGCGGCTGCCGCGCCCGGTCCTTACAAGGAGCAGGACATTGCCAAATATGCGATCCTTATGACTGACGGCGAGTTCAACCTGGGTTTTCTAGGCGCTACAACGGCGAATGGAGCTTATGGAACTGCCGCGGCTAATCGATCGATCCCGCACGCAAAACGTTTGTGCGAGGAAATGCGCAAGGCGGGGATCGAGATCTTTACTGTCGGGTTCTATCTGCCCAATGCGGCGGCACGGGACGTTATGTCCTCCTGTGCCTCATCGCCGCGATATTTTTTCGATACCGCTAATGGCAATGAACTGAACGCCGCCTTCGTGGCGATTGCGCGCAACATTGAAAAGCTCGCACTGACGAAGTGATTTGGGTTTGCAATGGTAAAGGGCCGGTCTCGCAACCAGCCCTTTTTTATTCAGTCCTTGGCGCGGCTAAGCGTTGCGTTATGTGCGCTTGTTCTGGCGATGTTCGACGAGGTCGTCGACGACGGTGGGGTCGGCGAGGGTTGAGGTGTCACCGAGCGCGCCGAAATCGTCCTCGGCGATCTTGCGCAGGATGCGGCGCATGATCTTGCCCGAGCGGGTTTTCGGCAGGCCGGGCGCGAACTGCAACAGGTCAGGCGTGGCGATCGGGCCGATCTCCTGGCGCACATGCGCAATCAGCTCCTTGCGCAGCGCGTCGCTTGGCTCCTCGCCCTCCATCAGCGTGACATAGCAATAAATGCCCTGCCCCTTGATGTCGTGCGGATAGCCGACGACGGCGGCTTCCGACACCTTGTCATGCGCCACCAGCGCCGATTCGACTTCCGCCGTGCCCATCCGGTGCCCGGAGACGTTGAGCACGTCATCGACGCGGCCGGTGATCCAGTAATAGCCATCCTCATCGCGCCGGCAGCCATCGCCGGAAAAGTAGAGGCCCGGATAGGTAGCGAAATAGGTCTCGATGAAGCGCTTGTGATCGCCATAGACGGTGCGCATCATGCCGGGCCAAGGTTCGGCGATACACAGATTGCCATCGGCAACGCCGTCGAGCACCTTGCCGTCATTGTCGACCAGCACCGGCTCGACGCCGAAGAATGGCCGTGTCGCCGAGCCCGGTTTCAGGTCGGTCGCGCCGGGCAGTGGCGAGATCAGGATGCCGCCATTTTCGGTCTGCCACCAGGTGTCGACAATCGGGATCTTCTTGTCGCCGACCTTGTCGAAATACCATTCCCAGGCTTCCGGATTGATCGGCTCGCCGACCGAACCGAGCAGCTTCAGGCTCTGGCGTGACGACCGCTTGACCCACTCCTCGCCCGCGCCCATCAGCGCGCGGATAGCGGTCGGGGCGGTGTAGAAGATGTTGACCTTGTGCTTGTCGACGACATCCCAGAACCGGCCGGCATCGGGATAGTTCGGCACGCCCTCGAACATCAGCGTCGTCGCGCCATTGGCGAGCGGGCCATAGACGATGTAGCTGTGGCCGGTGACCCAGCCCACATCCGCGGTGCACCAGTAGATGTCGCCATCATGGTAGTCGAAGACATATTGATGCGTCATCGACGCATAGACGAGATAGCCGCCGGTGGTGTGCAGCACCCCCTTCGGCTTGCCGGTCGAGCCGGAGGTGTAAAGGATGAACAGCGGGTCTTCCGCATTCATCTTTTCGGGTTCGCACACAGGTTCGACCGCGCGCACTTCGGCATGATACCAAAGATCGCGCCCCTCGACCCAGCCGATCTTGCCGCCGGTGCGGCGCACCACCAGCACATTCCTGACCGTGATGCCGTCACGGGCGGCAATGTCGACGGCCTTGTCGGCATTGACCTTAAGCGGAATTCCCTTGCCGCCGCGCAGGCCTTCATCGGCAGTGATGACGAAGGTGGATTTGCAATCGACGATCCGTCCGGCGAGCGCGTCGGGCGAAAAGCCGCCAAACACGATCGAATGGACCGCGCCGATGCGGGTGCAGGCCAGCATCGCATAGGCAGCTTCAGGGATCATCGGCATGTAGATGGTGACACGGTCGCCCTTCTTGACGCCGTGCTTCTTCATCACATTGGCAAGCCGGCAGACATGCTCGTGCAGCTCTCTATAGGTGATCTTCTTGTCGTCGAACGGATTGTCGCCTTCCCAGATGATCGCGGTCTGGTTGCCGCGCTTTTCCAGATGACGGTCGATGCAATTGTAGGAAACGTTGGTCTCGCCGTCCTCGAACCATTTGATCGAGACATCACCCTCAAACGAGGCGTTCTTCACCTTGGTGTAAGGCTTGAACCAGTCGATCCGCTTGCCATGCTCACCCCAGAACGCATCCGGATCGGCAACACTTGCTGCATACCAATTCAGATACGTCTCGTTGTCGA
>NZ_FORF01000023.1 GCF_900113935.1 Aquamicrobium aerolatum DSM 21857
AGCAGTATCGCCCGCCAGTCGGCGCTTGCCGGCTTCCATGAACTCTTTCGACCAAGTGTAATAAAGGCTCTGCGCGATGCCTTCCTTGCGGCACAGTTCGGCAATGCTGTCTTCGCCGCGCAGACCATCGAGAACGATCCGGATCTTGTCTTCAGCTGAAAAGTGCCGTCGGGTCGCCCGGCGAATGTCCTTCACCACCTGCTCGGCAGGCTTTTTGGTGCTCGGGGATTTAGCAGTCATCTTGGTTCCTTCGTCAGACGACGAGACCAAAACACTCCTTAAAGCTCAACCCTGAATCTGTGCCATGGGCGCTGACGGGGAACACACGATGACCACGACCAAGCGACCAGTCGGACGCCCTGCAACAATAGCTGACCCGCGTCAGACGATCATGGCGCACGCGGCTCGGATGTTTGCCACCCAAGGATATGAAAACACGTCACTCAGCCAGATCGCATCCGCGACCGGGATCTCCAAGGCCGCCCTCTATCACTACTTCCCGGCCAAACAGGAGATCTACGACGCGATTGTCGTCGAGATGCTGCAAAGCATGAAAGACCAAGTGTGGGCGCGGGTCGAGCAACAGTCCAGCTTCAAGGACCGGTTGAAAGCCTTCATGACTGCTCACGCAGACTTTTTCCAAGACAATTACCAGGAGTTCGTCACGCTCCTTCATGGCATCAGCGGCACCTCACGTGGCAGAAGTGCCGAGGAACTGGCAGCACGCGCCCGCTACGAGAATGCACTGCGCAGCCTTGTCCAAAGCGGAACCGAGGCCGGGGATATCCGTCAACAAGACACTGCTGTCGTGGCCCGCGCGATCCTTGCACCGCTTAATGCGATGCCTCGCTGGTTCAACCCGAAAGGCACCAGACGAGCCGCAGAATTTGCGGAAGAATTTTTCGATCTCCTGTTCGAAGGGTTGCGCCAACGCTAGGCGCATATCCCCGCGCAAGGCGAGACATTCGGGGTGCCTTGCCGATCCAGTGGATCTATACGGAAATCGTCCACGGGGATCACTGGCTTGCTGCGGGTGGAAAGTTCCACGAGGTTCGTGGTCCAAAACTCCTCGAAACGGACAGGACATTTCCCTGCTGACGTGTTCTTCCCGCCACCATTCCCCCGTCGAGATTTCTGCCCTCTCTCAGTGCTTTCCATTTTGGATATTGCGCATCATCAGCCGCGCATAAAGGCGTGGAGACAGCCGATTGATGATCCATGCCATACGCGCGATACGCCCGACCGGAATGGTGTCACGCTGCTGCATCAAGCCCCGCACAATGATCTCCGCTGCTTCCACCGGCGCCATATAGTCGATCCCGTCCGAGGCGGAGCCGGGTCGAGCAATGCCGTTATCTTGCCGATCTGGTCGACCGACATTTGTCGCGACAAAAGAGGGCATCGCAATTGCGACATGCACACCGAATTCACGCTCCTCTTCACGCAGCGTCCGCAAGAATCCTTCCAGCGCGTGTTTGCTGGCTGAATAGGCTGTGCGGCGGTGGAGCGGTGCGAAACCGGCAACCGAAGAAATCCCCAAATGCGTGCCTTTTGCCTGCCGCACCGGCGCGATCAACCGCGCCGCGACGTTGATGGCGCCAAAATAGTTGATGTCAAATACGCGGCGATGTGCATCAAGCGCTGTATCTGCAAACAGGCCAATATGGGTGATGCCAGCATTGTAGATGACCAGGTCGATCGACGGATGGTCGTTGATCACCCGGTCGCAGACCGTGGCGACAGCCTGCCGGTCAGTAACATCGCAGCCATAGGCCCGCACCTGTTCGGCTGCGACCGATTCAAGCTCAGGCCCCGGCAGATCGAGCACGGCAACAGCCCACCCCCTTGCCACCAGCGCGAGCGTCAATGCCCGCCCCAGACCACCCGCTCCGCCGGTAATCACAGCTGTCTTGATCAAAACCCGACGCTCCCCTTCCAGGCCACGAATGCCTCGACGCTGGATTTTTCCGGCGTATAGCCGAACACAGCTTTCAGCCTGCAATTGTCGAGTACCGGGCGGTATTGCAGGAACCGCACCTGTTCCGGCCCATAGCGCGACACGCCCAGCGGCTTGGCCAGCGCCAGCAGCGCCCTGAGTGCGCCGGCGGGGATCCGCAGCATCTTCTTGCCCAGACGGTCGGCAATCTCGCTGGAGCCGAGCGCACCATCGCCGGCAACGTTGTAGATACCCGCAGGCCCCTCCGTCGCGGCACGCAGCACAATGCGCGCCAGATCGTCGATCCAGATGAACACGAACGGGCTGTCGTAGCCTGCAAGCGCCAGGATGCGTGGCTTGCGAAACAAGGCGGTGATCTGGTTGTCGAGCTGCGGCCCCAGAACCGTGCCGACCCGCAAAACGACCTGCTCCAGCGAGGGGTGGGTTGCGCGCGCCTGCGCCAGCATCTCCTCGACCAGACGCTTGTGGTGCGCATAGGCAAACTCCGCGTTGCCGCGCACCGGGCAGTCCTCGGTCAGCGGCACCGGATTGTCGGCGTGGTAGCCATAGGCCGCGCCGCTGCTGGTGACGACGAGACGACGCACACCGCCGGCGATGCAGGCATCGAGCACATTTTGTGTGCCGACCACATCGACCTGATATTCGAACTCCCGCGTTGAACCCTTGGGTGGCGAGACGATGGATGCCAGATGGACGACCGCATCGGGCCGAAACTCACTGACCGCGCCCGCCACGTCGTCGCCACGCACGTCGATGGGACGATAGGCAGCATTGACGGGCAGAAACGCCGGCTCACGGATGTCACCGGCGATCACCTCGTGCTGCGTCTCTCCCAACAGGCGCAGGAGGCCCTGCCCGACAAGACCAGCGGCACCGGTAATCAAGATGCGACTCATGCTGGTGCCACCTGTCGGCGTGCCCACAAGCTTGCCAGCGTCAGTCCGGAGACGGCGTGCCAGATCCCCCAGAACGCCGCTGCAACCGTCATCCCGCCGAGCCCGCCGAAGAAGGCGAAGATGAGGATCAGACCGAGGCCGGAATTCTGGATGCCGGTTTCGATGGTGATTGCACGGCGATCTGCTGCACGAAGCCCGGCCAGCGTCGCCAGCACGAAGCCAATCGACAGCGCCATCGCATTGTGCAGCACGACCAGCGCAGCCACATGGCCGACATAGCCAAGAAAGAAGTTCCAGTTGGCGGCGAGTGCGGCGACGATGAAGGCGATAAAGATGACCATCGAGACAATCTGCAGCGGCTTGCGCAGACGAGCCGCGATATCCGGCCTGCGGGCGTTGAGCAGCATGCCCAGAATCATCGGCAGCACCAGCAGCAGCAGCACCGTGTAGAGCACTGACATCGGGTCGATCTCGGTGGCGCGAAGAATCTCGCGCGTCGGCGCGTACATGCTGCCCCAGAAAGCAATGTTGAGCGGCGTTGCAATCGGGCAGATCGCAGTCGAGAACGCCGTCATCGACACCGACAGCGCCAGATTGCCCTTGGCGCGATGGGTGAGGAAATTGGATATGTTTCCGCCCGGACACGCCGCGACCAAAATTAAGCCCAGCGCGATGCTGGGGCGTGGCTCGAGCAGCAGCACCAGCACAAAGGTCAGCGCCGGCAAGGCGATGAACTGCGACACAACACCGACGAAGAACGCCTTCGGATTGCGCGTCACCTCCTTGAAATCGTGCGCTTTCAAATCCAATGCAATGGAAAACATCACGACGCAGAGGATGACATTGAGCAGCGTCATCGAGGCCGGGCTGAAGTTCAGGACGATATCGTCGAGATCGGTCATGTGCCGCTTCCCTTCAGCGCGCTGATACGAGCATTGACTGCGTTTCGAAACGTTCGCTTTTCGACGTAATAGGCCATACGCGGCAGGTCGAGATAATCGACGCCGCCTGTCAGCCGGTCAAAACCGGCAGCCTTTTCGGCACGAATCTTCGCCGCCGCCGGGCTGTTGTCACGCAGACCGCCGAGATAGCGCGCCACCAGTTCCGCCTGCTCATGGCGGCCCTGCCACCCAAGGCCAGAGGCCTCGACCATACCCAGCACAAAGACGTCGTCGCGAGATGGGTGCATGGCGTTAAGGAACAGGTGCGGGGCACTGCCACGCCAGTTGAGCAGATCCTGGTCGATGAACGGGTAGTGCACCTTGTAGCCAGTAGCGGCGAGCACGAGATCGTAGTCTTCCGACGTGCCATCACGGAAATGCACGGTGTTCCCGTCGAAGCGTGCAACGTCGGCGCGCACCCTGATGTCGCCATGGCCGGCATGAAACAGCACCAGCGAATTGACGATCGGATGAGATTCGTAGAGCGCGTGATCCGGCTCGGGAAAGCCGTAGCGCCGGGGATCGCCGGTAAACCACTTGAGAATGGTCCCGTCGATCCGGCGCTTCAGCCACATCGGCAGACGGATCGCGCCACCAACCGTGTCGGCCGGCTTGCCGAAAATGTATTTGGGCACGAAGTGATAACCGCGACGCACCGAAATATCGCAGCTTTTGCCGTGATGCACCGCGTCGACGGCGATGTCGCACCCGGAATTGCCGGCGCCGATAATCAGCACCCGCTTGTCGCGCAATTGGCTGGCGGAACGATAGGCGCTGGAATGGATCAGCTCACCGGCAAATTCGCCCTCGAACTTCGGCATGTTGGGTTCAGACAGCGTGCCATTCGCGATGATCACTCCGGCGACGATTTCCTCGTGGCTGTCGCCCTGCCCGTCGCGCCAGACCAGCTTCCAGCCGTCGCCCGACTCGCCCAAAGTCGTGACGCTGAGCACCTGGGCGTTGAAGTGAAAATGCCGCCGCAGGTCAAAGCGGTCGGCGAAGGCGCGAAAATAGCGCTTCAACTCGGTGTGCGAGGGATAGTCGGCGACATCCGCAGCCATCGGAAAATCGGTGAACTCAGTCATCGTCTTTGACGAGATGAGATGCGCCGACTCGTACATAGTCGAACGCGGCGCATCGATATCCCACAGCCCGCCGACATCGCCGTGCAGCTCGAAACCCTTGAAGGGGATGTTCTGCTCGATGAGCGTCTTGGCCGCGGCCAGCCCTGTCGGCCCGGCCCCGACAAGAGCAAATGGCAACGCGCTCACGCGGCGCGCTCCTGATTGGTCATTATTTCCCCTCCCGATCATTCTCCCGATGATCCCGCCCGATATTGCGAGTTTGACACGCGCCTGTCGAGCAATTGTTGAAACGGTTTCAGTTTGAAACACCGCACAAAACAAAAGCCGGGCGCGATGGCCCGGCTTTCTCATGACTAGGTTGCGTTTGGCTTAGCCGATGACCGCCTCGATGATGCGGTCCTGCACCTGTGCCGACAGATAAGGGTGCATTGGCAGGCTGATGACGCGTCCCGACAGATCTTCGCTGACCGGCAGACCTGCTGGATCGCAGGGATAGTCCTTGTACGCCAGCTGCTGATGCAGCGGGATCGGGTAATAAATCGCAGTCGGAATCTTGGCTTCGGCCGCGCGCGCCTGAACAGCGTCCCGCTCTGCGCTCGACTTCGTGATGATGGTGTATTGCGCCCAGATGCTGGTCAGGCCTTCCGGGACCAAAGGAACGGTGAAATGCGCGCCAAGGCCCTGATTGTAGCGTTGGGCAATCTTGTTTCGCTCTTCCAGCTCGTCCCGATAGATCGTCATCTTCTGCAGCAGAACCGCAGCCTGCAGCGTGTCCAGACGGCTGTTCAGACCGACCCGCTCATTGATGTATTTGTGCGTTCCCTGGCCATGCACACGCAGCGAGTCGATGACCCGCGCCAGTTCGTCGTCGTCGGTGAAGATCGCGCCGCCGTCGCCATAGCAGCCGAGCGGCTTGGCCGGGAAGAACGAGGTGGTTGACACGTCGCAAAGCGAACCCGTGACACGGCCCTTGTAGACGCCGCCCCAGCCTTGGGCGCTGTCGCCGATGACTTTCAGACCATTCTCGCGCGCAATCGGCAGAAGTGCGTCATAGTCGGCAGGCAGACCGAACAGGTCGACCGGAATGACGCATGCGGGATTGAGCCCCAGCTCGCGTGCATGCGCGATGGCGCGCTTCAAGCTCTCCGGGTCCATGTTGAATGTGTCGGAAAAAACATCGACAAACACCGGCGTTGCGCCAACCAGTGGCGCGACTTCGGCGGTGGCAGCAAACGTAAAGGCCGGCACGAAAACCGCGTCACCAGCCTTCACACCAAATGCCATCAGGGCCAGTTGGATGGCATCGGTGCCATTGGCGCAGGACAGGCAATGCTTCACACCGCAAAACTCTGCCAATTGCTTTTCGAGCTCGATGACCTCCGGCCCGCCAATATATTTTCCTTCATCAAGTATCTTGGCGAACGACTGGTCCAACGCTGAACGGATGCGGGCTTGTTGCGCGGCGAGATCAATAAAGGGAAGCTGCATGGGTCTGCTTTCGCGATGGACGGGAATGAAACGCGGAGCGCGTCGTGGAACTGTCGTATCGTCCCTACCGCAACACCGGCGAGGCATCAACGCCAGCAGCGCTCCACGAAGCCGCCGCAGCGTTCAATTATGACGACTCTTTGTTGCGGGATATCACTGATGCGCATGAAATCCGGGCGCTTGGATGAGACTTCAGGGTGTAAATATGTGGGCATCGAAAGTGTTGCCGCAGCACAGGAAAGATTGTGCCCTTGCCCTTCCGGCAACCCGACCTCTATTCTGCCTTTCTGGGTGTAAGGCAGCCACTTCTTGAGGAGGAAAGTCGTCATGAAACACCATTTGCTCAAAGCGTTCATGCTCTCTACCGCCGTCTTTGCCGTTGCGGGCGCCACTGTTCTGCCAGCTCAGGCGGAAGCAGTTTATAATCGGGGCAACGATACCGACCCGACAACCCTCGATCACCACAAGACCTCAACGGTTGCCGAAGCCAATCTGATGCGCGACCTCTATGAGGGGCTCGTGGTGCAGAACAACAAGGCCGAGGTCGTGCCGGGTGTCGCGGAAAGCTGGGATATTTCTGACGACGGGCTCGTCTACACGTTCAAGCTACGTGACAATGCCAAGTGGTCGAACGGCGACCCTGTAAAGGCCAGCGACTTTGTGTTCGCCTATCAGCGCATCCAGAACCCGGCTACTGCGGCGCCTTACGCCAACATGCTGTACCCAATCCTGAACGCGGAAGAGATCAACAAGGGCACGAAGCAGGCTGAAGAACTCGGTGCAAAAGCGATCGACGACCATACGCTCGAAATCACTCTCAACGCGCCGACACCATACTTCCTTGAGCTTTTGACGCACCAGACCGGTCATCCGCTTCATCAGGTGTCGGTCGAGAAAAATGGTGATCAGTTCACGCGCCCGGGCAACATGGTGACGAATGGCGCCTATATGCTCGAGAGCTTCACGCCCAACGACAAGATCACGATGCGCAAAAACCCGCACTTCCATGCAGCAGATGACGTGAAGATCGATGTGGTGAATTTTATCCCGTTCGAGGATCGCGCCACGTGCCTGCGACGTTTCGAGGCAAAGGAAGTTTTGTCCTGCTCGGATCTCGACAACCAGCAGATGGACTACATGAAGCAGAACCTGGGCGACCAGGTTCATGTCGTGCCGTATCTCGGCGTCTACTATCTGCCGGTGAAGGTGAAGAAAGAAAAGCTGTCGGACCCACGCGTGCGCCAGGCGATTTCCATGGCAATCGACCGCGATTTCCTGGCAACCGAAATCTGGCGTGGTTCGATGCTGCCAGCCTTCTCGTTCGTTCCGCCGGGGATCGGCAATTATGGCGAGAATGCCGTGCTGCCCTATGCTGAGGACGATATTCTCGACCGCGAGGACGCCGCCAAGGCGCTGCTGGCCGAAGCTGGTGTCGCGGAGGGCGCGCTCAGCGTCGAATTGCGCTACAACACGTCGGAAAACAACAAGAACACCATGACCGCAATTGGCGACATGCTGAAGAATGTCGGCATCAGCTCGACCATCGTCGAAATGGAAGGCACCGGCTACTTCGACTATATGAAGCAGGATGGCGACTTCGACATAACCCGCGCCGGGTGGATCGGCGATTATTCCGACCCGCAAAACTTTCTGTTCCTGTTTGAAAGCCAGAATCTCGGCTTCAACTATCCACGCTGGGCCAACGCCGACTATGACGCGCTGATGCAGAAGGCTGCGAAGACGATCGACCTGACTGAGCGTGCCGGTATCCTGAAAGAGGCGGAAACCCTTCTTCTGAAAGAACTGCCGATTATTCCGATTCTCTATTACTCGTCGGGATCTCTTGTGTCCGAAAAGCTGAAAGGCTGGGAAGACAATGTGATGAACGTTCACGGCACGAGGTGGATGTCGATCGAGCAATAAGCTTCTTCTCAGTTCGCCCATGCGCCATAAGGCGCGTGGGCCACTTTTGGAGCTGGCCATGCTCGTTTATGTACTCCGGCGCCTTGCCAGCGCGATACCGACGCTGTTCATCATCGTCACTCTGGCATTTTTCATGATCCGACTGGCACCCGGCGGGCCCTTCGATCTCGAGCGCCCGCTCGATCCGCTGATCATGAAAAATCTCGAGCGTGCCTACAATTTCGACAAGCCGCTGTGGCAGCAATTCGCCATTTACCTCGGCAATCTGGCGCAGGGCGATCTGGGGCCCTCGTTCACGCGGCGCGATTTCACCGTCAACGACCTTTTCCGCACCGGTCTGCCCGTCTCGATCCAGATCGGCGGGCTCGCATTGTTGATCGCGTTGATCGTCGGCGTCTGCTTGGGAACGCTGGCTGCGCTGCGGCAGAATACGTGGATCGACTACATGGTGGTCGGCACCGCCACCTTCGGCATCACCATTCCCACCTTCGTCATCGCTCCCATCCTGTCGCTGGTCTTTGGCGTCATGATGGGGTGGTTGCCTGCGGGCGGGTGGGGAACATGGCAGCACATGGTCCTGCCTGTTGCGACACTGGCGCTGCCACAGATCGCCATCATCGCCAGACTGACACGCGGCGCAATGATCGAAGCCTTGCGTTCCAACCATGTGCGAACCGCGCGCGCCTATGGCCTTCCGACACGCGTCGTCGTCGGGGTGCACGCTCTTCGAGCTGCCATCCTGCCGGTTGTGTCTTATCTCGGGCCCACGGCGGCCGCGCTTCTGACGGGCTCGGTCGTCGTGGAAACCATCTTCGGCATCCCCGGCATCGGGCGCTATTTCGTGCAGGGTGCGCTGGGCCGCGACTACACACTGGTGATGGGAACGGTCGTGGTGATCGCGTGCTTCGTGATTCTTTTCAATCTGATAGTCGACATTGTTTATGCGTGGCTTGATCCACGGGTGCGCTATGACTGACCAGATTGCGGCAACAAAGGATTACAAGGCAGTCGCGGGGCGCTCTCTCGGGCAGGACGCGTGGATAAGGCTCAAGCGGAACCGTGCCGCAGTTGCCAGCGCGATCGTGTTGTTGTTGATCGCCATGGCAGGCATCGTTGGGCCGTGGATACACACGCACCCATATGACCGCATCTATCCGCAATATGTGCGCGCGCCAGCCAGCCTGGAGGCCTACCCAAAAGAAGAAGCGATCATCCCCGCTTTTGAGAGTGTCCTGGCGCGCGCGCGCGTCAGTATCGGCGAAATCGACGTCTCCGGCTCCACGGTGCGTGCGCCGGTGTCCAGTACAAGCGCACTGGATCCCCGGATCGTCCGCTATGTCGATCGCTCTGATCTCTTCTCGAATGCCCGTCTCGTTGATGAAGGTGGCAGCGCCCTTCCTGAAGGCGCGACCAGTGGCTTCATGGAAGCCGACGTTCAACGGCTTCACTTCCTGTTTGGAACCGACGCCAATGGACGCGACGTGCTGGCCCGAACCCTGATCGGCGTTCGAATTTCGCTGGCCATCGGTGTTCTGGCGTCAGTGATGGCTCTCTTGCTCGGTGTCACCTATGGCGCTGTGGCCGGCTATATGGGTGGACGCATCGACAATGTGATGATGCGGATCATCGACATCCTCTATTCGCTGCCGTTTATCTTCTTCGTCATTCTGTTGGTGGTGTTTTTCGGACGAAGTTTCGTGCTGATCTTCATTGCCATCGGCTGCACCGAATGGCTGGACATGGCGCGCATCGTGCGGGGCCAGACACTGACGATCAAGCGACAGGAATATGTCCAGGCAGCCGAAGCCCTCGGCGTGTCGGATGCAGGCATCGTGCGACGCCACATCATCCCGAACGCACTGGGGCCGGTCGTAGTGTTCGTCACTCTTCTGGTTCCGAAAGCGATCCTGCTCGAAAGCCTCCTGTCGTTTCTCGGACTGGGCGTTCAGGAGCCTCTCACAAGCCTTGGCCTGCTCATCGCCGAGGGGGCATCGAACATGCGCGGGGCAGCGTGGCTGCTCCTCTATCCAGCCGTCACGCTGACAGCGATTCTGTTCGCGCTCAACTTCCTTGGCGATGGCCTGCGCGACGCGCTTGACCCGAAGGATCGCTGACATGGTCGACAATCCAATCCTCAAGGTTCGCGGTCTGAACGTCGAGTTCGAAACCAATGACGGCATCGTTCACGCCGTGAAAGACGTCGATCTCGACGTCATGCCCGGCGAGACAATTGCAATCGTCGGTGAATCCGGGTCCGGCAAAAGCCAGACCACGATGGCGCTGATGGGACTGCTGGCGGCCAATGGCAGTGCACGCGGTTCTGCCAGCTATCGCGGTCAGGAACTCATCGGGATGTCCGAGAGTCAGCTCAACAAGATTCGCGGTCGCAAGATCACCATGATCTTTCAGGAGCCGATGACCTCGCTTGACCCGCTCTATCGTGTCGGACGCCAGATCGCCGAACCCTTGAGGTTCCACGGTGGCTTATCCACCAAGGCTGCACACCAGCGGGCAATTGAACTTCTGGAGCTTGTCGGCATCCCGGACCCAGGCCGACGGATCGATGCCTATCCTCACGAGCTTTCCGGGGGGCAGCGCCAGCGGGTGATGATCGCGATGGCACTTGCCAACAATCCTGATGTGCTGATCGCAGATGAGCCGACTACCGCACTTGATGTCACCATTCAGGCGCAAATCCTTTCCCTGCTTGCCGAGCTTCAGAAAAAGATTGGCATGGCGATTGTGTTCATCACGCACGATCTCGGTATCGTAAAACGGTTCGCTGATCGTGTTTATGTCATGCGGGCTGGCGAAGTGGTGGAGGCAGGCGAAACCAGTGCCTTGTTTGCCGCGCCTGAGCACTCTTACACGCAGATGCTACTGGCAGCAGAGCCGACGGGAACCAAACCTCCCGCTGCTCCAAACGCACCCATTCTTCTTGAGGGCAGCGACGTCGAGGTCGTGTTCGGCACGGGTGGAGGCTGGTTCTCCCGGGCCGGCAGCAGTGAGATTCGGGCTGTCGACGGGGTGTCGGTTGGCCTACGCGAAGGCCAGACGATCGGCGTGGTTGGCGAATCAGGCTCGGGCAAGTCGACGCTCGGGCGCGCGCTCCTGCGACTGCTGCCCTCAAACGGCACGGTCACTTTCGAAGGCCAGGACATCAGCCTCGCCGACAAGCGAATGATGCGCCCCCTGCGCAAGGAGCTGCAACTGGTCTTTCAGGACCCGTTCGGTTCATTATCGCCCCGCATGACGGTCGGACAGATCGTCACCGAAGGGCTGAAAGTCCACGAGCCCCATTTGCCCGCCCACGAACGCGACCGGCGCGCGATTGAAGCGCTGGAAGAAGTTGGCCTCGACCCGGTGATGCGCAATCGCTATCCGCACGAATTCTCTGGTGGCCAGCGTCAACGTATTGCGATAGCGCGCGCCATGATCCTCAAACCCAAGGTGGTTGTTCTGGACGAGCCGACTTCGGCGCTTGATAGGTCCGTGCAAAAGCAAATTGTCGACCTGCTGCGGGACCTTCAACTGGCTCACGGGCTGTCCTATCTTTTCATCAGCCACGATCTCGCGGTCGTCCGCGCAATGGCCGACCACATTATTGTCATGAAACAGGGCCAGATCGTCGAGCAAGGCCCGACTGACATGATTTTCGACAATCCCCAACAGCCCTACACAAAAGCGCTGATGGCCGCCGCGATTGACGGAACCCCATTCCGGCAGACATCGGGACCGGCGTAAACTGAACAGCAAGCCCTTGCTGGTAAACAGGACCAGCTGAACCTTGATCGAACCGGAATTACCATGAGTCACCGAAGCTGCCTGTCTGTCGTTCTCGCCGCTGGCGAGGGCACCCGCATGAAGAGCGCCCTGCCCAAAGTGCTGCATCCGCTCGCCGGCCTGCCGCTGGTCGCGCACGCTGTGAAAGCAGCGCGGATGACGGACGGTGTCGACGTGGCTCTGGTTGTTGGCCGTGGTGCAGAAGAGGTCCGCGCGGCAGTTCTGCCCTACGCGCCGGATGCCGAAACTTTCCTCCAGAAAGAGCGTCTTGGCACTGCCCATGCTGTCCTCTCGGCAAGGGAGAAGATCGCGCGCGGCTATGATGACATCCTGGTCCTGTTCGGCGACACGCCACTGGTCCAGCCCGATGCGCTTGCGGCTCTGCGCGCTGCGATTGCCGGCGGTGCCGTTGTCGCGGTGATGGGTTTTCGCGCACCTGATCCGACCGGCTACGGTCGCCTGCTCGAACAGGACGGAAAGCTCGTCGCCATCCGCGAGCACAAGGACGCCACTGACGAGGAGCGCGCAATCGACTTCTGCAATGGCGGCATCATGGCGATTGCGGGCAACGAGGCGCTGGCTCTTCTGGACGCAGTCGGAAATGCCAACTCCAAGGGCGAGTATTATCTGACGGACATCGTCGAAATCGCCGCCGCGCGCGGCCTCACAGTCGTTGCGACCGAAGCGGCCTATGAAAGCGTCCTCGGCATCAACACGCGCGCCGAGCTGGCCGAAGCCGAGGCAATCTGGCAGCAGCGACGTCGTCATGCACTGATGCTGTCTGGTGTTTCGATGGTCGCGCCCGAAACGGTATTCCTGTCGCACGACACAGAGATCGAAGCGGAAGTTCATCTGGAACCGAACATCGTGTTCGGGCCCGGTGTCACCGTCGGATCTGGCGCTCGCATCCGCGCCTTCTCGCATCTGGAAGGCGCAAGCATCGGACCAGCCGCAGAGATTGGACCTTATGCGCGCTTGCGTCCCGGTGCCCAGATTGGCGACAGCGCCAAGGTCGGCAACTTCTGCGAGGTCAAGAACGCCGTTGTGGACACAGGCGCGAAGATCAACCACCTGACCTATATCGGCGACGCCCATATCGGTGCAAAAGCCAATATCGGCGCAGGCACGATCACCTGCAACTATGACGGGTTCCTGAAGCATCATACAGAGATCGGCGCTGGAGCATTCATCGGCTCCAATTCGTCACTGGTTGCGCCCGTGACGATTGCCGCTGGCGGCTATATTGCGTCCGGCAGTGTCATTACAAACGATGTTCCCGCAGATGCGCTCGCCTTCGGTCGTGCTCGCCAGCACAACAAGGAAGGGCTTGGCCGCAGGCTGCGCGACATCCTAGCGGCGCGCAAGGCGGCAAATAAATCGACGTCTTAGGTCGGCCGCCCGGCTAACCTTAACGTCCAACAATCATCATCAGCTCAATTCGTGCGGTGACACCGACACGATCTGCAACCATAAGTGATTTGGGCGAATGTAAAGTGGACAATAACACTTCGCTTCGTCTGAACGGGTTTGGGAAGGGTAATATAAATGTGCGGAATAGTCGGTATTGTCGGGCGCTCGCCCGTTGCACCGCTTATTGTTGATGCGCTGAAACGTCTCGAATACCGCGGATACGATTCTGCTGGCGTCGCGACCATTTCGGAAGGCCAACTGGGGCGGCGCCGCGCGGAAGGCAAGCTGGTCAATCTCGAGCGCAAGATCATCGACGATCCGCTGGCTGGCAACATCGGGATCGGTCACACGCGCTGGGCAACCCACGGCGTGCCCAATGAGACCAACGCGCATCCCCATTTTTCCGAAAATGTCGCCATTGTGCACAACGGCATCATCGAGAATTTCGCCGAACTGCGCGCCACGCTGATTGCCGACGGCTACGTTTTTTCCTCGCAGACCGACACCGAAGTGGTCGCGCATCTGATCTCGCGCGAGCTTGCCAGCGGCCTGGCGCCGGTCGAGGCTGCCCATTCCGCTCTCCTCAAGCTTCAGGGTGCGTTCGCACTCGCCATCATGTTCCGGGGCGACGAGGATATGATCGTCGCCGCACGCAACGGCCCTCCCCTTGCCGTCGGTTATGGCGATGGCGAGATGTATCTGGGCTCGGATGCGATTGCGCTTGCCCCCTTCACCAACGCGATCACCTATCTGGAAGATGGCGACTGGGCGATCGTGCGTCATGGCGGCGTCGAGATCTTCGATCTTGAAGGCAATCGCGTCGAACGCCGTCGTCAACAGTCCATTGGCACCAGCTATATGGTCGACAAGGGCAATTATCGCCATTTTATGGAAAAAGAGATCTATGAGCAGCCGGAGGTGATTTCTCACTCGCTGGCGCACTATCTCGACTTCGCAAATGGCACCGCCCGCAAGCTCGACGCCCCGTTTGATTTTGCCAAGATCGACCGTCTGGCGATTGCCGCCTGCGGCACCGCCTACCTCGCCGGCATGATCGGCAAGTACTGGTTCGAACGGCTGGCCCGCCTGCCCGTCGACATCGACGTCGCGTCGGAATTCCGCTACCGCGAGATGCCGCTTTCGTCGAATGACGGCGCGCTGTTCATCTCCCAGTCCGGCGAAACCGCCGATACGCTTGCTTCCTTGCGCTATTGCCGCCAGCAGGGACTAAAGATCGGCGCCGTTGTGAACGTGCGCGAATCCACGATTGCGCGCGAGTCCGATGGAACATTCCCAACCCTTGCCGGGCCGGAAATCGGCGTAGCATCAACCAAGGCCTTTACCTGCCAGCTGGCCGTCCTTGCGTCTCTTGCCGTGCGTGCGGCAGCCGAACGCGGCCATATCGACGCCGAGCGCGAGCGCGAACTGGTGCGGGAACTGTCCGAGACGCCAAAGCTTGCCAACCATGCGCTGAAACTCGCTCCGCAGATCGAGAAGCTGGCGCGTGAACTGGCCCACGTAAAGCACGTGCTTTATCTGGGACGCGACACCAGCTATCCGCTGGCGCTGGAAGGTGCGCTGAAGCTCAAGGAAATCTCCTATATTCACGCTGAAGGCTATGCTGCGGGTGAACTGAAGCATGGGCCGATCGCACTGATCGACGAGAACATGCCGGTCGTCGTCATTGCACCCTACGACCACATCTTCGAGAAGACCGTCTCGAACATGCAGGAAGTGGCGGCTCGCGGCGGCAAGATCATCCTGATCACCGACGCGAAGGGCGCTGCACATTCGACTGTCGCGACGCTCGACACGATCATCGTTCCCGATGCACCGGACATTGCTGCGCCAATCATCTACGCGCTCCCGCTGCAGATGCTGGCCTATTATACTGCCGTGTTCATGGGCACCGACGTCGATCAGCCGCGCAACCTGGCAAAGTCCGTCACGGTCGAATAGACCAACTCCAGCACAAACGAAGCTCGGCAGGTTTTCCGCCTGCCGCTCGCTTCCGCGCTCAAAATACCGACAAAAGAAAAGCCGGGCTAAAACCCGGCTCTTCAATACACATCTGGGAAGACTGACGACTGTCTTAGTTCACAGCGTCTTTCAGGCCCTTGCCGGCCGAGAACTTCGGCACGTTGCGGGCTGGAATCTGTACTTCAGCACCGGTCTGCGGGTTGCGGCCCGTTGAAGCTTCACGCTTCGAAACCGTGAAATTGCCAAAACCGATCAGGCGAACATCGCCACCTTTCTTCAGCTCTTCGGTGATCACCGAGAAAACTGAATCGACGGCCGACTGAGCGTCACCCTTGGACAGCTTCGCTGCCTCCGCCACGGCGGATACGAGTTCGTTCTTGTTCATTGAAGAAATCCTTCCCTGTGAAAGACCGGCATGAGACTCAACCGGCTGAAGGCGGATTTTATGGAATCACGCGCAAAGCACCAAGGGCAAATGTCTTAAAACGCCCGGTTTTCCCGGTTTTCTGCGGGCTTGAGAGCAAAAAGGCCGGGGTTTTACCCGGCCTTTCGCTATTTTTCGACTGACCGCCCGATTAATGGGCCAAAGTCAGAGATCCTGCCTCATCCGCCTTCTTGGCGGCGGGTTCGGCCGGCTCGACCCATTCGATCGCCTCAGGCATGCGAACCAGCGCATGTTGGAGCACTTCGCCGACGCGCGAGACTGGGATGATCTCCAGACCGCTCTTCACGTTCTCTGGAATATCGACCAGATCCTTGGCGTTCTCCTCCGGGATCAGCACCTTGGTGATGCCGCCCCGCAGGGCTGCAAGGAGCTTTTCCTTGAGGCCACCGATTGGCAGCACGCGGCCACGCAGGGTGATCTCGCCGGTCATGGCCACATCCTTGCGGACCGGAATGCCCGTCAGGACCGAAACGATCGCTGTCGCCATCGCCGTACCGGCAGACGGACCATCCTTCGGCGTCGCGCCTTCCGGCACGTGCACGTGGATGTCGCGCTTGTCGAACAGTGGCGGCTCGATGCCGAAATCGATTGCGCGCGAGCGGACATAGGACGCCGCTGCCGAAATCGATTCCTTCATCACGTCGCGCAGATTGCCCGTGACCGTCATCTTGCCCTTGCCGGGCATCATGACACCTTCGATCGTCAGCAGTTCGCCGCCGACCTCGGTCCACGCCAGTCCGGTGACGACACCAACCTGATCCTCGCCGTCGATCTGGCCATAGCGATAACGCGACACGCCCAGATAGTCCGACAGATTTGCAGGAGTGATGTGAACCTCCTTGACGCCAGTCCGCAAAATCTCAGTCACCGCCTTGCGAGCAAGCTTCATCAACTCGCGCTCAAGACTGCGAACACCCGCTTCGCGCGTGTAAAGCTGAATCACGCCACGCAGTGCCTCGTCCGAAACGGAGAACTCCTTCGGCTGAAGGGCGTGATCTCGAACCGCCTTCGGAAGCAGGTGCTTCTTGGCAATCTCGACCTTCTCGTCTTCCGTGTAACCGGCAATACGGATGATCTCCATGCGATCCATAAGCGGACCCGGGATATTCAGCGTATTGGCGGTCGTCACGAACATCACGCTCGACAGGTCGTATTCGACCTCCAGATAGTGATCCATGAAGGTTGAGTTCTGCTCAGGATCCAGCACCTCAAGCAAAGCGGACGACGGATCGCCACGATAGTCCTGACCGAGCTTGTCGATCTCATCGAGAAGGAACAGCGGGTTAGACTTCTTGGCTTTCTTCATCGACTGGATGACCTTGCCGGGCATCGAGCCGATATAGGTACGACGGTGTCCGCGAATTTCAGCCTCGTCACGAACGCCGCCAAGCGCCATGCGGACATACTCACGGCCGGTTGCCTTGGCGATCGACTTGGCAAGCGAGGTCTTGCCCACGCCGGGAGGTCCGACGAGGCACAGAATTGGACCCTTCAGCTTCTTCTGCCGGCTCTGAACCGCCAGATATTCAACGATCCGCTCCTTGACCTTGTCGAGACCGAAGTGATCCGCATCAAGCACTTCTTCCGAAAATGCCAGATCCTTCTTGACCTTGGATGGCTTCTGCCACGGTATCGACAACAGCCAGTCGAGATAGTTGCGGATGACGGTCGCTTCCGCGGACATGGGCGACATCGTGCGCAGCTTCTTCAGCTCCGCATCGGCCTTTTCCCGTGCTTCCTTGGACAGCTTCGTCTTCTTGATGCGCTCTTCGATCTCGGAAGCCTCGTCGCGGCCGTCTTCGCCTTCGCCGAGTTCCTTCTGGATCGCCTTCATCTGCTCGTTGAGGTAGTACTCGCGCTGGGTCTTCTCCATCTGGCGCTTGACGCGCGAGCGGATACGCTTTTCAACCTGCAACACCGAGATTTCGGCTTCCATGAAGCCCATGGCCTTCTCGAGACGCTCCTTGACGGAAAGCGTGCCGAGCATCTCCTGCTTCTCGCCGATCTTGATGGCGAGGTGCGAGGCGACGGTATCGGCCAGCTTCGAGTAATCCTCGATCTGGCTGGCTGCGCCAACGACTTCAGGCGAAATCTTCTTGTTGAGTTTGACGTAGTTCTCGAAGTCCGCGACGACCGAACGCGCGAGAGCCTCGACCTCGACTTCCTCTTCTTCAGGCTCGACGAGCGTTTCCGCTTCGGCCTCGTGGAAATCTTCACGCGTTGTGAACGTGGTAATGCGCGCACGCGAAGTGCCCTCGACCAACACCTTCACTGTGCCGTCCGGCAGCTTCAGCAACTGCAGCACGTTTGCGAGCGTGCCAACCTCGTAGATGGCATCGGCCGCAGGATCGTCGTCGGCAGCATTTTTCTGGGTCGCAAGCAAAATCTGCTTGTCGGAACCCATCACGTCTTCCAGAGCCTTGATTGATTTTTCACGGCCCACGAAGAGCGGCACGATCATGTGCGGGAACACGACAATGTCTCGCAGCGGGAGAACTGCGTACACGCCTGCACCGGAAGAACCGGGGGACTTGGTCATTTTCCAACCTTTCATTTCGCGACCGCCAAATAGCCAGCCACGAATCTCATATTAGCGACCGCCTTGCGATCCGCCTACCGTGAACAACTTTGTTCAGGGCTGCAGCACGGATTTGGAGCGGCCCGTTGATGCTTAGTTGGCGCTGCTGGACACAAAGATCAAGAGGCTTCACGCCACCGGCAGCTTATCCATATGTTTAGTGCAAATGCCTGATGCCACAAACGCAAACGGCGCCCAAAGGCGCCGCCGCGATCATCATGTGGAAAATTTCACGCGCTGGCTGCGCTGCCCTTTTCCTTCTCGACATAGATGTAAAGCGGACGGGCACTGCCGGAGACCACTTCGTCGGAGATCACGACTTCCTGAACGCCTTCGAGAGCCGGCAATTCGAACATCGTGTCGAGCAGGATCGACTCCATGATCGAGCGCAGGCCACGCGCGCCGGTCTTACGTTCGATCGCGCGCTTGGCGATCGCAGACAAAGCGCTTTCATGGAACGTCAGCTCGACATTCTCCATCTCGAACAGGCGCTGGTACTGCTTGACCAGGGCATTTTTCGGCTCGGTCAGAATCTGGATCAGCGCTGGCTCATCCAGGTCTTCCAGCGTTGCCAGAACCGGCAGACGACCAACGAATTCCGGGATCAGACCGAACTTCAGCAGATCTTCCGGCTCCACCTGACGGAACAGGTCGCCGGTGCGACGATCCTCAGGCGAGGCCACTGCTGCATTGAAGCCGATCGAGGTCTTGCGCCCACGGTCGGAAATGATCCGGTCCAGGCCAGCAAACGCGCCGCCGCAGATGAACAGGATGTTCGCCGTATCCACCTGCAAGAATTCCTGCTGCGGATGCTTGCGGCCACCCTGTGGCGGAACCGAAGCCACGGTGCCTTCCATGATCTTCAGCAGCGCCTGCTGAACGCCCTCGCCCGACACGTCGCGGGTGATCGAAGGATTGTCCGACTTGCGCGAAATCTTGTCGATTTCGTCGATATAGACGATGCCGCGCTGCGCACGCTCGACGTTGTAGTCGGCCGACTGCAACAGCTTCAGGATGATGTTCTCGACATCTTCACCGACATAGCCGGCCTCTGTCAGCGTCGTCGCATCCGCCATGGTGAACGGCACGTCGATGATACGGGCGAGCGTCTGCGCGAGCAGCGTCTTGCCGCAACCGGTCGGGCCGATCAGCAGGATGTTGGACTTCGCCAACTCGACGTCCTGATTTTTCGAGGCGTGCGCGAGACGCTTGTAGTGGTTGTGAACCGCCACCGACAGGACACGCTTGGCGAAGGGCTGACCAACGACATAGTCGTCCAGCACGCCGAGAATTTCCTGAGGCGTTGGCACGCCTTCGCGTGACTTCACCATCGAGGATTTGTTTTCCTCGCGGATGATGTCCATGCACAGTTCGACGCATTCATCACAGATGAACACGGTCGGGCCGGCGATCAGTTTGCGCACCTCATGCTGGCTCTTGCCGCAGAAGGAGCAATACAGCGTATTTTTGGAGTCGCCGCCGCCACCGTTGCTGACCTTGCTCATGCTCTAAAACCCTTTCGGCCCTGTCTTGACCGTGCTTTTCCACACGGTCGTCAGACACTAATTTATGGCAGGACCGTGCCTCTGCCAATGCCAATGCCTCGCTGGCGCCGCTTCGGACAAGAAAACACCCCGAAAACAGCTCCTGCGCTTCGCGAAACCCTTCCGAGCAGCTAAGCCTCTGATGCTCAACAGAGGCTTAACGTAGGGCGTCGTCGAAGCCGAGGGAACAGGAAATTGTGACCGAAATAACGCATTACGCGCAAATCTCCTGTCACTGCTTTCTCCGCACCCTCGCCCAGCCTTACTTGGCTTCCGTGCTCTCCGACTCTTCGCGCGACGAGATCACCTGATCGATCAGGCCGAATTCGAGCGCCTGATGGGTCGTCATGAAGCGATCGCGCTCAAGGGCGGTGTGAATTGCTTCGTAGTCCTGCCCGGTGTGCTTGACGTAAATCTCGTTGAGGCGACGCTTGAGCGCCTCGGTCCACTGGGCGTGGATGAGGATGTCAGTTGCCTGCCCCTGATATCCGCCCGATGGCTGGTGCACCATGATGGAGGCGTTCGGCGTCGCAAAGCGCATGCCTTTTTCACCGGCGCACAGGAGCAGCGAGCCTGCCGACATCGCCTGGCCAACGCACAGGGTCGAAACCGGCGGCTTGATGAACTGCATGGTATCGTACATCGCAAGGCCCGACGTCACCACGCCGCCCGGCGAGTTGATGTACATGTGGATTTCTTTCTTGGGGTTTTCCGCCTCAAGGAACAGCAATTGCGCGCAGACCAGCGACGCCATGCCGTCTTCGATCGGCCCCGTGATGAAAATGATGCGCTCCTTCAGCAAACGCGAAAAGATGTCGTAAGCGCGTTCGCCACGGTTGGTCTGTTCGACCACCATCGGGACGAGGTTCATGTAGTGTTCGATGGGGTCTCTCATGAAAGGTCCCTTTCAGATGGGTTTTGCGCGCGACGCTGGCAGAATCGCAGGTGTCATTTTGCTGTTAAATAGGATGCCGCATTCGCGTTGCGCAAGTGTCAAGCCCGTTCAGAGTAAATGCATCCAGCAATACAACGCTTCCGCAACGTCATATTCAGTCGGATCGAGCAGACGGTCGAAACACCGCTCCCCACTCATAATATCCGTTCAGAAAGCGCCGCATCGATGGCTGGCAAAACGCGCATCAGCCGGTCTAGAATGAGGTATGAAAAAGCCTCACTACCTCCATTTTGACAGCCATGAGCTGAAAATCCGCCTCGATCCGCATGAGCCTGAATTTGTGCAGAACCCCTATGAGGCCTACACATTCTTTCATGCGCATTGCCCCATCTTCTTCTGGGAGGATTACGGGTTCTGGTGCCTGGCATCCTACAACGACGTCAATCGCACGTTTCGCGACCGGCGTTTTGGCCGCCAGCGCCCCGGCGGATACATGGCAAGCGTTCAGGCCCGTGGCGAGCGCAGCCATCTGGAACATTTCGACCGGGCTGAAACCGGCTCGATGCTGGAACTGGAGCCGCCGGAGCACACGAGACTGCGCACGCTCGTCAATCGAGCCTTCGTGGCTCGACAGGTCGAAAAGCTACGCCCGCGCGCTGAGGCCCTCGCCCACCGTCTGATTGATGGCTTTGAAGCAAAGGGCAGCGTCGACCTGATCGAGGCGTTCGCAACGCCGATACCTGCGACAATCATTGCGGAAATGATGGGGGTTCCGGCGGAAACCGGCCCTCAATTGGTCGCGTGGTCGAATGATATGGTGCGCATGTATATGCACCAGCCAACCCGGCAGGACGAGGAGCAGGCCAACGCCTCCGCCAAGGCGTTTTCCGACTTCATCCGGTTCCATGCCGATGAACGACGCAGCAACCCCGGTGACGACCTTCTGAGTGTACTGATCTCAGCCCGCGAGAACGGCGAAAAGCTGACCGAGGATGAATTGGTTTCGTCCGCAATTCTGTTGCTGAATGCCGGGCACGAGGCGACGGTGCACCAGACCGGCAATGCGGTACGGACTATCCTGCAGCAAGGTGGCGACCCCAGACGTTTCTTCGAAACGCCGGAGCAGGCAGCAGCCTCGGTTGAGGAATGCCTTCGCTTCGACGCCCCGCTGCACATGTTCACGCGGCACGTCTACGAAGAGGTGGAAATCGCGCCGGGGATGACCTTCCGGCCGGGTCAGCAGATCGGGCTGCTTCTCGGTGCCGCGAACACCGATCCATCCGAATTTGTGAACCCGCTTGCTTTCCAGCCCGGCCGCGCAGATCAGAAAAACGTTACCTTCGGTGCCGGCATCCACTTCTGTATTGGTGCACCTCTTGCAAGGCTGGAAATGCAGGCCGCGCTCGCCGTCCTCTTTCAGCGCTTGCCCGACCTGCGCTTGGCGAAGACCCCCCACTATCGTGACATCTTCCACTTTCATGGACTCGATGAATTAGTCGTGGAATGGGGCTAACCTTTTCGTGACGCAAACGAAGTGGGGCGCCAACCGGCGCCCCACTCGTTCTCAATCACTTACTTGAGAAACTGATTGCTGTACCAGGTTGAAAAGTCCGGCTTCTCGCTCAGAGGCGCGCCATCGCTGCCGACAAGCGCACCGGCGTCATAGAGAAAATCCCCCAGTTCCAGCATCGCTGCATCCTTGAACAGCCCGACAGTGCCGTCTTCGCGAGCAATGTAGTGACCGCGCACCATCAACTGCATCGATGCGTTCACCAGTTCCTTCTGTTCGGCCAGCTCCGGTGCCGCATCGATTAATATCTGTGCTGCCTTTTCGGGGTTTTCTACCGCATATTCGTAGCCTTTCAGGGTCGCCTCCAAAAACGCTTTTGCGGATTGAGGCCGTTCCTCCAGGAACTGTGTCGAAGCTGCAAGCATGATCGTATGCTGATCCGGCACACCATAATCGGCGTAACGGAAGCTTTTGATCTCATGCCCTGCGAGTTCGTTTTCAACGCCCTGCCATGTGACGACTTCGAGCGTGAAGTCGATTTCTCCAGCGCGAAGTGCCTCGTAGACGGAACTGTTCAGCGTCACCGAGTTGTAGGTAGGCTCGCCACCGTCGGTCGCAATGATCGTGTCGAGAATGGCTTTTTCCCATGTCGTGCCGAAGCCGCCATAGTTGCGTCCTGACAGATCCCTGGGGCGAGTAACGTCGCCCGCGTAAGCCACCCGGCCTGTCTCGGTCTGGACGACCGCAAAGACACCGACATGATCAAGGCCCTTTGCTTTCGCGGTGTAGAAATCCAGCACCCCGAATGCCGCGACATCTCCATGCGACTGCCCAAATGCGAATGGTGCGATCTGAACATCCAGACCTGCGTCGGCATAAAGACCAAGGCTTTCTGCCACATACATGCCGACAAAGTTTGTGTTTGGCGTCCAGTCCAGTGTGACCGATACCACCTCCTCGGCCCGTACGGTCGTGGTGGCAACTGCAAGCATGGCAGCCGTTGCGGCTGCGTAACGTCGAAAGTTCATCTGTGCATCCTGTAAATCAGCGCATGGTGAGGCTGATCAGGGCGCATCGTGAAACGGATGCGATCACCCAACGATAGATCGGCGAGCGCAAGACATGGCTTTGACTTATGGTGGGGAGATACCCGTGCCGCATTCCATCTCACTCCGCTGGAATTACCCAGATCAGCTTAAGGGTTCGCTTGTGCGTCTCAGCCCCTTGCGGAGCACCCCTGTGGACGGCCAACACCTAGCACCGAAAACGCGTGAAAGCAATTTCACAATGCCACGCGCCGCGGAAGGTCTGCTTTTGCGACAATTAGAGTCGGATCACATACTCTTTGCGAGTCGTTTCAACGACTTCCCATACGCCTTTGAAGCCGGGTCTGAGGACAAAGCTGTCTCCCGCTTTGACCGAATGGGCTTCGCCGCCGTCTTCCGTGATGATCGAGATGCCGGAGAGGATATGGCAGAATTCCCATTCGTCATACTGGATCCGCCATTTCCCCGGCGTCGACTCCCAGATGCCCGCATATAAACCGCCCTCGGCTTCCTCGATGCTCCAGCTACGATGCCGGGGATCGCCGGAAATGAGGCGATCGGGGGCCGGAGCCCCCTCTTCCACTTCGATACCTGCCAGCGCGACACGCGCAAAACGGCTCAGATACATGATGTCAAACCTTTGACAGTGCCTGCTCCAGATCAGCGATGATATCCGCGACGTCTTCAATGCCGATCGAAAGACGGATCACATCTGGCCCCGCCCCTGCGGCAATTTTTTGTTCATCCGACAGCTGACGATGCGTAGTCGATGCCGGGTGAATGATGAGGGACTTGGTGTCGCCGATATTTGCAACATGCGAGAACAGTTCAACGCTCTCGACGACCTTGACGCCCGCCTCAAATCCGTCCTTCAGGCCGAAGGTGAACACCGCACCCGCACCCTTTGGCGAATATTTCTGCTGCAGGGCATGGTTGGCATCGTCTGCGAGCCCCGGATAGGAAATCCACGCCACTTTCGGATGATCTTTCAGCCATTTGGCGACCTCATGCGCGTTGTCGCAATGGCGCTGCATCCGCAACGGCAGTGTCTCAAGGCCAGTCGCGATCAAGAATGCGTTGAACGGCGAGATAGACGGGCCGAAATCACGCAGGCCAAGAACACGGCAGGCGATGGCGAAGGCGAAATTGCCAAATGTCTCATGCAGCACCATGCCGGCATATTCCGGACGTGGCTGGGAGAGCATCGGATAATTGCCCGACTTCGACCAGTCGAACGTTCCGCCGTCTACGATGATCCCGCCCATCGAATTGCCGTGACCGCCGATGAACTTGGTCAAGGAATGGATGACGATGTCGGCACCATGCTCGATCGGACGAACCAGATACGGGCTCGCCATCGTGTTATCGACGATCAGCGGCAGGCCGTGTTTGCGCGCAATGGCCGAGATTCCCTCGATATCGACAAAAGTACCGCCGGGATTTGCCAAACTTTCAATGAAAATTGCCCTGGTTCGCTCATCAATCTGCGCCTCGAACGAGGCGGCATCGGCAGGATCGGCCCAACGGACCTGCCAGTCGAAGTTCTGGAACGCATGCCCGAACTGGTTGATCGAGCCACCATATAGCTTCTTCGCGGCAACAAAATTATCGCCCGAACGCATGAGCGAATGGAACACCAGCAATTGTGCAGCATGGCCGGAAGCCGTTGCAACTGCAGCGGTTCCGCCTTCAAGTGCGGCCACGCGCTCTTCCAGAACCGCCTGCGTCGGGTTCATGATTCGCGTGTAGATATTGCCGAATGCCTTCAGGCCAAACAGCGAAGCCGCGTGGTCAGGATCATCGAACACATACGCCGTCGTCTGGTAGATCGGCGTGGCGCGAGCACCGGTTGCCGGGTCCGGCTGAGCGCCAGCATGAATGGCCAGCGTGTTGAAGCCGGGAGCGCGTTGAGACATGAAGTCCTCCATACGAAAGCGAAATAACGCCTGATTGCCGGATGAAAAGAAGTTGTATCGGTAATTAGAGCATCCACGCGGAAAGTGGAATCAGCTTTCCAGAATACCCTGCAATTTCTCGTATTGAGATCGCAGCGCCGCATCGCGCCAGCCGGACATCCCGTCTTTATCTCTGCCGGATGCCAAAGCTCTGAAAACCAGACCGCATGACCGGCTTTTTCGACGAAATCATGCCGCTATTCACGCCATTCCAGCCGATTTCCCCGGCCAGACGAGCATATTCGATCTTCGGGCAACGGTTCATGACGACTTTCACGCCTGCAGCCTCGGCCTTTCTCGCAGCATCCTCGTTGACAACAGCCAATTGCATCCAGATCACCTTTGGCAAAGGCTCCAGCGCCAGCGCCTCGTCAACAATCGGTGGAACCGATTCAGACGCCCGGAAAATGTCGACCATATCGATCCGCTCAGGCACGTCCGCCAGGCGCGCATAGGTCATCCGTCCGCAAATTTCCTTGCCAGCGTGGCCAGGATTGATCGGAAACACCGAATAACCCTTGTCGATCATATATTTGGTAACAAAAAAAGAAGGCCGAACCTCATTGGCCGACGCCCCAACGATGGCAACGGTTTTCACCGTGCTGAGAATATCCGAAATGTAGGAGTTGTCGTAGTGGTCGTGGTTCATGCCGGTAGCGAGATGCGCCCCTCTTTATCGATTGGAAAATCCGGGTTCCATGCTACCTCCCAGAGATGACCTTCCGTATCCTCAAAATACCCCTGCACGCCTCCCCAGAATGCCTTCTGGGCGGGCTTGAGGATACGGCCTCCAGCGGTTTCGGCGACCTTCAACACCGCTTCCACTTCCGCCGGTGTGCGCGTGTTGTAAGCGAGCGCCAAGCCGGGACTTCCCCTCGGTCCTAAAGCTGCCTGCCCGGAATCCTCCATCAACGCTTCGCGTGGCCACAGAGCCAGAATCAGACCACCCATCTGGAAGAACGCAACGTTTTCGACAAAGCGCTGATCGCGCTTCAGCCCCATCGTCTCGTAGAACTGCGCAGCCCGATCGAGATCCTCGACGCCCAGAGTGATGATAGATACGCGTGGCTCCATCACTCCCCCTTCCACTCCGGTGTTCGCTTCTCGACGAATGCGCCCATGCCCTCTTCTGCGTCGCGCGCGAGCATGTTTTCGACCATGACGCCGGACGTATAGGCATAGGCGTCCGCCAGCTCCATTTCAGCCTGCCTGTAGAAGGCTTCCTTGCCAATCTTGAGTGTCAAAGGCGACTTGGAAACAATCGTTTGCGCGTATTTCGAGACAATCTGATTCAAGTATTCCTTGGGCACCACGCGATTGATCAGACCAAAGTCGCGCGCCCTCAGGGCGTCAATCGCCTCTCCGGTCAGAAGCATCTCCATCGCGTGTTTTCGGGAAACATTGCGCGACAATGCCACCATCGGCGTGGAGCAAAACAAGCCGATATTGACGCCAGGTGTCGCGAAAGTGGAATGGTCACTGACAATCGCCAGATCGCAGCTGGCAACCAGCTGACATCCCGCAGCAGTTGCCATGCCATCAACCTCCGCGATCACCGGCTTGGGAAGTCCCACGATCGTCTGCATCAGGCGCGCGCAGGCATCCATCGTCTGCGCAAAGAACGCCCGGCCGCGGTCCGCGTCAGCACGATGGGCGTTCAATTCCTTGATGTCGTGGCCTGCGCAGAAGACTTTCCCTTCCGCAGCGATAATGACGACGCGAACCTCGCGATCCCGATATGCAGCGTCAAGTCCGTGCTGAAGCTCCGCGATCGTTGCCAGAGAAAGCGCATTCGCCGGCGGGTTGGTCAGCGTCAAACGCAGCACGCCATCCTTGAACGCCTGCGCCACATATGCGCCTTCAGCCTTGCCCTGCTTCGTCGCGAGGGTGTCCGTCATTGCAATCTCCATGTCCTGCGCCTGCGCAGATCTTTCCACTCCCCTGAAAACTAGCATGTGCAGGGTTGAAGGAAAGCTTCGAAATGGCCAAAGTCCCTATTGACGTTTACGCAAACGGAACCTGGAGGAGCATGTCGATGAGCGAACTGACGCCGGTGATGACCGCCGACGAAATCAACGATTTCCTGAAAAAGGTTTACCCCCAGCTCAACGATGACTTCTCCGACTACGAGACTCTCGACGTTTTTCCCGGCGGCGCGACAGTGCGTCTCAATGCCAATGAACGTCATCTGCGCCCCGGCGGCACGGTGTCCGGCCCATCCCTGTTTACGCTTGCCGATATCGGCGGCTATGTCTGCGTCCTGTCTCACGCTGGCCCCGACGCGCTGTCGGTGACGACCAATCTGAATATCAATTTCATGCGCAAGGCCGAAGCCGGCCCAGTCACCGGACATTGCAAGATCCTGAAGCTCGGACGCAGCTTGATGGTGTATGACATCACCATGACTGCCGGTGCTGACAATCACGTTGTGGCGCACGCAACCGGCACCTACTCAATTCCGCCAAAGCGATAATGATATGGTAAAATAATACCACACATCTAGGGCATTGTTTTTGCTTTGTTTTTACACAAGCACCACATCTGACTGCGCTTGACGCTATTCGAGCGCCTGTCTATAAGCCTCTTCGAATGTGACATCCCTTTTTCGGGACTGCATTCTATGAAAGCAGGCCAAGCCTGCTCTCAACAAAGCAACAAGAAACGCTCGGCTGCGCCTCGGCTCACCGGGTCCAAGAGAAAGCTAGTACCATGGCAACCTTTTCGCAGAAGCCTGCGGACGTGGTGAAGAAGTGGGTGCTGATCGACGCTGAAGACGTCGTTCTCGGTCGCCTCGCTTCTCTCGTCGCCAACCGTCTGCGCGGCAAGCACAAAGCAACCTTCACGCCCCACGTTGACGATGGCGACAACGTCATCATCATCAACGCCGACAAGGTCGCACTGACCGGCAAGAAGTACACCGACAAGATGTACTACTGGCACACCGGCCACCCAGGCGGCATCAAGGAGCGCACCGCTCGCCAGATCCTCGAAGGCCGCTTCCCGGAGCGCGTCGTTGAGAAGGCCATCGAGCGCATGATCCCGCGCGGCCCGCTCGGCCGTCGCCAGATGAAGAACCTGCGCGTCTACGCCGGAGCAGAGCACCCGCATGAGGCACAGCAGCCCGAGGTTCTCGACGTTGCAGCGCTCAACACCAAGAACAAGAGGGCCGCATAATGGCTGATCTTTCCTCCCTCGCAGAACTCGGCCAGGCGACTTCGTCCGAGCCAGCTGCACCGGTTCACGTGCAGAAGCTGGACAAGTATGGCCGCGCTTATGCAACCGGCAAGCGCAAGGACGCGATTGCACGCGTCTGGATCAAGCCAGGCACCGGCAAGATCATCATCAACGACAAGGAGTACGATCAGTACTTCGCGCGTCCGGTTCTCCAGATGATCCTGCAGCAGCCGATCGTCGCTTCGAACCGCGCAGGTCAGTACGACGTCATCGCAACCGTTGCTGGTGGCGGTCTGTCCGGCCAAGCTGGCGCAGTGCGTCACGGCATCTCCAAGGCCCTCACCTACTACGAGCCGGCCCTGCGCGCCGTCCTCAAGAAGGGTGGCTTCCTGACCCGCGACAGCCGTACGGTTGAGCGCAAGAAGTACGGTCGGGCCAAGGCTCGTCGTTCGTTCCAGTTCTCCAAGCGCTAAACGCTTGGAAGCCTGCTGGACTTCCAGCAAGCAGGACACAGAAAAGGCGGACCTTCGGGCCCGCCTTTTTCTTTGTCCTCACTCCGGGAAAACTGCAAGCAGACCGCACGCTTCAAGCGCTCACCAGCCACGCCTCAGCGACAACGATTCGGAATTAGGACGGACGGCCGAAGGAATTGTCTACCTGTCGGTTGACTCACGAACAAAAGAAGAACATAATAGGAACATATCGAAAAGAGAGGTCCGATATGTCTGAGTTTCTTCAAGATGTCGCTTCGCTCGTTTCCATGAGCACGTTCCTTGTCGCCGTCGCCATGCTGATTGGTGCGCTTTAGAGCGGCGCCGCTGGCCCAAATACTTCCTCGAAAGCTGCCTTCAATGCGATGTCGTAGTCCGTCATCGTGACGGGCAGCCCCAGGTCCACCAGACTGGTGACACCGTATCCCGAGATCCCGCATGGCACGATGCCACCAAAATGCGACAGATCTGGCTCGACGTTCACCGAGATGCCGTGGAGGCTCACCCAGCGCCGAAGGCGAATGCCGATAGCGGCAATCTTGTCTTCCGCCGGGCTCCCATCCGGCAGGCGTGGCTTGTCTGGGCGCGTCACCCACACGCCGACGCGATCCTCGCGGCGCTCGCCTGTGACATTGAAGTGCGCCAGTGAAGATATGATCCAGGTTTCCAGTGCGGCTACGAAGGCGCGCACATCTTCCTTGCGGCGCTTCAGATCGAGCATCAGGTAGGCCACACGTTGGCCCGGGCCATGATAGGTATACTCACCGCCGCGCCCTGCATCGTAAACAGGAAAGCGCTCCGGCTCGATCAGGTCCTTCGAATCGGCGCTCGACCCAGCAGTGTAGAGCGGAGGGTGCTCCACCAGCCACACCAGCTCACGTGCCCCGTCGTTGCGAATCGCAGCCGCCCGCTCTTCCATCACCGACAGGGCTGTTGCGTAATCGACGAAGCCCGGCTCGATACGCCATTCGACCGGTGGATTTGCACTGGTCGGCAAAAAGGTCGGGGGAAGCTGTTTTCGGTCTGTCATGGCGGCTTTTTCCGGTGTTTACGCACATATGGAGGCTTGGGCGCAAAAGGTCCAGCTAGCGGATTTTCAAACCTTTTTTGGAATATTGCGAAAACCGCGCAAACCGCTCTTGTGCCCCGCATATCGATTTGCTACATGCCCATTCGCCGGCGCAAAACCGGCTCCTTCGTGACAGTGCGGTCGTGGCGGAATTGGTAGACGCGCAGCGTTGAGGTCGCTGTGGGGCAACCCGTGGAAGTTCGAGTCTTCTCGACCGCACCATCACTCTCCCGGTAGAATGATCTCGGGACCGCCGCTCATCGGCATCTTCTCAAACAAACAACTGCCAGCTTTGTGATCGCTTGGATGCGATTGAAGTTTTGCCTTGCCGCATCTCTCCAGACATTTTTCAGCAGCGTGTTTTCTGTCCCCGCGTCCGGCATCTTGTTTGCCTATGCCTTTCGTGCGACCACCCTGTGAACCCTTATGTCAGGATCCTTGCGAGGCAGTATGCCATCAGATGCCATTGACCGCGCCTTCACCGCTCGCCGGAATATCGGGAGCGAAGCTGAACCGACCTACGCCGGCGCATTGTCCTTCCTGAGACGCCGTTTCTCCAAGGACGTTGCGAATACAGATGCCGTCGTATGGGGGATTCCGTTCGATGCTGCGGTTTCGAACCGCCCCGGAGCGCGCTTCGGTCCACAAGCCATCCGCCGCGCTTCCGCAATATTCGACGTCGATCCACAATATCCGTTTGGCATCGACCTGTTCGAGAGCATGGCGATTGTCGATTATGGCGACTGCCTGCTCGACTACGGAAATCATCAGGAAACACCCGCGACGATCGAACGCGAAGCCACGCACCTGCTTGCACAGACCGATTTCCTGCTGTCACTGGGTGGCGACCACTTCGTCACGTGGCCCATCCTGAAGGCGCATGCAGCAAAGCACGGTCCGCTGGCGCTGGTCCAGTTCGACGCCCATCAGGATACATGGTTCGACGATGACAAACGTATCGACCACGGCTCGTTCGTGGCCCGCGCCGTGCGCGCAGGAATCATCGATCCCGAACGGTCCATCCAGATCGGAATCCGGACCCATGCGCCCGACGATTTCGGACTGAAGATCATCTATGGTCATGAAGTCGAAGAAATGCACCCCGACGAGATCGCAGCGGCAATCGAGCAACGGACCGGCGGGCACAAGACATACCTCACATTCGATATCGACTGTCTCGATCCAGCCTATGCTCCGGGGACAGGCACGCCAGTGGCAGGCGGCCCGTCCAGCGCCAAGATGCTGTCGGTGCTGCGCAAACTTGGTGGGCTGAACGTCGTTGGTGCAGATGTGGTCGAGGTCGCACCAGCCTATGATCATGCCGACGTCACCGCGATCGCGGGCGCCACGGTAGCCATGTACTATCTCGGGCTGCTGGCGGAGAAGAAACGCAGGCTGTCGGCCTGACACAGAGAATCAAGCGGTTGGAACATTGATTCCGCCGCCTTACGTAACCACTTGAGAATATACGCAGTTTGGACGCAGAAACATGAAACCGAAAATCTTCATAGATGGCGAACACGGCACCACCGGCCTGCAGATTCGCCAACGTCTGGCCGGTCGTCAGGACATTGAGGTGATCTCGATTCCGGAAGCCGAACGCCGCAACGCCAACTTGCGCGAAGAGATGCTCGGTTCCGCGGACATTGCCATCCTCTGCCTGCCGGACGACGCCTCGCGCGAAGCTGTCGCCATGCTGGAGGGCAATCCCACCACACGCGTGATTGACACGTCCACGGCCCATCGTACCGACCCCACCTGGATTTATGGCTTTGCGGAGCTGGAGCCGTCTCAGCGCGGGCTTATCGCGGGCGCACACCGGGTTTCCAATCCGGGGTGCTATCCTACGGGTGCGATTGCCCTTCTTCGACCGCTGCGCCTGGCAGGCTTGCTGCCAGCGGACTATCCGATCTCGGTCAACGCAGTGTCCGGTTACACCGGAGGCGGCAAGCAGCTCATTGCGCAAATGGAAAATGAAGCGGCAGCCGATCATATCGCTGCGCCTCACTTCCTTTACGGGCTCACATTGACCCACAAACATGTTCCGGAAATGAAACAGCATGGGCTGCTCGATCGGGCGCCGATCTTTGCGCCCAGCGTAGGCCGGTTCGCACAGGGCATGATTGTTCAGGTGCCCCTGCATCTGGACCTGCTCGAAGGGGCACCGTCACTCACCAAGATTCATGCCGCACTGGCCGCGCACTATGCGGGCCAGGACGTGGTCGAGGTCATGCCGCTGGCCGACAGCAGCACACGAGCACGTGTCGATCCTACAGAGCTCAACGACACCAATCGGATGCGGCTGTATGTCTTCGGAACGGAAGGAAATGGTCAGGTGAACCTGGTTGCGCAACTCGACAATCTCGGCAAGGGCGCATCTGGTGCCGCTGTGCAAAACATGGATCTGATGCTCGGCGCGTAAACCACTCTTCTTCGCGACAAGAAAAAGGCACGGTCACCCGTGCCTTTTTTCTTTAAAGCATGTCTCCCGAAAGGTGGTGTCGATTTCGGGAGACATGCGTAAAAACAAGGAGCTAAAGCGTCGGGAGCGCATCTGGGAGATCCCCGCGCGCTTTAACTCGCAGCGATGATTGCTGTGTCGGCGGGATAGGCTCCGCGGGTGCCTCGCCAATGCGCGGCAACGAAGCCAAGCAAGACGATTGCAACGCCGTGGTGAAGCAGCGCCGGATGAAGGTGCACGACGGTCAGCAGCGTCACGATGCCAATGGCTGCCTGGATGGTTACCAGCACGAACAATAATACGGCCCGGCGCGCATGGGTGCTGTTGGGCTCTGTCCTCATGGTCGCGATCATGTGCCAGAAGGCAGCAGCAAAAACCACATAGGCTCCCAGCCGGTGCAGGAACTGCACGGTCTTCGGGTTTTCGAAGAAATTGAGCCAGAATGGCTGCATCGACAGCAACTGATCCGGCCAGATGCGACCATCCATCAGCGGCCAGGTGTTGAACGACATTCCGGCATGCAGCCCTGCTACAAGTGCTCCGAGATAAATCTGGAACAGCACGAGAACCACCAGCCAGCCTGCAAAGCGCTGTGTGCCGCGCCGGGCTGGTTCGGCAGTGTGCGGCGCCAGTCCACGGGCAATCAGCATCGTCGCCGCGAAAATCAGGCAGGCGATGATCATATGTGTCGCCAGACGGTACTGGCTGACCCATGCCCGCTCCGACAAGCCGGACGAAACCATCCACCAGCCGATGAAGCCCTGAAAACCTCCCAGCGCCAGCAGCCCGAGCAATTTCGGTTTCAGACGGCTTTCCAGACGACCACTGAGCCAGAAGAACGCGAGTGGCAGCGCGACGACAAACCCCACGCCCCGCGCCAGGATGCGGTGCGCCCATTCCCACCAGAAAATCACCTTGAACTCGCCAAGGCTCATCCCTCGGTTAACTTCCTCATATTGCGGAATCTGCCGATACTTGTCGAACTCCTCCAGCCATTCCGCCTCGTTCAATGGCGGGATGACACCGTGGATCGGCTTCCATTCGGTAATCGACAACCCCGACCCGGTCAGCCGGGTCGCCCCTCCGACAAGAAACAGGGCGAACAAAACAATCAGTACGACATAGAGCCACCAGCGTACCAACTGGCGGTTACGTTGCTCGCGCCCAGTTGCCTGCCGAGACAGATCGGCCGAAAATGCAGGTGTAACCATCTAAGCGCCCCTTGCTGGACGCCGCATCATGCATAGATCATGCCCCATGCCGATACGGACTATGCAGATGGCCGGTGAACGTGCATGTCAGAATGCTCCATCAAGCCGACCGGAAGTCGATGTTCGTGTGGTGAAACATTGCCTTCGACAAGGCAAGTCGGGTTTACGCGACACGCCGTCGCGCCTTCTGATCAGACGGTTTGCACTCCAGACATGATAGGTCTATCTGGAGCGCTAAAGGAAAACACCATGAAACTGCGTCTCAGATCTCTGATCGGTACAATCCTGCTGGTCATCCTCGTTATCACCTACGCGCTGGTGGCCACCATCGTGGCAGTAGCTCAGCTATCGGAATCAGGACCAGTTGCGCATCTGGCGTATTTCTTTTTCAGCGGTTTCGTCTGGGTCATACCGGCGATGTTCATCGTGAAGTGGATGGTAAGGCCGCAGGAAGAGTCCTGACTTTTCATCGCGACGCGACTGGTCAGACAGTCACAAGGCGCTTTCCGCCATTTGCCAGCGGTGTTATCAGTCCTGACATCAAAGCCCGGACATAGGGTAGCCGCTGATAATAGCCATTGACCGATACGCGTGGCAGCGCATGAACGTGTCTGGCGTGGGCAGGATGAAGGACGCCATGCCGCGTGGTCACAGCAGATGCGAAGCCTGCCTCGCGAGCCAGCGTAGCCTCGCGGACGCCCGCCGCCCGGTGCGAACCATAGGGAAACGCAAGGTGTCGCGGTCTTTGTCCTAGCTGCATTTCGATCACGTCAGTTCCGCCGCTGATCTCGTGCGCAGCATCCTCGATCCCGAGCCTACGCAAATTGTAGTGATGGACCGTGTGAGCACCAATCGTACACAAGCGATGCTCTTGTAGTAGACGAACCTCTTCCCAGGTCATGAATCTGGTCGCAGGATCGTAGCTGTCGGGCGAAACCGCGCCGATACTGCGCAACCAAGCCTGTTGGTCGGCCTCCGCCACCTGTCCGAGCAGATGATTCATCAGCCGGTCTGCAGCCCGGCGCTTGGAGGAAAGGTCGGGACAGTCGAGCTCAATCCGTCCATCAGCAATCGGTACAGAGATCCGATCACGCGACGCGACAAACTCCTCCAGCACCTCCCACCATGGCGCAACGGTCCCGGAAGTCAGTCCCGACGCAATATAGATGCAGAACGGCGCGTCATAAGCTTCAAATATGGGTAAGGCTTCAGTGAGATTGTCACGCCACCCGTCGTCAGCAGTAATCGCAATCAGATTGCGACTGCGGCCCTTTGCCAACGCATCCAGCAATTCATCCATTGAAACGAATATATGTCCCTGCCCTCGCAGATCATCGAGCAAAGCATCAAGAAATCCCGGTGTAACAGACAGATGGTCGTTGACGCCCAACGGAGAGCAGATCTGATCGGTGATACGGTGAAACATCAAAATCGCGCCGGCACGAGCAAGAATAGGCCGTCCCAATGCGGCGGCGCCCGACCAGTAAGCACCACCAAGCATCAACTTTCTCGCCATCATTCGCGCGTCGATCATTGATTCACCTTTGCAAAGTAGGCTGTTTCCAGCCTTGAGATGGCAGCGATAAGCTTGCCCTCCGACGAGCACACTAGGCACGAAGGATTGCGGGATGGTTGACACTGGCGCAGTTGCGCGAAATACGCGCGGGTCAGGATCCAGCGTCAGCGGCCTCAAATCTGCTGACGTTTCGATCGCAATTGTCTGTCCGGCGGACACTGCTGCGCTGGCAGACTACGAGATTTTCTGCAGCACCGCATTACATGGACAAGCCCAGCATCCGCTCTGGCTGCACGCCTGGATCACGGCCACAAACGCAGACGCGCTGATCGCCACTATCCGGCATGAAGGGCGAACCAAGCTGATGGTCGCAATGGAGGTGATCAAGAGCGGACCGTTTCGTGTCGCCCGTTTCATGGGCGGAGCCCATGCAAACGGCAATTTTGTCGCCACCGATCCGTCAGGGCAGAATTTCGTCACCGCTTCTGTACTGACGGCGTTGCGAGAGGTTGTCGCGCAGGCCCGCCCCGATATCGATTTGATCTGCCTCGAGCGCCAGCTTCCTGATCTCTTGGGCATGCCCAATCCATTTGCTCAGCTTGCGACTGTCCAGAGCGCGAACATTGCCCTCGCAACCGATATGTCGGGAGGCATGGACGCAATGCTTGCACGCATGAACGGCAAACGTAAGCGCAAGAAACTCCGCTATACGCTCAACAAATTCTCGGAAGCTGGAGGTCACCGATGGCTGGAAGCTTCCAGCGCCGCCGACGTCGAAACGCTGCTCTCCAGTTTTTTTGAGATGAAAGCACTGCGCTTCCGGCAAAATGGAATCCCAGATCCTTTCAGCCCAATGGAAGTGCAGTCTTTTTTCCAAACGCTTTTCACGCAGGCTCTGCAACAAAAGCCTGCGCCGTTCGTGCTCCATGGACTTGAAGTCGGCGGCAGGATCGTTGGCGTCAACGGCTACAGCATCACCCAAAACAGTTTCGTGTGCGAGTTTTGCGCCATCGACGATAGCGAACCCAGTCTGAGCCCAGGCTTTTATCTTGATTTTGTGGCGATGGAAAAGGCGTGCGAGCAAGGCAAGGCCATCTACGACTTCTCCGTAGGAGATGATGATTACAAGCGGACCTGGTGCGATGTCCAAACGCAGCCATTTGATCTGCTGCTCCCCCTCACTGTGAAAGGCAGGCTCGCCTATGCAGGTCGTCTCGCGCGCACTCGCGGCATAAGTGCGGTTAAATCGAACACGCGCTTCTGGACGCTGCTGAAGACTCTTCGCAAGAAAGTCAGCGGATACACCAGCTGAGGTTATTCGCGCACCTACAAGGCATCTGACGCGCATCGCGATCGTACAGAGTCGCCTGACGCGCCTTCATCGCTTCGAGTCATGCACGTCTTCAGTCCGAAACAGATACCCGTTTTCGGCAGACATGCTTTAGGCTGCCGAGCGCCCTCTTGGCTTCGGTGGCGTCAGATAGCCCTTGGGTGTCACGCGGATAAGGTCGGCATAGCCGTATCGCTCAAGATCGATGACGGCCTGAAGAACGGCGGCATTGTCCGGCTCGATGAGACTGAGGACGACGGTACAGGCTTCCCCATCAACGCGAGCGATACCTTCAGCTGCTGCCGGGCCGCATTCAACCACCACAATGTCATAGGCAGTCGCGAGTGACGCCATGATGATCGGCAAGCGATCTGCGGCCTTCATCGCACGGTTCCGGTCTGCGGTGCCCACCGGTATGACATGACAGTCTGAATAAAGATCGCCGTGAATGACATCGGCAAATTGGGCTTCCGACGCCAACAGATCCGTGATCCCTGCATAGGCTGCGCTTTGCAGCATGGCCGTCGACGGCGCACCACCCCACGTCAGGTCCAGTAAAACCACCCGCAGCCCGACATCTGCAATCTCGCGCGCGACCATCACGGAGGATGCTCCGGCCTCGTCGCCCTCCGGCGATACGAAAATCGCCCTGATTGTGCCGCTCGAGACAAGATGTGACGCGACCATCTCGATACTCATCTGAATCGGCTGCTCTGTGGCAGCCGCAGCAGGGAGAACCGGTGCCTGCTCTGGATCAGAGGGGGTATCGGCCGGCGCGGCTTCTGCATAGTGCGCAGCACTCGCGCCGGTCGGCGCATAGGACGATCCGGTCGGCTCCGGATCGCGCGACGGCACTGGTGGCATCGGCACCTGCCGAACTGGCGTCAAGGGACTGCCGTGGGTTGGACGCATCGCCCGGCCACTGAACAGCTCCGCCAAGAGTATCCCAATGACAGCCAAAAGGAGCGATCCGATGAACGCGGCAACAGTTATCGGCAAGACCTTGGGAAAATATGGTTCAAAGGGTGCGCTTGCACGCGCAAACACCCGCGCATCGGCAGGCAAATAGGTCCGGTCTGACCGCGCCGCTGCCTCACGATGTCGGGTGAGATAAGCTTCAAGCAAAGCACGCTGTGCCGCTGCCTCGCGCTCGAGCGCGCGCAGTTCAACCTCATCACCTTCCGCCCGCGCAGTCTCGGCTTTCAGCGTGTTGACGTTGACGAGCAGTTGTTGCTCCTGAGCCTGCGCCGCGCCGGCTTCGCTTTCAAGACTGCGCAGGACCTTCTGCATCTCTCCACGCAGTTGCTGATTCGTCTCGGAGATCTGTGCGTTGAGCGCGCGAATGCGTGGGTGGCTACCCAGCAGCGAAGTCGACAAGTCCGCCAGTTCGGCCGACAATTGCGCATGCCGCTCACGAAGCCGCTCAACCAGAGGTGCATTCAGAACTTCCGGCATCGCCTCGACCTGTGCGCCGGAGCGCAACGCATCGCGTACGGCAGAAGCTCTCGATTCTGCTGCCGAGCGCGCGACGCGCACGCGGCTAAGCTCTGTCGCAAGCTCCGAGAGCTGCTGCGTCGCCAGACCTGCCGTCCCCTGCCCCATAAACAGATCAGCCTGCGCGCGATAGGCAGCAACCTTTTCCTCTGCCTCCCGCACACGTTGGCTCAGATCGGCAATCTCCGGCTCCAGCCATTGCGCCGCGCCAACGTTGGAGGCCAGTTTCGCGTCCTCCTGAACCTTGAGATATGCGGCTGCGATCCTGTTGGGAACTTCCGCTGCAAGTTCAGGATCTTCTGATGCAAATCGCACCACAATCACCCGCGAGCGCTCAACCCGAAACACGGTAAGCCGCTCACGCATCTCTTTCAGCACGCGCTCATCGAGCGACGCCTGCGATGGGTCGCGCCGCAGCCCTGTCATCACCATTAACTTGGCGAGAATGGACTTGGAGGAACCCGAGAATTCCGCACGCTCCGAAAGGTTCAGCTGCCGCGCGACATCGCGAAGGATATCCGCCGAACTGATCACTTCCACCTGACTCGTGATGGCTTCCTCATCAAGCAGGGGTCTATCGCTATCAGCAACAGCATTGGTGGGCCGCGTAAAAGGCGATTCACGCGCTTCAATCAAGATACGCGTTTCGGCACGATATTGCGGTGTCGCCAGCGTCGCGATCAGAAACGCACCGACAGTCACGATCAGCGCAAAGCAGATGATGCGCACCCAGCTACGCCACAACGCTCCGAAAAGCTGGCCTAGGTCAATATCGATATCGTTTACGACCGAACGTGCGCCTGACATAAACCTTTACCCCATACACAGGTATCAGGGTAAATCATCATGGTAACCACCTGGTTAAATGACCGGTAACCTCCCGTTCTTCTTTCCTAACGTGCGTTAACATCGCAATGACTCGCGTCACGCGCCATTGCTTTACCAGCCGTTAACCCTAGGCTCAGGACCCATTGATTTAGAGGAATGGGTGTGATTCAGACGGGCGTATAGGAGCCTGACTGATGAGCAATTTGTTTTGGCTGACGGACGAGCAAATGGCTCGTCTTCGGCCCTATTTTCCCAAGAGCCATGGTCGCCAGCGCGTTGATGATCGACGCGTTCTGAGCGGCATCATCTTCGTCAACCGCAACGGGCTCAGGTGGTGCGATGCGCCGAAGGAATATGGCCCGGCGAAGACGCTTTATAACCGCTGGAAACGCTGGGGCGACAAAGGCATCTTTATCCAGATGATGGAAGGCCTGGCTGTGCCTGAAGCTGCAGAGCACAAGACCATCATGAT
>NZ_FORF01000032.1 GCF_900113935.1 Aquamicrobium aerolatum DSM 21857
CGGTCAGGTCAGCGATTACACCGGTGCTGCCGCCTTGCTTGATGAACTTCCCAGGGCCAAATGGCTGCTGGCCGACCGTGGCTATGATGCCGACTGGTATCGTGACGCTTTACAGGCCAAGGGGATCACTCCCTGCATTCCGGGTCGCAAATCCCGCAACAAGGCCATCAAATACGACAAACGCCGCTACAAGCGGCGCAACCGGATCGAGATAATGTTCGGGCGTCTCAAAGACTGGCGGCGTGTCGCGACGCGCTATGACAGGTGCCCAATGGCCTTCCTCTCCGCAATCGCTCTCGCGGCTACCGTTATCTTCTGGCTCTGATCAACGAGTCCTGAGCCTAGGCAAAATGCCGGGTTGGGTCGCGGTTGGCCCTCCGGCTTACGAACGGGAGGATAATTCTTGAAAATCCACACTCAAATTCTCGCAGCGGCATTTTCGCTCTCGCTGGCGGCAGCGCCAGCCTATGCCGAAGAGGAGATCAAACTCACCAAGCCGGTGATGTCCGCTGCAAGTCAAGTCGGTGGCAGCCTGTATGTGACCTATGTCGCTGCATGGATTCAGGCGGTGACCGAAAAGTTCCCAGGCCTGTCGATCACACAGGAGCCAGGTGGCTCATCCCAGAACGTTGTTCTTGTCAGCACTGGAGAAACTGACTTTGGCATTACCGCCAGCAGTCAGGCCTATCTTGGCTACTACGGCAAGGAGTGGGCGAAGGGCGTCGAGTACAAGAACATTGCTGGCCTTCACCCTGCGTTCCCAACCTATATGACAATCGTCACACTTGCCGATTCCAAGATCAAGACGTTTGAAGATCTGGCAGGTGCAGAGCTGGCCGTTGGTGTTCCTGGCGGTGGCAGCGACGTGATTGCACGCGAGATTTCGGCGCATTTTGATGTCGTTCCGGCGCGCTTCATCAACGCTAGCTGGGAAGATACCGGTGGCTTGCTGCGGGACGGCCTTGCCGATGCGGTGCTCTATATTGCCGGTCATCCAGCAGGCTTCTTGCAGGAACAGGAAGTCAGCAATGACCTGCGTTTTATCTCGCTGTCTGAAGAGCAGATTGAGAGCTTCCTCGGCGCACACCCATATTACGCGCCAGTCGAACTGAAAGCCGGCACCTACAAGGTTCTCGACGATAAGTTCAGCACGATTGGTCAGATGAATTTCATGATCGGCTCTCCGGATCTTCCGGATGATTTCGTGACTGCGTTGCTGGATGGCGTTTATTCGCGTGTCGATCTTCTTGAGCGCGCTCATCCCAATTTTTCCGAAACGCGCGTCGAAAATGTTCGCGGTATCCCTGTGCCGCTTCACCCGGCTGCAAAGCGCTACTACGAAGAACGCGGGATTGAGGTTCGTGAGGCGCCAGCGCCGGCGAACTGATCGGGTGCGGCGCGCACGCCGTCATTTCTGATTGTTCAATTTGGCGGTGGGGATCTGCATTCCTGCCGCTCTTTTTTAGGGAGGGATCTTGCGACATGACAGAGCAGATTTCGTCAGATCAAGCTTTGCCAGATGGCGAGCGCACCTCCAACCAGCGCGACATCGGGCGATGGTTGGGGATCATCGTCGCAGCTTTTTCTTTAATTGCAGCTGCGGCACACCTCTACTGGCTGGGCGTACGGTCTCCAGGCGTTCTAAATCTGCGCGCCTATCACCTGCTGATCCCGATTGTCCTCGTGCCATTGCTGTACTCGGGCTGGGTTGCCGCACGCAGCAGAATTCACTGGACTGATATCGTACTTATTGCCGCGGGCGTTGCTTCCACCGCCTATGTCGTTGTCGAAGGTCCGAACATGATCTTCCGCTATGGCGTGATGCCGACGACATGGGATCTCGTGGCGGGCGCGACGATCATGCTGATCGTTCTGGAGTTGACCCGCCGCACCGTCGGCTGGGCACTGGTCATCATCGTGACGCTGTTGTTGCTCTACAGCCTGTTTGGCTCTTATGCGCCGGGAATTTTCGTCAACCGCTCGTTCAGCTGGGAGCGTGTCGTCAGCTTCCTGTTCTCGATGGACGGCCTGTACGGCATTCCACTGGGTGTGTCTTCTACGTACATCTATCTGTTCATCCTGTTCGGTGCGATGTTGCAATATTCCAAGGCCGGCGATTTTTACATCGACCTTGCCTACAGCATTGCTGGCCGCTCACGCGGTGGTCCTGCCAAGGTTAGCATCTTCGCCAGCGCGATGATGGGTACCGTTTCAGGGACAGGCATCGGCAACGTCGTCACTACCGGTCCGCTTACCATTCCGCTGATGAAGCGTGCAGGTTTTAGCCCCGTATTTGCTGGCGCTGTTGAAGCGGTGGCCTCGACCGGCGGTCAGATCATGCCGCCGATCATGGGCGCCGGCGCGTTCCTGATGGCCGAGTTTGTACGCATTCCCTACGGGGAAGTTGTCATTGCGGCTATTTTGCCGGCATTCCTGTACTTCCTCAGCGTTTATTTTGTGGTGGATCTCGAAGCTGCACGGCGCGGCCTGAAGGGGCTCAAGCGGGAAGACCTTCCTGTCGCCCTCGCCGTTCTGAAGCAGTGGGGTCATCTGCTCCTGCCGATCATCATTCTGATCTACATGCTGGCAGTGGAAAACGTCTCGCCGATCAAGGCGGCACTTTATTCGATGGGCACGCTGCTGATCGTTTCCTGGCTTCGCCATGAATCGCGTCTGACGCTGAAGCGGATCGTGGACGTCGCACAGAGCGCAACCAAGGGCTCGCTGGAAGTGATCATCAGCTGCGCCGCGGCAGGTCTCATCATGGGCCTGTTCCAGCTCACCGGCACGGGATTGCGCCTTTCGGGCTGGGTGACCACCTTTGCATCCGGATCGAGCTTGTTTGCCCTGATCCTGACGATGATCGTCACGATCATCATCAGCATGGGCCTGCCGACGACTGCGGCCTACATCGTCACAGCCGCCGTTCTTGCTCCTGCGCTCAGTGATATGGGGATCGGCCTTCTTCAGGCACACTTCTTCATCTTCTACTTTGCCTGCATGAGCGGCATCACCCCGCCTGTCGCGCTCGTAGCAATTCCCGCCGGATCCATTGCCGGTGCGAATCCATGGTCCGTCGGCATCAAGGCGTTCCAGATTGCTGTTGCGGGTTTCATCATTCCCTACATGTTCGTCTATTCGCCGCAGCTTTTCCTTCAGGGGTCAGTCGTCGAGATCGCGCTCGCGCTTGTCACGGCGATGGTGGGCGTATGGGCGTTGGCGGCTGCGATGATCGGGAATGTCTTCGGTCGTCAGCTGAACGTGGTTCTGCGGGTCGGCATGGCGCTTGGAGCCTTGGGATTGATCTTTTCAGGCTGGAAGACCGACCTGGCGGGCTTGGCGATCATCGCCGCGATTCTTGGCTTCCATCGCATGAAAGGGGCTGGCACCGCAGCGAGCGACGGAGTGTCGTCGTGAGTTTGCCGAGACGAGCTGTGGTTTGTGTTGGGTGATTGCATGGATGACATACTCGACATGACTGCATCTGAAATCGTTGCCGCCACCACGGCGGCAACGATTTCGAGCGTAGAGGTGACCCAAGCCTGTCTCGCCCGCATTGAAAGTGCGGATCCGCATCTTCACGCATTCATTGTTGTCGAGGCGGAAGGCGCACTGCGGGAAGCTGCCCGTCTTGATGAGCTGCTGGCAAATTCCGGCACAGTCGGACGGTTGCATGGCGTACCGGTCGCCATCAAAGACATCTTTGATGTCCGCGGCTTGCCGACGACGTGCCACTCCAGGATCATGTCAGATACACCGGCTTCTCAAGATGCAGTCGCCGTACAGCGCCTGCGTGCGGCGGGAGCGGTGATAGTCGGCAAAAACGCCCTGCACGAATTTGCCACGGGTGGGCCATCGTTCGATCTGCCTTGGCCTCCCGCGCGTAATCCATGGCTGCCAACGCATCATCCTGGAGGCTCCTCGTCGGGCTCGGGAGCGGCAGTTGCTGCCTCCATGGTGCCAGTGTCGGTCGGCACGGATACAGGCGGGTCGGTGCGTCATCCGGCGAGCGTGTGCGGGATAACCGGTTTCAAGCCGACTTATGATGCGATCAGCCGGGACGGCGTATTTCCTCTGTCGCCAAGCCTGGATCACGTCGGCCCGCTCGCCCGCTCGGTTGAGGATTGCGCGCTGATGTTTGCCGTGATGGCGGACAAGCCGACAATATCCTTGTCGAAGGACGACAGCCTGAAAGGCAAACGCGTCGGCATCTTCGACGATTTCGGTCAGGACGCGGACCCGGAGATTGCGGCGGCATTTGATGCGGCCGTGGAGGCGCTTGCCGCAATGGGCTGCACCTTGACGCCACTTCAGGCGCCGCCTCTTGCCGAGCTCACGGGCTGTGCCAGAACGATTCTGCATTTTGAGGCTTACGACATTCATTCACAATGGTTGCTGAGTCGACCTCAGGAATACGGTTTGCGGGGACGCACCCGGCTGTCGGCGGGACGAGAAACGACGCGGGCACACTACCTCAAGGCAATCGAAACAGGCCTGAAACTGACTCAGGAACTCGATGACGCCATGTCGGATGTTGATGTGGCAGTGTCAGTCTCCAGTCTGCGCTTGCCCTGCCGGATCGATGATGAGGTTGAAATTTCTCAGACCTATGATCGTCAGGCCCGCACGCCCTTCAATCTCACCGGGGCGCCAGCATTGTCTCTTCCGATTGGTCTGTCGCGAGACGGATTGCCGATCGGGATGCAGATGATCTGCCGTCACGGCCGTGACGCCTCACTGCTGCGTTTTGGGCATGCGTTCCAGAATGCCACGAACTGGCATCAGGCCCGCCCGCCACTGTCACATTTTACGACCAACTCAGGAGCCTAGCCTTGTTGCAGCCACGCCAACGCGTCGATTTCTCCACTCCGTTCCGGCGCAAGCCCCTGACGGCTCCGCAAGGAACGAGGCTCATTATCTGGCCTGTCGTTAACATTGAGGAGTGGGACATCGAGCGCCCGATGCCGCGACAGGTTTCGCCCGCGCCCGGAGGGCAACGCAATGTCCCTGATGTGCCGAACTGGAGTTGGCACGAATATGGGATGCGTGTCGGCTATTGGCGGCTTCTGAAGGCATTCGAAGATCGCAATATTCGTCCGACGTTGTCGATCAATGCCAAGGTCTGCGAGACGATTCCTGACGTTCCGCGCGCGGCCCATGAGGCGGGATGGGAATTCATGGCGCATTGCTATGAACAGATGACGATCCATGCAGTCGAGGATCAGTTTGCGATGATCCGCCAGTCGGCGGACATCCTCGAGGACTTTACCGGCAAGCGACCGCGCGGCTGGTTGGGACCGGGCCGCACTCAGACTTTTGAAACGCTCGATCACGTTGCAAAGGCTGGCTATTCCTGGTTCGGAGACTGGATCATCGACGATCAGCCGCTTGAGGTGAAAACTTCTGGCAAGAGCCTCATCTCGCTTCCCTATTCGGTGGAGTTGAATGACATCACGATCATGGTCAGTGCCCAGCATATGTCTGACGCGATGCTGGTGCGCGTGAAGGATGCGGCAACTCGGCTTCTGCAAGAGGGCGAACAATCCACAAGGATCATGGCGTTTGGTGTGCATCCTTACGTGTCGGGAGCCTCGCATCGGATCCGCTACTTCGAGGAAACGCTTGACTATCTGATGCAGCTGGATGGAGCAGTTTTCTGGCAGGGTGACCAGATTTTTGACTGGTATACCGCTCAGATCTGACAATCACGCCGGAGAGCGCAGCAAGCTGATCATGCAGCGAGTGTCGGTCCTTTAATCGCCGGCACTCGCAAACTGTTGTGGAGGCCATCATGAAACTCGTTCTTCTTCCCGGTGATGGAATTGGCCGGGAAATAAGCTCGGCGACCCGTCTTGTGCTGGAAGCTGCAGCATGCCGTGCTGGGATTCCACTTGAAATCCGAGAGCTTCCGATCGGCCACGACAGCCTCGCGCGTTATGGAACGACGGTTAGCGACGAGGTCGTGCAAGAGGTACGCGCGTCAGACGGCCTTATTTTGGGTCCGACCGCGACCATGGATTTTCGTGATCCGGCACGTGGCGAGCTGAACCCCTCGATGTTTTTCCGCAAGCAGTTTGACCTCTTTGCCAATATCAGGCCCTCGCGCACATTCGAGGGCATTGCCAGCCGGGCCGGTCAGTTTGATCTCGTGATTGTGCGTGAGAACACGGAAGGTTTCTATGCCGACCGGAATATGGAACTGGGCAGCGGTGAAATGCTTGTCACGAGTGACGTTGCCATTTCGATCCGACGCATCACCCGCCAGGCTTGCGAGCGCATCGCAAAAGCTGCATTCGAACTGGCTGAAACACGCCGCAGGCGCGTCACATTCGTTCACAAGGCCAACGTCCTAAAGATCAGCGATGGCCTGTTTCTGGAGGTATGTCGCGAAGTTGCGTCGGGATATCCTCACATAGAGACCAACGATTATCTCATCGACGCCATGGCGGCGCATGTTGTCCGCGACCCGTCGCGGTTCGACGTGATTGTCACCACGAATATGTATGGCGACATTCTCTCGGATCTGACAGCTGAACTTTCAGGCAGCCTGGGTCTTGGAAGTTCGCTCAATGTGGGTTCGAATTTCGCCATGGCGCAGGCCGCCCATGGCTCAGCACCTGACATTGCTGGGCAGGACATCGCCAACCCCGCCTCTCTGATCCTGTCCGCAGCACAGCTGCTTGCATGGTTTGGACGCCGACAGTCCAGTCAGTTGCACATTGATGCAGGTCAGGCGATCTCATCGGCGTTGGAGGAACTTCTTCGACAGGGCGCATGGACCCGCGATGTCGGGGGGAAATTGGGGACAGCTGCCGCCGCGGACGCGCTCTGTTCTGCAATTCGCGTCAACCGGTGAGCGTTCTGGCGAAGCACTAGGGGCGCCTGAAAGCTTAGACGGTGCCACTATTCCATATCATGGGAGGAGCTCGGCTCGGCATCGAAGTCTGTGCTGAGATAAGAGCCGTCAGGCGTTCCACCAATAGGCAAGGCTGTCGGCAAGATCGTGTTGCGCGGTGAACGCCAGTTCGTCGCGCGCGGCAGAAACGGAAGAGCCAGCAGGGCGCACATGCGGAAAGCCGGCAAAGCCGGTTGCCACCGTGCGATCATACGCGACGGTGAGCGGTCCATGTATCGCAGCAACAGTGTCGATGATCTCGTCGAGCGACCATTGTCGGGGGTGAACGATATTGTAGACGCCGAGTTGCGGGCGTTCAGCGTCGAGCGCGCAAACTGCCGCCCGAGCGCAGTCGCGGACGTCGACAAACTCTTCCTTGCCCTTCCAGATCAGGAGCGGGTCGTCAATTTGCAGCGGTCTGGCGTCTTGAGCAGCTTTGACGAGGGTAGAGAAAAGGCGTCCCGGAACACTGGTCGGCGCATCTGTGCGACCACCGACGACCGCGCCAAATCGCAATGAGATTGTATCGACGCCGTAGAGGTCGCGGTAGAGCAGCGCGAGTTGCTCGCCGGTCAGCTTGCTGATTGCATAGAGGCTCCCGGGACGCTGACTGACCAGACCCAACGCTGCATCCTCGGGGATCGGGTCGGGGCCGAGTGTGGCGAAGCCGGAATAGAGCACGGTGGTGGAGCTGACGAGGATGATGCGGCGCAGCCCGTGTTGGCGGCAGGCTTGCAGGAGGTTTGCGGTGCCGAGCAGGTTGACGCCGAGACCGCGCACCGGGTCTGCGCGCATCGCGGTCGACAGCATGGCTGCGGTGTGGACGATGTCGCGGACCCCGTGATCGGCAACGATCCGGTCGATCGCGGTGGCATCGGTGATGTCAGCGGCGACAAATCTGGCTCCTGCCGGCACATGCGCGGGCTGCCGGACATCCAGCAGCAGGATGTCTTCGCCACGCGCCAGCAGCAGCTCGGCTACCGCACAACCGATCAATCCGGCGCCGGTTACCAGTACGCTCACGCCTGGTCTTCCAGTACCTCGGAGACGACATGGGTGACGCGGCCGGAAAACGGCCCCATCCCGGCTTTGATCCGGGTCTGTACGGCTTGCCGCACCGGGCTTGCGAGCGCCTCGTCCATCGCCGCGATACTGTCGAAGTAGAGGTCGAATTGCATGTAGGCAGCGTTTGCGCCTTCATCTGCCTGAACGAGCTTACGCAAGACAACGCGGCGGATTCCGGGATAGGTCATGATTTCCCGGACAACGGTTTCGCGCATGTGGCGATCGAATTCCGGTTGGCTGGCGACAGCGACTGTGCCCTCCAAGAGGGCGCTGCGGATGATCATGCGGGAAATTCCTTTTTGCTTTCCATAGACATCATCAGATTTTTCACGACGTTCTCGGTTCTCGCCAGATGGCCGTCCATGAGTGTGACCGCGCGCTCTTCGTCGCCGTGGATCACAGCGTCGGCGATGGCTTTGTGCTCGGCCTGGATATCACGGGACACTGAGCCTTCCGGATCGCCTGCGACGAGCCGCAATTTACGATACCGCTCGGAATGATCCGTCAGCGTATTCCAGAATCGCAACCGCCAGTCGGAGCTGCAGGCTGACACCAGCGCAAAATGAAAATCGCGGTGAAAACCTTCCCAGCGAGCTGCGGCGTCGCGGTCTTCGGCCGTGCCGGGAAGCGGCGCGGACGATAACAGGTGCAAGGTGCGCAGGATCTCGGCTTCCCATTCGGGCGTGCGGTTTTGCATCGCCATGCGCAGGCAGGTCGCTTCAAGCTCGCGCCGAGTCGAAAACAGGTCGTGCAGTTCGGCGATTGAGATTTCGCGCACCCATGCGCCGCGATTGTTCTCGTTCAGAACCAGACCTTCGGAGCCGAGTCGCAGAAGGGCTTCGCGGATCGGCGTCAGCCCGAGCTGGTAACGGGCATTGAGATCTGCGGCACGCAGACGCTCGCCCGGCATCAGGTCTCCGTTCAGGATCTCCAGGCGCAGCAGATCATAGGCAGATGCGGGGGAAGCAGTGGTCATGGTCGCGCAAATTTCATGTTGACACAGGGATTTTATAAAATAAGTTTCTTTTTATGTAAAGCTGGATTTGTAAGGAAGCATGATGCGCGACGATCTTGTTCCAGGTCAAACCTGGGCCTTGGCAACCTTGGACATGGCGGCCGGCCCGCTGGCTGTTCTTGAAACCCAGGACGGTCTTTATCGTCTGGGCGATCTGCTGGATGCCGCCGGTTCGCCGGTTCGCGACGTCGCAGGGCTTTTTGCGGATTGGCAGGCCAGCACGGCGCTGCTTGAGAAAATAGCCGCAAACCCTGATCCGGCCGCAAAGGTGGGCGACGGGCAGCGTCTCGCGCCGATCCTGTATCCCGGCAAGGTGCTGTGCGCCGGCGCTAACTACTACCGGCATCTCCAGGAGATGGGCGTCGCCGATGTCCGCAAGGAGTCGCAGCGGCTGTTCTTCTTCTTCAAGCCGTCGCGCAACGCGGTGGTAGGCGAAGGCGCGACGGTGCATATGCCACTCGACAGCCAGGCGATGGACTGGGAGATCGAGTTGGCGGTGGTGATTGGCAAGGCCGCCCGCGCCGTCAGCGTCGAAGATGCGATGGATCATGTCGCCGGCTATATGGTTGGAATCGATTCCTGTGCCCGCGACCTGAACAAGGCGCCGGACACATTTTATAAGTTGGACTGGGTGGCGGGCAAGGCGCAGGAATCGTGCTGCCCGCTCGGGCCGCGCTTCATTCCCGCGAGTGCAATTCCCGATCCGTCGGCGCTGCGTTTGACGCTGTCGGTGAATGGTGTGACCAAGCAGGACGACAGCGCATCAGACATGATTTTCTCTATCGCCGAGCAGATTGCGACGGCGTCGCGGATCATGCAGCTCGACCCCGGCGACGTCTTGCTTACGGGGACGCCTGCAGGCGTCGGCGCCCCTAAGGGCGAATTCCTGAAAGTCGGAGACCGGCTGGACGCCAGCATCAGCGGCATCGGCACGCTTGCCGTTACGATCCAGGCTCCGAGCACCGAAATTCGCACGCCGCGGGTGTAAAAGCGGCGTCCTATTCATGAAAACTGGAGGAGTATCATGACTATCCTGAACCGCATCGCCGCTGGCGCAATGATGGCCAGCCTTATGCTTGGCGTTGGTTCGGCCATGGCCGAGACGGAGCTTCGTATTTCCTCGGCCTCGCCGCCGACGGGTCCGCTGATCTCGGCCTTTCAGGTCATCAAGGAGCAGATGGAAGCTGCGTATCCCGGTGAGATCAAGGTCTCGATCCACCATTCCAGCAGCCTGTTCAAGCAGGGCACCGAAGTGCCTGCCATGCAGCGTGGCAACCTCGAAATGGCAACACCGATCATCTACGAGATCGAGCAGCAGATGCCGGAATATGGCGCGCTCGGCAAACCTTATGTGTTCCGGGATGCCGATCATCTGCTGGCCGTCTTCAATGGCGAAATCGGCGAACAATTCGCCAAGGACGTCTCGGAGAAGATGGGGCTTGAGATTCTTGCCACAGGTTACTTTGGCACCCGCACTGTGAGCTTGCGTAGCGTGCACAACATCCAGAAGCCAGAGGATTTTGCTGGTATCAAGCTGCGCATGGCCCCGGGTGCGGCGTATCAGAACCTTGCGCTTGCGCTGGGGGCGACGCCCGTTTCGATGCCGGCGACAGAGGTCTATCTGGGCCTGAGCACCGGTGCCATCGACGGTCAGGACAACCCGCTCAACCTGGTGCTCGACTGGAAGTTCAACGAGGTCACGGCTGAATTCGTCATGACCAATCACCTGGTTCAGCCGGTGTTCTACGCTGTCTCCGGCAAGACGTGGGAAAAGCTGACGCCTGAGCAGCAGGCAACATTGAAGACGGCCGCCCAGCAGGGCGCGGCGAAGCAAAGCGAAGAGACGCGTGCGCAGGAAGCCGGCGCTCGCGCAAAGTTCGAGGCCGAAAAGATCGTCTTCAGCGATCCCGACCTGGCGCCGTTCCGCGAGAAGGTGGACGCGGTTTATGCCGAGCAGGGCCTGATGGACAAATGGATGCCAGGTCTGCTCGATCGGGTTGCAGCCACCCAGCCATGACCAATCCCCTCCCAGCTGACACGGTCAGCTGGGAGGTATCCATTGCACAGCATACCTAGCACATCAGGGGAGAACCGATGTCGTTGCTATGGAGCCGGACGAAACGGGCGGCGCATATTCTGGCGGTCGTCGGCATGTTCGCGATCTTTGCTATTTTCATCTATGGCGTCGGCATGCGCCATTTGGGGCGTCCTCAGTCGTGGGTGGATGAGGTTGTCACGATCCTTACCGTCTGGGTGGTGTTTTTCACTTCCGCCTTTGTCTTGAGATGGCGTGACTTCATCACGTTCGACATGCTGTTCCTGTCCTTGTCCCCCAAGGGCCAGCGCATCAGCATGGTGGTGGCTTGCCTCGGCTTCGTCGGGGTGATCGGGTACATTTTCTACGCAATTGTCGACTACGTGCTGTTCATGGGGATCATGACCACGGATATGGTCGAGATCCGACTGGATTACGTCTATTCGATATTCCCCGCGTTCCTCGCCGGCATCTGCCTGCGGCTGCTGGTTCTCGCCTGGAGGCTCAGCTTCGGCGACCACGCCGCAGCCCTTGCCGAACTTTCCTACACCGACGCTGCTGACGAGGTCGCGCTATGACGATCGGCCTGACTGTACTGTTCACGACCTTCATCGTTGCGTCGCTGCTTCGCCTCCCCATCGCACTGGCAATGTTCTTGTCCGGCGCGCTCTATTTCGTGGTAACCGGGCAGGACCCCGGCCTGTTGGCTGACTCTGTCATGGGCCAGATGACGGGCATCTATGTGCTCGTGGCCATCCCCATGTTCGTTCTGGCTGCCAACATCATGAACGACAGTGGTATCAGCGAGCGGCTATGGGGTGCTGCCAACGCCCTCGTCGGACGGCGGCGTGGCGGCACCGGCCATGTTTCGGTGGTCGTCAGCATCATCTTCTCCTCGATGACGGGCAGTGCGGTGACAGAGGCTGCCGGCCCCGGCGTGATTGCCGTCAAGATGATGAACCAGATCGGCGGCTACCCGCGGCATCTCGCCGTCGCCGTTGCGGCAGCGGCCAGCGTCATTGCGCCGGTCATCCCGCCCTCGATCCCTCTGGTGATTTACGCAATGCTGTCGGGTGCTTCCGTCGGCACCTTGTTTCTCGCCGGCATCGTCCCAGGCTTGTTGATGGCACTGGTCATCATGGCCGTGGTCGCGTTCAATGCACGGCGTCTGGACTTGCCGGTTGGTCTCGGCGTACCGAAGGGCGAAGGCGGGCAGATGCTGCGCCGCTCCTTCCTGCCGCTGACGCTCCCGGTCGTGCTGCTGGGTGGCATCTGGTCGGGCATATTCAGCCCCACAGAATCGGCTGCGGTTGCCTCGCTCTGGGGCATCATCCTCGGCGTCGTTATCATGCGAACCCTGCGGGTGTGGCAGCTGCCAAAAGCCTTTGATGTCTCATTGCAGCAGATGTCGGCGGTGATGCTGCTGATCGCTAGCGCCTTTGTCGTGAATTATGCCATCGCCAATGAAGGACTGGGCATCGCACTGGTGCATTGGGTCGAGGCCATGGAATTGTCGCCACTCGGCTTCATGCTGGTAGTGAACGGCTTGCTGCTGGTGCTGGGCTGTTTTCTGGACGGTTCGGTGATCCTGCTGGTGGTGATTCCTCTGCTGCTTCCGAGCGTCAAGGCGTTGGGAATCGACCTCAACTATTTCGGCGTCATCGTCATCATCAACTTCATGATCGGGTTGATTACACCGCCCTACGGGCTGGTGCTGTTCGTCTTGTCCAGCTTGACTGGGGCGCCCCTGCAGAAAGTGTTTGCCTCGATTCTGCCCTTCGTTTTCGCCCTGATCGCTCTGCTGCTTCTGATGGTGCTGGTGCCTGACATCATCCTTTTCCTGCCGCACATGTTCGGCTTCAGATAGGGGAGAGAAAGCCAGTGAAAACAGTTTTCGTGACTGGTGCCGCTCAGGGAATTGGCCAGGCGATTGCAGCGCGGTTTTCCCGCGACGGCTGGCGCGTGGTGCTGATTGACCGCAACCACGAGGCCGTCGAGGCGGCAGCGGCAGAACTTGCAGTGGAGGGCGGCTCTGTTCGTGGTGTCACACTTGACGTTTGCGACGAAGCCGCAGTCCGGGCTTGCCTGGCTGCGGAGCCGCGCGTGGATGCGGTGGTGACGGCAGCCGGTATCTATTCCGATCGCGAATTCTTCGATCTGACGGCCGATGATTTTCGCAAGATGCACGAAGTCAACGTCGTCGGAACTTTCCTCATTGCGCAGGAAGGTGCGCGCCGCATGCAGCGCGGCGGGCGCATCGTGATGATCTCGTCTCGTGGCGCTCTGGGCGGACGACGCTTCGCCCACTACGCAGCTTCGAAAGCCGCGGTCATCGGTCTCGTGCGCGCGATGGCGATGGAATTGCAGGCACGCGAGGTCACGGTGAATTCGATAGCTCCAGGCTTTACCGACACACCGATGACCCGCTCGGCTCCACCGGAACTCTTCGAGCAATGGGAGAAGCTGGAGTATCGTGGCAAAGCCGCAAGCCCAGCGGAAATCGCCGCGTCGGTTGCGTTTCTGGCAAGCGAAGACGCAGGCTTCATTACCGGCCAAAGTCTGTTTGTCGACGGTGGGAAATCACTTGGCGGGCTGGGCGTCTAAGAAAATCCTCGGGATGGGGCTAACAATTTGTAGTCATCCATCGTTGTGCTCAGTGCGGCGAAGAAGGGCGAGATGTAGGAAGCAACAGATCGGCAGCTGAAACTGGATAACCGGGCAAACTTGTTTGGCGCGCCCGGTCTGGCTGGTGTCGTGCTGCGTTGACTACCCGGCCTATGGCTTGTCGCGCTTGTGGCAGCGGGTGCCTACGGCATGCGAAATGTGTCCGTGCTGGGAGCGATGAGCCCGATGATCATCGGGATCCTTCTGGTATCGTCCTGTGCAATCTGATGTCGCTTCCAAAGGAAGTTGAACGTGGTCTGCAACTGGCGGGCAAAGGGCTCCTGCGGGGTGCCGCGGCACTGCTCGGTCTGCAGGTCACGTTCGGCCAGCTGGCAGCTCTCGGGCCATGGAGCCTCGCGAGCGCAGTGCTCGTCGTCGCCAGCACATTTCTGGTCATGCTTGGATTGGGCAAGTTTCTGCGGGTCCCCATGCCGCTTGCTTCCTTGATTGGTGCCGGCACGGCTGTTTGCGGTGCGTCTGCCATTGCTGGTGTGAACGGTGCTCTGCTTGCCCGCCAATTAGCCTCACGATATCTTGCGGCTCAGCGTCGTGCATAGCAGCCCTGCAACTACTTTGGCCAAACGACCATTGCCAATGATGTGAGGTGCTGGGTAAGTAGAACCGATGCAGATGCGTGCGGTATGGCCGCAAGACCATGGACCTGAAACGATGCGGCGCAGATTTGCTCTGACATTTTCAATCCTGCCACTTCTGGCGGGGTGCGATGCGGCGGTGCGATCGCCGTCGATTTCGGTGTTCGGGTCGTTCTTTCCTGTCTGGATCCTGTGCGCCGTCGCCGGGGTGATCGTGACGGCCATTGTCCGCGCTGTCTTCATTCGCAGCGGCATCGACGAGTATCTGCCGGTTCCCGCGTTGGTCTATCTGTGCCTGTCGGTGGGCAGTTCGATCGGGTTCTGGCTAGTCTGGTCGGGGGGCTTTGCGTGATGAAGACTGTGCTGGGCAAGATCATTGGCTATGGCATTATCGGGCTGACGCTGGTCCTCGTATTCGTGGCCTATGCCGCCAACACGGCCAGCCCCCGTTCGGACGTTGCGGAGATCGAAGCGCCGATCATCCAGGTTTCGTCGACTGTGCCGGGGCGGATCATCTCGATTGCCGTGAGCAACAACGCCACCGTCAAGAAAGGCGACGTGCTGTTCCAGATCGATCCCGAGCCCTACCAGCTTCGGCTCGATCAGGCGGAAGCACAATTACGCTCGGCCGAATCCGAACTGGCGCAGGGCGAGCGCAACATCGCCACCGAGCAATCCAACGCGGCGGTGGCGGCCAAGCAGATCGAGCGCGCCCAGTACAATACCGAGCTGGCGCGCCAGACACTGGAACGCCTCGAGCCGCTGCTGGAGAAGAACTACGTCACCGCCCAGCAGGTCGACCAGGCCCGCACCACGTACAACGATTCCCAGGTCAGCCTTGCGCAGGCGCTGCAACAATCGCAAGGCGCCAGCCAGATCATCGGCACGCTCGACACGCGCGCGGCGCAAGTTGATTCTGCCCGAGCGACGGTCGGGCTTGCCCAGCGCGACCTCGACAACACGACCGTCCGCGCCCCCTTTGACGGGCGCGTGGTGGGGCTGACGATGCCGGCGGGCGAATATGTCGTGACCGGGCAGACGGTGTTTTCCCTGATCGACATTTCGGGCTGGGAGGCTGTAGCCTATTTCCGCGAGACCGAACTGCCGGCGATCCAGATCGGCGATGCGGCGGAGGTGTTCCTGATGTCGTCGTCGCGCACGCCGATCAGGGGGACGGTGTCGGGCATTGGCTGGGGCGTGCGCTCCAGCGATGCGGCCACCATTCTCGGGATGCCGACTGTCGCCAATTCACTCAACTGGGTGAAAGTCGCCAAGCGTTTTCCGGTCTATGTGCATCTGCATTCCCCGCCCGACGAACTGATGCGTGTCGGAACCTCCGCAGTGGTGGTGGTGTTGGGCGCCGAGCCGGGGAATGGGGATGGCGCAACCCATTAAGCTGTCGCGCATCGTCTGGGATGAATTGCAGCCCTATGACGGGCGCTTGGGCCTGTCGCTGCGCACCGCGCTGGTGTGCGTGCTGGTGGTCGCCATCGCCATGAGCCAGCAAGTGCCGGAAGCGGCCTTGTCGTGTTATCTGGCTTTCTTTGCCGCCCGCGACAATGCCGGCTCGGGAATCCTGATCGCCTTCGCGCTGATCGTCGGCGCGTCGGTCGGTATCCTGCTCGGCCTGGTCTTCCTGATGCTGGCGTCCGACGAGCCGATGTTGCGGCTTGGGCTGATGGCGCTGTTCACCTTCGGGGGCATGTTCCTGTCGCAGGCGACGCGGGCCGGACCGATTGCGGCGACGATCGGCTTCGTCTTCGCCTTCGTGATGACGCTGAACGATATCGTCCCGGTTCCGGAACTGCTGGTCAGGGCGTTGAGCTGGATGTGGGTGGTGGTGTTCTTCCCCATGGCCTTCCTGATTCTCGTCAATGCCACGACCGGCCCGAATCCGGCGCGGCTGGCGCGGCGTGGCATCGCCGCCCGGCTTGACGCCGCAGCCGGGGTGCTGGAAAGCAGGCCCGGCGCGCGGGCAACGGCGGAAAAGCTGCTGGAAGCGGGTCGTGGCAATCTCGGCACCTATGTGCGCATGGGCGAATTGCTTTCGCTGATGAATGGTGACAAGGCCTTGCGCGCCGGTGAGATGATCGGCGCCAGCCATCACCTGCTTTTGGTCGTACAGGCGCTGGAAAGCCCCCGCGACTGGGCGTCTCTCGCACCGCAACTGAAGGCAATGGCCGACCTGGTCCGCGACGACCGCCTGCTGGACGAGAAGCCGCATGTTGCCCTCGACGACGCAAGCTCCGTCGAATCCCGGGCGTTGGTGACCGCGCTCGCCGCGGCCACGCAGCCTTTGCTGCGCAGCCATCAGGCCCGCCCACTGCAAAAGACCGGCAAAACGGGCGGCATTCTGGCGGCCGACGCGTTCACCAATCCCGTCTATACCCAATTCGCGCTCAAGGCGCTGCTGGCGGTGCTCATCACCTATGTGATCTACACCGCGTTCGACTGGTTCGAAATTCACACGGCGATGATCACCTGCTTCTATGTCGCGCTGGGCAGTGCAGGGGAGACGCTTCATAAATCGGCGCTGCGCATCGCAGGCTGTCTGGTCGGTGCGGCCATGGGGCTGGCTTCGATTTACTTCCTGATGCCGCACATGACCGATATCGGGCATCTGTTGCTGCTGGTCGGCGCGGGCAGTTTCGTCGCCGCATGGGTCTCGAACGGGTCCAGCCGCATTCAATATATGGGCTGGCAGATGGCGCTGGCGTTTTTCCTTTGTGTTCTGCAAGGCTTTGGACCGGCTCTCGACAACGCCGTGGCGATCAATCGGGTTGTGGGTATCCTGATCGGCAATGCGGTAGTGGCGGTGATCTTCTCGACGTTGTGGCCGACCAGCGTCGGGCCTGCCGTCGCCGGCGGGTTCTCGCGCGCGCTCCTTGCGATGCGCGGCGCGCTACAGCCCGGTGAAGCCCCGGCCACGCAGATGATTGCACCGGAAATTGCCGCCGCGCGACGGCTCGACGAGTTGTCCGGCTTTGAAATCCAGAGGGTCAGGCAACGGTACCAGCTGCTCGAACACAGCGCCGACATCGCCCCTGCCATTGCCGCTGCGCGCGCGCCGTTCGTGCTTCTGGAAGCAACCCGCAGTGAGGGGAGAAAGCTTCGCGGCGCGCCGATTTGTGTGATTAGAGCAACGCATGGCTATGAAACGGCAGTTGCGGCGTTCCTTGAACAGGCGTCCTCGGCTATTCTTTCCGCCGATCGAGAGGCCGTGAAGGCCGTGCGTCAGGCTCACGAGCGGGCCGCGCAGGCGTTGCAGCGTCTGGAGCGCCTTGCGCGACGATCATGGCCGGGGCGCACGCGCTGGCGGCGGGAGTTGAAGGAAACCATGAAAATCTATCGCCGTATTGCCGCCGCGACGACCGAGATGATGGAAGCTGCCCGATGATCCAGTTACGGGTGTTTGCCGCCGCGCTGGCGCTGGGACTAAGCGGAACTCTGGCAGCATGCACGAGCGTCACGCCCGAGCCAACCTCGGCCGGGCCGTCGGTCTCGTTTCAGGGCAATAATCGCGACTTTGGCGTTGTACCCGACACGGCGATGCCCAATGCGATCGCCACGCCGCAGATCGACCCCAACCACACCTACAGCCTGCCCGAGCTGATCGATATCGCGCAATTGCACAATCCGGTCACGCGGGCGAGCTGGCAGCGGGCGCGGGAAGCCGCAATCGCGGCGGGCGCAACCGCAGCCACCTATCTGCCGGTGCTGAGCGCCGATGTCGTGGCGGGATATGCCCAGACTTCCGATACCGTACCCGGCGTCAAAGGCACATTTGTCGACGTGCCGCCCGGCACGATTACGGTGTCGGGCATGCAGGTCACACCGGGGCTGACGGTGAAATGGCTGCTGTTCGATTTTGGCGGGCGCGACGCCGCCCGGGCCAGTGCGCAGCAACTGTCATTTGCCGCCAATGTCACCTTCAACGCGACGCATCAGAAACTGATCTTTGATGTCAGCAGCGCCTTTTTCCAGCTGACGGCGGCGCGGTCGCAGACCGCGATCAACCGTGAAGCGCTCAACAATGCCAAAGTCGTGCAAAGCGCGGCGCAAGCGCGCCTGAAGCAGGGCGTCGCGACCTCGATGGAAGTGGCGCAGGCCAGCCAGCAGGTTGCGCAGGCCGAATTCGACCTGACCCAGGCCACCGGGCGCGAGCGCAACACCTACCACCATCTGCTGGAAGCGATGGGCGTGTCGCCGACCCTGCCGATCAAGGTTCAGAATATCGGCAACCGCGCCATGCCGCGCGCCATCCCCGGCAATCTCGATGCGCTGATCGCGGCGTCGCTGCAACGGCGTCCGGACGTGCAGGCCGCCCTGGCGCGGGTGAAGTCCAACCGCAGCGGCATCGCGGCTGCGCAAGCCGAGTTCATGCCCAAGGTGGCACTGACCGGCACGCTCAACCGGTCGTTCGGCAACTATTCCATCGATGACAGCCGCATTCCCGGCACGGCCAGCATCAACGCCAGCCGGCCCAACGCCGGGCTGCTGGTCGGGCTGAGCCAGCCGCTGTTTGACGGCGGTTTGCGCGATGCCCGGTTGCAGGCGGCGATCGCGCAGGCAGAGGCGTCCGAGCAGGAATTCGCGCAATTGCAGAACATGGCCGCGCGCGAGATCGTCATCGCCTATGACATGCTGCGCACCAGCCTGTCGGGCCATGCCGCGGCCAATGCGCTGGTCCATGCCGGCCAGACCAACTACAACGCCGCGCTGGATTATTTCAAGAACGGTCTGGGCACGCTGGCCGATGTCAGCATCGCGCAAACCGGCCTGCTCAAGGCCAAATTTGCTCAGTCCCAGACGCTCAGCGACGCATTCACCGCAGCCGCAACCATCGCCTTCGCCACCGGGCAACTGACCAACGCCCGTGTCCCGTAGGTGACCGATTTATTAGTTCGCAGTGATATGCAGATTGACGCGAGTTGGACGGATGGGAGGAAATTGTCGTCTCGCGTGGTCCCGGCTCTGAAGTGTTTGCGTGTATTGAAGAAACGCTCGCCGGCGTTTCGCTGCCGATAGACCATGGACTGAATGGGGATGTTTTGACCCGGTTGGGCATGGAGCGGATATTGGCCCACGCGACGCGTTCATCCATCGTGTCGCGTAAGGGATCGCTGTCATAGGCCTTGCCCGCCCGGTCAGCTTGAGCCGGATCGGGCGGTCTTCGGCATCGACAAGCGTATGGATCTTAGTGGTCAGGATGCCGCGTGAGCGACCCATGCAACGGGATTGCTGATCTTTTTTGACCGTTGGCGGCATGCTGGTGAACGCGGGTCAACGATGAGTTGATCATCTGGGCATCTCCATCGTAAGCGACTGGAACGGCTTGAAAAATACGCTCCCAGTGGCCTGTCTGGTGCATCGGTTGAAGCGATGGCGCAGGCCGTGTGAGGACCGAAACGCGAAGGAGCTTCTGTCCGGCTACGACGGCCGCCTTGGCATTCACGGACCGTTCTGGGGCCTTCATATCGCGAGCCCGGACAAGGAGATCCAGAAGGTCGTCACCCGCCGTATGCTGCAGGGGCTGGAAGTCTGCGAGTTTCTCGACGCGACGCAGATGGTGATCCACTCGCCCTACATCACGTGGGACTATCACAACCTCGATAACGCTCCAGGCCGTCAGGCCTATCAATCGGTGCTCGACCATACCCATGCCACGATGGACGAGACGGTTCGCCGCGCTGAAGAGATCGGCGTGACCATGGCCGTCTCGATCGACACCGGCCACGCACATTATGCCTGTGGTTCGACGGGCGCGCCGCCGGTCGACTACTTCGTGCGCCGGGCAGGCAATTCATTGCAGCACATCCACCTGCAGGATGCAGACGGATATGCAGACCGCCACTGGACCATCGGCGAAGGCAATATCAACTGGCACGCCGTGTTCCGCGCTCTGGGCGAACTGACGTCAAAGCCACGCCTGATCCTGGAGCTGCGCGACAAGGCAGGCATCCTGCCTTCTGTCGAGTGGCTGCGTGCGCGCAACCTCGCGCGCTGATAGGTCAAAGGCACGTCGCCGATCCTGCAATGCAACTTGCGGCGCACGCAGGGTCGGCGAGCAAGACCTAACGATCTTGGCCCACCAACAATTCGACGCGGTCGGCCGGGAAGAGCGTTTCTGAAAACTGGATCGCCTCGCCATCGGGCGTTTCGTTGATGGCGGTGGTGACAAGCACGATCGCGCCCGGCGCAAGAGCGAGGTCCCCGAGCGTAGACGTTTCCGCGTGACGGGCCGAAACGCCCGTCGAGCGCCGCACGTAGTCTTTGATACCGCATCGGCTCAACGCAGACGTGATCGAGCCGGTTTCCTCGTAGTAACGTACCAACTCGGGAAACCTTGCCGCGCTGAACCAGTGGGTCGCACGCGAAATCCTTTTTCCGTCGGCTTCGCCGAGAACATCCATTTTCAAGACATCATCGCCCATTTCCAGGCCAAGAACCTCCGCGACCTGCGCACTGGCTGCCACGATTGCATGCTCCAGCAGGACCGTATGCGCTTCCCGAGCCTGACCTTCCAGATTGGTTGAAAACCGCGTGCGCGGGCCGAGCGCATAGGAAATCCGCCTGGTGTCGCGCACGAATGTGCCGCGGCCCTGCTCGACGTAGAGGAAACCCTCCTGCACCAGTGCGGCGATGGCGCTGCGCACCGTGTGACGGTTGACGCCGAACAATGCCGCCAACGACGTTTCGGGTTGAAGCCTGCCGTCTTGCACAAGCGATGCGTCGGCAATGCCGTGGCGGATGCGGTCGACAATCTGCCGCCATAACGCGACGCCGCTGCCGCGCTCCATGGTTCGTTGATCCGACAATTTTCGCTCCGTGTTGTCAATGACCGTGGAAACGGGACCCCGCCTTTTCGTGTAAAAGGGACCCCGGTTAGAGCTTGTGAAGGGCACGCCGGTTAGCGCCCGATCAGGCGAAGCTGGTCGGGGTTGCACAGCCTGATCGGGCGCGGCTGATTGGCTTTTCGGCTTTAGCTTTGAGAGCGGCTTTTGAAGCGCCAGGATTCGTTTCCGGTCTCGACGATTTCGCAGTGGTGCGTGAGCCTGTCCAGCAGTGCGGTCGTCATCTTGGCGTCGCCGAAGACGCTCGGCCATTCTGCGAAAGCGAGATTGGTGGTGATGATGACGCTGGTGCGCTCGTA
>NZ_FORF01000026.1 GCF_900113935.1 Aquamicrobium aerolatum DSM 21857
CGCTTGTTCTGGCGATGTTCGACGAGGTCGTCGACGACGGTGGGGTCGGCGAGGGTTGAGGTGTCACCGAGCGCGCCGAAATCGTCCTCGGCGATCTTGCGCAGGATGCGGCGCATGATCTTGCCCGAGCGGGTTTTCGGCAGGCCGGGCGCGAACTGCAACAGGTCAGGCGTGGCGATCGGGCCGATCTCCTGGCGCACATGCGCAATCAGCTCCTTGCGCAGCGCGTCGCTTGGCTCCTCGCCCTCCATCAGCGTGACATAGCAATAAATGCCCTGCCCCTTGATGTCGTGCGGATAGCCGACGACGGCGGCTTCCGACACCTTGTCATGCGCCACCAGCGCCGATTCGACTTCCGCCGTGCCCATCCGGTGCCCGGAGACGTTGAGCACGTCATCGACGCGGCCGGTGATCCAGTAATAGCCATCCTCATCGCGCCGGCAGCCATCGCCGGAAAAGTAGAGGCCCGGATAGGTAGCGAAATAGGTCTCGATGAAGCGCTTGTGATCGCCATAGACGGTGCGCATCATGCCGGGCCAAGGTTCGGCGATACACAGATTGCCATCGGCAACGCCGTCGAGCACCTTGCCGTCATTGTCGACCAGCACCGGCTCGACGCCGAAGAATGGCCGTGTCGCCGAGCCCGGTTTCAGGTCGGTCGCGCCGGGCAGTGGCGAGATCAGGATGCCGCCATTTTCGGTCTGCCACCAGGTGTCGACAATCGGGATCTTCTTGTCGCCGACCTTGTCGAAATACCATTCCCAGGCTTCCGGATTGATCGGCTCGCCGACCGAACCGAGCAGCTTCAGGCTCTGGCGTGACGACCGCTTGACCCACTCCTCGCCCGCGCCCATCAGCGCGCGGATAGCGGTCGGGGCGGTGTAGAAGATGTTGACCTTGTGCTTGTCGACGACATCCCAGAACCGGCCGGCATCGGGATAGTTCGGCACGCCCTCGAACATCAGCGTCGTCGCGCCATTGGCGAGCGGGCCATAGACGATGTAGCTGTGGCCGGTGACCCAGCCCACATCCGCGGTGCACCAGTAGATGTCGCCATCATGGTAGTCGAAGACATATTGATGCGTCATCGACGCATAGACGAGATAGCCGCCGGTGGTGTGCAGCACCCCCTTCGGCTTGCCGGTCGAGCCGGAGGTGTAAAGGATGAACAGCGGGTCTTCCGCATTCATCTTTTCGGGTTCGCACACAGGTTCGACCGCGCGCACTTCGGCATGATACCAAAGATCGCGCCCCTCGACCCAGCCGATCTTGCCGCCGGTGCGGCGCACCACCAGCACATTCCTGACCGTGATGCCGTCACGGGCGGCAATGTCGACGGCCTTGTCGGCATTGACCTTAAGCGGAATTCCCTTGCCGCCGCGCAGGCCTTCATCGGCAGTGATGACGAAGGTGGATTTGCAATCGACGATCCGTCCGGCGAGCGCGTCGGGCGAAAAGCCGCCAAACACGATCGAATGGACCGCGCCGATGCGGGTGCAGGCCAGCATCGCATAGGCAGCTTCAGGGATCATCGGCATGTAGATGGTGACACGGTCGCCCTTCTTGACGCCGTGCTTCTTCATCACATTGGCAAGCCGGCAGACATGCTCGTGCAGCTCTCTATAGGTGATCTTCTTGTCGTCGAACGGATTGTCGCCTTCCCAGATGATCGCGGTCTGGTTGCCGCGCTTTTCCAGATGACGGTCGATGCAATTGTAGGAAACGTTGGTCTCGCCGTCCTCGAACCATTTGATCGAGACATCACCCTCAAACGAGGCGTTCTTCACCTTGGTGTAAGGCTTGAACCAGTCGATCCGCTTGCCATGCTCACCCCAGAACGCATCCGGATCGGCAACACTTGCTGCATACCAATTCAGATACGTCTCGTTGTCGAGATACGCATTTCGTGCCCAGTCTGGCTGCACTTGATAGATTTTTTCATCAGACATTCCGGTTTCCTCCGCATCCAGACACACGACATGGCGCCGCTCATGGCGCAGTTTCGCGGCGCATTATCTCCAAAACCTTGGTGTCGACAACCGCCGAGGAAAGCGGATGAAGTTATCTGGTGCCGAATATTGCCGAGCCCACCCGCACGCTGGTGGCTCCGAACGCAATTGCGGTCTCGTAATCGCCCGACATGCCCATCGACAGTTTTGTCACACCCGCTTCTCGCGCAAGCTTTTGAAGCAATGCAAAATGCGGACCGGGATTTTCACCGGCCGGCGGGATGCACATCAGCCCTTCGACAGCCAGTCCATGCACATCGCGACACCGGTTGACGAAGGCGACCGCCTCGCGAGGATCGATCCCTGCCTTCTGCTCTTCCAGACCTGTATTGACCTGCACATAAAGGCGTGGCGCTTTGCCTCGACGGGAAATTTCCTTGGCAAGTTCCGACGCGATCTTTTCACGATCGACGGTTTCGATCACGTCAAACAACGCGACCGCTTCCTTTGCCTTGTTGGATTGCAACGGGCCAATCAGATGCAGCTTCAGGTCGGGAAACTGTTCGCGCAAGGCCGGCCACTTTTGTTGCGCCTCTTGGACCCGGTTCTCGCCGAAGACCCTCTGGCCTGCAGAAATCACCGGGAGGATGTCTTCGGCGAAGAAGGTTTTAGAGACTGCGACAAGCGTAACCGCGCCTTTTTCGCGCTTTGCTTCCTGCACCGCTTCGACAATATTCTGCGTGACCGCATTCAGACGTGAAACCGCATTGCTCATACTGCAAACCCGTTTTTTCTTTATCAGAGGTCCCGTTACGGTTGACGGGTCCGGGAAACCGTGGTGAAGGCATGCCAGCCGATAACGGTTTTCGTTATTGTGGAAGTTACACCCGATCGCATTATTCCTGTCTAGAATAATGGTGTGAGGTGTCTCGTACGCTGTCTTTTAGGTGAAATTCTCGACATGGCAACCGAACGATACAATCCGCGTGCATCCGAACCCAAGTGGCAGAAGGCCTGGGACGAAGCGCAGCTTTTTGCGACGAAGAACGATGCGCCGGGCGAAAAGTACTACGTTCTCGAGATGTTCCCGTATCCGTCGGGCCGTATCCACATGGGCCACGTGCGCAATTATGCGATGGGTGACGTGGTTGCCCGCTACAAGCGCGCCAAGGGCTTCAACGTCCTGCACCCGATGGGCTGGGACGCGTTCGGTCTGCCGGCTGAAAACGCCGCGCGCGACAACAAGGTCAACCCGCGCGACTGGACCTATGCCAATATCGAGACGATGAAGGGCCAGCTGAAGACGATGGGTCTGTCGCTGGACTGGGCGCGCGAATTCGCGACTTGCGATCCGTCCTACTACCGTCATCAGCAGAAGATGTTCCTCGACTTCTGGAACTCGGGCCTTGTCGAGCGTCGTAACGCCAAGGTCAACTGGGACCCGGTCGACATGACCGTTCTGGCCAACGAGCAGGTGATCGACGGACGCGGCTGGCGTTCGGGTGCGCTGGTCGAACAGCGCGACCTGACGCAGTGGTTCTTCAAGATCACCTCGATGGCGCAGGATCTGCTCGACGGGCTCGACACGCTCGACCGCTGGCCCGACAAGGTCAAGCTGATGCAGTCGAACTGGATCGGCCGTTCGGAAGGGTTGCAGATCCGCTGGAAGCTCGACCCGGCGACCGCGCCCGAGGGCGAGAGCGAGCTGGAAGTCTACACCACTCGCCCCGACACTATTTTCGGCGCGTCGTTCATGGCGATTGCAGCGGATCATCCGCTGGCCAAGAAGGCGGCGCAGAACAACCCGGAGCTGGCAGCCTTCATTCAGGAAGTTCGCCGCCACGGGACTTCCGCCGCCGAGCTGGAAACCGCCGAGAAGCTCGGCTTCGACACCGGCATTCGCGTGGTCCATCCGTTTGACGACAGCTGGACGCTGCCGGTGCATGTCGCCAATTTCGTGCTGATGGATTACGGCACCGGCGCGATCTTTGGCTGCCCCTCAGGCGACCAGCGTGACCTTGATTTCGCCAACAAATACGGCCTGCCGGTAGTGCCGGTGGTGATGCCGGCGGATGAGAATGCGGCGACGTTCCAGATCACCGAAGACGCATATGTCGGCGACGGCGTGATGATCAATTCGCGCTTCCTCGACGGGCTGGCGCCAAAGGCGGCGTTTGACGAAGTTGCAAAGCGCCTCGCCGAGATCGAAATTTCTGGACGTCCGCAGGCCAAGCGCAAGGTGCAGTTCCGCCTGCGCGACTGGCTGATCTCGCGCCAGCGCTATTGGGGCTGCCCGATCCCGGTGATCCATTGCGACGATTGCGGTTCGGTTCCGGTGCCAGCTGATCAGCTGCCGGTTGAATTGCCGAACGATGTTTCGTTCGACAAGCCCGGCAATCCGCTCGACCACCACCCGACATGGAAGCACACAACCTGCCCGAAATGCGGCAAGGACGCGCATCGCGACACCGACACGATGGACACGTTCGTCGATTCGTCGTGGTACTTTGCCCGTTTCACCGATCCATGGAACGTTGAGGCTCCGACGACGCTCGACTATGTCGATGGCAAGAATGGCTGGCTGGCGGTCGATCAGTATATTGGCGGCATCGAGCACGCGATCCTGCATCTGCTCTATTCGCGCTTCTTCACCCGCGCCATGAAGGTCACCGGCCACGTCAACAAGGTTGAGGAGCCGTTCCAGGGCCTGTTCACGCAGGGTATGGTGGTCCACGAAACCTACCGGGATTCGAAAGGCTGGGTCACGCCGACCGAAATCACCATTGTCGAGACCGACGGCAAGCGCAGCGCGACGTTGGACGCGACGGGCGAGAAGGTAGATATCGGCTCGATCGAGAAGATGTCGAAGTCGAAGAAGAACGTGGTCGACCCTGACGACATCATCGCTAGCTACGGCGCGGATACTGCCCGCTGGTTCATGCTGTCCGATTCACCGCCAGAGCGCGACGTGATCTGGACCGAAGCAGGCGTCGAAGGCGCACATCGTTTCGTCCAGCGCGTCTGGCGCGTCGTGTCCGAGATCGCGCCGGCATTGGCAGGTGTTGCACCCGCCCCGACATCGAGCGGAGATGCCGCGCCGGTGTCGAAGGCTGCACACAAGATCGTCAAGGCGATCGGCGAGGACATTGAGAAGCTGGGCTTCAACAAGGCTGTCGCGCGTCTCTATGAACTGGTCAACGTCATCTCGCCCTATGTCGGCAAGGCGGCTGCGGAAGGTGCGACTGACAAGGCTGCATTGCGCGAAGCCGTGGAATTCCTTGTCAAAATGATCGCGCCGATGACGCCACACCTGGCCGAAGAGTGCTGGGCCGCAATCGGTGGCGCTGGCCTGGTTGCCGATCAGCCATGGCCGGTCTTCGATCCGGCGCTGGTGGTCGACGATCAGATCGTGCTGCCTGTGCAGATCAACGGGAAGAAGCGGGCCGATTTGACAATCGCCCGCGACGCGGATCAATCTGCCGTTGAACAAGCGGCGCTGGCGCTCGATGCAGTGCAGGCGGCCTTGGATGGGAAAACGCCACGCAAGGTGATCGTCGTGCCGCAGAGGATTGTCAATGTCGTCGTCTGAAGCCGGACGTATGCGCAATCGGGGCGGCCTCTTGGCCGCGGCCGCGCTTGCCGCTGTCCTTGCCATTGGGGCGGGGTGCACGGCACGTCCGCTTTATGGCGAAGTTTCTCCCACGGCTGGCAGCGCAATGGCGACAGCGCAGCTTGCCTCGGTGGAGATCAAGCCGGCGCATAATCGGGTAGGACAGGAGTTACGTAACCACCTGATCTTCCTGTTCGGTGGGGGGGCCGGCCAGCCTGCCAATCCCGCCTACAGCATGGACCTGAACGTCACGGCTTACGCCTCGAATGCTACCTCGGTGAGCACGCCTCAAGTCAAACTCGAACCGACCGCCGGCTTTGTCGCGGTTCAGGGGACGTATCGTCTGACGGACACAGCAACCGGTAAGCTGGTTTCGAGCGGCACGCGTTCCGTGCAGGCGGCCTACGACATTCCGGCTCAGAACTTTGCGGCTCAACGCGCTGTGCGCGATGCCGAAAATCGCGGCGCGCGTGAGCTGGCGGAATTGTTGCGTCTGGTCGTGGCTCAGGAACTCGCGAAAGCCACCTCGCGTGGGGTTCCGGATATCGTGACCAGCCCGGAAGATCTTGATCGACGTCGCGCGATGGAAGAAACGGGAGTTTTCCGTCCGCGTGGATGATCGGTGATGACGGAAATCACGCATGAATAAAGCCGCGGAGGCATTTTCCCGCGGCTTTTTTGTTAAACAGCTGGCGTATGTCTCCCGAAAGTGGGAGCCGGTTTCGGGAGACATGCGCGGATACAATAATCTGAAGCGCGTGAAGCCAACCCGAAAGATGGCGATACGCTTTAAAGCGTCAGCCGATGCTCTGACCGGTCTTTGCCCAGTCGGCGAGGAACGTCTGAAGGCCCTTGTCGGTCAGCGGGTGCTTGACCAGCGCCTTCAGCGTTGCCGGCGGAATGGTCGCAACGTCGGCACCGATCAGCGCTGCCTGCTTGACGTGATTGACGGTGCGGATCGAAGCGGCAAGGATTTCGGTCTTGAAATCGAAATTGTCGTAGATCGTGCGGATTTCCGCGATCAGGTCCATGCCGTCGATTGCCATGTCGTCGAGACGACCGATGAATGGCGAGATGAACGTGGCGCCGGCCTTGGCGGCGAGAAGCGCCTGGGTTGCCGAAAAGCACAACGTGACGTTGACGAGGCGACCATCGGAGGTCAGCGCCTTGCAGGCCTTGAGGCCGTCAAGCGTCAACGGCAGCTTGATGCAGATGTTGTCGGCAATCTTGGAGAGAACGGCGGCTTCTCGCATCATGCCGTCATAGTCGGTGGCAACCACTTCCGCGGAAACCGGGCCCGAAACGATGGAGCAGATTTCCTTGGTGACTTCGGTGATATTGCCGCCAGATTTGAGGATCAGCGATGGGTTGGTGGTGACGCCGTCAAGCAATCCGAGATCGTTGAGTTCGCGGATTTCCTTCACATCCGCCGTGTCGACAAAGAACTTCATGGCTTTCTTTCCTGGTGGTTTTCAGGCGACGTGCAGCCGCCGGGATCGATCGGGCCTTGCTCTAAAGCAAGAAGCGCGCAAGGTCACGCATCATGAGCGAAGATTCGCGTAATCCAATGGCCGTTCCGGTTCTGGTTCCCATGCCAGCCGAACGACCATACTCCTATTTGGTGCCGCAGGGTATGTTGGTCGTACCCGGCTCGATCGTGCGCGTCCCGTTGGGGCCTCGCGAGGTCGCAGGGATTGTCTGGGACACGCCCACCGATGTGGTGGACCCAAAGAAGCTGCGGCCGATCGCACAGGTCTTCGACTGCCCGCCGATCGATGAAGCTGCCCGCCGGTTTGTCGACTGGGTTGCCAGCTATACTTTGTCGCCTCCAGGTATGGTGGCCCGCATGTTCTTGCGGGCACCGGCAGCCTTCGACCCTGAACCGCCGCTGCCGGGACTGCGCTGGAGTGGAGCAGCGCCTGAACGCATGACGGCCGCGCGTGAGCGCGTTCTGGAACTGGCGCGTGACGGCATGGCCTGGACCCGCTCCGGGCTTGCCCATGCGGCCGGAACATCGCTCACGGTTGTGGATGGACTGACGTCGCAAGGGGTGTTCGAAACGGTAGAGATACCGCCGCCACCAGTGGTCGCGGCTCCTGATCCGGCCTTTTCCAAGCCTGATCTGTCGTTCGAACAGGAGGCAGCAGCAGAAGTCCTTCGCGCCAAAGCCGGGGGCGGATTTTCCGTCACGCTGGTGGACGGCGTTACCGGGTCCGGCAAGACGGAAGTCTACTTTGAGGCTATCGCCGCGGCGCTCGCTGCAGGCCGGCAGGTGCTGGTTCTGGTGCCTGAAATTGCGCTCACAAGCGCATTTCTTGACCGATTTCATGATCGATTCGGGGCGAAACCTGGCGAATGGCACTCTGATTTGTCACCAAGAATGCGAGAAAAGGTCTGGCGTCAGGTCGCGGAGGGGCAGGTCCGGGTTGTGGCGGGCGCACGTTCGGCCCTCTTCCTGCCGTTCAAGAACCTTGGTCTCGTTGTCATCGATGAAGAGCACGACCCTGCCTACAAGCAGGAAGACCGTGTGTTCTACAATGCGCGCGACATGGCGGTCGTCCGCGGTCATATCGGAAACTTTCCGGTTATTCTTGCGTCCGCCACACCGTCGGTCGAGACGCAGGTTAACGCCCAGCAGGGGCGCTATGGACGTGTCGTGTTGTCCGCGCGATTTGCCGAAGCGGCATTGCCCGACCTTGCGGCCATCGACATGCGCAAGTCGCCGCCGCAGCGTGGCGGGTTCCTGTCGCCTGTGCTTCTGGAAGAGATGAAGAAGACGCTGGGGCGCGGCGAACAGTCGCTGTTGTTCCTGAATCGACGCGGTTATGCGCCGCTCACCTTGTGCCGGGTGTGCGGGCATCGTTTTCAGTGTCGGGACTGCTCGAGTTGGCTGGTGGAGCATCGCTTCAGGGGGCAGCTTGTCTGTCACCAATGCGGTCACAATGAGCAGCGCCCGGAGGCCTGCCCCGAATGTGGCACGCTCGATCATCTGGTGGCGTGCGGGCCGGGCGTCGAGCGAATCGCGGAGGAGGTGGAAAGTCACTTTCCGGATGCACGCACGATCGTGCTGTCGTCGGACATGCTCGGTGGCGTCAAGCGCCTGCGCCTCGAACTGGATGCGATTGCTCAGGGTGAGGCGGATATTGTCATTGGAACTCAATTGGTTGCAAAGGGACACAACTTCCCGAAGATGTCGCTGGTGGGCGTCGTCGATGCGGATATTGGGCTTGCCAATGGCGATCCGCGCGCAGCCGAGCGCACGTTCCAGCTGCTCAGCCAGGTGACGGGGCGGGCGGGACGATCCGGCCTGAAAAGCCGGGGTCTGATCCAGACCTACCAGCCAGCGCACCCGGTCATGCGTGCGCTCATTCTCGGTGACGCAGAAGCATTCTACGAACGCGAAATCGCCGAGCGCGAACGGGCGCATTTGCCGCCGTTTGGACGTCTTGCGTCGATTATCGTCAGTGCCGCAACACGCCCGGAAGCCGAGAGCCATGCGCGTGCCTTGCGGCGCGCGGCACCGGCCAGCAGGGATATATCCGTGCTGGGGCCTGCCGAGGCACCGCTGGCGCTTATCGCGGGGCGACACCGGTTCCGTCTGCTCGTTCACGGCGAGAAAAAAGTTGATCTACAAGGATTTTTGCGTGCGCTTCTGGCCGCTGCACCACGTGCGCGCGGCTCTCTTAGGGTGCAGGTCGACATCGATCCGCAGAGCTTTCTCTAGCAAATTTTATCCCCCTGATCTGCCAGCGAATAAAGTTTGCGCGTCTATCCGGCGGATCGCGACAACCCTCCGCGCGTCAGCTATCTTGCCGGCCGATTCAACTTGGAGACGTAACGTGGAAATCGCATTTCCTTGGCCGTTCACGCAGGGCGAGTGGTTGGCATGGACCTCCGCCGCAATCACGATGTTGCTGGGCCTTGCGATGTTGTTTGCGCCGCGCCTCGTGTTCAGGGTGCTGCGGTTGCAGACAAACCCAAACCACCCGGAGGCAGTTGGCGCTGCGCGGGCTACGATGTCGGGCTTCTACCTGGGTGTCGGTCTGGCCTGCATTTTGCTGGCCCAGCCACTGCTTTACCTGACGCTCGGCCTGTGCTGGGGCTTGTCCGCTTTCGGGCGCGTCATCTCCATGCTTTCGGATCAGGGCAACACGCTGGTCAACTGGGTTTGGCTGGCCGTGGAGCTGTGCCTTGCGGGCCTTGCGCTGGCGTTTGCGCTGGGTCTGGTCGCTTGATCTGGTAACCATATCAGCCGACTGCGACAAAACTGCCTCAAATGGGTGGTTTGCGGCGTGTTGCGAGTCAGGGAAGCCTGTGCTAGACGGCATTCGACTTTTGGCTGGTGGACGGGGCGATGCCTTGGACCTGGCTGCGAAATTTCAACAAGGTCAAAGATTTAGCCAGAGTATCCACTCCAGCCTAAAATCTTTCGGCCTGTAAGGCAGAGAGAAACGACGGTCCGTGGCAAAATCTGGCTCGACGATCTCCACAGTTGCAGAACGCTATGCAGGTTCGTTGTACGAACTTGCAGCTGAAGCAAATGTGGTCGCACAGGTGGAAAAGGATCTCGCCCGCTTCGACGCGCTGCTTCAGGGCAGCGAAGATCTGAAGCGGCTCATCGAGAGCCCGGTTTTTTCTTCCGAGGATCAGCTTAAGGCAATTTCTGCCATTGCCGACAAGGCAAAGATCGGTGGCATTACCGGCAACTTCCTGAGGGTCGTGGCTGCTAATCGTCGCTTGTTCGCAATTCCTGGCATCATCCGTGCGTTTGCACAGATTGCCGCGGAAGCGCGCGGAGAGGTTGTGGCTGACGTTGTGTCGGCTCACGAACTGACTGCCGCGCAGCAAACCGAACTGAAGGCCGCGCTGAAAGGCGTTGCTGGCAAGGATGTAACGATCAAGCTGACGGTCGATCCGTCGCTTCTTGGCGGCGTCGTCGTCAAGCTCGGCTCGCGCCAGATCGACACGTCGCTCAAAACGAAACTCGCTTCGCTTAAGCTCGCACTGAAAGAGGTCGGCTGATGGATATCCGCGCCGCGGAAATTTCCGCAATTCTCAAGGATCAGATCAAGAACTTCGGCAAGGAGGCTGAAGTCTCCGAGGTCGGTCAGGTGCTTTCCGTCGGTGACGGTATTGCCCGCGTTTACGGTCTGGACAACGTTCAGGCCGGTGAGATGGTCGAATTCCCGGGCGGTGTCCGCGGAATGGCGCTCAACCTTGAAGCCGACAACGTCGGTGTCGTGATTTTCGGTTCCGACCGTGGCATTAACGAAGGCGACGTCGTCAAGCGTACTGGCGCCATCGTGGACGTGCCGGTTGGTCCGGAACTGCTGGGTCGCGTCGTTGACGCGCTGGGCAATCCGATTGATGGCAAGGGCCCGATCAACGCCAAGCATCGCGCGCGCGTCGACGTCAAGGCGCCGGGCATCATCCCGCGCAAGTCGGTTCACGAGCCGATGTCGACCGGCCTCAAGGCCATTGACGCCCTGATCCCGGTTGGTCGTGGACAGCGCGAGCTGGTCATCGGTGACCGCCAGACCGGCAAGACCGCAATCATTCTCGACACCTTCCTGAACCAGAAGTCGCTCAACGACGGCGATGACGAGAGCCAGAAGCTCTATTGCGTCTACGTCGCAGTTGGTCAGAAGCGCTCCACCGTTGCGCAGCTGGTGAAGGTTCTCGAAGAGCGCGGCGCTCTCGAATACTCGATCATCGTTGCTGCGACCGCTTCGGATCCGGCACCGCTGCAGTACATCGCACCGTTCGCCGGTGCCGCCATGGGCGAGTACTTCCGCGACAATGGCAAGCACTCGCTGATCGCATATGACGACTTGACGAAGCAGGCCGTGGCCTACCGTCAGATGTCGCTGCTGCTGCGTCGCCCGCCAGGCCGTGAAGCTTACCCAGGCGACGTCTTCTACCTGCACTCGCGTCTTCTCGAGCGTGCGGCGAAGATGAGCGACGCAATGGGCGCCGGTTCGATGACGGCTCTGCCGGTGATCGAAACCCAGGCAAACGACGTCTCGGCATACATTCCGACCAACGTGATCTCGATCACCGACGGCCAGATCTTCCTTGAGACGAACCTGTTCTTCCAGGGTATCCGCCCAGCTGTGAACGTCGGTCTGTCGGTGTCGCGCGTTGGCTCGGCAGCTCAGGTCAAGGCGATGAAGCAGGTTGCAGGCTCGATTAAGGGCGAGCTCGCTCAGTATCGTGAAATGGCTGCGTTCGCGCAGTTCGGTTCCGATCTGGACGCGTCGACCCAGCGTCTTCTCAACCGTGGTGCGCGCCTGACGGAACTGCTCAAGCAGCCCCAGTTCTCGCCGCTCAAGACGGAAGAGCAGGTCGCGGTGATCTTCGCCGGCGTCAACGGCTACCTCGACAAGCTGGAAGTCGCGCAGGTTGGCAAGTTCGAGCAGGGTCTTTTGGCGCATCTGCGTTCGCAGGGTTCGATCCTGGAGGCGATCCGCAAGGAGAAGGCTCTGTCGGACGACCTTCGTAACCAGCTCAAGGCGGAAATCGACACCTTCGCCAAGAACTTTGTCTGAAGCGCTAGCGTAACGGAGCAGGGGCAGCCTTATGGCTTCACTGAAAGAACTTCGCAATCGCATCGCCTCGGTCAAGGCGACGCAGAAAATCACCAAGGCGATGCAGATGGTCGCCGCGGCAAAGCTGCGTCGCGCGCAGGAAGCCGCTGAGGCTGCGCGTCCCTATTCGGAGCGCATGGCTGCAGTGATGGCCAACATCGGCAAGGCCGTCGATGTTGCCGACGCGCCAGCGTTGATGACCGGCACGGGCAAGAGCGACGTTCACCTGCTGATCGTTGCGACGGCAGAACGCGGACTTTGCGGCGGTTTCAACTCGCAGATCGCGCGTTTTGCACGCGATCATGCGCGTCGTCTCGTTGCCGAAGGCAAGACGGTCAAGATCATCACGGTCGGTAAGAAGGGTTACGACATTCTGCGTCGTGACCTGGACGACAAGATTGTTGACCGGATCGAATTGCGTGACATCAAGCAGATCGGCTTTGCCAATGCCGATGCGATTGCCAAGAAGGTGATCGCGATGTTTGGCGCAGGCGAATTCGACGTTGCGACGCTGTTCTACTCGCAGTTCAAGTCGGTAATCAGCCAGATCCCGACGGCCCAGCAGCTCATTCCGGCCTCTGCGCCTGAAGTCGCAGCTGAGGGGGCTCAGGCTTCAGCTGTCTACGAGTACGAGCCGGACGCCAGCGAAATTCTGTCGGATCTCATTCCGCGTAACATTTCGGTCCAGATTTTCAGCGCGCTGCTCGAGAACGCAGCCGGTGAAATGGGCGCCAAGATGTCCGCGATGGATAACGCAACGCGCAACGCCGGTGACATGATCAACAAGTTGACGATCACGTATAACCGTCAGCGTCAGGCCAAGATCACGACGGAACTGATCGAAATTATTGCGGGTGCGGAAGCGCTCTAGCGCCGGTGATGCGACGGGAAACCAACGCGACATCCGGACAACAGGAACGATTGAAGAGGGTATTCAGAATGGCTAAAGCAGCTACCCCGAAGACGGACGCGGCGCCTGACGCCAAGTCCGCAGCGGCGCCCAAAGCCGCCGCAAAGGCGCCCGCAGCCAAGAAGGCGACGGCATCGACCAACGCCGCCATCAATGGCGCAACCGGCAAGGTCCACCAGGTCATCGGCGCTGTCGTCGACGTGTCCTTCGAGGGTCCACTGCCGCAGATCCTGAACGCGCTTGAAACCGAGCACCAGGGCGGTCGCCTTGTTCTCGAAGTTGCACAGCACCTCGGCGAGAACATCGTTCGCACCATCGCGATGGACGCGACCGAAGGTCTGGTTCGCGGTCAGGCTGTTGCCGACACCGGCGCGCCGATCTCGGTTCCGGTTGGTCCGGAAATGCTGGGTCGCATCATCAACGTCATCGGCGAGCCGATCGACGAAGCCGGCCCACTGGGCAGCACTGAACTGCGTCCGATCCACGCTGCGGCTCCCGACTATGTCGAGCAGTCGACTGAAGCAGCGATCCTGGTCACCGGGATCAAGGTCATCGACCTGCTCGCTCCTTACGCCAAGGGCGGCAAGATTGGTCTGTTCGGCGGCGCAGGCGTTGGCAAGACGGTTCTCATTCAGGAACTGATCAACAACATCGCCAAGGCGCACGGCGGTTACTCCGTGTTCGCAGGCGTCGGCGAGCGTACGCGTGAAGGCAACGACCTTTACCACGAGTTCATCGAATCAGGCGTCAACCAGAAGGGCGGCGGCGAGGGCTCGAAGGCAGCGCTTGTTTACGGCCAGATGAATGAGCCGCCAGGTGCGCGTGCACGTGTTGCTCTGACCGGTCTGACCGTTGCTGAGTACTTCCGCGACCAGGGCCAGGACGTTCTGTTCTTCGTCGACAACATCTTCCGCTTCACGCAGGCCGGTTCCGAAGTGTCCGCTCTGCTGGGTCGTATTCCTTCGGCAGTGGGCTATCAGCCAACGCTGGCGACGGACATGGGTGCTCTGCAGGAGCGCATCACGACCACGCAGAAGGGTTCGATCACCTCGGTGCAGGCAATTTACGTCCCTGCCGACGACTTGACCGACCCGGCACCAGCAACCTCGTTTGCGCACCTTGACGCAACGACGACGCTGAACCGTTCGATCGCTGAAAAGGGTATTTACCCGGCTGTGGATCCGCTGGACTCCACGTCGCGTATGCTCGATCCGCAGGTCGTTGGTGAAGAGCACTATCAGGTGGCTCGTGACGTCCAGCAGACGCTGCAGCGTTACAAGTCGCTCCAGGACATCATTGCGATCCTGGGCATGGACGAGCTTTCCGAAGAGGACAAGCTGACCGTTGCCCGCGCCCGCAAGATTGAGCGCTTCCTGTCGCAGCCGTTCTTCGTGGCTGAGGTCTTCACCGGCGCGCCTGGCAAGCTGGTTGACCTTGCTGACACCATCAAGGGCTTCAAGGGCCTGGTTGCCGGCGAATACGATCACCTTCCGGAAGCTGCCTTCTACATGGTTGGCAACATCGAGGAAGCGATCGAGAAGGCACAGAAGCTGGCTGCGGAAGCAGCCTGATCGTGAAGCTTCGCCGCGCGGCGTGATCCGGCGCGCGGCGGCTTGTGTAAAGGCATTCGTGAGACATCATGGCTGAAGCGTTCAAATTCGAACTGGTCTCGCCCGAGCGTTTGCTCGTGTCCGAACAGGTGGTCTCGGTGGTCATCCCCGGCACTGACGGTGAACTGACCGTCATGGCCAACCATGCGCCATTGATGACGACCATTCGTCCGGGCGTCGTGACCGTTGCCCTCGCGGGTGGTGGTGAAGAACGCTACGTGGTGTTCGGCGGATTTGCCGACATCGTTCCTGAAGGTTGTACGTTGCTCGCTGAATCCGCTGTCGCGGTGAAGGAGATCAATCGTGAAGATCTGGCGCGTCGTATTCAGGACGCCAAGGAAGATGTCGCAGATGCGCGCAACGACGACGATCGCACCAAGGCAGAGCTTTTCCTGGCTCAGCTGACGACCCTCGAAGCCGCCGTCGCCTGACGCAGCGCCGAGATTAAAAGTTCAAAGGCCGGCTTTATGCCGGCCTTTCTTGTTTCTGAGCGAATTGGCGTCAGTTGACGCCGACATAGCGGCGCAGATGCTCAGGATTCTGACGAAGCTCATCTACCGACAATGTCTCGCGGTTCTGTCCGTTTTCAATGAACGCCACGCGATCAGCGATCGCCAGCACGGCGTCGACCCGTTGTTCGACTAGGATCGTCGAGACACCCGCTTCACGCAGCCCGACCACCGTCTCGCGGATGCGTGCGATCATGGATGGCATCAGACCCTCAGTCGGCTCGTCAAGGAGCAGGATGTCAGGCTCGAGGCAGAGCGCCCGCGCCATTGCCAACATCTGCTGCTCGCCGCCCGAGAGCGTGCCTGAACGCTGGTTGAGACGGCTGCGCAAAAGCGGGAAGAGGTCCAGCACCCTGTTCTTGGTGGCCTGGCCCTTGCGCCGTGTCATGAGTCCGATCTCGAGGTTCTCTTCGACGCTCATCTCGGCAAACAGGCGGCGTCCTTGTGGGACATAGGCGATGCCGGTGCGCGGCACTTCATGTGCAGCCAGTTTGGAAATCGTGGCGCCGTCCTTGCTGATAGACCCAGCGCGCACAGCAACAAGCCCCATGATGGCCTTCAGCGTCGTCGTCTTGCCAGCGCCGTTGCGGCCCAGCAGACACAGCACTTCGCCTTTCTGGAGTGTGAGGTCCAGCCCGCGCAGCACCTGCACCTCGCCGTAGTAGGCGTCGATCCCGTCGACCGTGAGAATCTCAGACATCACCCCCTCCAAGATAGGCTTCCTGGACGGCGGCATTGGCGCGGATTTCCGACGGTGTTCCCTCGGCAAGGATTTTCCCGTTGTTCATCACGGTGATGCGGTCGGCAAGCGCCATCACGACCTGCATGTTGTGCTCGATCAGCAGCACCGTTGCGTCGCGTGCAATCTCGCGCACCAGTTCAATGAAGGTGTCGATCTCACCGTCGGAAAGGCCCTGTGTCGGCTCGTCGAGGATCAGCAGCCGTGGTTGCAGCGCAAGCCCCATTGCCACCTCAAGAAGGCGTTGATGTCCGTAGGAGAGGCTTCCCGCCTTGGAGTGAGCATGATCTGCCATGCCGACGCGGTCGAGTACCTCGAAAACACTCTGATGGAGGGCTCCCGGATCGACCCGGCCACGCTGGAGCAGGCGCCTTTGAACCGGCAAGGCGACATTGTCGTAGACACTGAGATTGGCAAACACGCTGGTGATCTGAAACGTGTAGGCGATGCCTACCTGCACCCGCTTGTGAGCGGGCATCGTCGTGATGTCTTGCCCGTCGAACAGGATGGTCCCGCTATCGGGCAGAAGCCGCCCAGACAAAAGGCTGACGAAAGTTGTTTTCCCGGCGCCATTCGGACCAATAATGGCGTGAATTTTCCCGCTTTCGAGGTTGAAATCGACGTTGTCGACGGCTTTCAGACCACCAAACTGCCGGGTGAGCGCGCGGGTTTGTATCAGCGGGATCACGGCAGCCATGGCAACCACTTCTCACGGATCGTCCCCAGGAGCCCTTTAGGGAAGAACAGGATCAGGATGATGAGCACGACGCCGACAAGCAGAAGATATGCGCTCGTAAGGCCCGATGTGTAGTCGATCACATAGAACATGAACAAGGTGCCAACCAACGGTCCGAGGGTCGTCGCGGCGCCCCCGAGAAGCACGTAGAGCAGGGCAAGGATCGAGTACTGGCTTGAGGCAAAGCCGGAGCCGACATAGCCGAAGAGCAGCCCATAGGCTGCGCCCGCCGCGCCGCATACCAGTCCTGAAAAGACGACGGCCAGAAGCTTGGTCGCGAAGACGTTGTAGCCCAACATGCGGACCCGTTCTTCGTTCTCGCGGATGGCCACCAAGGTTCGGCCAAACGACGACTTTACCAGACGCAGCGAGACCAGAAGCACGATCGCGAACAGGGTCAATGCGACGAGGTAGCGGGTCGATGGATCGGACAGGCTGATCGTGTTGCCGGCAAACTCAATTGCGCGCGTGGTGGGCTGCAACACCAGTCCTTCTTCTCCGCGTGTCCATGTGGTGAAGTAAAGTGTCGCCAGAAAGAAGATCTGCGCGAACATCATGGTGACAATCATGAACGCCACGCCTGTGGTGCGCAGCGCAAGAACGCCGACCGCGAGCGACAAGAGACCCGCTGCAGCTATGCCTGTGGCAAAGACGAGCGGTACATCCCATCCCAGATGGTAGACCGGCAGCCCCGCGCCATACATGCCTGCCGCGAAGAACATCGCGTGGCCTAGGCTCAAGAGGCCGGTGTAGCCGAACAGGAGATTATACCCCATCGCATAGGTCGCCAGCACCAGAGCACGCGAAAACATGCCGCGATGATATTCCGGCAACAGGAAGTTGCCCGCCAAGAGGAGGACAATGACGGCCGCGTGCAGAAGCCAGATACGGGTCGCGTTCGAGCGGACTTCCGTCATCGCGTGCGCACTCCGAACAGGCCCTGCGGTCGGAACACCAGAACAAGTGCAACCAGAGCAGTCGCCAGCATCTTTGCGAGTGTCGGCGAGAAGAATACCGAGATGATACCGTCGGAAAGTCCGACGATCAGCGCTGCAACCAATGTGCCGCGCAGACTGCCAAGACCGCCGATGATGACGACGATGAATGACAGCAGAAGCGGATCGCGGCCCATGAGGTAATGTGCCTGTTGCGTCGGAACCACCAGCACCGCCGCGACCGCAGCGAGCATCGCGCCGAGCGCAAAAACGCCGCCATAGACGCGATCAACCGGAATGCCGAACGCCTGCGCGGTTTCACGGTCATATTGGGTGGCGCGCATGATCAGGCCGATCTTGGTGCGGGTCAGCAGAAGCCAGGTGCCCAGCATGACGATGATGGCAGCAGCGATCACGAACAGCTTGTAACCGGAATAGCCGAACCAGGGCAGCTGGATGCGCACATTGAATGGGGCCTGAACCGGCCGCGCATCGGCCCCGTAAAATGTCAGCGCAAGTTGCTGGATGATATAGAGCATCCCGATCGTCGCAACGATGGTCGCCTCCGGATTGTAGTCGAGGCGGCGCAAGACCAGTCGTTCAGACAGGAACGCAGCCCCTCCGACCACCAGTGGTGCGACCAGCAATGCTGCGGAAAAGCCGATGGCCGGATGGCCGGCAAATGCGGTCGACACCGCCCAGGCGAGCACGGCACCCAGCATGAAGAACTCGCCATGCGCGACATTGACGACGCGCATGACGCCAAACACCAGCGACAAGCCAAGCGCTGTCAGCGCCAGGATTGAGGCTGTGACCAGACCTTCAAGCGTGGCCAGCAGAAAATAGGGCCCAAACGCCATTCGCTATCCGTCCCCGAACCGGCAAACCATAGGAGGCGACGCTGCGCCCCAGCCTAGAGTGGCTGCGTCGTGTAGTCAGTATCAGATTCGTAGCGCCCATCCTCGATGGATGTGCGGTGGACAACTTTCAGGGTGCCGTTCTCGACCAGCGAGATATTCTGGCGCCCAAAGACCTGATGGACCTTGCCGTCGAAGATCTTGTCACCTTGCGGATGCGCAAGGCTCTCGGGCAGTTCCGAAATAGCTTCTGTCGCCTCGACGAGCCTGGCCCGGTCCTCGGGGCCCTTATAATCTGCCGCTTCCATCGCCTGCTTGATGACGTGGAGCGTTTCCCAGCAGCCGAACATATGTCCGGCCGTGGAGACGTCGCGCTTGTCGTTCACACTGGCACCATTGTCGTCAAGACCGACCGTGTCACGATAGGCGATCTCGTGCTCACTCGCGTCCGTCTGGCGATAGCGTGCCATGCCTTCCCAGAAATGACTGCCTTCAAGAAACTCAAGACCGGGGCTCCTGAGATCGACGGCCTCCAGTGAGTCGATGAAACCGAACAGCTTTGGCCCGCCGCCGCCGTAAAACTCGCCCAACTCCTTGACAAAAGTCAGCACGGCAGGCCCCACCATGACGTGGTAAATTACGTCGGTTTGCGGCGGGATTTGCGGAAGATAGCGGGTAAACGTCGTTTCCGTCGGGGGAATGGCGATCTTGGCAATCACTTCGCCGCCCTGTGCCTCGATCGCCGGCGCAAAGAAATCGCGATGATCGTGGCCAAATGCGTAGTCGGGATAGATCATCGTGACCTTCTTGCCGACATTTTGCGAAATCCACGGAGCCACCGCGTGGCACTGTGCGCGCACATCCGTGATGCCGGGCTGCAGCACCCAGCGGTTCATCTGCCCCGATGCAACGTGGTAGCCTTCGCTGACAACGTAATAGGGAATTTTCAGTTCGCCGGCTGCGGGGGCCGAGCCGACGACGACATGGCTGAACAATGTGCCATAGACGATGTCGACGTGGTGCTGGTTGGCGAATTTTTCGACCACCTCGGCACCGCGCGCGGCATCGGTACCGTCATCCTCAGTGATGATCTCCACTGGTCGGCCGTTGATGCCGCCGCCATCGTTGATCAGCTTCACAGCTGCCGCAGTCGTGCGTTCATACCACCGCCCATAGGCAGCGCCGATGCCGGTGCGATGCGCCTGGAAGCCGATGCGTATCGGCGTGGAGGGCTGGGACTGTGCATAGCGCACAAAGCCCGGCGCTGTGGTCATCGCCGCTGCTGCTCCAATCCCTTTGAGCGCATCACGGCGGCTCAGGGCGTTCCCAGTGAGAAACGAGGAATTGAGTTTGCCGGACATCGTGAGCCTCATGGGTCAAAGGGGGGCTGCGGCATTCGGAAGCTGTTGTGGAATGCCCAGCGGAACATTCGAGGCGCACATAAACACCAAAGCTCGGAAGCTGGCAACCCGACTTTTGTTGCGATGCAGCACCTGTTTTCTCTTAAGAAGCGCAGCTATTTCACGATATTTCGGGAGGCTTGTGGGTTATGGAAGCATGATCGCCCGGACCATGCAGTTTTCGCTTGTGGTCTTCGTCGACAATGGCTATGTCTGCGCCGCGCCGAAAGGCTGACCACGCCCCGCGGAGAGGTGGCAGAGTGGTTGAATGCACCGCACTCGAAATGCGGCATGGGTGCAAGCCCATCGGGGGTTCGAATCCCTCCCTCTCCGCCACTCAACCTATTGGAATCATTCTCTGATTCGATTTATAGCCACCGAAACGGCGTAGAACTGCGGGTTTTCGGGCCGAAGCTGTTGACTGCGCTGTCTGGCTAAGACGTCCATTTCGTTCTCTCTCTGCCAAAATTCTCCAAACCTCCTGACTACGTCGATTTGGTACGGATTTGTAAGACGCTGTAAATGCACGGTTATTTTCTTCATTTTATCCGTACTTTTGTGTAGCGCAGCGGTGAGAGAAAGAATCTCGGGTCGAATTTTCTGATAGCTTCCACCGACCAACATTGGCCAGTGGCGGCAGGCCGTTCAGTTTCACAGTCGACGTTTCTGCGCCGAAGTAGCCGATGCCGATGGTCAATACCGGCATCAATTTCGGTTCAACCCGTACTCACCACGCGTCAGGAGAATGCGCTTCCAGAATGCCTCGCGTCCAAGGATGACTTCATCGGGCGCCGACGCAGGGCGCGCTTCCAGAAGCGCAAAACGGAATGCCTTGCGGCAATATTCCAACGTCGGATCGTTTACTAGGGCACGAAGTTCCACATTTCCACCGTGGCCGCTGGAGACATAGGCGCACCAACGCGACCAGATGCCCTGGTCGCCGTAGGCTGATCCGATGTAGCGCCTGCCCGTTGTGATATCCGAGATGAGATAAATGCCCTTGATGCTGGAAAGCGCTGCCTGCCAATCGGAGCGGGAATTGCGTACCAGTGTTTCAAGTTCCTCGAAGGACAGATCGATGTTCTCGAAGCCAGGAAAGGACCGCCCGGAATAGGGTTCGCGCAGAATTTCCTGCACCTCCAGGTTGGGATAGTGATTCTCAAAATTTACCCGGGTTGCGCGCTCGCGATAGCCAGAACGCAGTTTCAGCCGCCCCAGAAAGCTTTCGCCTTCCGTGGTGAGTTCGACCTCGTATCGATCAGGATGCCGCGCAACCACGCGGAAAACCCCTCCGAACAGCCAGATATCCGGTTCGTGATAGAACTGAACAAGCGAGAAAATGAAAGGTCGGTTGAAGTCATTACGCGCGGGCCGGTATTCTTGCCAGCCCTGCCATTCTTGTTTGTCGCGTGCCCACACTTCAAGCGGTTGGTTCTCGCCATTCCAGCGGGCGAAGTGCAGCTTGTAGACTTCCGGCGAGGCAATCCGCCAAATATCGGCGAATCGGATAGTCATGACGCCATACTAGGCACTCTCTTCAAAGAGGCGCTTTCCGGATCATAGACATAGGCGGTGATTGTGCCATCCTTAATTTTTTCGACAGCCTCATCAACCACGAAGAGCGGTACAAGAAACCATTCGCGTGGCACGACCGGCCGACCAAAACGATCAACAATCTGGATGTCTAACTTCGCGGGCTCAAAGACGCGGTGAATTAGGTTTTCGAGCCGAGTGCGACTGATGTTGAATAGCTGATAGGTGGCTACAGTTTCTACGTCTGCCATCAAGAATGTTGGCTGGAGCCGAGCGCCGGCGATGCGTTGTTCGACAGCGAGATTGGTGACACCAATTTTATGTACCAAGTCGCGATTTGCGCTGACTGTCGGATGATCTGACTTGCTCCTGAGCACGTAGATGGTGCCGCTCGCTTCGTCGTCCTCTTCGCGATCACTGGAAAATAGCGGCCCGGCAATCGGGTCAGTGATACGCCGCCCGGCTTCATCCTTGTTTAATGCGCGCTGGAGAGACCGCATGAGCATATTGCTTTCGGTCCCATTGTCGAAAATGACCCGAAGCCGCGCGTCGGTGCGGCCCTGCTCAGTAAGCGTAACTTCGCCCATCTCGGCTACATAGGCCTTCTGGCCTCCGACAATAAACCAAGCGCCGGGACGAATTTCGGCCTTAAGCTCAAAGTCGCGCGTCTGGCGTTCTCCGCTATCCAGTTCGCGCTGCACCTTTTCGAAGAGTGGCTTAAACTTCTCGAAATCCTCACACCGATCGCGGCGGGCAACCTCCTCAGCGGCACGTTTCTCCTCGGCTGAGCGCACATAACGAAGCTCGGTGATAGCAGGAGCTGCTTCCATGTCGATGCCAAGCTCGGCCAGGAGTTCATCATCATCAAGATCATCTAGACTGCCACTCCCTGTGTCCACGTTTCCGCCCAGCAAATCCTGATGATCAAGGGGCTCCAAGACGCTTCGGCATTCCTCCAGCTCTTTCAGTCGGTCCAGCCGCACGGCATACAGCCGCTCGAATATGTCACGGCCCTCTCCATGCTGGGGTGGACGGCCGTGTTCTTCCGCAAAGCGCTGGATTTCCTCGAAGCCAGCAATAATGCGCTCTTCGCGCGGTGTGCGCGCTGCCTGCTTCTTGGTTTCGATCTCGACCCCAAGCTCGGCAAGAAGCGCATCATCCTCGTCGGTGAATCTAGCCACGGACTGCCTCCGCCTTCATGCGGGCGAGGAAAGCAACGCCCTCAGCCATGCGCTTCTCCCATGGATCAGCGGCTGTGATGTCAGGCAGACGGCCCCGATCTTGTTTGAATTTTACGGCGCGCCGTGTGAGTTCTCTAGCCTCTTCGGGCGTGAGATTAACCTTTTTGGCATTAATGATTGCCTGAATTTGCTTCAAGCTCTCCTCGCTCATCGTCTTGCCGAGAATAGCGCGCGCTTCTCCGAACGGATTGATGCGATCAATGAGATCGATGTCGAGTTCGCGAACATCCATAGCGAACTTACGCACGCCCTGCACGAAGGCGGTATTTGGTCCTGGCTCATCCTCACTGCTGACTGCAATTTCTTTTGCCTTCTGCGTAAGATTGAGAGCGGCGATCGCATGCTGGCGCACTGCTTCCTGGTCGGCCTCGTCGAGCTCGGGATAACGATCCTTGATGATCTTGCCCATGCGCACCTGGGTCAGCTCTTCGGGAATCATTTCCTCATCGAAAAGGCCCTTGCCGACGGTGTTGCGGTCCTGAACAAAGGCGGCGATCACCTCATTCAAATCCTGTTGACAGATACGCTCGGCCTCCTTGCTCTTGGGTTCGGCAAGGCCATTGATCTCGATCTGGAACTGGCCAGTGTCGTGATTGAATCCGACATTAGTTTCGCCCGGCTTATACCCTTCCTCGCCATAGTCGAAGCCGGGAGTCGGTTCGTTTTGCGGGTTCTTCGGCTTGAATTCGAAGCGGGGCGCGAGCACCTGTTCCATCAGCAGGCTGGCGGCGATCGCCTTCAGCGTGTCGTTGACCGCCTCGTTGACGGCTTCATCGGTAGCATCGGGCTGGGCGATCAGATTGCTGAACCGCGCCCGCGCCTTGCCGGGCGCATCGCGGGTCGCGCGGCCGATGATCTGCACGATTTCAGTGAGGCTCGATCGATAGCCGACAGTCAGCGCATGCTCGCACCAAATCCAGTCAAAGCCTTCCTTCGCCATGCCCAGCGCGATGATGATATCGACATGATCACGGTTGTTCTTCTGGGACGGATCCTTGAGTGCGGCCGAAACGCGATCACGCTTGGCCGGATCGTCGTCCACCAGATCGGCGATGCGCAAGCGCCGTCCATCGGAAGTTTTCACCATCTGGAAGCCGGTAGCGGGATCAGTGCCTTCCCAAGTGCCGAGCTCTTCGATGATGTGCTCAACTTCCTTGATCTTGTCCTTCGTGCTCTCGCGCGAATTAACGTTGGGGATGTGCACAATCGTCTTTTCGGCCGGATCGAGCACCTTGAGGATGTCGTCGGTATAGGTGCCGGCATAGAAGAAATAGCCAATATCGAGTTGCTTCAAATGCTCGTAACCATTGAGCTGCTCGTAATAGGTGTAGGTGACAGGCTCGAATTTGCCCTCGTCCTCGGGAGCAAGCACTGCGTCAGCATCCCCTCGAAAATAGGAGCCTGTCATTGCCACGACATGCACGCGGTCGCGGGCGATGAACTGCCCGAGATGCTGGCCGAGCTTGTTGTCGGGATTCTCCGAGACGTGGTGGAACTCGTCGATCGCGATCAGTCGATCATCGAAAGCCTCAACCCCAAACCGATCTACTGCAAAGCGGAAAGTGGCGTGGGTACAGACCAACACCTTGTCGCTGCTCTCCAGGAACGCACCGACGGAATTCACCTTCCCACCATTATCAGTGCCCGGCGCGTTGCAGAGATTCCATTTTGGCTCGACCTGCCAGTCGGCCCAGAAGCCGAACTTGGTCAGCGGTTCGTCGGCGAAACTCGACCCGATCGACTTTTCCGGCACGACGATGATCGCCTGTTTCAATCCCTGATTAGCAAGCTTGTCGAGAGCGATGAACATGAGCGCCCGGCTCTTGCCCGAGGCTGGAGGCGACTTAATCAACAAATATTGCTCACCGCGCCTCTCAAAGGCCTTCTCCTGCATCGGGCGCATGCCGAGTTCGTTAGCCTTGGTTGAACTTCCAGTGCGGGCATAGGTAACAGAAACCGATGGTACAGAATGGATTGGATTGCTCATGCGTACGCCCCCTCTTTCTTATTTTTGCTGGCTCCCTTTCCTGCCGTCATTTTGGTGTAGAGCTCGAAAAGCTTTTCCAAGCGCTCGGTATCATTCTTGAAGCGCCGGCCAATATAGATGCGCTCCAGCACTTCGTCGTTGCGCTCGTGGGCGGCACGCAGATCAGCGGGCATGGTCTCGGGGTCATAAAGATCGGCGATCGTTGCCGGAAAATGTGCTTCGCGTGCCAGTAGGATATCCTCGGCGCAGCGGGTGAGGTCGGCCTTCATTTTCTCGGTGAGCGGCGGCAGCGGGAAGTTGTTCCAGCCGAGGGTGTTAGAGTATCGGTATCGGGTTTCCAGCTTCCCGCAAACTGTGGCAATCCAAACAAGATGCAGGCGGGAGGCGATCAAGGCCATCGTCCAGAGAGGCGCATCGTATAGGCCGAACGCGGCGTTCGAAACAACAGCGCCTCCGACCAGTGCGCCGACGGGTAAGTAGCTGCGGTTTTCGCTGGTGTGGATTGGCACTATCAGTGGGGCTGTTGCCTCCGATGAACGACCGTGCCTGATCTCCGAAAACGCATATGGCGTCGTTGCCTGGTCACGTGTTTTAGCTTTTGTACTTCCCTGTCGGAAATCACGAACCAAATCGATCCTTTTTTTCAGCAAAGCGTGATTTGATGCTTCTTCGTATTCATCTTTCTGTATCCATATACAGTACCTTTGTTTTCCATCAATGTACTCATCGCTACCTAGATACGGTTTGATAAAACGGCGGATACTCGTGTCTTTTATCGATCGATATTCCTCGGGTTTGATAATTAGCCCCCCGCCATCAGCGGGCTTACTTCCGTAGTCCATCGAAGGAAGTCCGTTGATTGGTCTTGAGGACGCACATACGTAGATATCATTCGCAGGAACCAAGTAGGCATTAATGTTATCTACTTCCTTCTGAACCGTTTCGCCTGCATCTGAGACGGTGTAGAGATGACGCTTCCTGCCAGTTTCCTGCGAGATTCCGACAATCACCACCGTCACTCCCGCGTTGTGACTCGCTAGGTTGGACCACCGAAACGAGGAGTGAGCAAAAGCTATCTTGTGGTGAGTGGAAAATATGAGAGGCCAAAGCGTCGGGACATGCTGACCTTGACATATCGAATTGGTTGCGACGAACGCCGCGACTGATTTCGTCTTCGTCCCAAATTGTGCCGCCTTCATGAACCAGCCAGCGACGTAATCCAGGATCTTCCAATTTTTTGTGTAGCGTTCGAAAAGCGACCGCAGCTCAGATTTTTGCTCATCCGTTTGAAGTGATGATCCAAGGTACGGGGGATTTCCACAAATGAAGGTCTCACCGCCTTCATTCTCGAAGTCGATCTGCGCCTGGCCGAGCGGCGTATGAAACAAGTCCTCGGCGTGATGCTTCACGACGGTGCCGGTAGGCGGACAGATGCTCAGCCAATCGACCTGCAGCGCATTGCCCGAATAAATCCAGTTCTGCGCATCGAGTGGCAGGAAGTCGCGCAGTGCTTCCTTCTGGCCGCGATAGAGCACGTCGCATTGATACTCGGCGATGATTAGCGCCAGCCGGGCGATCTCGGCCGGGAAATCGCGCAGCTCGATGCCACGAAAATTGGTGAGCGTGTCCGGCGTCAGCGCTGATGGTACCAAACTGGCTTAACTGAGAACGGAGGATTTCTGGTTCATCGTAGCCTTTCAAAAGGAGCGAAGATGAGACAGAAATCCGGGACAGGGAAAGCGCCTGCGCAGCAGGTCATCAAGGACATCCGCCGTGCAACCCGCAAGCAATATGGTGCGGAAGAGAAGATCCGCATTGTGCTGGAGGGATTGCGTGGTGAGGAGTCGATCGCCGCGCTGTGCCGGCGTGAGGGGATTGCCGAGAGCCTTTATTACAATTGGTCGAAGGAATTCCTGGAGGCTGGCAAGAAGCGGCTTGCCGGCGACACAGCACGTGCCGCCACCAGTGACGAAGTAAAGGTGCTGCGCAAAGAGGCACGCGATCTCAAGGAAGTCGTCGCCGAGCAGGCGCTGGAACTGCGGCTGTTTAAAAAAAGCATGATCGCGGATGGGGGCGACGACGAATGAGATACCCCGCATCCGAAAAGCTGGAGATCATCCGGCTGGTCGAGAACTCGCACCTGTCGGCGCGGCGCACATTGCAGAAACTCGGCATACCGCGCTCGACCTTCAATCGCTGGTATGACCGCTTCCTTGCCGGCGGCGTCGATGCGCTGGACGATCGCAGGCCCCGACCGAACCGGGTCTGGAACCGCATCCCCGATCAGGTGCGTGACCAGATCGTCGAGCTGGCGCTGAACGAGCCGGAGCTGTCGCCGCGGGAACTGGCGGTCACATTCACCGACACGAAGGGCTATTTCGTCTCGGAATCCTCGGTCTATCGCCTGCTCAAGGCGCATGATCTGATCACCAGCCCGGCCTTCATCGTCATCAAGGCCGCCGACGAGTTCCATGACAAGACGACAGCACCGAACCAACTGTGGCAGACTGATCTTACCTATCTCAAGGTCATCGGCTGGGGCTGGTTCTATCTGTCGACTGTGCTCGACGACTTCTCACGATACATCATCGCCTGGAAGCTATGCACCACGATGAAGGCGGGAGATGTCACCGACACGCTGACCATGGCCCTGCAAGCGTCCGGCTGTGACAGCGCAAAGGTTGCGCAGCGACCGCGGTTGCTCTCTGACAATGGCCCCTCATACGTCTCGTCCGACCTTG
>NZ_FORF01000043.1 GCF_900113935.1 Aquamicrobium aerolatum DSM 21857
AGATCCCCGATCAGGTTTCACAAGAGCCCGATAGCTGGGGAGTGATTGCCCAGCAGCATGGTTGGGCGGTGCCGGCTGGGGAGCCAGCCACATTGCCCCCGGCTCCTACGGCAACCGTCAACGACGCACTTCGCGCTCAACCTGACCAAGCGGCCCGATCCGATGCCCAACGTGTTGGCTTCAACAAGACGCAGTCCCACATGCTTGGCATTCTTGCCAATCCCGACGTCTCGCAATCGGTCAGAGAGGTCGCCAAGGCCGAATACGAACGCATGGCCAAGCTCAATGAGCCCACCGCGCAGATGCGTGAGTTTGCGCATTATCTTGGTCTCGATGAATCAGGCCGTCGGGATTTCCGCGACTTCCGCCAGTCGGGATCGTCGCAGACAAACGTTAATCTCAGCGGCGATGGTGCACCGGGGCTCGGAAAACTCAGCGCCGATTACGGCTACGTTCTCGACCCCGCGACGCGACAACCCGTCATTGACCCCGCCACCGGTTTGCCCCGGGCGGCACCCGTCCCCGGGAGCCCAGCGGACAGGTCTGGATCGGTCGCGGCGGCCGCCCAAGGACGCGAGACATCCACGTCGATCATTACCAACGCGGCGCAATTGGCACGTGATGCGCTGGCAGCCCCAGGCTTCCCCGCAACGGGGACGGTCGGTCGAATGATGTCGAGACTTCCGGAATCCAACGCCGCAGAGGCCCGCAGGCAAGTTGACGTTCTCAAGGCCAACGCGCGTATTGAGAACCTGCAGGCGATGCGTGAGGCTTCACCAACGGGCGGTGCGCTCGGCAACGTCTCCGACAGCGAGGGCGCAATGTTGGCCGCGAAGTCCGGCGCGCTCGATCCGGACAGCCCGACATTCGAACGCGATCTGGAGGATTACGAGCGCACGATGCTTCGGATCGTTCATGGTCATCAGGCTGGTGATGCAGTGTTCGAGCAGACACGACAGAGCAGCGGCATCCCTTCGGGTGCGGCGGAAATGCTGCGAGCAAACCCGCAACTGGCTGACCAATTCGACGCGAAATATGGTCAAGGCGCTGCGCAGCGGGTTTTGGGAGGTCAATGATGACCAACATCTTCGATCAGTTCGATGCAGAGCCTGGTGCCGCAGTTCCCGGCGGGAACATCTTCGATCAGTTTGATGAACCGGCAAACCCAGCGGCCCGCAGCGGTCTGGCTCTCAACAGCACCGCCGGCCTCAATAGCGCGATCTACAACACGGCTGGCTTACCGGTCGATCTGACGCGCGGAGCGATCAATCTCGGCATCTCCGGCATCAACGCCGCGACCGGTGCGGACATTCGGCACCTGCCATCTGACGGGTTCATGGGCAGCGAGTGGATCTCCAATCGGATGGGCGACATTCACCCGGTGCTTGATCCAGCCAACACCGAGGCGACCACGACTGGCGAGCGCATCGCACGCGGCGTGGGTGAAGGGGTTGGCTACACCGTCGCCCCACAGACGGCTGTGGGCGGGCTGTTGCGCGCCGGTGGTGGCAGAGCGGTAGAAAGCGCCGCTCGATTCATCGGCCAGCCCGGGAGCCTTCGCGCCGCTGGTGGCGAAATGCTTGCAGGTGGATCCGCTGGCGGCGGTGCCTCCCTTGGAATGGAAGTCGCTCCGGACAGGTATGATGCACTCGCTGCAACCGCTGGCGGCCTTGCTGGTGGTCTTTTGGGAACAGCGATTGCCAGCGCCCCAGCGATTGGGCGCGCCGCGCGGGAAGCATTCTCGGACTTCACAGCGCCAATGCGAGAGTCCGGCCGCCAAGGTATTGCTGCCCGACAGCTTTACGACGCGGCGACCGATCCGAGCGCGGTTCGCCAAATGCTTGACGATGGGATTGATGATCTGGTTCCAGGCTCAAACCCCACGACATTCCAGGCGACCGGCGATCTTGGCCTTGGCGGCATGGAGCGTGGTGCGGCTGCACGGCGTCCTGACCTCTTCGCCCAGCGCCGTGCGGAGCAGAATTCGGCTCGCCTGAGCCATCTGGGCAGCATTCAGGAAAATGGCGCTCCCGAGGCCGTCGCCAAGGCGGTGCGCGATCATCTTGCCCGGATTGATGACGAGACACAGCATGCACTCAACGCGGCAACCCAATCGGCGCGCCAGAGCGCTGGCAACGTCGGCTCAGGCCTGTCGCCCGATGCCGCCGGCTCCAACATACGCCAGGCGCTGGAAGCAGCCCGTGCAGCGGCAAAGGACCAGGAGCGCGCCCTGTGGCAGGCCGTTGACCCCGATGGCAGTCTCGCCCTTGCCGCTCGAGGCACAAAGCAGGCCGCCCGGTCGATTGCAGATGATCTGCCGCGCTCTGCCAAGCCGATGACGGGCGAGGAAGCCTCCATCCACGGCGTTTTGCAGCACTATGATGAAGTGGTTCCATTCGGTGAACTTACTGCGCTCCAGAGCAGGATCAAATCCGAACTGCGCGCCGAAAGACTTGCGAATGGTGAAAGCCCCGCATATCGTCGTCTGACGCGACTGAACAGGGCTATCGAAGGCGATTTGGAAACGGCGATTGCCGGTAAGGTCGCTCAGGAGGCCGATGCAGTTGCACGAGGCGTGATGGATGAGCAGAATACTCTGCTCGCGAAATTGCGCGATGAGGTCTTTGCATTCCGTGACAGACGATACGCAGCGACCGGGGAAGTCGATGGAGCAGGCTCTCGCGGACCTGCCATCGGCCGATCATCCGGCATTTCTGGCGCACCTCGAGCAGAAGGCGAAACGTTCGGCGGATTTGGAAGTTCTCCGCGCGATCCGCGACTATCGGGCGATGACCTCCAGCCCAACTTTGATGAAGCAGCCCTCGGACGACTGAGGGAAGCACGGCATGCCACGCGCACCCGCGTCGAGACGTTCGACAACAAGACGCTTGGTCCGATCCGTCGCCGCCCCTCAACAACGGCTCCCTACGATCTTCCAACCGGCACCGTGCCGGAGCGCATTTTCAACGCAAGTTCTTCAAGCCCCGAAGCCATCCGCCGTTTCCGCAACGCTGTCGGTGATGAACAGGCTCTCCCCGTCATTCAGGAATACGCAGTCGATCGCCTGCGGGCCTTCGCAATGGACGCTGATGGCACGTTGAACCCGGCTCGGGTGACGGCATGGCGGCGACGCCATCAAGAGGCGCTGCGGTCATTCCCCGAACTGGATGCGCGCCTTGGTGATGCTGCCCGCGCCTCGGAAGCCATCGAGCAAGTGGGTCGAACCCGCAAGCTTCGTCTCGATGACGCACGCAAGGGCAAGCTTGGCGCGCTGCTGAACGTCGATGATCCGACCGATATCGTCAACACCGTGGGCGGCGTCTTTGGGCGCAGCGACAGCCTTCAGCAGATGTCGCGCATTCGCTCGGCCATCGGGAGCGACAAGGAAGCGCTAGAGGGCCTGAAGAAGGCCACCGTTGACTATATGACCGGGCGTTTCGTCGGCAACACCGAGGTCGCGACCAGCGGGCAGGCCGGCATCCGATCCGATCAGTTCCAGAGTTTCCTCAAACAAAGCAAGCAGGCGCTGCGCTTGGCTGGCTTCAGCGCTGACGATGTTGGCCGGATGCAGGCAATTGCCGATGACCTGTCGCGGGCCAACCGATCGATTGCCGGTGTTCGCATCCCCGGTGGCTCGAACACCACGCAGGACATGATCGCCGCGGGCAATCGAAGTGTGTCCAACTTGGGCAAGCTGCTTTCAGTTGCTGCCGCCGGCGTCGGCTCCTACGTCAGCGGCCCGCTCGCCTCCATGGCCGGGGTCATGGGCGGTCAGGCAGTATCGGCCATGCGCCAAGCCGGGTTGCACACTGTTGATGACCTGATCGCAGACGCGATGCTCAATCCGAACGTCGCCAAGCTGCTTTTGTCGAATGTACCGTCCAAACCGGATCATGGCGTCTGGAAGCTTATGGCCAGGCACTACAGCCGCGCTTCTCGCGTGTCGGCAACGATGGGCGCTGAGGAAGGATCGCCGCGATGACCAGCAAGCCCCCACTCATCATCGAAGTACGCGACCTGTCTGGTGAACTCGAGACGCTCGACCTTCTTGGGATACAGGGAATGTGTGACCCAGCCGCCCTCGCCCGTTTCCAGGCCTGCGCTGTCGAGCTGCGGGATTGGACCCCCAGCGATCAGCTGTCCATGGGAGATCTGATGCAAGGTCTGTCGCACATGCTTATCGGAGCGTTCAGCCTGCATAACCACGCAGACATGCAGCGCCTGTTGGGCTCAGACCAGTCAGCGGCCAGCGTGCCATTCGATATCGCCCAAGCCTGCCTGCGCAAGGCTGTCGTCGTCCTTGAGATCGCAATGCGCAACGCTGCCCGGGACGCAGCAGGTCCCCTCTCGCCAGAGGAAGCATGCACGGGCGAGAGCGTTCACTGACCTAAGCCTCGCAGACCCTGCCAATACAGGACAGCATCAGGACATGAGCACCGACAAGAAATCCAAGGATACGCGCTTCAAGCCCGGCCAGAGCGGCAACCCTGCAGGCCGCCCCCTTGGTGCACGCGCAAAAGCCTTAGCTGCCTTGGACGCTCTCGCAGAGGGTGAAATGACGGACATCGCCAGAGCCATGATCGAGAAGGCAAAGGAAGGTGACACGACTGCTGGCCGCCTGATCCTTGATCGTGCATGGCCAATGCGCAAAGGACGAGGGATCACGTTCGAATTGCCTCACGTGTCCAAAGTGGATGATCTGCCGGAAGCCATCGCCGCCGTCACCCGGCAGGTTGCCGATGGCGAGATCTCCCCGGATGAAGGCGCCACCATAATCTCGCTGCTTGAGGCGCATCGCAAGGCCATCGAAACCAACGAATTCTCCGACCGTCTTGCAGCTCTCGAGGAAAGGATGGGCAAGCCATGAGCACGGCGCTTTCGCTACGTCTGAAGCGGCTGGAGAAGAAAGCAGGACTTGAAGACCCGCTGAAGCTTTTGACCGATGAGGAGTTGGACCGGATGATCGACACGGTCGAGGCCAGCATCGCGACAACGGCCGGAGTTCCTGCTCATAAGGACGCTGAACGACTGCATGGCCGCGAAGCAGCTGATGAACTGACGCAGGCGGAAATGCAGCGGCTCGTGATCAGCATCGTCAACACGCGACATGAGATTGGAGCATCCCATGGCAGGTAATCTCGCAACACGTCTGGAAAAGCTTGAGGCAATTGCCGGCGCGCGAACGCCTACCGTCAAACTCGTGCGCATGTGCGTTTCGGACGATGACATTGCGGAGGCTCATCGTGAGGCGACCGAACGTGGGCTGACAGATGACGAGGTGCAGATCATTCACCTGGTGCCGCTCCAACCCCTCTGAACAGGAGGGATGAAAGTGAAGGGAAAACGCAACCGCACGCCAATGGAATGTGCAGCACGACTTTTGGCTGGCCCAAAAGAAAGTCAATTCATGTTGCGACGTCGGGACCGGCAATTCCGCGCCTCCAGATCGTTTACTTATCGAGAGGTGTGTGGTTGTTTCGTACAGCAAATGCTGTAGTCACAGCATTTTTCACTAGCGGCCTAGTCGGCTTCATCTTCAGATGTCAGAAGAGGCGAGTGACACTAGGGGGATCAAATGAAGTTCGCTGTTTCGATTGCCGTAATCGCCCTCGCACTTGCAGGATG
>NZ_FORF01000029.1 GCF_900113935.1 Aquamicrobium aerolatum DSM 21857
GGAAGCAGGCATCGAGCCTTCCGTAGGAAGCGTGGGCGACAGTTACGACAACGCGCTCGCCGAAACGATCAACGGTCTCTACAAGGCCGAGGTCATCCATCGAAGAGGACCATGGCGCGGCTTCGAAGCCGTGGAATTCGCCACCCTGGAATGGGTGGACTGGTTCAACAACAGGCGGCTTCTGGAGACCATCGGAAACATTCCGCCAGCGGAGGCCGAACAACGCTACTACGCCATGCTGGACGCCCCAGACATGGCCGCATAACTTAAACCAAACGGCCTCCGGCAAACCCGGCGCGGTTCATACTGTTGGGATAGCTCCACCAGCGTTTGCTCACCTCGGATCGCGGCGAGCGCCACCTTTGCCTTGAAAGCCGGGCTGTGATTCCGGCGCGGTCGTCTTGTCATGGTCTCTCCTGTTCACGGCATCTATGCCGAAGTCAGGCAGAAATTCCACTTATCCCCGCTGTGCAGATTTCCCGAGCCAGCTCTCTTTGCAATCGTCTCCACAATCAACATCCAAAACAAATGCCTCCGATGAAACCGGAGGTATCTTGATGACCCCTTCGTTAAGGGGTCCCGTTTGGACGAAAATCACCCCTCAAACGGGGTCCTCATTCCACGAAAAATCACAAATCCGGCACAGTCTGCGTTTGCATGACAGAAGTGCAGCACGAGGCAGATTGGTTCCGGTAACGGAAGTGTGAGAAGTCGACGACCCATATGGGCAAAATGATCGAACCGATCTGGATCAGAAAAGCCGGTTAGGGGCTAGGAGCCATTCAGCTCGCTGAACAGATTTGGACCTGATCCGCTGATCACCATATCGGCCAGGGGCCTCGAAAGTGCCGCATGTGAAGGCCTGACAGAGACCGCACTCGATCACCCCTAATGGCTCAGAAACTTCTTGCATAAGGGGCGGCAACCACAGAAGCCCCTAGATTTGTGGACGCCTTCTCCCCTAAATGTGAGGTAAGGAGGTTGTGATGCGGTCTGGCCATTTCACCGATGAGTTCAAGCGCGATGCTGTCGCGCAGGTTAACGAGCGCGGCTATCTGGTCGCGGAGGTGTCTCAGCGGTTGGGCGTGATCGTCGTGTGCTGAGCGGGATCGTCTATGCCCGGCGTTGCGGCGGACGTTGGGCCGACTGCGCCGATGTCTATGGACCCAAGAAGACTCTTTAGAATCGGTTCGTCCACTGGGCCGAGCGTGGCATCTAGGAAGACATTTTCAGTGAGCTGGCGGAGGCAGGTGAAGCGTCGGACCGACTGTTCATCGATAGCACGAAAGGCGGACGAAACACCAAACTCCATGCCATCTGTGACAAGAAGGGCCGCCCCTGTCTCCTGCTCCTGACCCCGGGACGCACACGATTGCAAGATCACGCAGCTTTGCATCGAGGCGATGCCACCGTCGGCAGAACTCGTTGCCGACAAGTGATATGATAGCCAGGGGCTACGAGAGTGGCTTATGGAACGTGGCACCAAGCCATTCATTCCATCTCATAAGAACCGTAAAATCCAATACGGTTACGACCGAGCCATCCACAAACAACGAAACGTTGTCGAACGCATGTTCTGTCGCCTCAAGGACTGGCGACGGATCGCAAAACCGCTTCGACCATAACGTCAAAAATTTCATGGCCGCCAATCAGTCTCGCCGTTGCCCTCATCTGGTGGCTGTAGTGAGACCGGACCCTAAACACCTAGCTCCTGATGTAAACCATATCGTCATTACAATATTTTGGATGCATCCGGATGGGACACGACCACGCAGCCCGGTAAACTTGCCATACCACCCGACTATAAATGTCAGTTCGCCCTTGCGTCAACGCGAATTAGGTATACTGAATAAGGCCTTCGAAACGGGTTTCGCATCCTAACGGGCCTACTGAATGCGTTCAACGAAGCGCCGACCATGAGGATCATGATCTCCCCCTAAGCATTCCAGCCTCCACTACGCACGAACAGATTTAGAAAGATATTAACATAAACAATCAGTTCGTTACACCTACTGCCCAACCCAATAAGCTGAACTCGCAAGAACTGACCGCAGGCGACTTTGGAGGATTTGCGCCACACTGGAGATTCATGATTGACAGTCAGTATACTTATTGTAGCATGAGCAAGAGTTTATTGCGATGACGACCCTTGGCCGCTAGGCGTCCTTCAGGGATTTCGACTTACACCTGCCTCCGACAGAATAATGTCGCCCGCGTTGCGATCGCGCATCAACGAATACGTGCAGAGCTAACATAGATCATAGGGAGAGAGTATAATGATGGCGTCTGGTGATATTGATCTGGCACCTCGACCTCGAATGGATGTGCTCAAGGCACTGCCATCTTCATTGGGCATCGATGCCGTCATCGCCATGAATCCTGAAAACTTCACCTATGCCAGCGGCGTTTTCGTGCTGACGATGCGCTTCGTTCGCGCACGTCAGGCATATGTAGTGTTCCCGGCATCCGGTGAGCCAGTCGTCATCGCTTGCGGCATTGATGGCCCGCAAATCACGGAAGCTACGTGGATCGACGATGTGCGTACCTATGAGGAATTCGTGCAGCAACCGGTGGACATTCTGATTTCGACGATCAGGGATCTCGGGTTGGAGAAGGGCCGCATCGGCATCGACTTCGACTACCTGCCCGCCTTAACATTCCAAACGTTGACTCAGGCTCTGCCCGGAGCTTCATTTATCGACACCTCCCCGCAGCTCGCGGCAATCCGCTCGGTCAAAACTCGACAGGAGATCGCCGTCCTTGAGCGCAATGCGAAATTGACGCATCAAGCGGTCCTTGCCGCGATGGAATCGAGCGTTGCCGGGGACACCGAACGCGTTATCGCGAACCGCATTGCGACACAGATCATAGAACACGGCGCCGACACGATCACGTGGATCTCATTCCCCTGCGGCGACGCGGGCAAGCAAGCACATGGCCACCCCTCCGAACGACCGGTCGAGCCAGGCGAAATCATCCGTTTCGACGTTGGCGGCACATACGGTGCGTGGGCAAGCGACTTCGCCCGCACATATTCATCGGGCGCACCGACCGCCGAGCAGCGCGACGTCTATGCGAAGCTCGTGGATATCCAGGCTGAGGTCATCGGCATGATGAAGCCCGGCATCGCCGCACAGGAAATCTTCACCTTCTGCAAGAAGAAGACGCTGGAACGTGGTCTGCCGTTCCTGCTGCCGCATATCGGGCACAGCTTCGGCATCGAGATCCACGAGAGGCCACTGCTGCGGCCCGGCGAAGAGATCATCCTGGAGGAAGGAATGGTCTTGAATGTCGAGCCCCTTACGAGCGACTCGCAGGGCATAATGTATCACGTGGAAGACTTGGTGGAAATCACGGGCAGCGGCACGCGCATCCTCTCCCTCGGGCTTGCCCCGCGGGAACTGCCAGTAATCGGCAGGCCGATTTCTGGCTGAGCTCCCACGCAAATCCAATAGGGAAGGAGAATGACAATGAGGAAAATTTCGCTTGTGGGTATGGCGCTGTGCTTCGCGATCGCAGCCTCCTCCGCCATGGCCGAGACAATGCTTAGGCTTTCGCACCATCACGCAGTTGATGGTGCCGTCGACAAGACTGCCAAGCACTTCGCCGAGCTCGTCAGCGAGAAGACCGGCGGCCGAGTGACTGTCAGGGTGTTTCCTGGCGCTCAGCTGGGGCAGGAGCTCGAAGCATTCGACCTTCTCAATCAGGGCGGACTGGACATGACCGTCACGGCCGTGTCTCAGATGGAATCGGCCTACCCGCCAGTCGCTGTCACGTCGCTTCCGTTCATCTTCCGCGACTGGGACCATGTCCGAGAGGCCTTTTCTGGGGAGTTTGGCGATCGACTCCGCAGCGAACTTCGCGACAGGAGCCAGGTAGAAATCCTGTCCTATTTCGGGCTGGGTTTCCGTGACATGCTGTTCATCGGCGAGCCCGCAAAGACCGTAGAAGCCATGTCGGGCCTAAGGATGCGTTCACCTGAAAACTTCATCTGGATTTCGATGTTCGAGAGCCTTGGCGCGCGGCCGACCCCAATCACCTGGGGCGAAGTATATACTGCCATGCAAACCGGCGTTGCTGACGGCCTCGACAGCCCGGCTGCCAGCGCGATCGACATGAAGTTCAACGAGGTCACGAAGTCTCTCGTACGCACCCGTCATATGTACAGCGCCATGTCACTCAGCGCCAACAAGACGACACTCCAGAGACTGTCCCCCGAAGACCAGCAACTCGTTCGCGAGGCAGCGCTGGAAACCGGCATATGGGCGGACGCGGAAATCGCCATTCCCGGCGAAGAAGCCGCTTATAAAAAGCTGGCCGAAAGCGGCGTAGCGATCCACGACGTCGACAACATCGAGCCGTGGCAGAAGGCGGTAGCTCCTGTCTGGAAGATCGTAACTGACCGACAGGATGGCTCCGATCAGCTTATCGATATGCTGACTGGCGGAAAGTGATCCCACTATGGAGCCGACGCAATCGGTCAAGAACAACGCTTTGAGCGGGCGCAGTGTGCGTGCGCTCAACGCAATCGGGGCCGTCGCGCTGGCTCTGACGATCGCCCTCACCTTCGGCCAAGTGGTACTTCGATATATCTTCAATAATCCTCAGGCGTGGGCGGAAGAAATCTCCCGCTATCTGTTCATCTGGATCACTGTAATCGGCATCGCCAGCGCCTATTACAATGACACGAACATCAAGATCGATCTTCTCTCCGGAATAGGCAGGAAATCACTCAAAAAATACGTATCGATATTCAGGCATATTTGCGACATGTTAGCAGCAATGACGCTATGCTATTCTGGATATATCGTCATGATGAACAAGATTGGAACAAAATTCTTTACAGTTCCTGATCTACCGCAGACGCTAGTACATATTGCGATACCTATATGCTTCTTCTTTTCAGTTTTATGCATCGCGACGAGAATAAGGACGCTTATCAATAAATAAAACCGGTGTAATTTCTGGAGGAAAAAGATGGACGCCGTGGTCCTAATATCAATATTTCTATTTATGCTCCTGATCGGCGTATCAGTCGCAGCTTCGATGATACTATCGGCAACGATATATCTCCTCACATCCGGTATGCCTCTGGTCATCGTAGCAGAACGCTTCACAGCCAGCATAAATTCATACACGCTGATGGCCGTGCCGTTCTTCATCCTTGCGGCCATCGTCATGAACCGCGCAGGCGTTACATCGCGTCTTCTCGACGTCGCAAGCTGCATCGTCGGCGGCGTCAGAGGAGGCACCGCGCAAGTGAATATTTTGGGCAGCGTTTTCTTTGCCGGCATGTCGGGATCAGCAACCGCTGACGTTGCGTCTCAAGGCAGAATGCTGATCCCGCGTATGGTTGCAGAAGGTTACGATCGCAACTTCGCAGCCGGCGTTACATCCGCCGCATCGATCGTCACTTCGGTCATACCACCTGCCATCATCATGATCATTTACGGCTCGGTAACGTCGGTTTCTATCGGTGCCCTGTTCTTCTCCGGTATCGTTCCCGGCCTGCTGATGGCTTTGGTAATGATGGCGATTGCGGCCTGGATCTCGATACGCCGCAACTATCCCAATAGCCCAAAGATCGATCGACGGGACTTAGGCGGACTTCTCCTCCGCGCAACACCGGCCTTGCTTACACCGATCCTTATTTTGGGCGGAATTCGCTTCGGCCTGTTCACACCGACAGAAGCAGGCGTGCTCGCTTGCGTCTACGGGTTGTTCCTCGGCCTTTTTGTCTATCGCGAACTGCATTTGAACGACATTCCGGGCTTGCTGCTCGAGTCTGTCGAAGCGACTGCTCTGCCGATGTATATCATCGCTTCCAGCGCGGTATTCGGCTTCGCCCTGACAGTTACAGGCTTTGGCTTCCAACTTGAGATATTCCTCAAGTCGATTGCTTCAGACCCGACAGCATTCATCGCACTGTCCCTCGCCACCATCTTCATCGTTGGCCTTTTCGTCGAGGCGACATCAGCGCTGCTGATCTTCGTGCCGATGTTCGCTCCGATCGCCCGTAGCTACGGCGTCGACGAAGTGCATTACGGAATACTCGTGATCATGACTCTGATGGTTGGCACAATCACCCCGCCAGTAGGCCTACAATCCTTCATTGCATCCAACATCGCGGGCATTCGGGTAATCGATGCGGATGTATGGCCGTTCGTTATCGCCGTTTTCGTGCTGATCGCGCTGATCATGTTCTTTCCGGCGATTTCCACCTTCCTCCCTGGCATGGTTTTGTAACAGGTGGGTTTAGAAGATGCACATGGGACGTCTAACTACCGACGTTTTGGGCTCTTGCGGGGCTGTGGCATGCGCTAATGTGCGTTGTCTGGTTTGGTTTCGGTATTTTGGCTAATGCTGGTTGCTCATTTCGGCGCCGTGGCGGCTGCTTTCGCCCTCTCGCCATCACGTTGGCACTATGAACTTCTGGCCCAGCCACGTCTCTTCCCGGCCGTGAGCCCCAAGCTCCGTCCGGAATGGCTGTCGGTCAAGGTGGTGGAGGATCTATTCGAACTCCCGGTCATCACGGCCGACGCGGACGGTCTTTGGGGCGTATGGCTGCGGATGGCCGGCGCCGAGCCTCTGGTCCCAATGCGCGGGCCCAACATGCCGAACACGCATATCATGATGGAGGCGGCCACGTTTGGATAGGGCGTGGCGCTCGTCAACGAAGTGATTGCGCGCAGGGCCATCGCCGATGGCGATATCGTTGAGATACTGAATACCAATATCCGTTTCCATGGGTATTATATTTCAGGTCCAGTGCACCATTGGGATTTGAGTCCAATAAATGTCGTGAGGAAGTGGGTTCAAGGACTGATCGCCGAGTAACGCGTTATGGTGGGTGGGTTCAAAAGGCCGAGCTTCGGGAGCGATGGAGGCAAGGTCAGAGCATTTCCTCGATCTCGCGAGCGCTCCATCGTAGGGACCAAGGGCGGCGTTCATCGGATTGTGTCGGTCCATGGCGGCATTGCTCCCTCGGTAGGTTGTGTTGCAACGTTTTGAATACCGTTTTTGTGGCAAGGAGAGCTTCTGATCTTTCGGAGGATTGAATGTTCAAGGGCCGCCAGTTTGACCAGTCAGTCATCCTGCTTTGCGTGCGCTGGTACCTGGCCTACAGTCTGAGCCTGCGGGACCTGGAAGAAATGATGGCCGAGCGAGGCATTGCCGTTGACCACACGACCATTCACCGCTGGACCGTCCGCTACGCACCGCTATTGCTGGAGCGTTTCAACCGACGGAAGCGGAACGTGACCGGCAGATGGCATATCGACGAGACTTACATCAAGGTCCGCGGCCAGTGGATGTACCTATACCGCGCCATCGACAGTGTCGGCGACACGGTCGAATTCTGGTTCAGCGAGCAGCGTGACCTGCCGTCGGCCAAATGGTTCTTCACAAAGGCGCTGAATCGGCATGGCCGGCCAGGCTGCGTCGTTATTGATGGTAGCCAGACCAACCACGAGGCTATCGTTTCCTGTGACACCACAAATCGCTTGCAGGATCGTTCTCGGCGCCGGCTGAAGCCGATCGAAATCCGCAAGAGTAAGTATCTGAATAATCGGATTGAACAGGATCATCGGCGCATCAAGCGCCGCGTCCGGCCAATGCTTGGCTTCAAATCACAGGCATCAGCCGCGATCATCCTGTCCGGCATCGAGATGGTTCACATGATGCGCAAGCGACAGGCGAGATACGCCTTCAATCCGAATCCGTCCCTAGCCGAACAGTTCGCAATTCTTGCCGCATAATTGGCCTCGGACCGGCCCCCTTTGCGCTTCAAATCAGCCGTTGCAACAAAACCCCCTTTGTGCGTCCGATTAGACGCACGGCGCTCTAGCCCGAAGGGAGTCGCGTCGCAGGCGAAGGGTCAGGAGGCCCTCGCCTGCTCGCCCGTGGTCAGTTGCGCAGCAACACGACGCGCGCGGCGACGATGTGACTTGTCATGACGCTGCCTGCCCATTCGCTCTCGCGGGCGCGCAAGGCGGCGACCAGTTCGCGATGGTGGGCGAAACTGCGCACCATGTCCTCGCGCGCATAATGATGATAGGTGCGCATCACCAGCGGCACCTCCACAAGGCCGCGCAGGGTTATCGCGAGCCTGCCGGCATCCGCCGCCCGCACGATGACATCGTGAAAATCGCGATTGGCCTTGCTGATGGTGTTGAGGCGGTCCCTGCCTGCGCTGGCGAAGGACTGTTCCATCTCGTCACACAGGCGCTCCATGATATCGGTGTCGCCCGTCGACATGCGCCTTGCGGCCTGCTCCGCTGCATAGACTTCCAGCTTCATCCGCAGCTCGTAGATCTCGTCGATCGACTGCCGCGACCAGCTGACTACCCGCGCACCGTGGTTGGGAAGATACTCGACGAGGCCACTGGCTGCGAGTTTCTGCAGCGCCTCGCGCACGGGCGTGCGCGAGAAGCCCGTCTCCTGTGCGAGCGCGGTTTCGCGCAGATGTTCGCCCGCCGTCCAGCGTCCCTGAAGGATTCCCTCCCGGACGACGTTGCACACCCGGTCCACCGCCGTCTCGGCGGCCGCGTCATTGTGCCTCTTGCCTCTGCGCGCGACCGTCATGCTCGTCTCTCCTGCCTGCTGTTCTCGCCCAAGGAGGATGCCGATATCAGCCCTCCGTGATCACGAGATTTCCAAAGGGGTCAGTCGTAGCAACCTGCCCGGGCAGGATGAACGTCGTCGCGTCCAGCTGCTCTATGATTGCCGGGCCGCTTATCCTGGCCCCCGCGCCAAGTAGCCGCCGGCTGTAGATCTTGCAGTCGAGCAATTCACCGTCGAAATAGGTCTTCTGCGAACGCGATACAGCATCCTCGATCCGCATGCCAGCGTCGAGACGCGGCTGATCGGGCCGGCCGAGCTGGCCCACGGCCTCCGCTCGTATTCCCGCCACCTCGACAGGCGTATCGGGCTGGTCGAACGTATAGAGTTTGCGATGCAGGGCATGGAAGGATGTGATCGCCTGCTGAAGGCTCTCGCCGCTGACCTGCCGGCCTGTCCATGGCACGTCGAGCTCGAAGCCCTGGTTCCTGTAACGCATGGAGACCACCCAGCGTATGTCCTGGTTCTCGGCGGGAATCTTTTCGGCCGTGAGCCACGAAGCGGCGGCTTCGTCCAGTTCCCGGAAGCCCTCTGCGAGCCTTTCCAGATCGTAGTCGGGCCCTCTCAACAGGCAGCTTCGCGTGAACTCATTGCGCAGGTTCGAAATCAGCAGGCCCACGCTCGACAGGACGCCGGGCAATTTCGGCACCAGCACGCAGCGCATCGACAGAAGCCGCCCGATGAACGATCCATGCAACGGCCCCGCGCCGCCAAAAGGAACGAGGGCAAAGTCGCGCGGGTCGTAGCCTCGTTCGACCGAGACGACGCGTATCGCGCCCATCATGTTGTTGTTCGCGATGTCGATGATGCCGCGAGCAGCTTCAAAGACCGATATGCCGAGAGGGCGGGCGATGCTGGTCTCCAATGCCCGCGTCGCACCATCGACGTCGAGATCGAGCTTTCCGTCGAGGATGGTCCGGGGCAGATGGCCCAGCACGACATGCGCGTCCGTCACGGTGGGCTCGGTGCCGCCCCGCCCGTAGCAGACGGGACCGGGTGCCGCCCCCGCGCTCTGCGGTCCGACCGTCAGTACGCCATCGGAGGTGCGTGCGATCGAGCCGCCGCCCGCGCCGATCGTGTGGATGTCCAGCATCGGCAGGCTGAGCGGCCATTCGCCGACCGCGCCATTGGTGGTCAGGTCGGGCCGGCCGCCATTGATCAGGCAGATGTCTGCCGAGGTTCCGCCGATGTCGAGCGTGATGAGGCGCGGCTCGCCCGCCAGCTCGCCAACCATCTCGGCCCCGACAATGCCGGCGGCTGGGCCTGAAAGCGCGGTGTGCGCGGGCTCGCGCCTGACGGTCTCGACGCCGGTGACGCCGCCGCTGGACTTCATCAGCAACAAGGGGGCCGACAGTCCCTTTTCGGCCAGACGACCTTCCAGACGCGAAACATAGCTGGCGATCAGCGGCATCACATAGGCGTTGAGCGCGGTGACCATACTGCGCTCATATTCGCGGAACGTGGGCAGCACCTCCGAGGAGAGCGACACCATCGCCTCTGGATATTCGCGCAGAATGATCTCGCGGGTGCGGATCTCGTGGGCAGAGTTGGCATAGGCGTGGACATAGCACACGCCGATGGACTCGATGGCCTGCTCGCGAATGCGGCGCACGGCTTCCACGACGTCAGCCTCGACGAGTTCGTCGACCACGGCGCCCGAGGCGTCCAGGCGCTCGCGCACCTCATAGATATCTTCCGGGCGTATCGGGCGCGCCGGCTTCACCCATGAATACATGTTGGCGGAGCGTGGAATGTCGTGGCGGCCGATTTCCAGCACATGACGGAAACCGTCCGTGGTGATCATCGCCGAACGGGCGCCCCGCATTTCGAGGATCGCATTGGTCGCAACGGTGGTGCCATGAAAGACATGGCTCACCTTCGATGGCTCTACGCCCGCGCTTTCGAGAATCTCGCTGATGCCGTTGATGAAGCCGATCGAGGGATCCTGCGGCGTCGACGATGTCTTGGCGGTCCATGTCCTGCCGGTGTCGCGGTCAACGAGCGTAACGTCGGTGAACGTGCCGCCCGTATCGATGGCCACTGAATAGCTGGCGCCGTTCTTGCTGGCTGATTTTACGTGTTGATTCATGCCTCAGGCTTTCGTTCTAGAGCATGTTGCAGCCAGGCGCGGTCACCTGGCGCCGCACACATGCGAGCAAATCAGTGAGATGGACCATGATGCCGTCCGCACGCCCGATCCCGGTTGTCGCGATCATGGCCGGGCCCCGTACGGTTTGGCTTGCGCGACCACCTCCGGCAGCGCCTGCACGAGATGTCCGGGCGCAACCTCGAAGAGCGGCGCGGCGGCCATTTCGGCCGTGTAGCTGGAACGCCAGTCACCGCGGCCTGTGGGTGCCGCTGCCCGCCTTTCGGCCTCGATCCGCGGATCGGGAATGGGAGCGGCCTGCAACAAAAGGCGCGTATAGGGATGGCGCGGATCCTTGAAGATCGCTTCGCCGGTGCCGATCTCGACCACCTTGCCCAGATACATCACCGCGACCCGGTCGGCGATGTGATGCACCACCGACAAATCGTGGGCGATGAACAGATGGGCAAGGTTCAGCTCCTTCTGGACGGCATTCAGGAGGTTGATGATCTGAGCCTGAATCGAGACGTCGAGAGCCGATACGGCCTCATCGGCGACGATCATCTCCGGACGAACGGCGAGCGCTCGCGCGATCCCGATGCGCTGTCGCTGCCCGCCGGAAAACTCGCGCGGATAGCGATCGCCGGCGCTCGAGGGCAGGCTGACCATATCGAGCAGTTCGGCAACGCGCCGCTTCCGTTCCGTGCGTGACCCGCACAGGCCGTGAATGACGAGCGGCTCCGAGATGATGTCGAAAACCGACATGCGCGGATTCAGCGAAGCGTGAGGGTCCTGAAAGACCATCTGCATGCGGCGGCGGTAGCGGCGCATTCCCTTGTCAGGCACGCCCACCAGATCGACGCCGTCGAAAAGCACCTGGCCGGAGCTTGGCCGCTCCAGTTGCAGGATGGCGCGACCCAGCGTGCTCTTGCCCGAGCCGCTTTCGCCGACAAGCGCCAGGGTCTCGCCGCGCCTGAGTTCGAGATCGACGCCATCGACCGCTTTCACCGCCGCCGAGTGCGCGCCGAACCTGCCGCGCGGGCCGGGAAAATGCTTCTTCAGGTTGACGACCCTGAGCAGAGGCTGGTTGCTATCGTTCATCATGCCGCCCCATCGAATGGAGACAGCTCGTCAGCGCGAATGCAGGCAACGCGGCGGCCGGGGCTTATTTCGCGCAAGGCTTGCGGCTGGCCGCATATCTCCTGCCTGAAGGGGCAGCGCGGCTGGAAGGGGCAGCCCTGCGGCAGCGAACCGGGGCTTGGCGGCAGCCCCTCGATCGCAGGCAATTCCTGCCGGCGGGGCCGGTCGAGACGCGGCACGGATTCCAGAAGTCCGCGCGTATAGGGATGTCTGGGATTGTCGTAGAGCTGGCGGGCTTCGCCCTGCTCCACGATGCGGCCCGCATACATCACATTCACCCGGCTGGCATAGCGCGCGACGATGCCGAGATCGTGCGTGATGAGCAATGTCGCCGTTCCGAGGGCCCGCGCTCTGGCGTCCATCAGCTCCAGTATCTGCGCCTGCGTGGTCACGTCGAGCGCGGTCGTGGGTTCGTCGGCCAGCAGAATGCGCGGCTCGCAGCTCAGCGCGATCGCGATCATCACACGCTGGCACATGCCGCCCGAAAGCTGATGCGGATAGGCATGAAGGCGCTCGGCCGGTCTTGGAATGCCGACACTGTCGAGCAGCTCGATGCTGCGCTCACGCGCGGCCTTGCCGGTCAGGCCAAGATGGATGCGAAGACCCTCGCCGAGCTGGCGCCCGATCGTATGGATCGGGTTGAGGGAGGTCATCGGTTCCTGAAAAACCATTCCGATGGTCTTGCCGCGAATCCCGCGCATGGCAGGTTCGTCGAGGCGCAACAGGTCTTCTCCGTCGAGAAGAACCTGCCCGCCTGCTATCCTTCCCTTGGGCGAGGGAACCAGACGCATCACCGAAAGGGCGCTCACGCTCTTGCCGCTGCCGCTCTCTCCGACAAGAGCAACGGTTTCGCCAGCGCGAATGTCGAAATTCACGTCGTTGACGACCGACACGTCGACGCCCCGTTGCCGGAAAACCGTGCGCAGGCCCTTGACCTCCAGCACCGCGCCTTCGCGCGATGCCTGAGGAGGCGCTGTCTCATCCATTACTTTGGTTTGCGGCTGAACCATAACCGGCTCCTGACTCAGCGATGCAACATCAGCCATTCGACGGCCAGCTTCGAGAACTCCGCCTCGGCCTCCGCACCGTAGCCGTGGGATGTCCCTTCAAATACATGCAGACGCGACCCCGCGATCGTGTCGTGCACCGCCTTTGCGAAGCGCGGCCCGGTGATCATATCTTCGATGCCGGCCGTCGTTATCAGCGTCGGCGCAGTGATCTGCGCAGCGCGATCGGTCGCGTCGTACTTCACATAGGCATCGACGATGCGATCGTAGGAATTGGGAGAAGGGAAAGTGTTCTCGCCGGCCCGCGCCTCGAAAGCATGAGCGGGCAGTTCGCGATTGCGCTCGTAGGTGCCCGGCGTGAAGCACCACAAGGTGACCTCGCGCGCCCAGAGCCGGACGTCGAGGTGGCGCAACTGCCGCCAGACTTCCATCATCTCGGCGAGGAAATTGTCGACCTTGAGCGAGGGGGAGCCCAAATGGAGCGATCTGGTCCGAGCGCCATGGCGGATCGCGAACTCCATCGCGATGAGGGCGCCCATACCGCCGGCGCCGAAGATTTGCGCCGTGTCGTGGCCGAGATGATCGAGAAGGCCCGCCACGTCGTCGGACATCTGCTCGATGCTTGCCGGACCCTCGGGCGCGTCGGAGCGGCCCATATTGCGGTGATCCACCCGGATGCACGTGAAGTGATCCTTCAGATGCGGCACGAGCTTGCCGAAGGCGCGGTCGGCAAGCGACCAGCCGCTCAGCAATACGACCGGAGGTCCGTCTCCCAGAACCTCGTAATACATGTTGATGTCGGATACTTTTGCTACAGGCATGACAAAATCCGTCCTTCAGTTAGCCAAAGCGAGGTACCACTCGCCGCTTTCGAAATATTCGCCCCGGTGGATGAGTTTCGTCTCCCAGCGGTGGGCGTCGCGATATGCCTGCGTGGCCGCGAGGTCGATGGAGCGCCGCTCGATGTCGATTTCGACGCCGTAATCGCGCAGTGCCTGCTCGACACCGACGAAGCGCCCGAGAACATCCTTGAGAACCAGTTCGGGATCCCTGTCGAAGGGATGGCCGAACCCGCCGCCACCGGGCGTCTGCGTGCGAAGCACTTCGCCGCGCTTCAGGATCAGGGCCTCGCTCAGCGCCGGCAGCACTTTCTCATCGGGCCTGCCGGGATTGAGGATGAAACCGCCGGGCCGGCCGCTCATGCCGCCAACGACGCCGTAGGGCGGGTTGACGACGTTCGACATGCGGAGCGCGATTTCCACCTCGTCCGCGAGCACTTCGATGTCGCGCACGACGCCGCACCCGCCGCGCCGCAGGCCAGGGCCTCCGGAATCCATGTGAATGCCGTAGCGCCGCACACGCAACGGATAGTTCTGCTCGGCAAATTCGACGGGATAGTTCTTCTGCGCGATGTAGTAGACCGCATCGATGCCGTCGGCATAGGGCCGCGCGCCATGGCCGACGCCGAAGCCCATCGTCTTCAGGAACTGCTTGGCGGCATCGGGAGCATTGCCGAGCTTGGCAATGGAATAGGCCGAACTCGACGCATGTGCATTGGCCGGCGTCGCGCTGTTGATCAGACCGAAACACGCGCTTTGAAGCCGTGAGAGCGTCATTGCGCGCTGGCCGAGCGCTGCCGGGAAGCGGGGCTGGAGAACCGAACCCTCCCTCAGCTTCACCTGCGCGATCGCGTTGAGCATGCCCTCATTGACCAGAAGGTCCTGCCTGTCGGCGGTCATGAAAAGGCCGAAGATCATGCTGGGAACGGTGGGATGTACGAGAAAGTTGATTGGGCCGGTGGTCTGGTCGTCGCTGGCCGTGGCGTCGAAGACAAAGCCTTCCGGCGTCGCTTCGAGCGTCACACGCACGGTAATGTTCTCGCGGCCATGGCCGTCGCTGTCGATCCGGTCGGCGAAGGAGTAGCTGCCGGTGGGGAACGTTTCGCGCATCCTTTCATCGACGACGCGCGCCGTCTTTTCGATGAGAACGTCGAATGCGCGCTCGGTCTCGTCCACGCCGAAGCGCTCCAGCATTTCGATCATCCGCCGTTCGCCGAGATTGATGGCAGCCAGCAACGCGCGGGTATCGCCCTCCGTCACCTCCGGGAATCTCGAATTGCGGATGAAGATGCGGAACATGTCTTCGTTGAGCTGTCCTTCGCGATAGAGCCGCACCGGAGGGATGATGATGCCTTCCTGGAACAGATTGGTCGCGCCGGGCGTGGTCGAGCCCGGATGCGCGCCGCCGATGTCGAGGAAATGCGCCCACGCGAAGGTGTAGCCCACCAGTTCTCCGTCAAGGAAAACCGGCTTGACGAACACCTCGTCCGGGGAATGGGAAACCGACCCCTGGGAGGCATAGCAGTCATTGTACCAGTAGACGTCGCCTTCGCGCATGTCCTCGCGGGCAAAGACGTCGAGGATGGGGGGCACGATGCTGCCGCCCAGCGGCATCATAGTGCCGATCAGAAGCCGTCCCTCGCGGTCGAAGAGGCCGCAGAAATAATCCTGCTTCTCGCGGATGATTGGCGACATGGCCGTGCGTTCCAGCAGCATGCCCATCTCGAACTGGGTGGAGGTCAGTGCGCCCCGGACCAGCTCCACCTTGATCGGATCGACGGGAGGCGCATCGGAAGTGTGGGATTTTACGGCGATATTCATGTCGCTGCTCACGTCTACTGGTTGCGGAGATTGGGGTCGAGGTTCTGGCGCAGCGCTTCGCTCAGCACGTTGATCGACAGGATCGTGCAGACGATCGCGATGCCGGGGAAGGTTGCGATCCACCACGCCTGCGTGAGGTAATCGCGCCCTGTCGCAAGCATGGTGCCCCAGGACAGTTCCGACGAGGGCAGGCCGACGCCGAGGAAGCTGAGCGCCGCCTCATAGATGATCATCTGGGGGACCGAGAAGGCCGCCACGACGATCAGCGGCGTCATCGCATTGGGCAGAATGTGGCGCAGAAGAATGCGCGGCGTGCCGGCGCCGAGCGCTCTGGCCGCGGTGACGTATTCGCTCGTCGACAGACGAAGCGCCTCGGCCCTCGCCACTCTGGCATAGATCGGCCACGTCGTGATGATCAGCACCAGGATGACGTTGAAGAGCCCCTGCCCCAGCACGTACATCATGAGGATGGCCAGAAGGATGAAGGGGAACGCAAGCTGGATGTCCACCAGCCGCATCAGGACTTCATCGAGCCAGCCCTTGTGATAGCCGGAAATGATCCCGATCGCGGTTCCCACCACGCCTGCGCCGACAACCGTGGCGAAACCCACGATCAGCGAGATGCGCGAACCGTAAATGATGCCGCTCAAAACGTCCCGCCCCAGCATGTCGGTGCCCAGCACATAAGCCGGCTGGCCGTCGAAACTCGTTCCGGGCGGCAGCAGATTGGACAGGACATCGGTCATCAGGGGATCGTAGGGCACGAGCCAGCGGGCAAGGAGCGCGGACAGGATCGCAACCGTCAGGAACGCTCCCGCGAGCAGATGCGCGAGATGACGCACGACCCACGGGCTCTGGCGCGGGGCCGGCTCCAGATCGGCCGCTGTCATGTGCCCGGCCACCTTTGTTGTCGTATCATGCATAGCGGATCTTCGGGTTCACGAGCGCATAGGCAAGGTCGGTGATGAGGCTGGTGACGACGACCAGCGTTGCGATGACGAAGGCTCCCGCCTGAATGACGGGAAAATCGCGCTGGCCGATCGCCTGGATCATGAGGCGGCCGACACCTGGCCAGGCAAAAACGGTCTCGGTGACGACCGCCCCGCCCATGAGGGCGCCGAAATCCACCGCGATCAAGGTGATCATCGGGATGGCGACGTTTCCGAGCGCATGGCGCACCACGATCGCGACGGGTCCGACACCTTTCGCGCGCGCCGTCCGGACATAGTCCTGAGACAGGGTTTCGAGCAGTTCGGAGCGGACGAGCCGGGTAAGGCGCGCCAGAGAGAACAGGCCGAGCGCCAGCGTGGGCATGATCAGATGCTGCACCGTGCCATAGCCTGCGGAGGGCAGCAGCCGCATGGTGCTCGAAAGAAACAGGATCAGCATCATGGCGAGCCAGAAATTCGGAATGGACTGGCCGAACAGGGCCAGCGCATTCGCCAGCCTGTCGATGATGCTGCCGCGATAGAGCGCGGAAAGAATGCCCAGAATGAGGGCTCCGACCACCGCAAAGCCAAGGGCGGATGCGGTGAGAAGGAGCGTCGCCGGCAAGCGGTCCATCACGAGGTCGAATGCCGGGGTGGACTGGCGCACGGAATCGCCGAAATCACCATGGAACGCGCCAACCACGAAGCTGGCATATTGTTCCAGGATGGGGCGGTCAAGGCCGAGCGCGGTGCGCATCTCGGCCATGTCCTGCTGTGTGGTACCGGGCTCCACCATGAGCAATACGGGATCGCCGACCAGACGGGCCAGCACGAATATGATGCTGACCACGCCGAAAATGACGATCGCCGAACTGAAAATGCGAACGGACAGATATCGCAACATCCTGGTTCTCCTGTACCGATCAGGTCACGGCGTCCGGCTAGCGGACTTCCATGTCTTCGACGAAGATGAAGTCGTCATTGCGCGGCTGCCATTCGATGCGATTGGAGATGCCCCAGATCGAAAGCGGCTCATAGAGATAGAACCAGGGAGCCTGCTCGTGATGTATTTTCGAGATTTCCTGCATCGTCGCCTTGCGGGTTTCGGGATCGAAATCCGCCAGAGCCTTTTTCCAGTTCTCGTCGATCTTCGCGTCGGCGAAGTGCGTCCAGTTCCAGTCATTCGTGGATTCGGTGATGTTGCGGATCGTGCCCTCACCCGTCGGGCCGCCCTTGTAGTACATGAGGAACATGTCACCGAGTTCGGCCTGCCGGTTGGCAACATCGAACAGACGCTTGGAAAATACGGGCCATTCCTCCACGCGGGTGGTCACCTCGATGCCGACGGCGCGCAGATTGCCGGCCACCACCTCGGTGATTTCGGCCGCCTGCGGAACGATGCCGATCGGCGCGTCGAGCGTGACCGACAGGTTTTCGACGCCTGCCTCGGCCAGCAGGGCCTTGGCCTTTTCGGGGTCGTATTTGAAATCGGGCAGTCCCTCGACGTAGCAGATCGTTGCCGCCGAGCAGGGCTGGTTCATCACGCGGCCATACCCGCGCAGAAGGCGGTCAACGATGGCCTGCTTGTTGATGGCATGGTTGACGGCCTGGCGCACGCGCAGATCGTCGAACGGCTCACGGTCGTTGATCATGCCGCCCCAGATCGGCTGCACGCCGGCATCGGACGTTCCGACCCGCGCCTCTTCGGTTCCTTCGAAGCGGGTGACCTGGATCGGCGGAACCTGGGAAGCGACATCGGCCTCACCGTTGAGCACGGCCGCAACGCGGGTCGAAGCCTCCGGAATAGCCCAGAAGACGACTTCGGTCGCCTTCGGCGTTCCGGCCCACCAGTCGGGATTGGCTTCGAGGATGATGCGGTCCCCGCGACGCCATTCCTTGACCTTGTAGGCGCCCGTTCCGACGGGCTTGAGCGCAAAGTCCGAACCGCCCACCTCCTCGTAATATTTCGGAGGCAGCGGATAGATGAAGTCCGCGATCTGCAACAGCGCGTTGGCTGCCGGCACGCGGGTGACGATGTCCACCGTGTGATCGTCCACGACCTTGACGTCGCTGAACAGCGCCATGGTGCTGCGCGACTGGGCGGCCGGATCGCGCGACTTCTCGACCGCAAGTGCGACCGCTTCCGCCGTCAGGGGCTCTCCGTTCTGGAACTTCACGCCTTCGCGCAGGTGAAAGCGCCAGGTGACCGGGTCGATGTTCTCCCAGCTCTCGGCCAGTGCCGGCTGCACGTCGCCATTCTGATCGAGCGTGATGAGCGGATCGTAGATGTGGCGGAAGACATAGCGGTGATGCGTCGTCACATTTTGCGAACCGTCGAGCGTGTCGATGTCGATGTGCTGCGCGATCACCACCCTGCCCAGCTCCTGGGAAAGGGCGGGCATGGCGCCGCCAAGCAGCATGGCCCCGACAATAGCCGTGCTGGCGAGACTTTGGAATTTACGGCGAAGAACTGTCTGATTCATTGCTTGCACCCTCTGATTTTCGTTTTTTGCGTAATTCTTTTCCTGCACAGCCTCAGGGGCGCGAAGCCGCTTGCGTGGCGGTGTCCCGCCTGCATCGCCACCATGGGATGATCTTGCCGCCCTGACGGGTCTCAAGAATTTCTTCGACCACCCCGACCGCCTCGACGAGCTTGCCCATGTCGATGCCGGTCGAATATCCGCCCTCATTGAGGGCGAAGACGAGGTCTTCCGTCGCCAGATTGCCCGTCGCGCCGGGCGCGAAGGGACATCCTCCCAGCCCGCCGATCGACGCATCGAAACGGCGAATGCCTGCTTCGAGCGCAATCCAGGCGAGAACGAGGCCCATGCCTCTCGTATCGTGAAGATGGGCGGCCAGACGCTGCGCGCCAAAGCGCGAGACCGCTCCGGCGAACAGGCGCTTTGCCTGTTCGGGATGACCGGCGCCGATCGTATCGGCCAGAGCTATCTCGTCCGCGCCCGCATCCAGCATGCGGGCCGAAAGATCGTAGACCACATCCTCGTTCACCTGCCCCTCGAAGGGACAGGCAAAGGCGGTTGCAACATAGGCGCGCACGCCGATCCCGTCCGCCTTCGCGGCGCTGATCACCGACACGCAGGCTTCGAGCGCCTGCGCGACGGACATGTTGATGTTGCGCCGGTTCATCGTTTCCGTCGTCGCCAGAACGACGGCTACCTTGCGAACGCCGGCGTCGCGCGCCCGCTCGTAACCGCGAAGGTTCGGGACCAGCGCCGAAAGCTCGACATCGGCTGTGCCGATCGCGGCCATGAGGTCCGCTGCGTCGGCAAGCTGCGGCACGGCCTTGGGGCTCACGAAGCTGGTTGCCTCGAACTGCGCGATCCCGGCCTGTTGCAAGGCGGCGAAGATGCGTGTCTTGCCGTCAAGCGGCACATGCCTGGGCTGGTTCTGCAACCCGTCGCGCAAGCCGACCTCGTTGATGAAAACGCGCTCGCTCATGCAACTACCCGATCGCGCCCTTCTCGCGCAGCGCCGCGATGTGTTCTGCCGACATGCCGAGCATGCCGCCGAGGATCTCGTCCGTGTGCAGCCCGACCGTGGGCGGAGAGGTGTAGCTGTCGGGGAATGCCGACATCTTGATCGGGTTCCCCGGCATGCGAACGGTGCGGCCGTTGAGCAACGGCACTTCGGCCACCATGCCGCGCGCCAGAATCTGCGGGTCCGAAAGCGCGTGCTCGAAGTCGTTGACGGGCGCGCACGGTATGCGCATCGCCTGAAGCCGCTCGAGCCACACCTCGCAGCTTTCCTGCTCCATGGCTTCCTGTACGAGGCCATTGATGTAGTCGCGCTTTGCCAGACGTCCGGGCTGCCTGTCGAATTCCGGCGCGCGCAGCGCCTCGATGCCAAGCAATTCCACAAGCGCATGCCAGAAGCCGTCCGTTATCACGGCGATGACGATGCCTCTCGTCGTCGTGCGGAACGTGTCGTAGGGAACATGGACGAAGTGCCCGTTGCCTTCCGCCGCCGGGGCTTTTCCGGAAAGGAAATACATGGTGGCCATGTAGTTGAGCAGGCTGATCTGTACGTCCAGCATGGAGATGTCGAGCCGCTGGCCGACGCCCGTGCGATCGCGGGCGCGAAGCGCGGCGAGCACAGCCAGCGCACCGAACACGCCGCCCCCCAGATCGCCGATCGGAATGCCGGCGCGCAGCGCCTTGCCGCCCGGCTCGCCGGTGATCGACATTCCGCCGCCCATAGCCTGCGCGACCATGTCGAAAGCGGGCCTGTTCGAATGCGGGCCTTCATGACCGAAGCCGCTGACCGAGCATGAAATGATGCCGGGATTGATCGCGGAAAGCTCCTCATAGCCAAGGCCGAGACGATCCATGACGCCGGGGCTGAAATTCTCGAACACGACATCCGCGTGCTTGACGAGATCACGCACGACGGCGAGCCCTTGCGGATCCTTCAGATTGACGCTGACGCTTTCCTTATTGCGGTTGAGCGTCAGGAAATAGGCGCCCATGCCGTCGACCGAGACGGCGGGGTCCTGCGCGAGCAGCCGGCGGGTGCCTTCGCCCTCGCCTATCGGCTCGATCTTGATGGTGCGCGCGCCCAGATCGGCCAGCAGCATCGTACCATATGGCCCCGACAGCATATGCGTGAAGTCGAGAACCGTAACGTCAGAAAGAGCCTTCATGGAAAATTCGCTATGGCGCAGGGCGCCACCTCCTCTATATGCAGATTGCATGTAATAACTGTAACCCGTCGCCTGTCAAGCGACTCCGAAAAGATTCACGGTCACGTTTCACAATTGAGTCGAAAAGCCCGCAACTCCATGCATAAGCTGCCTTCCCTCCTGGAGAGGAGCAAATCTTTTTGGAAAGCCGCGCAATTATCGTCACTGCAACGCGACCGGGATTGCATACGTATTGTGCGCAATATCGGATGCTTCCGATCGGTAGGGCGTTTTATGGAGACAGGCTACAAGGCTGCCCCAAGCAACTCTCGGGGCAGACGCCATGACCGGCGGGCGATGAGGAATTCAGCCTGTCAGGCTGGAGCACCATGCGTCCCCTTGGACACACCGTGCCTAGGCGCTTTTGGCAGGCCGGACATCGACCAGGCAGCTCTGCGCCGCGCATCCCTGGCCCAGCACCGAAGTGCCCACATCCTTGGTCAGCACGTTCGGGTTCGAGCCGCGATCGGCCTGCGAGGACACCTCGTCGCGGGGTGCCGTTCCCAGATAGTCGGCGCCGGTCGGCAGGAGAACCACGCTTTCGCGCATACGGGCATCGACAGCCGCGATCGCCGTGCAGACCCCGCGCTCATTGAAGATCTGAACCGCGCCGGGTTTGCCGGAGGCTCCAACTTCCAAATAGGATGGAGCCATGACGAGCAAAACGACAAACAAGTTTTCCCCTGAGGTGCGCGAGCGCGCGGTGCGGTTGGTGATGGATCACGAGGCTGATCATTCTTCCCGCTGGACTGCCTGCCAGTCGATCTCGGCCAAGATCGGCTGCTCAGCACATACGCTGCTGGATTGGGTGAAGAAGGCCGAGATCAATACCGGGAAGCGGGCAGGTCTGCCAAGCGACATCGCCGCGAAGATGAAGGAACTGGAACGCGAGAACCGCGAGCTTCGCCAAGCCAATGAGATCCTGCGCAAGGCGTCGGCATATTTTGCCCAG
>NZ_FORF01000030.1 GCF_900113935.1 Aquamicrobium aerolatum DSM 21857
CGCCGCTCTCAAACGGGGGGGCCTGGTCGTGACGGGGCCTCTCTCGGGATTACTCCCAAGAAGAGACTACTACACTTGCAGCGCTTAAACAAAAGGAACCCCGCCGGAGCGGGGTTACAGTGAGTTTCTTGTAGCTTCGGCAGCGAGAGATCCCAGACTGACGTTGCTCATGTCCTTCTCTTTGAAGTGGCGAAATGCCCCTACGATTAGGACTACTGAAAGCGTTGTGATGGAGACAATTGGTCCCAAGAACATCGCAATCGCGACGGACTGCGGGACCACAATTAACCGCCCCCAATAGAAGCTGTGCGTTGCGTGGGCCAACACCCCGGCCATGAAAATCATCACCACAACTGCGATGAGGATTGCCAGCTGCCTGTTTGATATGCGCTGCTCGATTTCCTTAATTAGAAGGTCGCGAGCCTTTCCCTCTTGAGTGAGCTGCTGTTGTGCAAGCCTCTCCTCAAGGTCGGCAATCCGCCTTTCAAACTCGGCCGATGCCGCTGAAGTAGCGACGCCGGCAGACATTTCTCGCGGTATAGGCTGATGTTCTTCGTCAGCCATTCGTTTGTGTACGCCCTGCCGACTGACGTTTGGCTATGTAGTGCGGCTGTATGAGATCGTTGGGGATAGGTGCGAACCAACCCCAATTCTTTGTTGCCACGTCCCATGGGCCGCCTGGCTCATGCGTCATGTCAGAGAGCCGCTTAGCTGGAAGATGGCCGTAGAGGCGGTATATCTCTTCCAGAAGATGGCCGTCATACGAGGAGATTTCGGTGCCCCCTATTGGCACAGTATTCCTGATATTGATGCCTTGTCCACGAAACGCATTGTAAACGTCAGGGATAACGGGGCCGTGCTTCCAAGCCTCGATTTTATTCCGAATCAGTGGGGCGTTGCGCATTTCGAGATGCCAGCCATGCGCGATATACACCAGCTTAAGCAGCGACATAATCGATAACACGCGACCTTCCTGTCGCGCGCGCTCCACGAACCAGTTGGCAATGTGCCGTGCGTCATACATCTTGCCCTCCGTTCGTTTGAATTGATCTCATGGCTCACTATATAGGGCGCACCCTATCAAGATTCTAACCCGCTGTCTGCAAGGCGCGGGTCTTTGGTGTTGGCCATGGACGGCACCCTACGCCTCTCCCACCGTCTCCGTATCCTCGTCCAGCTCGTGCTCCAGCTCCAGGTATCCGCTGGCGATCAACCCATCACGGAACGCAGCGTGTGCGGCAGCCTCTAGATCCTCGCCAGCCTCGCGTGCGAAGCGTCTGAGCGCTAGGCGCTCCTCGGTGGAAAGTGCGAGCGTGATCTTCACCGCAGTTGCGCCTCGATGATCGAGCGCGCGGCTTCATAGACTTTCGCCAGTTCGTCGCTGTCATCCCCTTGCTGTTCCTCAAGGAGGAGCAATGCCCGCTCGTATATCTCGTGAATCTCCTCGTCAGACAGGATGCCCTTGGCGCCGAGCATGCCAATGAGCGATGCGAGGACAGATGCAGACACGAGGTCGCTGGCTGCGATTGCCGGTATGCGGGGGTCGTCTTCCATCCCAAGCCCTCCCAAGGCCGCGCATCCTGGGGTCTATTCAACGGCAGTGCAAGGTCGGATCAATCATGCGGCCCGGTGTAGGGGGCGCAGACAGGCATGCTGCCTTGCCGGCGATTCAGTCCCCGGAAATACCCGCTGGCACTTCACCATGCTGGGCGAGAATGATCGGTTCTTCCAGCACTTCACCCGTTTCCGTATCGACAGTTTGCTGGACAGCAATAACGCCAGCAGCGCGACCGGCGTCACGCTCGGCCCGCTTGATCGCCTCCTCAGCGGTCTTGAAATCCATCTGTTGGCCCTGGACGAGCCTTCGTCCCTGCTTTTCGAACTGCTGGACAATGTAAAGGGTCTTTTCTGCCATTATCAGTATCCGTGTTTGATGCGTCGAGTTGAGCCTGAACCGTTACCACCGAGTGGGTACCCGTCTCGTCTTCTCAAGCTCGATCATAGTAAGTGGCCCTGATTGGCGGCCTGTGGCTCAACGGGCTCGGGAATGTCGAGCACTACCAACTTGTTGTCTCGCAGCGGTCGCTGAAGCTGCCTCGTGCCCTATATGTTATGCACCAGATCGCCATCAAGGGTCGCAGAGATCATTGTTCTGGGCTCATGCGCTGGATGAGCGCAACGGCACCGGGGCGAAGGGGGTTTCATCTTCGCGCACCCGGTTTCGCCCCGCCCGCTTAGCTTTATAGAGACCACGGTCGGCCACTGTGAAAAGTTCGTCAAACGAAGAGCAGCCAACTCCCGACACGGCAACTCCGGCGCTTGCTGTAGTTTTCAAGCCCGCAAGAGCTAAACCTTCTCCTGCAGTCTCGAATGCAACTAAAATCCTACTCGCCACCAGGTGCGCGCTCGCTGCGGTTGCCCCTGGAAGCAAAGCAGCAAACTCCTCGCCGCCAAGACGGCCGAACACGTCGCTGGCTCGCAAATGCGTGGACGCCACGCTGCAGAATAGTTTCAAAATCTCATCGCCGCACGGGTGCCCAAATCTATCATTGATCTTTTTGAAATGATCCAGATCGAACAGAATAAGGGCGATTGGTGGATCATCGAGCCTCATCCGCGCCATTTGTTGATTCGCCGAATTGACGAAGGATCTTCGATTAAATGCTCCGGTCAGTGGGTCAATACGAGACGCAGTCTTGTAACGCAACTCCACGCGCTCTTTTGCCATGGCTAAGAAGAGAAAGGCGGCTGCCATATTATGTACGGTTCCTTGAAGCGCGATGAACGTGAACCACGGACCCATCAACGGCTGAGCACCTCCGGGGGCTGCACTCAACATCAGAACCGGTGAGTGCGCAAAGAAGACAAGAGCATTTAAGATTTGGCAGGCAATAATGGCAGGGCGAGAGGCTAGTGGTTCCGTTTCGCGCCAGAATTCCCAGGCAGTAAGCAGCGCGTAACCGCCAATCAGCACTGAAAACAGGCTGGCTCTCGCGGGTAGTGATGAATAGAAGGCATCAAACTGACAAGCGGCAAGCCAAATCGCTGCTCCGAGCGCAAAGCTTGGATGTACAGTTCGATGGCTGAAGATCCGCGCTCCGCTCCAGATCAGCCCGCAAGCGGCAATCAGAAGCGCGTTGGCTAGATCGACGCTCAGCGCGTCGGGGATACGCCCCCGAAGCAACACCAGTGTTGTGCCAATTGCCTCCAGTAGCAACGCTCCACTCCACCAGGCGAGCGTCTTGACGCTTTGGTTATGCAGCCACACCCAAAGAAGAAGCAGCGAGATCATCGCCATCACGACGATCGTAACGAAAAACAGCGTAGGAGCATCCAGTGGCATAACGCGCCTCTTTTCAGATCACGTCATACAGAATGTTCCTGTATCCAGAGTTAATCCGTAGTCGATGAGACCGCTCATTGCGGCAGTGTCCGTCGTCTTCGAGATGCCGACGAACATCGGACGGAAGGCGGCCTCCTGAGACCCTCAGCGACGTGCACCAACGCGCGAATGCGATCACCATGACAGCCAGTGGACATTGTATCGCGAGTTTTGCGACCCCGTAAAAAGGAAGACGAAAATATCTGGCGACCGGCCGCAATTCTGCAAAATGAGGCGCGCCAGGGATGGGCGACTTATCGCCAGTACGGCGCCCGCCAACCTGCGTCCGTCGCCTCCTTCTCATCACAGAACCAGCGCTCCCCCTGTTTCTCATTGATCTGAGTTCGCTGATACCAAGGGCTCCACGGCGTGTGATAGATTTTCTCACCATGGCGATTGATGTTGCCTTTGATTGGGCACCCAGGACGAGGCGACGCTTCAGCCGCACGCTCCCAGCGGTTTTCACGGTACTCCCACGCGGGCTCTGCTGCTCCCTGCCAGATACCCTTGCCGCCAGCGCGGGCAGCCGCCTCACGGTCTGCATATTCGTTGCTGAACCGCAGGAAGGCCCAAGCTAACCCCTCCTCGACCATCACTGCATTCAGATCAAGATCCCCGAGTCGGCAGCGGCCAATAATCCTGCCGTACTGATCTCGGTCGATCGCTTCGCATTCGAGCGCCTTCCCTTCCGCGAGTTCCGCCAGGCGATTGGTTGCTTCCGTTCCACATTGCCAAGACTTGCCGTTCGCCCGCCGGCACGTCTGTCCGGCTTCGGGCGCGTCAATCCCGTGGAGGCGAACACGCACGGCGCCAACGTCCAGCGTGTCTCCATCCACGACCCGAGCTTTTCCGGAGATGACAGCCTTCTCGGCTGATGCTGTGCATATGCTGGCGGTCAGCATTGCGACGAGAATAAAAGCGATGCCCCTCATATGGGTCTACACATTCACCAAGCAGGCATCCGCGACAGGCACAATGATCTTCCAAATGTTGCCACGACCCACCGACTTCATGCGGAATTCTGCTCTTCTCTAGCGTCTCGGCGCGCTTCGAAGCCGAGCGGCTGCCTTTTCCATAGCGACAGCGACCTCATCCCTGAGTGACAGGCGGTTGTTGAAGTCTTCAACCCTCTCATCCTCATCACCTTCATCGCGCGCTACCAGAAGTAGGTCGACCAGGAACTCTGGGAGCCGAGACGGATCAGATACCGTCAACGTAAGATCTCTGTTTGAATTTTGGCCGCCTGCCCAAATTGTCAAATTGTCGCGGTAAAGGCCCGCCTCCCCATTGCGAGTAAATGTGGCATGACTGACGGGCCCGCCACCCTTGAAGGTTTGGCCGCCATCGTATGAGACAGATGCTCGGAATGCCACGGGGAAAGGGTTTTTCATCAACGGATGCCTCCTAGATAGTGGTTCAGTCGCGTAACGAAACGGTTCGCGTAGGGATATCAGCCTCTTCGGCCAATATTAACGGCATTGCCATTTCATGCACAGGTCCCCTGCTGTCTTTTGCATTTATGAAGAACATCAAACTATCAAATCTCGACTGACCACACTTCAATTCCGTCGCGCTCGAATTGTGGCAAGCGCACAGTGCCCGGAAAACGGGGCGATGCGAAGAATACGTAGCGATGCAGTTCCGGCCGATCGGCAAGCTTCTGGAGGTCCCCTGCTAGTTTGCGGTTATTGGTAGGGCTCACTGCCGCAAAGGTTTCCGCTCCCACCAGCCCATCGACTTCGCTCATAATGTCGAGGGGTTGCGCCATGTGCGCACCAGGTGCCAGAACAAACCCACCCGCCTCGGGATGACGAGCGAGTAGCTCTCGTGCTGCCGCAAGCGCCACAGCATAGGTGAAGGTTTGGTTGATCTGTTCAATGACGTTGAGCGCATGATCGCTGATCGAATGAAAAGCCATGAAGATTGGCTGGAAGCGTTGGAATGATCCCACCTAGTGAAGGCCGGTTCGGGTTCATGATCAAGGGCGGGTTTGCGCCGTAGAGACCAGTATCAATATACTAATGTGCCAATGAGGCTCTCGACGAGGCGTATCCAGTTGATAATTGCAACCACGATACATATCGCGGTGATGATCATGAAGCCATTAAAGGTATTCGAAAACAGATCTCGAACCGCTAGGAACGACAAATCGTCTGGCTTGTGCTTGGCGAGATAAGTTTCCCATCCAGCCAATTCGATTTTCAAAGGGACCGATCGATAGATACTGCCCTCGATCAATTTTGAGTATTCACCCAGCCTCGCTAGGATTGCGTACTCAATTTTTAAACGGTTAAGGACGAATACAGCAAAAACTGCAGGCACGCTTGTTAAACAAGCCACCTCAAACAGAACGGCGGGCTTTGACAGTCCTAAAGTTATAAGCTTGAATGGCTTGAGCCAGCCGTCTCCCCTAGAATAAAACCAAGCGTAAAAGCCTCCGAGCCCAAGAATTGCAGCCGATTCGAGGCGCCAAATCGCATTGAGCAAAAGGTGAACTTGTTCTCGCGCTGCCTTCCACTCATCGATCAAGAATGCACTCTGATCGGTATCGTCCAATTGGTTCATCATGGTTCCCCCCTCAATATACCCCAATCGCACGCTGCCACCGGCGCGCCGCACGTCAATACACACGTTGACCTCACAATCCCCGAAGTGAGCCCGATCCGCAGCGATGCCATTCCATGTCGAAATACTCTTCCCCCTTCCTCCCAAAACACCAGCCGGCCGCTATAAGCGACTTTGTCGTGTATTCTCGCGCATCACATGCGCGCATTGTCGTGTCCAGATCGCCCGAGCCTCCCCGGCATTTTCCATTCAGGCCGTGTAGGCGCGCATGCATACCGGAAGGGTCCGCGCTCTGGCCTTTCAATACGGCTCCCGATTCTCGCGTGATTGAGAGATTGTGGACGTCCACTTGGAACTTAAATGTTGCCACTCCATCGGACGTGGCGTTTCGCGCTGGACTGTGGGCAAACCAGTCTACTATCGCGCCGACGTCGCAAAGGACGCCTATACATTCGATTGAAAGTGTTCCGTCACGGATACTGTAATCACGTATCGGCCAACGATGAGCAAATTTTTGCTTCTCATCCATGACAGAAGATGGGGACACCCGCTTGCCATAAAACTCAATGCTATCGGTATAGACGCTCGCCATGAACTGTAGCGCGCTGTCGTTCGGAGACGACCACGCATCGTGATAGGCGTAAGCGAGCAGTTCGGCCATCTCCCGCGAGAAATCTACCGGCGCTAACGGGTTTTCGACGGGTGGCATGCGATGCAACTTTGCCGTCTCTGGAAGGCTTTCCGAGATACAGCGAATTTGCACTACAGCTGGCGCGACAGCATCGGCAAGGTCGGCTGTGGATAGCGTTTCGGCGGACGCCGACAAAGAGTCGTATTCGATCGATCTGCTTTGCAGGAACATTTCCAGCACGTTTGATCGAACGGCGAAGTTCACGTTCTGCGCGACGAAATCCCCACGCCCCGAGAATACCGCAGTTGCTATGCCCAAGACCGCACCGGATCGATCAACGACCGGGCCACCTGAATTGCCAGGCTGAAGCGGCGTCGAGATTTGCAGAAAGCGTGTGTCGTTCTGCGCTCCGATGAGCGAATTAATATTGCCGGTTGTTATCTTGATCGAATCTGACAGGAAATCGCTGAATGGATAACCGAAAGCGGCTACGTCATCGCCAAGACGCGGAGCCGAGCCGCGTAGACGCAGGAACGGCTTGTCCGCGCCTCCAGCCACCTTCACTGCCGCCAAATCGTTCTGCCTGTCTACTATCCAGTCGGTAGCCTCGCCCAGCGTCGGCACGCTGGCGCGGGTACAACCTTCAAGAACATGGGCGTTGGTAACGGCCCAGCCATCCGCGTTTACGAAGAAGCCAGTTCCGGAACTGGAATGGTTCGATTGTGTGTGCGCTGGGTTGACCGACAGCGCCGACGCAAAGATTCCCAACGAGACGAACGCACCACGTATCATAATCAACCCCAAGCCGGGGATGATCGTATCCACTAATTACCCTGATGCAAACCTCTGCTGGATAGTCGGACCCTTGCTCCTCGTCCATTCTCGGGCATGAACTCTGCCATGCCGTCAGCCTCTCAACGATAAGTCAGGCTTCCGATGCTGGCCGCCTGGGGTAGATCCCCTCTTTCAGGAGCGGCCATGCGCGCTCGTACGGCATGACTTCCTCATGCTTGGACCGCCAATGTGCATCAACGCCGTCCCAGCCCTTACCCTTGAAGACATGCCCGCACTCTGGACACGTTTTCTGATTGGTCGAGATTGCCCCTTGATCAATCAATGGCGTGCGCTTGTCCGCTTCCATTTTCTCAAAAGTCCCGCCAGCACTTCTTGCGACCGTGATTGCCCGAAGCTTCGACAGGCTCACTGATCGCTGCCCGTTTTTCTGCATCTTGCTGGCAGCGGCCCAAGCCAGCGCTCCGGGACCATCATATACAATTTCCGCTTCTTCCGGTGATGCAAGCCTGAGAACGACAAGACGGCTGCAGTCAGCATACATCGAAATCGTGTTGCCGGCGGTCATCTTGATTTGAACCTCATTGCCATCGGCATCATAGGCGTCATGTGCAGGGTTCGAACTCGGGTAAAGGGTAAGCCCTAGCGCTTCTGCCGCGACCACCTCTCCAATGGAGCCCACCAAGTGGCCATCGGGAGTGAATTTTCTCCCGGGGTACATCACACTTAGTTCTTCTACAGCGCGATAGATCGCTGCAACTGGCGCAGGTAAACGCACCTTCATTGTTGGCTCCTCAACGCCACACCCGGCCCGCCAGCGGCATCACCTTCTTCGAGGAACTGGATGCCCTCCGCTTCAAGGGCAAGGCGAACGTGTTGGGTTGTGGATGACTTGCCTGACCCTTGGTCAAGCTTATTCAACGTGTTTCGGTGGAGCCCGGTCTTTTCGGCCAGTTCAGGGTTGCTCAAACCAAGAGCCGCTTTGGCCATTCGGAACTGTTCGGGGGTCATTCGATCTCTTTTCGTGTGCTAATAGCATAATTAATGTGTTGACAGCACATGCTGACAGCCCTATTTATATGCTAACAGCACACCAGAAAGAGGGCAAGCCAATGACTGACCGTTCGCATATCATGAAAGCCGCATGGCGGCTCTACCGCAACACTTACGAGATGTTCTGCAAGGTCCAGTTCAACCGCAACGGCTTTCGCTGGGCACTCACAGAAGCATGGCGCCGTGCGAAGGCAGCGACCCGCAACGCAGCCATTCCGCTCGACGTGAAGCAGGTTCGCGCTGGTGCAATCCGCGCAGAAATCGACAGCCTCAAGTTCAAATCCTTTCAGATCAACACAACGCCGATCCAGGCTCGCCTTGAGGCTGAGCTTTCGGCGCTGGCAGCGTGAAGGAGAGCGATATGAACACGATTTCACGCCGCCGCGCGCTCACAAGCCTTGCTGCAATCCCGGCGCTAGGAACCGCGGCTGTCGCTCCGGCGATGGCCGAGCCAATTGAGGGCTACATCAGGCCCGCTGACGTGCCCAAAATGCCGCTGGGCTTCCGCTCGGGACCAATCCCACCCGATCCGATGCTGGAGGCGATCAATGCGTATCGTGCCGGGAGGAAGGCATTTCTGGCTGTGCATGACAATGCGCTCGTCGGCCAGGAAGTGGAGGATGAAGTTGCAGCTACGACCTACGGTCCGGCTCATGATGCCATACTCCATAACACACCGGAGACAAAGAGCTTGGCCGGAGTGCGCGAGGCCATCCGTCTTGCATTTGAAGAAGACGGGTTCATTGACCGCATAGCCGAAAACGCGCTGCGTTCGGCGCTCGCCTATCTCGACAGGGAGATGCCGGCATGACCATTACTCGCCGCCTTTTCCTTCGCAACACAGCCGCAGTCGGTGCTGTTGGTACAACCCTCGCCGCGCCCGCGATTGCCGCCAAGCCTGAAATGACTCCGCACGAACTGGCTTCGTACCATGCTCGACAGCTTGCCGAGGCGATGAACCAAATTGACCCGGCAATGACCTACAGGGTCACGATCGACTTCGAGCATTCCTTCGCATTGATCGCAGGCCACAAAGCCAAGGGGGCACGCTCATGAGCAACCGTACCCCGTCCGAGCAGATTATCGAGGCCAGCTACCAAGTGGCCGCTCTCCTGACCCTCTGCGAATGCGCCGCGTGGTCACTGCGCAACAACATGGCCGACCTCGCCCTAGTTTCTGACAGCATTCACACGGCTCTATTGATGGCGAAGGACCTTCACGGGTCGGTGCACGACTTCATCGAAGCAGGCGAAGGGATGAAGGAGGCCGCAGCATGAGCGATGCATCTCTTTTGAAGCTCGAAGCGGAGTTCAACGCGAACAGCGAGCGGAAGGTACAAGCCGGCGACAAAGTGGCAGAACTCGAGGCGGCGTTCGATCGGCTCCGTAAGCGCATGCGCAAGGCAGAGCGGAAGGAGGGTCGCCGGACGCAGGAAGGCGCTCGCCTGTTCAACAAGGTTATGGAAACGCGCGCCGACAGCCTGGAAGGGATGTTCGCGAAAGTGAGAGTTCGGGAGAGGTGGAACACGGACGAGGAAGCCAGCGAGATTGCAACCCTAAAAAGCCTGATCGCTGACCTGAGAGCGCTGGCGGATATCCAGTCATGACGTCGCGGGCTGCCAGCAAAACCCAGGTAGCTCGGCGGCGGATTGAGTTTCGGTCCGCCGACGCTGCACGGTTCAATGCGATGCGTGAAGAATGGCGGGTTGCTGCATCTGGTGGGGCGTTACCCAAAGTCGCACACAAGCTCGCCTCGCTGCTCCCTGGCTATGTCAGTCGCGAGTACGGCTATGCTTTTCCGACCGACGAGCAACTTGCCGAGGTCATCAACGCAACGCCGCGCACGGTCGGACGCGGGATGAAAGCCCTTGATGCCGCCGGCCTCATCGAACGCCAAACCATGGTGAAACGTGATGAAAAGGGCGAAGCCATCGGTCGGCTTCGCCGCATTTACCTGACGCTTCGGGCGACGCCAGGTGAACGGACAGAAGTGAATGGACAACCTGAGGTGAACGGACAGAACCGGGTAGGTGAACGGACAACCGTAGTCCGAATATACCCTGACAGAACTACCCCTGATAATAAAAGCAGCATTGAGAGAAAGGTTAGCTCTTACGCGCCCGCACGCGAGGGCTACCCGACGGGGTATTCGGGTGACGATGAATTCCTCGATGTCTTCGACCGCGCCTTAATCGAAATAGCCCGACTCAAGCCTGCCATCTCCGCGGATCTCGAGCGATTGGCACAGCAGGCTTTCGACAAGACGACCGACAGCAGCGAACTGTTCATGCCGTTTCATTGGCGAGACGTACGGGCCCTGCGTTCTGGAGACACTGCCGAATGGTTCAGGCGCCGCGCTGATCAATTGATCGACAGGAGGGCTGCATGACCCGTCACGACATCGAAGATGAGATTGAGCGCCTGCTGTCCATTTTGGACGCGCTGGACGGCGACCCGGACCGCGAGGACGATTCTACAGAGCTGGACACGCCTGGTTTCATCTGGGGTGGCGGCGAGGATGGTGGGCCGGCCCATAGCGGGGCGTAGCAACTTGCCTCCGCTTGCATTCCAAAGGCGCTTTGACTTTTGTCAGGCACCCATAGGACAATTGCAGCAAACCTCCAGCAGTCGTTTTTCCGTAACGCTCAAACGGCTTATTGCACGGTTATTGAACGGGTGGGAGCGACAAACGTCTAAGGTATTGAAATTGCTGGTACGCCCAAGGGGAATCGAACCCCTGTTTGCGCCGTGAGAGGGCGCCGTCCTGACCGCTAGACGATGGGCGCGAACCAGAGCTGCGATATAGAGGCGAATCGCAGCGAATGCAATACATGCAAACCGAGTTTCTTCGCGTTCGCATGTGTTTTCATCCCCTATCGCCGCTGACGCGGCGACAGCCGTTATCGTCCGCCAGCGATGTCGATCTGGCCGATAGTGCGCCCGCTCGTAATGTCATACAGGAGGATCGCCTCAGCGCCGGAGGCCAGCTCTAGACGCAAGCTGAGCAGGCTGCCGGTGATCGCATGATCGAGGACGCGCGCACCCGCAGGCAACGTGACCGCCCCCGAAATTGCTCCCTCCCCTGCAGGGACGGGAAGTTCGCTGATCGTCGCCGGCGCGGTCTCGCTGACGCGCGTTGCGCGGTAGACAAGAGCCACCACGACCGCCATAAGAGCGATGAAAAGAATTCCCAGATTGATGACGATGAAGCGGACGAGCTTGCGGCGAACGTTTTCCACCGCCGGGTCCAGCGGCTTATCCTGTTCGTCGTCGTGAGGCACTGTCATGTCCACCATCCGTTCCGGTTCATTGATGAAAGCCCCTGATAACGAAGCTCGCGCCGCATTGAAAGAGTTCGTCGCGGACTCAACTGCTGCAGGCGAGCGCATCGACCAGTGGCTCGCCGCGCAGCTGGCTCCCGATTTGTCGCGCAGCCGCATTCAGGGGCTGATGCGAGACGGGGCGATTGCGCTTAACGGCAAGGCGGTCACCGAACCAAAGCGCAAGCTGAACGACGGAGACGTGATCAGCATTGCGACACCAGAGCCAACGCCTGCCGAGCCGCAAGGCGAGGACATACCCCTCGACATCCTGTTTGAAGATGACGACCTGATCGTCATCAACAAGCCTGCCGGCCTCGTGGTCCACCCCGCCGCCGGCAACTGGACCGGGACGCTGGTCAACGCACTGATCCACCATTGCGGAGACAGCCTGTCGGGCATCGGCGGCGTCCGCCGCCCTGGCATCGTCCATCGCCTCGACAAGGACACGAGCGGTGTTTTGGTCGTGGCCAAGAATGACCGCGCCCATCGCAGCCTGTCGGAGGCCTTTGCCGACCATGGCCTGACCGGTGACCTGGAACGTGCCTATGATGCGTTGGTCTGGGGAAATCCAGGACGGCCAGCAGGCACCATCGACGCTCCACTCGGGCGCTCAAGCAGCGACCGCACGCAGCGCGCCGTGGTCGCAGAAGGTCGTGAGGATGCACGCCACGCAATCACCCACTTCACCGTTCAGGAACGTTTTGGCGAGCGTCCGGACGCGACATCTATGGCCTCGCTGGTCGAATGCCGCCTCGAAACCGGGCGCACGCACCAGATCCGCGTGCATATGGCGCACATCGGTCATCCGCTGATCGGCGACCGCGACTACGGCAAGGCCTTCTTCACCAAGGCAAACCGGCTTGGCGACGAGCTCGGCTCAATAGTACGCGCTTTTCCGCGTCAGGCGCTCCATGCAAGGCTGCTTGCTTTCCGCCACCCTACCACCGATGAGCTGATGCGCTTCGAGGCCCCTCGTCCTGACGATCTGGGGCAATTGCTGGATGCGTTCCGTCTATGGGACGGCGCGAATATCGGTTGAACTTTTTCAGCCGGCAGACGTTGTAGATTCAATTGGTTGAACGGCGCAGCCGGATTGTTCACATCGTCGTGACACACCGTTTCACGATGTAAGAGACCGTGATTTCGCCGCAAACGATCCTATATTAGTTTGGGCCTCCTTCGTGCGCGTTCTGCGGCAGGGAGGCATGCCCGCCGCAAGGGGGCATCACTCTAAAGAGAGGGAGGGCGCTTTATGGCCCAATCACTACCCAGCGTCGTTTCCGGAGAAGGCGGTCTTGCGCGTTATCTGGAAGAGATTCGGCGCTTTCCAATGTTGCAGCCGCAGGAAGAGTACATGCTCGCCAAGCGGTATCTCGAACATGACGACACCAAGGCTGCGCACAAGCTTGTCACCAGCCATCTGCGACTCGTGGCAAAGATTGCCATGGGTTACCGCGGCTACGGCCTGCCGATCGGCGAAGTCATTTCCGAGGGCAATGTCGGCCTGATGCAGGCCGTGAAGAAATTCGAGCCCGAACGCGGCTTCCGTCTCGCGACCTATGCGATGTGGTGGATCAAGGCGTCGATCCAGGAATATGTCCTGCGGTCGTGGAGCCTCGTGAAGATGGGCACCACCGCTAACCAGAAGCGACTGTTCTTCAACCTGCGCAAGGTGAAGGGCAAGATCCAGGCGCTTGACGATGGCGACCTGAAGCCGGACCAGATCACCGAGATCGCTACCCGCCTCAATGTTTCCGAGGAAGAGGTAGTATCGATGAACCGTCGCCTTTCCGGCGACGCCTCACTCAACGCGCCAATCAGGGCGTCGGAAGGCGAGTCAGGTGAATGGCAGGATTGGCTGGTTGACGACAGCGAAAGCCAGGAAGCCATGCTCATTGAGCAGGACGAGCTGGATAATCGCCGCTCGATGCTGACGGATGCAATGGCGGTTCTCAACGAGCGCGAGCGCCGCATTTTCGAGGCCCGCAGGCTGTCGGAAGACCCACTGACGCTGGAAACGCTCTCGTCCGAATTCGATATCAGCCGCGAGCGTGTGCGACAGATCGAAGTGCGTGCGTTTGAAAAGGTTCAGGATGCGGTCAAGGCGGCGGCTCGTCGGCAGGCGCAAGCCTTGCGCACCATTGAGGCAGAACCAGCGCACTGATTTCAGACCACCTCATTTGTACAAAAAGGCCGGCGAAATGCCGGCCTTTTGCTGTCTGCTACTTGGATTGGTTCACACTCTCGATCAGCCGGCTGAAGCGGCCTGCCGCCAGGCCTCCAATGCCTCCTGGAACACGCGCTCGCCCGGGATACCCTTTTCGAGCGACAGCAGGGCACGTCGGCCAGACTGATAGACGATAGGAATGTCGATCCAGCTGCGGCGCGCCAGCAACTGCAAATTCGTCTCGATCTCGTTCGGGGCATCGCTCAGTGCGATCAGGAAGAAACCGTCCGCAATCTTCGCGGGAATTCCCAGAAGTGGGTTTCCGGCCGCCTGCTCGGTTTCCTTGAATGCCATCCGCGAAACGCTGGAGATCACCCCACCACCAAAGCCTTCCGGCGTCAGGAAAATCATCTCGACAATATGCGCTGCCGGAAGCGTTTGATCGGCGTTACGGCGTATCGTCATACGCAGCCTTACGTCATTGGCCGGTATCGTTGCTTCGCCACGGATAGCCGGCTCCGGCGGCAGATCACCACCGGGGGATTCCTGGACGACCGACCATACAATCGAGCCGGCCTCAGCGGAGCCCTGCGACGAGCTCGTGCGTTCTTCATAGAAGATTGCGCGCTGGCCAACCGCAATCGTCGGCTCATCGGCATTATTTGCCGGCGCAGCAGGGGCCGGTTCCGTCGCAGTTGCTGAAGGAGCTGCCGGTGGCGTTGCCTCTTCGCCGGGGCTCGCAACCGCAGCGATGGACGTGCCCTCACCGATTGTGCGTGCACCACCCGCAGGGCCTTCATCCACCTCGCTGCCGTCAGGCATCAGCCGTTGGGTAAATTTTTCGGAGTCGGCAGGTGGAGTCGGCGAAATCGCCGGCTCTGGCTCTGGGGTTGCTGCGGCCAGCTCTTCCTCGGGAGACGGCGTCTCCGGAAGTTCCTCGGCGGTCGTGGCTGGCGTCTCCTGCGTCTCCACCGGTGCTGGCTGCTCAGCAACCTGCGGCTCGCTTCCGCCACTCGGCCACAACGCATAAAGTGCGCCAGCAACAATCAGCAGGCCAACCAGCGACGCGGCAATCAAACCAGCTGAAATGCCTTTGCGGCGCGGCGTCGATGCCGCAGCAGGTTTGGCTTCTGCAGGGCGGCGTTCGTGATCGAGATCGAGGCGGTCGTCGTTTGCAACCGTATCACGCATCGCTTGCGCATCAGACCCGACGGACACCGGGTCAAGTTCAGGCGGCGTACGCTTTGCCTCCAGAACAGGCTCTGGGGCGGCCGGTGCAACTGGTGCAACTGGCGCAACCGCAACCGCAACCGGAGGAGTAGCAAACGGTTCCGGAGACGGCTGCTCCGACACCAGTTCGCTCTCGTCGCCATGCGTCTCGAACGGCTCGCTGCCATCAAGGCTGGCGATAATGTCGTCGAAATTATCGACGATCACCGGCTGATCATAATCAGCACGCAAGACCGAGATTGCATCTTCCATCGCCTTGCGCTGGCGCTCGATGATTGCAAGCGGCGGCTGGGGATTGAGAGCCGCGATCTTGGCTTCGATCGTCGCGCGGGCCTTATCGTAGACTTTCTCGCGCATTTCTGGCGTGTTGTCGCTCAGACCGCCGATTGTCTTTCTCAGAACCGCAACGAAATCTGCCATTCTTCACCCAATTCCTGCATCTTTGCCTGACTTCGGCTGCAGGGGCCTGAGCCACCGCAGCCGAAACAGATTCAGAACCTCTAGTCTTGAAACGGGTCCGTCACAAGTATTGTGTCGTCACGTTCAGGACTGGTCGAGAGCATCGACACCGGCGCGCCAATCAACTCTTCGATGTAGCGGACATATTTGACGGCCTGCGCCGGCAGGTCATTCCAGCTGCGTGCGCCAGCGGTGGTACCCTTCCAGCCTTCCAGCGTCTCGTAGATCGGCTCGACCCTCGCCTGCGCGGCCTGGCTTGCCGGCAGGTAGTCGATAACCTCGCCATCAAGCCTGTAGCCCGTGCAAACCTTGATCTCGTCGAGCCCGTCCAAAACGTCGAGCTTGGTCAAAGCGATGCCGTCGATGCCATTGACGGCAACAGACTGGCGAACCAGCACGGCGTCAAACCAGCCACAACGGCGCTTGCGCCCGGTGACAGTGCCGAATTCACGCCCCTGGGTTCCCAGAAACTCACCGATCTCATTGTCCTGCTCGCTCGGGAACGGCCCCTCGCCAACGCGCGTCGTGTACGCCTTGGTAATTCCGAGCACGTAGCCGATTGAGCCAGGCCCCATACCCGAGCCCGCAGAAGCCTGACCTGCAACGGTGTTGGACGACGTGACAAACGGATAGGTGCCGTGGTCGACGTCCAGCAATGTTCCCTGTGCGCCTTCAAACAGAATGCGCTCACCTGCACGGCGCTTCTCATCAAGCACTTTCCAGACGCGGTCCATGTAAGGAAGCACCGCATCCGCCACGGAGGTCAGCTCCTCCATGATCGTCTCGTGCGCCACCTCAGCATGGCCCAGACCGCGGCGCAGACCGTTATGGTGGGTCAGCAGGCGGTCAACCTTAGCCGGCAGGCTGTCGATATCTGCAAGATCCATCACCTTGATTGCGCGGCGGCCAACCTTGTCCTCGTAAGCCGGCCCGATGCCACGACGCGTCGTGCCAATCTTGGTGCCGCCAGCGGAAGCCGCATCTTCGCGAAAACCGTCGAGCTCGCGGTGTACCGAGAGGATCAGCGAGGTATTTTCCGCAATTTTCAATCGCTCCGGCCCGATGTCGACACCCAGCTCACGAATCCGACCGAGCTCCGCAATGAAAGCGTGCGGATCGAAAACAACGCCGTTGCCGATCACCGAAAGTTTGCCCGGGCGAACGACACCGGAAGGCAACAACGACAATTTGTAGACCTTGCCGTCAACGACCAGCGTGTGGCCTGCATTGTGGCCACCCTGAAACCGCACGATGACATCGGCGCGCTCGGAGAGCCAGTCGACAATCTTGCCTTTGCCTTCGTCGCCCCACTGGGACCCGACGACCACAACATTGGCCATGGATAAATTCCTCTTTGCTGAACCTGGACCGGTTGCCCGGCAAATTTTACACGTCTCTATAACCACATGTCGCCCTTTGTGCGACCCCTTCGAACAGCGGTAAAACGCCTCTTTGGACCGAAGCCGCCCTCATGTGGCGCATTTACACGCACGAACGAAGCGTCTACGCCTTGACCCTCACGTCTCGAAAGCTTCCGGTCCGCAATGTCTCGCAACGCATATGTTCTTCTGCTCCTGACCATGTTGATGTGGGGCGGGAACGCTGTCGCAGGCAAAATGGCAGTCGGTCACATCTCGCCAATGGTACTGACGACTTTTCGATGGCTGGGAGCCGTCGCGCTGATGCTGGCCATCGGGATACCGCAATTGCGCCGGGACTGGCATGTCGTGCGACCGCGGCTTCTCTATCTGTTCCTGCTCGGTGCCGCCGGCTTCACGCTGTTCAACGCGGCGATGTACACCGCCCTCACCTTCACCACCGTCATCAACGTATCGATCGAACAGGCCGGCATGCCGATGTTCATCTTTATCGCCAACTTCGTCCTGTATCGCATCGGCGTCTCGGCAGGACAGGTGATCGGCTTCAGCCTTTCAATGGTTGGAGTTGCGTTGACGGCGACACACGGAAATCTGCTGACATTGTCAGAACAACAGATCAATAGCGGCGACTTGCTGATGCTCGCGGCCGTTCTGCTTTATGCTGGCTATACCATCGCTCTGCGATACAAGCCTGCAATTCACTGGAAGAGCCTGATGTCGGTGATGGCGGTGGCGGCCGCCCTTACGTCTCTGCCATTTATGGCGTGGGAAGTTGCGACCGACGCTGCAATATGGCCCGACATGCGTGGTTGGGGCATCGTCCTTTACACCGCGATTTTCCCGTCGGTGGTATCGCAATTGTTCTATGTACGCGCTGTCGATCTGATCGGCGCAAACCGTGCCGGTCTCTTCATCAACCTCGTGCCTATTTTCGGGACGATCCTGTCGATTGCCATCCTGGGCGAGGACCTAGAGATGTATCACATCGCGGCACTGGTCATGGTTCTCGGCGGCATTTGGCTGGCCGAAAACAGCGGCCGCAAACGCGCAGCACGCGACTGAACCCGATCAATCCAGTCAGCAGCGGCTCAGATTGCCACCATTATCGGTAGTTTCCCTCCGATATGTTCAACACGTAGCGACTACGCCTGCGGCGGGACGCATGCGCGTAAGCACATGCGTCCCGCAAAAGCCTTGGGAGGAGGCTTGGAACCTGATCAGGCCGTGGCGACGTCGAACTGCAACGGCTTTGCCGAAACGATCCGCGGGTCGGCGCGCAGTTCCTCCAGAACCGCCTGTGGGAACGGCGCATCCAGATAGAGAAGTGCAATCGCATCGCCGCCCGGACGGTTACGTCCAAGGTGGAAGTTCGCAATGTTCACGCCGTGCTTGCCGCAGATCGTGCCGAGCAGACCGATGATGCCGGGCGCATCAGCATTGGTGGTGTAGAGCATGTGCTCGCCCACTTCCGCGTCGAGCGTGATACCCTTGATCTGGATGAAGCGCGGCTTGCCATCGGAGAACACCGTGCCGGCAATCGAGCGGCTCTTGGATGCCGTCTTCACCTTCAGCTTGATGTAGCCGTCGAATGCGCCCGACTTGTCGCGCTTGATCTCCGACAGGATAACACCGCGCTCCTTCGCCATGATCGGCGCGGAGACCATGTTGATGTCGGACACCATCGGGCGGATCAGGCCGGCCAGTGCAGCGCTGGTCAGCGCCTTGGTGTTCATGTCGGCGGTAGCACCGTCGAACAGAATCTCGACTTCCTGAATCGCCTCTTCGGTCACCTGTCCGACAAACGCGCCCAGCACTTCGGCAAGCTTGATGAAAGGCTTCAGGCGTGGAGCTTCGTCAGCCGAGATCGAAGGCATGTTGATCGCGTTGGTGACGGCACCCTTAGTCAGGTAGTCCGACATCTGCTCGGCAACCTGCAGGGCAACGTTTTCCTGAGCTTCTGCGGTCGATGCGCCAAGGTGCGGCGTGCAGACCACATTTGCCATGCCGAACAACGGGCTTTCCGTCGCTGGCTCGGTCTCGAACACGTCAATGCCGGCACCTGCAACCTTGCCGCTCTTCAGTGCTTCGATCAGATCAGCCTCGACGATCAGGCCACCGCGCGCGCAGTTGATGATGCGAACGCCCTTCTTCATCTTCGCGAACGCATCCTTGTTGAGGATGCCGCGCGTCTTGTCGGTCATCGGCGTGTGCAGCGTGATGAAGTCCGAGCGTGTGAAAATCTCTTCAAGCTCGACCTTCTCGACGCCAAGTTCCTTGGCGCGCGCTTCCGACAGGAAGGGGTCATAGGCGATGACGTTCATCTTCAGGCCAACGCCGCGCGTGGCGACGATCGAACCGATGTTGCCGCAGCCGATCACACCCAGCGTCTTGCCGGTAATCTCGACGCCCATGAAGCGGTTCTTTTCCCACTTGCCGGCATGCGTGGATGAATTGGCTTCCGGCAGTTCACGAGCCACGGCGAACATCAGCGCAATGGCGTGCTCAGCGGTGGTGATCGAGTTGCCAAATGGCGTGTTCATGACAATGATACCGCGACGCGATGCAGCCGGGATATCAACGTTGTCGACGCCGATACCGGCGCGGCCCACAACCTTCAGGTTGGTCGCTGCTTCGATCAGCTTTTCCGTCACCTTCGTGGCAGAACGGATCGCGAGGCCATCATACTGGCCGATGACTTCAAGGAGCTTTTCCTTGTCCTTGCCGAGGTCTGGCAGATAGTCCACTTCAACGCCGCGATCCTTGAAGATCTGCACGGCAGTCGGCGAAAGTTTGTCGGATACGAGTACGCGAGGTGCCATGATGGCCTCCTTCGTGAGGTAGTTATGTGCTTTGGAGGAGTACAAGGCTGCGCCCAACCGCAGCCCTGAAAGAAGTGCTTAGGCGTCAGCCTTCAGTGCCGCCTTCTGCTGGGCAAATGCCCAGTCGAGCCAAGCCGTCAACTTTTCGACATCTGCGGTCTCGACCGTTGCACCGGTCCAGATGCGTAGACCCGACGGCGCGTCGCGATAAGCGCCGATGTCGTATGCGACGACTTCCTTTTCAAGCGCCGAGACAATGCCCTTGGCAAACGCAGCCTGTGCGTCCTTGTCGAGTGCGGCCACTTGCGGATCGACAATGGTCAGGCACACCGAAGTGTTCGAGCGGGTGACCGGATCGACAGCCAGATTGGCAAGCCAGTCGGACTTTTCAACGAAGGCGTTGAGCACCGCAAAGTTAGCTTCTGCGCGGCCAACGAGGCCGTCGAGGCCACCGATCGACTTCGACCATTCAAGCGCGTCGATATAATCCTCGACACACAGCATCGACGGCGTATTGATCGTCTCGCCCTTGAAGATACCTTCGATCAGCTTGCCACCCTTGGTCATGCGGAAGATCTTCGGCATTGGCCAGGACGGCGTATAGCTCTCAAGGCGTGCAACAGCACGCGGGCTGAGGATCAGCATGCCGTGTGCGCCTTCGCCGCCAAGAACCTTCTGCCACGAGAAGGTCACGACATCGAGCTTGGTGAAGTCGAGGCGCTGGGCGAATGCGGCCGAAGTGGCATCGCAGATCGTCAGGCCTTCGCGGTCTGCCGGAATGAAATCAGCGTTCGGGACACGAACGCCCGAAGTGGTGCCATTCCAGGTGAAGACGACGTCGCGGTTGAAATCGATCTGCGCGAGATCCGGCAGAACGCCGTAGTCGGCTTCGATCTTGCGCACGTCCGGCAGCTTCAGCTGCTTGACGACGTCAGTGACCCAGCCTGCGCCGAAGGATTCCCATGCGACCATATCGACGCCGCGCTCGCCGAGCAGCGACCACAGCGCCATCTCGACTGCGCCGGTGTCCGACGCCGGCACGATGCCGATACGCCAGTCGGCGGGAACCTGAAGAACTTCACGGGTGAGGTCGATTGCGTATTGCAGCTTCGTCTTGCCGGTCTTGGCGCGGTGCGAACGACCGAGCGGAGCATCAGCAAGGGCTTCAAGCGACCAGCCGGGACGCTTGGCGCAAGGACCAGAAGAAAAATTGGGATTGGCCGGACGTGTGTCCGGTTTCGAAATCATTGTCATAGCAGTTCTATCCTCTCAGATAGCTCGCCTCTCGTTGGGGAGAGGTGGCCCGCTGCGGGAAATAGAGAAAGACGCAGAAAAGCGCAATAGCTAAAAGGGGTTGAGACGTTTTTTCTTGTAGGTTCGTGCAGATGCTTGCAGAACGAAGAAAGAACACTCATCATCTGCAGACACGTGATTGACACGCCAGTGACACGCAGATCGCTGATTTGTTCACTGGACGTTCTGGATAAACTGAACGCTCAAGTATTTGAAGTGGAAATGGGTGTTGGCCGAAAAGACCCTTTATATTGTGCAGCAGTTCGAAAAGCAGGGGCGAAGGCTCGTGCAGGGCCGGCAGATGGATTTCAAAACCGCCGACGAAGCGATCAAGCGGGCCGAACGCGACGCCGGTCGCGCTGCTGGCGTCATTGCCGTCCAGCAGACGGTCGACACCGAAACCGGCGAAGTCCTGGAAGAGCCGATCATCCTCGCGCAGTATGGTGATGTGCCGATGGGCATTTCAGGGGATTGATCAAAACCTTTCTTGCAGCCCACGTTCTATTTTGCACGATAGCAGCGAGGGTGCGGCGCAAAATCTGCGCCCTCCTAAAAAAGGCTATGTCGGTGCTGCAGGCTTTTGTCGCATGACATCTGCCATCCGAAAACGCGTGGGTTGGGCTTGGAATGAAAATAATGCTCGAAATCGCGACTGACGAAGCCATAGCGCTGCGCCGGTTTGCGAAAGAATACCAGATCGACCCAGATCAAGCTGCCCGGTTCGTGTTGCGCGAATATCTCATCGCCAGCGGCTACCTAGAGCTTGAGCACGAGCTGGACGAGGATACGGAGACGGTGGGAGAGGCGTAGAGGCACTGCCGGAGGAACGGGAAGCAGTGCTTAGGGCAGAGTGAGACCATCCATACAGTATGGGCCCAAAAAAG
>NZ_FORF01000034.1 GCF_900113935.1 Aquamicrobium aerolatum DSM 21857
TCGTTCCGATCGCCATGGAAGAGAAGCTGCGCTTTGCTATCCGTGAAGGCGGCCGCACCGTCGGCGCCGGTATCGTCGCAAGCATCACTGCATAATCTGACAGCAATCTTGTTGTCTGAACGGGCGGCTTAGGCCGCCCGTTTTATTTTGTCCAAATCGAATCGATGCGACGCTGGCAGTTCCGTGGAGCTGTTACGAATTGCTCCGGGCTGGGATTGAAGCCGCGCGCCTTGACGCCTGTCTCCGTCACTCCCATCTTGTGTAATGAGCCTGCGGCATGAATGGCTGACGCCAGATGTGACCTTGCGGCAGTCTGTGGAAATCCAGCGGCGCGGCGTTCTATTTGGGAAAATTGCGCCGGAACGGTCCGCAAAAGCGATTGTGCTCTTGCGTCTTTGGCAAAGAGCACATAGGAAGACGACGCGCTCTCAAGCGGTGCAGGGGTATAGCTCAGTTGGTAGAGCGGCGGTCTCCAAAACCGCAGGTCGCGGGTTCGAGCCCTGCTGCCCCTGCCAGTCGTTTCGACTAGCATCCTGTGTCTTCCACACCCTGCTTGCGACGCCTTCCTCCACAGCTTTCACAATAGCCACTTGCAACGGCGGGCAATCGGTTTTATGTAGTGCCAACAAACACGAGGTGCGTGGGGCCGGGATTCGGCTTTGCGTGCCTGGATTGCATGGCTAAAATACGCTGGCGATTCGCGCGGTTTGCGGAAAGCGGCCAATGGCGGTTTTGCGTGTATTCGACTTATGTCTCCGGCTGGTGCCGCGGGGCTTTAATGAAGAGCGGTAGATGGCGTCCAAGGTCACAAATCCATTCGTTTTCTTGCAGCAGGTGCGTACTGAGACTTCCAAGGTCACATGGCCGTCGCGGCGGGAGACAATGATTTCCACGTTGATGGTCCTTGTGTTCGCTTGTCTCGCTGCTGTGTTTTTTTTCGCCTCCGACCAGTTGATCGCATTTTTGGTTGAGCTGATTCTGGGTATCGGGCGCTAAGCTGGCGACTACGGAGAATTTTAGTATGACCGCGCGGTGGTACATCGTCCACGCCTACTCGAATTTCGAGAAAAAGGTTGCCGAAGATATTGAGAACAAGGCTCGCCAGAAGGGTCTGAGCGACTTGATCGAGCAGGTCGTCGTTCCGACCGAGAAGGTTGTCGAGATTCGTCGCGGCAAGAAGGTTGATGCCGAGCGCAAGTTCTTTCCGGGCTATGTGCTGATGAAGGCCAATCTGACTGATGCCGTGATCAGTCTGGTGAAGAACACTCCGCGTGTGACGGGCTTCCTCGGTGAAGATCCGCGCACTGCAAAGCCGGTGCCGATTCCAGAATCTGAAGCGCTGCGCATTCTGCATCAGGTGCAGGAGGGTGTTGAGCGTCCGAAGCCTTCGGTGACCTTCGAGGTCGGTGAAGCGATTCGCGTTTCCGATGGTCCGTTTGCCTCCTTCAATGGCTTCGTGCAGGAAGTCGATGAGGAGCGCTCGCGGCTCAAGGTGGAAGTTTCGATCTTCGGGCGCGCTGTGCCTGTCGATCTCGAGTTCGGTCAGGTCGAAAAGGGCTGATCGGATAATCCTGACCCGTAAAGGGTCGGGTCGCGGGTCGCTGATGCGGCTTTGCGTGAAAGGGTGGAAGGAGAGGCGGCTTTAGCCGGTCGCACAAACTCCGGACCACCAACTGCAACCGCCGGATAGTCCGGCAAGAAAAGAGGCAGAGCAATGGCTAAGAAAATTGCAGGCCAGCTCAAGCTGCAGGTTGCCGCGGGTTCAGCGACTCCGTCGCCCCCGATCGGTCCTGCGCTTGGTCAGCGTGGCATCAACATCATGGAATTCTGCAAGGCGTTCAACGCCGCTACGCAGGATGTTGAGAAGGGTCAGCCGACTCCGGTCGTCATCACCTACTATCAGGACAAGTCGTTCACCTTCGTCATGAAGACGCCGCCGGTGACCTACTTCCTGAAGAAGGCCGCAGAACTGAAGTCCGGCTCGAAGGAGCCAGGCAAGTCTTCGGTTGGTTCGATCAGCCGCGACAAGGTTCGCGAGATCGCAGAAGCGAAGATGAAGGATCTGAACGCGAACGACGTGGATGCCGCCATGCGCATGGTGGAAGGTTCCGCTCGCTCCATGGGTCTGGAAGTGGTGGGCTGATAGATGGCTAAGAAGATCGCAAAGCGCGTTGCAAAGACGCGCGAAGGTATCGATTTCGACAAGCAGTTCGATCTTGCAGAAGCGATTGCGCTTCTGAAGGAACGTGCCAGCGCCAAGTTCGACGAGACCATCGAAGTTTCGATGAACCTCGGCGTCGACCCACGTCACGCTGACCAGATGGTTCGTGGCGTGGTCAACCTGCCGAACGGCACCGGTCGTACCGTGCGCGTGGCTGTGTTTGCACGTGGCGACAAGGCTGACGAAGCCAAGGCAGCCGGCGCAGACATCGTCGGTGCAGAGGATCTGGTCGAGATCGTCCAGAAGGGCGAGATCAACTTCGATCGCTGCATTGCCACACCTGACATGATGCCGCTGGTCGGTCGTCTCGGTAAGGTGCTCGGCCCGCGTGGCATGATGCCGAACCCGAAGGTCGGAACGGTCACCGTGGACGTCGCCGGAGCCGTCAAGGCTTCGAAGGGCGGCGCTGTGGAGTTCCGTGTCGAGAAGGCCGGTATCATTCACGCTGGCGTTGGCAAGGTGTCGTTTGACGCCAAGGCCCTTGAAGAGAACGTGAAGGCATTTGCCGACGCGGTCATCAAGGCGAAGCCGACGGGCGCGAAGGGCAACTACGTCAAGCGCGTTGCACTTTCGTCGACCATGGGCCCAGGCCTGAAGCTCGACGTCGCAAGCGTCACGGCAGCTTAAGCTGCTTTAAGAATTCCGGATCCCGTTCGCGGGATTCGGATACCGGAAGCGTTGGTTCGCTTTCGGTCTCCTGTCCGAGATTGCAGGTGACTGGCTTGTTCGGTCTTAATCGTAAAGCCTGCATGAGACGGGTGCGAACAGATTGAAGGCGAAAGCCTTGAAGTACGTTCGAACCGTGTTGGCCTTTTGTCCGTTCGCCGGTTTCGGTGGACGAAAGGGGACAGGAACCCTCGACCGTCGTTTCGGGCCGGTTTTTACGAAAACTTCCCGGACGGCAAAAGGCAACCGACAGCCGTTCGCCAAGAGCGGTTGTCAACTGGAGAGTGGCAGTGGATAGAGCGGAAAAACGCGAATTCGTCACCGGCCTGAACGACGTGTTCAAGAGCACGGGTTCGGTCGTCGTGGCCCACTACGCCGGCCTCACCGTCGCGAACATGAACGATCTTCGTTCAAAGATGCGCGCGGCGGGTGGTACGGTCAAGGTCGCGAAAAACCGCCTCGCCGTTATCGCCCTTCAGGGTACGGACTCCGAAGGCATGCAGGACCTGTTCAAAGGACAGACTGTAATCGCCTATGCGGAGGATCCGGTCGCGGCCCCAAAGATCGCAGCCGAATTCGCCAAGACGAATGACAAGCTTGTCATTCTCGGTGGTGCAATGGGCTCGACTGTTCTCGATGCAGAAGGTGTGAAGGCTCTTGCCACCATGCCATCGCTGGACGAGCTCAGGGCCAAGATCGTCGGCATGATTCAGACGCCGGCAACCCGGATCGCAGCAGTTGTAAACGCACCGGCAGGAAATCTTGCCCGCGTTTTCGGCGCGTATTCCCGGAAGGACGAGGCAGCGTAAGGCTGTTTCAAAACAACAACACAACACCTGTTCGAACTTTAAAGGAACAATACAATGGCTGATCTCGCAAAGATCGTTGAAGACCTGTCGGCTCTGACCGTTCTCGAAGCTGCTGAGCTGTCGAAGATGCTGGAAGAGAAGTGGGGCGTTTCGGCTGCTGCTCCTGTGGCTGTGGCTGCTGCTGCTGGCGGCGCTGCTCCTGCTGAAGCTGCTGAAGAGAAGACCGAGTTTGACGTCGTTCTCGTCGACGCCGGCGCTCAGAAGATCAACGTGATCAAGGAAGTCCGCGGCATCACCGGCCTGGGCCTCAAGGAAGCCAAGGACCTGGTCGAAGGCGCTCCTAAGGCTGTCAAGGAAGGCATTGCCAAGGACGAAGCTGAGAAGATCAAGGCTACGCTGGAAGCAGCTGGCGCCAAGGTCGAGCTCAAGTAATTCCGCAGGTTCGGCGGGTGGGAATTTCCCATCCGCCGGTCCGGCGAACCGGACTGTGGAAAAACCTCTTTCCTGAGGGCCGAAATGCGGCCTTTAGGAAACGGGTTTTTACCCGTTTTGGATTGACCGCGCGCGAATCGCGGTCGGCAAGTATGGTGCGAAGCCAGAAGGCAGCAAGGAGCGACGATGGCCCAGACCCACACGTTCAATGGTCGCAGGCGCGTACGCAAGTTCTTCGGAAAGATTCCGGAAGTTGCGGAGATGCCCAACCTCATCGAGGTTCAGAAGGCGTCTTATGATCAGTTCCTCATGGTCGACGAGCCGAAGGGCGGTCGTCCGGACGAGGGATTGCAGTCGGTATTCAAGTCGGTGTTCCCGATTTCCGATTTTTCCGGGGCTTCGATGCTCGAATTCGTCAAGTACGAGTTCGAAGCGCCGAAGTTCGACGTGGATGAATGCCGTCAGCGCGACCTGACTTTCGCAGCGCCACTCAAGGTGACGCTGCGTCTGATCGTGTTCGATATTGACGAAGATACCGGCGCAAAGTCGATCAAGGACATCAAGGAGCAGGACGTCTACATGGGCGACATGCCGCTCATGACGTCCAACGGTACGTTCATCGTGAACGGCACCGAGCGCGTGATCGTCTCGCAGATGCACCGCTCGCCGGGTGTGTTCTTCGATCATGACAAGGGTAAGACGCACTCGTCGGGCAAGCTCCTGTTCGCCGCGCGCGTGATCCCTTATCGTGGCTCGTGGCTCGACATCGAGTTCGACTCCAAGGACGTTGTCCACGCACGTATTGACCGTCGCCGCAAGATCCCTGTCACGTCCCTGCTGATGGCACTGGGAATGGACAGCGAAGACATCCTGTCGACGTTCTACCAGAAGCTGACCTACAAGCACGCTGGCGATCACTGGCGTATCCCGTACAACGCCGAGCGTTTCCGCGGCCTCAAGGCCGTGACCGATCTGGTTGATGCCGACACCGGCGAAATCGTGGTCGAGGCAGGTCGCAAGATCACCGCACGCCAGGCAAAACAGCTCGCCGAAAAGGGCCTCAAGGCCATCAAGGCGACCGATGATGATCTGTTTGGCGCCTATCTTGCAGAAGACATCGTCAACTACGCCACGGGTGAGATCTTCCTCGAGGCTGGCGACGAGATCGACGAGAAGACGCTGAAGGTTCTGCAGGATTCCGGCCAGGAAGAAATCCAGATCCTCGACATCGACCACGTCAATGTCGGTGGCTACATCCGCAATACGCTCGCGGTCGACAAGAACGAGAGCCGTCAGGATGCGCTGTTCGACATCTACCGGGTGATGCGTCCGGGCGAGCCGCCAACAATCGACACCGCTGAAGCGATGTTCAATTCGCTGTTCTTCGACCCAGAGCGCTACGATCTTTCGGCTGTTGGCCGCGTGAAGATGAACATGCGCCTCGAGCAGGACGCTGCTGACACCGTGCGTGTTCTGCGCAAGGAAGACATCCTTGCCGTGGTCAAGACGCTGGTCGACCTGCGCGACGGCAAGGGCGAGATCGACGACATCGACAACCTCGGCAACCGCCGTGTGCGTTCGGTCGGTGAGTTGATGGAGAACCAGTACCGCGTCGGTCTGCTGCGCATGGAGCGTGCGATCAAGGAGCGCATGTCGTCGATCGAGATCGACACCGTCATGCCGCAGGACCTGATCAACGCCAAGCCGGCTGCTGCTGCGGTGCGTGAGTTCTTCGGCTCCTCGCAGCTGTCGCAGTTCATGGACCAGACCAACCCGCTGTCGGAAATCACGCACAAGCGTCGTCTTTCGGCGCTTGGACCTGGCGGTCTGACGCGTGAGCGTGCGGGCTTTGAAGTTCGTGACGTTCATCCAACGCACTATGGTCGTATCTGCCCGATCGAGACCCCGGAAGGTCCGAATATCGGTCTGATCAACTCGCTCGCAACCTTCGCTCGGGTCAACAAGTACGGCTTCATCGAAAGCCCGTACCGGAAGATCATCGACGGCAAGGTGACGCACGACGTGGTCTATCTGTCCGCAATGGAAGAGGCCAAGCACTACGTCGCACAGGCGAACGCAGAGCTCGACACCAACGGCTCGTTCACGGATGAGTTCGTCATCTGCCGTCATGGCGGCGAAGTGATGATGGCGCCACGCGAAAACGTCGACCTCATGGACGTGTCACCCAAGCAGCTGGTTTCGGTTGCCGCAGCGCTCATTCCGTTCCTTGAGAATGACGACGCCAACCGCGCTCTCATGGGCTCGAACATGCAGCGTCAGGCCGTGCCACTCGTGCGCGCCGAAGCTCCGTTCGTCGGCACCGGCATGGAGCCGATCGTGGCTCGTGACTCCGGGGCAGCAATCGGTGCCCGCCGTGGCGGTGTTGTCGACCAGGTTGACGCGACGCGTATCGTTATTCGTGCGACGGAAGACCTTGATCCCGGCAAGTCCGGTGTCGATATCTATCGTCTGATGAAGTTCCAGCGTTCGAACCAATCGACCTGCATCAACCAGCGCCCGCTGGTACGTGTCGGCGACCGTGTTAACAAGGGCGACATTCTCGCGGACGGTCCGTCGACCGACCTCGGTGATCTGGCTCTCGGCCGTAACGTGCTTGTCGCGTTCATGCCGTGGAACGGCTACAACTACGAGGACTCCATCCTCCTGTCCGAGCGGATCGTTGCCGACGACGTCTTCACCTCGATTCACATCGAGGAGTTCGAGGTCATGGCGCGTGACACCAAGCTTGGGCCTGAGGAAATCACCCGCGATATTCCGAACGTTTCGGAAGAAGCACTGAAGAACCTCGATGAAGCTGGCATCACCTATATCGGTGCTGAAGTTCAGCCAGGCGACATTCTCGTCGGCAAGATCACGCCGAAGGGCGAGAGCCCGATGACGCCGGAAGAGAAGCTTCTGCGCGCGATCTTCGGTGAGAAGGCTTCGGACGTCCGTGACACCTCCATGCGCATGCCGCCAGGAGCCTACGGCACCGTCGTGGAAGTCCGCGTGTTCAACCGCCACGGCGTCGAGAAAGACGAACGTGCCATGGCGATCGAGCGCGAGGAAATCGAGCGTCTGGCCAAGGACCGCGACGACGAGCAGGCAATCCTCGACCGTAACGTGTATGCGCGTCTGGCGGATATGCTGACCGGCAAGGATGTCATTGCTGGCCCGAAGGGCTGGAAGAAGGGCGGCGACCTCACCCGTGAGGCGCTTGTCGACTTCCCGCGCTCGCAGTGGTGGCAGTTTGCCGTCGAGGACGAGCAGGTCCAGAGCGAGCTGGAAGCTCTGCGTGGACAGTATGACGACTCCAAGAAGGCGCTCGAGCAGCGCTTCATGGACAAGGTCGAGAAGGTCCAGCGCGGCGACGAGATGCCTCCGGGCGTCATGAAGATGGTCAAGGTCTTCGTCGCTGTGAAGCGCAAGATGCAGCCAGGCGACAAGATGGCTGGCCGTCACGGCAACAAGGGCGTGGTTTCGCGCATCGTGGCCGTCGAGGACATGCCGTTCCTGGAAGATGGCACGCATGCCGACATCGTGCTCAACCCTCTGGGTGTGCCGTCGCGCATGAACGTGGGCCAGATTCTGGAAACGCATCTGGGCTGGGCTTGTGCCGGGATGGGCAGGAAGATCGGGGAACTGATCGACGCCTATCGCGAAGGTGGCAAGATTGAGCCGCTGCGTCAGACGATCGAGGCAATCATTCCGTCGAATGATCGCAACGAGCCTGTCCGAGACTACGACGATGAGTCCATCGTTCGTCTCGGCGAGCAGATGACGCGCGGTGTGTCGATTGCGACACCGGTGTTTGACGGTGCCAACGAAGCGGACATCAACGAGATGCTCACGCTGGCGGGCCTTGAGACATCGGGTCAGTCGACGCTCTATGACGGCCGCACTGGTGAGCCGTTCGATCGACAGGTGACGATGGGCTATATCTATATGCTCAAGCTTCACCACCTCGTGGATGACAAGATCCACGCGCGTTCGATTGGACCATACTCGCTCGTTACCCAGCAGCCGCTGGGCGGTAAGGCGCAGTTCGGTGGACAGCGCTTCGGTGAAATGGAAGTCTGGGCACTCGAAGCCTACGGCGCAGCGTACACGCTGCAGGAAATGTTGACGGTCAAGTCTGACGACGTGGCCGGGCGTACGAAGGTCTACGAAGCGATCGTCCGCGGAGACGATACGTTCGAGGCCGGCATTCCGGAGAGCTTCAACGTTCTCGTCAAGGAAATGCGCTCGCTCGGACTCAATGTCGAACTCGAGAACTCGCTCGAAGAGTTGCCGCCACACATCGCCGACGCTGCAGAGTAATGGCGCGTGCGCCGGGGGACGAGGAGGTCCTCCGGCGCACGTACACAATTGATGGTGAGGATGCGGCCCGCGTCTCGCCCATGTTCCAGACAAGGGATGTCTTTGCATCCCCACAAGGAGAACAGCATGAACCAAGAGGTCATGAATCTCTTCAATTCGCAGGTACCTGCGCAGACGTTCGATTCGATCCGCATCTCGCTTGCCAGCCCGGAGAAGATTCAGTCCTGGTCTTTCGGCGAGATCAAGAAGCCGGAGACGATCAACTACCGTACGTTCAAGCCCGAACGCGACGGTCTTTTCTGCGCGCGTATTTTCGGACCGATCAAGGACTACGAGTGCCTGTGCGGCAAGTACAAGCGCATGAAGTACAAGGGCGTCATCTGCGAAAAGTGCGGCGTTGAAGTCACGCTTTCGCGCGTTCGCCGTGAGCGCATGGGCCATATCGAACTGGCTGCGCCGGTTGCGCATATCTGGTTCCTGAAGTCGCTACCATCGCGTATCGGTACGCTGCTCGACATGACGCTCAAGGATATTGAGCGCGTCCTGTATTTCGAAAACTACATCGTGACCGAGCCGGGCCTGACCGCGCTCAAGGAGCACCAGCTCCTGTCCGAAGAAGAATACATGATCGCCGTTGACGAATACGGCGAAGACTCGTTCACGGCGATGATCGGTGCCGAGGCAATCCACGAGCTGCTCTCGTCGATGGACCTGGACCGGATCGCGGGCGACCTGCGCACCGAGCTGGCTTCGACCACCTCCGAGCTGAAGCAGAAGAAGTTCCTCAAGCGCCTGAAAGTGGTCGAGAACTTCATCGAGTCGGGCAACCGCCCCGAGTGGATGATCATGAAGATCATTCCGGTCATTCCGCCAGACCTGCGTCCGCTGGTCCCGCTGGATGGCGGCCGCTTTGCGACGTCCGACCTGAACGACCTGTATCGTCGCGTGATCAACCGTAACAACCGTCTCAAGCGGCTGATCGAGTTGCGTGCGCCCGGCATCATCATCCGCAACGAGAAGCGCATGCTTCAGGAAGCGGTTGATGCGCTGTTCGACAACGGCCGCCGTGGCCGCGTGATCACCGGCGCCAACAAGCGTCCGCTGAAGTCGCTCTCTGACATGCTCAAGGGCAAGCAGGGTCGTTTCCGTCAGAACCTGCTCGGCAAGCGCGTCGACTATTCGGGTCGCTCGGTTATCGTGACCGGTCCGGAGCTGAAGCTGCACCAGTGCGGCCTGCCGAAGAAGATGGCGCTCGAGCTGTTCAAGCCGTTCATCTACGCTCGCCTTGACGCGAAGGGCTTCTCTTCGACCGTCAAGCAGGCGAAGAAGCTGGTCGAAAAGGAAAAGCCGGAAGTCTGGGATATCCTGGATGAGGTCATCCGTGAGCACCCGGTTCTTCTGAACCGTGCGCCTACGCTGCACCGTCTTGGCATCCAGGCGTTCGAGCCGGTCCTGATCGAAGGCAAGGCAATCCAGCTGCATCCGCTCGTCTGTACGGCATTTAACGCCGACTTCGACGGTGACCAGATGGCAGTTCACGTTCCGCTGTCGCTCGAAGCGCAGCTGGAAGCGCGCGTGCTGATGATGTCGACCAACAACATCCTGCACCCTGCTTCGGGCGCGCCGATCATCGTGCCTTCGCAGGACATGGTTCTTGGCCTCTACTACCTCTCGATCGTCAATGAGAACGAGCCGGGACAGGGCATGGCATTCGCCGACATGGGCGAACTGCACCACGCTCTCGAGACCAAGGCAGTCACGCTGCACTCGAAGATCAAGGGCCGCTACAAGGGCGTCGATGCGGACGGCAACGTTGTCTCGAAGATCTATGAGACGACGCCGGGCCGCATGATCATCGGCGAATTGCTGCCGAAGAACCCGAACGTCCCGTTCGAGACGGCCAACCAGGAGATGACCAAGAAGAACATCTCCAAGATGATCGACACCGTCTACCGCCACTGCGGTCAGAAAGAGACGGTCATCTTCTGCGACCGCATCATGCAGCTCGGCTTCTCGCATGCCTGCCGCGCGGGTATTTCCTTCGGCAAGGACGACATGGTCATTCCGGACACCAAGACCAAGCTGGTCGCGGACACGGAAGCGCTCGCGAAGGAATATGAGCAGCAGTACAATGACGGCCTGATCACTCAGGGCGAGAAGTACAACAAGGTCGTCGACGCCTGGGCCAAGTGCTCGGAGAAGGTCGCCGACGAGATGATGGCACGCATCAAGGCGGTCGAGTTCAACGACGAAGGCCGTCAAAAGCCGATGAACTCGATCTACATGATGTCGCACTCGGGTGCTCGTGGTTCGCCGACGCAGATGCGTCAGCTCGCCGGCATGCGCGGCCTGATGGCGAAGCCTTCGGGCGAAATCATCGAGACGCCGATCATCTCGAACTTCAAGGAAGGCCTGACCGTTCTTGAGTACTTCAACTCCACCCACGGCGCTCGTAAGGGCCTTGCTGATACGGCGTTGAAGACGGCAAACTCGGGTTACTTGACCCGTCGTCTCGTCGACGTGGCGCAGGATTGCATCGTCAATGCGGTCGATTGCGGCACCGAGAGGGGCCTAACCATGCAGCCGATCGTGGATGCCGGGCAGGTTGTTGCATCGCTCGGCTCGCGTATTCTCGGCCGCACGGCACTTCTCGATGTACTTCACCCGGTTTCGGGCGATGTCATCGTCAAGGCCGGCACGCTGATGGATGAGCGTGATATCGATGCGATTGAGGCTGCCGGAGTCCAGACCGTACAGATCCGCTCGGCACTGACCTGTGAGGTTCGTACGGGGGTTTGCGCAGTCTGCTACGGCCGTGACCTTGCACGCGGTACGCCGGTCAACCAGGGCGAAGCTGTCGGCGTCATCGCTGCTCAGTCGATTGGTGAGCCGGGTACCCAGCTCACGATGCGTACCTTCCACATGGGCGGTACAGCGCAGGTCGTTGACTCTTCGTTCCTCGAAGCCTCGTACGAAGGCACGGTGTCGATCCGCAACCGCAACGTGGTTCGCAACTCGGACGGCAACCTTGTCGTGATGGGTCGTAACATGGCTGTCCTCATCCTCGATGAGGCAGGCAAGGAACGTGCGGTTCACCGGGTGACCTATGGTTCGCGCATCTTCGTGGATGACGGCGACAAGGTGAAGCGCGGTCAGCGTATCGCCGAATGGGATCCGTACACCCGTCCGATCCTCACGGAAGTTGGCGGCAAGGTCGTGTTCGAAGACCTCGTCGACGGCATCTCGGTTCAGGAAACTGCGGACGAGTCGACCGGCATCACCAAGCGTGAGGTCATCGACTGGCGTTCGACGCCACGCGGTACGGACCTGAAGCCGGCCATCACGGTGATGGACGAGAAGGGCAAGGTGCACAAACTGTCAAAGGGTGGCGACGCTCGCTTCCTGTTGTCGGTTGAAGCAATCCTCTCGGTTGAGCCGGATGCAACCGTTCAGCCGGGTGACGTGATCGCCCGTGTGCCGATGGAAAGCGCCAAGACCAAGGACATTACCGGTGGTCTGCCGCGCGTTGCGGAACTGTTCGAAGCTCGCCGTCCGAAGGATCACGCGATCATCGCCGAAATCGATGGGACGATCCGCTTCGGTCGCGATTACAAGAACAAGCGCCGCATCATCATCGAGCCGCATGACGAGCAGGTTGAGGCAGCCGAGTACCTGATCCCGAAGGGCAAGCCTTTCCATCTGCAGGAAGGCGACACCATCGAGAAGGGCGAGTACATCCTCGACGGCAACCCGGCACCGCACGACATTCTGGCAATCAAGGGCGTGGAGGCTCTGGCTTCCTACCTCGTGAACGAGATCCAGGAAGTGTACCGACTGCAGGGCGTGATGATCAACGACAAGCACATCGAGGTGATCGTTCGCCAGATGCTGCAGAAGGTTGAAATCACGGAGCAGGGCGACTCGACCTACATCCCTGGCGACCACGTTGACGTGATCGAACTGGATGAGATCAACGATCGTCTGATCGAAGAGGGCAAGAAGCCTGCAGTTGGCCAGCCGGTCCTGCTGGGCATCACCAAGGCCTCGCTGCAGACCCCATCGTTCATCTCGGCCGCTTCGTTCCAGGAGACCACGCGTGTCCTCACAGAAGCTGCTGTGGCCGGCAAGACGGACACGCTGCAGGGCCTGAAGGAAAACGTGATCGTCGGACGTCTGATCCCGGCCGGTACGGGCGGACAGATGAGGCAGATCCGTCGCATTGCGACGACACGGGATGATCTTATCCTCGACGAGCGTCGGAAGGCTTCTGGTGCAGAGATGGCCAGCCCGATGCTTGCAGACATGACGAAGACTCCTGCCGAATAAGCAGGTTGTCATCCGACAATGAAAAAAAGGCCGCAGGATTGCTCCTGCGGCCTTTTTCGTGTGTTGGGTGCTGCGATAACGCTACGGTGGTGGCTTGTCAGCGGCGTATCAGATCAGAGAGGGTGGGCAGATGATGCCCGAGGCTATCCGCTGCCCCGCCGATAAACCGAATTGCTTGAAATGGAAGAAAGACTATCCCCATTTGGGAGTAGGTAACCGCCGACGCACGGGCTATAGAGGAATCTGCCGAGTTCGTCCCGATTGGGCGCTCGGCCTACTATGGTAGTGGTTCAATTGGGATCGCATACCTTTTTTTAACCACCTGGCCGGTGGCCCCTGGTCAGGTGGTTTTTTATCTGTCGTTTTCAGGCAGGCTCTTCAAACATGACGACCGACACTTCGCCCTCCAGCGCGCCCTGCCAGGCGGACAGGTGTGGCTCATCATCGGGCGCGCCCTGCAATTCACCGATTTGGTCGAATTCGACCTCCGCATAACCTTCACGCGCGAGCGCCTCGAGCGCATTTCGCACGGCTGTGTCATCGTCGGGCGCGACGAGCAAAACATGAACACCTTCGCTTGGCCCCCCTTTTACGCGCCAGACTCGGCCAACGATAATTGTCACGGGTTTTTGGTCATTGTCATTCATCTGCGTGATTCCCTGCGAGTCGCCTATTGTGAGTCGGTCTTGCCATGATTATTTCATGGGTGACAGGATTGAGCGTTATGCCTCGTGTCGTTGTTTGGTGCATTCGCGTAATAATCTGCCGTAAGGCAGCGTTTGTGCGGCTTAGCACGGTCCTTTCGGGCCAATATATGGTGGATGGGGTTGACGATAACCCTTCTTGCTAGTAGAAGCCGCATCGTCTGAGCCGATGTGAGGCCGGTTCTTTCGAGACGACGCGTCTTGGAGTTCGCCTCAAACAGGGTTCGTTTTTAGAACGACTAGAAATCTCCGGCTAGCAAGAAGCGGCAACGCCTCCTCTGCGTATTGTTCGGGCAGCACCGCCAAGGGCGGATTGTGGCCCGAATTGCCGTACGACAATAGTCGGGAAACGGCTCTGTGAAGGGCTTTGGACACAGGTTTTGATATAGAAGGAAGGTTTGATGCCTACCGTCAACCAGCTGATCCGCAAGCCGCGCATAGCGCCGGTAAAGCGAAATAAAGTTCCGGCCATGCAGGCCAACCCACAGAAGCGCGGTGTTTGCACCCGCGTGTACACCACGACGCCTAAGAAGCCGAACTCGGCTCTGCGCAAGGTTGCGAAGATTCGCCTTGTGAACGGCTTCGAAGTGATCGGCTACATTCCGGGCGAGGGGCATAACCTTCAGGAGCACTCCGTGGTGATGATCCGCGGCGGTCGCGTGAAGGACCTTCCGGGTGTCCGTTACCACATCATCCGTGGCGTGCTCGATACGCAGGGTGTGAAGAATCGCAAGCAGCGCCGTTCCAAGTACGGTGCGAAGCGTCCGAAGTAAGGTTCCCGGCGCAGGTGCTCTTCCGGGTGCCTGGCTGAAGATCGTGAGAGACAGAGAATATGTCCCGACGCCATAGTGCAGAAAAGCGTGAGATCAATCCGGACCCGAAGTTCGGCGATCTCGTGATCACCAAGTTCATGAATGCGATCATGTTTGATGGCAAGAAGTCGATCGCTGAGACGATCGTCTACAGTGCCCTTGATCAGGTTCAGGCCAAGACGAAGCAGGAGCCCATCACGGTGTTCCATCAGGCGCTCGACAACGTGGCTCCACACGTGGAAGTCCGTTCGCGTCGCGTTGGTGGTGCAACCTATCAGGTTCCCGTCGATGTTCGTCCTGAGCGTCGCCAGGCATTGGCCATTCGCTGGTTGATCAGCTCTGCGCGCAAGCGGAACGAGACCACGATGGTCGACCGTCTCTCGGGCGAGCTGCTCGACGCAGCAAACAATCGTGGCACGGCTGTCAAGAAGCGTGAAGACACGCACAAGATGGCTGAAGCCAACCGCGCCTTCGCGCATTATCGCTGGTAACGGCGAACGGAGAACGAGGCAGCATCATGTCCCGCGAATATAAGCTCGAAGACTACCGTAATTTCGGCATCATGGCTCACATCGATGCCGGCAAGACCACGACGACCGAGCGTATCCTTTATTACACCGGCAAGAACCACAAGATGGGCGAGACGCACGATGGTGCAGCGACCATGGACTGGATGGAGCAGGAGCAGGAGCGCGGGATTACGATCACGTCAGCTGCCACGACGACCTTCTGGGTTGGCCGTGACGGCAAGAAGCGCCGCTTCAACATCATCGACACGCCAGGTCACGTCGACTTCACCATTGAAGTTGAGCGTTCGCTGCGCGTTCTCGACGGTGCGGTTGCGCTGCTGGACTCCAATGCCGGTGTTGAGCCGCAGACGGAAACCGTTTGGCGTCAGGCTGAGAAGTATCATGTCCCGCGCATGATCTTCTGCAACAAGATGGACAAGATCGGCGCCGATTTCTATCGCTGCCTCGACATGATCAAGTCGCGTCTTGGTGCCGTGCCGCTGGCTATCCAGCTGCCGATCGGTGCAGAGAACGAATTCCAGGGTGTGATCGACCTCATCGAGATGAAGTCCATCACCTGGGCTTCCGATGTTGCAGGCGCAGAGTTCATCACCGGTGAAATCCCGGCGGATCTCCAGGCGAAGGCCGAAGAGTACCGCGAAAAGATGATCGAGACGGCTGTCGAGATGGACGAGGGCGCCATGGAGCGTTACCTCGAAGGCGAAATGCCGTCCAACGACGAGCTGCGTTCGTTGATCCGCAAGGGCACGATCGAGGTCAAGTTCCATCCGGTTCTGTGCGGTACGGCGTTCAAGAACAAGGGCGTGCAGCCACTTCTGGACGCTGTCGTCGACTTCCTGCCGGCTCCGAACGAAGTCCCGGACATCAAGGGTATCGACCCGAAGACCGACGAGGAAATGACGCGCAAGTCGTCGGATGACGAGCCGCTTTCGATGCTGGCGTTCAAGATCATGAACGACCCGTTCGTTGGTTCGCTGACGTTCTGCCGCATCTACTCCGGCAAGGTGACCAAGGGCATTTCGCTCGAGAACACCGTCAAGGGCAAGCGCGAGCGTATCGGCCGCATGTTGGCGATGCACTCGAACTCCCGTGAAGACATCGAAGAAGCGTTTGCAGGCGACATCGTCGCTCTGGCAGGTCTCAAGGAGACCACCACGGGTGACACGCTTTGCGATCCGCTGAAGCCGGTCATTCTCGAGCGCATGGAATTCCCGGACCCGGTCATTCAGATCGCGATCGAGCCGAAGACCAAGGGCGACCAGGAAAAGATGGGCCTTGCGCTCAACCGTCTGGCCGCTGAAGATCCGTCATTCCGCGTCAAGACCGATGAAGAGTCGGGTCAGACGATCATTGCCGGTATGGGCGAGCTTCACCTCGACATTCTCGTCGACCGTATGCGTCGTGAGTTCAAGGTAGACGCAAATGTCGGCGCGCCGCAGGTTGCTTACCGCGAAACCATCACGCGTGCTGCCGAGATCGACTACACCCACAAGAAGCAGACCGGTGGTACGGGTCAGTTCGCCCGCGTCAAGCTGGTGTTCGAGCCGAACCCGGAAGGCGAAGACTTCCTGTTCGAGTCGAAGATCGTCGGTGGTGCCGTTCCGAAGGAATACATTCCGGGCGTCCAGAAGGGCATCCAGAGCGTTCTGACTTCGGGTCCGGTCGCAGGCTTCCCGATGCTCGGTGTCAAGGCGACGCTGATCGACGGCGCATTCCACGACGTCGACTCCTCGGTGCTGGCGTTCGAGATCGCATCGCGTGCGGCTTTCCGTGAAGGCGCTCAGAAGGCTGGTGCACAGCTCCTCGAGCCGATCATGAAGGTCGAAGTTGTGACGCCGGAAGACTACGTGGGTAACATCATTGGTGACATCAACGGTCGCCGTGGTCAGATCCAGGGTCAGGAAGCACGCGGCATTGCGGTTGTCGTCAATGCGATGGTTCCACTTGCGAACATGTTCAAATACGTCGATACGCTGCGTTCGATGTCACAGGGCCGCGCCCAGTACACCATGCAGTTCGACCACTACGAGCCTGTTCCGACCGCCGTCGCTCAGGAAATCCAGAAGAAATACGCGTAACCGGATAGCGGACGCGAAGTCGTAATAGCGCCCCATCCGGGCACACAAGGAATGGAGAAGTCACATGGCCAAAGGTAAATTTGAGCGTAACAAGCCGCATGTGAACATCGGTACGATTGGTCACGTTGACCACGGCAAGACGTCGACGACGGCTGCGAT
>NZ_FORF01000035.1 GCF_900113935.1 Aquamicrobium aerolatum DSM 21857
CCTTGCTTGATGAACTTCCCAGGGCCAAATGGCTGCTGGCCGACCGTGGCTATGATGCCGACTGGTATCGTGACGCTTTACAGGCCAAGGGGATCACTCCCTGCATTCCGGGTCGCAAATCCCGCAACAAGGCCATCAAATACGACAAACGCCGCTACAAGCGGCGCAACCGGATCGAGATAATGTTCGGGCGTCTCAAAGACTGGCGGCGTGTCGCGACGCGCTATGACAGGTGCCCAATGGCCTTCCTCTCCGCAATCGCTCTCGCGGCTACCGTTATCTTCTGGCTCTGATCAACGAGTCCTGAGCCTAACAGGTGGATAACGAGCCAACAGATCAGCAGCACTCAATCGCGCTGGTCCTGCAAAGGTGATTGCTTGCACATGACAAGAAAGTTCGCAGCTTTACTGGTGTTTTCCGCTGCCCTCGCGGTTGCCGGCTGCTCGAGCTATCGTCCGGCTCCGCCAGCTTTTCATGAAGCCATCAATCAGCCTTATGTGCTCGATGCCGGCGACCGTATCCGTGTCACCGTTTTCGAACAGGAATCCTTGAGCAACGTCTACGCGATCGATCAGTCCGGCTACATTGCTTTTCCGCTTGTCGGCTCTGTTGCTGCCCGCGGCTATACTGTCCAGCAGATCGAAAAGCAGATCGCCCAGAAGCTGCGCAATGGCTATCTGCGCGATCCTGACGTATCCGTCGAGGTCGACCGATATCGTCCTATTTTCGTGATGGGTGAAGTCGGCGCGGCCGGCCAGTATTCCTACGTTCCGGGCATGACGATCCATAAAGCCGTCGCTGCCGCCGGCGGGTTTTCGCCTCGCGCCAACCAGGCCAATGTCGACGTCACGCGTCAGATCAACGGAGAGGTCATTACGGGCACAGTCGAAACTTCCGATCCACTCCTGCCCGGCGATACCGTGTATGTGCGCGAACGGTTTTTCTGAGGCTCACCCTTACGGGCGCTTGCCAACGATCAACCACACGGATGACTGGCGGTCTACAAAGCCGTGACCCGTCCTTTGCGCATCGTTCATTGTTTCAGATCACCTGTTGGAGGCGTTTTCAGGCATGTGCGCGATCTCATTGCAGCGCAGGCTGATGCTGGCCATCAGGTGGGGATCATCTGCGATTCGGCGACGGACGGGTCTTTGGAGAGCAGGTATTTCGCAGAAATAGAGCATGCGCTCGCGCTGGGAATGCACCGATTGAGCATCGATCGCCGGATTGCGCTCTCGGACGTTCCAGCGGGCTGGCGCACTTACAATCTGCTCAAGGAATTGCAGCCGGACATACTGCATGGGCACGGCGCCAAGGGTGGCGCCCTCGCCCGCACGTTTGGCTCACTGTTGCGGGTCTTCAGGTATCGCGTAGCCCGCGTTTATTCTCCTCACGGCGGTGTGCTGCACTATGACGCCGCCACGGCCAGAGGAAAGCTGCTCTTCGGGATCGAGAAAGCGCTTTGCAGTTTTACCGACCGATTGCTCTTCGTGTCGGATTTTGAGCGTCGGGTCTTCCGCGCAAAGATCGGCGGAGCCAATGTGCCTGCAACTGTCGTCTACAACGGTGTCAGTGAGGCGGAGTTCGAACCGGTGGTCACGTCACCAAACGCCGCCGACCTTCTGTTTATCGGAATGTTTCGCGACCTGAAGGGTCCGGACATCTTCATCGACGCCGTTTCAATCGCAACTCAGCTCCTCAGCAGGCCGGTCACTGCGGTGATGGTCGGACACGGTCATGACCAATCGACATACAGGACACAGGTCGCCAATCTGGGCCTGAACGACACTGTCCGCTTCTTGCCGCCTATGCCCGCCCGCGAAGCGTTCGCGCTGGCAAAAATCGTCGTGGTTCCCTCCCGAGCTGAGGCGATGCCCTATATCGTGCTCGAGGCACTTTCCGCAAAAAAGCCTGTCATTGCGACCGCCGTCGGCGGAATACCCGAAATATTCGAACCAGGCTCCACCGCACTGACCAATGCCAATCCACAGGATCTGGGCAGAAGCATCTTCACAGCACTTCAAGACGAGCACTTGTTTTCAGCACAAATGCCGGATCAGGCGGATCTTCAGGCCCGTTTCAGCACTGCCACGATGGCGCACGAGATCGAGACCGCCTATCGTCGCGCACTCGAATGATCCCCGCTCAAGATCCGAACCTGCCGTCAATGTTTCCTTAGCGGCTTCTTGATAAGCAGAAATGAATCTGGATTTCTGCAATGTCAAAGAAGAAACCTGCGCATCAGTTTACCGTCGACGCAGTTCGCACGTTCGACGACAACGGTGAAGCGCACCATGCGTCATCGGCACTGAATGCCAATGCCCGCAAGATCGCTTCGCAATACCGCCGAGATACCATGTCTCCGGTCATGGTCAGCGGTGTGCTTCGTGTCGTCGAATTTCTCATACTGTGCCTGTCGGGCACCGCAATATTCATCGGTTATGTCGGCACAGCCGGCGCTCCGCCAGCCTACTATGCAGCGCTCATTCTCCTGGGCTCTGCAACCACTGTGGCAGCACTGGAGGTCGCGAACGCATATCAGATCCCGCGATTGCGGCAGCCTGTCTTCACAATCGGCACGGTCGTGGCAATCTGGCTCGGCGTACTGGCGCTGATGTCGCTGGCCGGATTTTTCCTGAAGATCGCTGACGATCTTTCCCGTGTCTGGCTGGGCTCCTGGTTTTTGACTGCGTTGGTCCTGCTGGTCTCGCTGCGCCTTGTGATGGCCCGCCTGATCCGGCGCTGGTCACGTAACGGTTCGATGGAACGACGCGCCGTGATCGTTGGCGGCGGAGAGGCTGCCGAAAAGCTCATCCGCGCCATCGAGCAGGAGCCGTACAACGATATTCGTATTTGCGGGATCTTTGACGATCGCGACAATCGCCGCTCGCCGCCGATTGTTGCCGGCTACCCGAAGCTCGGCAATATCAGCGAACTCATCGAATTCGCACGCATCGCGCGCATCGACATGCTGATCGTGTCTCTGCCAATAACCGCGGAAACACGCGTCTTGTCTCTGCTCAAGAAGCTGTGGGTTCTGCCGATAGACATACGCCTGTCTGCTCACGCCAATCAGCTGCGCTTTCGCCCCCGTGCCTACTCGTTCATCGGCTCGGTTCCGATGCTCGACATCTTCGACAAGCCGATCAATGGCTGGGATTCCGTCGCGAAGCGCGCCTTTGACATCGTCTTCAGCATCCTGGGCATCATCGTATTCTCGCCGGTCATGCTGGCGACGGCCATCGCAATCAAGCTCGACAGCGCTGGACCGGTTCTGTTCAAACAGAAACGCCATGGCTTCAACAATGAAACCATCGAGGTCTATAAATTCCGCTCAATGTATGTTGACCAGTGTGACCCCACTGCCAAGAATGCTGTGACCAAAAACGATCCCCGCGTCACACGCGTTGGACGTTTCATCCGCAAAACTTCGATCGACGAGTTGCCGCAATTCTTCAACGCGCTGAAGGGAAACCTCTCGCTCGTCGGGCCGCGCCCACATGCACTCAGTGCCCAGACCCACAACCTGCTCTATCATGAGATCGTTGATGGCTATTTCGCCCGCCATCGGGTCAAGCCTGGCGTGACCGGCTGGGCGCAAATCAATGGCTGGCGTGGCGAGATCGACAGTGACGACAAGATTCGGACCCGGACGGAGTACGACCTCCACTACATCGAGAACTGGTCCTTGTGGTTTGATCTGAAGATCCTGTTTCTGACGCCAGTCAAGCTGCTCAACTCGGGGAACGCCTATTGAGCACATTGGCTCGAACCGGACTGCCCAGACACGCCGTCCAGGCCAAGGCGCTTTCACTTGTCGCTGGGGCTGCATTGATGCTCGGCGTGTTCCTGCAGGGCTTCGTCATCAACGAGCCTGCACCCTATGAACTGTTCATGTCGGGCCTGATTGCGGTATGGGGTGTCAGCGCTTTGCGGATATCCCGCCTTGTCGCCCTCCTGCTTGCGCTGTTGGTCCTGTTCAACCTCGGCGGCCTGTTGTCGATGCTGCAGATGGGCGATCTCTACGAAACGCCACTCTATCTCGCCGTCTCGTTATTTCTTGCCTTCACCGCGGTATTTTTCGCAGCCATCCTAGAGGCAGATTCAGAACGCTATGCGCTGATCTTCAATGCCCTGACTGCGGCAGCCCTGGTAACGGGCATGCTCGGAATTGCAGGTTATTTCGGCCTGTTCCCCGGAGCGGAAATGTTCACCCGTTTCGACCGTGCCATGGGCGCATTCGGCGACCCCAACGTGTTTGGTCCCTTTCTCACGTTGCCGGCAATCTTCATGCTCCACAGGCTGCTCACCGCCAATTCGGTCAGGGTGCCCCTCTACGCAGGCGCATTCATCATTCTGACGGCAGCAATCTTTCTGTCGTTCTCACGCGGCGCATGGGGCCTGTTTGGCCTCAGTGCAATTGCTCTGACGCTTTGCCTCTACCTTCAGTCGGCGAGCAACCTGCTTCGCCTGCGGCTGACCATCCTCAGCATGCTGGCCATTGTACTCCTTTCTGGCGCAATACTGGTTGCACTGCAGATGCCCGGCGTCTCCGATTTCTTTTCGCAGCGCGCGCGCCTGGTCCAGGACTATGACGGCGGTCATCTGGGCCGCTTCGCGCGCTATGCCGTGGGGCTGCAGCTTGCTACCGAACATCCTCTGGGTATCGGCCCATTGAACTTCGGACGCTTGTATGGAGAAGACACCCACAACATCTGGCTGAAAGCCCTCATGGACTATGGCTGGCTTGGTTTTGCGGCGTTTACCCTTATCGTCGGAGCGACGCTCGCCGGTGGTTTGCGTATCCTGTTTCGCGACCGCCCATGGCAGCCCTATCTCCTTTGCGCCTATATCGTTTTCGCGGGTCACATCGCGCTTGGCACGGTCATCGACATGGACCATTGGCGGCACTTCTATCTGTTGATAGGTCTCGTCTGGGGTGCCATGGCGCTGGAGATCAAACAACAGCGGCGGCTGTGATCTCAGCAGCCCAGAACTACGCCGGACAGCCATCCCCTTGATTATCAAATAAAAAACACCACATATTATTAGCAATGTGGAGATTTTTATGATGACTGAACCCAAGCATGAGAAAAGAGAAAGCAGAGACGAACGTGCTGATCGTGTCGCGCGAGAGCTGATCAACGCCGAACGCACTGAACGAGACAAGAAGACTGCGCGCCTGCGCGCCATTCGACTGAGCATGGCAACAGGCGTCGAAGCGTAAGCTTGTTCACGTCCGCCGGATGCTTGCATGGCCTCCGCGACTTTCAGACGGAAATCGTCCCCTACTCGCCTCAGCGGCATCGAGATATCTGCAAGGCATGGCCTTGTAATCCGCGCCATAGCCTTCTATGTGTGCGAGATCGAACTTGCTAACGAACTTCAATTGCCAACCGGCGATTATCCTACGAGCTTCTTTTTCAAATTCGACAACGAACGTTCGACATTTCGTCGGGCGCCATACATTTCCTATTTGAAAGGGATGCGTAATGACTATCGGAACCGTGAAGTTCTTCAACGAAACCAAGGGCTATGGCTTTATCGCTCCAGACGAAGGTGGCGATGACGTGTTCGTCCACATCTCCGCTGTTGAGCGCGCAGGAATGCGTACGCTCGTAGAAGGCCAGAAGATCAGCTTCGAGGCCGTCCTTGACAAGCGCAAGGGCAAGAGCGCTGCTGAGAACCTTCAGCAGGCTTAATATTAACGTCAGATACAGAAAAGGCCGGGATTTCCCGGCCTTTTTTGTTTTCCTCGAATTTCCTTCAACGATGTCCGACACGCGCGATTGTCGATGCATCCTCAGTGGATGGTGAAAGCGTCACCTTCCTCTTCATCGTCTGGGAAACCCTCTTCCAGATAGACCCTTACACCGTGCTCGGCGATGGCATCCAGGACCTCCTGTAGCGCTGCCTGCTCGCTGTCGAAACGATCCTCATAAATCGTCGCCGCATCGTCTTCGTCGACGACCTCGAGAATCCAGCCCTCCTCGCCTTCGATGCGGTAGATTTCAATTTCTATGAATGTACCGTCGCCCTCGATGCGCCGAGACAAGGTGGAAGGAATGATGTTCGGTTCATTGTCGTTTGTCATGATCGGGACTGTAGCCTCCTCAATCATCCGAGCAAAGATACCCCGCCAAAAAAGATAGTACGGCGCTCTGGATCCCGTGCGATCGTCGCCAAGCTTTTCCTGTCAGAATGCAGATCGGAGCGGTCGCGCGTCAGGAGAGCCACGGCACGGTCAGCGCAGCCACCAGCAGCCCCAGAATGGCGACGACGATGAATTCACCGAGGTAGTCCGTCATTGCAAGCCCCTCCCAAGGCTCAGGTCAAGCACAGCACCATCGCTGCCTGCTCGAGAACGCCAGACACCAAATGCGCCGAATTCTGAGCTCTAGCGGGTTCGGCAGCGCAACAGCTAACCATCCAGAACCGAAGTTAGTACAAAATGTCGCACCGCGCTATATGGAAACAGAGATATTTTAGGCAAGGACATCCCGTCGGTGAAGCATATCTCGCGAAAATGCGGACCGGTTTCGGGACAAGACGTGCATCATCACAAGGGATTGAAGCGCAGCGAGAGAAACTGAAAGATCGCGGCACGCTTTCGTAGATCGCCACGCTATGCTCGCCGGAACAAGACAGAACTCAGACCATGGGACTCCGGACGAGCGAAACGCCCATTCGGTGGCATGCCAGGGAAGAGATGAGTTCTTATTCTGAAACGGTAGCAATTTCAGAAAGTTACTGGTCGGAGCGGCGGGATTCGAACCCACGACCCCTTGACCCCCAGTCAAACGGCCAGACTTTCGTTCTCTTTCCGTTCATTGCCCCTGATTTCCACAACTATATGTTCTTCAACGCTTTCGTTGTATGGTGTTTCCGCACGTTTCGCGTAGCTTCCTTTTCGGGGGTGCCCTGGGGGTGCCCCAGCATCTTATGAGTCGGAAATGTCAGAGGCAGCAAAGACGATTAGGATTACGAAGCGTGTCGTTGACGCGATCAAGCCTGACGGCTCGGATTTCTATGTCTTCGACAGCGAGCTGATTGGCTTCGGCGTCCGCGTCCGCAAGACGGGGGCGATGTCCTACATCGTCCGATACCGTTCAGGCTTTGGGCGAAGTGCGCCTGTGCGCCGGGTAACTGTCGCGAAAGTTGGCAAGGTGACACCGGAACAGGCCCGCGAATCCGCGAAGGGTATTCTGGCCTCTGTCGTGAATGGCAAGGACCCTGCCAGGGACCGCGCGGATGAGAGATCAGCCCCCACCTTTTCCCAATTGACTGAACGCTTCCTTGAGCACGTCGAGGCAACCCGCAAGCCAAACACGCTAGCTCAATACAAGCACATGCTGAACACTTATGCCGTGCCGGAGTTTGGCACCCGAAAAGCGGCAGCTGTAGCAGCTTCCGATATCGCCAGCCTGCATCTCTCCTTGCGGAAGAAAAGCACCACAGCGAACCGCGTTCGCGCAATCGTGGGCGCAATGTATTCCTGGGCGATAAAGACGAAGGTGCTGGCAATCTCCGACAATCCAGTCACCGGGGTGGAGCGCTACAGAGAGGATAATCGCGAGCGCTTCCTGACCAGCGAGGAAATCAGCCGCCTTGCCGAGGCAATTCGAGAAGGCGAGACGGATGGTATTCCTTGGCAGCCTGACCCCAGCAAAAAGACGAAGCATGCACCCAAGGCCGAAAATCGGCGCACGAAAATCGACCCAAACGCTGCGGCGGCCATCCGATTGCTGTTGCTCACGGGTGCACGCTTGCGCGAAATCCTTCATCTCAAGTGGGCGCATGTCGATTTTGAACGCGGCCTGCTTCTGCTCCCGGATTCGAAGACCGGAAGAAAAACGATCATTCTCAACGCCCCTGCCCTCGCCATTCTGAATGATTTGAAGCGCATAGGGGTTTACGTCATCGCCGGGGAAACAGCCGGCACCAAGGGCGAGAAGCCCCGAGCGGATCTAAAGCGACCTTGGGCGCTCGTGACCAAGCGGGCTGGCCTTGAAGGACTGCGCATTCACGATCTGCGACATAGCTTTGCCAGCTTCGGTGCTGGTGGTGGCATGGGGCTTCCAATCATCGGCAAGCTTCTCGGGCACACCCAAGCCGCGACAACGCAACGCTATGCGCATCTTGATGCCGATCCGTTGCGCAAGGCATCCAATGCGATCGGCGCAACGATTGCCGCGGCGATGAGAGAGCGGCGCAAGGACAGCGACGAACCTGAAGCGGTGGCAGAGATCATCCCGCTTCATCGAAAGGATGCCTGAACGGGCAACAGCTGTCGTGGGATAGGCCGGCCAGCTGACAAGTCGGAGTGCACCTCCCGATTTCCCACGACTTAAGGAGGTGCATCGCGAAAGGTGCGGCGATGGCGAATGAGGATATCAAGTTTTGGAGTGACCCGAGTAGGTGGCCACGCGATACCAATGATTATGTCTTTATCTGCCAAGCGGTCTTGATCGTAGGAAAAGCAATCTTTGGAGATGAGTGGACCGGTGATGAGCCGATTACGCCACCTCCGTTTTATTTTTGGACTGGTGCGCCGAATGGATTGCGACCTCTCGTCCAGTCTGAAGCTTCCCAACAACAAAAAGTCCAGATGCACCGCCTGTTGATGACGCATTCCCCGCAATTCAAACGCGAGCCCATCCGGTATGGCAGATGGGGTCCGCCGTCTATTCAGTTTAGGCATGAAGAATGTTCAGCCGGTCTTCAGATTGCAAATGACATCGACGCCAGCCACGCGCTCCGTCGAGATAGATTCACGAGAGCGCAATGGTTTCTTGTTTCAGCATTATCGGAGGGTCACCTTGCCTCAAGACTTCGTCCTATTCGCGGGGGTGCATTTAGTGACGATCTCCCCTCATCAATCTGGAATGGTGAAGACTTTTCAGCGCGCTTCTTTTGGGGACAGATGAACCCATCATCTCCGTTTGGGGTAGGAGTCGGAGGTGATCGGCATCAGTATATTTTCGTGTCTCGAGAACAGCTGACTGCGCTGTTGAAAATAGACGGAAAGCCAACAGACCCTTCACCTCAGTCCGAAGGGCCGATCCTGCAGCCCGATGCATTCTCCCGATTTGACAGCATTGTAATGGACCAAGACCCCATGGGGATGTCGCAATGGTCACTCGGCATAGCGATGCTCTGGATTACCTACAGGTCGGCAGAGAGGATGAGAATGCGCGTGGGGAATCTTGACATGCTGCTTGTTAGTGATGGGGCTGGCACCCCCCGTGAGGTTACAGCGGCACGGCGCGACCTGTTGAACGCAATGCAGGATGGCAGAGTAGTCGCCACTGCCACGCCAATTTCCGGCATCAACGATGGAAGGGTATTCCGCGAAAGACACCGCGAGACGAGCGCCACAGAGTGGAAGCCGTTGGATAGTCAGAGGATATGGACATTACAAGACCGAGATGGCATGCGGCACCTCGTTTGGCTAGGTGGCGACCAATACTTTGATGATGTCCGCGTCAACCGTGCATCTGTAATGAACGAATGGCCAGCTATTGGTCAGGCCGATGCAGCAAAAAACGAACTCGACCCTCAAGATCACCTCCCCTCCGAGCCACCCTTCCCCATCTTATTGCCAGGCTCGGTGCCCGCCATGCGTCGCACGGTGAAGGCCGCCCAGCGATTTATGAGAGATCATGGCTTTCAAACGCTGACCAAGGCTGAAGCGGAAGAACAGATACTCAAGGTGCTTCATGCCGGCACGCAAGTACTTCGCAGAGAGGTAGTGAGCGAAATATCTAGCGACGGCAAACGACGACCTCAAGCGAGTTTAGCCAATAGGGACAAAGAGTTAGCTGATTGTCGTGAGTTTCTTACCAACGACGATCAACGAGATTAGCCGACGAGATTAGGTCAGTTCATCTTCGATCCTGCCACCCCGCGCAAATGCGGATAATGCAAAGCAAGGATCTAACATGAACAGCAACAATACTCGCCAGATGCTCCGTACACCTGAGGCCGCGCAGTATCTTGGTATCTCCGCCAGCACTATGAATAAGCTGCGCGTTTACGGAGATGGCCCAGCATTTGTGAAGCTCGGCCGAACCGTCGTCTATGACCCTGTCGACTTGAACGACTGGCTTCGCACCAATCGCCGTACCTCCACCTCCGTAGCGGCTTAGGGGGTGGATCATGACCGCAAACAAATACGCCGCCCCGACTGGCATCGGGAGCGGCGAGGTAGTTCAAAAAGCTGTAGCAGCTGAAAACTACCTCAACCCGATCGACATTTCCAGCTTTGATTTCGCGGCACGCATTGTTGCTGCGCGTCACCGTCTGCATATCGCGACCGCACGCGAGATCTGCAGGCTTGCCCAGATCGGAGGGCTCGCCTGATGGAGATTCACCGCGTTCCAATCGAAAGCATTCATCACCGCCAGGATGCTCGCCCACGCAGCGACGGTGCATTGGCTGAGCTTGGTAGCTCCATTGACAAGATCGGTCTCATCAATCCGATCCGCGTCCGGATGGTTAGCGATGGCTACGAAGTCGTTGCCGGCTCGCATCGTCTTCAGGCAATCGACTCGCTTGGGTGGCGTGAAGTTCCCTGCATTGTCACGACCGATGACGACATTGCCGCCGAACTGGCGATGATCGATGAGAACTTGTGCCGCGCTGAACTGTCGCCAGCAGACAGGGCCAAACAGACCGCGCGGCGCAAAGCGATCTATCTCGAACTGCATCCGGAGACCGCGCAACATGTCGCCGGTGGCAAAGCGCGGCAGGAAACAGCAAGCGACAAGTTGTCGTTTGCTGCCGCGACTGCCGAAGTGACGGGGCGCGATCAACGTACAGTGCAGCGTGACGCCGAGCGTGGCGAGAAGGTGATTGACGAGGTGCTGGACATGATCCGAGGCACCAAGCTCGATACCGGCACTTATCTCGACAAGATCAAGCTCCTCCCGCCGAGCGAACAGGTGGTAGCCGCCAAGCGCGACTTGGTGCTGCCCCAGCCAACAGGCCGATCGAACTTTGGCAGAGACGTTAAAGTGGGTGGCATCGCTGCCCGCTTCGCGTCGGCGGATACCTCTTCGCCGCAGCCCATCCCATCGAAGATTTTCGAGCGGTTTGTGTCGTTGGCCGATGAGATCGAGGCCCTACCGATCCCTGAACTGCTCCACGCGGCCGGCCGCCAGCGTTCCGTTCTCGGACAGCGCGCCTCGGGCCTTGCTGACCGGATGAGCGAGATCATGGAGGCTTTAGATCAATGAGTTTGATGGCCTGGATGCCTCTCTACGTAGGCGATTATCGCGCGGACACGACCCATCTAAGCGCCGCGCAGCACGGAGCATATCTGCTTCTCATCATGCACTATTGGCAGCAGGGAGCGGTTCCCGATGACGATGAGCAGTTGGCGCGCATCGCGTGCATGACGCTCGCGGAATGGCGGCGCAATCGGTCGATTATCCGCGCTTTCTTTGGCGATGGCTGGCATCACCGCCGCATCGACAGGGAGATGGAAAAGGCTGTTACAGCCTATGAAAAACGATCCCGCGCCGGCCAGAAGGGCAACGCAAAGCGGTGGGCTGATCGTCGCAATGCGATCCCATTGGGATCGCAACCACAACCACAACCACATTCACTACGTGAAGATACTATCCAAGGGGAGCAAAATACCTCTCGGGGTATGGCTCTGGGAGGGGACGGGGTCAGGCTCGCTGTCGTGAATGGTGGCGTCGTCCGCGGGGAGGATGACCTATGAAGTTCACCCTCCTTGATCATCAGGAACGCGCCTTGGACATGCTGCGTCATTCGCTGGCAATCGGTCACAAGCGCCCGATGATCCAGAGCCCCACCGGCAGCGGCAAGACAGTGATCGGCTCTGCCATCGTTGAAGGCGCACTGCGAAAGGGCAACCCGGTCCTGTTCACCGTGCCTTTCCTCTCCCTGGTCGATCAGACAGTCGAGCGATTTGCGGAACAAGGCATCGATAGCGTCGGCGTCATCCAGGGTTATCATCCGGCGACAGATGCTGCGCAGCCAGTGCAGGTGGCAAGCATTCAGACGTTGATGCGCCGCAAGCTTCCTCGTGCTGGCATCGTTCTCGTTGATGAAGCGCACCGGTGGTTCGATTTCTACGGCACGTGGATGAAAATGCCCGAATGGCAGAATGTCCCGTTCGTCGGTCTATCTGCCACTCCGTGGACCAAGGGTCTTGGCAAGCACTACGACGACCTGTTGATCCCGACGACAACGAAGGCGCTCATCTCTCAAGGCTTCCTGTCACCTTTCAGGGTATTCGCACCCGCGCATCCTGATCTGACGAATGTGCGCGACGTAGCTGGAGACTATCACGAGGGTCAGTTGTCTGAAGCGATGAGCCAGCCGGTCCTAATCGCAGACACGGTTGCGACCTGGTTGCGGCTTGGAGAGGATCGCCCCACGCTGTGCTTTGCCGTCGATCGTGCTCACGCCCGCAAGCTTGCCGATCAGTTCGAAGCGGCTGGCGTGCCAACCGGCTACGTCGACATGGATACGCCCCCCGAAGAGCGCGTCCAGATTGGTGAGCGGCTGAAACATGGTCAGATCAAGGTCGTGTGCAACGTCTTTACGCTGACCACCGGCGTTGATTGGGACGTGCGCTGCATCATCCTTGCCCGACCGACGAAATCTGAAACCCTGTTCACCCAGATCATCGGGCGCGGCTTGCGCACGGCTCCCGGCAAGGCCGACTGCCTCATCTTGGACCACAGCGACACGACGCTTCGCCTCGGTTTCGTAGACGACATACATCACGACCATCTCGACACAGGTGCACGGAATAAGAGCAAGGCCACCACCAAGGAGCGCGATGCTCCTTTGCCGAAAGAATGCTCAGCCTGCTCGCGTCTGAAGCCCGCAGGTGTCCGCAAATGCCCGTCATGCGGTTTCGAGCCCGAGCGCCAGTCGCAGATCGAAGAACTGCAGGGTGAGCTGATCCCACTGAAAGGCAAGCGAAAGAATAGCCGAGAGGCGACGCCCGAAGAAAAGCAACAGTTCTACTCGATGCTGGTTTGGCTTCGCCAGGAGCGCGGCTATGCGCCTGGCTATGTCTCCCACAAGTTCAAAGATCGGTTCGGTGTCTGGCCCCGCAGCATGATCGACCGTGCGGTCGAACCTGACGCGGTTTTTTTGAACTGGGTAAAATCCAAGCAGATCGCATGGGCGAAACGGAGCAAGAAGCAGGAGGTCGCCCATGCAGTATGAGCCAATTTGGGAACGGGCGCGCGGTCGGTGGCCCGGCATTCTGGCTGCGGTTGGCGTCCCAGCGAAGGCGTTGCGAAACAGGCACGGCCCGTGTCCGATGTGCGGTGGCAAAGATCGATTTCGCTTTGACGACAAGGCGGGAAGCGGCTCGTGGATTTGCTCTCAGTGCGGCGCAGGAAACGGAGTGCAGTTCGTCCAGCAGTTCTTGCGAACTGACTTTCGAGGCGCCGCCTTGGAGATCGAAAAGCATATGGATGCAGCCCCGGTTCAGGCAACGCGCCAAGGGCAACGCGCGGACGACGGCAAAACGCGTGAGGCAATGGCGTCCTTGTGGCAGCGAGCCAAGCCTATTTCGATGGACGATGCCGCTGGGCGATATTTGCAACGTCGTCTCAAGCTTGAGAACTTCCCCGGTACGCTGCGCCAAGTCTCCGACGAACGCTATGCAGACGCGGGGCAGCGAGCCACGTGGCACCCGGCAATGATTGCGCGCGTTGATCCGAGTGACATTGCCCGAGACGCAGGTGAACGCGCCGCATTGCATCGAACCTATCTGACGCCGGATGGCTACAAGGCGGCCGTGTCATCGCCGCGCAAGATGATGGGCTCGATGCCCGCCGGCGCCGCAGTTCGCCTGATGCCGCATGGCGATGTGCTGGGAATTGCCGAAGGTATCGAAACCGCATTTGCAGCATCGCAGTTGTTCAGCGTTCCCGTCTGGGCGGCACTGACGGCCGATTTGCTGCAAACGTGGGACCCGCCAGCCTCGGTCAGTACCGTGATGATCTTTGGCGACAACGATGCCAGCCTCACCGGGCAGTCGGCCGCCTTCGGTCTTGGTCGCCGGCTCAAAGCCAAGGGCCTGACGATATCGGTCGAGATCCCCATGCGCGTTGGGACTGACTGGAATGATGTTCTGAATGATCGGCGGGAGCGCGCAGCATGAATGTTCACACCGCGTCCAAATTGGACACTGACAAATTCCGCAAGGTCTATGCCCTCGTGACCGGGGGCGTGACAGAAGGGGAGCGGGCTGCAGCAAAAGCGCGAGCCGAGGTGATGGCCGCGAAAGCCGGAATGACGTTGAAACAAGCTGTGTCCAGTTTGGACAAGATGGAGCCGAAGACGGCTTCGGGTGGCTTCGCCGACTTCTTTAAATCCGATCCGTTCTTCAAAGCTCAGGCTGACGAGCGCGCCCGAAAGGATGCGATCAAACGTGAGAAGGTGCTGAAGCGCTATGGATCGGTTCGAGCTGTTTTCGAGCCTACACCACAGGAATTGGCGCTGCGTGACGCGATTACTCCGATATCGGTGCTGATGCCGTACGCCTGCGTCTCAGGCATCCAGCGGACATACACGGCCGTTCTAGACGGAGAGATGGCCGGCGACTTCATGAAGGGGACCGACCGCGTGAAGGCAGCGGTCTGGTCCGCGATCCCGATGCCGTCCAATTTGGGCGATGCGCTGGACGAGATCAAAGTTTGGAACCAGATCCGGTGGGATCGTGATTTGTTCTCAGGTTATGGCGGGTACCAACCGGATGCTGAGGTCGAGGTCCGCACTCGGCTGATTGAGGACTTCCTGAACACCGAACCAGTGAGGAGCTGGCAGGACATGGAAAGCCGGTTCGCCTGGATATCGTACGAATGGCAAAGCCAATGGCTTGATCCCACCGAACGCGAAGATCCGACGATGGATCGCCTCGAGGCCGACTTCGTCACACTCCGCAACGTCTACGACCGCCCAGCCGCGCCCGTCCAATCTGGACGCCGCACCAACGCTGACAAGCGCGCCGATGTTTTGTCGATGTTGGACGCCAACCCTGATTTATCCGATCGGGAGATTGCTCGCCGCGTTGGTGTCAGCCCGCAGACAGTGAACAACTGGCGTCATCGTAGTTGAACTGACATCCGACGAAATTCGTCGTCAGTCGTTCTCGAATGCGGTGTCGAACATCAAAATATCGCCAAGATGCCAGACCGTGTGCGCTTCCATCAGATTGCCGCGCGCGGTCACTTCGTCCTCAGCAAGTTTCCAGAGATTGCGAGGCTGCTTGCCATCAGCAAAAACCAGATGGACTATTCGCGGCGCAATGTCAGCGATTTCACCGTCCATCGTTTCCATGGAAATGCAGACATCGCTCGTCAGGAGCGCCCAGCCCTCGATTTGCTCCCCCGCAGGGTGGCGGGCCTTAATTTGCACCAGGCGACCGGTGATCGGTGCATCAGCAGATTGGCAAGTAGCAAATGCAGGTGCTGTGAAAAGCGCCAGTGCGACAGTGAAGTATTTCATCACCCCGCCCGCCCCAAGCATGAATGACACCGTCAATTGTTCACGTAGACGTTGATGAAATCGTGATAAATCTCGACATGGATCAGCGGCGTACCATTCAGGATTGCCCGCTTGGCCGATGGAGAAAACGTGCCTCGGTTGAGCATTCGTTCGAGTTTGGCTCGATTTGCCTTGTCGTCAAAGAAAGCATCCGCCTCATCCTCGGGATCGTCGGAGCCGTAGACGTAGAAGTTCGCCCGGTCCTGACGGATGATTGCAGCGGCGCTGTTGAGGCGAGCGCCATTGGAATTGAAATGATCGGCGGCGCTCAGGCGGGCGGTGTAGCTGTCCAGCATCTGCTGAGCCGAAGCAGGGACGAGCGAGCCAACTACAGCGGCAGTTAATAGCAAGGCCCTCAAGTTCTTCCCCTCCCTGAAACCAGATTTGTACCGTGTCGCTAGTTCGTCGTCCAGTAGCCGGTTTGGATGCTACCGGACAATGTCGGACACTAGGGGATGCACCCGGACACTACGTAACTACTTGTTTTTATTAACGTTTATATCTTTCATGCTGATTCTCTCTGTAGTACCATGTGGCTACCGAAAACGAAGCAGGAGAGTCGGCATGGCGGCCCGCAAAACCAAAGACGAGTTGATCCGCGCTCGTGTTTCTCAGGAAGAGAAACGCGTGCTTTTCGAAGCCGCCCACAAATGTGGCATGACCCTTTCAGATTTCCTTCGTGTGACGGCTGAGAAAGCAGCTCGCAAGGTGGCCGCATGATCGATCTTCCGATGATGGGTGCTGCTGGCATCCCCGATCGCACCAGCTACTTCCCACCAGCACCTCAGCAGCAAAGCTCATTTGGCGCCCTCGGCGGCCTTGGTCGCGGCATCGCCAACTTTGCCAACTCCTCGAATGGTAGCGACGTTATCCGCGCAGTGGGGCTGTCTCTCATGTCGAGCCCCCGCAACGCGCCGTTGATGAATATGCCCGATATTCTGAGCGGTCTGCAGACCCAGCGCTTTGATCAACATAAGTACGACGAGGCCCTGAAAGAGCAGGAACGCGAACGTCAGAAGGAAAAGGCGGAACTCGACGCCCTGATCTCCTACGGCACCTCCCTTGGCATTCCTGAAAATGAAATGCGAACGCTTGCTCCGAATGTCACGGTCGGCAAGTTGCGCCTTGAGCAGGCGGCAAGCGAGCGCAACGCAGCCCGCACCCGCGAAGCAAACAACAATGCATTTCGCATCATGAACGGAGGGGATGGCTATACGGCGACC
>NZ_FORF01000005.1 GCF_900113935.1 Aquamicrobium aerolatum DSM 21857
CGGTCAAGCTCTTCGCGCCATGCCCCCATCCGCGGATAGGGCTGATGCTTGCGCTCGTAGCGGAACTCGGTCTCGTCCGAGCGCAGCACCTTGCGCACCACTTTCCGTGAAACCTTCAACTCGCGGCAAATCGCCTTGATCGACTTGCCCTGAACCCGCGAAAGCCGGCGTATCTTTGCAATCGTCTCCACAATCAACATCCAAAACACAAATGCCTCCGATGAAACCGGAGGCATTTTGATGACCCCACGTTAAGGGGTCCCGTTTGGACGAAAATCACCCCTTAAACAGGGTCCTCATTCCATGAAAAATCACAATCTCGACCTCTACGCCGACCTGCATGGTGTTCCGCAGGAGGAGCGCAAAGAGCGCTTTTCACGCATGCTCGAAATGACCGACATGGCGCGGTTCACCGAACGTCCTGCCGGAAAGCTGTCGGGGGGCATGAAGCAGAAGCTGGGCCTCGCCTGCACCTTGGTCCGCTCTCCCGATCTCCTGCTACTGGACGAACCGAGCGTCGGCGTCGACCCGCTGTCGCGGCGTGACCTGTGGAAGATCGTGCAGCAGCTCGTCGAGGACGAAAAGCTCAGCGTGATCATCAGCACGGCCTACATGGACGAGGCCGAGCGCTGTGCGCAAGTTTTCGTCATGAACAACGGCAAGCTGCTGGCGGAGGGGCCACCTGCCGATCTTCAAAGCCAGGCAAAGGGTTTGACCTTTACGGCCGCACCACCTGACCGAATGCCTGCGCGCGAACTGCAGGCCCGGTTGATCGATGCGCCTGATCTTATCGTCGATGCCGTTCCAAGGGGCGGCAATGTCAGCTTCATCCGCCAAAAGAACGCCAACGAGGCGCAGATTGCGGAGCTTTTGCACGACGCCCCCTTCGAGCCACGCGGCGAAGAGCTGGAAGATGCTTTCATGATGATGCTGCGCCAGCACGAACAGGAAAGCGGCGCGACAGCGCCGAAGCCCGCGACCGCCGTCGACACGGAAGAGCCTCGGCAGCGCAATGGGGACAAGCCTGTCATCGTCGTGCGTGATCTGGTTCGCAAATTCGGCGACTTCAATGCCGTAGCCAGCACATCCTTCGACGTTGCCCAGGGCGAAATTTTCGGGCTGCTCGGTCCGAACGGCGCGGGAAAGACGACCACCTTTCGCATGCTCTGCGGCTTGCTTCCGGCAACCAGCGGCCATCTGGAGGTCGCGGGGCTCAACCTGCGCAACGCGCGCGCCGAAGCGCGCGGCCGCATCGGCTACGTATCCCAGAAGTTTGCGCTCTACGGCAATCTCTCCGTTCTCCAAAATCTGGAGTTCTTCGGCGGCGCCTACGGACTACGCGGCAAGGCGCTGCGCTCCCGCATCGCTGCCTCTCTGAAACAGTTCGATCTCGATCCCGCCGCCCAGAGCGGAATCCTTCCCGCCGGCTACAAGCAACGGCTCGCAATGGCCACCGGCCTCTTGCATGAACCGGATATACTCTTTCTGGACGAACCGACTAGCGGCATCGATCCTCTCGCCCGTCGTGCTTTCTGGCGCACCATCACCTCGCTCGCCAAGGGTGGGGTGACGATCATCATCACCACCCACTTCATGGAAGAGGCCGAATACTGCGACCGGATCGCCATCCAGGACGCAGGGGAAATGCTGGCCCTTGGCACACCCAGGGAAGTCAGGACGCAGGCAGGCGATGCCGGCACGGACATGAACAACGCCTTCATCGCCATCGTCGAACAAGGCCGCGCCGCACGTGACCGAAAGCACGCCGCATGAGCGCTTCAGGCTTCACCACGCGCATCGTCGCCCTCACCCGCAAAGAAACCCGCCAGATGCTGCGTGCCGCAGCAATCTGGTCGTCGGCTTGCTGCTGCCGGTCGTGCTGATCCTGCTGTTCGGCTACGGCCTCTCCTTCGACGTGAAAGATGCACGCGTGACGGTGGTGCTGGAGGATAGCTCGCCGACGGCGCGCAATTTGGTTTCCGGGCTGCAAGGCTCTTCTTATCTGGCTCCCACGTGGGCAACCTCCATGGCACAGGCCGAGCGGATGGTCCGCGCCGGCGAGACCGACGCCATCCTGCGCGTGCCGGGCGACTTCTCACGGCGTCTCGCCGCTGGGGCGGGAAAATTGCAGCTTCTCCTTAACGGCGTCGATTCCAACACCGCTGCGGCAATCGAAGGCTATGTCTCCGGTGCTTTGGCCGTACCACTGCAACGGCAGGGCGATCGAGCTGGCAACAAGCCGGCCGGCGTCGGTTCCATCGTGATCGCTCAGCGCATGTGGTTCAACGAAGCCGGACAGAGCACCTGGTATCTGGTGCCGGGGCTGATCGTGCTAGTGATGACACTGATCGGGGCGTTTCTGACGTCGCTACTCGTCGCCCGCGAATGGGAGCGCGGCACGCTGGAATCGCTGTTCGTTACCCCAGTCCGCCCGCTGGAACTCGTGCTATCGAAGCTTGCGCCCTACATCATCATCGGCGGCATCGATCTCATCATGTGCCTGCTCGCGGCGAAATACCTGTTCCAGGTGCCGATGCGCGGCTCGCTCTGGATCATCATCGTCTCGTCGCTTCTCTACCTCATGGTATCGCTGGCGCTTGGCCTCTTCATCTCGGCCGCCACGCGCAATCAGTTCGCCGCCAGCCAGATGGCGCTGCTGGCAAGTTTCATGCCCGCGATGATGCTATCAGGCTTCGTCTTCGATCTGCGCAACATGCCCGTGATCATCCAGATAATCAGCCAGGCCCTACCGGCGACTCACTTCATGGGACTGATCAAGACGCTTTTCATGGCCGGCGACTACTGGCCAGACATCCTGAAAAGTTGCGCCATTCTCACGCTCTACACCACCGTGCTGATAGTTCTGACGCGCCGGCTGCTCATCAAGAACTTGGACTGACGCAATGGCCAGACTGATCGATTATTTCGCCCGCATGCTGTCGCTGATCCTCAAGGAGATGCTGGCACTGGTCAAGGATCCCGCGAACCGCACCCTGCTCTTCGCGCCGGCAATCATGCAGGCGCTGCTGTTCGGTTATGGCGCGACCTACGATCTGACCTACGCGCCCTACGCCGTCCTCGACCAGAGCCGCAACGCGGCATCAACCGAACTGCTGGCGCGACTCGACGGACCAGGAGTCTTCGAGCGTGTCGCTACGCTGACCTCGTCAAGCCAGATCGCGGAACAAATCGACAGCGGTAGCGCCCTGCTCGTAATCAGCATCCCCTCCGACTTTGAAACGCGCCTTGCCGCGGGCCGGGAGGCCCCGTTGCAACTCATCCTCGACGGGCGCAACTCCTCCACCGCCGGCCTGGCGTCGGCATACGTCGGCGCGATCGTCTCCGACTACAACCGGTCACTCGGAATCTCGGCCCCGGTCACGATCGAGCGCCGCTCATGGTTCAACCCCAATCTCGAATCCCGCTGGAACATGTTGCCGGCGCTGATCGCGGCCCTCAGCATGATGCAGACGCTCCTGCTGTCGGCACTCTCCGTCGCGCGCGAACGCGAGCAAGGTACGTTCGACCAGTTGCTGGTGACGCCACTCACGCCGCTTCAGATTCTCGTCGGGAAGGCACTGCCGTCCATGCTGATCGGCATCTTCCAGTCGACCCTCATCTTCCTGATTATCCTGTTCTGGTTCCAGATCCCGATGAACGGATCGGTCTGGTTGCTCTATCTCGGACTTGCCATGTTCACGCTGGCCTCCGTAGGCATCGGCCTGTCGATCTCCGCAGTGTCGCTGACCATGCAACAGGCCATGCTCTACACCTTTATGATCATCATGCCCTTGATGCTGCTGTCCGGCCTGCTGACGCCCGTACGCAACATGCCGGCGATCCTGCAGGTCGTGACTTACATAAATCCGCTGCGTTTCGGCGTCGATCTCGTCCGCAGGGTCTATGTCGAAGGTGCGACGTTTTCGGATGTCGCCTTCAACTTCGTTCCCCTCATCCTTGTCGCAGCCGTCACCTTGCCGCTCGCCGCATGGCTGTTCCGCAACCGTCTATCCTAGGCCCGATCGCGTCTGAAGTTGCATCAAGGCGCAATCCGTGGAACCAAATTGCGGCCCCTATCGTTGCTTTCCTGTCAACATTATCAGGGAGAGTTTCATGCTACGTGGTGGCTTGCTTTGGCTGATCGGCATTCCGATTCCCGTGATCATCATTTTGTGGTTTCTCGGCTACCTTTCCTGACCTAGGCGAGCGTCTGCAGCGAGTGTTGAGACTCAGCAGCTATTGTGGAAACCCAAAAAGGCGTCCGCAGACTCGTTTGGCCTGCTGACGAGCACCTGACGATTGCCGGGACCTCGCCCAACGCTCAATTCTCAAGGCAGTGACAAAGTCATTCAGAAAAAACAAAACCCCGCCAGAATGACGGGGTTTGTCAGTTGTTTAACATCGACGCGAAGGCCGAGTTTAACAGAGATCAGCGACCATCCGGGGTCTTGGTGCCGTACCACTTGTCCTTCACCGCATCGTAATGCTCGCGCGGGTTGTAGCTGGCAACGCTGAGGCCCAGACGTTCAGGCGACAAGCGACCGATGGCAGACAGAATCGCATAGCTAGCCGCGACGAGATCACGCTCGGCGACTGCCAAGTTGATCTGCGCTGAAATCACGTCTGCCTGGGCATTCAACACATCCAGCGTAGTCCGCTGACCGACATTGCGCTCTTCGATCACGCCGTTAAGCGCAAGCTGCGCCGCCGAAACCAGCTCACGCTGGGCAGAAATAACCTGCTGCGTGGAAATGTAGCTGGTCCAGTAGGACGTCACCGCCTGACGAACCTGGTCGCGCGTCACATCAACTTGGATTCGAGTCTGTCCCAGCGACTCCTTCGCCTGACGGACCTGCGCCGAAGCGCGACCACCCTGGTAGATCGGGACAGTCAGATTGAGGCCAACCGCAGCACTGTCAGTCCGGCTGTAGCCACCTGTTACGCCCGGAAGGTTGGAATCACGAAAACCAGTGCTGATCCCTGCCTGCGCACTCACCTGCGGAAGCATCGCACCCTCGGCCACCTTCACCGAGAAGTCGGCAGCGTCGACAAGGTGTTGCGTCGCCTTTATCGCAGGATGCTCCTGCAACGCGATTGCCATTGCCTGTTCGAGGTTTGCCGGCAGAAGCCGATTAACCGGCGACGGTGCATCCAGACGACCAGGACGGTCACCGATGAATGACAGATAGGCTGCTTCACTGGCAAGCGCCTGAGCACGTGCTGCGCTGAGCTGCGCCTGAGCGGCAGCCTGTGTCGCCTGCGCCTGAGCTACGTCCGTACGGGTGCCCTCACCCACTTCGAAGCGCGAGCTGGCCGCGCGCACCTGCTCGCCCAGAAATTCGAGATTGCGCTCGCGGTAAACGGCGATACGACGATCCCGGATCACATCAACAAAGGCCGTCGCGGCATTGAGCAGGATATCCTGCTCCGTATTCGTCAGCGATTCGTTGGAAGCACGAACGCGCGCCTCTGCGGCTGCAACGTTGTTGCCGGTCTGAAATCCATCGAAAAGCGACTGCTCGATCTGAATTCCCATCGAGCCTGTCGTGATGTCGACATTGCCAAACTGACGACTCGCACCAACACTGCCGGTTGCCCCGACACGCGGCCGCCAACCGGACTTGGCAATTGCGACACCCTCATCGGTGACGCGCACGCCAGCACGTGAATAGTTCAGGCTCGAATTGTTTTGATAGGCCTTTGCCAGAGCGCCATTGATAGATTCAGCCACCGCTGGGGATGCGAGCGCAAGCACACCAGAGAGGATGAAGGTTGCAAAAAAGCCTTTGCGAACTCCAGACACAAAACACCTCTTATCTTCGACTGATGATGCCGACGCCCACCATCCGAACCCAAACCCACCGTCTTAGACCGACGACGAATAGCCACAGTCACAGGACCGGATCGCAACGGTCTTGCAAAATTTGGGCGACCCTACACCAAAAGATGCGTGAAGGCCGTTACAGATTGGTAACAATTCAGGTTTTTTTCACAATTGGGGAACACCCGCTGACAACAACAAAATGCCCGGAGCTTGCGCTGCCGGGCATATCTTAGTCACCGCTGATCTTGCAGTTACGCTAACGCGCAATCGAACGTCAGAACTGGAAAACGGGCGCTACACGGAATTCGTCCAGTGGACGAAGCGCCGCGTTGAACGCATGCCGCGCTGAAACGACGCCCTCTTCCTTGACATAGAGCATCGCACGGGCGGCGTTGCCGACCCCGATGACCGCCACAAGACGACCACCATCGCGCAATTGATCAAGCAGCGCGGCTGGAACGGCATCAACAGCGCCATTGATGAAGATCACGTCATATGGACCACCGGCCGGATGGCCAGCCGCTAAAGCACCCTCCACAACGGTCACGTTGCCGCACTCCACCTGTGGAAGAATCTCCCGCGCCCGCGTCGCCAGTTCCGCGTCGCTCTCAAGCGCCACGACAGATGCACCGAGCCTGGAGAGAATCGCGCTTGAATATCCGGTGCCGCAGCCAACATCGAGAATCACGTCGTCCGGACGAATTTCGATCAACTGCACCAGCCGCGCAAACGGCGACGGCTCCATGAGATATCGGGCGGCGTGACCGTCACGAGCAGGCGCGATCTGAATATCTTCATCGATGTAAGCCAGCGGCTCGCGCCCCGCAGGCACAAACTTCTCGCGCGGCATCGCAAGCATTGCCGACAAGATGGCAATGTTTGTCACGTCGGTGGTCCTGATCTGACCATCGACCATCTTAACGCGCAATTCCTGGAAATCGATCGACATTTATACACCTGCCCGGCGTGGCCGTAATTCAACAAGAACAGCCCGCTAGATCAAATGCATTCCCGCCGTGATGGCAGATTGGAGGCCTCGCCCGGAATCGAACCGGGATGCAAGGATTTGCAGTCCTCTGCGTAACCACTCCGCCACGAGGCCTCACCGCACTTGGGCGTTCTGGCGCCTCAATAGGTTGGACAGATTTCCCCGTCAAGCTGTGAACTGTCTTTTGGAGCTAAAAACCTTTCAAGATCGGTGAATTACGGTCTGCAGCCCAAATGAGATGCGCGATCAGGATCAGGAAGGACCGTTCCGATCCCGACACCGCCGACGCCCTCGCCGCTCGGCCCACCAAATCTCCATGCGTCGCCGCCAACGTCGCACGGTGGCAAAGTCATAAGACAGGATGAACAGACCGAGCGGAATCATCCAGAAGCCAAGAATCGGCAGAAAACCAAGACAGCCGCCGAGAACAAGAAGGCTGCCAATCGTGATCCGCGCCGCACGAGAGCGCGGCAGCCGAAATTCCCGCCCCATCACCCTGATCCTGCGAGCTGCTTCCTGCCGGACCTGTGGCTCAACTTCCATGATCTGCCGATCTCCTGATTATGCGCGATGGATATGCAACGTCCGTGGACCGCATCATATGAGGTCGCAAAAGACCAGCTGCCATAAGGTCAGCTGTGAAAAGATTGAAAAAATTCAAAAGCCTCTTGGCAAACATGAAAACAGTTTGCTATAGGCAGCCTCGTTCAACACGAGCAGCTGTTCCCCGGTAGCTCAGTGGTAGAGCAACCGGCTGTTAACCGGTTGGTCGCTGGTTCGAATCCGGCCCGGGGAGCCACTTATCCATATCATCAATAAGTTCGAGCAACCGGCTCACCTATTGGATTGGACATTTAACTGTCTTCAACTATCAAAATTGTTCGCTGTGCGCTTTGCTGCGCACGCAGAACGGGATGATTCCGGGCCTTTCTACGCAAAACCTCATAAATCTTTATATCGTTGCGGAACACAAATGGAACGGATAGTGTCTGTTCATGTTTTGTTTTGGATGATTCCCACGAGGCGATGATGCTGACGCGCAAGCAACACGAATTGCTGCTGTTCATTCACCAGCGAATGAAAGAATCGGGCATTCCGCCTTCATTCGATGAAATGAAGGAAGCACTGGATCTTGCTTCAAAGTCAGGAATCCACCGACTGATCACGGCACTCGAGGAACGCGGCTTTATCCGCCGCCTTCCCAACCGCGCGCGTGCACTTGAGGTCATACGCCTTCCAGACTCGATTGCGCCGGGCCTCAATACTTCAAAGAAATTCTCGCCGAGCGTGATTCAAGGGAGCCTTGGACGCTCTGCCGACAAGCCTCATTCTCCGTCAGCCTCCAACGACGATGATGCATCATCGGGCATTTCAGTGCCGGTGATGGGCCGAATTGCAGCTGGTGTGCCAATCAGTGCCATTCAGCAGCAGACTCATTCGATCAGCGTGCCGCCTGAAATGCTGCGTGGCGGCGAGCATTATGCGCTGGAAGTGAAAGGCGATTCGATGATCGAGGCAGGCATCCTCGATGGCGATACGGTGATTATCCGCAACGCATCGACCGCGACTGCCGGCGATATCGTCGTGGCTCTAGTGGATGATGAAGAAGCAACGCTGAAACGCTTCAGACGCAAGGGGGATTCGATTGCGCTTGAGGCTGCAAACCCCGCCTATGAAACACGAATCTTCGGACCGGATCGCGTCAAGGTTCAGGGCAAGCTGGTCGGATTGATCCGTAGCTATTAACGCATGGCTCCGGGAACCGGTTTCACGACAAGACATACGCGAATACAACAACTTAAAGCGTGTAGAGCGAATCAGAAGATCGCGACACGCTTTAGTTCAGGCTGGCCATGTCCGACGGAATGATCGGATCGGAGGGTAATGAGGCCCGCGACGATCGCCGCCAAGGCGCCAGTCCGCGAGCTTCCCGCGAGAACTCCCTATGCGCATGCCATACACGATATGGTTCGCTGATCGAATATCGCAGCTCGATTCCTGTTTTTCCAGAACGTTCGGGAAGATGAGGCCAAGATGCGGTCTGCCTGAAACGGATTTCCGCACTCCCTCGCCGTGCCAGATCACGCTTTGTGATGACAACAACAGAATCGGCGCATGGGTTGACTGCAGTTGCATCGTCGACGATCAAAACATGCGCGAAAGCACAAGCGGAAGCTGCGATCCTATCATCTTGCGCATGAGCCACGATCTGATCGGCCGCGCGGGCAATGCAAAGTCCCTCATTGCACGTGAACCCGTCATTGGATGCCGGCAATGTCGCGTCGGCACGCGGCCTCAAAACCGTCGTTGAGCTGACCGCTCTTTGCCAATTATCAATTACGAAAGATTGTGGCCTCGCGCGATTGACCGCCAGCCTGCCATCCAGCTGGCGTACCGCAACGAGACGGCCATCTTCTGAAATCAGAACGTCGGGCAAGTCTTGAGAAAGCAGCAAAACTGAGCCCAGAACAAGCGCCGGCACACAGAACCACCGCACGGCACTGCTGGACATGGTTAGCAACGCCAACGCAGCAGTGAGAACCAGCACAGAAGCGAGAGAAATTGCACCGGTAGAATCATAGACGGAGCGTTCGGCAGTCCAGAATGCGACGCTGTTCATGGCCGATATGCCCAGTCCCATGAGCTGAAGCGGAAGTCCATCAAGCCCAAAAGGCATCAGCATGGATGCGAGTACCGCCATCGGCATGACGATGACCGAGACAAATGGCATCGCAGCGAGATTTGCAACAAGACCCAGCGGCGACACCTGCTGGAAATGCCATGCGGTGAACAACGCGGTCGCCGATCCGGCGATGATGGAGGTTATCGAAAGGCCAGCGGCATATCGGACCAATGTCTTGCAAAATTCGACTAGCGGGCCGCGCCGCACTTTTGCGCGGCGAACCTGTCCGGCGCGCCGCTCCCTGAATGCGCCATAGGCAGCAACCAGTGCCGCAGTTGCGGCAAACGACATCTGGAAGCTCGGGCCGACCACCTCATGTGGCGCGATCAACAGCAGGATGATCGCAGAAATTGCCAGATTGCGCATCGTCAGAGCCGAACGATCAAACAGAACCGCGACCAGCATCACTGCCAACATGATGAAACTGCGCTGCGCCGCGATGTCGGCACCAGAAATGAACAGATAGAAACCTGTCGCCAGCAACGCGGCAAAAGCAGCAAATTTCTTGGCCGGACGACGCATGGAAAACGACGGCGAAAGCGCACAGGCGGCACGGACGGTAAGCATGATCGTTCCGCCGACGAGGGCCATGTGAAGTCCGGAAATCGAGATGACGTGATAGATACCGCTGATCCGCAGCGCTTCGTTTATCTCTTCGGGTATGCCCGCTCTGATGCCGGTGATCAGAGCAGCAGCAATTGCGCCTTCGGGGCCGCCTATCGTCTCTGAAATGTGCTGCGCCATGCGCAAACGCCAATCTTCGATCTGCGCGCCGAGCCTTTGGCGAACGGTGGGAAGAGTACCGTCTTTCACCAAGCTCACTTTTGACATGAAGAAGCCATTTGCGCCAATTCCGTCAAAAAAGCTTTTGAACGCAAAGTCATAGCTTTGCGGGCGCAGTGGACCTGAAGGAGGCATCAAGCGAACCACGCCCTGAACGAGATCGCCAGGCCGCACATCCTCAGCGAGATTGCGGACACTGGCGCGAATTCGTTTCGGCACGTGCCGCAATTCAGGTCTTCTGGTTGCCAGAACATCAAGCGTCAGCCGTACCCGTCCCGACGACTGATGCTCAAGCGTGATCACTCTCCCGGTCAAGGTTGTGGTGATTTCCGAACCAAGCATCGCGGTATCAATGCGCCAAGTTTGCACCTTGGCTGCAAGCGCGCCAACAAAAATGACCAGAATATAGACCAGAATGGCGCGCCAGGACTGGTGCGCCGACAGAAGGAGCACCATCGCCGCAGAGATCAGGCACGCCGCCAGCAACCAGAGCAGCCCCGGTTCCCAGGGAGCGGCGAAGTAGCTGATGGAGCCGACCGCGAGAAAGACAGGGATGAACAGAAACCCGTTCCCATATGCGCGATCACGCTGAACCGCGCGCTGCAATGCCTCGAATATTGCTCGAAGAAACAATGTCAGGCGATGTATAGACAACCAGGACATGTCGCCGCTGTCGGCGCGAACATCGTAGACGCAAGGCTGGGCGCAGGGCACAGATTGGGTAACAGCAAACTGCTGGCGCTCATTTTCGGCGTGTTCATTCGCCACGCTCATGCCGCGTCCCCTGCCCCGGTAACCGCTTGCACGTCCAAGTCTCTATGCTACATGAACCTCATGAAAAGGCTATCGGGTCGCTCCGGCCCTCTGCCCCCGATTTCAAGGAAATGAGATGTCCGAAAAGGTCGTAACCCGTTTCGCACCGTCGCCCACTGGCTACCTGCATATCGGTGGCGCACGCACGGCTCTGTTCAACTGGCTCTATTCGCAACATACCGGCGGCAAGATGCTGCTTCGCATTGAGGATACCGACCGCGAGCGCTCAACCGAGGCGGCAACAGTTGCGATTCTCGAAGGCCTCAAATGGATGGGCCTGCAATGGGACGGCGAACCCGTCTCCCAGTTTGAACGCGCACCACGACATCGCGAAGTTGCAGAGCAATTGGTGGCTGCCGGCAAGGCTTATCGCTGCTATGCAACCCCGCAGGAACTTGATGAAATGCGCGAACTGGCACGGGCAGAAGGCCGGCCGCCGCGCTATGACGGACGCTGGCGCGATCGTGACCCGTCAGAGGCCCCTGAGGGCGTGAAGCCGGCGATTCGTATTAAGGCACCACAGGTTGGCGAAACGCTGGTGCGCGACCGCGTGCAGGGCGACGTGCGTTTTCCGAACAAGGATCTCGACGATTTCATCATTCTGCGCTCGGACGGCAACCCGACCTACATGCATGCGGTGGTTGTCGATGACCACGACATGGGCGTCACCCACATCATCCGTGGTGACGATCACCTGACCAACGCCGCACGTCAGACGATCATCTACGAAGCGATGGGCTGGGACGTCCCGGTGATGGCTCACATCCCGCTGATCCACGGTGCAGATGGCGCAAAGCTCTCGAAGCGCCACGGCGCGCTCGGCGTCGAAGCCTACCGCGCGATGGGTTATCTGCCTGAAGCGCTGCGCAACTACCTCGCACGTCTCGGCTGGAGCCACGGCGATGACGAGGTGATGAGCACCGAGGACATGATCGGCTGGTTCGAGATCGAAGACGTCAACAAGGGCGCGGCCCGCTTCGACTATGCCAAGCTGGAAGCTCTCAACGGCGTTCACATGCGCAAGATGGACGACGAGGCGTTGCTCGAGCAGTTTCTCGCCACCCTGCCCTATATTGAGGCTCGCGGCGCGATTCCGCTGGAGCCGAATGACGCGCAGAAAGCAATGCTGTTGGCTGCATTGCCTGGCCTGAAGGAACGCGCAAAGACGCTGGTCGAACTGGCAGACAGCGCGCAATATCTGTTCGCGACCCGACCGGTGGCCCTTGACGAAAAGGCCGCACAGATCCTGGACGCCGACGCCCGCGCCACGATCGCCGGCCTTCTGCCTGAATTTGAGGCGCTGACCGAGTGGACCGCGCAGTCGACCGAGGCTGTGGTCCGCGCCTATGCGGAGAAGACCGGGCTCAAGCTTGGCAAGATCGCTCAACCGCTGCGTGCCGCAAGCACCGGCCGCGCCACCTCACCGGGCGTCTTTGATGTACTTGCCGTCCTCGGACGTGAAGAAAGCCTAGGCCGTCTGCGCGATCAGGCGTCGAGCTAACACCAAGCAGCCAATTTGGGTTCCGGGCCGGAAAGCCCGGAACCCAAAGGAAAGAAGCGGTCCGTGAGAGATAATCGTGCTTCATTCCAGAGTGTCGGCAGACTCACCAAAAGGCCGGCATAACTTTGAAGTCTATATATCGACTGTCTAATCGATTAGCCTCACACGCAGTTTGCATTGCAGCAAAGCCAGTGCGTAAACGCTTGGCAGCAACTCCCAAATGCGTTAGCAAGAGCGCGCAATCGGGCTTGGTTGTCATACATAATTGCTGATCGGCTGCGAGGCGGGGCAACTTATTTGAGAGGTATTTCTGATGAGCGAATCGACTGCCAAACTTGAACTGAACGGCAAGTCCACCGAGTTCAAGGTTCGCCAAGGTTCGGTTGGGCCAGACGTCATCGACATCAGCGCGCTCTACAAAGACACGGGTACGTTCACCTACGATCCCGGCTTCACCTCGACCGCCAGCTGCGAATCGCAGATCACCTATATCGATGGCGACGCCGGCGTCCTGCTTCACCGCGGATACCCGATCGACCAGCTCGCTGAGAACGGCGACTTTCTTGAGACCTGCTACCTGCTGCTTTACGGCGAACTGCCGACGAAGGCGCAGAAGGACGATTTCGACGAACGCGTTACGCGTCACACGATGGTGCATGAGCAGCTGTCGCGGTTCTTTACCGGCTTCCGTCGCGATGCGCATCCGATGGCCGTCATGTGCGGTGTCGTTGGCGCCCTCTCGGCATTCTACCACGACTCGACGGACATCTCCGATCCGCACCACCGCATGGTTGCGTCGATCCGCCTGATCGCGAAGATGCCGACGATTGCCGCAATGGCTTACAAATACCATATCGGCCAGCCGTTCATGTACCCGAAGAACGAGCTGTCCTTCGCGGCCAATTTCCTGCACATGTGCTTCGCGGTTCCCTGCGAGGATTACAAGGTGAACCCGGTGCTGGCCCGCGCGATGGAGCGCATCTTCATCCTGCACGCCGACCATGAGCAGAACGCGTCGACCTCGACCGTCCGCCTCGCCGGCTCCTCGGGCGCCAACCCGTTCGCATGTATCGCAGCCGGCATCGCCTGCCTGTGGGGCCCCGCTCATGGCGGCGCGAACGAAGCTGCACTCAACATGCTCGCCGAAATCGGCTCGGTTGACCGCATCCCGGAATACATCGCCAAGGCGAAGGACAAGAATGATCCGTTCCGCCTGATGGGCTTTGGCCACCGCGTCTACAAGAACTACGATCCGCGCGCGAAGATCATGCAGAAGACCACGCATGAAGTGCTGGGCGAACTGGGCATCAAGGATGACCCGCTGCTGGACGTCGCCATGGAGCTCGAGAAAATCGCCCTCACCGACGAATATTTCATCGAGAAGAAGCTGTACCCGAACATCGACTTCTACTCGGGCATCACGCTGAAGGCGCTCGGATTCCCAACCACCATGTTCACTGTGCTGTTCGCACTCGCCCGCACTGTCGGCTGGGTCGCACAGTGGAAGGAAATGATCGAGGATCCGAGCCAGAAGATCGGCCGTCCGCGTCAGCTCTACACGGGCTATGCCGAGCGCGACTACGTTCCTATGGCCAAGCGCTAAGAACGGAGACAATAAGAAAAAGGACGCCTCAGGGCGTCCTTTTTTGTTTCACAGCGATCAATCAGGTCCGCGACGCGATTTCAGCAAGGACCGCTTCGGCAGCGAGTTCACCCGGAGGGCGCGATGTCTGCATGTGCGACGCGACTTGGGAAAAGCCGGTGAGTTGCGAAGCGCGGAGGTCCGTGTCTCCCATCAACTGTTCGAGCATGCGCGCAATGTGCGCCGGCCGCACCAGATCATCGAAATACTCGCTGACGACGGGCCAATCGGCAATCAGGTTAGGAAGCGCCGCGGACCACACGGTCACCATTCGGCGCATCAAAGGCCCTATCAGCGGATCGGTCTTGTAGCAGGAGATTGTCGGAACCCGACTCAGTGCCAGTTCCAGCAATACTGTGCCTGACGCGGCGAGAGCAGCATCAGCCTCTGCGAATGCGCGCCACTTTTCAGATGGTTCATGCACAATCGTCGGCTTGATTGGCCAGTCCACGGTGGCGGCATCTACCAGCGGCGCGACGTGGGGCACTGTCGGGATCGTGATATCGAATTCGTTGCCTCGCTCGGCCAGGATATTCACTGCATCCCGGAACGGATCGAGCAAGCGCTTCACCTCGCTACGTCGCGATCCGGGCAGCACGAGAAGGCTTCGGCGGCGCGAACGCACATGCGCCCGCTCCAGCTGGTGCGCTACGGCAGCTGCGACATTTTCATCTGCCGAAAGCCGATGGCCGACATAGGTACCAGTCGGCCCATCGAGCTTTTCAAGCGCACCCGGCTCGAATGGCAGCACGCAGAGAATCCGATCCACATATGGACGCATGGCCGGGGCGCGACCTGGACGCCAGGCCCACACGCTCGGGCAAACATAATGGATAATCGGAATGGCGGGATCAGCGGCCCTCACCTTCTTGGCGACACGCAAGCTGAAATCCGGGCTATCAATGGTGATCAGGCAGTCGGGGTTGGCCCGTACCACTGCGTCAGCCGTCTGGCCGATACGCTTCACCAATCGGGGCAGATCCTTGAGGATCGCTGTCACGCCCATCAAGGCAATGTCCGAACTGTTGAACAGAGAGGTCAGACCCAATGCTTCAAGGTGCCGCCCGCCCACACCAACAATCTCGATTTCGCGCCCGGTCAATCTGGCAAGAGCAGCGACGAGATCGGCACCAAGAAGATCACCCGACTCTTCCCCAGCGACGATGGCGACGCGCAGCGGTGTCATTTTGCGCCACCGTCGGACGGCAAACCGATGATGAAGATGCCAAGCTGATCAGCACGAGCGATGGTCTCTTCAAAGTCGAGGATGAACGACCGACCCGGGTCAACGCCAATACCAACCAACCCGGCAGCATGGGCTTGCGTGACCGTCTCTGGTCCGATGGCGGGAAGATCGGTGCGCAGTTCCTGCTGCGGCTTGCAGCGCTTCACAAGCACGCCCCGCATCTTTCCGACAATTCGACCGTGGCTACGAAGATCGACTGTGCGTTCGAGCAATCCGTCAGTACCCTCGATGCCCTCCAAGGCAATGACGCGACCGCCAACGGAAATCGCGCCCTGGCCGATATCCAGCTCTCCGATTGCGATGGCTGCATCTGAGGCGGCCATCAGATCGCATTCGTCCTGGGCAGTCGGCCGGGCGACCGTCATCACACCGACAGGCGCGAGCATATCAGGGACTATTTCGTGCGACCCGACCACCGTGATGCCGTTCGACTCCATGATCTCAACGACACCACGCAACAAACCATCATCGCCACGCGTGATCGCGGCTGCCACACGCGGGATGAGTTTAAGAGTGGAGACCGCCCAGCGAATGGATCGCAGACGCGGGCGGCGCATGATGCTGCCGGCCATCACCAGACGCTTGACGCCTGCGCTCTTGAGGCGCGGAACGAGCAGGCCGAACTCTTCGAGCTTCATGACCACGCAGTCGGCGCCTGCAAACGCGGCGTGGTCCTGCGCCTCCCCTTCGACAATGACGACGAACGGAACCACACCAGTTTTGAGAAGGGTCTGCACCACCGCTGGCGCGAGCGCACCACCGCCTGCTATGACGCCGATGCGACCGCTCGGCGTATTCGATGAAACCGGCAGTGATTCACTCGGTTTCATCGCCTGCCGAGCCACCTGCCGGGACGATGAGAGGGCGCTTGCCCGCGCTCGTCAGGAAGTCGATGATTTCTGTCGCTGGGATATTGTCCGAAAAATCCGCCCGCGAAGCCTCCGCGTTGGCGACGATCGAACCACCTGACTCGAAAATGCGCCGGTAGGCCTCACGCAACGTTTGCAGATCACTACGCGTCATGCCGGCACGCTTGAGCCCGACAATGTTGAACCCACGCAATCTTGCGCGATTACCGGTCACCATACCGTAGGGAATCAAATCACCTGTAACGCCGGTCATTCCACCGACAAAGGCGCGGTGACCAATACGTGTAGACTGATGCACCGCAGAACCGCCGCCAATGATGACGTGGTCGCCGATCTCGCAATGACCAGCCAGCAGCGCACCATTGGTCATCGTGACATTGTTGCCGACGATGCAGTCATGGCCGACATGCGAATAGGCAAGGAAAAAGCAATTGTCGCCGACCCGGGTTTCCTGACGACCATAGTCTGTACCCGAATTCATCGACACGCCCTCACGGATCGTGCAATTCGAGCCGATGATGAGACGCGAGGGGCCATCCTTGTGCTTCAGATCCTGTGGCGGACCGCCGAGAGCGGCGTAAGGATAAACCTTGGTTCCAGCGCCGATTGTCGTCTCGCCAGAAATCGACACATGGGCGACAAGCTGCACACCCTCGCCCAGCACAACCTTGGACCCGACATGGCAAAACGGCCCGATCTGAACGCCGGCGCCAATCTGGGCGCCATCCTCGACCACGGACGACGGATGAATCAATGGTTCAGCCATAAGCTACTCAGCTGGCTTTGGTGACATCATCGCGGAAATTTCGGCTTCCGCAGCCTTGGCGCCATCGACATACGCCTCACAGGCAAAACGCCAGATGTTGCCACGCTGCTTGAGCTTGCGGACATGTATCTTGAGTTGGTCACCTGGAACCACCGGACGGCGGAACTTTGCACCATCGACGGTCATGAAGTAGACCAGCGAAGGGGTGTCCTCGCCCGTCGAACGGATGCAGATTGCCCCAGCTGTCTGGGCCATTGCCTCAACGATCAACACACCCGGCATGACTGGGTGGGATGGAAAATGACCCTGGAAATGCGGCTCGTTGACCGTGACGTTCTTGATGCCCACCGCAGAATTGTCGCCGTCGATCTCGACAATGCGATCAACCAGCAAAAACGGATAGCGATGCGGCAGAAGATGCATGATCTTCTGGATGTCGAGGGTTTCGAGCGTTGACGGCGCGCTTTCAGCCATTCGATTTTTCCTTCTTCTCTGTCTTGCTGCGAACGAACGCGCGCAGGATTGCAAACTCCCGCATTGCGTCCTTCAATGGTTGCGCAGGAAAACCACCCCAACGCGCACCCGCAGGAATATCATTCATCACGCCACTGCCGGCAGCGACCTGCGCGCCATCCCCGACGGACAGATGGTCGGCAAGCCCGGCACGGCCACCGAGCATTACCCCGTCGCCAAGCGTCACCGAGCCGGACAGGCCACAATGACCTGCGATGATACAGGCGCGCCCCATCTTCACGTTGTGAGCAATCTGCACCAGATTATCGATCTTGCAGCCTTCTCCGATAACGGTATCCCCGAGCGCACCGCGATCGACGGTCGTGTTCGCGCCGATTTCGACATCGTCCTGAATGATCACGCGGCCGATCTGCGGAACTTTTTCCGGCCCTTTGCGACCCGGAACATAGCCGAACCCGTCCTGACCAACGCGAACGCCAGTGTGGAGAATCACGCGGTTGCCGATCAGCGCGTTGACGACCGTCGCGCCTGCGCCGACATAGCAATCGCGCCCAATGCGCGTGGATGGGCCAACAACGACGTTTGGCGCGATGATGGTGCCGCTGCCAATCTCTGCATTTGCGCCAATGATCGCACCCGGCTCGATGACCGCGCCGTCTTCGATATTCGCGCTTGCATGTACATGGGCGAGCGGTGAAACCCCGGTCTCACCAGTCAGGGGCTCGGGACGGGTAGCAGTCGGAAACAGCATACGGCCAATCGTGGCGAAATCGGCATGCGGACGAGGCGAAACCAGAACCGCGATCCCATCAGGTACGGATGCGGCCAACTCTTCAGAGCAAAGCACCACCGACGCCCGCACTGCCGCCAGTCGAGATGCGTTGCGCTTGCCTTCGGCAAACACGAGAGCACCCTCGCCCCCGGTTTCGATGGATGCGAGCGTATGGATTTCCAGGGAGCCCAACTGCACGGTGCGCAACTCTGCGCCTGTCAGCGTTGCCACCTCGTCGGCGGTAAAACGGCGCGACGGATGAAAAAATACCGGATCGGTCATTCGAGCCTTCTCTTCCGGACACCGGGAAACTGAAAGCCATTTCCCAGATGGACCGACGAACCGTCAAGCCAAATCAACAGCTTCAGACGGCTCGTTGCCCGAACATCACAGCATAAAGCAACTGCGCCCCGAAGGGCGCAGCTAAATCAGAAGCGGGTCGAAATACCGAAGTTGAAGTTTTGGACCCGGTCGCCGGTTTCCTGCATCACAGGAACAGCGTAGTCGATGCGGAGCGGACCGAAAGGCGATGCCCAGGTGAGACCGACACCAACCGACGCACGCCACTTCATCGCATCACCCGTGATACCGCCACCAACCAGATCGGTTCCGTAGAGCGTTGCTGCATCGGCGAACACTGCACCACGCAGACCAATGCTCTCCGAAATCAGCGGCAGCGGGAACTGCATTTCAGCTGTCGCATTGAAGTAGGTCGTGCCACCGAGGTGATCACCAGTTACCCCGTCACGCGGACCGATACCATTGTAACGGAAACCACGGATCATGCGCTCGTTGCTCTGGAAGTGATCGAACACACGAAGATTGCTATTGCCAAACTTCTGAATGTGACCACCGCCAAGCGAGACCAAGCCGACAAGGTCGATCTCGTCAGCCAGCGGCTGGTAGTGCGTACCGCGACCGGTAAACTTCACCCACTGCGCATCACCGCCAAGACCTGCAACTTCAGCGGTCAGGTTAGCATAAGTGCCATTCCGCGGGCTCTGCATGCTGTCAATCGTGTTGTAGATCAGAGATCCACTCACCGAAGACTTCACCCAGCTGCTCGGGATCACATTGCTGAGATAGCTCGAGATCGGATCGCACTTGGTCAGGTCATAGACATCAGCAGTCAAACACTTGCTGTTGTAGCCGTAGTTCTCCTGCTGCAGATTATAGGCAATCTGCGTCGAGAGAGTCTGCGTGATTGGGAGACCAAAACGGATCGTTCCACCCGTCAACTCCGACGTGTACTTGTCGTACTCGCGCGTGTTGCGGAAGATATCGAAGCCAGCGCTGATACGGCGCCCGAGGAAATAAGGCTCGGTAAACGACAGCGTATAGTCACGCGAGGTTTGGCCACCGCCGACTGCAAGGCGGATCGACTGGCCGCGACCAAGGAAGTTGCGCTCGGCAACCGAACCTTCAACCACAAAGCCGCCGCTTGGACCGCTGCCGGTGGAGTAGCCACCGCCGATGGAGAGTTCACCAGTCGACTTCTCGACAACGTCGACGACCAGGATCACCTGATCCGGCTCCGAACCCGGAGCGGTCGAAATATTGACGCTCGAGAAGAAGTCCAGCTGCTCAAGGCGGCGCTTGGCCCGGCTGATCAGCACCTGATTGAAGGCATCGCCCTCGCTCAGATCAAACTCACGACGGATCACATAGTCACGGGTACGCGAGTTGCCGCGAATCTCGATCCGCTCGACATAGGCGCGAGCGCCCTGATCGATCGTGTAGGCAACCGAGATCGTCTGGTTCTCGAAATTACGATCGCCACGCGGCGTGACCTGCGCAAACGCATAGCCGAGATCAGCAACGCGCTCCGACAAGGCGACAAGCGTCTTCTCAACATCCTGCGCGCTATAATATGAACCGGACTTGGTTTCGAGCTGCGCACGCAGCTGATCGTCCGTCAGACCGTCAATGGAGCTGTCGATGCTGATGTCGCCAAACTTGTAGCGCTGACCTTCTTCAACAACAAACTGGACGGTGTACGAGTTCTTGGCCTCGTCAAACTGACCGGCAGACGAAATCACCCGGAAATCGGCATAACCGCGATTGTAATAGAAACGGCGCAGGGCTTCTTCGTCAGCCTGCAGCTTATCCTGATCGTAAACGTCATTGCGCGTCAGCCACGACAGGAGATTCGACTGCTTCGTGACGATGACGTCGCGCAAGCGCGAATCAGAGAATGCAGTGTTACCTTCGAAAGCGATCGACGCGATCTTGGTGCGATCACCTTCAGCGATCGTATAGACAACGTTGACGCGGTTCTGGCCCAGATCAACGATCTGCGCGCTCACTGAAGCGTCATCGCGTCCAATGCGGGCATAAGCCTGCTTGATCGTCTGAACGTCAGCTTCCATCACTGCGCTGGAATAGGCTCCGCGCGGCTGGAGCTGCACCTGACGGGTCAGATCCGCGTCCTTGATCTTCTTGTTGCCCTGGAAGAGCACCTGATTGACGATCGCCTGCTCATCGACGGTCACAACCAAGGTCGATCCGGACTGACTGATCCGAACATCCGAGAACATACCGGTAGCGAACAGGCGCTTGACCGCCGCATCCACATCGGCTGGACCGAAGTTGCGACCGGGACGGATATCGACGTAATTGCGAACCGTTTCCGCATCGACACGCGTGTTCCCGCGAACTTCGATGCGGTTCACGACGGCTGCTTCAGCAACGGTGACGGCAGCAAGCTGCACCACGCCTGCGCCTGAGAAAATGACACCGGCCGAAAGGGCCATCGCCGAAACGGCGCTCAACAAACTGGATTTTGCCTTCATTGGGCCTTGAAACCTTTTATTCTCGTAGTCCCCACGGCGAGAAGATCGGACATCGCGATGAAGTCTGCTACCCTATTACCCGTATTTTCCATACACGCAAGGGTTCGGGTTAATATGCGTTTACTAAATCCGTGAACGTGGCTTTCGCGTCACGGCAAATGACCCTCATGGTAAACGAGCTGTCAACAGCGAGTTCCTCAAACCCCTCGTGTTCATATCTCAACATCCGAACAGATCGTTCCAGAACACAAACAGCATGAACGACAACACCGCGAACATACCGACTCGATAGACCATCTCCATAACACGTTCCGAGACAGGCCGCCGCATCACCGCCTCTGCGCCGTAAAACATCAGATGACCGCCATCCAGCGGCGGAATCGGCAAGAGGTTCAAGATACCGATGCCGACCGACAGCATCGCGACAAGCTGCACGAGCCACTCGAACCCCATCGCCGCTGCCTTCCCGGCCATGTCGGCGATCCGTACAGGACCACCCAACTGACAGCGATCTTCGCGCCCCATCGCAAAGCGCTTCAGGAACTGGCCGGTACGAACAATGATGTGGCCGGTTTCGATGATCGCCTGCCCCGTTGCCTCCACAGGATTGTAGATGACGTGACGCCGCTCAGCATATTCGGGCGTGTTGACGACACCGATTGCGCCAACACGCATCGTGTTGCCAAGCGCGTCGGTCTGCTCGATTGACTCCGGCACAGCTGTCAGCGTGACCTTGTCGTCGCCACGCGCCATGACGAAGACGATACTGTCACCAGCGCGGCCCGAAACGAGACGCTGAACATCAGCGAAGGTTGACACCTTCGTGCCGTCGACCGAAACGAAACGGTCTCCGGGCAGGAATCCGGCTGCCTCCGCTGGACTTCCCGGGCGCGTCTCCGCAACCGTAGGCTCAATTACTGCCCTGCCGTAGATCGAAAACATCACGGCAAAAACGGCAATTGTCAGAAGAAAATTGAACAGCGGACCGGCAACCACCGTCGCCGCACGCTTCCAGATCGGCTGGACATGAAACGCGGTCTTGCGTTCCGCCTCGGTTAACGAGGCTGATTCCTGCGAGGTCGGATCGCTGGTCACCGCCATATCGCCAACGAACTTGACGTAACCGCCAAGGGGGATCGCAGACAGCTTCCAGCGCGTCCCCCTGCGGTCGTTGAAACCAAATAGCTCTGGGCCGAAGCCGACGGAAAACTCGCGCACCCCAATGCCGCACCACCGCCCTACGAGATAGTGCCCCATCTCATGCACGAAGACGACAACTGTCAGCACAAACAGGAAAGGAAGGATCGTGGCGATCAGGAAATTGTCGAAACTGAAGAAGGTCGTCAGAAACTCGCTCAAGTTCGCCTCATGCCTCTCGTGCCTTGCCCCGCCACAAGGGCCATAAAAATCTCAATACCGGCAAATCCATGTCCGAAGCTGACTTGACTGCCCGTGTTGACGAGTCGCAATCGCACCACGGCGATTTTTCGATTTTGAAACAATCACTTGCCGTATCAACCAGATTCGTCACATGAACCCGGGTGCTATCTCAAGGCTACATTCAGAAGAATGCCGCAGCCGGATTCTCGATCGTCGCGAAACAGATCCCTATGATGTAAAGCGCCATCGCTGCAGTCGCCAGCCCGTCGACACGGTCCATGACGCCGCCATGTCCGGGAATCATCTGGCTGGAATCCTTCACCGAACATAGCCGCTTCAACTTCGACTCAAACAGGTCGCCAATCTGCGAGATGACAGAAAGTCCAACGACCAGCAGCGCGAGCGCTCCAAGCTCCCACGTCATTCCTGCAAAATGCGCCACCAGAATACCGGCGATCACTGCTGATATTGTGCCGCCAACCGCACCACTCCAGGTTTTTCCAGGTGAAATAGAGGGCGCAAGCTTCGGTCCGCCAATGGCGCGCCCGACGAAATAGGCGAAAATGTCGGTGCACCAGACGACAGCGAACAGAAATAGCGTGACGACCAGGCCGGCATGGTCGACGCCGCGCAGCAACGCCAGCGACACGGCGACGAGCGCAGAGTAAGCCAGCCCTGCAACGGGCCAGAACCCTGCCTTGCTAACGACCGCATGGATCACTCCCAGCACGAGCGAACCGGCAAGCACCGGCAGCAGGACCGTCGCAGGAGCGCCGACAAGCAGCAGCACAAGCACAGCACCCAGAAGGACGGAGAGCAGCACCCTGTGCACCGGCTGACTGCCGTTGGGCAGTGTCATGCTGATCCACTCGTAGAGAACCGCCGCGCCGATGGCGACGCATAGCAGCCGATACCAGATGCCACCGGCCCAGGTCAGCGTCAGCGCCCCGACTATCAAGACTATTCCCGAAATCACCCGCAACTGCAGATTGCTACGTGCGCTGGGCTTCTGCGACGAGCTCATAGCGCCACGTCGCGAACGTCGACGCCGCCGAAACGCCGCTCTCGCGCCATGTAATTATCGATACAATGCTGCAGTTCCGCATGCCCGAAATCGGGCCAGTAGCACGGCATGAACACCATCTCGCTATAGGCAACCTGCCACAGAAGGAAGTTGGACAACCGGAGCTCACCACTCGTCCTGATGACCAGATCCGGATCAGGAATCGATCTGGTATCGAGGTATTCGCGAAAGCGCTCCGGCGTAATTTCTGACGGATCCAGCGTGCCGGCGACCGCAGCTTCTGCAATTGCCTGTGCTGCACGCGCGATCTCGTCTCGCGCGCCATAGTTGAACGCAATGACGAGGTTCATCTGCGTATTCGCCGCCGTCAGCGATTCTGCCTCATCGATGAGACCGCGAATGTCCGGCGACAGGCTATCGCGCTCGCCGATCATATGAACCCGCACGCCTGCACGGTGCAAATCGGCAAGATCGCGTCGGATGAACAGCTTGAGCAGCCCCATCAGGTCGCTCACCTCGGCCTTTGGTCGAGACCAGTTTTCGGACGAGAATGCGTAGACAGTCAGCCACTCGATACCAAGGTCGCCAGCCGCACGCACCGTCCGGCGCAATGCCTCCACGCCTGCCCGATGGCCAGCCGTACGCGGCAGGCCACGGGCTTTCGCCCATCGGCCATTGCCGTCCATGATGATCGCGACATGCGAAGCCTTCAAGATCCGGTTCCTTTCAGGACGCCCACGGTGGCATTGGCCACGCTGATCAGACCTGCATGATCTCCGCTTCCTTGTCAGCCAGCAAGCTGTCGACAGAAGAGATCGTTTCGTCTGTCATCTTCTGCACGCGGTCGGACTGAACACGGGCATCGTCCTGGCTGATGGTGCCATCCTTCTCTGCCTTCTTCGCAACTTCCATCGCGTCGCGACGAACGTGACGAACTGCAACCTTGGCGTTCTCGCAATACTGATGCGCAATCTTGACCAGTTCCTTACGGCGCTGCTCGTTGAGTTCCGGCAGCGGAATGCGCAAATTGGTGCCATCGACGATCGGGTTGAAACCAAGATTGGATTCGCGAATGGCACGATCGACTGCACCAACCATCTGCTTGTCCCAAACGGACACCGAGATCATGCGCGGCTCGGGAACAGACACCGTGGCCACCTGCGTAATTGGCATCGCCGAACCGTAAGCCTGAACCTGAATCGGGTCGAGCAAGTTGGCAGAAGCGCGGCCGGTGCGCAGCGATGCGAGATCGTGCTTGAACGCGTTGATCGCGCCATCCATGCGGCGCTGAATATCAGAGAAATCGACTCCGTCGGTCATATCAATCCTCCGCGGCCAGGGCGCCGCTGCTAGTCTTCGCTAATTTCGGGGGGGCGCTGATTATTCGTTGTCGCTGACAACAGTGCACCGGCCCTCACCTCTGAGAATGGCGCCAAAGCCGCCAGTTTCGTGAATCGAGTAAACGATTATCGGAATGTTGTTCTCCCGTGCAAGTGCAATTGCTGCCGTGTCCATGATCGACAGGCCTTCTTTGAGCACTTCGGAGTGCGTAATGCGGTCATATCGCTTTGCGGTCGGATCCTTCTTCGGATCCGCTGAGTAGACGCCATCGACCTGCGTGCCCTTGAAAAGCGCGTCTGCACCAATCTCGGCCGCGCGCAACGCCGCTGCGGAATCAGTGGTGAAGAACGGATTTCCCGTCCCTCCAGCGAAAATGACAACCTTGCCTTCGTTCATATAGGCAGTCGCCTGACGCTGAGAGAAGCTTTCGCACAGTTCCGGCATTGCGATCGCGGACAGGACAACTGCGTCGACGCCCGCCTTGATCAGAGACGTCCGCAAGGCGAGTGAATTGATGACAGTTGCCAACATTCCCATGTGATCGCCGGTGACGCGATCTCCGCCCTTGGACGCGACCGCCACGCCGCGAAAGATGTTGCCGCCGCCAATCACGACGCCGACTTCAACGCCCATCTCGCGCGCTTCCTTGACGTCGGACGCGATGCGATCGACCACGGAAACATCGATCCCGAAACCCTGATCACCCATCAACGCCTCGCCAGAGGCTTTCAACAGAACACGGCGATAGGCGGGATGCTGCGTCATGGGGTCCTCGCTGGCAGATAATTCTGTTGCCGGATACACGAAGGGCGCCGCGATGTCACGCGACGCCCTCCAAAGTCTACAGGCTTAAAGGCAATCAGCCTTTGGCAGCTGCTGCAACCTCTGCTGCGAAGTCGGTCTCTTCCTTCTCGACGCCCTCACCGAGAGCGAAGCGAACAAAGCCGGTGAGCTTCGCCGGCGCGCCGATTTCCTGCTCAGCAGCCTTCAACGCCTGCTCAACGGTCAGATCAGGATTGAGAACGAAGCCCTGCTTCAGCAGCACGACTTCTTCGTAGAACTTGCGCAGGCGGCCTTCCACCATCTTCTCGATGATGTTGTCCGGCTTGCCCGATTCGCGTGCCTGAGCAACGAAGATGTCCTTCTCGCGCTCGACTGCAGCCGGATCGACTTCTTCGGCCGTCAGAGCCAGAGGGTTGATCGCTGCAACGTGCATGGCAACCTGGCGCGCAAACGCGCGTGCTGCGTCGGCATTGCCGGTGGTCTCGATGCCAACCAGAACACCGAGCTTGCCGAGGCCGTCAGCTACCTGGTTGTGGATGTAGGTTGCGACAGTGCCCGACAGCTTTGCCGAACGGCGCAGGTTCATGTTCTCGCCGATGGTACCGACAGCGTCCTTGATCACGTCAACGACGTTCTTGCCTGCATCCGGGTACGCAGCAGCGCCGACAGCGTCAACCGTGCCGTCGGTCGAAAGCGCGACCGTTGCGGTGGTGCGAACGATGTCCTGGAACGCTTCGTTGCGCGCAACGAAGTCGGTCTCCGAGTTCAGCTCGACAACGACGGCACCGTTTGCGTCGGATGCAACGCCGATCAGGCCCTCAGCAGCAGTACGGCCAGCCTTCTTGTCGGCCTTGGCGATACCCTTGGTGCGCAGCCAGTCAACAGCAGCTTCCATGTCACCGTTGGTCTCGGCCAGGGCTGCCTTGCAGTCCATCATGCCCGCGCCGGTCATTTCGCGGAGCTGTTTCACCTGTGCAGCGGAAATGCTCATTGTCGCCTCTTCAATTTTCGGATCGATCTAAAATAGCACGGCGCACCGTGGGTTTATCCAGGTGCGCCTGCCACTCATTCACTTGTGTGACCGCCTTGTAAGCGGTCCGGCAGGATCAGGCGTCCTTGTTGCCTTCTTCGAGCATCGGCTCGACTGGCGCTTCAACCGACTCGCCGATGTCAACGCCCAGAGCACCCTGCTGACGCGCGATACCATCAATGGCCGCACGCGAGATCAGGTCGCAGTAGAGCTGGATTGCGCGAGCCGCGTCGTCGTTGCCCGGGATCGGGTAGTCAACGCTATCTGGATCGCAGTTCGAGTCGATCACGGCCACAACCGGGATGCCCAGACGCTTGGCTTCCTGAATAGCGATCGACTCCTTGTTGGTGTCGATGACGAACATCAGGTCAGGCGTCGAGCCCATGTCCTTGATGCCGCCGAGAGCCTTGTTGAGCTTCTCGCGCTCGCGCTCGAGGTTCAGACGCTCCTTCTTGGTGAAGCCCTGAGCTTCAGAAGCGAGCAGTTCGTCAAGCTTGCGCAGACGCTGGATCGAATTCGAGATCGTCTTCCAGTTGGTCAGCATGCCGCCGAGCCAACGCGAATTGACATAGTACTGCGCCGAACGTGCAGCAGCATCCGCAACGATGTCCGAAGCCTGGCGCTTGGTGCCAACGAACAGAACGCGACCGCCACGGGCCACGGTGTCGGAAACCAGCTTCAGAGCCTGGTGCAGCAGCGGAACGGTCTGCGACAGGTCGATGATGTGAATGTTGTTGCGTGCGCCAAAGATGTAAGGCGCCATCTTCGGGTTCCAGCGGTGGGTCTGGTGGCCGAAGTGAATGCCAGCTTCGAGAAGCTGGCGCATGCTGAAATCAGGCAATGCCATGATGTATGGTCCTCTTTCCGGTTAGCCTCCGCGGACCATTGACAGATCGAGCATCGCCCTTGCTGCCACCGGAGGTTTCTGCCGGATTTCTCCCGGTCAGGCACCCAAGTCCGCGTGTGGAATGGTCGCGCATATAGCTGGCGCGCTCGCGGAAAGCAACATGGCCGACCCTAAAAGCGTCGGATATTAGCGTGAACAGGTCGTCGCAGTATCGAAAAGCGATAGATCGACCAAAGTACCGGTCATCGAGAACTCACCGTAATCCATCACGAGATCGCGTGTCACACCGCTCTCATGCAGTTTGAAGCTGATCCGGTAGGTCGGCTCCTCGTCGCCGTCTTCGAGATCGAAATAAGCAACATCGACTGGCCAAAACACTGCTTCTTTCAGCGTTTCGATGGCCTTGAGCTCGCTATCGCCCTTGTCGGCCGCTGCCTTCTTGCCGATCACCACTGTCGTCGTCATGACCTTATCAGCATCTTCGGAGCCGTCAAATAAGGACGTTTCGTAGAAAGTGTCGCCCTGAACCGCTTTATCGAGCAATTCGATCATGTGCTGCGTCGGAAATTGCGTCTTCGCGAGGCTCAACTCTCTCTTTTCCGGCTTTTCCAACATGACATCGGTCTTGCCGTCTACGATTCGCGCGTTCCCTTTAAGCTCCTTATCTATCTCCTGATCGATGAAAGAGCGGGTGACGAAAGAAAAACTGGAACCGTCCCCCTCTTCAAAGGTGGTCGTTTGCTGATCGGTGATCCTGGAAATCTCGTCGGTGTCGATCCGCGTCATAAAACGAAATGTGACCGTGTAGCCATCGCAGGCAGACCCGTTGAACTCATAGACCATGCGGCCAGTGATGCCAGTAATTCCCGAGCGATCGGACGATTCGTCAAGCTTGAGATCATAGACCGCGCGGTGCGGCAGAAGAAGCGGAGCGGCAGCGACCGGAGCAACCGCAGCACCGAACATGACAAACACAAAAGACGAAGCAAGGCGCGTTAAGCGCATGGACAAAACTCCCAGGCGCGGACCAAGCCGCAATCTTGATGTTCACCACAAAGGTTATTCGTGGCAGAAGCGAGGCGCACGTATAATTGCGGCACTCACTCGCCGGCAAGCATAGGGACAAGACAATGAGCGATACAATCGAAAAACGCCTGAACGACCTTGGTGTGACAATCCCGGCAGCGGCAGCGCCTGCCGCGAACTATGTTCCATTCGCCCAGTCCGGAAATCTTCTGCTGACGGCTGGCCAGCTGCCTCTCGCCAACGGAAAGCTTGAGGCCGTCGGCCTCCTGGGCACGCATCTCGACGTAGAAGCCGGCAAGAAGGCAGCGAAACTCTGTGCAATCAACATCCTGGCGCAAATCCAGGCAGCGACAGGTGATCTGGAGCGAATCGCACGACTGGTGAAGATCACGGTCTTCGTCGCTTCCGCACCCGGCTTTGCCGAGCAGCATATCGTAGCCAACGGCGCGTCAGATTTCCTCGCGGAAGTACTTGGCGAGCGCGGCAAACATGCACGCTCAGCCGTCGGCGTCGCGATGTTGCCGATGAACGCGGCCGTCGAAATCGAAGCAATCGTCGAATTGAAGTAGGATTTGCGATGAGTGATATCTCCTGGCTCGTGCGCAGGCCCATCGCGCATCGTGGCTATCACGACCTTAACAAGGAGCGCTGGGAGAACACTCTCGCCGCTTTCGACGCCGCCATCGAACGCAACTACGCGATCGAATGCGATGTCCATCTCAGCCGCGACGGCGTACCGGTCGTGTTTCACGACGATACGCTAGAGCGCCTGACCGGGCAGACTGGGCACGTCTTCGACAAGACCGCAGCGGAACTTGCCCAGCTCAAGGTCGGCGGAACTTCCGAACACGTGCCGACTTTGGCCGAAATGCTTGCGCGCGTCCGCGGGCGCGTTCCGCTGGTGATCGAACTGAAAGGCATCGAAGGAAAGGATGCCGGACTCGTAGGACAGGTTGCAAATACGCTCGCAGGTTACGGCGGAGAAGCGGCGATCATGTCATTCGACCACTGGCTGATACGCGACTTCGCCAAAGCCGCACCGGGTATCCCCGCTGGCCTTACCGCGCACGGACGCACGGTGAAGGACCTCGAGGCACATTTCTCGATGCTTGCGCATCCGATCTCGTTCGTCTCCTTCGGCGTGATGGATCTTCCGAACCCGTTCGTCTCCTTCGTGCGTGAAAAGCTCGCGATGCCGGTGATCACATGGACGGTCCAGAGCCAATGGTCACGCGATGTCACAGCGCAACATGCCGACCAGATGACATTCGAGGGTTTTGAGGCCTGAGCAAGCTTGCAACGTCCTTTGGGCGGCGTATCTAAGGAACATGAACGAAACCCCTGAGGCCAATAAGCGCCAGGACGATAGCGAATTTCGCATTCGCGTCGTCCCAAGCATCGGCGCATTTACGCGCGGCGAATGGAGTCAACTTGGCGGGACTTCCCGTGCGACATCATCTTTCGTGTATAACCCATTCATATCTTATGATTTTCTTCTTTCACTTGAAGAAAGCAGCTGTGCGGACCGACGCACAGGTTGGCTTGGACAGCATCTGAGGCTCGAGGATTCTACTGGCCTGCTCATCGGCGCAGTACCTTGCTATCTGAAAAGTCACAGCCAGGGCGAATATGTCTTCGACCACGGCTGGGCCGACGCTTTCCAGCGCGCCGGTGGCTCTTACTATCCGAAGCTGCAGGCGGCGGTGCCGTTCACTCCAGCGACAGGCCCGCGACTGCTTGTCCGGGAGGACTCCAACACCGATTCCGTTCAGGCCGCACTTGCGCAGGGGCTCAGGGCGCTCAACGATACGCTTGGTACTTCGTCGGTTCATGTCACTTTTGCCGAGTCTGCGGAGATGGGAGCGTTGGAAGCTGCAGGATTTCTGCATCGAACCGACCAACAGTTTCATTTCCTGAATCAAGGCTACGCCAGCTACGATGATTTTCTGGCTGAGCTTGCCTCACGCAAACGCAAGGCGTTGAAGCGCGAGCGGCGAGAAGCTCTGGCAAATGGCATTGAAATCGAGTGGCTGACCGGCGCTTCGATTACCGAGGCCGTGTGGGACGACTTCTTCGCTTTCTACATGGACACGGGTGGGCGCAAGTGGGGCCGCCCCTACTTGAACCGGCAGTTTTTCTCGCTGATCGGCGAGCGAATGGCAGATGACATCCTACTGGTGATGGCGAAACGTGCAGGTCGTTATGTTGCCGGGGCAATCAACTTCATTGGGTCGGAGCGTCTGTACGGCCGAAACTGGGGCTGTATAGAGGACCACCCATTCCTTCATTTCGAAGTCTGCTATCACCAAGCGATCGATTTCGCGATTTCGCAAGGATTGAAGACCGTCGAAGCCGGAGCCCAGGGTGAACACAAGCTCACCCGCGGCTATCGACCGGTCACGACACACTCTGCCCACTATATCGCTCATCCCGGCCTCCGCCGTGCGGTCGCGGACTATCTGCAATCAGAGCGCAAGGAAGTCGAGGCGATTGGCGACTATCTCGCAGACCACACGCCGTTTCGCAAAGGCGAGAGCCAGTAGTTATTGACGAAACTGGGCAATCACGTATTCCCCAGATGTCCACAAGCATGAAAGGTCCGCCATGACACAAGCCGCCTATGACCCGAACAATATCTTCGCCAAGATCCTGCGTGGCGAACTTCCGGCTCACAAGCTCTATGAAGATGAGGCGACTTTCGCATTCATGGACATCATGCCCCGCGGGACAGGCCACTGCCTGGTGATCCCAAAGGCTCCATCGCGCAACATTCTCGACGTTGACACCGCCGCTCTCGCAGCGGTGACCGCCACCGTGCGCAAACTGGCGATCGCCGTCAAAAATGCATTTTCCGCTGATGGCGTCTCCGTCCACCAGTTCAATGAATCGGCGGGTGGGCAGGTGGTATTTCACCTCCATTTCCACGTCATCCCGCGGTTCGAAGGCGTCGAATTGAAGCCTCACTCCAGCAAGATGGAAGAACAGGACGTGCTGGCCGCCAACGCCGAGAAGATCCGCGCCGCGCTCAACAGCTGATTTCTAGCCCATCTGGCCAAATAGGTAGATGGCGGTGAGAAGCACGGCTTCCGCCGCCACAATTCCTGCAAGAATGCTTTTGCGGATGGCGAGAAACGCGGCAAACCCGACAACTGCCGAGAAGATGCGCACCCACAGCGGCACATCGGCCAACGCCCCCGAGGGGAACACGATCAGATTGCCGATGACCGCGGCCACCAATGCGGTTGCCAGCGCTCGTACAAGAACCAGCGCCTCGGACTTCTCACTGACGCGTCCGCCCAGATAGACGCCGAGAAATCGCCACATATCTGTCGCGAGCCACCCCGCCAACAGGATGAACAGGTAGGGCCACCACCAGGTGTCAATCGCATCAAACGTCATGCGCGTGCCCTGCCCCGCCTGTGCAGATGAATGAGGAACGCAGCACCTCCACCGAGCGCGCCCGCAATCAACAGATCGAGGCCCGGCGCGATCACATGCATCACTGGTCCCAGTACCAGGCCGAACAGCATGGCAAAATGGCTAGCGCTCTCGCGCGACGAGCCCCACAGGGAGGTCAGGAAGTAAATCGGCGTCAGCAGAAGCAGGCCCGCCGATATCCCTGGCGGAAGACTGCCCGCAATTCCGTAGACGACCGCCACCACAATCATGTTGACAAGGACAAGCGTGCCGCCCAACCCGCCATAATAGGCGGTACGCATGTCACGCGGGACGTGACGGAGCTTTTCCATCGCCAGCACCCAGGACGTCACCGCAACAAAATGGGACAGGAGATACAGCACCCATGGACGTGTCTTTTCTGTCCGCATCTCGGGCACCAACGCGACAACCATCGGCGCGAGCCGAACCGACGACAAGGCTACGGCAAAGGCAGCGGCGGGAAGCGACGCGCCAGTCATGATCGCACCGAGCAACACGACTTTCGCCGGAAGCGCCCAGATCATGCCTGTCATCAGCACCGCTTGTAGCAGGGTCAGGCCAGCTTCGCGTGCAAGACCTCCGAAGCCGATAAACGCGCTGGTCAGGATCAACCCCGGCACTGAAGCAGATGCCACAACGCCCCGCAGATACCAGCGCCAATAGTCGGAGGGTGCATGAACGGGTGCTGGATCGGTTTGCATCATGGGAGTTCGCGCATAGCATGGCCTGCTGACGGATGCGACAGTTCGATTAGCATCCATTCCCTCCCAACAACAACGCCGCCCCGAATGTTCGAGGCGGCGTTGTCTTCATACAGCCGAAGGGTCTGTCAGCGGATCACTTGCGCGGCAACTGCGGAACGATGCTGCGCTTTGGTGGATCTTTGGGCTTCGGCTCCGCCTTCTCTTTGGCTTTTGCAGCAGGCTTTTTCGCCGCCGGCTTGCGCTTTACCGGCGCGTCCTCCGGCTCTTCCTTGCGCGGCTTGACCGGCGCCTCGTCGGCGATCGTCTCGAGTTTCAGACCTGTATCGCCAGTCTCCTTGGTCTCAACCGTCACACGCACGGTACCACCATGCCTCAGCTTGCCGAACAGCACTTCATCAGCCAGCGGCTTCTTGATGTGCTCTTGGATGACACGTGAAAGCGGACGGGCACCCATGCGCTCGTCATAGCCCTTGTCGGCCAGCCAGGCGATCGCATCCGGCTTGAGTTCGAATGTCACGCGACGTTCAGCGAGCTGCGCTTCCAGCTGCATGACGAACTTCTGCACAACCTGATGAATCACCGGGACCGGCAACGATCCGAACGGAATGATCGCATCAAGACGGTTGCGGAACTCAGGCGTGAACAACCGGTTGATCGCTTCCATGTCGTCAGGATCACGCTTGGACGAGCCAAACCCGATGGCTGCCTTGGCCAGATCAGCCGCACCCGCATTGGTCGTCATGATCAGGATGACGTTACGGAAATCGATCTGCTTGCCATTGTGGTCGGTCAGCTTGCCATGGTCCATCACCTGCAACAGGATGTTGAACAGGTCCGGATGCGCCTTCTCGATTTCGTCGAGCAGGAGCACGCAATGCGGGTGCTGGTCGACACCGTCAGTGAGCAGCCCGCCCTGATCGAACCCGACATAACCCGGAGGGGCGCCAATCAGACGCGATACCGTGTGCCGCTCCATGTACTCCGACATGTCGAAGCGCAGGAGTTCCACGCCCAGCGATGCCGCAAGCTGCTTGGCGACCTCGGTCTTTCCGACGCCCGTCGGGCCTGAGAACAGATAGGAACCGATTGGCTTGTCCGGCTCGCGCAACCCGGCACGCGCCAATTTGATCGCCGACGAAAGCGCCGTGATCGCCGTATCCTGCCCGTAAACGACCCGCTTGAGCTCGGCTTCGAGGTTGGCCAGTACCTTCTCGTCATCCGACGAAACTGTCTTTGGCGGGATGCGCGCCATCGTGGCGACCGTCGCCTCGATCTCCTTGATCGTGATCGTCTTCTTGCGCTTTCCCTCGGGCAGAAGCATTTGGGACGCGCCGCTCTCGTCAATCACGTCGATAGCCTTGTCCGGCAGCTTCCGGTCATTGATGTAGCGCGACGAGAGTTCTACCGCCGCCTTGATGGCGTCGTTGGTGTACTTCACCTTATGGAATTCCTCGAAGTAAGGCTTGAGCCCCTTCATGATCGCAATCGCGTCATCGATGGTCGGCTCGTTGACGTCGATCTTCTGGAAGCGACGAACCAACGCCCGGTCCTTCTCGAAGAACTGCCGGAACTCCTTGTAGGTCGTCGATCCAATGCAACGGATTGCACCGGATGACAGGGCAGGCTTGAGCAGGTTCGAAGCATCCATGGCTCCGCCCGACGTCGCGCCAGCACCGATCACGGTGTGAATCTCGTCAATGAACAGAACGGCTCCAGGATAGTCCTCGAGTTCCTTGACGACCTGCTTCAGACGTTCTTCGAAATCTCCGCGATAGCGAGTGCCGGCCAGAAGCGTTCCCATGTCGAGCGCGAAAATGGTGGCGTCGAGCAACACCTCAGGAACGTCGCCCTCAACGATGCGCTTCGCGAGGCCCTCGGCAATCGCTGTTTTGCCCACGCCCGGATCGCCCACATAAAGCGGGTTGTTCTTGGAACGACGGCAAAGGACCTGGATCGTGCGATTGATCTCGCTGTCACGGCCGATCAGCGGATCGATCTTTCCAGCCTTGGCCTTGTTGTTGAGATTGACACAGTAGGCAGTCAGAGCATCCTGCTGCTTCTTCTTCCCGGTATCTTCACCGTCACTGATACCAGGACCGCCCTGCTGCTCATCATCTGCGCCACGCGGCGACCGCGTTTCGGACGAGCCAGGACGTTTCGCAATCCCGTGCGAGATGTAGTTGACCGCGTCGTAGCGCGTCATCTGCTGCTCTTGGAGGAAGTAGGCAGCATGGCTCTCGCGCTCGGCAAAGATTGCCACCAGCACGTTGGCACCCGAGACCTCTTCGCGGCCCGATGACTGGACGTGGATGACCGCGCGTTGAATCACGCGCTGGAAGCCGGCCGTCGGCTTGGAATCCTCATCGTAGCCCGTCACCAGATTATCCAGTTCGGTATCGATGTATGTGAGGACCGTTTGTTTCAGTTCTTCCAGGTTGACGTTGCAAGCACGCATAACGGCAGCAGCATCGGAGTCGTCCAGCAGGGCGAGCAGAAGATGCTCCAGCGTCGCGTATTCATGATGACGCTCATTGGCGAAAGTGAGTGCCTGGTGTAGCGCCCTTTCGAGGCCTTGCGAGAAAGCCGGCATTCAGAACCTCATTTCTTTTCCATCACGCATTGCAGCGGATGTTGGTGCTGTCGGGCAAAATCCATGACCTGCGTTACCTTGGTTTCGGCAACTTCGTATGTGTAGACCCCGCACTCACCCACTCCATAATTATGGACGTGAAGCATGATACGGGTCGCCGCCTCCCGGTCCTTCTGGAAAAAACGCTCCAGAATATGAACCACGAATTCCATTGGCGTGTAGTCATCATTTAGGATCAACACGCGGTACAGCGACGGTTTTTTCGTTTTTGGCTTGGTGCGGGTGATGACAGCCGTGCCCCGGCCCGGCTCGTCGCCGCCACCTTCGTCACTCTGCATTCTTACCGCATTGCCTTGCATATTCACTTGCCGCTTCCCCACAAACTTCAATTCGCCCGCACTCGGTACAGGCACGAGATGTAGGCATTCCAGAGAGAATTTTAAGACCTTATCGTTGCGTGACAATATGGCTGACAATCACGAAACACGAAACTGGCGAAGATAAGGTAAGTGACGCAACGTCAGATAAACAAAAAACCCGGACGCAACGATGCGTCCGGGCTGCAACTGTCAAATTTGCCATCAAAAATGGAGATCGGAGCCGATTACCCGGCCTTCGCAACGGCCGATTCGAATGGCTTGTAGGCTTCTTTAGCCATCTCGGCATAAAGTTCGCTCATCTTGGTGGCCTGAGCGACAAAGCCCTCATAGGCCTGCTTGGCGTAGTCAGCCTGGATTTCGACAGCATTCTCGATCGACTTGGCAGAAATGAGCTTTTCAGCGGTCGCCGTGCCAGCCTCAAATGCCTTCCTTGAATAGTCGGCCGCTTCAGCCGCGATCACCTGATAGCCCTTTGAGAGCGAGGCGAGATTCTTGAGGCTGCTGTCCATGAATTCACTGCCAGCATTGCTGACGTCTTCAAATGACTTCATCATTCCTGGTGCCTTCCTTGGGATCGGGCATATTGCGTTCAAATGCGTTGCGGCACATTTATGTTGCAGTGCACAATATGTCAAGATCGACCCTCCCCGCAATCTGCCTGCGCAATCCTTAAACCTTTCCACAAGCTTGAGCGAAATGGTGAACAGGGTGGTTACCATAAACGGATTGGTAACCCGTCCACCGCTATCGTGTCTGCTGGCATCGGATGCAGGTGCCTTTTGTAGCCTCAGTAAAAGCATCGAAGGGTAAGGTTGTGCGTCAGACGTTTGCTGGAATTTCCTCGCAGGTCTCGAGCCTCCGCGATATCGTCATCCTCCTTGTCGTCAGCACTTTGCTTGCGCTGTCAGTCGCTGTGCCGGCCTCGGCAAATGAGCGATACGCAGCCTATGTGCTGGACGCCAATACGGGCCAAGTCCTTTTTGCCCGTAACGAGAACGCACGACGTTACCCAGCGTCCCTGACCAAGATGATGACGCTGTATATGGTTTTCGAAGCCATCGAAGCGAAGCGATTCACCACGAATTCCCAGCTGCCATTTTCCAAGAATGCCGCAAGCGAACCCCCGACCAAGCTTGGCGTGCGCGCCGGTGGCTCGATCACGATTGACACGGCGATCAAGGCTTTGGTTACCCGCTCGGCCAATGACGTTTCAACCGCGCTTGCCGAATTCGTCGGCGGTTCGGAAGCAAATTTCGCACGCATGATGACTGCCAAGGCAAAGCAGCTCGGCATGACCAATACACTGTTCCGCAATGCCCACGGGCTTCCAAATCCGGAGCAATACACAACGGCGCGTGACATGGCGATCCTGGGCGTGGCGCTGCGGGAGCATTTTCCGCGCCACTACAGCTATTTCTCCACGCGTTCGTTCAATTATGGCAAGCAGCGCATCAACACCCACAACCGGATGTTCGGGCGGGTTCAGGGCGTCGATGGCATCAAAACCGGCTATATCCGCGCTTCGGGCTTCAACCTTGTCACATCGGTGAAAGATAACGGGCGCAGCGTCGTAGCCGTTGTAATGGGCGGCCAGTCGGCGCGTAGCCGCGACGACCATATGGCAGCCCTGCTTCGTGACCATTTGCCAAAGGCATCGCGTCGCGACGGTGGCAATCTGGTTGCTGCACGTCAGCTGAATACAGGCTCGGCAGTGGTCGCTGCGGCGGCATCGCCTTTCACGCTGCCGAAGCGCGATGCGCCAACTCCATCGTTCCGTCCGCGCGCGCCAGAAGCTGACCTTCCGATCATTGCCTACGCACAGGAAACGGCTGCAACATCAGCTCCAATGCCGACTGCTGTTGCTGCTGCCGTCACTTCAAATCCTGTACCGGCACTCCCCGTAGCTTCTGTACCGGTGCCGACAAGCGCGGAAGAGCGCATGGGCACAGGGACAGTAGACCCAATCATGACAGCGTCGACCGAGCGTAGTGGCTGGGTTGTTCAGATCGCGTCGTCTCCATCGCAAAGCGACGCCTTCGCCGCCTTGGTGCGCACCGGCAAGGAAGCCAACAACGTCCTCGCTTCCGCCAACGCGTTCATTGAACAGTTTAACAACAAGGGCACCACCTACTATCGGGCGCGTTTCGGCGGTTTCGCCTCGAAAGATCAGGCCTGGAATGCCTGCAGCGCGTTGAAAAAGCAGAAGATCGACTGTTTTGCGGTGCAGCTCTAGCAAGAGCCAGCACCCACATATCGCAGCCTGGCGGGCCAGATGTCGGCCACGTCAAATTGGATGGGTAAAGTCTATTCCCGGTCAGTATCGTGTCGAAGGGGATTACTCGTGACCAGACAACAAGATGTCCTTGGCCTCGTTGATACGCGCCGCAAGGAACGAAGTGCCGCCGAGGTCGGGGTGCACGCGCTGCATCAGGCGGCGGTGCGCCTTGCGGATCTCCGCAGCACCGGCCCCCGCTTCAAGACCAAGGATCTGGTAGGCCTCCTGCTTGCTCATGGCGCCAGAAGCTGGCGCGCGACCCTTCCGCCGGCCACTGTCCGCCTGCGCGCCCTCACGCCAGTCGGAAAACCTGCCGTCAAGATAGGTCTCCAGTAACTGGATACTTTCTGGATCACCAACCAGATCGTCCGAAAGCCGCAAAAGATCGTCCATCTCCAGTTGAGAAAGTTTCCGTCCTTCAAAACGGCCGGCCAACACCAGCCCGTCTAGGGCTCCCGTCTCATGATCAAGATCCATCTCCAAGGCTGCAGAGCGTACCGTCGAGCGACGTCTCTGCCCCCTCGATGCAGCGCGCTTGGACTTGTTTGCAACGTACCAGCCGAGCGCCAGGGAAATGAGTGTCCCGCCAAGACCGGCTCTTCCGATGAGTAAAAGAAGGCTCCCGACAGCGCCCACAGCCACTGGTCCAGCTACGCGAAACCCATCAGCAAGCCGGCGCGGGTCTGCCTTGAGAAATACTGCAACCAAGGTCCCGAGCGCCAAGAGCAAGGCGACAGCATAAATCAACACCGTCATGGCCTGCCGCCGCGAAGGTAAGCCAGCATCAGCCGGTCACCGTCGCGCCCACGTGCTTCCAGTGCCTCTAGCCCGCCGGTCGCAAAGACGGCAACAGCGGACAGCAACTGTGCCAAAGCGGCTGACGAAGTTGAGTCGAAGCGAAACCATCCGCCTTTGGACAAACGCGCAATCTCACGTAGTGCGGTCTCCGCAGCGCGATCGTGCCCCTCCTGAAACGCAAACACCGGGACACCCAGCATTCCCAGACGCCCCGCTTTGTCAGCAAGAAGATCAATGTCTTCTTCGACAGCGTCGCCGATGTAGACAACTGCGTCTACCTTGCCGTGCTGGTTTTCCTTCAGAGCATGCGAAAGAACCTTGTCGATCTGTGTTTGGCCACCGCGACAATCGATCCTCGTCATCAGTTCCTTCAGCTTGGTCGTGTCGTCCACAAAGCGTGAAGCACGGCATTCGCCGAACCCGCGAAAATACACGAGTTGAACTGAAAGCCCGCCTTTCTTGCCCACCGCGTCAAACATTTCGGCCTGTAGCGAACAGGCCAAATCCCATGTCGGTTGACCGCTCAAAGTGGCGTCCAGCGCTAGAATCAGGCGGCCGGAGCTGGATGAATTTTTGGACGGCGCCATGGCGCGTGCCTGGCGTACAAACGCATCTATTTCTGCTCCCGCAGAACGCAATCTGGAAGGCGGCATCTGGTTGCCGGTCGGCGACGGAGGCTTTTTAGTGCTCATCCGGAAAAGATGTGCCTCAAGTCAGATGCTTGCAAGCCTTAACGCTAGAGCAGACCGAGTTCCGTCAGTTCTTTTCGCAGATGCAGCGGCAGCTCGTCGTCGGCACCGCTGCCAGCGAGGTCGGCCGGCGCATCTTCAGGGGACAGATAACGCCACCCCTGAAATGGGCGACGCGGCTGCCATTCTGTGCGGATGACTTCGGGAGCGAGAATCAGCCGGCATCGCCCGACTCCTTCAGCATCCACAAATGGCCTCACATCCAACAAGCGCTGACGGCATTGTACGCCGCCCTTGATGACCCAATACAACGCACCGCCAGCCAGCAGTTCATCAACCCGCTTGGGCACCATGCGGGTGGTGTGAAAACTCTCGACCGGCTGTCCGGCTCGACGCTTCTCGTCAAGCTTGAGCGCTATCCAGCCCTCGAGCTCTTCGACGCTTTCGCAACCGACGCAAAGTTTGATCAGGTTAAGGGACATTTTTCCAGTCTAGGCCAATTCCAGCAAAAGCGCGAAGCGATTTCGCGTTCGGAACCGCTTTAAAACAAAGAGTTAGAGCAAACTCCGCCATTCGAGAAAGAACGGAAATGCTCTGAGTGGTGAGCGAAGCGTAGTGAATCCTCGCACCCGGCTGTCCACAATTCAACACTCAACCACATTGACGGCGAGCCCGCCGAGGCTGGTTTCCTTGTAGCGCTCATTCATGTCCATGCCTGTCTGGCGCATTGTCTCGATTGCAGCATCAAGCGGGACGAAGTGGGTGCCGTCGCCCTTGATTGCCAGCGAAGCCGCAGTGACCGCTTTGACAGAGCCGAGTGCGTTGCGCTCGATGCAAGGAACCTGCACCAGTCCTCCCACCGGGTCGCAAGTCATCCCCAAATGATGCTCCAATGCAATTTCGGCGGCGTTCTCGACCTGCTCGGGCGTTCCGCCCATGACGGCGCAAAGGCCTGCGGCTGCCATCGCCGAAGCCGATCCAACCTCGCCCTGACAACCAACCTCGGCACCTGAAATCGACGCATTATGCTTGATGATCCCGCCGATGGCCGCCGCTGTCAGCAGGAAGTCGCGGATCGACTCGTCATCGGCCTCAACATGGAAGTGAAGCCAGTATCGGAGCACCGCGGGGATGACGCCAGCCGCGCCGTTGGTCGGAGCGGTGACCACCCGGCCTCCCGCTGCATTTTCTTCGTTGACTGCCATCGCGTAGATGGAGAGCCAATCATTAGCAAGCAGCGGGTTTGGTCGGTTTCGAGACCAGTCCTCCTGCAGTCGATCATGTAACTGTCGCGCGCGCCGCTTCACTTTCAACCCACCAGGCATGATGCCCTCCTGGGAAAGCCCACGCTCGATACAGCTCAGCATGGCCTGCCAGATCTTGTCGAGCCCGGCGTTCAGTTCGGCGCGGCTCATGTGCCGCTCTTCATTCGCGCGTTTCATCGCAGCGATCGACATGCCGCTGCGAGCGGCCATTGCCAGCATTTCCTTGGCGTTCTTGAACGGATAAGGCTCGCGACTGTTGCCTTGCGTGCGCAGTGGCCCCTCCGCCTTCATCCGCTGCAGTTCATCATCAGAGACAACGAACCCGCCACCGATCGAATAGTAGATCCGGCGCAGCAGCAGTCTGTCGCTGGCATCAAAGGCTGAAAAAGCCATACCATTTGCATGACCGGGCAGCGGTGTCTTCCGGTCCAGCACGAGATCCGCGTCTGGGTCGAAACGATAGGCCGCCGGATGCTTTGGCGGCTGCACTCGTTTGTCCCGAGACACCGCGGCGAGCACCGCCTCCACAGCATCGGGATCGACCGTCATCGGCGTCAACCCCGTCAGGCCAAGGACGACTGCCCTGTCCGTACCGTGTCCGATCCCCGTATAGGCGAGCGAGCCATGAAGGCTGACCGCCAGCCTGTCGACCGTCGCGCCTGTGGTGCGTGGCCACTCATCGCTGAGCAATTCATCCAGAAAACGGGCGGCCGCCGTCATCGGTCCCATTGTATGAGACGACGAGGGTCCAATACCGATCTTGAACAGGTCAAATACGGAGAGAAACATGAAAGCGGACAGGCTCCTGTGATTGCCTCGCAAGTTTCGAACTTTGGCAAGTTCAACGCAAGGGGCACATCATCATCAGATGATCGGCCAGCAACAGGCTTTCAAGGCAAAAAGGAAAAGGCGCGGACCCAGCCGCGCCTTCATGAAATCCTTTTCTCTATGGTTAGGCCTAGCAGATAATCAGCGCTGCTGCGTTTGCAGATCCGCTGAAGAGCCATGCCAGAAGAATGATACCTGCGAACCCTATCGCTGCCTTGGCGGTTACGCCCCAGCAGGTCTTCTGAACGCTTTCGTCCATATCTTTCCTGTTCCGTAGATTGCCCCGTTTTGCGGCGGAGTTGAGCCGCGACGGTCCCACCCGTCAGGCCGCTAAATAGCCCTCCTGCAGCGCAACCGCAATGCACAAAATGGCAAAACGGTGTCGACGCACTGCAGGCGCGCTCACTGACTCAACAAGAATTCAATTAATTCAACGTCTTGAATAAAGAGATGCGGTTACGCTTCATAAACACAATAGACGAAAACAAGGCATGGTTTACACCTGCCTAATGGGCATCCGGCGCTGTGTTGTGCGGCAAGATACTGTCGATACGCCCGGTCATTCGATACGCCAGAAGGCCGGTCCATTCGCGAATTGCGATGGAGAGGTTCTGAAGCGAATCTGCGACATTATCCTGTGCCGGGCCGAAATTCTCCGTGCCGGAAGTGCGATAATCGGCCGGCCAGGGCATCACGTCGAAACCTGCCTTGCGAAAAAGCCCGATCGAACGCGGCATGTGAAACGCAGAAGTGACGATAAGCCATGTTTCATCCGCTTTCAGATTTACCAGAGCTTTCGTGAACTGAGCATTCTCATAGGTATTTCGCGAGTCGTTCTCCAGGACCAGCCGTTCCGGCTCGACGCCCAGTGCGATCAGAAGGCGTGGTGCCGTCGCGCCGTCACCCTCGCCTTCGAGCACCAACGTTCCAGTGCCGCCCGTCACCACGATTCGGGCCTGCGGATAGCGACGCGCAAGAATTGCGGCCTCGACATAGCGGTCGCCGCTGGCGTTCAATTCATATCCACCGCGGGCCAGATTGACCGCACCTTCAAACCCTCCGCCAAGCACAATGATGCCTGCGACCTGTTCCGGCGCAGGGTTCGGGCGAGAAAAATGATCTTCAAGCGGATGGAGCAACAGCGCGCCGGTGCTGGTCCATGCCCCGGTCGCCAACACCAAAAAAGCTGAAATAGAAAGAAAAAGGCCTATCCGGCGCAGACCCGCAACCGCCGCAAGGATAGCAAGAAGGATCAGCAGGCCGATCAGATTGATCGGCTGGGCAATCATCCAGAATATCTTGGAGAGCGTATAGAACATGCGTTCTCCGACGTTTCAGGCGCGCTGATCCAGCGCTTTTCTAGTATTGCGGCTACCGGATCGGACAAGAACCCGGCAGCCAAATCGTCACGCAACGGCGCGCTGTCCCCAGCGCACCAATCATGCTGCCTACCACCACTTTTCCGGCTGGAAGTGACCAGCGGCTTGCTCGATGACGTAGGAAGCACGGAATAGTGTTTCTTCCTCGAACGGGCGTCCGATCAGCTGAAGCCCGAGCGGCAATCCCTTCGAATCCAGGCCGGCGGGAATAGAAATAGCCGGAAGCCCTGCCATGTTGACGGTGACCGTAAACACATCATTGAGGTACATCTTGACCGGATCGGCAGCCAGTTCCTCATCTGCGATGCCGAACGCCGCTGATGGCGTGGCCGGTGTCAAGATCGCATCGACCCCCGCGTGGAACGCGTCGTCAAAGTCCTTCTTGATCAAGGTTCGAACTTTCTGCGCCTGAACATAATAGGCATCGTAATAGCCAGCCGACAGCACGTAGGTGCCGATCAGGATACGGCGCTTGACCTCCATGCCGAAACCCTTGGCGCGGGTCTGCTCGTACATGTCGGTGATGTCCTTGCCTGGGACACGAAGTCCATAGCGTACGCCATCATAGCGAGCCAGGTTGGACGAAGCCTCTGCCGGCGCGACAATGTAGTAGGCGGGCAGCGCATACTTGGTATGCGGCAGCGAGATGTCGACGATTTCTGCGCCAGCAGCCTTGAGCCATTCCAGCCCCTTCTGCCAGAGCGCTTCGATTTCGTCCGACATGCCTTCGACGCGGTATTCCTTTGGAACACCGATACGCATGCCCTTGATCGACTGTCCGAGCGCAGCCTCGTAGTCCGGCACAGGAAGATCGACGGAAGTGGTGTCCTTGAGATCGACCGATGCCATCGACTTCAGCATTATCGCGGCGTCGCGCACGTCGCGTGTGATCGAACCGGCCTGATCGAGCGAAGATGCGAAGGCCACCGTACCCCAGCGCGAGCAACGGCCATAGGTCGGCTTCATGCCGACGGTTCCCGTGAAGGCTGCCGGTTGACGAATTGAACCGCCGGTGTCGGTTGCAGTTGCGGCTGCACACAAAAAGCCGGACACAGCAGCTGCGGACCCGCCCGACGAACCGCCTGCCACCAATGCCTTGTCGTCGTCTTTCGCGCGCCATGGGTTGGTCACAGGACCGTAATAGGATGTCTCGTTCGACGAACCCATCGCAAACTCATCCATGTTGAGCTTGCCAAGCAACACGGCACCATCAGCCCACAAATTGGCGGTCACAGTCGACTCATAGCGCGGCTTGAAGCCGTCGAGGATGTGACTTGCAGCCTGTGTGTGTACGCCTTCCGTGGCGAACAGATCCTTGATACCCAGCGGAATGCCTTCCAATGCGCCGCCTTCACCAGCAGAAAGGCGCTCATCGGACGCGCGAGCCATGTCGCGCGCCTTGTCGTGAGTGATCGCAACATAAGCATTCAGCGCTTCATTGCTGGAATCAATCGCATTGAGATAGGCATCGGTGAGCTCCAATGCCGAGATTTCCTTCGCACGCAATCTTTCGCGCGCCTGTGCAATGGTCAGTCTGGTCAGGTCGGTCATCAGAAGAGCTTCTTTTCGTAAAATCGCGAACGGCCACCACTGTGTGCAGCCACGTCACCAAGCGTTATGGATTACTCCACAACCTTCGGGACGAGGAAGAAATTGTCTTCGGTGGCGGGAGCATTGGCAACCACATCGGCGGCGATACCACCATCCGTCACCCCATCCGCACGCTTGCGCATCTCGAAAGGGATCACCGATGTCATCGGCTCGACACCTGCGACGTCAACTTCACGCAGGTGCTCGACGAAGCCGAGTATCACATTCAGTTCGCCAGTCATCTGACTGGCCTGTTCTTCGGTCACTGCAATGCGGGCAAGGCGCGCCACACGCTTTACGGTGTCGGTATCGACGGACATTGGATGCTCCGGCAAATGCTGGGAAATCGATACAGGCGCTATACCGGCGCGGCCGGTACAGCGCAACATCGATCACCGTCTTTTAAGCTAGTCGATCACCCATCAAACTTCAAAGGCTTCGCCAATGGCGGGTAAAATCATCTTTGTTCCGCTGCCTTCCATGCCATCTACGAAGCTGGAGGCAGTTGCATCAAGCAGGCCGAATGTTCCGAAATGACATGGCACCACCGCTTCGAACCTGAAAAAGCGCTGGCAAGCCAATGCAGCCACCGCCCCACCCATTGTGAAGCGGTCACCGACCGGCACCAGGCCGATATCTGGTGCATGCAACTCGTTGATGAGCGCCATATCGGAGAAAATGTCCGTGTCGCCCATGTGATACAGCGTCTTATCGTCGGGGAAGTGCAGCACCAGTCCATGCGGGTTCCCGAGATAGATATTGCCGTCCTGCATCGTAAAACTGGAAGAATGCGCAGCGTTGACAAAGGTCGTGGTGAATCCACCGCAATCGACGGTCCCACCGTGATTGCCCATATTGAGTTTTTCGGCCCCCTGTTTTCCAAGAAAATCGCAGATTTCCGGATTGGCCACGAGCATGGCGCAGGTCTTCTTCAGGATCGGAAGCGCATCACCGATGTGATCGTTGTGGCCATGGGTGAGCAGAACATGGGTGACGCCCTCGGCTGCCTCCTCCCACCCCTTACCCCAAGATGGGTTACCCGACAGGAACGGATCGATCAGGATCACTGCACCTGCTGCCTCAACTCGAAATGCCGAATGGCCGAACCATGTCAGTTTCATGGAATCCTCTTGTTCTCGCTTTTGTTCGTGCGGGACGATAGAACCCCGGCGTAACAAGTCCAAGAGGGTTCAGACAATGGCGACCATCGACATCAGCGAATTGTCGAAACGGCTTGAGATGGGTGCAGTCGTCGCGGGCCTGGATCTCGGAACCAAGACAATCGGTCTCGCCGTTTCAGACTCGGGGTTGTCCTTCGCTCATCCCCGACCAGTCATCGCCCGCAAGAAGTTCACGCTCGACGCCGAGCTCTTGTTGGCGGCCTTCGCAAAGGACAACGTCGCAGCCGCGATTATCGGCCTGCCGGTGAACATGGATGGTTCCGAAGGACCACGCGTTCAGGCCACCCGCGCCTTTGTCAGAAATATGGAAAAACTGACGGACCTCCCCTTCATCTACTGGGACGAACGTCTGTCGACCGTCGCAGCGGAGCGCGCGCTTATTTCAATGGATGTGTCACGCAAGAAGCGCAGCGACCGGATCGATTCCGTCGCCGCAGCATTCATTCTGCAGGGGGCACTCGACCGAATTCGAGCTTTGCGTCGGGGATGACATTCGGCTGACTGCCCCGCCACCAGTTTCGTATCTCCCGACGCTTTCGGAACGCGTAGATCGAGAAGATCAACGCGGTATCGATGAGACAGGCACGCGCTACCATCGACGGGATCGCGGCAGCCTCAATCCCAAGCATGTCGCCATAGAATTCAAACGCAAAATCATGAACGACGCGACTGAAGAACAGCAGTCCAAAGTTGATGTCGTAGTAGGACAGAAAATACCAGCCCCAAAATATCGCCATCGGCAGCCCCCAAAATATCAGGATGTAGCGCATGGTTTGATACTCCGGCGGTGTCAGAGACTGGACGGCACGCGATCGGCAGGTAACGCCGCACCCCGAAAGGGAGAGAGTTCATGCGACCACGCTGAACTTTGAACCTCGTTAACCTTATCGGCAATGCAAACTATTTGTTAAGGTTAACGACCGTCATGAATTCAGAGCAGTCGTGCTTTGAGGCTCGCATCAACTTTACACTTCCGATGCGGCACCCTATGCGGTTGGCACCCTGAATCGCCGAGCCGCAATGACCATCATCTTCGAAAGCATCCTCCCCGTCTTTCTTCTCATCGTTGCGGGGTTCGCGCTACGCCGCACGCCGGTGATCGCCGAAACCGCGTGGCCGGGAATGGAGCAGATCAGCTACTGGTTCCTCTACCCGTCGCTGCTGTTTGTGACGATCTACAACGCCGACTTCTCCGGCCTCAAGCTTGACGCAATGCTCCTGGCGCTACTGCTCAGCATTTGTCTGATGATGGCGCTCACCGGCATACTGTGGCCATTGCTGCGTGGTGGTGGTGCGATCAAAGTCAGCGAATTTTCATCGGTGTTTCAAACGTCCATCCGCTGGAACGGCTTCATTGCGCTCCCGATAGCTCAGAAAATCTTTGCGCCTGAAGGTGCTGCGGTCGTGGCACTGGCGATGGCGGGCATCATCGTGCCGATCAACGTCGTGGTGATCTATGTCGTGATGCGGTTTGCTGACCGCAACGTCAGCATTGGTCGAACCATTCTTCGTGTCGCACTGAACCCGCTTGTGATCGCGGTGTCTGCTGCACTGCTTTTTCGTTTGCTGCCTTTCGGGCTTTATCAACCGCTGAACGAGACGCTGAAGCTCGTCGGAAATGCTGCACTGGGCCTCGGCCTGATCGCCATCGGTGCAAGCCTTCGTCCTGCGGATCTCACGACCCTTCGGTTGGCAGTCTGGGTGCCCGTGATCATGAAGCTGATCGTGTTCCCGGTCCTGCTGATCACGATTGCGATGATGTTGGGCGTAAGCGGCAATCAGCTTGCCTACCTCGCCCTGTGCGCGGCCGTACCTACCGCGATGAATGGCTACATGCTGGCCCGGCAGCTTGGCGGCGACGCACAACTCTACGCCACGGTCGCGACACTGCAGACCGTTCTGGCATTTTTCACCATTCCCATCGTGCTCGCGATGGTGGCTCAGTTGAGCTCTGGATAGAGCGTATCCAGAATCATCCGCGCATCGTGCCGCGCATCAAGCATGCCATATGTGGCGCGCCACTGGCCTGCCAGACGCGATTCGACAAAGGCATCGGCAATCTGCCCTGCCCCCAGCCGGCGCAATTCTGCCGCAGCGGCTGCAATCGCAAGCTGCTCAGTGAGGAGTCGCGCAGACCCTTCATCAGACGCCGCAACCTGTAGCGCCGCCCGCAACACGCCCAGCGTTCCCTTGCCGGCAGGTCCAAGGTCCCGTGCTATGTCGATCAACACGTCATCGAATAACTGCGGAGCGCGTCGCAGCACGCGCAGAACGTCCAGCGCCATGACATTGCCGGAACCTTCCCAGATCGCGTTGACCGGAGCCTCGCGGTAGTAGCGCGCCAGCGGGCCTTCTTCGACATAACCGTTCCCGCCGATGCACTCCATCGCCTCGTAGATCAGCGCAGGCGCGATCTTGCAAACCCAGTACTTCACGACCGGCGTCATTGAGCGCGCAAACGCCGCCTCCCCTTTGGAATTTGCAGCTTCATCAAACGAGCGCGCAAGCCGGATCGACAACGCGGTTGCTCCAGCGACATCCAGGGCCATGTCCGCAAGAACACGCTGCATCAGCGGCTGGCCGTATAACGCTTTCCCGAAAACCCTGCGGTGCCGCGTATGATGGACTGCTTCGCTCATAGCCGCACGCATCAGGCCTGCATTAGCCAACGCGCAGTCGAGGCGCGTCAGCGTGACCATATCCATGATGGTTTTCACACCGGATCCCGGTTCGCCGACCATTTCGGCAATGGAGCCGCTAAACTCCACCTCCGATGAGGCGTTTGAGCGATTGCCCAGCTTGTCTTTGAGTCGCTGGAAATTCAGGCCGTTGTGGCTGCCGTCGCCGAGAATTCGCGGGACGAGGAAACACGACAACCCCTCATTTGCCTGCGCAAGCATCAGGAATGCGTCCGACATGGGCGCAGACATGAACCATTTGTGACCGGTGATGCGGTAGAAGCCGTTTCCGACGCGTTCGGCACGGGACGTGTTGATCTGAACGTCGGTGCCACCCTGCTTTTCGGTCATGCCCATACCGATCGTCAGACCATTCTTCTGCACCGGCGGCTTCTGTGACTGGTCGTATTTGCGGGTGGTGACACGCGGTGCCCACTCCCGAAACAGCTTCGGGCTAGACATAAGTGCCGCAAGGGAGGCGCTGGTCATCGTAATAGGGCACAGATGGCCACACTCCAGCTGGGAGGTCATGTAAAAGCGCATCGCGCGAATCTGATGTCGCCTGCCCGCCTCCGCAGGGTTGTTTTCCCACGCTGACGAATGCAGCCCCACTGCAATCGAACGCCGCATCAGCGCGTGATAGGATGGGTGATACTCGACCGTGTCGACACGATTGCCAAACCGGTCATGCGTGCGCAGCTTCGGCGTTTCGGTATTTGCCAGCCGTGCCAGTTCCTGCGCCTCCGACGAGCGCACATAACGCCCAAGCTGATCGAACTCGCGCCGGATCGGTTCCGGGCATGATTCGGCGAGCTGAACCAGAAGCGGGTCTGCGCGCCATGCGCTGTTGCCGGTCAAAGGCGGGCTCTGATTCAAAACTTCGTGCGTCAAGGTCTGCCCTCCTGAGATGTCGCGCGTTCGGCTGGTCAGTGTTATAGGCAAAAGACATGCGCATGCGAGGAAAAACCCGCGCATTTGCGCAACGCCGCTTGCGACGACCGTCACCCTTGCCTATTACACGGCTTTGATATGACCAAGCCACAGCCCCTCCCGCTTTTCCCCCACCGCCATCTGCTGGGCATCAAGGGTCTTTCTCCAATCGACATCGAACTGCTGCTCGACCGCGCCGACGACGCGGTCGCGATTTCGCGACAGTCGGAGAAGAAGACCACGAGCCTGCGCGGACGCACCCAAATCAACCTTTTCTACGAAGCGTCGACCCGCACGCAGGCGTCGTTCGAGTTGGCCGGCAAGCGGCTAGGCGCCGACGTCATGAACATGTCCGTAGCATCTTCTTCGGTGAAAAAGGGCGAAACGCTCATCGACACCGCGATGACTCTGAACGCGATGCGGCCCGACATCCTGATAATCCGCCACGCTTCGGCAGGCGCAGCCGCCCTGCTGGCGCAGAAAGTCGACTGCGCGGTCGTCAATGCCGGCGATGGCGCGCATGAACATCCGACCCAGGCCCTTCTCGACGCACTGACCATCCGTCGTGCTCTTGGACGAATCGGTGGCCTGACTGTCGCGATCTGCGGAGACGTTCTCCACTCGCGCGTAGCACGCTCCAACATCATCTTGCTCAACGCACTCGGGGCACGCGTTCGTGTCGTCGCACCTTCGACACTGCTTCCATCGGGCATCCGCGACATGAGCGTCGAGGTTTACAACACCATGAAAGAAGGCCTCGAAGGCGCGGACGTGGTGATGATGCTGCGGCTTCAGCGAGAGCGCATGGCAGGTGCATTCGTCCCATCCGTACGCGAGTATTTTCGCTACTGGGGCCTCGACGCCGAAAAACTCAAACATGCAAAGGAAGGCGCGCTGGTCATGCACCCCGGCCCGATGAACCGAGGCGTCGAAATCGCCTCCGAGATCGCCGACGGACCGCAAAGCGTGATCCAGGATCAGGTGGAAATGGGCGTCGCCGTCCGCATGGCGGTAATGGAAGCGCTGCTCGATCCGCGCCGTACGGAAGCAGGAGACGCGGCATGAGCGTGACAGTCTTCCACAACGCACGGATCGTCGATCCGTCGCGCAATCTCGACGAGATCGGCACGGTCATCACCGATGGAACGGCCATCATTGCAGCGGGCTCCGCAGCGCTCAATCAAGGCGCCCCTGAGGGTGCAACCGTGATCGACTGCTCCGGCAAGGCAATTTTACCCGGCCTTGTCGATGCAAGGGTACATATCGGAGAACCAGGCGCAGAGCATCGAGAGACCATCGCTTCTGCCAGTCAGGCAGCAGCAGCCGGTGGCGTGACTTCTATCATCATGATGCCGGATACCGACCCGGTAATCGACGATGTGGCTCTGGTGGAGTTTGTACTGCGCACCGCGCGCGACACCGCTGTCGTCAATGTCTTCCCTGCCGCCGCAATCACGTGCGGCCTTGAAGGCAAAGAGATGACCGAATTTGGCCTGCTGCGTGAAGCCGGCGCGGTTGCCTTCACCGAGGGCCGCAAGACCATCGCCAACTCGCAGACCATGCGGCGCGCTCTAACCTATGCGCGGGACTTCGGTGCCGTCATCGATCACGTGACGCAAGATCCTCACCTGTCGGCTACAGGTGTGATGAACGAGGGACTTTTCGCCAGCTGGCTCGGCCTGTCGGGGATCCCGCGCGAAGCCGAACTCATCCCGCTGGAACGCGACCTGTTGCTGGCGCGGCTGACACGCAGCAATTATCACGCTGCCACCTTGTCTACCGCAATGTCGATGCAGGCCATCGCACGCGCCAAGGCTGACGGAGCCAAGGTCACCGCTGGCGCATCCATCGCAAGCCTTTCCCTCAACGAAAACGATGTCGGGGAGTACCGCACATTTTTCCGCCTGACGCCGCCGTTGCGCGCCGAGGAAGATCGGCTTGCCATGGTCGAGGCCTTGCGGGACGGGACGCTCGACATTCTCGTCTCATCGCACGATCCGCAAGACGTGGACACCAAGCGCTTGCCGTTTGCCGATGCTGAACCCGGTGCAATCGGACTGGAGACACTCCTGTCTGCCGCGCTGCGCCTCTATCACAACGGCGATGTGCCACTCTTGCGAATTGTCGATGCCCTTTCCAGTGCGCCGGCAAAGCGCTTCGGTCTATCTGCGGGAACATTGGCGCCGGGCGCGCGTGCCGATTTGATACTGGTCGATCTGGAAGAACCGTGGGTTGTCCACGAGCGCGATATCCGCTCCCGTTCAAAAAACACTTGTTTTGAAGGCGCGCGCCTTCAGGGCAAGGTCTTGCAAACATTAGTCGCTGGCCGCACAGTCCATCAGGCCTGAGCCAGCCAACACCTTCAGGGGTCCTGTATGTCGCCGATCTACATCGCACTCGCCTTTGGGTATCTGCTGGGCTCGGTGCCTTTCGGGCTGTTGCTGACACGCGCCGCCGGGCTCGGTGATGTAAGACAGATCGGTTCCGGCAACATCGGCGCGACCAACGTCCTGCGTACGGGCAACAAGGGTCTGGCAGCTCTCACTCTGATTCTTGATGCCCTTAAAGGGACTGCGGCGGTATTGATCGCTGCAAACTGGGGCAGCGACGCGGCGCTGTTTGCAGGCGTCGGCGCGTTCCTTGGCCATATCTTCCCGATCTGGCTGCGCTTCAAAGGCGGCAAGGGAGTCGCCACCTATCTGGGCATTCTCGCCGCCTTTTCGTGGAAAGCGGCGCTCGTTTTTGCAGCAGCCTGGCTCGCGGTGGCATTTCTTTCGCGCTATTCCTCGCTTGCCGCGCTTGTTGCGACCGCCGTGTCCCCACTCGTGCTCTATATTGTCGGCCTGCCCGACTTTGCGCTGGCGCTTCTTGCCCTGACAGCTCTCGTCTACATCAAGCATGCAGCAAACATCACGCGGCTCGTATCAGGCAAAGAATCCAAGATCGGTGCGAAGGGGTGAGCGGCGCGCCGTCGGCAAGCCTCAGGCTTACCGACCGGCAACGGCTGAACTGGCTGCGCCTTATCCGTAGCGAAAATGTCGGTCCGGTTTCATTCCGGACCCTGATCAACCGATACGGTTCGGCCGAAGCCGCACTGGATGCTCTGCCTGAATTGGCATTGCGAGGTGGTGCTGCGAGGCGGATTCGGATCGCGTCGCAGGCAGACGCAGAGGCTGAGATACTCAGTGCCCAACGCCACGGCGCAAATTTCGTTGCAATAGGCGAATCTGACTATCCGCCCATGCTGCGCATGATGGATGCGCCCCCTCCGCTGCTCGCGGTCAAGGGCAACGCCGCAACATTCACACTGCCATCCGTGGCAATCGTCGGTGCGAGAAATGCGTCGATCGCCGGAATGCAATTTACGCGCATTATCGCGAACACATTGGGGCACGAAGGGTTTGCTGTGGTTTCTGGCCTGGCGCGCGGCATTGACGCCACTGCGCATCAGGCCAGTCTTGATACGGGAACAATTGCCGTCCTCGCAGGGGGGCTGGACCGTCCATACCCTCCAGAGAATATCGCGTTGTGCGGACAGATTGCAGAGCGCGGCGCACTGATATCCGAAATGCCCTTCGGCTGGGAGCCGCGAGCCAAGGACTTTCCACGTCGCAACAGGTTGGTGGCCGGACTCGCACTTGGGCTGGTCGTGGTGGAGGCAGCAAAGCGATCCGGCTCATTGATCAGCGCGAGGCTGGCAAACGAGATGGGACGGTTGGTGTTCGCGGTTCCCGGCTCACCGCTAGACCCACGTGCGGCAGGCGCCAATCAGCTACTGAAAGACGGTGCACTGATGGTAACGGAAGCCGCGGATATCCTGGACGCTCTCACACCGCTGGCAGCTCAAACACGCGGAGAACGCGACATCCTGCTTGCGGAAGACTGCCCCGGCGACGAGGGCATTGTCGTGCCCTCAGCCCAGAGCGACACGGAGCGCCTCATCGAAGCGCTGGGGCCAACACCGATTCAGCTCGACGATGTGATCCGACACACTGGCCTCCATCCTTCGCAGGTGTTCAGCATCCTGTTGGAGCTTGATCTTGCCGGCCGTCTCGAGCGCCATGTTGGAGGTTCAGTGTCTCTCGTCCCTAACGCGTAAAGGACGGTCGCCGCGAATGATGTCGCTGACCTCCAGATAGGCCATCTCCACCAGGTAAACGAGCATGTCGCAACGCTCGGCAGCAGCCATAGTCCTCATCTGTCCCAACATCGACTGCATGTAATCCAAGGTCGCGGTACGACGCTGGCTCGACTGTGTGTACCTCATTTCCGCCCCCACGTGCGATTTCCGAGGATTGTTCCACACTGGTCACAAGGTTGTAATTTACAATCCAGACAACCAGTGCGAGAAATTTAGAATACGCTAATGGTCCTGGATTGCAATATCCGAAACTGCACTTTTTGGTTGCATTCACTGGCAGATCGTTCTGAAAAGACACGACGGCCCTTGACCGCACTGCAAAGCGCAGCCATGTGACGGGCTGTTCTGAATTTGCAAAGCGACGCCAGATTTGCGTGCGTCAAGGGGAAACTCACCAACCAATGGACGTTGTCGTCGTCGAGTCGCCTGCCAAGGCAAAGACTATCAACAAGTATCTTGGCCCGAATTACACCGTTCTGGCATCGTTCGGCCATGTCCGCGATTTGCCGGCCAAAGACGGCTCCGTCCGTCCCGACGATGACTTTTCGATGTCGTGGGAAGTCGACGGCCCCTCGTCAAAACGTCTGGCTGACATCGTCAAAGCTCTCAAGTCTGCGGACAGCCTCATTCTGGCGACTGACCCGGATCGTGAGGGCGAGGCAATCTCCTGGCACGTGCTCGAAGTCCTGCAGCAAAAGAAGGCGCTGAAGGACAAATCCGTGCAGCGCGTCGTTTTCAACGCAATCACCAAAAAGTCGGTTCTCGACGCAATGGCGAATCCGAGAGATCTCGACGTGCCGCTGGTCGACGCCTATCTGGCGCGCCGCGCGCTCGACTATCTGGTAGGCTTCACCCTGTCTCCGGTGTTGTGGCGCAAGCTGCCCGGCGCTCGGTCTGCCGGTCGTGTGCAGTCTGTTGCGCTCCGTCTTGTCTGCGATCGCGAATCCGAAATCGAACGCTTCATTCGTGAGGACTACTGGCAGGTCGCAGCATTGATGGCGACACCGCGCGCAGAAGATTTCGAGGCTCGTCTGACGGGCTTCGAAGGCAAGAAGCTGCAAAAACTCGACATCAAGACAGCCGAACAGGCTGCCGACATCAAGGCGATGCTCCAAGGCGCGAGCTTTGTCGCCCAATCGGTAGAAGCCAAGCCGACCAGACGAAACCCGGCCGCGCCCTTCACCACATCGACGCTGCAACAAGCTGCGTCATCACAGATGGGGTTCTCGGCGTCGCGCACAATGCAGGTTGCCCAACGTCTCTACGAAGGTGTTGAGCTTGGAGGTGAGACGACCGGTCTGATCACCTACATGAGAACCGACGGCGTTCAGATGGCACCGGAAGCAATCTCTGCCGCGCGCAGCATGATCGCCAAGGAGTTTGGCGAAAAATACCTGCCGGAGAAGCCGCGGTTCTACTCGAGCAAGGCAAAGAACGCCCAGGAAGCGCACGAGGCAATCCGCCCGACCGATTTCTCGCGCACGCCAGCCGAGGCTCGCAAGTTCCTCGACGCCGATCAGGCGCGCCTTTACGAAATCATCTGGAAACGCGCGATGGCGAGCCAGATGCAGCCCGCCGAAATCGAACGCACAACGGTAGAGATCGAGGCACGCAACGAAACGCGCACGGCGAACCTGCGTGCAGTTGGCTCTGTTGTACGCTTTGACGGCTTTCTTGCTGCCTACATGGAGCAGAAAGAAGAAGATTCTGAAGACGAGGACAGCCGCCGTCTGCCGGAAATCAAGACTGGTGAGAATCTTGCCCGCAAGTCGGTGACGGTAACGCAGCACACGACAGAGCCTCCTCCGCGCTACTCCGAAGCATCGCTCATCAAGAAGATGGAAGAGCTCGGAATCGGCCGGCCATCGACCTATGCCGCGACGCTCAAGACGCTCGAAGATCGCGAATATGTCAGCATCGACAAGCGCCGTCTGGTCCCGGAGGCCAAAGGACGACTCGTAACCGCGTTTCTGGAAAACTTCTTCAACCGCTACGTCGAATACGACTTTACCGCAGCGCTTGAAGAGAAGCTGGACGAAATCTCTGACGGGAAACTGGCCTGGAAGGACGTTCTGCGCGAATTCTGGAAAGACTTTTCTGGCCACGTTGACGAGACCAAGGAACTGCGCGTCACCGACGTTCTCGACACCCTCAACGAAGATCTCGCTCCTCTGGTGTTCCCGGAGCGTGAGGATGGCTCGAACCCGCGCATCTGCCCGAAATGCGGCAGTGGCAATCTGTCCTTGAAGCTAGGAAAGTTCGGTGCATTTGTCGGTTGCTCGAACTACCCTGAATGCGGTTTTACGCGTCAGCTCGGCGAGGCCGTCAATGGTAATGGCGAAGGGGCCGGCGATAACGGAGATCGTCTGCTCGGCAAGGATCCGTCTACAGACGAAGACATCCTGCTGAAAAGCGGCCGGTTCGGTCCATATATTCAGCGCGGCGAAGGCAAGGAAGCCAAGCGTTCAAGTCTGCCGAAAGGATGGACCCCGGCAGATATTGATCTTGAGAAGGCGCTATCGCTGCTGGCGCTGCCACGCGATGTCGGTGCTCACCCCGAATCCGGAAAGATGATTACCGCAGGCCTCGGTCGTTATGGTCCGTTCGTGCTGCACGATGGCACCTATGCGAATGTCGAAACCATCGAGGATGTGTTCACCATTGGCCTCAACCGCGCCGTAACGGTGTTGGCAGAAAAGAAGTCCCGCTTCTCAAGCCAGCGTGGAGCGGCGGCCGCCTTGAAGGAGCTGGGTGACCATCCTGACGGCGGTGCAATGACGGTTCGCGATGGCCGTTACGGACCCTATGTGAATTGGGGCAAGATCAACGCCACACTCCCGAAGGGTAAAGATCCCGCGTCCGTGACCGTCGAAGAGGCCTTGGAGCTGATTTCCGCGAAGGCTGGAAAGTCTGGCACGACCAAGGCCAAGAAAGCGCCTGCCGCTAAAAAGGCTCCTGCAACCAAGAAGGCAGCAGCCGAAAAGAAGCCTGCTGCAGTCAAGAAAGCGGCAGCAAAGAAACCGGCGGCCAAGAAACCCGCCTCCAAGACCTCTGAGGAATAAACGCCTTTGGCCAGACGAATTTCAGGAATGAAGGGCGACAGCTCCCCAGCCGGAAATTTCCGCCCCACGCGGGAAGAAATCCTGAAATTCGTCAAGCTGAATCCTGATCAGGCAGGAAAACGCGAGCTTGCCAAGGCGTTCAACCTGAAAGGTCCGGACCGCATCTGGCTGAAGGATCTGCTTCGCGAGCTTCAGGACGAAGGCAAACTCGAGAAGCGCGCCAAGAGGTTCACGCGCCCCGGCGCCCTTCCCCATATCGTCGTGCTGTCTATCGATAGACGAGATGGTGACGGTCTTCTGATGGCTCGACCGATGGAGTGGCCGGACACCAACGGCCCCGCCCCCACCGTCTCCATCAAACCGCCAAGGGCGGATAAGGCACGCACACCCGGTGTCGGCGACAACGTCTTGGCCAAGGTGTTCCCGACCGATCAGGATACCGGACCGGCCTATACCGGCCGGGTGTTGAAGATCCTGGAAAAGCGGCGTGATGCGGTTCTGGGCGTGTTCCGCGAACTTCGAGACGGAACGTTCCGAATTGAGCCTGTCGAACGCCGGCAAGATGAACTGATCGTTGAAGCGGACTACACAAACGGCGCCAAAAGTGGCGATCTGGTTGAAGTGGAACCGATTTCGAGCGGCCGTTACGGGCTGGCGAAGGCAAAGGTCACGACCGTCCTTGGTTCCATGACCAGTGAGAAGGCGGTTTCGATGATCGCCATCCACGCTCATGACATTCCGCACATTTTTCCGCAGGCGGCACTCGACGAAGCCGAGTCGGCGAAGCCCGCGACAACGAATGGACGAGAGGACTTCCGCGCGATTCCCCTCATCACCATTGATCCTGCCGACGCCAAGGATCATGACGATGCCGTTCATGCCGAGCCCGACACGGATGAGGCCAACCCCGATGGCCACATCGTCACCGTCGCCATCGCTGACGTCGCCGCCTATGTTCGTGTTGGACAACCCCTTGATCGCGAAGCGCTCAACCGCGGCAATTCGGTTTATTTCCCGGACCGCGTCGTGCCGATGCTGCCGGAACGAATTTCCAATGACCTCTGTTCACTACGTGAGGGTGAAGATCGCCCTGCCCTTGCGGTGCGCATGACCTTCACGGCCCAGGGGCGCAAGCTACGTCACAGTTTCCACCGCGTGATCATGCGCTCGGCGGCGAAAGTGTCTTATCCCCAGGCGCAGGCTGCGATTGATGGCAACCCGGATGAAAAGACCGCGCCGTTGCTTGAGACCGTTCTGCAGCCGCTCTGGAATGCTTATGCTGCGCTGAAGCGCGGTCGTGCCGCGCGCGAACCTCTCGAACTCGACCTGCCCGAGCGCAAGATCATTCTCAAGGAGGACGGGACAGTCGACCGTGTCATCGTCCCTGATCGACTGGATGCACACAAGCTGATCGAGGAGTGCATGATCCAGGCGAACGTCGCCGCAGCGGAAACGCTCGAAGCCAAGCGGCAGCGCCTTGTCTACCGGGTGCATGACGAGCCGTCGATGTCGAAGCAGGAATCGCTGCGGGAGTTCCTGCAGACGGTCGGTTTATCGCTTGCGCGCGGCGCGCAAATGCGACCGGCTGCATTCAACGGCATTCTAGCTCGCGTTGCCGGTTCAGACCACGAAGGGCTGGTCAATGAGGTTGTTCTGCGCAGCCAGAGTCAGGCAATTTATTCTCCAGACAATATCGGTCATTTTGGCTTGAATTTGCGGCGGTATGCCCACTTTACCTCACCAATCCGCCGATATGCGGACCTTTTGGTCCACCGTGCACTGATCTCCGCCCTTAGTCTTGGCTCGGACGGGCTGACGAAAACCGAGGAAGAGCAACTCGACGAGATCTCGGCGCTGATATCGAGTTCGGAGCGACGGGCAATGGCGGCGGAAAGAGAGACCGTCGATCGGCTGATTGCGAGCCATCTTGCCACGCGTCTTGACGAGTCTTTCCAGGGACGCATTTCCGGCGTGACGAAAGCCGGTTTGTTCGTGCAGCTGCCACAATTTGGCGCAGACGGGTTCATACCCATTTCAACTCTCGGCAATGACTATTATCTATTCGATGAATCTGCTCGGGCACTCTTTGGCGAACGATCGCGAAAAGGTTACCAGCTGGCAGACGAGGTCGAGGTAAAGCTTGTTGAAGTCGCGCCACTTGCTGGCGCAATGCGTTTTGAAATGTTGAGCGACCCTAAATCACTTCCTGGTTCGAGGCAGTCTTTTCACAAGTCGCGCAATGGTAAAGCAACCAAAGCACGCAATCCCGCTAAACGGGGGCGTTCACGGAGAGCATGATGCAGCAACACCAGACATATGGTGGCCAGAGCACGGATCAAAGGTCGATCGGACAGGCTATGTGGCGCGGTTTTCTCGGAAAATGCCCCCATTGCGGCTCTGGTAAACTCTTTCACCGTTTTCTGAAGGTGGCAGACAATTGTGAAGCCTGCGGGGAAGACTACCATCATCACCGCGCCGACGATCTGCCTGCCTATCTGGTCGTGGTGATTGTTGGCCATCTTGTTCTGGGCGGCTTCATGGGTACCGAACGTATGCTCGGTCTCTCTTCCTGGGGTCACCTCGCTATCTGGATTCCAGTTACATTGATCGCCTGTCTTGCATTGCTTCAGCCGGTCAAAGGCGCGGTCGTCGGGTTGCAATGGGCCGCGCGGATGCACGGCTTCTCAGGCACACCCGATGTGCTCGAAACCCACCCCGAACGCTGAGATCTTGTGATGACAAAGCAACGCGGCCTGGCCGGAATGTCGCGGGCCGAGCTTGATCACGCCGAAAGAAAAGACTTTGCGCTTGGCTCGGGTCCGCTGCGTCCCCGCGACGCAGCAACGCTCATCCTGCTCGACACGAGCGGACAGGAAGTGCGAGTGCTGATGGGTCGTCGCCACATGAAGCACGCCTTCATGCCCGGCAAGTTCGTTTTTCCTGGTGGTCGCACCGATCCTGCAGATAGCCGCATTCCCATCGCCGCGGGCCTGCACCCTGCCGAGGAAAGCAAGCTGATCGGCAAGCGCACCTCGCCAACACGCGCGCGCGCCATTGCCTTGTCGGCGGTCCGGGAGACTTATGAAGAAGCGGGCATTCTGCTCGGCCGCAAAGCGGAATTCGCAACGTCAAAACCGGACTGGCAGGGCTTCGTCGAGAACCAGGTCTTTCCGGCACTCGACAATCTTCGTTTCGTTGCTCGCGCAATCACGCCGCCCGGTCGCGTTCGTCGCTTTGACACGCGTTTCATTGCAGCCTTCCGCCATGATATTGCAGTGGAGCTTCCCGAAGGAGGGCCGACCAACGAGCTGGAGGAGCTCGTGTGGCTTCCCATCCGCGATGCCAAGGAAGCAGACATTCCGGCAATCACACGCAGCGTTCTTGCCGATCTGGAAACGCGGCTGGCAAACGATCCGCAACTCTCGCCGGGTGGAGATGTTCCGTTCTACTACATGCGACACAATCGGTTCCAGCGTGTGATTCTCTGAAATTAATGGTGGCGCAATGGCGGCCCTGCAGTCCGAAACGACTGAAACTCGATGGCTTTCAATTTGCGCTGCGATCGCTTCGATCAGCGTCGTTGGCATTGCCATCGGTCTCGGTGTCCCGCTTCTGTCGATGATCCTTGAAGCGCGGGGGCATTCGGCAACCATGATTGGCGCGAATACCGCGGTCGCTGGCATAGCGTCCATCGCCGCCGCGCCCTTCGCAACCCCACTGGCAAGCCGCTTTGGCGTTGTTCGCGTCATGCTCGCCGCCATCGTCGCCGGCGGCGTCAGCTTCGTCAGCTTCTACTTTCTGCCGGAATTCTGGATGTGGTTTTTCGCGCGAGCGATTCTTCACTTCTCGCTGACATTGCTGTTCATTTTATCCGAGTTTTGGATTTCCTCGTCTGCGCCTGCGCACCGCCGCGGCTTAATTCTTGGCATTTATGCGACAGTCCTGTCGCTCGGCTTTGCCTTCGGTCCATGGCTGTTTTCGCAGCTCGGATCGGCCGGATTTGCACCATTCGGAATCACATTTGGTTTCATCATGGTCGCTGCGATTCCTGTCCTGGCCGCTCACCGCCAAAGTCCTCAGATGTCGGAGTCTTCCGATGAGTCCAGCAACAGCTTCTTGCGCTACATCTGGCTGGTTCCGATGGCGACGGCTGCGGTGCTAGTCTACGGGGCGGTCGAAACCGGCGGCTTTGCACTGTTTCCGGTCTATGGCGGGCGGATCGGCTACACAGAGGCCGACGCGGCCCTCCTGTTGACTGCGGTCGGGCTTGGCAACGTTCTCCTTCAGATACCACTAGGCCTTGTCAGTGACCGCCTGCGTGACCGTAGGCACCTTCTCGTTTTTTGCGCGGCCGTTGGCCTTGCAGGTGTACTCCTGTTGCCTCTGGCTGCGGGCAACTGGCATGCAAGCGCATCGATCCTGTTTTTGTGGGGCGGGGTCGCCGCGGGTCTCTATACAGTCGGGCTCGCGCATTTGGGCAGCCGTCTCTCCGGACGCGACCTGGCATCGGCCAACGCTGCATTTGTTCTGTGCTACGGAATCGGCATGCTGGTCGGCCCGCAAATTATCGGGATCGGAATGGATCTGTTCGGTCCCAATGGCTTTGCCTGGTCTCTGGCAATCTTTTTCGCGGGATATCTAGCTTTGGCAGCCTTCAGATTGAACGGAACGACGCGAAAATCCTGATCGGGCTTGACATTTCGCTGGTGTTCTTTATGTCTCCGCGCAAGTTTTCCGCACCGGGCTGCCGCCCGTATCGATGCGGCAACCAGACCCTAATAAGAGCGGACGGGAATTATGGCCAAGGCTACGACCATCAAGATCAAGCTGCTGTCGACGGCTGACACAGGTTTCTTCTACGTGACCAAGAAGAACAGCCGTACGATGACCGACAAGATGACCAAGCGTAAGTACGACCCGGTCGTCAAGAAGCACGTCGAGTTCAAGGAAACGAAGATCAAGTAATCTTCGAGTTTCTGAGCATACAAAAAACGCCGCCTGTTTCAGGCGGCGTTTTTTGTTGCAAGACAGCGTGACCTGTCAGATTGGGGGCCGATTGGTAAATTGGCAGTGGTACGAGGAGGCCACTTGACACCAACACCAATCGGCCAACCCCACGGACCCAGGAGATGCGGCGGACCTGAGCATCATGGGGTATCTTCAATGCAAAAAGCGCAGCATTCCTCCCGCTGCGTCAAGCAAGAATCACATTCGCGCAGCATTGCGTGAAAAGCAACAGTTTCTTAACCAAGCCACGTAGCATTCGCCGAATACAGTAAACGCTGGCGCAAGGCTGGAATCAGGCTGCAGCAGCTACCACGCGATTACGCCCACCATTCTTTGCTTCGTAAAGTGCGACGTCCGCCCGCTTCATCAGCGCCTCCATAGTGGCGACATCCGGCGCAAGCCCGGCCACACCCACACTCACCGTCACGTCAATCGTCTGATCGCCGACGCCAGTTGGAAACGGCAATTCAGCGATCTGCAACCTTATTAGCTCCGCCACCTTTTCTGCCACGACAGCATCGGTATCGGGCATGACAACGACAAACTCCTCACCACCCATGCGGCAGGCAAGATCAATGCCTCGAACATTTTTCCGCAGACGGCTGGCCAGTTCACGCAGAACCATATCGCCTGCATCATGACCCCATGTGTCATTGATAAGCTTGAAACGATCAATATCCGTGATCATCAGCGAAAGGGGGCGATTACGGCTACGCGCGCGCTCGAACAACGTTGCCAGATGACTATCCAGATAACGTCTGTTGTGCAGCCCCGTCAGGCCATCAGTCACAGCCATCTCGATGGTCTGGGCCAGACTGGCGCGCAATCGATCATTGTAGCGCTTGCGCCGAACCTGAGTATTCAGGCGCGCAATCAACTCCTGCTGGTCGACAGGGCGCACCAGATAGTCATTGACGCCCAGTTCAAGGCCGCGAACAAGTCGTTCGTCCTCTCCCTCATCAGCTATGAGAATGATCGGAACGAACCGCGTACGATCAAGTGTCCGCAATTGCGAGCAGAGGCGCAAGGGATCGTATCCCGCCAATGATGTCGCAACGATTACACAATCATAGCCATCATCGGCAGCCTCGAAGAATGCCGCATGCGGATCCCTCGACACTTTCAAAGTGCAATGGTCCCATAGCATCCGGCTGAGCCGCTCTACCGAAGAAGGCCGGTCATCGACCAGAAGAACATTTGCCTTCTCATCAATGGCGCTATTCGGCCAGTTCAAGAGTTCCTCAATTCCGATGTCGCGTGTTGTCGAGGCGCGCAACCGCAATTCATCGGTGAGCATCTTCAGGCGAACCAGGCTCTTGACGCGCGTCATCAGCTGCAAATCGTTGACGGGTTTGGTCAAAAAGTCATCCGCGCCCGCTTCGAGTCCGCGCACCCGATCACCAATCTGGTCGAGTGCGGTGACCATCACGACGGGAATATGCTGTGTGGTCGGATCGCCCTTCAGTCGGCGGCAAACTTCAAAACCATCCATCCCCGGCATCATGACATCAAGAAGCACCACGTCGATTTTGCCATATTCGCAGGCATCGAGCACTTCTTGGCCGGAATAGGCTCCAACGACTTCAAAATACTCCGCCAGCAATCGTGCTTCGAGGAGCTTCACGTTGGCCGGCACGTCATCAACCACCAGGATACGGGCTGTCATGGCTCTTTCGCTCCCCAACCGCGCTCCACAGTCATCAGGCGTCTCCGAGATAGGATTTGATCGTGTCGATGAACTTGGCGACCGAAATCGGTTTGGAGATATAAGCCTCACAACCACCTTGCCGGATTCTCTCCTCATCGCCCTTCATTGCGAAAGCAGTCACGGCGATGACAGGTATCGTGTGAAGCTCGTCATCTTCCTTGAGCCACTTCGTCACCTCCAGACCGGAGACCTCCGGCAACTGGATGTCCATAAGGATGAGATCGGGTTTATGAGTTCGTGCAAGATCGAGGGCTTCCAGCCCGTTGCGGGTACGCACGGTCTCATAGCCCGTCGCCTCGATAAGGTCGCGAAAGAGCTTCATGTTGAGCTCATTGTCTTCGACGATCATCACCTTCTTGGCCATGGCATCCTGTCCACTAGCGGCGAGGTAGAAGCTCAAGTGCCTTCCAAACACTCGCCAGCATTCAAATATTCTAATTTTAGTGTACCTCGATTTGATTGACGAAAGGCAAACCGAAACGCTTTACTTGCAACGAGCAGCCTCGCTGCGTTAGATCACATGAATGAGCATGAAATTTCCGGGCAAAATCGGCCCCGATGAAGCCGAGCAGGTGGCGATCGCCGCCCTCTCCTTCGTAGCAAACGATCCAGTATTGTTGCCCCGCTTCCTCTCCCTCACGGGTATCGAGGCCAGTCAGATACGCTCTGCCGCTGACGCGCCAGGGTTTCTGGCCGGTGTGCTTCAATTCATCCGCGCCCATGAGCCAACGCTCTCGGCATTTTGCGATGCGGCGGGGCAGACGCCCGATGATGTTGCCGCAGCTGTTCGCGCGCTGCCGTTCGGCGACGAGCGTTATGAGGCCTCTACATGAGTATCGACCCGGAAACCCTTCGTCAGATTGAAGAACTTTCTCACGATGATCGCCCTTTGCTGGTGCTTGATGTCGATGATGTGATCCTGGAGTTCATCCGGCCGTTTCCCAGATATCTTGAAAAGCAAGGTTTTCGACTCGAACTCGGCAGCTTCCGGCTGCAGGGCAATGTTTTCCATCTCGAAAACGGAGAGGTCGCCGAAGCCGACCGAGTACGCGAGCTCCTGACCAGCTTTTTCGACAGCCAGTCGGCGTGGCAAACGGTGACCGATGGCGCGGCTGAGGCAATCGAAACAATTGCCAGGGATGCTGAAGTTGTGCTTCTGACCGCCATGCCTCACCGTCACCGCGACACCCGCAGACGCTATCTCGACGAAATCGGACTAACTTATCCGTTGCTGACAACCGAGATGGCCAAGGGACCGGCAATCATGCGCCTGCGGGGAGATGTGGCCCGTCCTGTGGCGTTCGTCGACGACATGCCCCATAACCTCACGTCCGCTCAGGAATATGTACCCGACGCACATCTGTTCCACCTCATGGCGGAAAACGATTTGCGCAAATTCCTGCCTCCTGTAAGCGACGGCGTAACGGTCGTGGAGGATTGGCATGATGCGCGGCCGAGAATTTCGGCTGCTTTGGGTCTGTAGAAAAAGACCACGACACTCTGCGTTTTGCGAACTAGGCGAGCGGCGTGACCTGCGCTATTGTCACGACGTTCCCCTTGTGTTCAAGCGCGATGCCCATCTCATCCAACTATCCTGAGCGCGGCTTCTGCCGCGACTGCCTTGCGCTCCAGAAGGCTGCTTGCAAGCGTTGCGACGCCTGTGGAAGCCCGCGCGTCGTGCGCCATGCCGAGCTTTACGAGTTAAACCTGGCGCATATCGACTGCGACGCATTCTATGCCGCTGTCGAAAAACGTGACCGACCGGAACTGCGCCACAGGCCAGTGATCATTGGCGGCGGCAAAAGGGGCGTCGTGTCGACTGCCTGCTACATTGCCCGTATCCGCGGCGTCCGCTCGGCCATGCCCATGTTCAAAGCGCTCGAAGCTTGCCCGGAAGCAGTTGTCATCAAGCCTGACATGGAGAAATACGCTGCTGTCGGACGCCAGGTGCGCGCCATGATGCAGTCCTTGACGCCCCTTGTCGAACCGCTCTCTATCGATGAGGCGTTTCTCGATCTTTCGGGCACGGCCAAGCTTCATGGTAAGCCTGCGGCAATGGTGCTTGCAGATTTCTCGCGCAAAATTGAAGCCGAGATAGGAATCAGCGCGTCGATAGGCCTTTCCTACTGCAAGTTTCTGGCAAAGGTCGCCTCGGACCTGGCAAAGCCACGAGGTTTCTCGGTAATCGGCAAACAGGAAGCGCTCGAGTTTCTCGCATCCAAGCCCGTCACGGTGATCTGGGGTGTCGGCAAGGCCCTCAGCGCGACACTGGAGCAGAACGGCATCCGAACGATCGGGCAGTTGCAAACGATCGAGCGAACGGAACTGATGCGGCGCTACGGCGTGATGGGAGACCGACTCTACCATCTTTCACGCGGACAGGATGATCGCCGTGTAGAGCCCGAGCATGATGTCAAAAGCATTTCTTCCGAAACGACGTTCGATAGCGATCTGGCTGCATTTGACGATCTGATACCAATTCTGCGCGCACTTTCAGAAAAGGTATCGCGACGCCTGAAAGCAGCAGATATCGCCGGCCATACGGTCGTCCTGAAACTGAAGGGCTCTGATTTCAAGAGCAAGACACGTAACCGGCGCCTACCCGATGCTACCCAGCTCGCCGACCGCATCTTCACCACCGGGCTCGAATTGCTGCGGAAGGAAACAGACGGAACGCGCTATCGCTTGATTGGCATCGGTGTATCTGATCTTGGAGCACCAACGACTGCAGATCCACCGGACCTGATAGACGCTCAAGCCCGAAAACGCGCTCTGGCAGAGGGTGCAATAGACGCACTACGAGAAAAATTTGGCGGCAAACCCGTCGTCGAGACCGGCTACACCTTTGGCCGCAAAGTCCGCACGCGCCCTGCGCCCGACCAAGACAATTGAAACAACAAAAAACGCGCTGCCAGGGCAGCGCGTTCAGTTTTTCCAGAAAGTTGACGTCAGATATTCGCGGCGGGGCGCCTCGGCGCTGACGTATCGCCGACTGCTGGCGCAACCGCCTCGGTCTCTCCCGGCGTGCTGCTATAGGACGCCATCTGCCGAGCCGCCCATCCGGGAACCTGCTTCTGCGGATACATCAGTGGCTCATTCTGCAGAACGACCACGGGAGTGTCCAAAGCCACACGATTGTAGAGATCGATGATGTCCTGATTGAACAAGCGGATGCAACCAGAAGATACACCCAGACCAATCGACCAGGCTTCGGTCGTGCCGTGGATCCGGTAAAGCGTGTCGTTGGGGCCTTGAAACAGGTAGAGCGCACGAGGCCCGAGCGGATTATCCAGCCCCGGCTGCATACCGCCGGCATATTGCGCATAACGGGAAGGCTCGCGAGCAATCATGCTCTGTGTGGGCGTCCAGCGCGGCCACTGGGCCTTGCGTGCAACTCGTGCCGAACCTTCGAATTCCAAGCCCGCTTTGCCGACGCCAATGCCGTATCGCATCGCCTTGCCGTTCTCCTGCACGAGATAGAGAAAGCGGTTGGATGTGTCGACAACGATCGTGCCGGGCATTTCGCTGCGGTGATAGTCCACCTGCTGACGCAGGAAGCGCTGTTCCACACTCGCAATATCAGTGGCCGGAAGCGGGAACTTTTCCTCTGGCAGCGGCCCATACATCGCGACATAGTAAGGATCCGGGCCAGCGGGAACCGCTGCGGATTCCATCACCCCTCTGGTGCTGGTGCACCCAGCTACGAAAACCGGCATCGACAGGAGGAACAGACGACGCGAGAGTTTTCCGGCACTTGCCTCGCGAGGATCAGTTTTGACAGACATGAATTGAGACCTGGACTTTTGATGGTGCCACATGGGAACGAACGCCCCATCCTTATAGGTGTTCCCTCACTGATCTCTAAACATGGCGATGAGTTGGGCTATATGAGGCGGAAAAGTGTCAGCCTGTTCGCTGTGGCACAAATGACACGTTTCAGACGTCGAACGCGTTGTCCGCTTCCTCGTAAGCCTGAAGCGCCGCTGGGATACCCGAGCCGGAAAGAATCGCCGGGGTCCCTGATCTCTGAAGCGTCGATGTCTGGGTCTGCGTGTCCGTTGCCATCAGGCTGCTATATGCCCCGGCAAGCGAACCACAGCTGATTGACGAGATGCTGCGGAAATACGTCGGTGTCGCCTCAATCTCCCTACGCGACACTGTCTCGCCGCGCTCTGCGAGCAAGCTCGGCTTGCTCGTGCCAGGCGCTGTCAAATGCGTAACAACGCTTGCGTGTGAGTTTACACCAGTCACCATTATTTTCCCGACCCCGTCGATCCGCAGCAAAGCTGTACGCTCTGTAATTCACGGCGATGGATAGATCATTGACGAAATCGATAAAATCTTAGCGATGCAACCTATAGTCGGATTTTGTCGGGAATCCACAGAATCGAGAGACACCGACTGCCCCCACTACGCCGGCGTCACTCAGCTTTCGAGCATGTCTTTTACGGTTGTAGCAAGCTGCTTCAGCGTAAAAGGCTTGGGAAGAAATCCGAACTTCGCTTCCTTGGGAAGGTTCTTCGCAAAGGCATCTTCGGCGTAACCCGAAACAAACACGAACTTGATGTCCGGCTGGCGCTTGATTAGTTCTCCGAGCAGCGTTGGGCCGTCCATTTCAGGCATCACGACGTCGGAAACCACGAGATCAACCTTGCCCTCAAGCTCGTCGAAAATCTCCAGTGCTTCCACACCCGAAGACGCTTCGTGAACCGTATATCCACGCGACGACAACGCCCTGACCCCGCCCATTCGCACGGCATCCTCGTCTTCCACCAGCAGCACGGTGGCTGTGCCGGAAAGATCTTTGCTGGCTGCTTTTGGAGCTTCCGCCTGCGCGACTGCCGGCGCGTTGAGTTCCCCGTCGATCGTCTTGGGCAGCGATGCGGTTTCCACGACATGGCGAGGAAGGAAGATACGGAAAGTCGTCCCGACATTCGGCGCTGAAGAGCAGAAAATGAACCCGCCCGTCTGCTTGATGATCCCGTAGACCATCGACAGCCCCAGCCCTGTCCCCTTGCCAACTTCCTTCGTGGTAAAAAATGGCTCGAAGATCTTCTCGAGCACATCCGCCGGAATGCCTGTGCCGGTGTCTTCGACCTCGACCAGTACATAGTCTGCAATGGGAAGTTCACGGTAGCCGTAAGCCGAGCATTCATTGTCGGCTACATTGCGCGTGCGCACCGACAGCCCGCCACCGTTTGGCATCGCGTCACGAGCATTGACCGTCAGGTTGACGATGACCTGCTCGAACTGGCCGATGTCCGCTTTCACGGGCCAAAGATCCCGTCCGTGGTCAATTTCCAGCCGGATTTCATTGCCGGCGAGCCGCGACAGAAGCATGCGCAGATCGGCCAGAACATCGGTAAGGTTGAGAACCTCCGGCCGCATCGTCTGTTTGCGCGAGAATGCAAGCAGCTGGCGTACGAGGGACGCAGCGCGATTCGCATTCTGCTTGATATTCATGATGTCGGGGAACGACTGGTCCGATGGCCGGTGGTTTGCCAGCAGCAAGTCGGATGCCATGATAATCGCGGTCAGCACGTTGTTGAAGTCATGCGCGATACCGCCTGCAAGCTGTCCGACCGCCTGCATTTTCTGGCTCTGCGCCATCTGCGCCTCGAGAGCCTTCTGCTCCGTCGTCTCAACCGCGTAAACGATTGCCGCCTCTTCCGCACCTTCTGCGGAACCGCCGTCAGCAACAGCATTCACATAAAAACGAATATGCCGGTCTTCGTCATCTGGAAGCACGGTGTCAATCGGCGCGATATCCGCCTGGCGCTGGCGTGCACTCGCAAGAGCGGCCTCGAATGCGGCTCGATCGCGCAGATGCATGACGCTGTCCAGGCGCACGCGACGGTCGAGCATATCCCGGTCTACGACCGATCCAAACAGGGACAGGAATGGGGCGTTGGTGCGCAAAATGCGACCATCGCCATCTACCCCAGCGATCGCCATCGGTGTCGAATTGAAGAAGCGGGTGAAACGAACTTCCGACGCACGAAGATCTGCAGACGCATCTTCGCCATGGTCCCGGTTAAGCACGATTGTACGCGACGCGCCCGGCGCGCCGTCGCGTGTTGCAGTGACACGGTGCATGAACCGAACCGGAACCGCAGCACCGGATACGGTTGCAAGGTCCAAATCAATGACCGCGTTCCGGGTGGCGCCGGGGTCCGCCTTGACAGAACGTATCAGCGCAATTCCATCGCCCGCGACAATTTCGCTCAAGGTCGTTACCCCCGGCGTAAAGGAGGCAAGATCAATCCCGAGCCACTCTGCCAGAGTTGCATTGATATAGGTGATGCGACCAGCGGCGTCGGCGGCAAAGAAACCTGCAGGCGCATGATCCAGATGATCGATGGCCTTCTGCAAATCCAGGAAGAAGCGTTCCTGCTCTGCGCGCTCTCCGGAAATATCGGCGATCTGCCACGCGGACAATGGCTGGCGGTAGCCCGGCACCTTGAAGGTCCGCGCTCTGACCCGATACCAGCGAGCTCCGGGCTCGGAGCCAGGCCTGATCGGTTGCGGCATCCGAAATTCGCCATCTCCGGCCACGCCGTCGCGCAGGCCTGCCGCAAGCTTGTAGACGGTTGGTGAAGCCTCCGGACTATCCGACAACAATCCCTCGACGGTGCGCACATCCGCGCCGGAGGTTGCGCCAGTCATCTCGCTATACGCCTCGTTGGCGTAGATGACCCGGCCCTTCACATCGGTAACGACAAGTCCCTGCCCCATCGTGTCAACAAACGCACGGGAAAGCTCATCGGCGGTTGACCGCGGTGCGATGTGGATGAACCCGATGGCGGCGGTAAACAGAAAGCCCGCGCCGATCATCGCCAGCATGCCAAGCAGACCGAGAAGAAACGGATCGCCCAGCCGGTCCCGAAACAATGTGAAGAGAATCGCCGACAAAATCAGGACAGCGACAAAAATCAGCAAGCGTGAAATTGCCCCCGGGCGCGAGCTCTGGTCCACAATGGGTGCCGGGCGCGTCTGCACGCCGCCGGTGTCTTTTGACATATTCTCTCTGCCTGCGATGACCGTGCGCTGTGCAACCGGCATACATCATGCCGATCAGCATCTGCAAGTGCAGCGCAGCCCTCAATGCAGATTGAAAGTCGGCAATTCCTGCCTCGCTCCAGCTTCGGGACGGGAATCCTTGCTGTCAGTGTGACAGGCGTATTAGTGTGCGCTGACATTCTAAGAAAAACGACATCTCGATGATGTGAGGGACCACATATGCAGGCTTGGCTCGAAAGTGTCGCGGGACCGGAATTTGCCCCGGCACTGATGTGGACTGTGATCGCGCTCGTCGGACTGCTGGTCCTTCTTGTCGCAGTACGAATCATACGCGGCCTGACATTCGGAACGTTTGTCGCCGGCGGCAGGAACCGTAAGGCTCGTCTGGCGGTGATGGATGCAACCGCCGTTGATAGCCAGCGTCGTCTTGTTCTGGTGCGGCGCGACGATGTCGAGCACCTGATCCTGATCGGCGGCCCGACCGATGTTGTCGTGGAACAGAATATCCGCCTTGTCGCGCCAGCGAGTGCCCGTCGCCCGGCAGAAGAAATGCCTTATGCCGCCCCGACTGAGCCAGCGCCGGCGATACGATCACCAGCACCTGTAGCGCGTCCGGCGCCCACCGCTCAACCGGTGACTCAGCCCCGCCCCGCGCCGGCAACGCGGCCCGTAGACGTCAAGCCAGCACCTGCGGCTGCCCCAGCGCACGCGACGGCATCGCCTGCGGCCAGCTATCGGCCAGCAACACCGCCTCGTCAGAGCGACCCCAATACATCTGCGTATCCAGCGCCCCCGCAGGCGAGTGCGCGTCCGCCAGTTGCACCGGTTGCAGCGGTTGCAGCGACCACACCAGCGCCGGTTTCTAGATCGCCCCAAAATCTCGATGAGGCTTTACTGGACGAGCTTCAGGTATCGCTGGAAAAGCCAGGCGCTGGCGCCGGATCGTCGGTTGATCTTTCCCTTGATGAAGAGATGAGCCGACTTCTCAGCGATTTGTCGGCAGAAAAGCAGCGCTGATCCAATCTTCAAAAGCAAAGAGATAAAAAAAGCGGCCCGAAAGCCGCTTTTTTTATTCAGTCGTCCCTGTAAACCTTTTCCCGCCGCTCGTGGCGCTCCTGCGCCTCGATCGACAAGGTCGCAATGGGCCGCGCGTCAAGACGCTTCAGCGCAATCGGTTCACCTGTCTCTTCACAAAATCCATAGGTACCCTCGTCGATTCGCTGCAAGGCAGCATCGATCTTGGAAATCAGCTTGCGCTGACGATCACGGGCACGTAGCTCGATTGCTCGATCCGTTTCGGAAGACGCCCGATCGGCAAGATCGGGAAGATTGGCATTCTCGCTCTGCAGGATCTCTAAGGTCTCACGAGCCTCCCTTAGAATGTCGTTCTTCCAGCCAATCAACTTGGCGCGGAAGTATGCCTTCTGCCGTTCATTCATGAACGGCTCGTCTTCCGTGGGGACGTAATCAGCTTGAATGATTCCTGACATTCGACTCAATCCCAAAAAACTTCATTCCGGGCGCCTATATATTCGCGACGCCATGTATGTACAAGCGCTAACGCCCACCCTTCCGCAGCTTCCGTCGTGCGGGATTGCGCCATTGAAGCGCCACAGCGAATATATCCTGGCGTATTATTGACATTACTATTGAATTATCTGCGAAAATCCCGCCACTCTCACCGAGATAGACTATCGCTACATGGTGCCGTGCAAGTGGCTTGCGACGAGGCCGCAGCGTCGCTAAAGCAATCATTGATAGCCATAAACGCAACCTGGCCGCTCTCGGGAGGGGCAACTCGCAATGAATCGGCTCTATCTTCTCAGACATGCCCGAGCGCGCTGGGGCGAACCCGGTTCTCGTGATTATGATCGTCCGTTGGAAGATACGGGACGGGCCGATGCTGAAGCCTTGGCAGCCTCAATGGTCGCTGCCGGGTATCTTCCCGACCTCGTCCTGTGTTCCGGCGCATTGCGGGCACGCCAGACATGGACAGCGGCATCCCGTCATATTGAGGCACAGGATGTCCGCTATCTCGATAGTCTCTACAGTTCGGATGCAGCCGGATATCTCGACATCATCCGTGACGCGGGAGAGGCGGCATCGGTCCTTGTCGTCGGCCACAATCCGATGATGGAAGATCTCTGCTCTGCGCTCGCAAGCAATGGCGAAGCATCGGCCCTGGCCGCTGTCGCACGAGGTTTTCCAACCTGCGGCCTTGCCGTCATCAGCTTTTCTCACCCCGAGGAACAGATCGCGCCTAAAAATGGTTATCTGGAAGATTTCCTCGCGCCCTGAGACCTGTGGCATCTTTTGAAAAATGAGCGTGGCACCCCATATCAGCCTGAAACAATTTGCTAGGCGGTGGATTTGGCTTCTCTGACATCGATCGGCGACGAGGCGTTGATTGCCCTCGACACGTTGGCAGGACGCGCGGCGGGAATTGTTTCGCCGACATTGCGGCTCGGGGTCACCGGACTTTCCCGCGCGGGAAAGACGGTTTTCATCACCTCGCTGGTGCACAACCTGCTGCATGGCGGCCGGCTTCCGCTATTTGAGGCCCAGAAGAGCGGTCGTATCGCGAAAACCTATCTGGAGCACCAGCCGGACGATACCGTCCCACGATTCCAATACGAAGATCATGTCGCCGCACTGGTCGATCAGCGCATCTGGCCCGACTCGACCCGCGCCATCTCGGAACTCCGTCTCACCATCGATTACGAATCGGCTTCCGGCTGGGGGCGGCTGTTTTCACGCGGGCGCTTGTCTCTGGATATCATCGACTACCCCGGTGAATGGCTGCTCGACCTCCCCCTGCTCGGCAAGGACTACATTACCTTTTCGCGCGAAGCCGTTGAACTGGCACGCCTACCCGTGCGATCCGATCTGTCGCAGCAATGGTTGCAGCTGGCAGCGACCATAGACCCGGATGCACCCGCCGATGAAATGACGGCACGAACGCTTGCCGACACTTTTGCGGCATATCTGAAAGCAGGAAAATCGGATTCTCGCGCACTTTCGACGCTTCCTCCGGGCCGCTTCCTGATGCCGGGAGATCTGGATGGTTCGCCCGCGCTGACATTCGCGCCCTTGCCCGATCTGAACGACCAACGCGCAAAACCGGGGTCGTTACGCGCCATGATGGAACGCCGCTATGAGGCCTATAAGACCCATGTTGTGAAGCCGTTCTTTCGCGAACATGTCGCGCGGCTGGATCGACAGATCGTGCTGATAGATGCGATGCAGGCGCTGAATTCAGGACCGGAGGCCGTGCAGGATCTGGAGCGCGCCTTGACGGAAATCCTGGCATGTTTCCGCGCCGGCCGCGCCAATTTCCTGACCGGCCTTCTATCTCGCAAGATCGACCGCATCCTGATCGCCGCCACGAAGGCCGACCACATCCATCACGAAAGCCATGATCGCCTGCAGGCCATCGTCAGGCGTCTGACGGACCGCGCGATTGAGCGCGCCGCCCTTTCCGGCGTCGACGTCGATGTGGTCGCCATGGCCGCTGTGAGAGCCACCCGCGAAGGCACGGTCAAGCAAGGCCGCGACACGCTGCCGGTGATCATCGGCACGCCGCTGGCGGGCGAAACCATCGGCGGAGAAAGCTTCGACGGCAACAGTGAAACGGCAATATTTCCCGGCGACTTGCCGGCGGATGTGAATAGCCTGCTTGAGTCATCATCAGGACCAGTGAACCAGAGCGAGGTGATCCGCTTCGTGCGCTTTCGCCCTCCGAAACTGGAGCGCACCAGCGAAGGGCTCAGCCTGTCCCTTCCTCACATAAGGCTCGACCGTGCGTTGCAGTACCTGATCGGAGATCATCTGGCATGACGGAAACTCGCAAGCCGACCGCGTTTGGCATCGATCCGTCGCCTGCGAAGGCTACTTCCACTTCCGGGCAGAGCGAACCTCGTCGGCCTCGTGCCGTCCATGCCGAAAGCGCGACGATCACACCCGCCGAACTCGATATATTCGATGTCGTGGACGACACATCGTCCCCACCTTCTCCGGAAACTCGCCGCAAACGTGGGCGAATCGGTAGCTTTTTCCTTGGAATGATCGGGATTCTGCTGTCGCTGGCGGTCGGCATGTGGGCCGATCGACTCATTCGCGATCTGTTTGCGCGCGCCGACTGGCTGGGATGGCTTGCGCTATGCGTTGCACTTCTGGCTGCACTCTCTTTCATCGTCATTGTCGTGCGTGAACTGGTCGGCCTCGCACGCCTCGCATCTGTCGAGAAAATGCGCGATCGGGCGCTGAAGATTGTCAATGACAACGACAGCCGCAAAGCGCGCGCCTTGGTTGCTGAACTCAGCACCTTCGCAGCCAATCGCCCTGAAACCGCGGCAGGGCGTCGTGCGCTTAAAGAGCTGGACGACCAGATCATTGATGGCGGCGACCTGCTCAAAATTGCCGAAATGGAGTTGCTGGCACCGCTCGACGCGGAAGCGCAGCGTCTCATTCTAGATGCCGCAAAGCGCGTCAGCGTGGTGACAGCAATCAGTCCCCGAGCGCTTGTCGACCTTACCTACGTCCTGTTTGAAGCTGGTCGTCTCATACGTCGTCTGGCCGAACTTTATGGCGCGCGACCGGGAACATTGGGGTTTATTCGTCTGACGCGTGATGTGCTGGCGCATCTCGCGGTGACGGGCGTCATGGCCGCAGGCGATGAATTCGTGCATCAGATCGTTGGCCAGGGGCTCGCCGCCCGTCTGTCTGCAAAACTTGGCGAAGGCGTCGTAAACGGGATGATGACCGCGAGAATCGGTGTTGCAGCCATGGAAACGGTACGCCCTCTTCCTTTTGTCGTGCAGAAGCGTCCGGGAATGAGCGATTTTCTTTCCGCCCTGTCAAAGTTTGCGCGCAAACAGGGGACCACTGACCCGCGTACGTGAAAATGGCCTTGCCGGACTGTTGCGGATCACGCAATGTGCCGATGTAGACGAAGCGTTAACCATTTTTCGCCAGTGTCCCATTCATAGTTTCCAGTCCGTTTTGTAGTCGGGTTCCCATGGTCACACGCACCATCCTGTCCGCATCGCTGCCACTTGTGGCTGCGGTTGCATTCAACGCCTTCAGCATCGAGGTCGCGTCGGCATCCGACCGTGACAAGCGCTTCTTTACCAAGGTGGAAGGTCAGTGGTCTGGTCCGGGCGAGATCGTTGCGGGCAAGTACAAGGGCACGCGCTTCACCTGCAACTTCCAGGGAACAACGCCGGCCGGGAAGGTTGGCATGACTATGGACGGCGGTTGCCGCGTTGGTCTCTTTACCCAGAAAATGTCTGCCAGCGTCGAGCACAAGGGGCGGCAGGGCTATCGGGGCACGTTCATGGACGGCGCCGTCGGTGAAGGTCTTGACGTTGTGGCCGGCAGCGTGACCGGCGAAAAAGTGGTATTTACGCTCAACCGCAAACAGCTTGACGGTGCAATGCTCGCGCGGATGCCCGACGGCGACACGATGCATGTTACCGTGTCCGTCAAGGTGGACAACCAGATGGTGCCGGTGATCGGCATGAACCTGAAGCGCAACGACCCCGGCAGCGTCGGCGCCATCGCCTCAAAATAACCGCGCCGCTACATGACCCAGCCTGAAGCGTGTTGCGTTCTTCTGGATCGCCTCACACGCTTTCTGGGTGTGTCATCACTCAATAAACCGTTCGAAAAAAGCGGAACTGCACTAAAGCGCGTCGCGATCTTTCAGATTCGCTCCTTGCGCGTTAGCCTTGACCCGAAACCAGTTTCCACTTTCAGCGTTATGCTTCAGTGGGCCCACCAGTTCGTTTCGGTTGGCAATCGGACGATGCCACTATGGTCTGTGTCCTGTAGCCTGCGTGTTACCACCTGCCCATCAAGCAGAATTTCAGGCGCTATCTCCGCCAGTGGCGCAAGCACGAAGGCGCGCTCCATCATCCGTGGATGTGGCACTTGCAAATCGTCTTCATTGATCTGCTCGCTGCCATACAAAAGCAGATCGATATCGATCAGCCGCGGCCCCCATCGCTCGGCCCTCACCCGCTTCAATACTCTCTCAGTGTCGAGACAAAGCTGCAGCAATTCGCGGGCAGTGAGGTCAGTATCTACAGCCGCAACACAATTGAGAAAGTCAGGTTGAGCGGTCACACCCCACGGCGGGGTTCGATAAAGCGACGAAACGCAGATCACCGACAGATCTGCGCGCGCATCCAGTAGACGAAGACTTTCGGCCATGGCCGCGGCTGGCTCGCCAAGATTGCCACCAAGTCCCAGATATGCGCGCACGCGCGGTCGCTCGTCAGCCATAAGGCCAGACGACGGTCACTTCGACATAATCGAGAACGCCGGGAACAGGCGCATTCGGTTTGCGTACAGTGATTTCGGCACGAAGGATGCTGGGGAAACGGTTGCACAGGGCCACCGCCACGTCTTGCGCCAACGCTTCGATCAGAAAGCGTCGCTTGCCGGTGACTATGCGCTCGATTTCACTGAATGCGATTCCGTAATCAACTGTGTCCGCAATGGAGTCGTCGACCAGAGCGGTCTGCGCATCAACCTCCAGCGTGGCGTCCACGTAGAAGCGCTGCCCCAGTGTTTCCTCAGCATCGAGAAGGCCATGCCGTGCAAAGAACGCACAGTTCTTCATTCTGATTGTATATGTCATACGCTTGGTTCCCGGCAGCGTTCAGATTGGGCAACGAGCCCACGGTCAATCATAGCATCCGCAAAACGCAGCGCGTCCACATTCATTGCGACGTCATGCACTCTGAAAATACCCGCACCCTGCATTCGCAGGATGACATTTGTTGCGGCCGTGCCAGCATCCCGCTGGTCCGGTCCGCGTCCAGTCAGTGTTCCGATAAAACGTTTTCGAGAAGTACCTACAAGAAAAGGGTATTTGAACGAACCGAGTTCTTCGAAGCGCGCCATCAAATCCAGGTTTTCGTCGGCCGTTTCCTTGGCGAAGCCAAAACCGGGGTCAAGAACAATACTATCCTTGCCAACCCCGGCATCGTTTGCAATTTCGAGCGAACGCGCGAGGAAAACACGTTGATCTTCTATCGGATCGGCAAGCTTCGTACGCTCCCTGCCCGTGTGCATGATCACCAGACCCGCACCCGTCTCCGCCGCGACCCCCGCCATATCCGGTTCCCGCTGCAGTCCCCAGACGTCATTCAGAATATGCGCTCCGGCCTCGACAGCCAACCGCCCGGTCTCGGCGCGATAGGTGTCAACCGAGATAGCAACATCGCCGCGCTTTGCCAGTTCCGCGATCAGCGGGATAATGCGGCCTTGCTCTGTCTGTGGACTCACAGGTTCCGCACCCGGCTTTGTGGATTCACCACCCACATCGATGATCTGCGCACCTTCCGCGATCAGTCGCTCGGCCTGTCTCAGCGCCCTTTCCAGGTTGTCGAATTGTCCCCCATCCGAGAAACTGTCAGGCGTGACATTCACGATCCCCATCACGAGAGCACGGGGCCCGAGCGTCAGCGAGCGCCCATGCGCCAATAACCAGGGTTTGGGTTCGAACATGCACTTTTCCTTCAACGCGCTTTGTCGGACGCAGAGCATCAGAAATCAACGCGTTTCTGCTGGCGACAGCCATGGTGATGATAACCTGTTTACAAGTCGCCGGCGATGATGCCCGATCAGTGAGGACGAGGCCGTGCAGGTCATGCGTCGTCGGAGGCCAGATGAAAAAATCATTGCTGACAGCTATTGTGCTCATAGCCCTTGTCGCCCCGGCGTCCGGCGCCTCGGTTTCACTTACCTACAGCTATTTCACGGTCGGTGGCACGTCTCTCGACGAGATCGAGCGCCAGTTGCAGCGCCGTGGCCCACGATTGTCCGCGTCAGGCTCGCGCCATCCAGGCGCAACGCAGCTCGAATTTTCAACGCACCTCACCTACCGGCAAAAAGGTGGGTTCTGTAGCGTCGTCGATGCGCGCGTTGCGTTGAAAGCAAGCATGATCCTGCCACGCTGGACACGGCCGCGCGGTGCAGATCGTGACACCCGACTGATTTGGGAAACGCTTGCAGCCGATATCAAACGGCACGAACACAGCCATGTCGTCATTGCTCGCAACCACGCGCGCGACATGGAGGCAGCACTCGGCCAGCTCACCAATTTTCGAGGCTGTGAAGCAGCGAGGTCAGCCGCACAAAGGACCAGCGAACGCATGCTTCTGGAGCACGACAGAGCACAGGCCCAGTTTGATCGTGTCGAAGGGATCAACTTCGAAAAACGGATTTCCGGCTTGCTTCAAAGACGACTGGAACGCATCGAGAAGTAGCGCTTGTCCCCCGAAACTGGGAACCGGTTTCAGGATAGATGCGTCAATCGAGCAACTCGCGAAACGCTTTCGCCGCTCCAGTCGGTCGACCAGGACAGCCTATCCCTGACGCTCAGGAATATTGACGACCAGGCCGTCAAGCTCGCCACTTACCCGGATCTGACAGGACAAGCGCGACGTGGGACGTACATCGAACGCGAAATCGAGCATGTCTTCTTCCATCGCTTCCGGCGTACCGACGACAGCGGACCACGCCTCATCTACGTAGACATGGCAGGTTGCGCAGGCGCAGGCCCCGCCGCACTCGGCTTCGATGCCGGGAACGGAGTGGCGGATCGCATTCTCCATTACGGTCGAACCATTCGCCGCATCAACGTCGAACCTCGTGCCGTCATGGGCAATATAGGTGATTTTCGTCATGAATCTGTCTCGGGAAACTGCGCAATTGCTGGAGCTTGTTGCGGGGACAGATACAATCTCGCCACCACAAGTCAACCACAGGGCTACCCGCCTGCCCTCAGTTCCGCGTTATCGGTTGATTGTCGCGATGAAATCACGGGTCTCCGCGATGAGAACCGAAAGTTGCCCAACAAGCCCCATATCGTCAGGAGACGCTTCGATCTGAGCTGCGCACTCAGAAAGCTCAAACGCCCCGATGCCCGCCGCCGATCCGCGAAGCGTATGCGCCAACCGTTGCCTTTCAACCGCGTCTGAATCCTCGATCCGAACGCCTACGGTCGCGAGTTGCTGAACAAAGAGGCGAAGCACCTCTTCCTCAAGCGCCCTGTCCCCCATCGTCTGGCGCCCCAGATGGGCCAAGTCGATCGGCCTTGATGACGAGGTTGAGTCCTTGCCTCCTCCTGGACAGGAAAATGCGACCATTTCCTCAGCATCAGCCATTTTTCCGCCGTCCCTTGTGTATCTCTTATCGGCTCTGACTCTGAATTTTTAAAGTGGAGAACCAGTTAATGGGGTGGCGGCAAGCCATGGAAACGCTGAAAGGTGCCTCAGACGGAAATCGCCTTTCGCCTCATGCTGTTAACCTTATGTTTAAAGTTTTACACATGCGGCGGAAACGCGGTTTCCTTTGAAGCAGTGTGCCAGTACGATACGCTATGGCCCAAATTGGGTCCAATGTGTGCGGGCACGAGGCGCCTGTTTGGCGGCCTGCATGAGTAGTACAGGGTATGAGCGGTATGGCGAGTAAACCAAGCACGACGAGCAACCTCGACAGTGACATGGCCAGGGAGCTTGAAGAAGCTCTCGATATCGACCTGTTTGTCGATGACAAATCCGATGGTGGACTTGATGTCGCAAGCTCCATGGCCGACTTCGAGGCACAAATCTCGAAGGCAGCCGAAGATCTTGCACGCGATAGCCGCGCCCGTCAGGTTCAGAAGCCCGCGCCAGCGCCCGTCGTGGCCGAGGCCGCAGCTCCCAAGCCTGCCCCACGCCCGAAGCAGCCCGATGTGAAGCCGATCGCGGACCTCAAGCCGATCGAACCTGCTCAGCCCACTCCGCCCTTTACGCACGCCAACGACGACCGCCAGAAGGACTATCGCTCCCTGCAGCAGCAGCTGCGCCGCAACGGCTCGGGCGCGATCTACTGGATGGTCAGCCTGCTTTCGCTGGCATGGATCGCCGGCGGCCTGCTGATGGGCCACATGCTGTTTTCTCCGGAAATCTGGCAGATCCGTTCGATCGAGCAATTGATTGCGCTGCCAGCTGCAATGGGACTGGTTGTCGCCATTGTTGTGCCCATCCTTCTGTTCTGGGGCTTTGCGGCGATGATCCGTCGCGCCCATGAGATGCGTATTGCTGCCCAGTCAATGACTGAAGTTGCATTCCGCCTCGCCGAGCCGGAGCATCTTGCAACCGACCGCGTGATGATGGTTGGTCAGGCAGTCCGTCGCGAAGTTCAGGCAATGGGCGAAGGGATCGAACGCACACTCGCCCGTGCGATCGAACTCGAAACTCTGGTTCACACCGAAGTGAACGAGCTGGAGCGCGCCTATTCGGACAACGAGATCCGCATCCGCACCCTGATCGATGGATTGGGCAGCGAGCGCGACTCTGTCGTCACTCACGCCGAGCGTGTCCGCTCTTCGATAGCCGGTGCGCATGAAACGCTGAAAGAAGAACTTGATTCAGCCAGCGACATCATTCGCCAGAATATTCTCGGTGTTTCGGCACGCCTCACCTCGACGATCTCCGATTCCGGCGATCAGCTGGTAGATCGCATCAATGCGAGCGGCAGCTCGATGTACGATGCGATTGACCAGCGCATCGACGCCATTTCCGATCGCATGACTACCTCCGGCGAGGCTTTTGCCAGCCTGCTCGATACGCGCATCGCCAAGCTCACGCAGAGCACCGACGACGTCACACGCTCGCTATCGCAGATGCTGGATGAGCGCACCACAGGCATGGTTTCGCTCCTCGGTGGTGCGGCTACATCGCTCAATGAAGAGCTGGGTACGCGTCTGGAAGGCATCGAAACGACCCTGCGTGATCGCGGCCAGGCTCTCATCCACGAGTTCCAGACCCGCGCAGAAGCTATCGACACCGGCACGCAGCGCCTGAATGCAGCGCTCGAAGCACGCGCAAAGCAGATCAACGAAACGCTCGTGGAGCGCTCGCGCGAAATCGCGCAGACCTTCAGCGAGGGCAAGCAGACGATTTCCGGCCTCATCGATGAAGGCAAGGCACGCATCGGCTCCGAAATGGCGGAGCTGGTGATGTCCACATCGACCATGCTCGAAACGCAGGCGAGCGACTTCACGTCGCGGATCGCCGGCGGACGTGACATCATCGCCCGCGCACTCGAAGCGGACCTTGCAAGCATCTCCGACCAGCGTCAGAACCTTGATGCAGCCATGATGAGCCATGTCGAGCGTCTCGCTCACGGCCGCCAGACGTTGACAGCAGCTCTGGACGAAGATCTGGCGAAACTGCACGAAGCTCGCGCTCGTATCGATGAGGCTGTGTCCGGCCATGTCGAGAAGTTTGCCGCAGGCCGCGAGCAAATCGCCGAGATGCTTGGCAGCGACATCGAACGCATCCGTCTCGCCCGCGAGGAACTTGAGGGAGTTGTCGCAGAACACCTTCGCTCGATCGAGGATCGCCAGAAGGATTTGACCACGGCCCTTTCCGTCGACATGACGAAGGTTGAAGAAGCGTTCGACCGCCAGACCAATGTTCTGGGATCGCACACCATCGACCTTCAGAATGCACTTGGTCACAGCGTTGCACAGATGAAGGGCGCTCTCAGCGACGAAATCGCGCGGATTGATGAAGCCTTGGCCAGCCAGTCCGGTCTGGTGGAAGACCGCGCCCGCGCCATCGAGGCTGCTCTTACGACGAGCACAGAACGCTTGCGTGGCATTCTCAGCGACGACATCGCACGGATCGACGAAGCCTTCGCCAGCCAGCAGGGTGTCATCGAAGCACGCACGCGTACAATGGAAAGCGCCCTCTACGCAGGTGCGGAGAACCTGCGCAATGTGCTCGGCGACGATCTGATCAAGATCGAAGACACGTTTGCTCGCCAGAGCGGCCTGATCGAGGAGCGCACCAAGGCTCTGCAGGAGACGTTGTCTCTTGGCGCCGACGGAGTTCGCAACGTCGTCGACAGCGACATCGGTCGTATCCAGAGTGCTCTCGCGCAGCACGAAGCCGCATTCATCGAGCGCACGACCGCGCTGGAGAGCACGCTTCAAAGTCGCGCGGAAAGCGTCCGCGGCGCGATTGACGAAGATATCGGCAAGATTCAGGAAGCTTTTGCCAGCCAGTCGGGCGTCATCGAAGCCCACACTGCCGCGCTTCAAAAGACATTGCTCGGCGGCGCGCACGGCGTACGCCGTATCCTCGGCGAGGATATTTCCAAGATCCAGGAGACCTTCGCTAGCCAAACCGGCGCTATCGAAGCAAGCACGTCTGCTCTTCGTGAGACGCTGCATGAAGGCGCCGAGGGTGTCCGTCGTGCCATCGCGGAAGACCTTGGCCGCGTCGAAAACACCTTCGCCGCACAGAAGAGCGCAATCGAGGAACAGGCAGGTGCACTCGCGTTCGCCCTGACCGGTGGGGCCGACGGTATCCGTCAGGCGATCTCCGAAGACATCGGCAAGATCGAAGAAACCTTCGCCAGCCAGGCAGGCGTCATCGAGGAGCGCACTCTGGCCCTCCGCGGTACCCTGTTGACCGGCGCCGAGAGCATTCGTGATGCTATTGGCGCAGACATTGGCAAGATCGAGGAAACCTTCGCCAGCCAGGCAGGTGTCATCGAGGAGCGTACGCGCGCCCTCCGTGGGACATTGCTGAGCGGCGCGGAGAATATCCGCGATGCTATCGGCGCAGACATTGGCAAGATCGAAGAAACCTTCGCCAGTCAGGCAGGTGTCATCGAAGGCCGCACCAGCCTGCTCGCCAGCACGCTTCTCAGCGGCACCGAGAACGTCCGCCAGGCGGTGGACCAGGACATCGGACGCATCGAGCATGCGTTTGCCCGACAGGCTGGCGTCATCGAAGAACGCACGAGCGCCCTCGCCGATGCCTTGCAGGCTGGCGCAGGCACAATCCGCGAAGCGGTGGGTGAAGATCTCAACAAAATTGAAGAAACCTTCGCCCGCCAGACAGGAATTATCGAGGAGCGCACGTCCACGATGCAGAACGCATTGCGCGTTGGCGTGGACAACGTCCGCACGGTCCTCGAAGGCTCTGCTGGCGTGGTCGCAAGTTCGCTTCGCGACAAGGTGCTGGAAGTCACCGCAACGCTGGGCGAACAGTCTGCCAACGCCGTCGCCGATGCAGATGCAGTCATTGCAGCCCGTGCCGCCCAGATGAGCGACACACTCAACACGCGCGTCGGAGAGTTTTCGGCTGTGTTTGACGCGGCTGATCGCCGCTTGGCCGAACGCACGCTCGCAACCGGCGAGGAGCTGCGGGCTCAGGTGGATCACGCCGCCAGCACGTTCACTTCGCGCGCAGCGGAAATCCGCACGGCATTTGACGATGCTGATCGCCAACTCGCAGATCGCGTGGCCCAGACGGGTCAGGAACTGGCCGGACACGCCGCGCACGTTGCCGACGCCCTCGCCTCGCGCAGTGGCGAGATCAAGTCGGTCTTCGATCAGGCGGGACAGGAACTCGACAGCCGCATCCAGCTGGCTTCCGACGTCATCTCCGGCCACGCGGAATCCGTCGCCAGCGCAATCGCCGCGCGTGTGGCTGACGTTCGTGGCGCCTTTGACGACGTGTCCCGCGAATTCGACGGACGTGTCGAGCTTGCGACAAGCACGCTCGCCGATCAGGCCGACAAGGTGGCGTCTGCCGTCACCGCACGCGTCGCCGACGTTCAGGACGCGTTCGCAGAAGCCGGACGCTCGCTCGAAGGCCAGGTCCAGCAGACCACCGGCTCGCTCGCCAGCCACGCGGAGCAGGTTGCCGCTGCAATTGCCGCACGCGCCGACCAGATCCAGTCGAAGTTCGATGAAGCTGGACGCCACCTGGGCGCACGTGTCGAGCAGGCCGCTGCCTCGCTCGCGACACGCGCAGATGATGTCGCCAACGTCTTTGCACAGACCGACGACACCATTCGCCAGCGTACGGAAGCAACGGCCGCCGAACTTGAAGGCCGCGCAGCTCAGATCGCCGAGACACTTGCCGCAGCCGATCGCCAGATTGCAGACGGCGCCGGCATGCTTGCCGCCCGCGTCTCGCAGACGGTGGCGGGCGCGGAACAGCGCCTGATGGCCGGTGTCGCTCAGGCTACCGACAAGCTGCAGGAGCAGGTTACACGCGCCGAAAGCGAACTGCTCGGCCGTGCTGATGCCGTCTCCGGCGCGTTTGCGGCGATCAATGAGCAGATCGGTCAGTCCAGCAACGAGGCTGCTGCAACGCTCGACAACAAGACTCGTCAGCTTAACGCGCTTCTCGCCGCACGTTCGTCTGAACTTGCCCGCATCATCGATGAGCGCGCCGCCCCTCTGGCCCAGCGCCTTGTCGAGAGCGGTGGTGAACTTCAGAAGAGCCTCGAGGAAGCAACCGAGATGGCGACGCAGCGCCTGCGCCAGCAAAACGCTGCGCTGGTCAATGCACTTGCAACCCGCACAGCGGAGACGGTCACTGCGGTTGATGCCGCGAGCCAGAACCTCAGCGAAAACGTGTCGCAACTCATCGACCGCCTGTCGCACTCCAATGCGCGCCTCGGCGAACTCGTTGACACCGCATCGACCAACCTCATCGATCTTGATGAGAAGCTGATCGGCACGACGGAACGCTTCGCGTCCAGCACCGAGCGCGCGGCCCAGTCTTTCGCCAGCTCAGCACGTCTTATCGACGCCAATGCCGGCCGCCTGACGGAACTGTCCAGCTCCACGTTGCGCGACATTGCCGGCATTGCGACGCGCTTTGACGATCACGCGAAGGTTCTCGCCTCCGCCTCCGATCTTCTCGGGTCGGCACAGAACGATCTGGCATCGACCCTCGACGGTCGTCAGGCTGCACTGGAAAACCTCGCCGTCGGCCTGGTCGCGAAGTCGGAAGACATCGAACGCGTCATGCGCTCCTTTGAGGATCTTGTTGGCCGCGCCTTGGTCAAGGCCGAGGAACGCACCAAGACTTCGACAGATCATATCCGCGTTGCAATTTCGGAAGTTGTCGAAAGCGCAACTCAGCGCTTCACAGAGGCAACCAACGAGATCCGCAAGACTGCCGGAACGATCCGCCACGAGCTGGAAAGCACGCGCGCCGAGGTCAAGAAGGGTGTCATGGAACTCCCCGAAGAGACGAAGCAGTCGACTTCGGCGATGCGTCGCGCTGTCAGCGAGCAGATCAATGCGCTGAAGGAACTGGCGGATATCGTCGCCAAGTCTGGCCGTGCATTTGACGCCAGCGACCGTAAGGTGACACGCGCTGCTGCCGCGCCTGCACCGACGCTGACGCCGCCAGTGGCTGAGCGCCGCGTTGCTCCGCCTGTTGCGGATGCCCCATTGCGCGGCAGCCTGCAGGCCGCGGCCGTCCGCGACCGCGAACAGCCGCAGTCGACGGGCTGGGTCAAGGATCTGCTGCGCGGTGCCTCGTCCGAGGAAACAGCACCGGCTGCACCACAACGTCAGGCGTCCACGCCTGAGCGCACGCCACTGCATCTGGTGGAATCTTTGAACTCGCTGTCTGTCGACATCGCGCGTGCCATCGATCACGAAGTTTCGATCGAGCTGTGGGACCGCTACCGCAAGGGCGAGCGCAACGTGTTTACACGTCGCCTCTACACCCTGAAGGGTCAGCAGACATTTGAGGAAATTCGTCGCAAATATCAGTCCGATCAGGAGTTCAAGGCTGCCGTCGACCGCTATTGCCGCGATTTCGAAAAACTGCTGCAGGATGTAGGCCGTAACGACCGCGACCACATCATGACGCAAACCTACCTGACTTCAGACACCGGCAAGGTGTTTACCATGCTCGCCCATGCCAGCGGACGGCTGAAGTAGCGACAACGGACAGTCAAAGACAAAAAAGGCGGGATCAATCCCGCCTTTTTTCGTTTCACATGCTGCAAAGAGCGCAGAAAAAAGCCGCTTCAATGAAGCGGCTTTCGACTCTCAAGCGCGTCGCGATCTTTCAGATTCGTGCCTTGCGCATTAACGCCTTGCTTTTACGCATGTCTTTATCTCGAAACCGGCTCCCACTGTCGAGAAACATGATTTCGGTCATAGCGAATGCTTCTGCCTACATCACCCCGACGGCCCAGCGAACGACATCCGCGGTCGCCTGCCTGAAAGCCTGGTCCAGAGCAGCGACATAGGCATCATTGCCGGACCCAGCGACCGGCGCGGACGCCTCGAAGCTGCGCGCCGACCGGATGACGCCGTTTCGATCGTTCAGCACCTTCACATAGAGCACGACATTTGCCCGGCGCTGCCCGTCGAGACGCACATCGAATGCACGAATATCCGTGGCCAGTTGATAGTCGATGGCAAGGCCCTCGCCCGGCCGACCGACACCGCCAAAACTGTTGGTAGCCTGCAGTGCTTCCACCAGGCGTGACTGCACAATGCGTGGCAAGCGATCCGCCCACTGGGCGCCGCTCAGGAACTCGATAGTGCCGGCCGAAGGCCGTATCACGATGTTTTCACCGTCCAGCACTTTCAGAGCGCTCGGCTCCGCCACAAGCACCTGCGTGCGGGAACGACGCTGACCGACCTCAACAGTCTGGGCAGAGAGATCGAACGTATCGAGCGGCGCGGGTCCACCGCCCGGTAGCGCAGCGCAGCCCGGCAACAAAATCACGCCGAACATCAATGCTTTCAGACTGTTACTAGCCATCGTTCAACTTCCGATCCGCCACTGCTGCATCATCGATAATTTGTCCAGAGTCAGGGCGAGCCTGTCAACGCCGCGCCCGACCGTCAAACTCGCGAACTTCACCTGCGCCACCTGAAATGATCCGCTGCGGATTGCGTTCCAGGTCTGAGACCGCCTGTTCGATACGGGTGATCGAGCGCCGCGTATCGCGCACGAGGCCTTCCACTTCGCGAAGGCCTTGTCCCGAGAACCGCGCAAGCCCATCGGTTATGACCCCCATCCGGGCGTTAAGCGTATCGGCAACCTGACGAAACGCCTTCAAAGTCTCACCGGCGTCAGCCATCAGGCCGCCCGCATCGTCAGAACCCAGCAGACCGTCCACCTTGCTCAGGACGCCATCAACCTTCTCCGAAGCCTGGTTCAGACGCGCGGCCATCTCTCGTGCATCGACAATAATCGCGTCGATATCCTCGGCCCTTTCGCCAATCTTCTGGGTAACCTTGCTGACATCATTGACCGCAGCGTTCACGCTTGTGCTCGCCTGCTCGATATTTGCAAGCGCGGTACGCACGGTAGCAGGATCCACTTCCTGTACGATTGTGTCTACCCGCGCCAGCGTCTGGTTCGCAGCAGCAGCAAAGCCCGAAATCGAAGCAACCCCCTCCTTGACGTTCGCCATGATCTGATTGAGGTCGGTAGACGCTTCGTCCAACCGCTGCGTAAATTGACGAACATTATGAACTGCGGCCGTAACATCCTCGGTGTCTACCGAGCGGATCAGTTCTTCAGCCCCAGCCAACGTCGAATCAAGTCGCTCCGATACGCCTGTCAGAGTCTTCGACATTGCGGTCACGCTGGCCAGAAATGCGTCGATGCCTTCGGCGTTATTGGACAGAGCTTCCGAAAATGCCTCGACATTCTGCAAGGTCTTGGTGATCGGCTGGCGCGCGTCACCTGCCAGGCGCTCCAGATCCGTCAGGATGGAATCCGTGCGCCGAAAGATGTTTTGCGCGCTTTCGAGCAGGTTGCTGACCGCCGATGGATTCGCCGTCATCTCCGTGATCGTGCCTTGTTCTTCTGCCTGCTCCAGCAGGTTTGGCTCAGAAGGATTGCCACCGCGCAGCTCGATATTCGCCTGCCCTGTCGTCAAGCCGGCAAGACCGACATCCGCCTGTGTGGAGCGCGTGATCGGGGTCAACCGATCCACCACCGCGTCGGCAATGGCAACCGTGGGGTTGGCAACGTCAATATAGACACGGGTGATATCGCCGACCTTGATGCCATTGAACAACACCGCACTCCCGCGTGAAAGTCCGGACGCAGACCCAGGAATGCGAAACCGCACCGTCGACGTCTCAACTCGATCTCCCAGACCGGAAGTCCAATAGACGAACGCGAAGGCAGCAAGCACCGTGACCAGCGTGAAGATGCCCACAATCACATAATTGGCGCGTGTCTCCATCCAATCTTCTCCTAATTCACTTCAGCACGGGCAGAAAGATCGATCTGCCGGGCCCGCTTGCCCCGGAAATAGGATTTCACCCATGGATCTTCGACCTGCATCATGTCGTCGACCGTCCCGTCGACCAGTACTTTCTTTCCGCCCAGCACGGCAATCCGATCACAGACTGAAAACAGGCTGTCTAGATCGTGGGTCACCATGTAGACGGTCAGGCCCATCGTGTCGCGCAGTGTCCTGACCAACTCATCAAAATCAGCTGCCCCGATAGGATCAAGGCCAGACGTCGGCTCATCGAGAAAGACGAGGTCGGGGTCAAGCGCCAGCGCACGCGCAAGAGCAGCGCGCTTGATCATTCCTCCAGAAAGTTCGGAAGGAAACTTGTCGGCAGCGTCTGGTGGCAGCCCGACCATCTCCAGCTTCAACAACGCCAATTCGTCCATCAGCGGTTTCGGCAAGTCGAGATACTCGCGCATCGGAACCTGAATATTCTCCTTCACGGTCAGCGCTGAAAACAATGCGCCGTGCTGGAAAAGCACTCCAACCCGCATGTCGACAAGGACTCGCTCCTGCTCACTGGCGTCGTCGAGGTCAACACCAAACATCTCCACCGATCCGGACTTCTTCGGCACCAAACCGAGAACCGTGCGCAGCAATACCGACTTGCCCGTTCCTGAAGCGCCGACGAAGCCGAGGATTTCACCGCGATAGACGTCGAGGGACAGGTTTTCGAGAACAACCTTTTCACCAAACGCTACCGTCACATCGCGCACGGAAAGGACCACAGGCCGCGTCCCTGCGTCGGAGTTCGTCTCTCCTGTCTGACGCATCAAATCTGGCGAAGAATCCGGCACTGGCCCCTCCTAGAACCCGATTGCCACGTAGAACATGGCAAAAAGACCATCGAGCACGATAACGACGAAGATGGATTTCACCACGGCAGAGGTGACATGCCTGCCGAGCGATTCGGCACTTCCGCCAACCTTCATGCCCTCCACCGACGCAACAATGCCGATGATGAGTGCCATGAATGGTGCCTTGATGAGCCCTGCAAAGATTGTCGAGAGATCGACACTGGCATGAAGACGATCAATGAAGGCTTCAGGTGGGATACCGGAATACAGCAACGCTACAAGCATGCCGCCGCCCAGCGTTGCGGCATTGGCAATGATCGTCAGGCACGGCACCGCAATCACCAGTGCAACCAGACGCGGAAAAACGAGGACACCGATAGGGTTGAGCCCGATCACCTTGAGCGCGTCGACCTCTTCGCGCATGCGCATCGAGCCTATCTCGGCGGTAATCGCACTACCCGAACGTCCGGCAACCATGATTGCGGTCAACAAGACGCCAAGCTCGCGCAAGGCGAGAATACCCACCAGATCGACGATAAAGATTTCCGCACCGAACCAGCGAAGCTGATAGGCACCTTGCTGGGCCACGATAGCGCCGACGATGGAGCAGATGAGCACCACCACCGGAATTGCGCCAACGCCCATGCGGTCGATCTGATTGAAAATTGCGGCGGGGTTCACAGCGTGACCGCGCCCAAGTTTCATCTGCGCGCCGCGTATCGTCGCGCCAAGAATGTATGTGCCCGCGATGAAGTCGAGCCACGCGCTCTCCATCGCCCGTCCGAGCAATTCAAGCCAGCGAATCAGGAAGAATGGCTGGCGCTCACGAGAAGAACTCTCAGGTGACCGGATCGCTCGCCGCACCGCCGGCAGAAGCGTCTGCGCCGCCTCCGAAGCGCCAAGGATTTCCACGTCGGCTCCGGCATTGATCCGGGCGGCTGCCAGACGCTCGACAAGCCATGCACCGGCCGTATCAAGCCGCTCGACGGCACTGATATCAATAACGACGTTCTGCTGCGCTTTGGTGCGCTCCAGTTCCCGCATCTGCGCATCGACCAGATGAACTGAGCGCGTGTTCCACGTACCTGACAGTTGCCAGACCGTGCGTGAACCTTCCTCTCTGGAATGGATCGCAGGAGGATGATCGCGATTATCGGAGTTGCTGCTGCTTGCGTCGGCAGTATCTTTGGTCAACATCAGCCCAGTCATAATCTGCCGCGCTTGCGATGTCACTTTGGCAAGGCAATCCTGCCAGTGACAACAGGGAGTTCTTCATCGTGCGTGATCTTTTTGTCGAAGCGGAGCGGTTTCCCATCGCGGGATCCTTCACCATTTCACGCGGCTCCAAGACAGAAGCAGCCGTGCTGACCTGCACAATCAAGGCAGGTGACAACGTCGGGCGCGGCGAATGCGTTCCCTACATGCGTTATGGCGAGACAATGGAGAGCGTAGCAGCAAGCATCGAAGCCGTGCGAGCCGACATCGCGTCGGGGCTTTCACGCCATGAACTGCTCGAAATGATGCCTGCCGGCGCCGCCCGTAACGCAGTCGACTGTGCTCTTTGGGACCTTGAGGCCAAGCAAAGCGGCGTGCGTGTCGGCGCGCTGCTTGGTAGCCCGAAACCAAGAGCGCTTGAGACCGCCTATACCATCTCGCTCGCAGAGCCTGAGGTCATGGCTGAGAAAGCGCGGGAAAATCGCGATCGACCACTGCTGAAAGTCAAGGTTGGAACGCCAGACGACATTTCCCGTATCGAAGCCGTGACACAGGCTGCGCCTGGAAGTCGAATCATTCTCGACGCGAACGAGGGCTGGAACGCCGACAACATCCGTGAGCATCTTCTGGCCGCGGCGCGCTGTCGGATAGCTGTGATCGAGCAACCGATGCCTGCCGGACAGGACGAGCTTCTCGCGCGCATTCCTCACCCTGTCCCGATCTGTGCAGACGAAAGTGTTCACACCACAGACCGGCTGTCCGAACTGCTGGGCCGCTATGACGTCGTCAATATCAAGCTCGACAAGACCGGTGGGCTCACTGAAGCCTTGAGGCTGCACGCAAAGGCGCGCGAGTTGGGCTTTGGCATAATGGTTGGCTGTATGGTCGGCACCTCGCTGGCGATGGCGCCTGCCGTGCTGCTCGCGCAGGATGCAGATTTCGTCGACCTCGACGGACCATTGCTTCTGGCGCGCGACCGGGTGCCGGGCCTGACATATGATGGGGCGATGGTTTCCCCGCCTGCAGTGTCGCTCTGGGGATAGTTTCATCCACGCGGTCTAAAAAAGTTTCAGCCGCGACACGGTGCCGCCCACGAGCGCGGATTAACATGCTAAGAATAACCGACATGCGTTCGTTCGAATGCACAGAAAGATCCACTAACTCATTGATCTGGCAACCGAAGCGCTTGCACAAAGCGAGTCATGCCGATCTCCGGAAGAATTAGCGACGGGGGAACAAGAGGTGTCAAAAAACGAGACAGAGTCGAAACGGTCGGATCTGGAAGAGAGCGCGCTGTTCTATCATCGCTATCCTGCGCCCGGAAAGCTTGAGATCCAGGCAACCAAGCCGCTCGGCAACCAGCGCGACCTGGCATTGGCTTATTCGCCTGGCGTCGCCGCTCCGTGCATCGCCATTCAGGACGACCCGTCGACAGCCGCGTTCTACACCGCCCGCGCAAACCTTGTCGGAGTCATTTCCAACGGAACTGCCGTGCTTGGTCTCGGCAACATTGGCGCTTTGGCATCCAAGCCCGTGATGGAAGGCAAGGCAGTCCTGTTCAAGAAGTTCGCGGGTATCGATGTCTTTGACATCGAGATCAATGCCAACGAAATCGACCGCATGGTCGACACCGTCGCGGCTCTGGAGCCAACCTTCGGCGGTATCAACCTTGAAGATATCAAGGCCCCCGAGTGCTTCGAGATCGAAGAGCAGCTGAAGGAGCGCATGTCGATCCCGGTGTTCCATGATGATCAGCACGGAACGGCAATCATCGTTGCCGCCGCAATCATCAACGGGCTCGAACTTGCCGGCAAGCGCATCGAAGACGCGAAGATCGTCACGTCCGGCGCCGGCGCCGCCGCACTGGCCTGCCTTAATCTTCTGGTTTCCCTTGGCGCCCGGCAGGACAACATCTGGGTCACCGACCGCTATGGCGTGGCTTACAAGGGGCGCGTCGAAGAGATGGACCGCTGGAAAGATCCTTATGTCAAGGAGACCAACGCCCGCGATCTGGCTGACGTCATTGGCGGCGCTGACGTCTTCGTCGGCCTTTCGGCAGCCGGTGTTCTCAAGCCCGAGCTTCTTGCCGAGATGGCGGAGAAGCCGCTGATCCTCGCGCTCGCCAATCCGACGCCGGAGATCATGCCCGATGTCGCGCGCGCGGCCCGGCCTGATGCCATGATCTGCACCGGTCGGTCCGATTTCCCGAACCAGGTTAACAACGTCCTGTGCTTCCCCTATATCTTCCGTGGCGCGCTGGACGTCGGCGCAACTGCGATCAATGAGGAAATGAAGGTTGCAGCAGTGCGGGCGATCGCAGCACTCGCCCGCGAAGAACCATCGGATATTGCAGCGCGCGCCAACACGGACGAAACGCCGACTTTCGGCCCGAATTTCATTATTCCGTCCCCGTTCGACCCACGGCTGATATTGCGTATCGCCCCCGCAGTCGCGGAGGCCGCCTGCAAATCCGGCGTCGCCACTCGCCCAATCGACGACATGGAAGCCTATGTGGAGCGCCTGAGCCGCTTCGTGTTCCGGTCCGGCCTCATCATGAAGCCAATCTTTTCGGCGGCAAAAAAGGCTTCAGCGAACCGTGTCATCTATGCGGACGGTGAAGATGAGCGCGTGTTGCGGGCCGCGCAGGTCGTGCTCGAGGAAGGGATTGCTCGTCCGATCTTGATTGGACGCCCGCACGTCATCGAGACGCGCCTTCAGCGCTACGGTCTGAAGATCAGGCCCGGAGCAGACTTCCAGATCGTCAACCCGGAAGACGATCCGCGCTACCGCGACTATGTGGAATTGCTTGTACGCCTGTGCGGCCGTCAGGGAGTCACACCCGAGGCTGCCCGAATGATGGTACGCGGCAGCAACACGGTGATTGCGGCACTGTCGATGATGCGTGACGAAGCCGACGCCATGATCTGCGGCCTGGAAGGACGCTATGAGCGCCATCTTCGCAACGTGGACCAGATCATCGGGCGTCAGGCCGGCGTGTCAGATCTGTCGGCACTGTCGATCCTGATCAGCCAACGAGGCGCAACCTTCTTCACCGATCCGTATGTTTCGATCGATCCTTCATCCGAGAAGATCGCCGAAATGACGATGCTTGCAGCAGCTGAAATCCGCCGTTTCGGCCTGACGCCAAAGGCAGCACTGCTCTCTCACTCGAACTTCGGCTCACGCGATTCCGCCAGCGCCCGGAAGATGCGGGAGGCAGCGTCCATCCTGCGTGAACAGGCACCTGATCTCGAAGCAGACGGTGAAATGCATGGTGATGCCGCACTGTCGGCGACTTTGCGCCAACGGATATATCCTTACTCAACGCTGACAGGCGAAGCCAATCTTCTGGTATTTCCGAATCTTGACGCGGCGAACATCACATTGACGACGATCAAGACAATGACCGATGCGCTGCATGTCGGTCCGATCCTCCTCGGCGCTTCGCGTCCAGCACACATCCTCACCCCTTCAGTCACATCGCGCGGGGTGGTCAACATGACCGCTCTGGCGGTCGCAGAAGCCGAGGCCAATGCAAAGACGGATATCGCGGCGGCCACCGAGTAAGACTTCAAGCAAGCACCACTAACAAAAAACGCCGGGCATATGCCCGGCGTTTTTCTTGGATCCTTGCAAAATCAGTACAGTCCACCAGAACCCGAACTGATTGCCTCGCTGGCCTGAGGCGATATTTCGCGTGCACGCTCCGACGCTTCGTACTCGTCCATACCGATCACCCAATAGGAATCCGCTGGTCCGGTACCCGGCTTGAATGCTTCGACGATCGACCCTGGCGCGCCATCGGCCGCACGCATGCCGCTCTTTCGATCCACCGCGATCATCCGCATGCCTTCCGGGACTCGGAAATCAACCGGGCGCTTGTCCTTCAGCGCGTCAATCATGAACTCTTTGAAGATCGGCGCCGCCAGGCCACCACCCGTTGCGCCATCTCCAAGGCTTCGCGGCTGGTCAAAACCGATATAGACACCGACCACCAGGTCCGGAGTATAGCCGACCGTCCAGACATCACGCGCATCGTTCGTCGTGCCAGTCTTTGCTGCCATCGGATAGCCGATCTCAGCCAATGTGGTTGCAGTTCCGCGCTTGACCACGCCTTCCATCATCGACGTGATCTGATAGGCCGTCATCGGGTCAAGCACCTGTTCCGCATTGTCGATCAGCTCCGGCTCGCTCTGGCCGTCCCACGCAGGCGCGTTGCAGCCCTCGCACTGGCGCTGATCGTGCTTGAACACTGTCTTTCCATAACGGTCCTGAATACGGTCGATCAGCGACGGCGTGATGTGCTTGCCGCCATTGGCCATGATTGCATACGCAGACACCATGCGCATCACGGTGGTCTCCCCCGAGCCCAGCGACATCGCCAGAACCGGGAGCATCTTGTCATAGACACCGAAGCGCTCCGCGTATTCGGCGACAAGGTTCATGCCCATGTCGTTGGCAAGCCGCACGGTCATCAGATTTCGGGAACGCTCGATGCCCGCGCGCAATGTCGACGGTCCGGCAAAGCCGCCACCGTAATTCTTCGGTTCCCAAACCTGATTGCCAACCCGAATGGTGATCGGCCCGTCCATCACGACCGATGCAGGTGTATATCCATTGTCCAGTGCAGCGGCGTAAAGGATCGGCTTGAAGGCTGAGCCTGGCTGGCGATAGGCCTGCGTGGCGCGATTGAACTCCGACTGCGAGAAAGAGAACCCGCCAACCATGGCCAATACACGGCCCGTATGCGGATCCATCGCCACCATGCCACCGGAAACCTCCGGCACCTGCCGCAACAGCCAGCCAGCATCGTCGCCCGTACCCGTCTTTTCGACATACACGACATCGCCCGGCTTCAGCACCTGAGCCGGCGAGTCAGCACGCAAGCGCTTGCCTTCCGACATATGGCGCAGCGCCCATGTCATGTTGGCTTTCGAAACAAACGCTGTCTGGCGCTCCTCGGCAAGCTGTCCAGACGTCTGCCGGCCGGGTTGCAGGCCGACCTTCAGACCTTCGCCCGATGCCTCCAGCACAACAGCCACGCGCCACTCAGGCACGTCGCTGAGGCGCTTGACGTCACCCAGTGGAACGCCCCAGTCATCGCCAGTTTCGATATGTGTGATCGGGCCGCGATAGCCGCGCAGCGTATCGTAGCGGATGAGACCGTTCTGGAGCGCTTTGCGGGCTTTCAGCTGCATCGCAGGATCGAGCGTGGTGCGGATCGACAGGCCACCTTCATAAAGCGCGTCCTCGCCGTAGCGCGCGATGATCGCCCGACGTGCCTCTTCCGTGAAATACTCGCCGGCAAACAGATAAGTACCGCCCCGGCGTGGATTGACGTTCAGCGATTCGGCCTTGGCCCGCTCGCCCTCCTCAACGTCGACATAGCCATTGGACACCATCTGATCGATGACCCAGTTGCGGCGCTCGACGGCCCGGTCGGTGTGGCGGAATGGATGATAGTTCGTTGGGCCCTTGGGCAGCGCGGCCAGATACGCGGCTTCGCCAACCGTCAGTTCATTGACGGATTTGTCGAAGTAGACAAGTGCCGCCGCACCAATCCCGTAAGCGCCATAACCTGGATAGACAAATCCAAGATAGATTTCATTGAGGTACAGCTCGAGGATGCGATCTTTCGAGTATGCCTGCTCGATGCGAAATGACAGGATCATCTCGCGCACCTTGCGATCATAGGTGACGCTTGAATCAAGCAGGAAGTTCTTCGCCACCTGCTGCGTAATCGTTGAGGCACCTACGGGACGCCGACCTGAGCCCAGATTCTGAACGTTGGTGAGCAACGCCCGACCAAGGCCCATCATGTCGATGCCAGGATGGGTATAAAAACTCTTGTCTTCCGCAGACAGGAACGCGGCCTTGACCCGATCCGGAATTGCCTGGATCGGAAGGAAAAGCCGTTGCTCACGTGCAAACTCGCCCATCAGGGCGCCATCGGCGGCATGAACACGGGTCGTTACCGGCGGTTCATAACGCGCCAGCACTTCATAATCGGGCAGATCCTTGGAGACAGTGCCGATGTAAAGCGCAACCCCCGCCGCAGCTACCAACGCTAGGGCGACGCCAACACCAAAGAAATATCCGATAAGACGTATCATGCCCACTCCAGTATGCGGATCTTCCGGGTCGCCAGCCATGCCGGCACTCCCGTCAAAGGCGCACGACCATCGATCCACTCGCACCACGTTCTGTGTTGCCCTTGTGAGCAAATTGGGGCGAGATCAACGCGTTTACGCGCGATTCTGCAATTAAACCATATGGTGTTGTGCACATGCAACGAAACGTCGCCCGGTGCGAGGGCTCATCCGCCCGCACGATGGGCGTGTGTGGCGAAGCGACTGATCGCGGAAATTATGCTGTCAGCTGCTTTTTCGCGCCATACCGGATTGCGTAACTGCTCTTCATCCTGCGCATTGGAAAGGTATCCAAGCTCCAGAAGAACCGATGGCACATCGGGAGCCTTCAGCACTCGAAATCCGGCAAACCGGTGAGGATTTGTCGGGATCATCTGGATTGATGACGACAACTCGCCAACCAGCGAGCGCGCAAAACGAATTGAGAAGGTCTGGGTCTCGCGTCGAATGAGGTCGGCGAGAATGTCAGCAACTCCCTGATCCTCTTCTTCGACCACAATGCCGCCGATTGCGTCCGCAAGATTCTCGCGGATCGCTTTTGCCGCCGCTTCCGCGTCAGACGCCTTGTCCGACACCGTGTAAACCGTCGCGCCCCGGACATTCTTCAAACGGATCGAATCGGCATGAACGGAAATAAACAAGTCCGCCTCATGCTGTCGCGCGATCTTGACACGCTCGTCCAGCCGCAGGAACTCGTCGCGGTCCCGGGTCATGAAGACGTCGTAAAGCCCCGTGTCCTGCAGTTTCTTTTTCAGCTCAAGCGAAAATGCCAGGGTGATGGTCTTTTCAAGGGTGCCATTTGGCCCCTCAGCTCCGGTGTCCACGCCTCCATGACCGGGATCGATGACGATCCTGACAGGACGGTCTCCTGCAGCACGGGCAATGCGATCAACCTTTGGCGTTGTCTGAGTCGAGGCGGTCACCTCGATCTGCTCCATCATTGCCTTCTCGAATGCCGATTCAGAGCTCGCAACAATGTCGGCTACCAGTCTCGAACCGTTACCATCGTCATTGTCGAGTATGTCAACGCGTTCAACCTCAAAGGGCCCGTCAAATGAAATGATCACGCGCGACATTTCCGACTCAAGATGCCCATACTGAACATCCGTCACCATTCCGCGCGCGGAAAGTTCGGCATGATCGAACTCAACGACCGTGCCCGGCAGATCGAACATGAGCCTGTGGGGACCACGCAAGAGCGACCATCGCACCTGCGGCTCGCGATCGAATCGGATGACAACCCGCATTCGCGAAGCATCACCAGCCATTTTGTAGCTATTGGCGTGCACAACCGGAGCGGAGACCGCGCCGGCACCGGTGACGATGCTTACCAGGGCGACGAACGATGCCAGAGCAAGCGCCACGACATACCGGCCAGATGACGACACTGCTCTGGAGATGGCTCCCTGGAGGCGAGGGTCCGCATGCATGCGCACGGCTTCCTGACTGTCATCGACGCTGAGAAACATTTATATGAACGACTGGTATCGGGCTATGGTTAAGCAATCCTTTCAGGAACTGCCGCAGACATTCGACAGCCGAGTGACGAAATAGCGGTTGCCTTGTTCTACCGCAAACCATAAAAGCAGGGTTGGATCACCGCAGCCTGTGATCGTTGCACCTGCTCCGCCTGCCGTCATTTTGCGGACCACGGCGTCTCCTGCAGGGCCAACCGGTTCAGGTCATGTGAATCCGCATGAATTTTCTTGCAGAAGCATCCATCGTTTATGGGACTTCTGGCGTGAGGAAAGCGGCCACCTTTCAATGGCCGGCTCTGTATGAGCATAATAGCGGGTCCGACGATCGGACCTTGGTTCAAAATTGGTACCGCATGTAACGCGATGATCGAAAGCCAGATATTGTCTCAGTCAGGAAGAAACCGCGCCGCTATGGCCGCGGCCCTGGCGAGCGTTCGGCATACGATGCGCGATGCGACCTCAAATTTATCCGGCACCTCCCTCAGATCCGTTTCAGGCAGCCGCGAGAGATCGCCCCTGCCCCGGTCTGTCTGTGCCGGGGAGACAACTCATAATGCCCAACAAAATGCTTATCGACGCCTCCCACCCGGAGGAAACCCGCGTCGTAGTCGTACGCGGCAATCGCATTGAAGAATTCGACTTCGAGTCGCAGGACAAGAGGCAGCTCAAAGGCAACATCTATCTCGCCCGCGTCACGCGTGTAGAGCCGTCGCTGCAGGCTGCCTTCGTAGAATATGGCGGCAACCGCCATGGCTTCCTGGCATTCTCTGAAATCCATCCTGACTATTACCAGATTCCGGTCGCTGACCGGCAGGCACTCCTGCGCGCCGAGGCCGAGGATGCAGGTTCGGACGATGATGATGATGAAGGCGAAGAGAAGAACGGTCGCAACCGTCGCCGCCGGCGTGGTGGCCGCAATCGCGCTCGCGCCGATGAAACAAAGGCAACCACAGCCGATGACGAGAATGTCGATCCGGCCGACGACGCCGCAGATGAAAGCGACACTGACAGCGAAGCAGACGAGATCGAAACGATCGTCCCGAACAGTGACGGCGCCCAGATCGAAGGAATCCTTCCTGAAAGCGTGATCGCCGAAAGCGTAGAAGCGGATGTCATCTCCGAGGCTGCGCCCACGAGCGACAACGATGAAGACGCCGACGACAATGACGGCGAGAGCGAAGACGACCACGAAGACGACTCGTCCAGCAACGGAAACGGGGATGACGAAGTCACTTCCGTAGGTGCAGAGGACGCACTCGAGGAGATTCGCGAACAGCGCCGCACGCCGCGCAAGCACTACAAGATTCAGGAAGTCATCAAGCGTCGCCAGATCCTGCTGGTGCAGGTCGTCAAGGAAGAGCGCGGCAACAAGGGCGCTGCCCTGACCACCTACCTCTCGCTGGCAGGTCGTTATTCCGTGCTGATGCCGAACACGGCTCGTGGCGGTGGCATTTCGCGCAAGATCACCAATGCTCAGGATCGCAAGCGTCTCAAGGACGTGGTCAAGGATCTGGAAGTTCCGCAGGGCATGGGCGTCATCCTGCGCACCGCAGGTGAAAGCCGGACCAAGGCGGAGATCAAGCGCGACTACGAATATCTGATGCGTCTGTGGGACAACGTTCGCACCCTGACCCTTCAGTCGTCCGCGCCGTCTTTGGTCTATGAGGAAGGTTCGCTGATCAAGCGCTCCGTTCGCGACCTTTACAACAAGGACATCAACGAGATTCTCGTTGCTGGCGATGAGGGCTATCGCGAGGCCAAGGACTTCATGCGCATGCTGATGCCCAGCCATGCAAAGGTCGTTCAACCCTACCGTGAGGCTTCACCGATCTTTGCCCGCAATGGCATTGAAGCGCAGCTCGACAAGATGTTGCAGCCTCAGGTGACGCTGAAATCCGGCGGCTACATCATCATCAACCAGACTGAAGCTCTGGTCTCCATCGACGTCAACTCGGGTCGCTCGACGAAAGAACACTCTATCGAGGACACTGCTCTCCAGACCAATCTGGAGGCGGCCGAAGAAGTCGCACGCCAGTTGCGCCTGCGCGACCTCGCCGGCCTGATCGTGATCGACTTCATCGACATGGAGGAGAATCGCAACAATCGCGCCGTTGAGAAGAAGCTGAAAGACTGCCTGAAAAACGACCGTGCGCGTATTCAGGTGGGGCGTATCTCGCATTTCGGCCTGCTCGAAATGTCGCGTCAGCGCATCCGCGCCTCGGTCCTCGATTCGACGACGCAGCCCTGCCCGCATTGTGGCGGCTCCGGCCATATCCGGTCGGAATCGTCTGTTGGCCTCATGGTGATCCGTGCGGTGGAAGAGTTCCTCCTGAAGGATGGTCGCCACCACATCACCGTCCGCACGCCCACGTCGACCGCGATCTACGTCCTCAATCACAAGCGCTCCAATCTTGTCGAGCTGGAGAAGCGCTTCGGCCTGACGATCACAATCGAGACGGACGATTCCCTGAAGACTCAGCACTACGCGATCTTCAAGGGCGCTGTGGCCGAGAACGCCACGCTGTATCAGCCTACCAGTCCGGTCCTCTTGGATGACGAAGAGCTGGATGAGGAAGACTTCGTTGAAGAGGATGCGCATGACGAGGCCGATGCGCCTGTGTCTGCGGAGCAGATCGAGTCGGAGGGTGATGACGCGCAGCGCAAGCGCAAGCGCCGTCGTCGTCGTCGTGGCGGCCGGGATCGCACTGAAGAATCTGCGGAGCAGACCGTCAGCGCAGACGGCGAAGCAGAAGGTGATGACAGCACTGAAGCATCCGAGGAAGCTGTCGGCACCGACGACGAGGCATCCGAACTGACGGCATCGGCCGAAGAAACAGCGGCCAAGAAGCGTCGACGCGGCAAGCGCGGCGGTCGCCGCAATCGGCGCGATGACGAGGCTGCTGCGACTGCAGGCAACTCGGACGATATCGCAGACGATGGCGAAGGTTCATCCGAAGCCAACGATGCCGAAACTCAGCCTGCCGAAACTGTTGAGGCACCCGTGGCCGAGATTGTCGCCGAGATCGTTGATCAGGCGGCTATGGAAGCGATCGAGGCTCCCAGCGAAGCAGCAGCGGAAGTTGCAACTGAAGTTGCCGCCGAAGCTGAGGCAGTGGAAAAGCCGAAGCGTCGGGCTCCCCGTCGCACGGCTGCCAAAAAGGCACAGCCTGCAGAGCCGGAAGTGGTTGAGGCAGCAGCCGATCTGGCTGCAGAATCTGAGGTCGCTCCTGCGGCCGACGTCGAAGCACCGAAGGAAAAGCCCAAGCGCGCACCGCGCCGTAAGGCACCCGCCAAGGCGAAGGAAGCTGTGGCTGAAGTAGCGGACGCCGTTGCTGCCGAGGAAGCAGCTCCCGCAGCTCTGGAAATCACGGCGCAAGCATCGGAACCGGAGAACACCTTGGTGCCCGAGACTGCGGACGTCACTCCCGTGCCAGAAGCGGTCGTTGTGGCAACCCCGGTAGAAGAAAAGCCTGCCGAGCCGGTCGTGACGTCCTCGCAGGGCGAGCAGGCTGACAAGCCGCGAAAAGGCGGCTGGTGGCAGCGCAAGGGATTTTTCTGATCCCTCGCACTCGCACTTGAGACATAAAAAAACCGGCGTTCGCGCCGGTTTTTTCTAGATGTCGATTGTTAAAGCCATGCTTTCAGTCGAGCTATTGCCTCGGTCACATCGGCTTCGCTACCGGCATAAGAGAGCCGCAGAAAGCGCTGTCCTTCAGCAAGGTCGAAATCGATACCTGGCGTTGCCGCAATGTGGCATTCGGCCAGCAAGCGCTTGGCGAAATCCATACTGTCGTTGCTGTGCCGCGTCACGTCGCAATAGGCGTAGAATGCGCCGTCCATTGGCGCGGCAAGTGGCAATCCAAGGTCGGGCAATGCACTGCCCAGCAATTCGCGATTGTGACGATAGCGCTCTTTCACCCGATCCAGCTCATCTGAAGCGTCAAAAGCACGTATTGCTGCCGCCTGCGACAATTCGGGGGCGGAAATATAGAGGCTCTGCGCGATGCGCTCGACCGGACGAACGAGTTCCTCAGGCAGCACCATCCAGCCGATGCGCCATCCAGTCATGCAATAGTACTTCGAGAACGAATTGATGACGGTGACGTCATCGCCATATGAAAGCGCTGTAATATCGTCATCCTGGTAGGACAGACGATGATAGATCTCGTCGGAGATCACCGAAATGCCCATGCTCCGCGCTGCTTCGATCAAGGCTTGCAGCGCCTGTGGCGGCGTAATTGCCCCGGTCGGATTTGCCGGGCTTGCAAAAAGAACGCCCTGCAGCGGCTTTTCGCGATGCGCATGTTCGAGCTGGGCTGCCGTCAGCCAACCCTCTTCCTCCAGACGGATTTCCACCACGTCCAGTCCAAGTGCGATCAAGATGTTGCGATAGGCCGGATAACCCGGCGTGGTGATCGCAATCCGATCGCCGGGATCGAACATCGCCAGGAAAGCAAGGTTGAAGCCAGCCGACGAACCGGTCGTCACAGCAATACGTGAAACCGGTACGTCCACCCCGTAGTGATCGCGGTAGTGCGTCGAAATTGCCTGACGCAGGTCCATAAGACCCAGCGCATCCGTGTAGCCGCCCCGCCCCGCCAGCAACGCTTGTTGGGCAGCTTCGCGCACAATGGACGGAACCGGATCGGAGGGCTGCCCAACCGCAAGCGACACGACAGGATGGCCCATTGCCTTCAGTCGGTTCGCCTCGGCGAGAACGTCCATCGCGTGAAACGGCTCGACCGCACTGCGTCGGGAAACAGAGACAACCATGAGAAACTCCAGTCAGGAAAGGCCAAGGTGCCGCACAAATGCCCGAAAGATATGAGGTTCACAAGTTGAGGAATGTGCGGCGCATTGCCTTTGCAGGAACTTGTCAGTCGGATACCAATGGCAACGATGAAGTCTGTTCTGTCGAAATCCCTGGCAATACGCATTCTGGCTGCGGTGGCGATGGCCCTGCCCGCATCGCTGCCGGTCGTGCCGCAGGCGGTTGCACAGCAACGCGGCGTTTCGCTGATCCGGGATGCCGAGATCGAGTCGCTTGTACGCGACTACGCGCGCCCGATCCTTGAGGCGGCCGGACTGGGACGATCCGGTATCGAAACGATCCTGGTCAACGATCCGTCGTTCAACGCATTCGTGTCGGGTAGACGCATATTCATCAATACCGGCGCGCTGCTGATCGCTGAAACGCCCAACGAGATCATTGGAGTGCTCGCTCATGAAGCCGGGCACATCGCTGGTGGCCATCAACAGCGTCTGCGAGAGCAGCTTGAGCGCTCCAACACCATAGCCGTGATTTCGACGATTCTGGGTGTCGGCGCCGCCGTAGCTGGGACGATGACCAACTCCCAGGGGCTCATGCAATCCGGCACCGGCATCATGTCCGGCGGCATGGAGGCGGCGCGGCGCTCGCTGCTCAGCTACCAGCGATCAGAAGAAACCACTGCTGACCGCGCAGCGATCAACTATCTCGAACGTACCGGCCAGTCGGCGCGCGGCATGCTCAAGACTTTTGAGCGCTTCGCCAGCAGCATGGCACTGGCCGGATCGCGCGTCGATCCCTATCAGATCAGTCACCCGATGCCTCGTGAGCGTATCGCCAATCTCGAAAACCTTGCGCGCGCCAGCAAGCATTTCGATCGCCAGGATCCATCCGCGCTCCAGCTGCGTCACGATATGGCACGTGCCAAGATCACGGCCTATACACAGGGGCATATAGGCGCTTCACGGCTATTTCGCCGAGACCCGCGTGGCCTTCCGGCTCTTTATGCCGACGCGATTGGTACCTTTCTTTCCGGCAATGTCCGCGCCGGAATCACCAAGATCGACACGCTGATCAAGTCAAACGGCAAAAATCCCTATCTCCATGAGATGCGCGGAGAGATGCTCCTGAAAGCCGGGCGTCCTGCAGACGCAGCCAAGGCATTCGCACAGGCGCGGCGACTGGACAAAAACGACTCCGGTATCATCCAGATCGGTTACGGGCAGGCGTTGATGGCAACAGGCAATCCTGAATCTCTGCGAAAGGCCGTCGTCGAGTTGCGCACCGGCCTCACCCGCGCTCGCGAATATTCCGCAGGCTATCGCTATCTTGCCCAGGCACACGCGCAGCTTGGCAATGTCGCGGAGGCTGAACTTGCCACTGCCGACGGCCACTTCTATTCGGGCAACTATCGGGATGCCAAAATATTTGCCGCTCGTGCCCAGCAGAAGCTCAAGCAAGGCTCGCCCAGTTGGGTGCGCGCGCAGGACATCATCAACTTCAAATAATCTGGTCGACGACTGCCGTCGCACTGCATGAAGGACATTTAGAATGAGCAAGGCCACGGTACTCGGCATAACCGGCGCAGCTGTTGGCGCTGCAATGTTCGCTTTCGGTTTTGTTTCTGGCAGCAACCCTGTTCCGACCACTGACATGGCAGGCACTGCATCGATGACCCGCACGCAGGTTGAGTCAATCGTGCACAATTATCTCGCCGCCAATCCAGAAATTCTGTTGGAGATGCAGACAGCGCTCGAAACAAAACAGGAAGAGCGCCAACGTGTTTCTCAGATCGACACGATCCGCGGTGCCCGCGACGAAATCTTCAACGCCAGCTACGACGGGGTCATCGGCAACCCGCAGGGAGCTGTCACAATCGTCGAGTTCTTCGACTACAATTGCGGGTTCTGCAAGCGCGCGCTGGCTGACATGGAGACCGTCATTCAGTCCAATCCAGACCTGCGCTTTGTGCTCAAGGAATTTCCGATTCTCGGCCCGGACTCACAGAAGGCGCATGTCGTCTCCATGGCTTTCCGCAATCTGGCGCCAGAAAAATACGGAGATTTTCATCGCGAGCTGATGAACGGCAGCCGCGCCAACGAAGCAACCGCAATTGCTGCGGCCACACGTCTTGGTGTCGAGGAAGCTGCCCTTCGTCGCGAGATGGAGAATCCACAGATCGCGCAGGCTTTCGCCCAGACTTATGAACTGGCTTCACGGCTGGCAATTACCGGCACGCCGTCCTATGTGGTGGGGGATGAGGTCGTATTCGGCGCTCTTGGGCACGCTGTGCTCGAAGAAAAACTGAAACAGGTCCGTGCAGCGAACTGAAACGTATGAATTCCGGTTTTCACAGCCCAAACAGGGCTGTGGACACCAAAAGAACTCACTTGCGCTCTTTCCGCCGCAGTCTATGGCCGTTATAGAAGTGCCGGCGCGCAGGAACTCCTTTTATGTCGAAGACGATATTCATTCTCAATGGTCCCAACCTGAACATGCTCGGCAAGCGAGAGCCGGGCATCTACGGTGGCAAGACCCTTGACGAAATTGCCGACGATTGCCGCGCAGAAGGCAGCCGCCTTGGCTTCGAAGTCGACTTCCGCCAGTCCAACCACGAAGGTGAACTGGTCGACTGGATTCAGGAAGCCGCAAGCAAGGCCCAGGGTCTGGTTATCAATCCCGCTGCCTACAGCCATACCTCGATTGCAATCCACGACGCGATCCGAGCAATCTCGCCTTTCCCCGTCGCAGAAGTGCATCTTTCGAACATTCACGCACGGGAGCAATACCGCCACCATTCGTGGGTTTCGGCGGTCGCAACTGGCGTGATTTGCGGCTTCGGACCGCAAGGTTATCTCATGGCGCTAAACGCATTGGCCGCAAGGTCATAAGCCGCCACAACGAACAATAAGGACGATAGTAGAATGTCGACTAAGAAAAACGGCGTTGACCAGCAACTTATCCGCGATCTGGCGACAATTCTTGATGAAACCAACCTGACCGAAATTGAGGTTGAGCAGGACGACCTGCGTATTCGAGTTTCTCGTACCCCGGCAGCGGTTCAGGGCTACGCACCAGCGCCTTATGCAGCCGCACCTGCGCCAGCTGCACCAGCGGTCGCTGCACCTGTCGCGGCGGCTCCTGCTGCCGCCGATACGTCCAAGAACGCAGTCCCCTCGCCGATGGTCGGAACCGCTTATCTGTCACCTGCACCAGACGCCAAGCCGTTCATTGAAGTTGGCCAGAAGGTAAAGGAGGGTCAGACCCTTCTCATTATCGAAGCCATGAAGACAATGAACCAGATCCCGTCTCCGCGCGCGGGCACGGTCGTTGCGATCCTGTGCGAGGATGCTCAGCCCGTCGAGTACGGCGAGCCTCTCGTGGTCATCGAATAGGTCAGGGCCGAAGGATGTTTCAAAAAGTCCTGATAGCAAACCGGGGTGAAATTGCACTGCGCATTCTGCGCGCGTGCAAGGAGCTTGGTATTCAGACCGTGGCCGTTCATTCTACGGCGGACGCAGATGCCATGCATGTGCGGCTCGCAGACGAAAGCGTCTGCATTGGCCCACCGCAGTCCCGCGATTCGTACCTGAATATCCATCAGATCGTTGCGGCATGTGAAATTACCGGCGCCGACGCGATCCACCCTGGCTACGGCTTCCTGTCTGAGAATGCTAAATTCTCCGACATTCTTGCTGCCCACAACATCACGTTTATCGGGCCTTCGGGCGACCATATCCGCGTGATGGGTGACAAGATCGAAGCCAAGCGCACCGCAAAGCGCCTTGGTATTCCCGTCGTTCCGGGCTCAGAAGGCGCTATCTCCGACGAAACCGAAGCAAGACGCGTTGCCGCTGAGATCGGCTACCCTGTCATCATCAAGGCATCTGCTGGCGGTGGCGGTCGCGGCATGAAGGTCGCACACTCCGAAGACGACCTCCTCGTCGCTCTCGCCACTGCAAAGTCGGAAGCATCTGCCGCCTTTGGCGATGACGCCGTCTATATCGAGAAATATCTCGAGAAGCCGCGCCACATCGAAGTGCAGATCGTCGGCGATGGTGCCGGCAGGGCCATCCATCTGGGTGAACGCGATTGCTCCCTGCAGCGCCGTCACCAGAAGGTCTGGGAAGAAGCCACCTCGCCTGCACTGAATGCCTCAGAGCGCGCCAAGATTGGCGAGATCTGCTCGAAGGCGGTTGCCGATCTCGGATATTCCGGTGCAGGCACAATCGAGTTCCTGTACGAGAACGGCGAGTTCTATTTCATCGAGATGAACACCCGCCTTCAGGTGGAACACCCGATTACTGAAGCGATTACCGGTATCGACCTCGTTCACGAGCAGATTCGCGTCGCCTCGGGTGGTGGTCTGTCGGTCAAGCAGGAAGACATCCGCTTCCAGGGCCACGCCATTGAGTGCCGCATCAACGCGGAAGACCCGCGCACTTTCGTCCCCTCGCCGGGCACGATCACGCACTTCCACACGCCGGGCGGCCTGGGTATCCGCGTCGATTCGGGTGTCTATTCGGGCTACAAGATCCCGCCCTACTACGACAGCCTGATCGGCAAGCTGATCGTGCATGGCCGCAATCGCGTCGAGTGCATGATGCGTCTTCGCCGCGCATTGGACGAGTTCGTGGTCGACGGCATCAACACCACACTGCCGCTTTTCCGGGATCTGGTCGGCAACACCGACATTGCCAATGGTGATTACGACATCCACTGGCTGGAGAAGCACCTGGCATCGTCCGCGGGGTAATGGTTGCGAGTATGCGATGACCCGTCCTTTTGCGCCCGGTTACCGCATACCCGCCGATCTGCTCCTGCGCGCCTACGCGTCAGGAGCATTCCCCATGGCAGAATCGGCCGAAGACCCGGAGGTGTTCTGGGTCCGGCCTGAAACCCGCGGGATCATACCCCTCGACGATTTCCACATTCCCCGGAGCCTTTCGAAGGTCATCCGGCAGAATCGTTTTGAAATCCGGGTCGATAGTGACTTTGAGGGCGTAATTGACGGCTGCGCCGAAGCGCGCGAGGGCCGCGACTCCACCTGGATCAACGCCCCTATCCGCGAAGCCTACACCAACCTCTTCATGCGTGGATATTGCCACACTGTCGAAGCGTGGGAGAACGATCGCCTTGTGGGCGGTCTCTATGGCGTCACGCTCGGACGCGCATTTTTCGGCGAAAGCATGTTTTCACGCACAACCGACGCGTCGAAAGTCTGTCTCGCCTTCCTTGTGGAGCGGCTGCGCGCAAGGGGCTTCGTACTTCTGGACACCCAGTTCACCACTGAACACCTCAAGCGCTTCGGCGCCATCGATGTTCCGCGTGCCAAATATGAGGCGATGCTTGAGCGCGCTGTGCAGGGCGAAGCGAAATTCACCGACTCCTGAGCATCTGCTCATAGTTTAGTTGGTTGAAGCCTTTTCCGGAGGCGGAACGTCGGACTTCTGTTTGCAGTCCTTCAGCCACACATCGTAGATCGGGTGCTCAATCGCATTGAGACCGGGACTTTCCGCGAACATCCAGCCCGTAAAAATGCGACGAATCTTCCGATCCAGCGTGATCTCGTCGACTTCAATAAAGGAATCGGTTTTCGGCTCTTCCGTCTCTGGCGACGAATAGCACACGCGGGGCGTGACCTGCAGAGCGCCAAATTGAACGGTTTCGTTGATGTAGACGTCGAAGCTGATGATCCGCCCGGTGATCTTGTCGACCCCGGTGAATTCCGCCACCGCATTGGTCACCCGCTCCGCCAGGGAAGGTCCGGAACTGACAAGAACGCCAGCCAGCACAAGTGTCGGCAAGCGCATCACCTTGGGACGGGAATGAGAGAAGCGCGGGCTAGTCGGCGATAGAGCCATGAGTCGTGCTGTCCGTGAATTGTCGTGGCGACATGCGTGCGACGTGGATAGACGGCAAATGTGGCGAGAAAGCTCTCGCCGACAACAGCTTACGAACCTGGTGTCCAGGCGTCGTAGTCTCCTGTAACGCGCGGGCGCTCTGCCCCGGCCAGTACAGAGCCCTTGGGGCGATAAGCCTTGGCCGAGCCGGTATGGTTCTGCTCGTGCGGCTTCTGCCACTCGCGCGCCACATACTGCTCCTCGCTTGGCGGTGTGTCTACGCGCCGGTGAAGCCAACCATGCCAGCCTGGCGGCACGATGGAGCCTTCCGAGTAGCCGTTATAGATGACCCAGCGCTTCGGCGTGCCATCGTAATCTTTGCCACCCTGATAGTAGACGTTGCCGAACTCGTCGCTGCCAACACGCTGGCCGTTGCGCCAGGTGAAGAAACGCGTGTTCAGATTCTGGCCATTCCACCAGGTGAAAAACTGCGTGAAAAAGGTCTTCATCGATTCCTCCGGCAGGAAGTCGCCGTGTGGGCCTTATGGCGCTATGAGCCCGCGTTTGCAAGCGTCCTGGCGTCGCGGTCAGTCCGCCCAGATGATTGGACGCTCAAATACGAGCGCCGGTTCTGCAGGTCCGCCGACCACTTCCTGGTCGATCTTCCCCACCTGTGAAAAGCCCTGTGCCAGATAAAACGACACCGCCTTCGCATTTCGCTCTTCGACGAACAGCCGCACGGTTCCAGCTTCGGGGAAGCAGCCTTCAACCTCGTCGAGCAAAAGACCGCCGATGCCCTGCCCCTGGCACGATGGGGCGACATAGAGCTGATGGAGCACCAGCGTCTTGCCTTCGTCTTGCGCTGTGGCAAACGCCATGCCCCCGATCATTTTCCCGTCATCTGCGACAAGAAACTCCGAACGCGGAAGCGATAGCCGTTCGCCAAGCAAGGTCATCGAGTGCCAGGAATCGGTAATCTGCGTGACGCGATCCTTGCCGTAGATCGCGTCATAGGTGTCATGCCAGGTCTCGACCAACAGCGCCCGGATCGCCGGGATGTCGCGCGACGAGGCAGTGCGTACGAACATCGGCCTACTCGACGCCCAGACGCGACTTCACGAGGTCGTTCACGGCCTGCGGGTTGGCCTTGCCGCCGGTCGCCTTCATGACCTGGCCGACGAACCACCCAGCCATGCTCGGCTTCTCACGCGCCTGCTCGGCCTTGTCCGGGTTGGCTGCGATCACCTCATCGACGGCCTTCTCGATGGCGCCGGTGTCGGTGACCTGCTTCATGCCACGGCTTTCGACCAGCTCACGCGGATCGCCGCCCTCGTTCCAGACGATTTCGAACAGTTCCTTGGCGATCTTGCCGGAAATCACGCCTTCCTTGATGAGATCAATGATCGCACCGAGCTGTTCCGGCGAAACTGGCGCATCATCGATATCAAGGCTCGCCTTGTTCAGAGCACCAAGCAGGTCGTTGATAACCCAGTTCGCAGCCGCCTTGCCGTCGCGGCCGTTTGCGACCTTCTCGTAATAGTCGGCAATCGCCTTCTCGGAGACCAGGATAGAAGCGTCGTAGGTCGACAGTCCCAGTGCCTCGATCAGACGGGCCTTCTTGTCGTCTGGAAGCTCCGGAAGATGTTCAGCAAGCGCGTCAACATATGCCTGGTCGAATTCTAGCGGCAGAAGGTCTGGATCCGGGAAATAGCGATAGTCATGCGCTTCTTCCTTGGAGCGCATCGAGCGGGTCTCACCCTTGTTCGGGTCGAACAGACGGGTTTCCTGATCGATCTTGCCGCCGTCCTCCAGGATACCGATCTGGCGACGCGCTTCATATTCGATCGCCTGGCCGACAAACCGGATCGAGTTGACGTTTTTGATTTCACAGCGCGTGCCGAAAGGCTCACCAACACGGCGCACGGACACGTTGACGTCAGCGCGCATCGAGCCTTCGTCCATATTGCCGTCGCAAGTGCCAAGATAGCGGACAATCGTACGCAGCTTGGTCAGATATGCCTTGGCCTCGTCCGCAGAGCGCATGTCCGGCTTTGACACGATCTCCATCAGCGCGACGCCGGAACGATTGAGATCGACATAGGACATGGTCGGGTGCTGGTCGTGCATCGACTTACCGGCGTCCTGCTCCAGATGCAGACGCTCGATGCCAACTTCGATGTCCTCGAACTCGCCATTCTTGTCGGGACCAACCGAGACAATGACAGTGCCTTCACCGACGATTGGCTGCTGGAACTGCGAAATCTGATAGCCCTGCGGCAGGTCGGGGTAGAAATAGTTCTTCCGATCAAAGACCGACTTCAGATTGATTTGCGCCTTCAGGCCAAGCCCGGTGCGGATCGCCTGCCGGACACATTCCTCGTTGATGACAGGCAACATGCCTGGCATCGCCGCATCGACGAGACTGACATTCGCATTGGGTTCTGCACCGAAGGCAGTCGAAGCGCCCGAAAACAACTTCGCCTCGGACGTCACCTGGGCATGAACCTCCAGGCCGATGATGATTTCCCAGTCGCCGGTTGCTCCTGCAACGAAGCGCTTCGGGTCAGGTGTTCGCGTGTCGATGATCGTCATTGAAATCCGGTTCTCTGAAGAGATGTTGGCGCTCAGGCACCTTCTTGCATATGGTTTTCGCTAGATCAAACGGATCACGCTTGCAACCCTTTGCAAGGCCCGCAAAACCATCAAGCTTCACCAGATTTCTGCACCACGCTCACGCAGTCGCAATATACTCGCGAATTTGATCCGCCTCACGCTGAACCTCTTCAAGGCGTCGCTTCACAACGTCGCCAATGGAAATGATACCGGCAAGCTTGCCGTCCTTCTCGACCGGCAAATGGCGAAATCGCCCTTGGGTCATGACTTCCATCACATGATTGACCGTGTGCGCCTCACCGCAGGTGGTCACCTTGGAGGTCATTACCTGGTCAACACGAAGCCCCAGCGCATCACCGCCAGCTTCTCCAATGACCCGCACGATATCGCGCTCTGACAATATCCCGACAATGCGTCGCTCACCATCGACGATCACCACCGCACCGATGCGCCGCGCCCCGAGCAACTGCGCTGCACGTGCGAGCGTCTGTTCGGGCTCCAGCGTGACAACGTCGCTTCCTTTGCGATCCAGTATCGACCTGACAGTCATAGCGCTCCTCCCGGCTTTGGCAGGCCAGTCCACAACCGGCCACGCGATGCGAACCTTGTCATGGTGCGCGTAGACGCTCAGCTTTGCAAGCGTCGGCTTCTCAGGAAGATTTCGCCAGTTGCTAGGCTAGACGTTGAGTTCGATCGAAAGAACGCACCAGCAAGAAACCTGCGAGAAACCCGCCAATATGCGCTTCCCAGGCAATGCTTGCGCTCATGTCAGACGTGCCGATGCCCATCACAAAATTCACCACCATCCAGACTGCAAGGAATGTAACGGTCGTCCTTGATTGAAACACCGCTGGGATCGAGAGTATCGCGCCTTCAAAAGCTGGTTTTGGCGCGCGTCGATTGACCTGAAAGCCAAATCTGGCTGCCGCCCCCATCATTCCTGAGATTGCACCCGATGCGCCGATCAATGGCGTCGCCTCGCCGGAATGAAGCACGTAATGCAAAGCAACAGCAGCCAGGGCGGTGAAAATCCAGAAGGCGATGAACCGCACTGCGCCGATTCGATTTGCAAGCGGAGAGCCGAACGCGGCGAGCCAGATCATATTGACCGCCAGATGGGCCACGCTTCCGTGCAGGAAAGAATATGTCCACGGACCAGAGAAGGCGTAGGCGTCCAGAGCGTAGCCGCCAGAATAGCGCAGGGGAATGAAGGCGAAGTGGACGATCACCCAAAAATCCTGCTCGTCGGTCAGAACGTAGCTGCGCACCAGATGGATGCCTGCACACAGGGCGATCAGCCCAACCACCACCGCCGGCATGTTGAACATCGGCTCGCGGGGCGCTGCGCGCGAAAAGCCTCGGGTAGTTTCATCATCGGATGGGGAAGAATGGGGGGCCGCCATTATCTGCCTTGAACTGAACGGAAGGAGAGAACTCGCTATTCGCACGATACGATATGCCAGATATCACTCACGAACACACGTGCAACAGAAGAAAGCCGTCCAGAGAAGTCTCTGAACGGCCTGGTCGAGCCCCCTGCTCACTCCCGGACTTATTGTCCATGACAGGTCATCGAAGTGCCCGTCCCCTTGGAGTGCACCCCGAATGACATGCCGAACCCCGGCGGGCAACGTAAACCAATCGTTAACCCTAACGATCCGGATAGCCGTGAAAAACGGTTAACGTGACTGGCATGTCTCGTGCGTGTGGGTTCCAACAAGTCCATCGGAATCACGTTTCTGTTCACCGATGGAACAACCGCAAGGGGCAAAGGGCGGCAAAGGGAATATGAAACAGGAAGGATCGATTGCGCTTTTCCAATATTGGAACAGGCTCCGGAAAGGGAGACCTGCACCTCAGCGCACGGAAATTGAACCGGCGGAAATCAAGGCGTTGCTCGCAGACACGTTCATCCTTGAACAGGATGGTCGCGGCGAACCGGTATTCCGCCTTGCCGGAACGCGCCTTTGCGCAACCTATGGCCGCGAGCTTAAGGGATACGCGTTTCCCTTGATCTGGTCACAGCGCGATCAGCGTATCGTTTCTCGTCTCGCCTATGGCACACTTCGAGACAAGTCGGTCTCCGTCGTCACCTACGAGGGCCTGACGCAAAGCGGCAAGACCAACCTGTTCGAAATGATATTGCTGCCATTGGAATCCGGCTTCGGCAGCCCGCGCCTTCTCGGAGCCGTCACCCCTATCGACAAGCCTTACTGGCTGGGGACAGATCCCGTCGTCGAAGGAAAGATCGAGACGATGCGCATCGTCGATGCCGAGCGTGAACCGTTGTTTCTCGAGAACCGCGCACCCTCGCTGGCTCCGGCCAGCTCAAATCTTATCAACAACGGCCTTGGCAAGGTCGAGGGACGACGCATCCGCCATCTTGTTGTGTTCGAAGGCGGGCGTGAAGACTGACCGCCAGCCCCAGCGCAGGCACACCGTAAATTAACCAGTTTCGCAGTATCCCGAAATCATATCTTCGCATTGAGCGAGATAGCGAAACAAGCGGGGCATGAGCGGGCATGAGACCAGCGGCGACCAGGGCAGCGCCGGCGCGTATGGAGCGGAGAGACTTCCAGCGCGTACGCGTGAAAGTTTATGGACGCTACATGCTGGAGGACCGTTCGGAATATCCCTGCCAGGTCATCGATATGTCGCCCGGCGACGTGGCTCTGCGCTCTTCCAAGCGCGGGGCGCTCGGAGAAAAGGTCATCGTCTATCTCGACCAGATCGGTCGACTGGAGGGGGTTGTCACCCGTTCTCTTGAAGACGGTTTCGCAATGACAATCATTGCCTCCGAGCGCAAGCGTGACAAACTCGCCGCGCAGCTCACCTGGCTTGCCAACAAGCACGAGCTCGACCTGCCGGAAGACCGCCGTCACGAGCGCGTCTCGCCACGCAACCCGATCACCACGCTTGATCTCGGCGATGGGCGCCAGTATCGCTGCCGGATCGTGGATCTGTCTCTCTCGGGCGCTGCAATCGAAATCGACGTCAAGCCCGCGATCGGCTTGCCGGTGACGCTTGGTACAATGCGTGGCCGGGTCGTGAGACATTTTGAGGACGGGATTGCCATTGAGTTCGCCGCGTTGCAGCGTGAAGACACTCTGCTCGAACATTTCGATCGCTAAACCACTCCCTCAAAAGCGCCAAGTGCTTTAAGGGTGCGCACCAGCTCCCTGCGCACGATCCATGCGCCTGTCAGGCGCGGCCGCCTCCTCCACCCGTTCCTTCCCATGTTCGCATTCGCAGACACTGCAGGTCGCAGCTCTGCCAGTGCCAGCCAGCACATCCGCCCCCCCTACCGAGAGGTTAAAATCGTCGGTGGCATTTTCGATAAATTCTAATACTATTTGAATCGTATTTTATTACCTATTGAGTTCAATACATCTTCAATTTGAACTCACATTGAGGTAATTTCTACTTCGACATTTTGCGCCATCTAAAGATGCACCTGTCATTGTGATCTCGTCAACGGGGAGACGAGACCATGGCGATGCAAAAGAAAATCCTGATCGCGTTTGCAGCAGCTGCTGCTCTCTGTGTTGGAGCCGCCACCGCAATCGCCCAACCCTTCATGCCTACCGGCGGCTTGTCTTCGCAGCCGGTCGGGCACTACGAATTCTGTCAGCGTACGGCGCAGGAATGTGGCCCGACGCGTCAGGCCAAGCCGGTTGAACTCACCCGCGAGCTCTGGGCGCGAATCGTGGAAATCAACAATGTCGTCAACACTTCAGTCACCCCGCGCACCGATGCGGAAATGTGGGGGGTCGAGGAATACTGGTCCTACCCCGTCAACGGCTACGGCGATTGCGAAGACTACGTGCTCGAAAAGCGCAAGCGACTGATCCAGGCAGGTGTTCCTGAGTCCAACCTGTTGATTACTGTTGTGCGCCAGCCTAACGGCGATGGCCATGCTGTCCTGACCATCAATACTCATCTCGGCGATTTCATTCTGGACAATCTCGAACCGCTTATCCTGTCCTGGAATGAGACAGAATACCGCTTCCTCAAGCGTCAGTCCCCGTCACATGCGGGCCGCTGGGTGGCAGTTGAAGACGGGCGCGATGTCCTCGTGGGCAGTGTTCGCGGTCGCTAAAGCATGTCTCCCGAAAGGGGAAACCATTTTAAAGATATGCGTGAAAACAACGAGCTAAAGCGCAAGGAACGTATCTGAAAGATCGCGACGCGCTTTAGCAACGAGAACCCATAGGAATAACCCGGTCGAGTCCCCACCCCGTCCCCAAATGACCGGGTTCAGAAGCCGGCCTTCCCCGAGGCCGGCTTCGCCCTTTCAGGCAGAAATACTGAAAAATCAGGGAAGTTCTACAACCTTGCCTTCGGCAAGCGTTACGCGACGATCCATGCGCGCCGCCAGTTCGTGATTGTGAGTCGCAATCAACGCAGACAGCCCCGACTGGCGTACCAGCGCCTCCAGCGCATCGAACACATAGCTTGCAGTCGCGGGATCAAGATTGCCGGTTGGCTCGTCAGCCAGGAGAAGCAATGGCCCGTTGGCGACCGCACGCGCAATCGCAACTCGCTGCTGCTCGCCCCCCGACAGCTCCGCCGGACGGTGCTCGGCACGAGCCCCGATCTTCATGTAGTCGAGCAACTGCATGGCGCGCTCGCGTGCCTGCGCAGGCTTGAGCCCACGCACCAGCTGCGGCATCATCACATTCTCAAGCGCCGTGAACTCCGGCAGCAAGTGGTGGAACTGGTAGACGAAACCGATGTCGTTTCGGCGAATCGCCGTGCGCTCATCGTCCGAAAGTCGCCCGCAAGCCCGGCCATTGAGAATCACATCTCCCGCGTCAGGCCATTCGAGCAGGCCCGCCGTGTGAAGCAGCGTCGACTTGCCGGCACCGGACGGCGCGACCAACGCGACCATTTCACCATGATGAAGCACGAAGTCGGCCGCATCCAGAATGGTCAGCTTGCGCGACCCTTCATCATAGCGGCGATCAATGGATTTGAGTTCGAGAAGTACCGTGCGCGTCATCATTCGTACCGCAACGCTTCAACCGGATCGAGCTTGGCCGCCCGCCATGCCGGAAACAGGGTAGCCAGGAAGGAAAGAACCAGAGCCATCAGCACAACGGATATCGTCTCCTGCACATCCATCTTCGCCGGAAGCTGGCTGAGGAAATAGAGCTCCGGATTGAACAATGTCGTGCCTGACAGCCAGGAGAAGAACTGCCGAATCTTCTCGACATTCAGGCAGACGACCACTCCAAGAAGCACGCCTGCGATGGTCCCGGTCACCCCGATGGCCGCGCCGGTCATCATGAAGATTCGCATCACCGAACCGCTCGACGCCCCCATGGTTCGCAGAATGGCGATATCGCGCCCCTTGTCCTTCACCAGCATGATCAGGCCGGAGATGATGTTGAGCGCCGCCACAAGCACGATCAGCGTCAGGATCATGAACATCACATTGCGCTCGACCTGCAGTGCAGAGAAGAACGTCTGGTTTCGCTGTCGCCAGTCGGTCAGGTAGACCTGCCGCTCTGCCGCGACCTCCACCTTGGTCCGCATCGCATCGACTGCGTCAGGGTCATCGAGAAACACCTCGACGGACTGCACCAGCCCTTCGCTATTGAAGAACATCTGCGCTTCGCTGAGCGGCATGAAGACAATCGACGCGTCGTATTCCGACATGCCGACCTCGAAGATCGCGCCAATCGGATAGATCTTCTGGCGCGGCGTCACGCCAAACGGCGTCACATCGCCTTCCGGTGCAACAAGCTGGATACCGTCGCCGACGGCGAGGCCAAGATTGTCGGCCATGCGCTTGCCAATCGCGACCTTCTCGGAGCCATCGAAGCCGTCGAGTGTGCCTTGGCGAAGGTTCTTGGCGACCAGATCCATCTTGTCGATGTCCTGTTCACGCACACCTCGCACGAGGGCACCACTGCCGGCACCGACGCTTCCTGTCGCCAAGACCTGACCTTCAATCAGCGGTATGGCATAGCGAACGCCATCCACCCCCTCGATCCGCCCGGCAACCTGCGCATAGTCGTCAAACACCCGGTCGATCGGCTGGACGATCAGATGCCCGTTGACGCCGAGAATGCGGGTCATCAACTCCGCTCGGAAGCCGTTCATCACCGCCATGACGATGATCAATGTGGCGACGCCAAGCATGATCCCGACAAACGAGATCAGCGAGATCACGGAGATCACCGTATCCTTCCGCCGCGAGCGCAGGTAGCGCCAGGCCACCATGCGTTCGAAAATGGAGAATGGTTTGGCTCCCCTTGGAGTCGCGCTGGCCCCGGCTTCACTCATGCGTTTTTCCTGAGTCGCGCCACGACATTGGCCAGCGGAAGGGTTTCACGCTCACCGGTCTTGCGGTTCTTGATTTCTGCTTCACCTGCAGCAACACCGCGCGGTCCGACGATCACCTGCCAGGGAAGACCGATAAGGTCAGCAGTCGCAAACTTTCCGCCGGCGCGCTGGTCCGTGTCGTCATAAAGAACATCGACGCCCGCATTGGTCAGCTGCGTGTAGATATCATCGCATGCGCTGTCGCACGCGGCATCGCCAACCTTCATGTTGATCAGCGAAAGATCGAACGGCGCGACGGCTTCCGGCCAGATAATGCCATTCTCGTCGTGGCTTGCCTCGATGATGGCGGCAATCAGTCGGCTCGGGCCGATACCGTAGGAGCCCATCGACACCGCGTGTTCCTTGCCATCAGGCCCGGTGACGGTAGCGCCCATTGGAGCGGAATATTTGTCACCAAAGTGGAAGATGTGACCTACTTCAATGCCACGAGCCGAAACCTGCTCGCCCTCTGAGACCGCCGACCAGGTGGCTTCGTCGTGCATCTCCTCGGTGGCCGCGTAAGGCGTTGTCCATGCGTCGACGATCGCAGCGATGGACGCATCGTCGGAATAGTTCACATCAACGCCCGGCACGTCCATCGAGAGAAAGTCGCGATGGCAAAAGACGGCGCTTTCGCCTGTCTCTGCGAGGATGATGAATTCATGCGAGAGATCGCCACCGATGGGGCCGGTATCGGCCTTCATCGGAATTGCCTTCATGCCCACGCGATCAAATGTACGCAGGTAAGAGACAAACATCCGATAATAGGCAGCGCGGGCGCTCTCAAAGTCGATGTCGAACGAATAGGCGTCCTTCATAAGGAATTCGCGCGAACGCATGACGCCGAAGCGCGGACGCACCTCATCGCGATACTTCCACTGGATATGATAGAGGTTCAGCGGCAGGTCTTTGTAAGACTTGACGTAGGAACGGAAGATATCCGTCACCATCTCTTCGTTGGTCGGGCCGAACAGCATCTCGCGATCGTGACGATCCTGAATGCGCAGCATTTCCTTGCCATAGGCGTCATAGCGGCCGCTTTCGCGCCACAGCTCCGCCGACTGGATCGTCGGCATCAGGATTTCCTGTGCGCCTGCGCGGTCCTGTTCCTCACGGATGATGTTGCACACCTTGTCCAGCACGCGCTTGCCCATCGGCAGCCACGAGAAAGAGCCCTGCCCCTGCTGACGCAGCATGCCGGCACGCAGCATCAGGCGATGCGAAACGATCTCGGCTTCGCGGGGGTTCTCCTTGAGGATAGGCAGAAAGTAACGCGACAGACGCATGGTGATTTCCGTAAAAGACAGCGCGGCGGAATCACCACGCGGAAAGAATGTTTGCGTGGCGTTCATAGCCATTTAAAGGCCAATTGAAAACCCAACGGCCCTCTGACCAGGCCTGCGGCAATGGCTTCCACTAAGACAATGAAGAGTGGCGCAATTTTGTGCAGCGCAGCACATTTACGTCACAATTACGCAATATTTCTCGTGACATCCGGCAAAGTGTTGGTCTATTGTACCTCCATAACGAAAGGGCGAAGCAATAATTCGCTCTCCTACGCTGTCAAAGTCTTGGGAGGATGCGATCTAGGCGCGGTAACCCGCAGCCGCCGAATATCGGAAAGCAGATCGGACGCGTTTAAATTGCAAGGCTTCGGCCTTGCATTTTTTTTGGGCAGTTCGCAACGGCCCCAACTTCCCTTCTCAATGGAAAGCTCGCAAGATCTTTATCGGATAAGGATCGACTGTGCCGCCGACTGCGACGGCACAGAATTCAGATCAACGCGCCAGGGGGCCGAAACGTGGCAGGTCGTTGAACGAGAATCCGTAGTAGACCACAGCCACATAAAAAGCTCCGAAGATCACCCCGGAGACCAGCGTGGTCAAAATGACAGCACGCAGCATATGCGGGCCCCTGGGCGCGCTCGCCACGGTGCCAAGGGTGACATCACCGTCCTCATCCTGCGTCTTCACGCCGATCGGCAACATCGCAAACAAGACCACCCACCACGTGATGAAGTAGATCGCAAAAATAGAAAGCCAGTTCATCGCACCCTCAGACCTGTTCGAGTTCGATCAATGTGCCGAAAAAGTCCTTCGGATGAAGGAAAAGCACCGGCTTGCCATGCGCTCCGATCCGCGGCTCGCCGTCTCCCAGCACGCGCGCACCGCCCGCAATGAGCTGGTCGCGTGCGGCGCGAATGTCGTCTACCTCATAGCATACATGATGCATGCCACCGGACGGGTTCTTCGCCAGAAACGGCAGGATCGTTGATCCTTCCCCAAACGGCTCCAGCAATTCGATCTTCGTATTTCCGACATCGATGAAGGCAACTGTTACACCGTGCTCTGCAAGACTTTGCGGTGCCGAGACGTTCGCGCCCAACACATCACGATAGTGCGCACAGGCAGCTTGCAGATCCGGCACCACCAGCGCCACATGATTCAGGCGACCCAACATCGACGTCCTCCACTCCAGCTTGGTGTTGGTTAGCGCGTCACGAAAACCGTCACAATCGGCTTTTTGCCCCAGGCTTCATTTGCCGCTGCACGCACCGCGCGTCGTACAGCCTCCGCGACAAGATCGAGATCCTTGCGACGCGCACGCGGAATGCTCTCAATCGCACCGATTGCTGCATCCAGCATCAGATCTTCCATGTCCTCGCCGCGCGCGTCAGTTCTGGCGACGCCAATGGCGACGACATCGGGATCGCCCGCGATTTCGTGGCGATCATCCAGCACCACATTCACCGCCACATGTCCGACATAAGACAGCTTGCGGCGATCCTTGATGCCCATCTCGTCTTCTGAACCGATGAGCCGTCCATCCTTGAAGATACGACCGAACGGTACCTGATCGACAATCTCGGCAGGCCCTGGCGCAAGACGGATCATGTCGCCATTGCGCACTTGCGCGACTTCCGGAATGCCGCACTCAAGTCCAAGTGCGCCATGCGCCACAAGATGAGCGGCTTCGCCATGGACAGGCACGAGGACGCGCGGCTTGGTCCACTCGTACATCTTGCGCAGTTCATTGCGCCGTGGGTGGCCAGAGACATGAACGAGCGCATCACCATCTTCGATGATCTTGATGCCCTGCTCGATCAGCAAATTCTTGGTTTCAAGAATCGCCTTTTCGTTGCCGGGAATAACGCGCGACGAATAGACGACCGTGTCACCCGGCGTCAGTGCAACGTTGCGCATCTCGTCGCGTGCAAGCTTTGCGAGCGCAGCGCGCGGCTCGCCCTGGCTGCCGGTGCACAGGATCACGAGATTTTCGCGCGGAATGTAGCCGTATTCGTCTTCGCTGACGACCTCGGGAAGTCCTTCCAGATAGCCCAGTTCCGTCGCGACGTTGATGACCCGCTTCAGCGATGAGCCAAGCACCAGAACCTGACGCCCCGCATCGCGTGCGGCCAGCATGATCGAGCGGATACGTCCGACATTGGACGAGAACGTCGTGATCGCGACGCGTCCCGCCGCAGCCTCGATCACGCCCCGCAGGCCCTCGCCCACTTCTTCCTCTGACGGTGAATCGCCCTCACGTAACGCATTGGTCGAATCGCAGACGAGCGCGGTCACACCCTCTTCGCCAAGTGCCTTGAACCGCGCTTCATCGATCCGCTCGCCAATCGTTGGCGCCGGATCGATTTTCCAGTCTCCCGTGTGAATCACCGTACCAACTGGAGTGCGGATCGCCAGCGAAACTGGCTCCGGGATCGAGTGGGTGACGCCGATTGCCTCGATGTCGAAAGGCCCGACCTCAAACCGCTCGCCCGCCCGGAAAATCTCGACCGGAATTTCCGGTCCGCCGTCCATCTGCTTCTTCGCCAGCAACAGCCCGTGGCTGAACGGCGTCATCCAGACCTTCTTGCGGATGCGTGGCCAGATATCCAGCAGCGCGCCGTAGTGATCTTCATGCGCATGGGTGATGATGATGCCGACGATGTTGTCCGCTTCGCTTTCGACAAAGCGCGTATCCGGCAGGATCAGGTCTACGCCCGGCAGGTTAGCATCCGGGAAAGTGACCCCCACATCGACCACAATCCACTTGCGTCTGCCCTTTGGTCCGAAACCATAGAGCGCAAAGTTCATTCCGATTTCGCCGACACCGCCGAGCGGGCAGAAAACAAGTTCAGCCCCGTTATTTTTTGCCATCACGGCTTCCTTTTCTTCAGACCGGAGCAGCCGACGCCACAGCGCCGAAATGCACGTCACCGGCTGTAATGACCACTGCCTCGCCATTCGCCTTGCGAATGACGAAACGGCACTCGTCATCGATGGTTTCGAAAACGCCACGAACGACCTGGCCGTCCACCTGCACAGCGACTTCGCTGCCAAGCCCGGCCGCGCGTGTCAGCCAGCGTTGGCGTATCGTTTTCAGTCCTCTGCCTTCGTCCCAGGCGCGCATGTTGTCCATCCACGCGTCTGAGAGAGCCAGAAACAACGTCTCCGCGTCACATTTCGCTCCCAGTTCGGCAAGAGAAGTGGCGGGATAGGGTACCTCGCGCGGAGACGCGACGACGTTGACGCCAATGCCGATTGCAAGCGCAAAACGCTCGTTTTCGAGCATCGTCGACTCAAGCAGAATACCGGAGAGCTTTGCGCCATCCGCCAGCACATCGTTCGGCCATTTCAGCTCGAAACGCCCGCCAGAGCGGGCCGTGCCACCATCCATTCCTACCGCAAATTTTGCATGAGGAATGACTGCATCGAGTGCATCCCCCAATGCCAGACCCGCAACGAACCCAAGCGTAGCCGAATTCTTCAGGTCGAACGAGGGCACCAGCAACAATGTTGCGGCGAGATTGCCCTCAGGGGTTTCCCAAGGGCGCCCTCGCCTGCCACGGCCCGCTTCCTGCCTTTTGGAAACGAGCCAGATTTTTCCCGCGTCGCCTTCTCGGGCAAGCTCCAGCGCAGTTGCGTTCGTGGACCCTACCCGATCAAAGGCTGCGAGCCGATAACCCTCGGACGCAGCCAATGGTGACAGGGAGAACCCCACGTCAGAAGAACGTCTTCGCTGCAGCTTCTGCCACCTGGCTGATCGGACCACCGACGAGGACGTAGAACAGAACGAAGGCACCGGACAGTCCGAGTACAAGACGCAGTTCGCTCGACATTGGCTCGAAGCCGCCTGCCGGTTCATCGAACCACATGACCTTGATCAGTCGCAGATAGTAGAAGGCACCCACGACCGACGACAGGACACCAATCACCGCCAATGCATAAAGCTCTGCGTTGATGGCCGCCATGAACACGTACCACTTCGCCCAGAACCCGGCGAAAGGTGGAATACCTGCGAGCGAGAAGAGCAGGATGGTCATGATCGCAGCCATCATCGGGTTCGTGCGCGACAGGCCGGCCATATCCTCGATCCGCTCGACATTCGCCCCGCCGCGACGCATTGCGAGAATGAATGCGAAGGCGCCGAGCGTCATGACCAGATAGATCAGCATGTAGATTGCGACGCCGCGCACGCCTTCCTGCGTGTTGGCAGCAAGGCCAACCAGAGCAAAGCCCATATGCGCGATCGACGAGTAGGCCATCAGCCGCTTGATGTTGGTCTGGCCGATCGCTGCAAATGCACCCAGAACCATCGAGGCAATCGAGACGAAGACAATAATCTGAACCCAGTCGACCGCGACCGGCTCGAACGCACCGACCGTCACGCGCACCAGAAGTGCCATAGCCGCCATCTTCGGAGCTGCCGCAAAGAAGGCGGTCACCGGTGTCGGTGCACCTTCGTAAACGTCAGGGGTCCACATATGGAACGGCACTGCGGAAATCTTGAACGCCAGGCCTGCCAGCACGAAGACCAGACCGAACACCAGACCAAGCTGACGCTCGCCACCTGCTAGCGCGTTGGCGATGGCGTCAAAGTTGGTGTTTCCGGTGAAGCCGTAAACCAGCGACACGCCGTAAAGCAGCATGCCGGAAGACAGCGCACCAAGTACGAAGTACTTCAGGCCCGCTTCCGTCGAGCGGGCACGGTCGCGGTCGATGGCCGCAATCACGTAGAGCGCCAGCGACGACAGTTCCAGGCCCATATAGAGCGAGAGCATGTCATTGGCCGAGACCATCAGCAGCATGCCGAGCGTCGAAAGTACGATCAGCACCGGATACTCGAACTTGTCGAGATTATCCTGTCGTGCATGCCCCACGGACATGACGAGCGTCACGATGGCGCCGATCAGCGTCAGCCCCTTCATGAAATAGGCAAAAGGATCGTTGACGAACGAGTTCGAGAACGCTGCGCCATTTTGGCCGAACATCAGCATCCAACCGCCGGAGGCGAGCAGAAGCGCGATCGCCAGTCCGGTCACGGTCGTATGTGCACGCTCGCCCGAAAAGACGCCAATCATCAGGAGCGCCAGCGCGCCCACGGCCAGGATGATCTCTGGCGTGGCGAGGGTCAGGCTCAAGGAAAGGTCTGCCGTCATGGTAATGTCCGGGTCTTACTGGTTGAGCGCCGCGGCCTGTGTGGCCTCGATCGACAAGGTTACGGAATTGACGAGCGCGTCGACCGAAGCCGAGGTCACGTCGAAGATTGGCGATGGATAGAAGCCGAACAGGATCACCAGCGCCACGAGCGGATAAAGGATCGCCTTCTCGCGCGTTGACAGGTCGAGCATGCTCTTCAGGCTTTCCTTCGTCAGCGCGCCATAGACCACGCGGCGGTAAAGCCACAGGGCATAGGAAGCCGACAGGATCACACCGGTCGTTGCGAACAGGGCAACCCAGGTGTTGACCTTGAACACGCCAAGCAGTGTCAGGAATTCGCCGACGAAACCGCTTGTCCCCGGCAAGCCCACATTGGCCATCGTCAGGATCAGGAACACCACCGCATATTTCGGCATGATGTTCACGAGGCCGCCATAGGCGTCGATTTCACGGGTGTGCATGCGGTCGTAGATCACACCGACGCAGAGGAACAGCGCACCCGAGATGAAGCCGTGTGACAGCATCTGGAAGATCGCGCCCTGCACGCCCTCGACGTTCATCGCGAAGATGCCCATCGTGACGTAGCCCATATGCGCCACCGACGAGTAGGCGATCAGCTTCTTGATGTCTTCCTGCATCAGCGCGACGAGCGACGTGTACACAATCGCGATCACCGACAGGGTGAAGACGAACGGCTGGAAGTAGAGCGAGGCATCCGGGAACATCGGCAGCGAGAAGCGCAGGAAGCCGTAGCCACCCATCTTCAACAGGATTGCCGCCAGGATCACCGAACCGGCTGTCGGCGCTTCAACGTGCGCATCCGGCAACCATGTGTGAACCGGCCACATCGGCATCTTCACTGCAAAGGATGCAAAGAACGCCAGCCACAGCCATGTCTGCATTCCTTCCGGGAAGCCGTGCGACAGCAGCGTCGGAATATCCGTCGTACCAGCCTGCCAGTACATCGCCATGATGGCGAGCAGCATCAGCAGCGAGCCGAGCAGCGTGTAGAGGAAGAACTTGAACGACGCATAGACGCGACGCTGGCCGCCCCAGACGCCGATGATGATGAACATCGGGATGAGGCTGGCTTCAAAGAAGACGTAGAACAGAACCGTATCGAGGGCGCAGAATACGCCGATCATGATCGTTTCCAGGATCAGAAACGCGATCATGTACTCTTTGACGCGCTTCTCGACCGAAACCCACGAAGCCAGGATGCACAGCGGCATCAGGAACGTGATCAGGATCACGAACAGCATCGAAATGCCGTCGACACCCAGATGGTACGAGATGCCGGAGTCCAGCCACTCACGCTTTTCCACCATCTGGAAGCCGGCATAGGACGCATCAAAGCCAGCCCAGATGAAAAGCGACAGCGCGAAGGTGAACACCGTCGTCATCAGCGCGATGTTGCGGATATTGCGACGCGCAGCGGTGCCTTCATCCTTGATCAGAAGGATCAGGAACACGCCGACGAGCGGCAGGAAGGTGACCGTGGAAAGAATTGGCCAGTCGGTCATCAGTTCGAACCCCCGAGCATCATCCACGTCACCAGAGCGGCGACGCCGATGAGCATTGCGAATGCGTAGTGGTAGAGATAGCCGCTTTGCAGTTTCACGGCGCGATCAGTGATGTCGTTGACGCGGGCGGCAATGCCATCCGGGCCAAACCCGTCGATAACGACCCCGTCGCCCTTCTTCCACAGGAAGCGGCCCAGACGCTTTGCCGGACGCACGAACAAGAAGTCGTACAGCTCGTCGAAGTACCACTTGTTCAAGAGGAACTGGTAGAGGCCGCGATGCTGAGCAGCGAGCTGCTTGGGCGTTTCCGGCGAACGGATGTAGAAGTGGTACGCCGTCAGGAAGCCGACGATCATGGCCGCGAACGGCGATGCTTTCACCCAGAACGGCACTTCGTGATAGTCGTGCAGGATATGGTTGTCCGCACCGGTAAACAGCGCACCCTTCCAGAAGCCGTCATAATTGCCGCCAAGGAAATCGCCGTAGAACACGAAACCGGCGAACAATGCACCAACCGCCAGCAGATAGAGCGGTACGAGCATGACCGGAGGCGATTCATGCACATGGTGCATCACCTCTTCCGACGCACGCGGCCTGCCGTGGAACGTCATGAAGATCAGGCGCCACGAGTAGAAGCTGGTGAACACCGCAGCGATGACGAGCATGACGAAGGCGAAGCTTGCAGCAGCGTTCTGGCCGGCAAATGCGCCTTCCACGATCGCGTCCTTGGAGAAGAAGCCCGCGGTACCGATATAGGTCGCCGGAAGGCCGACACCCGTCAGCGCGATCGTACCGATGATCATCATCCAGTAGGTAGTCGGGATCAGCTTGCGCAGTCCGCCCATCTTGCGCATGTCCTGCTCGTCCGAGACGGCATGGATCACCGAACCCGAGCCAAGGAACAGCAGCGCCTTGAAGAAGGCGTGCGTGAAGAGATGGAAGATGGCAGCGGAATAGAATCCGAGGCCAAGCGCAACGAACATGTAGCCAAGCTGCGAGCAGGTCGAATAAGCGATCACGCGCTTGATGTCGTTCTGCACCAGGCCGACCGTCGCCGCAAAGAACGCCGTGATTGCACCGATGATTGTCACGACCAGCAGAGCCGTGTCGGAGAGCTCGAACACCGGCGACAGACGCGCAAGCATGAACACGCCTGCAGTGACCATGGTTGCCGCGTGAATCAGTGCCGAAACCGGCGTCGGGCCTTCCATGGCGTCCGGGAGCCAGGTGTGGAACGGAACCTGTGCCGACTTGCCCATAGCGCCCATGAAGAGCAGCAGGCAGGTCGCGGTCACAGCGCCACCGAGTGTCAGCGTCCAGCCGAGAAACTGGAACACGCCTTCGTTTGCGCTCTCCGGATTGGCAGCAATGGTGCCGGCGCCAGCAAAGATCGTGTCGAAATTAACCGAACCGAAAATCACGAACACGCCGAACATGCCAAGCAGGAAGCCGAAGTCACCAACGCGGTTGACGACGAAGGCCTTGATGGCAGCGGCGTTTGCCGACGGCTTCTGAAACCAGAACCCGATGAGCAGATAGGACGCCAGGCCCACGCCTTCCCAGCCGAAGAACATCTGGACGAGGTTGTCCGACGTCACCAGCATCAGCATCGCAAACGTAAACAGCGACAGATAGGCAAAGAAGCGCGGACGATGCGGATCGTGGCTCATATAGCCGATCGAGTAGAGGTGCACGAGCGCCGAGACGCTGTTCACCACCACCAGCATCACAACGGTCAGCGTATCGATCCGGAATGCCCAGGACACGTCGAGCCCGCCGACTTCGATGAACCGCAATACTGGCAAGGTGAACGCAGCCGTGTCACCCAAAGCGACCTGAAAGAATGCCACCCAGGAGAGCACCGCCGCGACCAGCAGCAGGCCAGTCGTGACGAATTCCGAAGCCTTTGCGCCGATCGACTGGCCAAACAGGCCGGCGATCAGGAATCCGAGGAGCGGAAAGAAGACGATAGCGTGATACATGTCCCGCTCAGCCCTTCATCATGTTGACGTCTTCGACGGCAATCGTGCCGCGTTTGCGGAAGAAGACGACGAGAATTGCAAGACCGATCGCCGCCTCTGCTGCGGCAACCGTCAGTACGAACAGCGCGAACACCTGTCCCACCATGTCACCGAGAACAGCGGAGAAGGCGACGAAATTGATGTTCACTGAGAGGAGGATCAGTTCAACGGACATCAGGATGACGATCACGTTCTTGCGGTTCAGGAAGATCCCGAACACGCCGATGGTGAACAGAAGTGCCGATACCGTAAGGTAGTGTGCGATGCCGACTTCCATGATCAAATACCCTTGCCCGTCTCGACCTTCTTGACCTCGATGGCGGTCGCTGGCGAGCGGCGAACCTGCTCGCTGACATCCTGACGTCTCACGTCTGGCTTATGCCGCAGTGTCAGGAGGATCGCGCCGATCATGGCCACCAGCAGGATCAGCCCGCCGATCTGGAAGAAGTAGACGTAGTCCGTGTAAAGAATGTCGCCGATGGCCGCCGTGTTGTGCCGGTCAGCCAGCGCCGGGGTCGGCTGCGAAGCCTGCTTCGCCAGTTCCGGTACAAATGTGTAACCGCCCAGCACGATGATCAGCTCCGCCGCGAGGATCAGCCCGACCAGTGCGCCACCCGGCGCGTAGTGCAGTGTGCCCTGCTTCAGTTCGGCGAAATCGACGTCCAGCATCATCACGACGAAAAGGAACAGCACTGCCACAGCGCCGACATAAACCACCAACAGGATCATCGCGAGGAACTCTGCGCCTGTAAGCAGGAACAGCGCCGAAGCGTTGAAGAAGGTGAGAATAAGGTAGAGCACCGAGTGCACTGGATTACGTGCAGAGATGACCATGAAGGCCGCCGCCACTCCAACGAAGGCGAACAGATAGAAGAATATCGCCTCTAGTCCTGTCAGCATGGGTTCCCCCGGTTCCTTTCAAGGGCTGCAGATGAGCGCCCCTCTCCGGCCGCACCCGGTCGGGTGTCGATTCCGCGTGTCTCTTAGACCAGGCGCTGCGCCCAGTCCACTCTTGCCCCACTCAGCGGTAGGGCGCATCCATTTCAAGGTTTCGCGCGATTTCGCGCTCCCACCGGTCGCCATTGGCGAGCAGCTTTTCCTTGTCGTAATAAAGTTCTTCGCGCGTCTCGGTCGAGAACTCGAAATTCGGCCCTTCGACAATGGCGTCAACCGGGCATGCTTCCTGGCAGAAGCCGCAATAGATGCACTTCACCATATCGATATCGTAACGAACCGTGCGACGTGTACCGTCATTGCGGCGTGGTCCGGCCTCGATGGTAATGGCCTGCGCAGGGCAGATCGCTTCGCAAAGCTTGCAAGCGATACAACGCTCTTCGCCATTCGGGTAGCGACGCAGCGCGTGCTCACCACGAAAGCGTGACGAAAGCATTCCCTTTTCATGCGGATAGTTCAACGTCGCCTTGGGCGCGAAAAACTGCCGCATCGACAGAAAGAATGCCGCGACGAACTCCGTCAGGAGCAACGACTTGGCGGCATGTGCAAGAGCGGACATTTCCTATTCTCCAGCGAAATACGAGCCGGCGAACCAGCCCATGAGTGGGAGTGCGACGAGTTGGACCAAACCGGAAACCTTGAGGACCTGCCGTGTTTCAGGCAGGTCGACCCGGCTGGACAGTGCCCGCAGGAAGACGACGCTTCCGATGGCTACCGCCAGACCTGTTATGGCTCCGATCAGCCCGGCGCTCATGCTGCCCACAACTCCATGAACTTGAGGAAGGTGGCGGTTGCCACAACCATGAACAACGAGATCGGCAGGAACACCTTCCAACCCAGACGCATCAGCTGGTCATAGCGGTAGCGCGGGACGAATGCCTTCACCATCGCGAACATGAAGAACGCGAGACACAGCTTGAGAACGAACCAGATAACACCGGGAACCCAGGTGAACGGTGCGAAGTCGAATGGTGGCAGCCAGCCGCCCAGGAACATCACCGTCATCAACGCGCACATCAGCACGATCGCCACATATTCGGCGAGCATGAACAGCAGATAGGGCGTCGACGAATACTCGATCATGTGGCCGGCAACGAGTTCCGACTCGGCCTCAACCAGGTCGAATGGCGGACGGTTGGTTTCTGCCAGTGCCGAGATGAAGAAGATGACGAACATCGGGAACAGGCCAAGCCAGTGCCAGTCGAGGAACGTGTTCGGCAGGCCGACCATGGTTCCAAGTCCATCACGCTGCGACAACACGATGTCCGACAGGTTGAGCGAACCGACGCACAGCAGAACCGTCACGATAACGAAGCCGATCGAGACTTCGTACGACACCATCTGAGCGGCAGATCGCAACGCACCCAGGAACGGGTACTTCGAGTTGGACGCCCAGCCAGCCATGATCACGCCATACACTTCCAGCGAGGAAATCGCGAAAATGTAAAGAACGCCGACGTTGATGCTGGCGATTGCCCAGCCTTCGTTGACCGGGATCACCGCCCAGGTTGCAACTGCCAGCACCACCGAGATCAGCGGTGCGAGCAGGAATACGCCCTTGTTCGCGCCCGATGGAATGATCGGCTCCTTGAACACGAACTTCAGAAGGTCGGCGAATGACTGAAGCAGCCCCCACGGCCCCACGACGTTCGGTCCGCGGCGAAGCTGCACGGCAGCCCAGACCTTGCGGTCCGCATAAAGCAGGAATGCAATTCCGACGAGCAACGCCACGATCAGCAGGACCGATTGTCCCAGCATGATCAGCGTCGGCAGCACGTAATCTGTGAAAAAGGAATTCATCAGTCCCAGTCCCTACTCGGCCGCCTGCTTGAAGCCGCCCTTGGCCAGAGCCGAAGCCTCAGCCATGACAGCCGACGCTCGTGCAATCGGGTTCGTCAGATAGAAGTCGCTGACCGGCGAGGCGAAAGGCGCCTTGGTCATTGTCCCCTGCTTGCTTGCAAGTGCCGACACATCGGCAGCATTGCCTGCTGCGATCTCGTCAATACCGGCAAAATGCGGGTGTTCGGCGTACAGCTGATCACGCAACTGCGGCAGCGAGTTGAACGGCAGTTTTGCACCGAGAACTTCAGACATGGCGCGCAGGATCGCCCAGTCTTCCTTGGCCTCACCCGGTGCAAAGCCTGCACGATGCGCCATCTGCACGCGGCCTTCGGTGTTGACGAAGGTGCCCGACTTTTCGGTGTAGGTCGCGCCCGGCAGGATCACGTCTGCGCGGTGTGCGCCGGCATCGCCATGGCTACCGATATAGACCGTGAACGCCGAACCGATCATGTTCATGTTGAACTCGTCGGCACCCAGCAGGAAGAGCACGTCAAGCGCGCCCATCATCGCCGATGCATCCCTGCCGCCCTCGCCCGGCACAAAGCCCAGATCCAGACCGCCAACCCGCGCTGCTGCTGTGTGAAGAACCGCAAAGCCGTTCCACTCGTCGGAAACCGCGCCGACATCCGCCGCCAGCTTGGCAGCGAGCGAAAGGATCGCTGCGCCGTCGGTGCGCGCCAGAGCGCCCTGCCCGACGATGATCAGCGGACGCTGGGCGTTCTTAAGTACGGAATGGAACTGCAGCGCACCGTCAGCCAATTGCGACAACGTTTCAGTGCCAGCCCCAAGCTGTTCGTAGTCGTAACGCAGATCGCCAACATCGCCAATGACAGCGATCGGCAAATTGCCGGCGCGCCAGCGCTTGCGAATACGGGTGTTGAGCACCGAAGCTTCAAAGCGCGGGTTCGAGCCGATGATCAGCACGGCATCCGCATCTTCGATCCCGTCGATGGTCGGGTTGAAGATATAGGTCGAACGTCCTGCCGATGGATCGAGCGCAGCACCATCCTGGCGGCAATCGATATTCGCCGAGCCAAGCGAGGCCATCAGGCCCTTCAGCGCGTACATTTCTTCAACGGTTGCAAGATCACCTGCAATCGCACCGATCTTGTCACCGCTTGTCTTGGCGACCGCGTCCTTGACGGCAGCAAAAGCTTCCGCCCAGCTTGCCGGCTGAAGGCGACCGTCACGACGAATGTACGGACGATCGAGACGCTGCGAGCGCAGACCATCCCAGATGAAGCGCGTCTTGTCGGAGATCCACTCCTCGTTCACCGCCTCGTTGATACGCGGCAGGATACGCATGACTTCGCGTCCACGGGTATCAACGCGGATGGCCGACCCGACAGCATCCATCACGTCGATGGATTCAGTCTTGGTCAGTTCCCACGGACGCGCCTGGAAAGCGTAGGGCTTCGAGGTCAGTGCGCCAACCGGGCAGAGGTCAATCACGTTGCCCTGCAGCTCGGACGTCATCGCCTGCTCGAGATAGGTGGTGATCTCGGCGTCTTCGCCGCGACCGATCAGGCCGAGTTCGGAAATGCCGGCCACTTCGGTGGTGAAGCGAACGCAGCGCGTGCAGTGAATGCAACGCGTCATGATCGTCTTGACCAGAGGCCCGATATACTTGTCCTCGACCGCGCGCTTGTTCTCGGAATAGCGCGACGCGTCGACGCCGAAGGCCATCGCCTGGTCCTGCAGGTCGCATTCGCCGCCCTGATCGCAGATGGGGCAGTCGAGCGGATGGTTGATCAGCAGGAATTCCATCACGCCTTCGCGGGCCTTCTTGACCATCGGCGTGTTGGTGAAGATTTCCGGCGCTTCGCCATTCGGTCCGGGACGCAGGTCACGAACACCCATGGCGCAAGACGCTGCTGGCTTTGGCGGGCCGCCCTTCACCTCGACCAGACACATGCGGCAGTTGCCGGCGATCGACAGACGCTCGTGGAAACAAAAACGCGGCACTTCCGCGCCAGCCTGCTCCGCAGCCTGCAACAGCGTGTAGTGATCGGGGACTTCGATCTCTTTGCCGTCTACCTTAATTTTAGCCATATTGCCTCAACCCCGCGGAAATCCGCAAAATTTACACTGGACGGCGTGCCGTCCCTGCCGTCTCGTCATCAACTACGCTGCAGCGCCTTCGCCTGCTCAACCCAACCGTCGCGACCGATACGGCCCGAAAAACCCAACTTCTCATCAAGCCTGGCGACATCCGTGTCGCTCAGACCGGAAATCTGCGCATATGTCCAGATGCCCAGTCCGTTGAGTACCTTTTCAAGCTTCGGACCGATCCCCGAAATGACCTTCAGATCGTCCGGCACATCAGGCTTCGTGATTGCCACTTTCTCACGCACCGCTGCTTTCGAAACGGGTTCCCGGCTCCGGGCCGGTTGTGATGTGACCAGTTTCAGCGGCGAGCGCTTTGTTTTCGGAGAAACGACCGGCGCGTCCGTCTGTTGAAAGAGCTTTCCTGACGCTTCCGCGACACCTGTCATGGCGCCGAGCCAGAGCCCGAAGCCATGGCTCGCCATCGCAAAACCGACCGCGGTAGCAGCAGACATGCCGGCCAACGGATGAGCAAGCAGGTTCACAACGCCCGCAATCTCTTGCGGCATTGTAAGGTCGTCGCCTGCCCTGATCTGTTCGCTCGTGCTCATCTCTGGCATCTTTCGTTGGTCTCCAGGCGGTGCATCATGCCCCTCCCTGAACCTGCGTCAGACTGTTTCCTACTCCGCTGCAACCAGCACCGGTTCTGCCCGGTGCGCATTGCGCGAAAATTCATCGATACGTCGCTCGATCTCCGGACGGAAGTGACGGATCAGACCCTGGATCGGCCATGCGGCCGCATCGCCCAGCGCGCAGATCGTGTGGCCTTCCACCTGCTTGGTGACGTCGAGCAGCATGTCGATTTCGCGCTTCTGCGCTTCGCCACGCACCAGACGCTCCATCACGCGCCACATCCAGCCAGTGCCTTCGCGGCATGGCGTGCACTGACCGCAGCTCTCGTGCTTGTAGAAATACGACAGACGCGCAATCGCCTTCACGATGTCCGTCGACTTGTCCATCACGATCACCGCAGCCGTGCCGAGGCCCGACTTCAGATCGCGCAACGCGTCAAAGTCCATCGGTGCGTCGATGATCTCATGTGCCGGCACCAGCGGAACGGACGAACCGCCCGGAATCACCGCAAGCAGATTGTCCCAACCACCGCGAATGCCACCGCAATGGCGGTCGATCATCTCACGGAACGGGATCGACATCTCTTCTTCGAAAGTCGACGGCGTATTCACATGGCCCGAAACGCAGAACAGCTTGGTGCCGGCGTTGTTCGGACGGCCCATCGACGAGAACCACGACGCGCCGCGACGCAGGATCGTCGGCGCCACCGCGATCGACTCGACGTTGTTGACCGTCGTCGGGCAACCGTAGAGGCCCATATTCGCCGGGAATGGCGGCTTCAGGCGCGGCTGGCCCTTCTTGCCCTCAAGGCTTTCCAGCAGCGCGGTCTCTTCGCCGCAGATATAGGCACCAGCGCCGTGGTGGACGTAGACGTCCATGTCCCAGCCGCACTTGTTGTCCTTGCCGAGCAGGCCTGCATCATAGGCCTCGTCAATAGCGCGCTGCAGCGCTTCACGCTCGCGCATGAACTCGCCACGAATATAGATGTAAGCGGCATGAGCACCCATCGCAAAACCGGCAATCACGCAGCCTTCGACCAGCGTGTGCGGGTCGTGGCGCAGGATTTCTCGGTCCTTGCAGGTGCCCGGCTCGGATTCGTCGGCATTGACGACGAGGTAGTGCGGCCGCTCGCCGACTTCCTTGGGCATGAACGACCATTTCAGACCGGTCGGGAATCCGGCACCACCACGACCACGAAGGCCGGAAGCCTTCATCTCGTTGATGATCCAGTCGCGACCCTTGTCGATCAGGCCCCTGGTGTCGTCCCAAAGCCCGCGCCGCTGCGCACCGGCAAGCGACTGATCGAACATGCCGTAGATATTGGTGAAGATGCGATCTTTATCCTGAAGCATCCCGACCTCCTCAATCCGACGTCTTGGCCGCAGCAGCAGCCTGGTCACGCGTGGACTTCAATACAGCCGTCTCATCGGTCAACGACGTCAGACCCGTGGCAGGCGCGGCAAATACGCGGCCGTTCTGCGGACCCGTCGGCACCGAAGCGCCGTTTCCGGCTTCGAACTCGTCGATGATTTCAGCGAGCCGCTCCGGCGTCAGGTCTTCGTAGGCATCCTTGAAGATGATGACCATTGGCGCGTTCACGCACGCACCCTGGCACTCGACTTCTTCCCACGACATCGTGCCTGCCTCGTTGGGCTGGCCCTGCTCCGGATGAATTTTCGAACGGCAGACATCCATCAGCGCTTCCGATCCGCGCAGCATGCACGGCGTCGTGCCGCACACCTGGATGTGCGCACGGGTGCCGACCGGCTTGATCTGGAACTGGGTGTAGAACGTGGCGACTTCGAGCACGCGGATATACGGCATGTCGAGCATGTCGGCCACGTATTCGATTGTTGCCTTGGTCACCCATCCGTCCTGCTCCTGCGCGCGCATCAGCAGCGGAATGACAGCCGATTGCTGGCGCCCTTCAGGATATTTGTTGATGGTGTGCTGCGCCCAGATCGCATTCTCCGCGCTGAACGCGAAGCTTGCTGGCTGGACGCTGGCATCTGCGAGACGGCGAACAGACATTAACGGTCGACCTCACCAAATACGATGTCGATAGAGCCAAGGATGGCGGACACGTCCGCAAGCAGGTGGCCCTTCGACATGAAATCCATAGCTTGCAGATGCGCAAACCCGGGGGCACGCAACTTGCAGCGATACGGCTTGTTGGTGCCATCGGACACCAGATAAACGCCGAACTCACCCTTTGGAGCTTCCACAGCGGCATAGACCTCGCCGGCAGGGACACGATAGCCCTCGGTGTAAAGCTTGAAGTGATGGATCAGCGCTTCCATCGACCGCTTCATCTCGCCCCGCTTCGGCGGAACGACCTTGCCGTCGGTGGTTGAAACAGGTCCGGTACGCTCCTTGCCAAGCAAGAGATCAACACACTGACGCATGATCCGGGCTGACTGCCGCATCTCTTCCATGCGGATGAGATAGCGATCGTAACAGTCACCGTTTTTGCCAATCGGAATATCGAACTCAAGCTCGCTATAGCACTCGTAAGGCTGCGACTTGCGCAGATCCCAGGCAGCGCCGGAACCACGCACCATCACGCCTGAGAAACCGCGCGCCCACGCATCCTCAAGCGACACGACTCCAATGTCGACGTTGCGCTGCTTGAAGATGCGGTTTGGCGTCAACAGGTCATCAAGATCATCGACCGCCTTGAGGAACACATCCAGCCAGTTGCCAATGTCTTCGACCAGCTGGTTCGGCAGATCCTGATGCACGCCACCCGGACGGAAATACGCCGCGTGCATCCGCGACCCCGATGCGCGCTCGTAGAACACCATCATCTTCTCGCGCTCGACGAAGCCCCACAGTGGCGGCGTCAGCGCACCAACGTCCATGGCCTGCGTCGTCACGTTCAGGATGTGCGACATCAAGCGGCCAAGCTCACTGTAGAGCACCCGGATCAACTGCCCACGCTTTGGCACCTCGATGCCGAGCAAGCGCTCGACAGCCAGTGCAAAGGCATGTTCCTGATTCATCGGGGCGCAATAGTCGAGCCGGTCGAGATAAGGCACAGCCTGCAGATAGGTCTTGTGCTCCATCAACTTCTCGGTTCCGCGGTGCAACAGACCGATATGCGGATCCACGCGATCCACGACCTCACCATCGAGCTCGAGCACAAGGCGCAGAACGCCGTGCGCCGCCGGGTGCTGCGGACCAAAGTTGATATTGAAATTGCGTACTGCGGTTTCAGCCATGGAATGCCTCAGTTCGTCTTGGCCTTCTCATCGCCCGGCAGCACATATTCAGTGCCTTCCCATGGCGAGAGGAAGTCAAAGTTGCGGAATTCCTGCTTCAGTTCGACAGGCTCGTAAACAACGCGCTTGACCTCTTCGTCGTAGCGCACTTCGACAAAGCCGGTCAGCGGGAAATCCTTGCGCAGCGGATGCCCTTCAAAACCGTAATCGGTCAGAATGCGGCGCAACTCTGGGTGCCCGGAGAACAGGATGCCGTACATGTCGTACGCTTCACGCTCGAACCAGTCTGCGCCGGGATAGACGGAAGTCGCCGACGGAATCGGTGTCTCCTCGTCTGCATGCACCTTGACGCGGATACGCAGGTTCTTTTGCGGCGAAAGCAGATGATAGACGGCATCGAAACGCTTGGCGCGACCAGGATAGTCGGCGCCGCACGCATCAATAAAGCAGACAAACTTGCATTCCGGATCATCGCGCAGGAACTGCAGCACCGAAATGAAGTCGTCGCCATCCACCAGAACGGTCAATTCTCCGTAGGAGATCACCGTTTCCTGGATCTTGGCGCCGATGCGTTCAGACAGATAGCCGGAAAGCTTTGTGAGAGCCTCGCTCATGGTCGCCTCTTACCGCTCAATCGTGCCGGTGCGACGGATCTTCTTCTGCAGGAGAAGAATACCGTACAACAGCGCTTCCGCCGTAGGCGGGCAACCTGGAACGTAGATATCGACAGGCACAACCCGGTCGCAGCCACGAACCACGGAATATGAATAGTGATAGTAGCCGCCGCCATTGGCGCACGAGCCCATCGAGATGACGTAGCGCGGCTCTGGCATCTGGTCATAGACCTTACGCAAAGCCGGAGCCATCTTGTTGGTGAGCGTACCGGCCACGATCATCACGTCCGACTGGCGCGGTGAACCGCGCGGCGCAACACCGAAGCGCTCGCTGTCATAACGCGGCATGGCCGAGTGAATCATCTCAACGGCGCAGCAGGCCAGACCAAAGGTCATGTACATCAACGAACCGGTACGTGCCCAGGTGATGAGCGCTTCGGACGAAGTGACCAGGAAGCCCTTGTCGGAGAGTTCGGAATTGATCTCGCCGAAAAATGCGTCGTCGGAACCGATCGGCTTGCCCGTATTCGGATCGATCAGACCCTTCGGCTTTGGAGCGATCAGCGTCGTGGAACCGTCATTCAATCCCATTCCAGCGCTCCCTTCTTCCACTCATAGATGAACCCAATGGTCAGCACTCCGAGGAACACCATCATCGACCAGAATCCGAACCAGCCGATCTCGCCAAACGCGACCGCCCAAGGAAACAGGAAAGCGACTTCCAGATCGAAGATGATGAAGAGAATGGCGACCAGATAGAAGCGCACGTCGAACTTCATGCGCGCGTCGTCGAATGCGTTGAACCCGCACTCATAGGCCGACAGCTTTTCAGGATCGGGGTTGCGATACGCGACCAGGAAAGGCGCGACGAGAAGCGCGACCCCAACCAGAAGGGCTACCCCAATGAAAACCACGATAGGCAAATAGGAACTGAGAAGTTCGCTCATAGTCTTTTTCCGTAGACCGCCCCGCCAGAACCGCAGTTCCGGGGTAGAGGCAAAACCGCGACGGCCCCACAGGTTCGCCACGGCAAAGGCTTTTGTTGCAACGCGGCGAGGGTTAGCGCAGCCGTCCCCCGGAAGCAAGTCCAACGTTGCCATGGCGTGCGCGATCTCGCGCTCAACTCACTTGAATGTCTACCCTATCGTGCGCGTACGCCAGCACGTTTTCGTCAGGCTTGCCCATCAAGATCACAGTTTAAGCGGCAAAGCGAATGAATTACCCTCGTAAGCATCGCAGCCACGGCCAATTGCGCGAATAGCGCCAACCATACGACCATTGCGACCGAGTATCGCATCACCGTGTTCGATTAGACGCGGATTAGGGGTGGCAGACGGCGAAAGCTGACGTAGCGCCTTTGCCAATTCAACCTCGTCACGATCCGGTGAAAGGGCTGCCGCCGCGATATAGGCAGCAGCCGTCGAGCGGCTGATTCCCGCAAAGCAATGAATAAGCAGCGGGCTTCTTTGATCCCACAGGCTTACAAACTCCAGCAGTCTCTCGACATGCTCGCGCCCTGGTAGCACCAGCCCGTCTTGCGCCACGGCAATGTCGTTCATCGACAGCAGCAGGTGATTCTCCGGTGCGATGCCGGCAGGACGCTCGAACGGCATTCCAGCCGTCAATAATGTCACCAACCGCGACGGCCTCACGGCCTCGATGGTTTTGGGTACATTTGCCAGCGAACAGACGTGAATCTGCATTCATTTTCTCCAATCCGCGCGCATTCATCATCGGTTCATGCGCGGCACGCAATATCACCGACATCGCATCTGAACATGGAGCCAGGAATTGGCATTCACCATTTCACGCATCACCCGACGCCGTTTCTCACTTTCGGTTGCCGCACTCGCCATGCTTGTGCCGACGACCGCCGGCTTCGCCTCACAGCCAGCGACAATCGCCGTGTCTGGGGAGTTGCTCTACCTGCAGCGCATCGCGTTGCCGGAAACCGCTACGGCAGTCGTTGAGCTCAAGGCCGAAAACGCTGCAGACGGCGCTTCGGTGGCCGCGGAGTTTCGCGAGACATTGAACGGACGACAGGTACCAATCAGCTTCCAGTTCGAGGTTGATGGCGAACGCCTGGAGCGCGATGCAAAATATGTCGTGCGCGGCGCAATCTATATCAACGATCGGGTCGAATGGCTGTCTGACGAAGCCCCAGTCGAAATTACCGGCAATTCAGTCGACGTTGGAACCCTCTCGCTACGTCCTCACAAAGCATCGGCCCCATTCGATTTGACCGCACCAGACGAAATTCAGAATATCGAGTGGAAAATAAGCTCTTTCGGCGACACCCCGGCCATTGACGGTTTGACATTCACGCTGGGCAGCGACGGAAACTTCTTCGGAAAAGCCTGCAACAACGTGCGTGGCGCTTACACGATCGAGCCGGGCACGATCTCATTCGGCAATGCGGCAGCAACAATGATGGCCTGCTCCGAACCATTGATGGCTCAGGAGCGTCTCCTCTTCGACGCATTGGAGAAGACAGCCCATTTCCAACTCACCGATGAAGGCGAACTGACGTTGCAAGACGCTTCAGGAGCCATTCTCATCACTGCAAAGCGCTAAATTGACAAAATTTTGGGTGCGATTGACCAAACAATCGCACCCAAAGACCAAATCACGGACAAGGGTTGCCAAACTTCTGATGCAGTTTGTCGACCGCTTTCTGCATTTCCGGCGTCCAGACCACGTCCGCCGACGCTAATGCGACCTTCAGTTGCTCCATCGTCGTAGCGCCAATTATGTTGGACGTAACAATCGCCGAATGCGTCACAAACGCGCTGGCAAAGAGCGCCGGCTCCATTCCAAACTCGCGTGCCAGCTGATTGTAGGCCTTGATTGCTTCGGCCGCACCGGGCGTTTCATAGCGTTGCAGACGGTCGAACAATTGCTTGCGTGACCCTGCTGGCATCGCGCCCTCGTCATATTTTCCAGTGAGATAGCCCTGCGCCAAGGGAGAATACGCAAGCAGCGCGACCTCCTCGCGCTCACAGGCCTCCGCGAGGTTGACCTCAAAGTTGCGATTCAAGAAGTTGTAGGCATTCTGAATCGACACCGGCCTGGGGCCGACGCCTTTTTCGGCCTCGGCGGCAAATTTCATCAAGCCCCAGGTGCTTTCGTTTGAAAGCCCGTAATGGCGGATTTTCCCGGCCTTCACCAGCTCGTCAAAAACGGCCAGCGTTTCGCTGATCGGCGTCTCATCCGCCGCCCTGCCAACTCCGGGAATCCGCACACGGCTTGGATTGGCGCCCCACTGCACCAGCCTGTCGGGAAAGTGGATCTGGTAGAGATCGACGTAATCAGTCTGCAGTCTTTTCAAAGACTTATCGATTGCGTCCGTGATATCGGCACGCACCAGTCGCGATGGCCGGTCGCCACGAAACCACGTATCAGCAGTGCGACCGACAACTTTCGTTGCCAGTATGACCTTGTCCCGGCTTGCACGCGCCTGCATCCAATTGCCGATATAGAGTTCAGTGCGACCCTGTGTTTCGGCCTTTGGCGGGATGGAATAAAGTTCGGCTGTGTCGATGAAATTGACGCCGCGATCCAGCGCCAGATCAAGTTGCTGATGACCTTCCGCTTCAGTGTTCTGCTCGCCGAACGTCATCGTACCAAGACAGATTTTGGTCACCATCAGGTCGGTGTGACCAAGCCTGCGCTTTTCCATGCAAAATTTCTCCATATGGGAAAAGGGCGGAAGAGCCGCCCGGTGAGGAGGAGGCAACTTAAGGCAGACAGGCTGGAAGTGAAATCGGCTTTTGTGACGATCTATCTCGCGCGAAACACGGCCCCAGCGCTTTTTGGATTTGAAATATATATTTCTGTGCGCGAAAAGAACCACGCGACACAGCCGGAAACCATCAGGAATCCATGGCATATGAAGACCGTTGCGCCACGACAGGAGGCCAGACGTGCCCAAGACCGACATCGCTCGCCGGGTGTACAATCACACGTGGAAGCTCGATCCGATCATCCGCAGCCTGCTAGATACAGACTTTTACAAGCTGTTGATGCTGCAGATGATCTGGGGCGTCTATCGCGATGTTGATGCTACATTTTCCCTGATCAACCGCAACAAGTCTGTGCGGTTGGCAGACGAAATCGATGAACAGGAATTGAGGGCGCAACTCGACCATGCCCGCACACTGCGCATGAGCAAGAAGGAGATGATCTGGCTCGCCGGTAACACCTTCTATGGGCGGAGGCAGATTTTCGAACCCGACTTTCTCAAATGGCTTCAGGATTTTCGCCTGCCCGAATACGAACTGACGAAGCGCGATGGCCAGTTCGAACTTCACTTCCACGGACGCTGGGCCGAAACGACGATGTGGGAGATTCCCGCTCTTGCCATTATCAATGAACTGCGCTCGCGGGCCGCGCTGAAGTCGATGGGGCCGTTCGCCCTCGATGTCACCTATGCACGCGCAAAAGCGAAAGTGTGGGAGAAGGTCGAGCGTCTGCGCAAGCACCCGGAGATCCGGATTTCAGACTTCGGAACACGTCGCCGCCACTCGTTTCTCTGGCAACGCTGGTGCGTCGAAGCTTTGAAGGAAGGCATCGGCGACAGCTTTAGCGGAACCTCCAATGTGCTCTTGGCAATGGACACCGACCTTGAAGCGCTGGGAACCAATGCCCACGAGCTTCCCATGGTGCTGGCAGCGTTGACTGAAAACGATGAAGATCTGCGCAACTCGCCATACAAGGTCATGCAGGCGTGGCAGAGCTATTATGGTGGAAATCTGCTGATCGTGTTGCCGGACGCCTTTGGTACGGCCTCGTTCCTGCGCAACGCGCCTGACTGGGTGGCAGACTGGACCGGCTTCCGCCCTGACAGCGCGCCGCCGATCGAAGGCGGCGAAAGGATCATGCAATGGTGGAAGGACCATGGGCGTGATCCGGCAGAGAAACTGCTGATTTTCTCCGATGGGCTCGATGTCGATACGATCATCAAGGCCTACCAGCATTTCAACGGCAAGGTCCGGATGTCGTTTGGCTGGGGAACGAACCTCACCAACGACTTCCAGGACTGCGCTCCCGCGCATAATGACGCGCTGCGTGCAATCTCGCTGGTCTGCAAGGTCACGAGCGCCAATGGGCGTCCAGCGGTGAAGCTGTCTGACAATCCCGAAAAGGCGACAGGCGATCCGGAAGAGATCAAACGCTACATTCAGGTGTTCGGCGAGGAAGAACGCTCGCGCCAGCCTGTTCTCGTCTGAACTGGCGCTGCGGGGTTTCATGGTCACAATACGGCTTCGTTTCATGCTATCGCATATGAGGGCGGGTAGACACGAAGCGGAGATAATGAGTGAATCAGCCGGTAGCCGCCAGAGGCCGTCTTGAACTGATCGATCTAGCTCGCGGCATCGCGCTGCTCGCGATGGCGATCTACCACTTTAACTGGGATCTGGAATTCTTCGGCTATGTGATGCCGGGGACCGCTGCCAGTGGCGGCTGGAAACTGTTCGCCCGCTGCATCGCTTCGTCATTTCTGTTTCTCGTCGGCGTCAGCCTCGTACTCGCGCATGCACGCGGCATTCGCTGGCGCCCATTCCTCAAGCGGGTCGCGATGGTTGCCGCAGCCGCAGCAGCCATTTCGCTCGTCACTTACATCGCTGTCCCGTCTGGTTTCATCTTCTTCGGTATTCTGCATCAGATCGCACTCGCCAGCGTCCTGGGCCTCGCCTTTATCCGCCTCCCGGCCATAGCCACGATACTCGTCGCGATTCTGGTGATCCTTGCTCCAAACTATCTGCGCAGCTCATTCTTCGACCACCCCGCTCTCTGGTGGATCGGCCTTTCGGAAACCCGCCCCCGATCAAATGATTTTGTACCGCTTTTCCCGTGGTTTGGGCCTGTCTTGCTCGGGATCGCAGGCGCGCGGATAGCCGAACGATTCGGTCTGTTCGAGCGGCTGCGCCACTGGCATCTGCCGCCCTCAACCCGAGTTCTTCAAAAGGCCGGACAGCATAGCCTCGCCTTCTATCTCATCCATCAGCCAGTGCTGATTGCCCTGATTTGGACGATTACCCAGATCGCCCCACCTGCGCAGATCGCGCGCGATGTGGAGTTCTCCGGCGCTTGTACGGCGCAATGCGCCAACACCCATGATGCCGACTTCTGTTCGATCTATTGCAACTGTGTTCTGGCCAAGCTTGAAGCCGAAAACCGATTTGATGAGGTTTTTGAAGGCCGCCCTTCCGCCGAGACCTCTCGACGCTTGCAGCAAATGGTCGAGGCGTGCACGTTCGAAGCAGACGTCACATTACCGGGGGAGCAGGTAGAATGAGTTCACAATCATCCAGGCCCAGCACGATGCCATGGCCGCCGTTGATCTATGTAAGCGCAATCGCCTTGGCGATCATTGCCAACTGGCTGTTTCCCCTGCCCTGGATTCCCAATCCGCTCGGCGAAATATTGTTTGCTGTCGGGCTGCTGCTGGTCGCACTGGCGCTTGCCATGATCGTGTCCGCTATCCGCACACTTCTAAATGCCAAAACGACGGTAAAGCCGCATCAGGCCGCCACACATCTCGTGACCAAAGGCCCGTTCGCATTTTCGCGCAATCCGATTTATCTGGGCAACACCGCCATCATGCTGGGTCTTGCGCTGATAACCGGGATCGTCTGGTTCATAATTTTCGCCATTGTCGCAGCATTCGCGACGCAGAAGCTGGCAATCGAACCGGAAGAACGGCACCTTGAAGCGCAGTTCGGCAAAAGATTCCGCGATTACTGCAAGAAGGTAAGACGCTGGATCTGATAAGGCGGACGGGTGTCAGGTATTGACGCCCAGCTCCACGAGCCGCTCCACGCAGGCTTCTTCAGCGTGGTCGAGCTCTGACAGCGTTTCCTCCAGATCGCGCCGCTTCTGTCGCAGCGACTCACGCTTTTCCTCGATACGCTTCATCATCAGCTTGAGCTGCCCGACCTCGCCGGGCGGCTCACGATACATCTGGATGATCTCGCGAATTTCATTGATGGAAAAACCCAGTCGCTTGCCACGCATGATCTGCTTGATCAATGTGCGATCCGAGTGACGAAAGAGCCGTGTGCGCCCGCGTCGCACAGGCGCGATCAACCCCTCGTCTTCATAAAAACGAAGTGTCCGCGTCGAAATCTCGAACTCGCGCGTCAATTCAGTGATCGTGTAATATTCCCGCATCCGCGCGGCATCCTGTCATGAAACCGTTGCATGATTTCGCACGGCATTTACGTAAAAGTCAATTATAGCACGAAATGCGTTGTCGTACATGGTTGTGAGGTCTTACCCCACACCAACCTGGTCAGCGGTGGCGATGTACGCAGGAATTCCCGAACAACGCGACACGCGTTAGAGAAACCCGAACCACCAGGTGGCCAGACCAAGAAATGTGAAGAAGCCGACGACATCGGTGATGGTGGTGACGAAAACCGCTGATGCGACAGCAGGATCCGCACCAAAACGGTCAAGTGTCAGCGGCACCAAGATGCCTGCCAGCGCGGCGACGAAAAGATTGATCGCCATCGATACGGCAATGATGCCCCCCAGTTCCGGGTCGGCAAACCATGAACCTGCCACGAGACCAATGAGCGTGGCGAATATCATGCCATTGAGAAGGCCAACGCCCATCTCGCGTCGAATGATGCGCCCGGCATTGTAGATATCGATATCTTTCGTGGCGAGCGCACGCACGGTCACCGTCATCGTCTGAGAGCCGGCGTTGCCCCCCATTCCGGCAACAATTGGCATGAGGATCGCCAGCGCCACGATCTGCTGAATGGTCGCATCGAACAGGCCGATCACCGACGCTGCCACAAACGCCATCACCAGATTGACCAGCAGCCACGGAATGCGCGAACGGGAGGCGACAAGCACGCTGTCAGACAGCTCCTCATCACCCACGCCGCCAAGGCGCATCAGATCTTCTTCCGCTTCTTCCTGGATCACGTCCACCACGTCATCGATGGTCAGTACACCGACAAGACGTTCATTTTCGTCCACCACGGCAGCAGACAGAAGGTCGTACTGCTCGAAGATTTGCGCCGCTTCTTCCTGATCCATCGTTGCAGGAACCGCATGGCGCGTCTCGTGCATGATGTCCTCGATCTTCACAACCCGTTTGGTGCGAAGGATGCGGTCGAGATCTATCGCGCCGAGCAGCCGGAACGTCGGATCGATGACGAAAATCTGGCTGAACGATTCAGGCAGGTTCTGGTCTTCACGCATGTAGTCAATGGTCTGGCCCACGGTCCAGAAAGGCGGGACAGCGACGAACTCCGTCTGCATGCGCCGTCCGGCCGTTTCCTCTGGGTAATCCAGCGCACGGCGGAGACGAATGCGCTCCGTGAACGGCAATTGCGCAAGAATCTCATCCCGGTCTTCGGCATCGAGATCTTCCAGAATGTAGACGGCATCGTCGGAGTCCAGATCCTGAACGGCCTGCGCAATCTGTTCATTCGGAAGGTGGTCGACGATGTCCATGCGGATCGCGTCATCGACTTCGGTCAGCGCCGTAAAGTCGAAGGCAGCGCCCATCAACTCCACGAGCGCGCGTCGCTGATCCGGCAGAAGGGCTTCGAGAAGATGACCGATTTCGGACTGGTGAAGCGACGCGACATCGCGCTCCAGAGCAAGCGTATCGCGGTCGGCGATAGCCGCACCGATATGGGCGAGGAACGAGCCGCGCAGGACACCATTGTCGTCGTAGATGTCAGCGGCCGGGACGAGCAATATGTCGTCGGCTCCGCTATCGGGCAGCTTGTTGTCCAGTTGATGCAACAGCGCCTCCTGCTTGCTTACGACGGCTCCCGCAAATTCGTCTCTAACGCGCTCATGCTACGAACACAAAACGATTTTGTAGAGCTTGTCGAAAAACGAAACTGCCTTGCTGGTATGACGATTTTCTAGAATGTCAGGCCGAATGATCGTCAAGCGCTGTTCCCTCGATCCAACTGACCGACAATGCCCAACGCGCGGTGCGCGTCGGGGTTGCATGATCGACAGCGTTATCGCGACGCGCGGTCACCCAATCTGTTTCATGCCTTTTGCAAAGCGCGCGGCATTGGAGACATATGAAGCCGCCGACAGCTTCAGGCGCTCGGCAGCCTCATCGTCGAGAACGCGGATCGCCTTTGCCGGTGACCCGACAATCAGCGAGTTATCGGGGAATTCCTTGCCTTCGGTGATCAGCGCTCCCGCACCAACCAGACAGTTTTTTCCGATTTTCGCACCATTCAGAATGATCGCTCCCATTCCGACCAGCGAATTATCTCCGATGGTGCAGCCATGAAGAATAGCGCGGTGCCCGATGGTGCAGCCCTCGCCGACCGTCAACGGGAAGCCGGGGTCGGTGTGAAGCATGGAATGCTCCTGAATATTGCTGCGCGCACCGATTGAGATGCGCTCATTGTCTCCACGCATCACCGCGCCGAACCAGACCCCCACCTGCCTCGCGAGGCTGACCTTGCCGACAATCGTTGCATCCGGCGCAACCCAGACAGTGTCATCTTCAAACTCCGGCTCCTGGCCTTCGAGTGCATAGATCGGCATGGCTGTCTCCCACAAATCACTTCTCACACTCTCATTAGCACGCTCCGCAACGATAGGAAGGCACCTAGGAAACAAGCGGTGATTTCAAGGCTCTACCCGCAGATTTTGAATCAGGTCGGGAGCTGCGCAAGACAGTTTTCCGAACCGCGTTTACCGCAGATTTACCATAAAACGGCAATGTCTCCGCCGAAGCGGGAGTCATTGTCGTGCACGAGCAGACCATTCAATCGCTTGCCGATGACGGGTACATCACAACGCGCTCGACATTCATGCGCAAGCTCTTCATCACTTTGCTGCTTTTGGTCATGTTTGCCGGCGTGATCAGCATCGCAGGCAAGCATATCGGCCGCGAAATTGCGATGGCAGGACACACGGACAGCCGTGTCGTGCATGAAATCGTCATTGGCAATGACGTTCTTGCGGTGCCCGCCAATATGATTCGCTTCGACAGCGCGCGGCGAGACGGAACGACGAACCGCCTTGACCTCTATCTGCACTGGCCGGACATGGCCGGCTACAGCAACGAAACAAGAGACGAGTTCAACCACCTCAATGGCAGCAAGAAACTCCTGTTTCTCTCGTTTGAACAACGGATCATGTCGCGCGACATGAGCGGACGCTACGAACCGATCTATCGATCGCTGGTAGAAAACGAAGGCAGACCTGGACCGAACGGCCTGACCGTCCATCCGTTCACAGAGCAATCAGGATACGTGGACGAAGTTTTGATCGTTGGCGGGAACGGCACATCAAGGCCATTCGTGGCCCGCTGCCTTGCAGGAGAGCAGGCCAAACAGTCGCTTGCACCATGCGAGCGCGACATTCATGTCGGCAACGGCCTGAACCTTGTCTATCGCATGCCCGCCGAACTGGCGGGCTCATGGCAAGAGTTGGACGCCGCCATTCGCAAATTTGCCGGCAGCGTCATCCAGAACTGAGCTGGTCTTATCCAAGATCGATGTCGAGAATCGCCATCGAGAAATTGTAGGACAGCTCGCCATCATCATCGTCCTTGAAGATGATGCCGAGAAATTCGTCACCCACATAAACCTCGCACGAATCGTTCTTGCGTGGCCGTGCCTTCACCTCCAGCTGGGGGTTCTGGAAGGTGCGCTTGAAATATGCGTCGAGTTTTCTGATTTCGTCAGGTTTCAAACCGGTTCTCCAAAATGGATATGCGTGGGAGCGCCGCTTCTGACACGCCCTCGCCTCGCATGTAAACCCCGCAGGCGGGCTTTCACGGCAACTGCCACCAGCTGTGTCAGTCGTTGCCGTTCAGTAACTGGTCCATGGCCCGAGATGGCTCGTCACATCCGGTCGCGCCGACCACCCGCGCCGGCACGCCTGCCACGGTCGTATTGTGTGGAACCGACTTCAACACCACCGAGCCTGCTGCAATCTTGGCGCAATGACCGACTTCGATATTGCCGAGAATGCTCGCTCCGGCCCCAATCAGGACGCCATGGCGTATCTTGGGGTGACGATCGCCACTGGCCTTTCCGGTGCCGCCGAGCGTCACCCCGTGCAGCATCGAGACATTGTCCTCGACAACCGCAGTTTCGCCAATCACAAGCCCGGTAGCGTGATCGATGAAAATTCCTTTCCCCAAACGTGCGGCGGGGTGGATGTCGGTCTGGAAAAGCGCCGACGAACGGCTTTGCAGGTAGAATGCGAAATCCCGACGGCCCTGATGCCAAAGCCAGTGCGCAAGACGATGAGTCTGGATCGCATGGAAGCCCTTGAAATAAAGCACAGGCATCAGAAAACGATCACAGGCCGGATCGCGCTCGTAATAAGCCTGAATGTCGACCCGCATCTCGACACTCCAGTCCACGCCGTGCCTCATCATCTCCAGATAAGTTTGGCGGATCAGATCCGCACCGAGATCGGGATGGTCGAGCCGCTGTGAGATGCGATGAACCACAGCCGCTTCGAGCGTCTCGTGGTTGATGATGGTCGAATACATGAACGCGGCCAGCAGCGGATCGCGCTCAACCGCCTCAACGGCTTCATTTCTGACTGATCCCCATATAGGGTCCATCGAAACCGTTGCCGACCTGACTGCATGCGTGCCACTCATCGGTAGGCTCCCTGTCAATCATCTTGCCTTCTCAGGTGCGAAACATAATCGCCCGACGAAGTCAAATGAACCGCGTTCTCATAGATATAGCTCCAAGCGGATCAATTTTAATGCCCAACGTCGAAAATCAGCAATCTGATCTCCTTGTGAGTAGCTTACAAAAAGGTGTGCTCACGATCTCGATTAACCGGCCAGAGCGCAAGAATGCCATGAACAATGCGATGTGGCGCGAGATGACCACGTTGTTCGAGCGCGCTTCCATGGACACATCAATTCGAGCAGTCATTCTGAAAGGCGCGGGTGACGACTTTTGTGCCGGAGCCGATATCGCCGAATTCGAGACATTGCGTGCGACGGCCGAAAGCGCGCGTGTCTATGAGGCTGGCAATTCGGCAACCTTTGCCGCGATCCGCAACTGTCAGGTGCCAACCATAGCGGCGATCCGCGGCATCTGCTTTGGCGGCGGTTTTGGCATGGCCGCGGCGTGCGACCTGAGAATTTCCTCTTCGAATGCCCTTTTCTCCATTCCCGCTGCGCGTCTGGGACTTGCCTATCCGGCAGATGCAATGTCCGACATCGTCAATGCCGTGGGGCCGCAATTGGCCAAATATCTCGCCTTTTCCGCTGCAAGGCTCGATCCTGCCGCAGCCCTTGACGCGGGGTTCATTCTCGAGATCGTGGAGCCCGGCGGACTTGATATGCGTGCCGCTGAACTTGCGACCGTCATCGCCTCCAACGCCCCGCTGTCGGTAAAAGCTTCAAAGGCTTCCATTCGCGCGGTGCTCAGCAAGGACGCCAACGACTACGCTCGCGCAAACGCACTCGGCGACGCAACGTTCGAGAGTTCTGACTATGGCGAAGGGCGCGCGGCATTTCTTGGCAAGCGGCCGCCGCAGTTTTCCGGAGCCTGATGCGATGTACTGACACAAGGCTGTCAGTACGATCAGCCGGCTTCCCCGGATGCTAATATTTTCGGGTGGAACCGCAAGCCTGCAACGTCGATAGTCACCGCCATGGCTTACCGGATTACCAACCAGCAAGCGCGCTGGCACCTCATGCAACTCTATGGCCTCGATGGTCGAAATAGCGGCACAGTGCGCCGTGACCAATTGGCATCGACTATCGAGCAACTTGGCTATGTGCAGGTGGACAGCGTCAACGTGCTGGAGCGCGCGCACCATCATATCCTGTTCTCGCGTCACGCCTCCTTTCGCCGCCACGATCTGCAGCACCTGCTGGAGAAAGACGGTCGGCTGTTTGAGAACTGGACACATGACGCGGCAATTATTCCCAGTTCATTCTTTCCCTATTGGCGACACCGTTTTGCACGTGAAAAGGAGCGGCTTCGTACCCGCTGGAAATCACATTTCGGGAACGACGGGTTCGACCGCGATCTGGCGGGCATTTTGAGCCACATCACGAATAACGGCCCGGTGATGGCGCGTGAATTCGAAGGCAACAAGCCCTCGACCGGTTGCTGGGACTGGCATCCGTCGAAAGCGGCGCTGGAGTTCCTATGGCGCACTGGTGATCTGGCAATCGCCCGCCGCGAAGGGTTCCAAAAGGTTTATGATCTGACCGAGCGGGTCGTGCCGCATGTGCACAGGGCCAGCGAAGTCGGCCACGACGCGTTTGTCGACTGGGCCTGCCGCCAGGCACTTGCAAGGCTCGGCTTTGCCACGCGCGGTGAGATAGCCGCCTTCTGGGCATTGCTAAAGCCAGCGGAAGTGGACGGATGGCTAACCGCGCATGCAAATGAACTTGAGCGTGTCGAAGTCGAAACGAATGGGCAGGGAAAGCCGCGCATCGCATTTGCCCTTCCCGGCGTGGTCGACAAGGCGCGGCAAGCCGCACCACCCCGCGACCGCGTGCGGATCCTCAGCCCGTTTGATCCGCTGCTTCGCGATCGCGCGCGCACTGAACGGCTATTCGGCTTTCACTACAGGATCGAGATCTTCGTCCCTGAATCCAAACGGCAATATGGGTACTATGTCTATCCGGTCATGCGGGGCGACCGTGCGATCGGTCGCATCGACGTCAAGGCGGAGCGCAACAGGGATTGCCTCACGGTTCGGGCTTTCTGGCTTGAGCCTGACGTGAAACCCACCAAGCAGCTGGTTGCCAAGCTGGAAACCGAACTGGAGCGCCTAAGGCGCTTTGCCGGCGTCTCGTGCGTCAGATTCAGCGATGACTGGCTTAAAATATAAGCTCGCTTCAGGCGACTTCACGGTCGGTCAGAAAATCCAGCACGGCAGCGCAGAACACGTCATTCTTGTCGCCAGCAACCATATGACCGGCACCCGCAACGTCTACGGCGCGCGCAGACGGCGCCAGTTCGACGAACTCTCGCACGAAATCCTCGTGCACGAGTTCAGATTCCATGCCGCGAACGAGGAGGATCGGCAAATGCAGATTTGGGACATTTGCAATCAGCTCGAGCATCGTCTCCTTGCCGTTGCGATTGATACCCCGCTCGGGAGACATGAACGCCGGATCCCAGTGCCAGCGATAGCGACCGTCTTCACATAGACGTAGGTTCTTGCGCAGCCCTTCCAGCGAGCGCGGCCTTGGCCGGTTGGGCATATAGGCCGCGATGGCGTCTGCCGCTTCTTCCAGCGAACCGAACCCCTCTTCCATCTGCGCGCCCATGAAGCCCTGCACCTTGGCAACCCCCTCCGGGTCCATGCGCGGCGTGATGTCCACCAACACAAGCGAGTCCAGCAATGGACCAAACCGCGTCTCCGCAATCAGCAAGGACAGACCGCCGAGCGAGGCTCCGACGGCGGCGGGCGCTGCGTGAAAGCGGTCTGCAACCTGCGCGATCACTGCGGCCGCATCAGCGCCATACTCTGCAAACGTATAGTTGCCGCTCGCGGCCCACTGGCTCTCACCATGGCCGCGCAGGTCGATCGTGATCGCACTCATTCCCTGTGCCGAGACGCGCTGCGCGGTCTTCGTCCAAGCATGACGGGTCTGTCCCCCGCCATGGAGGAACAGAATTGGATGGCCCTTTCCGTCCCAAAGGTCGCCAACGATCAGATTGCCTTCGGCTCCGCTAAATTCGATCACAGATGGCGTCATGAAATCGGATGATCCTTGAGAAAGTCGAGTACAGCCGCCTTGAACGTGCGGTCGCCAACCGAGAGCATATGATCGCGCCCTTCAATGTCGAACGCGATAGCGTTGGGCATCAGCGCAGCGAGCTGCTGTGCGGAACCGGCAATATCGTCCTTCGTTCCAACGCCAATCAGCGTCGGCTGCGTGACACGTGCGATCTCTTCCTCGCTGATGAGTTCGCGCGAGGTGGCAATGCAGGCTGCGAGCGCCTTGCGATCGCTTTTGGTCTGGTCTGCAAAGCTGCGGAACATCTTGCCGCGAGCGTGGGTCACACTTTCAGGGTCGTCCACCATCAGCGCTTCAGCGATCGGATCCCAGTCCCCGACACCGTCAACCATGCCATAACCCAAGCCGCCAAGAATGAGGCTATGAACCCTGTCCGGTTCGGAAAGCGCCATAAATGTCGATACGCGCGCGCCCATCGAATATCCGAACACATGGGCAGTGCCGATACCAAGATGGTCGAGCAGTGCTACCGCATCGCCTGCCATCGCCTGCGGCGTGTAATCGGCAGTGTCATAGCTCTTGCTGCTTTGCCCGTGACCGCGATGATCGAACGCGATGGCGCGATAGCCCGCTTCAGTCAGGGTCTTGATCCACCCCGGAGCGACCCAATTCACATGCACACTGGATGAAAATCCGTGCACCAGCAGGATCGGTTCGCCTGTGCCGGTGACAGCACCACGGTCCGTGTAGGCAATGTCAAAGCCCTGATGAGAGAAAGTCTGCATTCAATTCAGTCCTCACGCGGCGACATATAGCGCCAGTACCAGGCAACCTCACCGCGCCCCGGCAATCGCATCAATAATGGGGTGGCGCACCAGATCCCCTTCGGTGATACCGGCCTTCTGCGCGGTTCCGGCCTTGAGTTCAAGTACAAACCGCGCCGGGGTGAGAGGCCCGATGGAGTCGGTCGAAAACGGCTTGCCCCACCGGATCGCCACGATTTCCCCGTTCTCATTGATAAAAATCAGATCAAGCGGCATCGGGGTGTTCTGCATCCAGAACGACAGCCGGCGCGTCCGTTCAAAAACGAACAGCATGCCGTGGTCGTCGTCCATGTCATCGCGGAACATCAATCCCGCCGAGCGCTGGGGATCGGTAGCTGCCACTTCAATGGTGAATTTGTGCTGGCCGGTGGAGGCATCAACCACAAGCGGCTGCGCGTCGACCGGCAGGATCATGGGTTCACCCTGCGCAAATGCAACTTGACTATATGCTGGCAGCGGCGAGCCGGCTGTCACAAACCCTGTGAACAAGGCTATTGCAGCCCACACGATACGGATCATGAATAGTTCCCGAGCCGGCAACCGACGGCGTCAGTGAGAAACCGGCAAGGTCCCGATATCAGGGTGAATTTCGGCAGCCATAAGGCCTTTGTCGCCGCGACCGAAACGTACAAGCACGACCTGACCGGGTCGCAACTCAGCGAGACCGAAACGACGCAATGTTTCCATATGGATGAAGATGTCTTCAGTGCCCTCACCCCGCGAAAGGAAGCCAAAGCCCTTCGTGCGGTTGAACCATTTGACCAAAGCACGCTCCAGGCCACTCTCTGCGGTGACACTCACATGCGTACGCTCAAGCGGCTGCTCAGCGGGATGAACGGCGGTCGAACTGTCCATCGAGACGACTTTGAAAGCCTGCATGCCCCGGTCGCCGCGGCGTACCAGGCAAACGACACGGGCCCCCTCAAGAGCAGTCTGAAACCCGTCTTTTCGAAGACAGGTTACGTGCAACAACACATCCCCGATCGAGGCTTCATCCGGAATGATGAAGCCGTAGCCCTTTGCCACGTCAAACCACTTGATAGCGCCCGAGACTTCCGCGAGCGCAACCTCGCTACCGGTTTCCGGAGCCAAGGCATCGTCATTGGTCGCGTGATGGCCCATTGAAGAGGCCTTATCCCCCATCCCGACGTACCTTTCCTCGCTTCAAGACACTGATTCTGATCTACAGGATAGCACTTTGCGTCAGTGGATTAGCAAGACCCGTACTGTAGTTTTCAACATATCGCAGCGCGGATACCACAAAACAACTGTGCGTCCACCTGTCAGCGCTGGCTATGTTGCGACACGGCAGGGACTACGCCATATGGATGATATTCACCAAGTCCAACCAAAGAGGCTTTCAATGCGCTATTTGCATACCATGGTTCGCGTCAAAGACCTCGACGCCTCACTCGACTTTTATTGTCGCAAGCTCGGCCTGATCGAAGTGCGCCGCATCGAGAACGAGCAGGGACGATTTACGCTGGTTTTCCTCGCAGCTCCGTCAGATGAGGACATGGGGATCGCGCAAAAGGCCCCGCTCCTGGAACTCACATTCAACTGGGATAGCGAAGACTACCAGGGCGGTCGCAATTTTGGACATCTCGCCTATGAGGTCGACGACATCTATGTGCTTTGCCAGTTCCTGATGGACAATGGCGTCACCATCAATCGTCCGCCCCGCGATGGCCGCATGGCATTCGTACGTTCGCCGGATGGTATTTCGATCGAACTGCTCCAGGCAGGAGACGCCAAGCCAGCGCAGGAACCTTGGGCGTCGATGCCCAACACCGGCAGCTGGTGAACGTCAGCTCCTAGCAAGCAGACTGTGGCAGCACGAACGGAACGTCGCCGGCAGGCAGTACGCCAACCTTAAGACGGCATTCGAAAACCTCTTCGATGAGTTCATCGGTAAACACGGCCGCCGGCTTGCCGGCCGCCGCGACCGTGCCCCGGCTGATGACGGTCACATGGTCCGCGAACATCGATGTCAAGTTCAAGTCATGAAGGATCGCCACAACTCCACCGCCGGAGGCAGCAAATTCCTGCGCGATCTTCATGATTACGAGCTGGTGCTTGATATCCAGACTTGAAACCGGCTCATCCAAGAACAGCCAACGCGGCTCTCCATCCAGAACTGGCTCCCAAACCTGACACAAGACACGTGCCAGCTGGACGCGCTGCTGCTCCCCACCGGAGAGTTCCTGATAATACCTGCCCGCGAAGCCTTCGAGATCCACCTTGGCCAAGGCTTTCTCGGGAAGCCTGTCCTCGACCTTCGCGTTTGCGCCCGAACGGCCACCATTGACACCCAGCCTGACGATTTCTCGAACCGTGAAAGGGAACGACAGCGAGGTCGCCTGCGGCAGTACCGCACGCACTCCGGCCAATTGCCAGGGTTTGAGATCACGCAGATCGCGTCCATTGATCCGCACGGAGCCCTTCGCCTTGATGTCCCCGGACAAGGACTTCATGAATGTCGTCTTGCCGGAGCCGTTTGGCCCTACGATGGCCGTGACTTCACCGCTTCGCGCAGTGAAGTTGATGCCGTGCAGGATTTTGCGGCTGCCAATCGAGACTTCAACGTCCGTTGCATCAATCATGGCATTGTCCTCAAAGGTCCAGGATTCCGCGTCGACGCAGCAATATCCAGAGGAAGAACGGGGCACCGACGGCGGCTGTAACAATGCCAATCGGCAATTCTGCCGGCGCGACGATGGTTCTGCTTACAGCGTCGGCCAAAAGAAGCAGACAGGCTCCGAGCAGAGCTGACGCTGGCAGAAGATAGCGGTGGTCCGGGCCGATCAGCAGCCGCAGGAGATGCGGAACAACAATCCCGACAAAACCTATACCGCCCGACACAGCCACAGACGCACCCGTGGCTGCTGCGACCACAACGATAGCGACATTCTTGAAGCGCTGCACCGGAATGCCCAGGTGATGGGCTGTTGCCTCGCCAAGAGCCAGGGCATTGAGCGAACGTGCCATGAATGGAGACGCAAACAGTGCCAGCAAGATGATCGGTCCTGCAGATGCGATCTTGGTCCACGTCGCGCCCGCCAACGACCCGAGACCCCAGAACGTCAGATCCCTCAGCTGCCGATCATCCGCCAGATAGACCAATATGCCTGAAAATGCTCCAGCCATGGCCCCAAGCGCGATACCGGCCAGAAGCATGGTCGCCACCGATGTTTGGCCCCGTCGTGTGGCAACCCTGTAGAGAAGCAGAGTAGTGCCGAGCCCGCCCAGAAACGCAGCCAGCGGCAGTGCATAAAGGCCGAAGATCGACATCAGAGGCGCCAATACGCTGGTCCCGAGCACGATCACGGTTATTGCACCAAGGCTGGCGCCCGAAGAGACGCCGACAAGACCGGGGTCCGCCAGAGGATTGCGAAACAAGCCCTGCATGACTGCACCGGACACCGCGAGCGCGGCGCCGATGAGCATTCCAAGTACGACCCGCGGCAGCCTGATGTCATAGATGATGATCCGGTCCCGTGCTGTCAGGGCAGCGTCCGCAGTGCCGTCTTGTGCTATCCATCCTGTCATCACGTCCCACGCAGAAGCGTCGGACGCCCCTGCTGTCAGGCTGAACAGCGCAACCAACACCAGGACAATCGAAAGAACGACGATGACGGTCTGGGCGCGGCCCGAACGATCTCCTTCAAGCCTGTCTGTCGGACCTGTCCCCAGCCGAACCCACTCCAGCACAGTCATGGCTCTTTCTGTTCCACGACAAGATTGCCGTAAACGGCTTTGGCCAGATCGTACGCCGCTTCCCCGGTGCGCGGTCCGAAGCCCAGCAGAAACGATCCGTCCATCCGAACAATATTGTGTGCCCGACCAGCTGGTGTGGCAGCAATAGCAGGATGGGCAAGAAGATCGTCAACCTTCGCGGCATGGTCGCCGCTCCGGTCCATCGCAAGGATCACATCAGGAGCGGCTTCGATCACCGCTTCATCCGTCAGTTGCTTGTATCCGGCATATTCCGTAACAGCATTCTGGGCACCGGCGATCTTGATCATGCCATCGGCTGCCGTGCCAGATCCCGACGCAAGAATGCGCCCGCCCTGCAGCGACAAAACAAACAGCACTTTCTTCCGTTCGCCTATGCCGCTCGTCGCCTTCTGCGCCGCATCGATCTTTGCCTGAACCTTTTTGGAAAGGGCTGCAGCGCCCTCGGGCATCCCCAGCACATCACCAATGATGCTGATTTTCTGAAGCAGGCCTTCCTCATCGAACCGGTCGGGCACCACAACCATCGGGATGCGTGCCTTTTCCAGAACCTCGAGTGCTTCAGGTGGACCGCTTCCCTCAAGCGTCACGATCAACGTTGGGTCTACGGACAAGACCCCTTCCGGCGACAATGCGCGCATATACCCGACATCTGGCAAGTTATTTGCAGCTTCGGGAAATACGCTGGTGGTGTCGCGCGCGATGAGCCGGTCTTCTGCGCCGAGCGCATAAACGATTTCCGTAACCGATCCACCAATGGCAACGAGGCGTGAAGAATCGTTCTGCGCAACGGCGGCGGGCAACGCCGCCACCATTGCCGCAGCCGTCACCAGCGCCCTCGTGAAAAGCCGATTTGTCATCAATTTGTCCTACGCTGCGACCGTATGCGCCACACGCGGAAGGGCCTCGACGAGCTCTCGCCAGTCTGATCTCTCGCCCTCGCCTTCCTTGCGCTGACCAAAGAACTGAATGATCAGCTCGTCATTTTCGTCATAAGCCTCAAGAGACGTGACATGCCCATCCTTGGTCGGCTTGCGAACAGCCCAAACCTGCCGGATATGATCCAGTCGCAGATGCATGTGGAACCCTGCATCCAGAATATTGATCCATGGCCCCATGACCTTGATCGACTCGACAGGCCCGGAGTGGATTTGGATGCAGCCATGATTGCCGATGAAGCACATGATCGGCGCCTGCCGCGCCGAGGACTGCTGCAGCATGTCCGACAGCGCCTCACTGCCCAGCGCCCATGCATAGTCGTCACCGACCATCTCAAGCGCCTGGCGACGATTGATCTTCAATTCACGCAGCATTCCGAAAAACTGATGAACATCCGTCATCGCACCCCAGCGCTGGCGAAGCTCTTCGGCACTGCCCGCTTCTTCCTGAGCAAACATCTGCCGCTCGATCGGCGTCGTCTCGACGACCCGCGACTGGTCATCGCTCAGGAGCGAGGTCACCAGCGCCTCATAGGCCTCGACATTCGAGGCGGGACGCAGATGCACCTTGTGGACGGCGTCGCCGGCCGCGTCGAAAAACTGAAGGCTCCGGCGGACCTCTTCACCGTCACTCTTTTCCACCGCGAACCCATACGTCCACAGTTTTGGAAAAATACGCAGGTCAATATCTGCGCCAAGCATCATCGAGACGTGATTGCCCGGCACAGGCTTGTCATACACGCCGACCTTCTCATGAACAGCACTGGCATTCCGGGTCAAAGCCATGACTTCGCCCAGCGCGCCAAGGCCGCCAAGAATTTCATTGACCCGCGGCTCGATACGACGGGCTCCTGCACCAACCTTCGCTGCAACGAGATCAGCCTCGGAGATGCCGATCTGCGCGACAAAGTCTCGCTCTCTCATCTTTGGGTATTCAGCTTGCAGACGGAGAATTTCGTCGGGAAGAGGCTTGGCAGTAGGCATTGTCGGCACTCGTTTCATTATCACTTGTTAAGGATCAACTTGCCCTGACGGGTAATCTTGAGGCGATACATCGAGCCTTCGTGCTCGATGCCAATTTCATGTGCGCCACGAAACAGCGACTCACTGGCCACCACCTGCAGGCGCGCATCAATCGGGTGCTGTCGTCCCTCCTGAACGCCGGTCGCCGTCACGCGACGAGACAAGGTGTGACCATAAGGAGAAAAGCTATTCACGATACCGTTCCTCTCAATGTCCGGACTCGCGGATGCTGGCTGGGAAATGGCTGACGCGCTGTCACAATTGATTTCTTGACACTAATTATCAGGTTTAATACGAAGCGCAATACCGGAGTGAAAGAGTCAACATTAAACGCCGGTGTTTTTTTTGAGAATGCAAGCGAGCCGTCGCGAGCCAGCATTTAACCAGGAGTTAGGGAAATGGGGCTTGTAGCTCGACAGAGTGCCATTCTGCTTGGCGGAGCGGCGATGGCATTTGCGCTTGGGGTGACAGGCGTTTCGGCACAGCAAGCAGGTGAGTCGCCTGCTGCAGCGGCAAAACAGAATCGCGTGACGCTGCTTCAGCGCATCGTGGTCGGTGCAGGCGCGGAAAAGGTCGCAATCGACACGCCGCAGGCCGTGACAGTCGTGGAACAGGACGACATCGACCGCACCCAGGCCAACACGGTCAGCGAAGTTCTGCGCGGCGTGCCCGGCGTCAATTCTGCCGGATCGGACCGCATGTTTGGTCAGTCCTTCAACATTCGCGGTATCGGCGGTTCTGAAAATGCTGGCGAAGAAGGCCGCATCATCGTCAACGTCGATGGCGCATCCAAATTCTACGAGCAGTACCGCATGGGCGGTTTGTTCACCGACCCGGAACTGTTCAAGCGTGTGGAAATCCTGCGCGGCCCTGCATCGTCAACCTTGTATGGTTCCGGCGCGCTGGGCGGCGTGGTCAACTTCACCACAAAGGATGCCAGCGACTTCATCGCCGATGGCGATAAAGGTGCGCTGCGCCTCAAGAGCAGCTACAATTCGAATGGCGACGGCGCACTCGGCTCATTTGTCTGGGCCCACCGCCTCAACCAGGACTACGACTTTCTGCTTGCCGGCAATTACCGTCGCTCGGACCCGTCCACGACTGGTGATGGCAGCATCCTGAAAAGCTCCGACTTCGACACCTGGTCCGGCCTGGCCAAGCTCACCGGCAAGGTCGGCGATGAGGGCACATTCCGCGCCTCCTATCAGCACTGGGATTCGGACGCGAAGTACCAGGACTATGCGCAGATCGGTGGTCCCCTCAGCTCATTCCTGCCGGGCGGAACCCCAAGCCTGACAGGGTTCGGTACAGTTGATCGTCACGTCGTCGACAAGACCTTTGTTCTCTCCTACGAGAACCCGGTCTCCGACAACGACATGCTCGACTTCCGAATCCAGGGTTCGTACTCCGACACGTCGGTCAAGCAGCGCAACGCTACCGGTATCCCGGCTGTCGGCTTTGTCTGCCCGTCCAGCGGCACTGCTACGCCCGTCATGTTCTGCGACACGGATTTCAGCTACCAGACCTTCCAGCTGAAGGCTGAGAACACCAGCACCTGGCGCGGTGATAATTGGGAAAACCATCTGACCTACGGTTATCAGATGTCGCACCAGACCCGGAATGCACAGGGCTGGTACAACACCGGAATTCCGTTCGGCTTCGGCTTCCACCCCGAAGGCATCGACATGAAGAACGGCGTTTTTGTCCAGAATGAATTTGTCTGGAATGACCAGCTCACCGTGATTCCGGGCATGCGAATCGACTACCGGACACTGACGCCAGGCGCCTCGACGCCTCTGACCGACTCGACTTCGGATTGGGCCTATTCGCCGAAGATCGCGGCACATTACAAGATCAACGACGCTTTCGCCGTGTTCGGTTCCTACGCTCACACCGAACGGTTCCCGACGCTCGACGAGACGTTCCAGTGGGACTTTGCCGCCAGCTATGGATTGCGCAAGGAACGGTCTGACAATTTCGAACTCGGCTTTGCCGTTTCGGCATTCGACCTCGTCCAGCCGGGCGACGGATTGCAGGTCAAGGTCACAGGCTTCCACAACGACGTCAAAGACCTGATCGTCAGCTGCCGCAGCGGCGGTGTCTGCGGCCCGACCGGCAGCTATACCGAACACTACAAGAATCTCGACAGCGCCCGAATCTACGGCGCGGAAGTCGAGATGGCGTACGATTCCGACTACGTGTTTGCCAATGCGTCCTACTCGCATGTCATCGGCAAGAACACACGCACCGATCAGTATCTGCCGACGGTCGCGCCACACGAATTCGGCCTGACGCTTGGTGGAAAGCTGCCCGATTACGACCTCAGCTTCGGCTGGCAGGCCCGTTTCGTCTCGGCACCGCAGAATTCTGCGCTGAACACCGGGACCGCGCCGGCCAATGGCTCAACACGCTATTCCCGCCCGTTCGACGTGCATAACGTGTTCATCACCTGGAAGCCGCAAGAGGGTCAGATGCGGGGCTGGGAAGTTGCTGGCGGCATCGACAACATCTTCAACGCCCAATACAAGGAATTCCTGCACAACGAGCCTTCAAAGGGTCGTACGTTCAAGATTTCCCTGTCGAAGCAGTTCGGCTACTGAGCCACGGGAGGCGATGATGTTGAAGCGAAGCGTGCTTGCCCTGACTTTGGCATCGTCCCTTTTGCCGGGCATCTCCCATGCACAGGAGGCGGGGGCGCAATCCCCCGCTTCAGAGCTCGTGGTCGAGCTCAACGCACTTCAACCCACGGCCAACGGGTGCCGCTTCACCTTCATGGTGACGAACCACCTCAAGGCCGAACTTGCAAGCGTCGGCTTCGAACTGGTCCTGTTCAACAAGGCCGGAATGGTCAGCCGAATGACGGTCGTCGACTTCAAGGATCTTCCACAGTCCAAGACCAAGGTGCGGCAATTCGACTTTACCGGCGTGGACTGCGCCGATCTGGGGCGAGTGCTGATCAACGATGCCACAGAATGCAAGGGGGACGGGCTGGAAGTCGGCAGCTGCATCCGCTCCCTGAACGCCCAAACGCGCACAGACGTTGCCTTCGGAACCTGATGGAATGGCAAATTTTACGACGTCAGACGCTGGACAACCACGGCATGGGCTCGTAAACATGACAAACATAGTAGACTTAGTAAAAAGATGACAGACCGATCTTCGAGATTTCGTTCAGCAGCCGCCTTTTTGGTCGTCGTCGGGGCAATTTTTGTCACTTTGGGCGGCGCTGAAGCGCAACAGCTGCAGCTTTTCACTGAACCTGCTCAGGCTCTGGAAGGCCAGTCTCCGCAAATCTCCACGCTTCCCCATGATTTGTCTCCCTGGGGAATGTTCATGGCGGCAGACTGGGTTGTCAAAGCCGTGATGATCGGGCTTGCCCTTGCATCTTTGGCAACATGGACGATCTGGCTTGCCAAGACGATCGAGCTCGCGGCGGCAAGACGAACTCTTGGCAACGCGCTCGAAAAGATCATCGCCTCAACAAGCCTTGAGGAAGCAGGCCGTGCCATCGAGACGGGGAACGGTGGACCAGCATCACTCCTTGTACGCGCTGCCGGACACGAGACCGTCATGTCGGCTGCCATGTTTGCCAACGGCTGGAGCCCAGAAGCAGCAACCGGCCTCAAGGAGCGCATCGCGTCACATCTTGGTCGCATCGAGGCTCAGGCATCACGTCGCATGACACGCGGCACCGGCATTCTGGCCACTGTCGGGTCAATCGCGCCGTTCGTAGGCCTGTTTGGCACTGTCTGGGGCATCATGAATTCGTTTATTGGCATCAGCCAGTCGCAAACGACCAACCTTGCCATTGTCGCACCTGGTATTGCCGAGGCATTGCTTGCAACGGCACTCGGTCTTGTTGCCGCGATTCCGGCCGTGATGATCTACAACGCTTTCACGCGCTCCATTGCAGGATATCGCCTGATGCTTGCGGACACGTCTGCTGCGGTGGAGAGGCTTATCAGCCGCGACCTGGATCGCAAGGCCACCGGAACACCTAGCGCCGTTATAGCCAGCGCACGCGCAGCTGGCCGCGGGATTTGAGGAAACGATCATGGCAGGGAGCCTGAAGTCCGGCGGCGATGACGATCTGGTTGAAAGCCACGAGATCAATGTTACGCCGTTCATTGACGTCATGCTGGTCCTGCTGATCATTTTCATGGTGGCAGCGCCACTTGCCACTGTCGATATCAATGTCGACCTGCCTGCATCCAATGCCCAGGCACAGCCGCGCCCAGACGAGCCCCTCTATGTGACCATTCAGGACGATCTGCGCGTTGCGGTTGGAAACAATACCGTGACCCATCTTGAACTGGGTGAGGCAATTCGCGGTGCCACCAATGGCGACACTGACGCGCGTGTTTTCCTGCGAGCCGACAAGGTTGTCGCCTATGGCGACCTCATGAACATCATGAACCTCATTCGAATGGCAGGATACACCAAGATTGCGTTGGTCGGGCTCGATGCAAGCCCCGGTGCTGCAGCGACCGAACAGCCAGCGACGGAACAAGGCCAGTAGTCATGAATTGTCCTGCTGACATTGCCTGGTCAAATCAACTGCGTCGCACCTCGGGTCGCCAGATTGCGCTTTGGTGCACCGCTGCCTTCATCATGACGACCGCCCATGCTGGCGCAGCATGGCTGGCACTGCGGGCGCCCGAGGAGCCCGTCATCCAGATAGCCGGTGGCCCGGCCATCGAAGTGGATCTCGCCGCCCTGGGCTTTACCGAAGTCGACCAGGTTTCCAGCGGGGATATCGCCGAAGCAGTGGAACCGGTCCATGCCGAGCCGGTAGAATCAGCTCAGCCAGATGTTGTGGAAGCCATTGACGTGACGGAGGCGGTGGAGCCGGTTATCGCGAAACCGGTTGAAGTGGCCGTTTCACGCCTTGCCGAAGCAGCGTCGGAAGTCGAAGTCGCGGCACTGTCACCGGTCGAGAACGAAGCAATCGTCGTTCCGGAATCGGTCATTCCTGTCCAACAGGAAATTGTCGAACCGGTCGATGAGATTGAGCTGGAGGTCGCAGCGCTCGTTCATGTACCGCTTCCGACCAATCGTCCGGAAGCTCCGAAAAAAGTCGAACAGCAGGCAAAGCCACAGCCAAAACCCAAGCAGGAAGTCACTCGTCAGCGGGAACGTCGCCCGGCGGCGTCCGGCAATTCAGGCCAGAACAATGCCGACACGCGCCGCGGCACGGCGCAAGGTTCTGCCCAAGGCCGGGCTGCGAACCAGAATACTGGAAATCAGCGCGCGAGCGAGGTGGGTAACGCTGCAGTTTCAAATTACCCCGGACAGGTCGCAAGGAAGCTGACGCGCGCTGCGCGATCAACCCGTGCACGTGACCGTGGCGAGGTATTGGTAAGTTTCACCGTCAGTCGTAATGGTAGCGTCAGTGGCGTACGAATCGCTCGCGGCTCGGGCTCGCAGCAGCTTGATCAGGCTGCACTTGCAACCGTCAATCGCGCAGCACCTTTCCCGCCGATCCCGGAAGCGTCCGGTCGCGCCAACTGGACATTCAGTCTTCCGATCGCGTTCTCACGTTAGGAGTTTTGCCTGATGTACATCGCCATGAACAGGTTCAAAGTCAAAATCGGCCTTGAGACAGATTTCGAAGATGTGTGGCGCAATCGCGATTCGTCCCTTTCATCGATGAAGGGGTTTCGCGAATTCCATCTTCTGCGTGGTGCCACCCACGAAGCTGAAGGCTACACGCTCTATGCATCACACACAGTCTGGGAGAGCCAGGACGACTTCACTGCATGGACGAAATCTCAAAGCTTCCGAGATTCTCACAAAAACGCAGGGGACCAGAAGCCAAGTTACATCGAGTCTCCGCGCTTTGAAGGCTTTTCGATAGTCGAAGGCGCTTGATTTCTCGAGAATGCATGCGGAAATCAGGCCAATTGGCCCGTACTGCAGGTCATAAACGCCTGACGCTCCAGCAGCTGATACCAGCATAAAACCCCGCCAAAAATGACGGGGTTTGCAATCAATCTAAGGCCAGCTCAGCAAGCTGGCCTTGTTTGTTTCATGGCCAGTTCAGCGGATGACCGGGCAGCCACGATCATTAGCGAAAGTGATGACTGCCGATCGGCGACCATGGCCGCGGCCTTCTACGCGCACAACGCGGCGGTTTTCGCTGATGACGCGAGCCCGGCGAAGACCCATACGTTCCGCCTTGTTCACGGCCTCACGAACCGAGCAACCACGTTCGCGGTAGCGGCGATCCGGACCGCGATGGTCGCGCCAGCCCCTGTCACGCATATCATGGCGACCGCGGTCGTCGAACTGGATGCCAAGGGTCGGGCCCTGGTTGCCGAAGCCCAGATAGACACCCCCGCTCTGCGCCTGCGCAGTGGCAGGAACGGCGGCGAGCGCACCAAGGCCGACAAAGGCTGACAGGGCGGCAATCTTGAAAAACTTGAACATGGTGCTTCTCCGTGGCTGTTGGGGTGCCGGTGGTTCGAATAAGAGCACCCTAACGCCCAGACTCTGAACAGGTTTCGAACCAGACATTCATTCTCGGTTCAGGTTCGCGCCAAAATCGCCGTAGAGCCCTGCATTAGCTGGGAAGCTGGCGCGCCCAAAATTCCATCGGCTTGACGGTTTCGTCTGTCTCGCCGACATCGCACCAGGAAAAGCCGGTGGTATGCCCATCGATGCGGGAATAGCCGCGGTGAACCCAGAATTCGTCCAGCGGCTTGTAGCCTACAGGGCGCAGCGGGTGGTCGGCGGGACGGATGACGGACGAGAAAACACACGCGCTATAGCCTGATTCACGCGCCGCGCGCTCGCGATCCTCAAAAAAGCGCACGCCAACGCCCCGGCCACGATAGGTTTTGCGCAGCACGGATTCGCCGAAATAGAAGAAGCTGGCAGGGTCGAGGCCACGCGCGGCAAACGGTTCCGCGAATTCCTCAAAATGTTCGGTCAGCGGTGCAGCGGTGGCGGCGCCAACCAGTTCCGCCCCGTCGAACGCACCGACAATCACCGACCCCGCCGATTCCATATAGGTCGACAGATACCGGCGCTCGTAGTCGATATCCCCCTCATAGAGATAGGGAAAGTCGTGAAAGACCTCGATGCGAAGCCGTGCAAGATCGTCCAGCGCGGCTTCAGCTTCGGTGCGGCTCAGTCGGCGCACATCCATCAGTGTCAGCCCTTGCTGACCTGTGCCGTCCATTCGGCAAGATTGTAGTAGGTCGTCACCCGCGAAATCTTGCCATCATCGATGTCGAAGAAAATGCCGGCTGGCAGCGTGTAGCGCTGGCCGTTGGCTTCGGGGAGGCCTTCGGCTGTCGCAAGATACTTGCCGTGCACGGTGAATTCTGCGGCTGCGCGGGTTCCGCCCTGCCCGACCATGATCACAACGTCTGCAAGCGTCTCGTGGTAGTGCTTGCTCATCATCCCGTTGAACCAACGGAACTTGTCCTTGCCGATTTCGCGGCCGCCTTCGTTGAGGTCGTGGGCCACGTCCTCCGTCAGGCAGGCCAGCATGCCCTCGCTGTCACCGGCGTTGAATGCGGCGATGTAGCGTTCGATCAGGGCGTTTGTGTCAGCTTCACTCATAAAAATCCCTCCTGATTGTGCTGGTCATGGCTCGTCGTCCAGCATGTGCTCGAAATAGTCTTCCGGCTCGGCAAGCTCGGTCTCGCAGGCCGTCACCTTGCCGCGTACGGAAACGCCCGCTTCATGGACGGTGCCGCGGCTCCCAGAAACCAAATGGTGCCACCAATAGAGATCCCGGCCCTCTGCCACGAGGCGATAGGCGCAGGTCGAAGGAAGCCAAGGAATCGTGCGCACCTTCTCGGGTGTCAGGCCGACGCAGTCAGGGACAGTTGCCAGACGATTGGGATAATCGCGGCAACTGCACGTCTCGGCGTTGAAAAGCCGGCAGCCGACGCTGGTCCAGTAAATTGTCCCGTCGTCTTCATCCTCAAGCTTCGCAAGACAGCACTTGCCGCACCCATCGCACAGAAGCTCCCACTCCTGCGGCGACATTTCCTCCAAAGTCTTTTCAGTCCAGAATGCATCCATCATGCTGCCCGTTTGGGACATACGGGCACCTCGGGTCAAGGTCCCTTGATGCATGGTCACGCTTTCGCCATGCGCTTGCCCGTCTATGGCCCTGTTTCGGTCGATCTGGAACCATCTGGAGCGTACATAGTTCCCGTGCTGAAGGACGACCAGCCCATAGGAGTTGACCACGATGAAAAAGCAAACACGGATCTTGACTGGCACCGCGCTGGCTCTGGTGATGGCCGCAGGCAGTGGCATCGCAGCGCCCCAGCGCCCAGGATCCCCTTCAGTCGTGGATGCTCGCATCGCGCACGGCCAGATATTTCTGGCACAGGCGGATGAGGAGCTGAGCGAGGAAGAGCTGCGCCGCCGCCAGCAGCAAGAGGGCGACAGCGCCCCGGCCGAGCAGCAGTCGGCCCCGGAATCGGAAGTCGATGAGCCCGCGCCACCAGTGGAAGAACCTGCAGAACAACCCGCACCTCCTCCGGCCGAAGAACCTGCGCCCGCTCCCGAGCAGCCTGCTCCGCCCCCGGTAGAGGAGCCAGCCACACCGGAAGCACCTCCAGCTCCGCAGGAAGCCCCAGCTGAGCCCACACCCGCGCAGCCGCCGGTCCCGCAGGAAGCGCCGGCCACACCGCCAGCAGAGACGGCACCTGCCGCAGAGGAACCGGCTCCGACGCCGGAACAACCTCCAGTGCCCGAGACGCCGCCCGCCCAGGAGACCCCGCAAGCTGCTCCGACACCTGAGGCCCAACCGGCAGCACCAGCTCCAGCAGAGCAACCTGCAGCCGAAACACCGGCGCAACCTGCCGCACCGACGCCATCTGAAGCTGCACCGGCTGCGCCAGCCCCGGCGGAGCCTGCACCTGTGGCTCCGGCTCCAGCTCCCGAGAAGGAAGCTCCGCTGTTTGACAGCCAGAAAGAAGGCGAAACCGGTCAGCCTGCGCCTGCCGCAGAGGCTGCCCCCACAGCCCCGGCACAGCCTGCCACTCCGCCTCCAGCTACCGATGCCGAAGCGCAGCAGCTTGAAGCTCCGGTGGAAGTCCAGCCGCTGCGTGCAGAAGAAGGCCGCCGGATCGAGCGTAGAAGCGAACGCCGGGAACGCCGCGAAGGCGCTGATGTCCTTGGCGAGATCGGCGACCGCATCATCCTGCAATTTGGCGGCCAGACGATCGTGCAGAGTGATGATCGCGACCGCATCGGACGCGACGCGTCGGAGGTCTACTACGAAGAGTTGCCGCGTGGCCGGACTCGCGAGACTGTGACGCGGCCAAATGGCGTCCAGGTCGTCACCATTCGCGACCGCTATGGCGATGTCGTTCGTCGCTCGCGGATCACCCCGGACGGCCATGAATACGTGCTGGTCTACGCAGAAGACCGTGAACGCGAACGCGACCGTGGCGAGCGTCGTCAGTGGCGCGATCCTGCCCGCGATCTGCCCCCGCTGCGGATCGACATTCCGCGTGACGAGTACATTCTGGATGCCCGTCGCGCACAGGAGCCGGAGGATTATTACGAGTTCTTCGAGCAACCGCCCGTCGAACCGATCCGTCGGCTCTATTCGATCGATGAAGTCAAATATTCTGCGCGCGTGCGTGACAGCGTCCGTCGCGTGGACATGGACACCATCACCTTCGAATTTGGTGCTGCGACCATCTCGGAGAGCGAGATCGGCCGTCTGGAATCAGTCGCCGACGCGATGGCACGCCTGCTGGAGCGCAATCCTGCCGAGACCTTCCTGATCGAAGGCCACACCGATGCTGTGGGGTCTGATCAGGCGAATCTCGCGCTGTCGGATCGCCGAGCGGAATCTGTTGCGGCGGCGCTGACCAACGTATTCGGGATCCCGCCGGAAAACCTCGTCACTCAAGGCTATGGCGAGCGCTATCTCAAGGTGAACAGCCAGGCTCCCGAGCGTGAGAACCGCCGCGTAGCGATGCGTCGTATCACCCCGCTTGTCGCCCCTGTCGCGCAAGCGCGGTAACCCTTCCCTGCCCCGTCCCCTGAAAAGGGGATAAGGCGAAAAGCCCGGTCATCATTGATGGCCGGGCTTTTTAATGGGGAATGGGCAGTAGGCAATCGGCAATGGGAATCCGCACTACCTATTGCCCACTGCCGACTGCCTCACATCCCTACCCAAACGACCTCACCACCTTCGTGTCCGAGTTCTCGAAAACTTCGTCCGGCACAAAGAAATCGGCCGCCAATGGTCCGGTCGCGCCGGGCGCGTAGACGGAAAAGTCTGTCACGCCTTCAGCTTTCAGCACTTCCTCATCGATAAAGAAATTACCGGTGCAGTCGCGCGAGGGGCGATTGAGAATGGCATAAGCCGCGTCCGCCATGATCGCCGGCGAACGGCTCATTGACGAGACAGCCTCTCCGCCCAAAAGATTGCGGACGGCAGCCGTGTCGATAGCCGTCAGCGGCCATAGCGAGTTGACCGCAATACCGTCGCGCGCAAACTCGGCGCTCATGCCGAGCGTGCACATCGACATGCCGTATTTGGCCATCGTGTAGGCAACGTGATTGCCAAACCACTTGGGCTGCATGTCGAGCGGCGGCGCCAGATTCAAAATATGAGGATTTTGCGCCAACTTCAGGTACGGAATGCACATTTTCGAAACAAGAAACGTGCCGCGCGTATTGATCTGGTGCATCAGATCATAGCGTTTCATATCGGTTTCCAGCGTACCCGTGAGGTTGATGGCGCTGGCGTTGTTAATGCAGATGTCGATACCGCCGAACGTTTCCACGGTCTTGGCGACGGCATCCGCTACCTGCTCTTCCTCGCGGATGTCACACAGGATCGGCAGCGCCTTGCCGCCCACCTTCTCGATGTCTTCCGCCGCAGTATAGATCGTCCCAGGCAGCTTTGGATGTGGCTGTGCCGTCTTGGCTGCGATGGTTACATTCGCGCCGTCCTGCGCTGCACGCAGAGCGATGGCGAGGCCAATGCCCCGCGATCCGCCCGAAATGAACACCGTCTTGCCTTGCAATGACATGATCGATCCCTCCTCCGGGCCGGTCTAAAATACCGGCCTTAACTGATGAACGCTACGCTGCGAGCGGGCGGAGACGCCCTCAGGACCGACGCGCGCGCTGGCCGAAGATATTGTCGCGGTACCGTCGCTAATCCGCGCCGCGCCAGCTCCGCCATAGACGGCACAGCCGCTCAAAAGCACAATTGCTGCGGCCAGCGCGCCCGCCCGGCTCAGATCACTGAAAGATCCGCTCGCCCTGCTCGTCGATGATCTGGCGTGCCTTGCGTTGCGTGACATCGATAGCATCCTCCTTCGAAGCAAACCGGTCTGCTCGGATGAATTTGTGCTGTTTCAGCTCGCCATCGATCTCCTTGGAGATGACGCCGCAGGTCTGGTACTGACCGCCTTCGACGAAGGGTGTCGCGACAATCGTGAAGCCATTGTGCTCGATTGCCTCAGCAGCCGGCTCGTCCTTGCCCCGCGCTTCGCCGCTACCGCCGAAGAGTTTCTTCCAGAACGACATGAGGTATGCTCTCCATTCTCGTCAGGCGCGCCGCGTCACCTGATACTGCCTGAGCCTTTATAGTCCCACCCGGGCACGAAGGAAAACCTCACGCCCCTGTTTACGCAGACTTACGCCGACACGTGCGCGGTCAATGCCCGCGCCACCGCCGGGCGTTCCATCATCCGCTGGCGATGCTCCATCACGCGCGGGATACGGCTGGTGTCGACATTATCCATCTCGATCCACCGTGCCACAGCAAACAGATACGCGTCTGCTACCGAATAGGCATCTCCCATCACCCACGGCCCGCGCAGCATTTCCGTTTCGATCATCTCGAAACAATCGGTCACCACTTCCGGCACCTTGCGCTTCATTTCCGCCTGTGCCGCTTCGTCGTCAGCCCATCGCGAGGCCCGTGGCCCATGGGCGTGGGCAACATGCAGTGTCGACGCCAGATAGGCGTTGAAAGCCTGCATCTGCGCGAAAGCGAACAGATTACTCAATGGCGCCAACGCTGCGCCAGGGAAAATCTCCGCGATATAGGCGAGAATTGCCGGCGTCTCGGTCAGAATGCCACGCGGCGTCACCAACGCGGGAACCCGGCCCTTTGGATTGATCGAAAGGTAGTCCGGCGTTCTTTGCTGTGCATTCGCAAAATCGACCAGTTTCGCCACATAGTCGGCACCTGCCTCCTCCAGCGCGATGTGTGGAGCCAGCGCAATCGTTCCGCGCGCATAGTAAAGCGTGAGCATGTAATCTTCTCCCTCGGCAGACGACCCTTCGCCTGCCTTCATCCTAACCTTATTCCGGCGCGACAGTATCGCCCTTGCCCAGCGCCCTCTGCATCTGAATCGTATCGACCCACCGCCCCAGCTTGAACCCGACCGAACGCTGCACACCCGCCGCCTGGAAACCCAGACTGCGATGCAGCCCTATCGAACCGGCATTGTCACGGTCGCCGATCACGGCGAGCATCTGCCGCCAAGGGCCAGCCTCGCAACGTTCGATCAGCTGTAGCAGAAGCGCACTCCCAACGCCTTTGCCGACATGGCCGGGGCGAACGTAAACCGAGTCCTCAATCGTATAGCGGTAGGCTGGGCGCGGTCGATAAGCCGTCGCATAGGCATACCCCAGCACCAGTCCCTGACTTTCAGCAACCAGATACGGCAACCCGGCAGCCAACACGGCATCACGCCGGCTCAGCATCTCAGCAACGTTGGGCGGGATCTCTTCGAAGGTAGCCAGCCCGTGCAACACGTGGCCGGCGTAGATCTCCTGCACCTGCGCCATATCCGATTCAGTCGCATCGCGCACAAGGGGAGCGCCGGACGAAGCGCCGGCCTGTGTGTAGTCGTTCATGGGTTCGGCTCTGTTACTGATCGCCCAGTGGCGAACGCCCCAGGCGGGAAAAATTGTAAACCACGCCCTCGGCGCGCGCAGCAACAATTTCCGCGTTGGGCATCACGTCGAATGTCGAGCGCCCTCAAGACACAAAAAACCCGGCGCGATGGCCGGGTTTTGATGCTCTTAGCTGTCGAGGAAGCTCCGCAGTTTGCGGCTGCGGCTTGGGTGCTTCAGCTTGCGCAGCGCCTTTGCCTCGATCTGACGAATACGCTCACGCGTCACCGAGAACTGCTGGCCGACTTCTTCCAGCGTGTGGTCGGTGTTCATGCCGATGCCGAAGCGCATGCGCAGCACACGCTCTTCGCGTGGCGTAAGCGAGGCGAGAACGCGCGTGGTGGTCTCGCGCAGATTCGCCTGGATAGCCGCGTCGATCGGCAGGATCGCCATCTTGTCCTCGATGAAATCGCCGAGGTGTGAATCCTCCTCGTCACCCACCGGGGTTTCAAGCGAGATCGGCTCCTTGGCGATCTTCAGAACCTTGCGGACCTTTTCAAGCGGCATGGCCAGCTTTTCAGCCAGTTCTTCCGGGGTCGGCTCGCGGCCGATCTCGTGCAGCATCTGGCGCGAGGTACGGACGATCTTGTTGATCGTCTCGATCATGTGCACCGGAATACGGATCGTGCGGGCCTGGTCCGCGATCGAACGCGTGATCGCCTGACGAATCCACCACGTTGCGTAGGTCGAGAACTTGTAGCCGCGACGGTACTCGAACTTGTCCACCGCCTTCATCAGGCCGATGTTGCCTTCCTGAATGAGATCAAGGAACTGCAGACCACGGTTCGTGTACTTCTTGGCGATCGAGATCACGAGACGCAGGTTTGCCTCGACCATTTCCTTTTTGGCGATTGCGGCTTCGCGCTCGCCCTTCTGGACCTGGTTGACGATCTTGCGGAACTCGAGGATCGAGATTGCCGTCTCGGTCGCAAGGTTCTGGATCTCGCCACGGATGTCGCGGATCGTGTCCTTCTCGTTCTGGTAGAATTCTTTCCAGCCACGGCTCGACAGGTTGGCGATCGACTTCATCCAGTTCGGATCAAGCTCGCTGCCCTGATATTCCTTGAGGAAGTCCTCGCGGCGCACGCCATAGCTTTCAGCCAGACGGAGCAGACGCCCTTCGTTCTGAACCAGACGCTTGTTGATGTCGTAGAGCTGTTCGACCAGCGCCTCGATACGGGCGTTGTTGAGCGACAGCGACTTCACCGCCGTGATCAGCTGTTCCTTCAACTGCTTGTAGGAACGCTCCTGGCTCGACGACAGCGACCCGGTCGCGGCAAGACGCGCCTCGACCTGCTGGTCCTGCAGCTTGCGCAACTTCTTGTAGGTCGACGCGATGACGTCGAGCGTCTCCATCACCTGCGGACGCAATTCGGCTTCCATAGCCGCCAGCGACAGGTTGACTTCATCCTCTTCGTCGTCGTCGTCCTCGCCACGCGTATCGCCGCCGACATTGGTCACATCGTCGTCTTCGCGGCGACGGCCCTTCTCATCGGCTTTCGGCTTGGCGTCTTCATCGACACGCTCGACAGCCGGAGCCTGCTTTGCTTCCGGGCCGGCATAAGTGGCTTCCAGATCGATGATCTCACGCAGCAGAATTTTTGCTTCGTTGAGTTCTTCGCGCCAGATGATGATTGCCTGGAAGGTCAGCGGGCTTTCGCAAAGCCCTGCGATCATGGTTTCGCGACCAGCCTCGATGCGCTTGGCGATGGCGATTTCGCCCTCGCGAGACAGAAGCTCCACCGAACCCATCTCGCGCAGATACATTCGAACGGGGTCGTCGGTGCGGTCGGTCGGCTCTTTTTTGACAGGCGCGGCAACAGCGGTGCCGGTCTGCTCGGCCAGCTCGTTGGCTTCTTCTTCTTCGCCGCCTGCGTTGTCTTCAGCAGCCTCTTCGCCCGCCTCGTCGTCTTCCACCACATTGATGCCCATGTCGGACAGCATCGCCATGGTGTCCTCAATCTGCTCGGAGGTCACTTCCTCCGAGGGCAGAACGGCATTCAGCTCGTCCATGGTGACATACCCGCGCTTTTTCGCGAGCTTGATCATCTTCTTGACAGCATCGTCGGAAAGGTCGAGGAGAGGCCCGTCGGTCGTGCCTTCGCGCTCGTTCTCGACCTCTTCCTTCTCTTTTGTCGCCATGTCGTATTTTCTCCAAGAGGGAAGCAAAGGCTCAGGCTTTTCAAAGCCTTTGCCGACGTTGTGAAACCGGTTTCACTCGCGTCAGAATCGCGATAGCTGCTTCACCTTAATTCCCGATTAACCCTGACACTGTCGGCTTATATATGGTCGGCGCCCCGATCCGTCCACCAAGCCCATCGTCCTTTGCACGCGCGGCGCGAAATGCCCGCAGAATGCTCCAATCGCCCTGATTCCGTCATTCCGACGGAAGGTCAAGCCGCTCAAACCAGATTCGGATGAAAAAAGCGAATCAATTGCTCTTTTGGGGCGATATGACCGAATTTACATCGCGGAGGCATCGCGATGCCCATCTAATGTAGATGCCCCTCGCCCGTTAACAAGGGGAGCCGGCTGATAATGCCAGTCTATGTCTGCACCCGACCGGAAGAGACACCAAATCCTTCCACGAGAGCATCCAGTTGCTCGACATTGGCGATGTCCATGCTGATCGTGTTCAGCACCTGCAACAGATGCTGGGCAGCTTCTTCCTCCCCCCGCTCGACAGCCTCCGCGAGCGCGGCCTGAACGCTGGTGCGTTGCTGGCGCAACTCACGCGCACGCGAATAGAGCGCCGCCGCCTGGCCGAAAGCTTCGCGAACGTCGTCGAGTGCCGCATCTTCCAACGCGGTCCATGCCCGCATCCGGCGTACCAGTGCCAGCGATGCCTCCCATGCTTCGTCAACGCCCGCCTCGCCAATCGCCTTGATCAACGCCTCGCGATCGTGCTGTTCGGCATGTGCCATGACGTCGAGCACAACCGCATGAAGCCGGCGCAGATCGGGATGCGGCAGGCTCATCTCCTCAAATGCATCAAAATGCTCTTCAAGCAGCGCCGGATGATTGATCATCGCCACCAGCATCACCGTTTCGCGTGGCGGCAATGGGCCACCACCGGTGCGCACCAGAGCCGAACGCGCGAGACTCTCGCTGACGGCAAAACGTCCACTTGCCTGGCCCGGTTTTGGCCGCCCGGCAAAGTTGCCGCGGTCCTGATTGCCAAACCGTCCCCGCTGACCGGACGGCGCGCGCCCGAAAAATGTCTGCACACGCTCGCGCATGTCCTGCTGGTAGTGACGTCGCACATCTTCGTCACGAATCCGCGTTGTCAATTCCCGCAAGTTCTTTTCCAACTCGGCACGCCGCTCTGGCGTATCGAAAACACCGCCGGAGGTCTCGCGCAGCCATAACAGCTCGGCGAGAGGTCGCGCCTGTGCCAGCACCTCGCGAAACCCTTCAGGACCACTATTCTTGACGAGGTCGTCCGGGTCCTGCCCTTCGGGCAACAGCGCAAAACGCAACGTTCTGCCAGCCGCGATGCCTGGCAGCGCCAGATCGGCTGCACGCCATGCTGCTTTCAGTCCGGCCTGGTCACCGTCGAAGCACAGGATCGGCTCGCCGGTCATCCGCCATAAAAGTTCCAGCTGATTTTCGGTCAGCGCAGTTCCCAGTGGGGCCACGACATTCTCGAAGCCGGCCTGAGCCAGCGCGATCACGTCCATATAACCCTCTACGGCGATGACCGTACCGACCTTCTGTTGCGCACGCCGCGCACGCGCAAAATTGTAGAGGACATTGCCCTTGTGGAAGAGCTCCGTGTCGTTCGAATTGAGATATTTCGCCAGAGCATCGCGCGACAGAGCCCGTCCGCCGAACGCGATCACGCGCCCCCGCGAATCCTCGATGGGAAACATCACACGATCCCGAAACCGGTCGTAGGAAACCGGCACATCCGGACCGTGGACCACCAGCCCACAAGCCTCGATCTGATCGCGCGAGGCACCCCGTGCCGCCAGATGCTCTTTCAGGGCGTTGCGCGCTTCCGGCGCATAGCCGAGTCGGAATGATTGCTGGGTCACCGAGTTCAGCCCGCGTTCGCGCAGATAGGCGCGTGCCTTTGCACCGTCAGAGCTTTGCAGCCGATCCTGAAAGAATGCCGTCGCCATTTCCATCACGTCGGTCAGCGATGCGCGCTGCTGTTCGCGCCGCTCCGCCATCACATCGCGCTCCGGCATCGCCACGCCGGCCATCTCGGCGATGCGCTCGACCGCCTCCGGAAAACTCATGCCGTCCAGTTCGGTCAGGAACTTGAAATGGTCGCCCGAGGCACCGCAGCCGAAGCAATGGTAACGCCCCTTGCGATCCTCGCAGTGAAAGGACGGCGACTTTTCACCATGAAAGGGGCAGCACGCCCACCAGTCGCCGCGAGACGTGTTGGTCTTGCGCTTGTCCCAGGTCACGCGCAGTCCCACCACGGCCGAAATTGGCACGCGGTCTCGTATCTCATCCAGAAATGAAGGTGAAAAGCGCATCGTCAAAGCCTCACAGACCGGCCATATAGGCACGGTTGCATGTTCATGCGACTCTCAACTGCCAATCCCCACCGGCAATCACCAACCATTATTCGCATGGGGCCATGGTCCGCAGGCTCTGATTTAAACAATTCTCAATGAACTCAAAATAGCGGATTGAACCAGCTTTTTTTGCCGGGACCAGCTATCGATGCTGACTATATACAATTGTATTGTGAATGAGCATGATTTGAGGCTGGTTGTCCTTGCGGCAATCATCTGCGCGATCTCCTCCTTCACCACCGTCAATCTCCTTCGCCATCTGAATGCCAGCACCGGCAACGGGCGCTATGCGTGGATGGTACTGACCACTGCTGCCACCGGCTTCGGCATCTGGGCGACCCATTTCATCGCCATGCTGGCCTTCGCACCCGCGCTGCCTTCAGCCTATGACGGCCCTCTCACGGTTCTTTCCCTTGCCGTCGCCCTTGCGCTCACCGGAGCCGGCGTCACGGTCGCAACATCGAAAGACACCGTAGACCACCGTCTCGTCGGCGGCTCTCTCATTGGCGCGGGCATAGCAGGCATGCATTTCATCGGCATGGCCGCCTACAAGGTTCCCGGTGCTCTTGCATGGGATCAGCTTTACGTCGCGGCTTCGCTACTGGCAGCAGTCATCTTCGGCGCCCTCGCAATTCAAACCGCGCTTGGCAAGGTACGTCGGGGCCAGCAATGGCTGGCCGGCACATTCCTGACCCTCGGCATCTGTGGCCTGCATTTCATCGCGATGGCCGCAGTCACGATCCAGCCCGATGCTGCCATCGACATTCCACCCGCATCGATCTCGCCGACCCTGTTGGCACTGGGCGTTGCACTCGCCGCGTTCGCCATCCTTCTGTTCTCTGCAATTGCACTGTGGATCTCGATCCGTGACCTACAGCGCAATCACGCTGAAGAACAGCGCATGCGTGATCTGGTCAATGCCGCTGTGGAAGGGCTTGTCGTGTGCCGTGATGGCATGGTTGTCACGGCGAATGCCAGTTTCGTCGCCATGAGCGGCAGGCCGCTTGGCGAGATCGTCCATCAACGCTTCTGCGAACTCGTGCCGGTGGAATCGGACGCAGTGGGGCGCGAACGCGTCGAAGCTGCCGTTCAGCGCAAAGATGGCTCACGCCTGCCCGTCGAAATTATCGAGCGTGACATCACATATGATGGTGTGCCGCATACAGTCTATGCAGTCCGCGACCTGCGTGAACGCCGGAAAGCTGAAGCCGATATTCGCCATCTCGCAATGCACGACATGCTCACCGGCCTGCCCAATCGCCGTGCCTTCAATGAGCGTCTTGAGGAGGAGATCGTTCTCCATCGCAAGAAGACGCACCGCTATCTCGGCCTCCTTTGCCTCGATCTCGACCGCTTCAAAGAGATCAACGATCTCTTCGGACATGCTGCCGGTGATGCGGTCTTGCAGCAGGTTGCCGCCAGTGTCGGCTCTGTTCTGAGCGAGCGCCAGTTGTTTGCGCGGCTCGGCGGCGACGAGTTCGCCATTTTGCTGCCCGATCTTGCCAATCCGTCGGAAGCGGATGACGTCGCGCGCAAGATTCTTGCGACGATGCGCGAGCAGCGCGGCACTGCAGCAACAGAAAATCTGGTTTCCACCAGTATCGGCATTGCCATCTGTCCTTCTGATGCCACCGACGCCAGCGACCTGATCAGCCACGGCGATGCCGCGCTCTACTGCGCCAAAGGTGACGGCAGGGACACCTGGCGTCGTTTTGACGCCAGCATGGGGCGCGCCATCCGTTCTCGCCGGATCATGGAACATGACCTTCGTCACGCCATCTCACGCGATGAAATGTCTCTCGTCTATCAGCCCCAGAAGCGCCTCGACACCGGCGAGACCATCGGCTTCGAGGCCTTGCTACGCTGGAACAGGGCAGAGAGCGGCAATATATCCCCGGCGACCTTCATCCCGGTGGCAGAAGACAGCGGCGCCATCGTCCCCATCGGCCGTTGGGTGATGGAGGAAGCGTGTCGTGAAGCTGCTACCTGGCCCGATCACATCTCGGTTGCGGTCAACGTTTCACCGGTTCAGCTTCACTACGCCAGCTTTGCTCACGACGTGCGAACGATCCTCGCGCGCACCGGCCTGCCTGCAAACAGGCTTGAGATCGAAATCACCGAAACAGCGCTTGTGCGGGACATGAACCGCGCGCTGATTGCGCTGCGCCAGATCAAGGCGCTTGGCGTCAGGGTGGCCATGGACGACTTCGGCACCGGCTATTCGTCGCTCTCAAACCTGCGCGCATTTCCGTTCGACAAGATCAAGATCGACGGATCTTTCATCCGCTCGGTGGACACGAACCCGCAGGCGGCAACCATCGTCAAGGCAGTGCTGGGCATCGGGCGCGGGCTTGGGCTGCCGGTTCTTGCGGAAGGCGTAGAAACAAGCGAGGAACTGAAATTTCTCGCCGATGAATTCTGCCAGATCGGCCAGGGCTATCTGCTGGGCCGGCCGTCGCACCGTGTCGACCTTGCGCCACTCCCGGCAGCTCACCATCACGCAATTGCGCACCCGGTCGGCGCCTGACAATGAATTGACGCTCAACGGGCGGGCTGCGAGATGCTCTGCCCAAGGCAAGATGAAAAGACGCCAGTTGAAAGTTTATTCGGCTAACATATGTTGGCATGAATGCGCTTCGAGTCTGAGCCTTTGCATTACGTCGAATCTGGTCATACAAGAGCGCTTGGCACTTTTGCCACGAGGCTCTTTTTATGACAGGCTCTGCTGTTCTGGTGCATCTTGCCGGCGCGATTGCGCTGCTCCTATGGGCGACCCGCATGGTTCGCACAGGGGTCGAGCGCGCCTATGGCGATGTGCTGCGACGAAAGCTGCGTCACACATTTCGTAATCCGTTGCTGGCCGTGATTGCGGGCGCTGGTCTTGCCATCTGCCTGCAAAGCGCAACAGCCGTGTCGCTGCTTGTCGGCTCTTTCGCCGGCTCCGGCATCGTGCCTGCGGCCACCGGGCTGGTGGCAGTGCTGGGCGCCGATCTCGGCTCTGCGCTAGTGGTCAAACTTCTGAGCTTCAACCTGTCCGCCGTCGCGCCGCTCGCGCTCTTCTTTGGCACTGCCATCTTCCTCGCCACAGAGCGCCGAGCCTGGCAGCAGTTGGGGCGCATCCTTGTTGGCGTCGGTCTGCTGATCCTGTCGCTGCAACTGATCGGCAGCGCCTCCGAACCCCTGCGCGAGAGCGAAATTCTCCCGGTCATCGTCGGCTACCTTTCCGAAGATCCGATCACCGCGTTTTTCCTTGCGGCAATTGGCACCTGGCTGTTCCACTCCAGCGTTGCGTTCATTCTGCTCGTTGCCGCCCTGGCAATGCGCGGACTGGTTCCAGCAGAGCTTGGCATCGTGCTCGTCCTTGGCGCAAATCTGGGTGGCGGTCTGATTGCCGCAATGCTGTCGCGCACTATGCCCGCGCCCAGCCGGACCGTACCGCTCGGCAACCTTGTGATCCGTGCGATCGGCGCGGTCATCGCCTTGTTGGCGCTTACGCTGTTCGATCCACCGATGGAGATGATCGGATCGACACCTGCGCTGCAGATCGTCCACACGCACATCCTGTTCAACGTATTTCTGGTGCTACTCGGGATGCCATTTGCCGGACTGGTCACGCGCAGCCTTGAATCTTTGCAAGCTTATGCGGCCCCTCCTCCATCGGCCGCACTTGAAGATCGCGAGGCGAGCGCGCTCGACCCGGACGCCCTGGGCAGCCCTTCACGCGCACTTGCCAACGTCACCCGCGCTGTGGTCGGCGTCTGCGAAACCGTGGAAGTCATGCTGAAGAACATCATGGAGCTTTATGATGACCCTGAGCGGGAGCAGATCGACGCGCTGGCCTCACTCGACGACCGGGTTGATCGCAAACATGCTGCGATCAAGCTTTATCTCGCCCGCATTCCGCCAGAAGCGATGAATGAGGAAGAGGAACAGCGCACAGCCGAATTGCTCGATGCCTGCGTCAAGCTCGAACAGGTTGGCGACATCATCGTGCGCAACATGCTGGTGCATGTGCGCAAGAAGCTGGACCGAGGCCTGACCTTCACCCCGGAGGGTTGGCGCGAATTGTCCAATCTCCACGCGTCGGTGCTGGCAAATGCGCGCCTCGCCTTCAACGTGCTGATCACGCGCGATCCGGCGACAGCGCTCCAGCTTGTTCGTGAGAAAGACCGGCTGCGTGACCTTGAGCGCATTACCAGCCAGAGCCATTTCGAACGTCTGCGCAAGGGCGCCAAGAAGAGCCTTGAGACCAGTTCGCTCCATCTCGACACGATCCGCGACCTGAAGCAGATCAACTCGCTTCTGGCTTCGCTCGCCTATCCGGTTCTGGAAGAGGAAGGCGTTCTCGGCACCACGCGGCTTCTGCCCGCTACCGTATAGCGGTCAGTCCGCCTCGGTGAGAACGACGTCCATCGCGATGTCGTGCGGTTGTGGATGGATCGTGGCAATACGCTGAAGCTCGTAACCGACTCCGATTACGACTGGCCTGCGCGCAAGCGCGGCCAGCGTGCGGTCGTAAAAGCCACCGCCATAGCCAAGGCGATAGTTCCTGCCATCGAAACCGACGACCGGCGATATGACGACATCCGGGATGACCACGGCACCCTCTGCGGGAATCGGGATGTTCCACACGCCCTTTTCGAGCTTTTCACCGGCCTTCCAGCTGCGAAAAACCAGCGGCGCGGCTTTTTCGACGACAACCGGCAACGCAATCGTTGCGCCTTGGTCTGACATCTTGCCGGCCCAGCCACGCAGGTCGGGCTCGCCGCGAAATGGCCAGTAGATCGCAATCACCTTACCGCTGGCATCACCGAGCCTCGCATCAAGCTTCTCGGCGATGATTGCAGCATGAGCGTTACGTACATCTGCTGGCAGAGCGAGCCGCGCAGCGATCAGTCGTTCCCGCTCGACCTTGCGCCACGGCTTCAGGGCACCCTTCCCTTCGAACGGATCATCAATCTGGCTCATTGCGAACGTCCTCCCATCTCACCCTATGCCCGGCTGGGCACAGGGTTCAATGAGCGATCGCGACGGGCGCTGGCCCGTGCGCGCCGTGTCAGCCGAGCAGCTGTTTGATGATGCCACTGGCCTTGGAAAAATCCATCTGCCCTGTGTACCGCGCCTTAAGTTCGGCCATCACCTTGCCCATGTCCTTGACGCTTTCCGCGCCGACTTCCTTGACCGCTGCGGCGATGGCAGCGCGGGCTTCGTCCTCACTCATCTGCACTGGAAGAAATTCGCGCAGAATCTCGATCTCGGCGCGTTCCTTGTCGGCAAGCTCAGGGCGTCCGCCATCGGTATAGGCCTTGGCTGATTCTTCGCGCTGCTTCACCATCTTGGTGAGGATCTGCAAAAGCTCGTCACTGTCCGCAGCACCCTTGCCGACCCCACGGTTGGCGATGTCGCGATCCTGGAATGCGGCGTTGACCATTCGCAAGGTCGAAAGCCGGTCCTTGTCCTTGTTCCGCATCGCGTCCTTGAGGGCATTCGTCACTGTCTCGCGCATGTCATATCCTTTTCTTGCTGAGCGTTGCCCGCCGATCATTGACCGCGCCGATACCTTCACCTATTGACCGCTCGACACTATCTAAAACGCTGCGCGACAGAAGCAACGGCTCCGGCCGCGCACAGGCACGCGCGATATGTTCCTATCACGGGACGATTTCAAGCGCGCCCTTCACCAACGGAGAATGGCGATGTCCCAGACCAACGAAATCACGACCGCGCCCTGGACCAAGAATAAGGCAACCGCCGTGCTCGTTCTGGCTGACGGAACGGTCATCGAGGGCACTGGCATCGGCGCTGTCGGCCAGGTGGTCGCCGAAGTCTGCTTCAACACTGCACTGACCGGCTACCAGGAAATCCTGACCGATCCGTCCTATGCCGGACAGATCGTCACCTTCACCTTCCCGCATATCGGCAATATCGGCACCAACGACGAAGACGTCGAGGATCTGAACCCTGTCTCCCGCTCGGGTGCGGTTGGTACGATTCTGAAAGCCGATATCACCAACCCGTCAAACTACCGTTCCTCCGCGCATTTCGCCGACTGGCTCGAGAAGCGCGGCATCATTGCCATGAGCGGTGTCGACACGCGCGCGCTCACGGCGCTGATTCGTGAAAAGGGTGCGCTGAACGCAGTCATCGCCCACAACCCCGAGGGCGTCTTCGACATTCCTGCGCTGACGCAGATGGCGAAGTCCTGGAGCGGTCTCGTCGGCCTCGATCTTGCCGAGGACGTCACGTCCGGCCAGTCATCGAGCTGGACCGAAACGCCCTGGGTCTGGGACGAAGGTTATGGCGCGACGGCGGGTGAGCCGACGATGCACATCGTTGCTGTCGACTATGGCGTGAAGCGCAACATCCTGCGCCTGCTTGCCGGGCTCGGCGCCAAGGTCACCGTCGTGCCAGCCCAAACCGACGCTGCCACCATCCTGTCAATGAACCCCGATGGCGTGTTCCTGTCCAACGGCCCCGGCGACCCGGCAGCCACTGCGGAATATGCGGTGCCGGTGATCCAGGATCTGCTCAAGGCTGACCTGCCGATCTTCGGCATCTGCCTTGGCCACCAGATCCTTGCGCTCGCGCTCGGCGGTAAGACCGTCAAGATGCATCAGGGACACCACGGCGCGAACCACCCAGTGCAGGACCGACTGACTGGTAAGGTCGAGATCGTCTCGATGAACCACGGCTTCGCGGTCGACACGCAGACATTGCCGGAAGGCGTTGAAGAGACTCACGTTTCGCTGTTTGACGGTTCCAACTGCGGCCTGTCGCTCGCTGGCAAGCCGGTGTTCTCAGTGCAGTACCACCCAGAGGCTTCGCCCGGCTCGCAGGACTCCCACGCGCTGTTCCGTCGCTTTGCGGATCTCGTGACCAGCCACCAGCGCAAGCCGGAACTGGCGGCGAATTAACCCAGCCGCACGAAACTACCTACCGGGCTGCAAAGCCCGGTAGCGTTGCCGCGCTTCCTCGACACGATCCTTGTTCTTGACTGCCCACGCACCCAGCGCATCGAGTGGTCCCAGCAGATCGTGCCCCAGATCGGTCAGTTCATAGTCGACGCGCGGCGGAATGCTCGGCGTCACAGCTCGGCGCACGAAGCCGTCTTCTTCCAGATCGCGCAATGTCGACGTCAGCATCTTCTGGCTGATCTCGCTGATGTCGCGCTTCAACTCCGAAAACCGCATCGGGCCACGGCTCAACCGCGTGACGATCAGCACTGTCCACTTGCCACCGATACGGTTGAGCAGCTGCTTCACATGCCGGCAGTCGACACTGTTGTGGGCGATTTGCGGTTTCATCGAGGTAACTCCGGTGAGCTAAAGGTACCGTCTTGCATCAAGATGCCGACATTACGATCTTAACGTAAGTCTCCAATATATACCAAGGTTTCCAGAACACACCGTTGGGACCGAAATAGGCGCTGCAATGACCCACACGATTGATCTTCTCGACCCCACCACCCGGCCAAAAGCACCGTCAATCGCAGGGATAACCCACCACCAGCGGCGGCATGGTCGTCGCCTGTCGCTTTATCACAAGATGCATCTGCGCCAGATGGCGCATGCGCGCGAGATCATGGAAAAGGTCGCCGCCGGTGAAAAGCAGCTGGGAGAACTGGAAGGCGCATTGTCCGAGATGGATATGCGGCATAATTATCGCGTGTTCGGAAATATATGCGGCCAGAGCTGCCAGATCCTGACCGGCCACCACTCTATCGAGGACCGCTACCTTTTCCCCGTCATCTCGTCACAAGCTGACGAGGGCATCCGTAAGGTCGTGGAACGTCTCGTCGCCGAACACGGCGTCATCCACGACTACATTGTAGCCGTGGAAGAAGCTGCCATGACGGTGATGGAAAACCCAAGCCCCGACGCCTTCGCCACCCTGCGATCCGCGTTCGAGACGCTCGAAAGCTTCGTCGTCTCGCATTTCGGCTACGAAGAGACCGAGCTTGAGGAAGCGCTAGGCTACTACGACGTCGAGATGTAGCGCCCTCAGACCGGATTGTTGAACGTATCGCAATCCGCTAGCCGACCATTGCGGAAGCCGTTCGAAAACCACGTCGCGCGTTGTTCGGACGTGCCGTGGTTGAAGCTTTCCGGAACGACATAGCCCTGCGTGCGGCGCTGCAGCGTATCGTCACCGATCTGGTGCGCGGCGTTCAGCGCCTCCTCGATGTCGCCATCCTCAAGCAATCCCTTCTGCGCCGTAAAGTGCGCCCAGATCCCGGCAAAGCAATCCGCTTGCAATTCGACGCGGGTCGACATCTGGTTGGCTTCGGTCTGGCTCATCCGCTGCCGCTGGCGGTTGAATTCGGGCAAGACGCCGATCAGGTTCTGCACGTGGTGGCCCACTTCATGCGCTACGACATAGGCCTGCGCGAAATCTCCCGATGCGCCGAATTTCTGCGACAGTTCGCGGAAGAAGCCGAGGTCGATATAGACCTTGGAATCGCCTGGGCAATAGAACGGTCCGGAAGCAGACGAAGCAAAACCGCATGCCGACTGGACCTGATTGCTGAACAGCACCATCGACGGCTCGCGGTAGGTCTGGCCTTCCGCCTGGAAGATGCCGTTCCACACGTCTTCGGTTTCTGCGAGAACAACGGACACGAACTGCGCTTCTTCATCCGTCGGCTGGCCTGTCGGAGCGCGATCAACGCTGACATTTGAGCCGCCGCCGATGGGACCGCCTTCAAGAATTTGCAGCGGGTCAATGCCGCAGGCGCGCAAAGCAAAGAAGATCACAACGAGAATGACGATGCCGGAAATGCCACCGCCGCCGACGCCACGCCCCAGCGGTATCTGAATCGGACGACCACCCCGCCCGAAACCACCCGGCATACGCGGCGACTGCCCCCGGCGGTCTTCGACATTGCCACTTTGACGACGGTCCTTCCAAAGCATGATCAAGCCCTCGCAGGAAAATAGAAAACCAATACCCTCGCCGAAACGGAAAGCTAGCCCAACGGTTGCATCCGGTCACGGTATTTCTCCGTTGTCCCTGCCCTTCCCGCAGCCTCAACATCGTTAATCGGGTATTAATCCGTTCAAGGATAGCGTCCGCTCACCATTCAGCGGATTTTTCCAGCGATATGTCCACCCTTACGCCCCTCATCGAACTGGCCACGCAGAAGAGCCTCGACCTCTTCTTTCGCGTTGGTCAGGGCTATGTGGCGCGCAGCGGACAGGATGGCAGCCAGATGCAGCGCGGATACGGGCTCAGCCCACTCGGGATCCAGTCTCGCGCCGAAACGCGCATCGTCTGCGCGCTCCCTCACCCCGATCCGCAAGCGCGCCTTCACGCATGGCCTTCGCCGGTGCCGCCACGTCCACGCTCTTCCGCTGCTTTTCGTTAATTGGCCTCGCTCACTCCGCGAATACCCGCATAGACCGGCAAAAATACGCGATTGACTACCGGCACGAGCACCAGTCCCAGCGCCAGGCCAAACACGCCATCGAGCGCGGCTGTCACGCTCCATTCCACGGCACCCCTCGCGCCGGGGAAAGCGTCGCCAGCCTGAGCCGCCACCTGCCCGATGAAATGGCCGGGGACAGTCACGCCGAATGTCTCCAGACCATGCAGGACGATCGAACCGCCGACCCACAGCATTGCTGCCGTGCCCACCGTCGAAATGAAGGTCATCACGCTGGGCATCGCCTTGACCACGCCGCGCCCGATTGCCTTGGTCGCAGAGAGCCTGCCGATCTGCGCGAGTTTCAATCCGGCGTCGTCCGCCTTCACCAGCACCGCGACTGCACCATAGACCAATGCGGTGATCCCGATGGCGATCAGCGCAAGGATGATGCCCCGCGTCAGCGTGCCCTGCGCTTCGATGGCTGACAGCGCAATCGTCATGATTTCTGCCGAAAGGATGAAGTCAGTCTTGATCGCACCTGCCACGCGTTGCTCTTCCAGAGAGGCTGCATCCAACGTGGCCTCAGACGCATCGCTGTGCTCGTGGTTGCCAAACAGATGCACGATCTTTTCGGCGCCCTCGAAGCAAAGATACATACCGCCGACCATCAAAAGCGGCGTCATCAGCCGTGGCGCGAATGCGTCCAAGAGCAATGCTGCGGGCAACAGGATCACCAGCTTGTTGAAGACCGAGCCACGCGCAATCTTCCACACGATCGGCAATTCACGCGCAGCCGGCAGGTTTGCGACATATTTCGGCGTGACGGCGGTGTCATCGATCACGACACCAACCGCCTTGGCTCCAGCCTTGGCGGTATCATCAATCACCGACGCCGCGACCTTCGCGCCGACCTTGGCCGCCTGCCCGGCAATATCGTCAACTTGAGCCGCAGCCAGTTTGGCGATTGCGGCAACGTCGTCCAGTAACGCAAGCAAACCACTCATGTGGCACTCTTCCTTTGCTGCCCCGCCGTATCACACACAACCGCATTATCAATTGCAATCCTGTATCAACTCGCACTATGTTCTCCGCGTTCTCAGGGCGGGGCGAAATTCCCCACCGGCGGTATGCAACTGTGGTTGTGAGCCCGCGAGCGCCTTCGATCATCTCGAAGGGTCAGCAGATCAGGTGAGAGGCCTGAGCCGACGGTCATAGTCCGGACGAAAGAGAACGGGTGCCGACATGCGCGCATTGCGTGCTCGTTGGCGTCCGGGATCGCCTTGGGTGACGTGTCGCTACGCAAGGAGATCATGATGACACCCACCCGCTATGCCTTCATCAAGGCCAACTGGCACGCCGATATCGTCAGCCGCGCGCTCGACGGTTTCCTCGAACTTATTCCAGCCGAACAGGTCGATGTTTTCGACGTTCCCGGCGCTTTCGAAATGCCGCTTCTGGCGCGCGATCTGGCAGCCTCCGGCCGCTATGCCGCCGTCGCGGCCGCAGCGCTCGTGGTCGATGGCGGCATCTACCGCCATGATTTCGTCGCGCAGGCCGTGGTCGACGGGCTGATGCGCGCCGGCATGGACACGGGCATACCCGTCCTGTCGGTTTCGCTCACGCCGCACCACTTCCAGGAAACCGACCACCACCGCGAAATCTTCCGCAGCCACTTTGTCCAGAAGGGTCGCGAGGCTGCACAGGCCGCGCTGATGATCGGCCGCACCCGCGCCGAACTATCGCAAGCCGCCTGATCCGGCAGGGCTGGTGATGGGCTCATCCCGCGCCAGCCCCATTCCTGAAAGACACAAGGAGCACACGCATGGCCTGGATCTACCTTGGCATCGCCGGATTGCTGGAAGTCCTGTGGGCCACCACAATGAAGCAATCGGAAGGCTTCACGCGCCTGTGGCCGACGATCTCCACCGCCGTCGCGATGGCCGGGTCAGTCTGGCTCCTCGCCATTGCCATGCGCACATTGCCGCTCGGGACAGCCTATGCGATCTGGACCGGAATCGGAGCCGTGGGAGCTTTCGCAGTCGGCATCGTCCTGATGGGCGAAGCTGCGACGCTTGGGCGTATCGCCAGTGTTGCACTCATCATTACCGGCATGATTGGACTGAAACTGTCCTCCTGACGGGTGAATATGCCGCCTTCCGTTCGCACGTCTTGGAGAACCTCATTTCCGGGGTTCCATCCGTCGCGTCATTACCCTATATAGCGCGCTTAGCCTGACAGAATCCCACTTGTCCAAGAACCGGCCGGGGCCTCCGTTCGCGCTATCGCGCAATCGGAGCATCCAAGCCGGGTTTTAGGCAAGCCCTTAAAGACGGACGCTCCCCCATGCCAAAACGTACCGATATCAAGTCGATCCTCATCATCGGCGCAGGTCCGATTGTCATCGGGCAAGCGTGCGAGTTCGACTATTCGGGAACGCAGGCGTGCAAGGCGCTCAAGGCCGAAGGCTACCGCATCATTCTGGTCAACTCCAACCCGGCCACGATCATGACCGATCCGGAGCTGGCCGACGCGACCTATATCGAGCCGATCACGCCGGAAGTCGTTGCCAAGATCATCGCCAAGGAACGCCCTGACGCGCTGCTGCCGACCATGGGCGGGCAGACCGCGCTCAACACGGCCCTGTCGCTGCGTCGCATGGGCATTCTCGATCGCTACAATGTCGAGATGATCGGCGCCAACGCCGAAGCCATCGACAAGGCCGAGGACCGCGCGCTGTTCCGCGAGGCGATGGCCAAGATCGGACTGGAAACGCCGAAGTCGATGCTGGCCAACGCCACCGACGTCAAGGATGCCGACCGCAAGGCGCACGAGGCGCGCCGTGAAGAACTGAAAGCGTCCAACCCCGCAGATCTCGACGCTGCGCTCGACGCGCTCGAAAATGAGTGGAACCTCGGCGAAGTCGACCGTAAGCAGCGCTACATCGCGCATGCCATGGGTCTGGCTGCGCAGGCGCTCGATCATGTCGGCCTTCCCGCGATCATCCGCCCGTCCTTCACCATGGGCGGCACCGGCGGCGGCATCGCTTACAACCGCGCCGAATTCTTCGACATCATCAATTCCGGCCTCGACGCTTCGCCCACCACGGAAGTTCTTATCGAAGAATCCGTGCTTGGCTGGAAAGAGTACGAGATGGAAGTCGTTCGCGACAAGAACGACAATTGCATCATCATCTGCTCGATCGAGAACGTCGATCCGATGGGCGTCCATACCGGCGACTCCATCACCATCGCGCCAGCCGTCACGCTGACCGACAAGGAATACCAGATGATGCGCAATGCATCGTTTGCAGTTCTGCGCGAGATCGGTGTCGAAACCGGCGGCTCCAACGTCCAGTTCGCCGTCAACCCGGCTGACGGACGCCTCGTCGTCATCGAAATGAACCCGCGCGTCTCGCGCTCTTCGGCGCTGGCATCCAAGGCCACCGGTTTCCCGATCGCCAAGGTCGCGGCGCGCCTTGCTGTCGGCTACACGCTGGACGAGCTTGAGAACGACATCACCGGCGGTGCTACACCTGCGTCGTTCGAGCCCTCGATCGACTATATCGTCACCAAGATTCCCCGCTTTGCCTTCGAAAAGTTCCCCGGAGCTGAAAACACGCTGACCACGGCGATGAAATCCGTTGGCGAGGTCATGGCGATCGGCCGCACCTTCCAGGAATCGCTGCAGAAAGCGTTGCGCGGCCTCGAGACCGGCCTGACCGGCCTCGATGAGATCGAAATCCCCGGCCTTGGCCAGGGCGACGACAAGAACGCCATCCGCGGCGCGCTCGGCACCCCGACGCCTGACCGTCTGCGCATGGTTGCGCAGGCCATGCGCATGGGCACGTCCCTCGAAGACGTCCACGCCATGTGCAAGATCGATCCGTGGTTCCTTGAGCAGATCCACGGCATCATCCAGATGGAAGCGCGGATCCGCGAGCACGGCCTGCCGCAGGACGGCGAAAACCTGCGCATGATCAAGGCGATGGGCTTCTCAGACGCCCGCCTCGCCTCGCTCACCAACCAGGAAGCGTCCGACGTCTCCGCACTGCGCGGTACGCTCGACGTCCATCCGGTGTTCAAGCGCATCGACACCTGCGCGGCCGAGTTCGAGTCGCCGACCGCCTATATGTATTCGACCTACGAAGTGCCCTTCGCCGGTGCGCTGGCGGACGAATCCAACGTTTCGGACAAGAAAAAGGTTGTCATCCTCGGCGGCGGCCCCAACCGTATCGGCCAGGGCATCGAGTTCGACTATTGCTGCTGCCACGCCTGCTTCGCTCTGTCGGATGCCGGTTACGAAACCATCATGATCAACTGCAACCCGGAGACCGTGTCGACCGACTACGACACCTCCGACCGCCTCTATTTCGAGTCCCTCACCGCTGAGGACGTGCTTGAAATTCTGCGTGCCGAGCAGAAATCCGGCGAACTGCACGGCGTCATCGTCCAGTTTGGCGGCCAGACGCCGCTCAAGCTTGCCGAAGCGCTTGAAGAAGCCGGCATACCGATCCTCGGCACCGCGCCGGACATGATCGACCTGGCCGAAGACCGCGACCGCTTCCAGAAGCTTCTCAAGAAGCTCAACCTGAAGCAGCCGAAGAACGGCATTGCCTTCTCCGTCGAGCAGGCCCGCACCGTTGCCTCCGAGCTTGGCTTCCCGCTGGTCGTGCGTCCGTCCTATGTTCTGGGTGGCCGCGCCATGCAGATCATCTTCGACGAAAGCATGTTGCAGTCCTACCTGCTCGACACCGTCCCCGGCCTCGTTCCGGAAGACATCAAGCAGAAGTACCCGAACGACAAGACCGGCCAGATCAACACGCTGCTCGGCAAGAACCCGCTGCTGTTCGACACCTATCTATCGGAAGCCATCGAGATCGACGTCGACGCCCTGTGCGACGGCGACAATGTCTATGTCTCCGGCATCATGGAGCATATCGAAGAAGCGGGCATTCACTCCGGCGACAGCGCCTGCTCGCTGCCGGTGCGTTCGCTCTCGGCCGAACTGGTCGCAGAACTGGAACGTCAGACGACGGCTCTGGCCAAGGGCCTCAAGGTCGGCGGCCTGATGAACATCCAGTACGCGATCAAGAACGGCGAGATCTTCGTGCTCGAAGTCAACCCGCGCGCCTCGCGCACCGTGCCTTTCGTCGCCAAGGCGGTCGGTCGTCCGATTGCCAAGATTGCCGCGCGCATCATGGCCGGCGAGACGCTCGACAACGCCTTCGACCACTATGGCGACAAGCCGAACGTGTCCGAACTAAAGCACATCGCGGTCAAGGAAGCGGTATTCCCGTTTGCCCGCTTCCCCGGCGTCGACACACTGCTCGGGCCTGAGATGAAGTCCACCGGCGAGGTCATGGGCCTCGATGCCGACTTCGCGCTCGCCTTCGCTAAAAGCCAGCTCGGCGCTGGCGTCGACCTGCCGCGTTCAGGCACGCTGTTCGTGTCGGTGCGCGACGAGGACAAGGTGAAGGTGCTGCCTTCGGTGCAGAAGCTGGTCGACCTCGGCTTCCGCGTACTCGCCACAGGCGGCACCCAGCGCTTCCTGGCCGAAAACGGCGTCGCCGCCGAAAAGGTCAACAAGGTTCTGGAAGGCCGTCCGCATATCGAGGACGCGATCCGCAACCGTCAGGTGCATCTGGTGTTCAACACCACAGACAGCCAGAAGGCGGTCTCAGACTCCAAGTCCCTGCGCCGCGCGACGCTGATGCACAAGGTGCCCTACTACACCACCATGGCCGGTGCCGCCGCCGCCACCGAAGCCATAGCCGCCCTGAAGGCCGGCTCGCTCGAAGTGCGCCCGCTGCAGGCGTATTTCTAAGGCCAGCCACCCCGGTGCGCGCCACAACAGCGCTCCTGAATGCGAAAAGCCCTTCCGTCGAATGAGCGGAAGGGCTTTTCATTTGTGGGGGACCGAGGGTAGCCTCAGCGTCGATGCCTACGCTGTCGTGGACAGTTTCATCATGACGATTCCAACCACGATGAACAAAGCCGCGGCGAGCCGCATCGGATTGACCGCCTCGCCGAGCACGAACACACCAACGGCAAATGCGCCGACCGCACCGATCCCTGTCCAGATGGTGTAGGCCGTACCAAGCGGCAGCGTCTTCATAGAGATCGACAGCAGCGCGAAGCTTGCAATCATTGTAACGATCGTGATCGCGCTGGGAACGAGCAAGGAGAAGCCAGACGACTTCTTCATGAAGTACGCCCAGATAATTTCCAGCACACCCGCGAGAATGAGATAGGCCCAAGCCATGACTGACCTTTCCTGAAAGGGTCGGGTCGTCCCGCGTGTTGATTGGAAGGTGAGAGGCCGTCCTCTCTCCCTAGATATAAGAAACCGCAGGCAGCGATCAATGTTCTGACTGCAGCGCATCCTTAAGGTACATGCACGACAGCATTGTGAAGATGTACGCCTGGATGACCGACATGAGCAATTCCAGCCCCGTGAGGGCTATCGTCATCAGTAACGGGAGAACTGTCGCAAAGAGGCCCAATGTCCCCAGACTGCCGAGAGAGACGACAAACCCAGCGAACACCTTGAGCGTAATGTGTCCTGCCAGCATGACGGCAAACAGACGCACGGAGTGACTGATCGGCCGCGACAGATACGACACCATCTCAATCGGAACGATAATCGGTGCGAGCACAAGCGGCACGCCGGACGGCAGGAACAAGCGGAAGAATCCAAGGCCATTGCGCCAGAGGCCATAGATCGTGACTGAACCGCGCCGGGTTTGCCGGAGGCTCCAACTTCCAAATAGGATGGAGCCATGACGAGCAAAACGACAAACAAGTTTTCCCCTGAGGTGCGCGAGCGCGCGGTGCGGTTGGTGATGGATCACGAGGCTGATCATTCTTCCCGCTGGACTGCCTGCCAGTCGATCTCGGCCAAGATCGGCTGCTCAGCACATACGCTGCTGGATTGGGTGAAGAAGGCCGAGATCAATACCGGGAAGCGGGCAGGTCTGCCAAGCGACATCGCCGCGAAGATGAAGGAACTGGAACGCGAGAACCGCGAGCTTCGCCAAGCCAATGAGATCCTGCGCAAGGCGTCGGCATATTTTGCCCAG
>NZ_FORF01000037.1 GCF_900113935.1 Aquamicrobium aerolatum DSM 21857
GCTGGCGGAAGCAGGCATCGAGCCTTCCGTAGGAAGCGTGGGCGACAGTTACGACAACGCGCTCGCCGAAACGATCAACGGTCTCTACAAGGCCGAGGTCATCCATCGAAGAGGACCATGGCGCGGCTTCGAAGCCGTGGAATTCGCCACCCTGGAATGGGTGGACTGGTTCAACAACAGGCGGCTTCTGGAGACCATCGGAAACATTCCGCCAGCGGAGGCCGAACAACGCTACTACGCCATGCTGGACGCCCCAGACATGGCCGCATAACTTAAACCAAACGGCCTCCGGCAAACCCGGCGCGGTTCACATTTACCAGCACCCCCGGCTTGTCCCAAATCCATTGTGAGCCGCGACCTGCTCGGCAAAAGGTCGGTCATGCTCGATGATGAATGCACGGGTTTGCGCCGATGCGGTCAGCTTGCGCCAGCCATCGCATTCACTGGCAGGTGCCGTCTGCGAACAGGCCGCCAAGAGCGGCGCACAGGCCAGCGTCATCCAGGTTGCGTATCTGGTCATCGGTCGCGTTCCTTTCGCGCAAGACTTCGACGGATAGGTTGAGGGTGGCCATGCGCTCCGCTGCAGCGCCTGCCTGATAGGCTTTGACGTAGCTGAAGGTGAGCAGGCCGAGGACGACGACAACGCCAGCCAATGCCGCGCCTGCGCGCGAGAACAGCAAGGCAGTCATCACGCCCACCCTGCCCTGACTTCATTGATCGCCGCCAGAAGGCGGTGGCGGAACAGAAAGAGCAGCACCAGCGACACGAGCCCGACACCCCCGATTGCCAGCACCGTCATCCAGTCGGCTCCAAAGATCGCACCCGCACCAGCTGCGCCACCGGTGAGAATGCTGGTAAACCAGCCTGCCCCGTTCGTCTGTCGCTTCACTTCCTGATCGACAGAGACCGGGACAACCGGCTTGGCAACTTCCTTCTCGATGATCGAAGGCCGCTCCGGCGTGGGGCGCGCGGCGAGTTCGAGGGCTTGGCGCCGTACGTCGCTGACGCGGCTCGCCCAGCCTTTGCCGAACGTCGGCCAAATCGGCAGGCGCTTGAGAAATGCTATACGGCTGTCGCACAGCTTGTGGATCACGTCGGCATGCAGCTTCGCGCGTGTTGCAGCCAGCGTTGCGGGTCCGATCTTGCCGTCTGTGGTGACACCGACAATGGCCTGTAGGTATTTGGCAGCACGAGCAGGCCCGCTGTTCACCGCGAAATCGAACACCGCGTAGTCGATCCCGTCTGGGAGTTCGGCACCAGCAACTGCATCCCAATAATGACGGCGATAGACCGCAGCGATCTGCTGGTCAGTGATCTTGCGCAGATCATCCTTGGTGGCATTCGGCTTCACATAGCGCCGGAACGTGGCGAGCGTGACGCCGCGCATCGTCGCGCCGCCAGGATCCTTCGGGTTGTCCGCCCACCCGCCTTCATGTTTGAGAACGAGCGAAAGCGCCCGCGCAAAATTGCGGTCCATGACAGATCCTTTGAGTTGGTACCATTGCGACAGCTGGAGACTGGTCAGCCGCGGCTGACATCAGTTCGGGAACGAAATCTTCGACAGCCGCGCCACACCCCCACCGGCTGGCAGGGTCTGTATCGCGACCTCAGTTGAGACGATGCTGAGCTCTCTGTTCTGGCCAGATGCGGCAGGCCAAACCTCGCAAGGATCCGGATTCGTGACGGATCAATTCATGCCGATTTGACGTCAAGGCTGCAAAAACCTCGACGAGGTCCGCCGCCTTTTGTCCAGTAATCACTATTTTGTTTGCTTGATGGGGAGTGCAGACAGCTAGAGATAGCTCATGCACCTGCCAGACGTTATCTGTGCGCAAAACAACCGAAGAACAGCTATATTTCTGTATGAATCAACGAAATATTGCTTTTCTCACACTTACTTCTGATCTGCCGCACCGTGAGTCGTCATACAATAATCGTTTGCCACGAATTCAATAATTCAAGCCCGAGCGTAACAGTGATCCCTGTTACTGAAAATAATATTCATACATACACTGGACAATCTCGCGCAGTTCTGTTTGTTTTCATCCCTGGAAACAGATGATTGCTGGGGTGGGGTTATCCGAAATGGCGAGAGGCAGAACGAGCGCTGATCTTCAGCAGGTCGACAGGACGGAATCTCGTGTCGAAATCGGGCGCTGGCTGAAAGCAAAACGTGAAGAAGCCGGACTGACACAGCGAGAGCTCGCTGAGAAAGTTGGCTCTCTGTACTACACCTATATTTCCCAGATTGAGCTTGGCCACGGAAAGATCATCCCTGAGCGCTGGGAGCGCTGGGCTGAAGTTCTGGAAATTCACCCGAGGATCTTCTCGCTCAAATTGCTCGAAGCCTATGAGCCCTGCGCATACCGCCTGATTTTCGGAGAGAGCGACAAGTAACGCTCATCTGGGGACCGAGACAATGCACGCTCAGCGCATCTTCTCTCATCAATTCAGCAGCACCAGCTTGCAGGAATTTTCAAATTCATCGGTCGCATGCAGCCCGATGTTTATCTGCGCTCCAAACTCATCTCCTTGGATCGCAGCGCTTGACGTCAATACAGCCAAACGGAGACTCCAATAATGGCACTTTCTTTTGACACGACATACTACTACCGCGAACGCCCAGACGTTCTTACAGCATGGCTTAACTCTGACCGGGCGCTCTCGCCGCAGGAATTCGCCCTTGCCCATTACAACGAATTCGGTTGGAAAGAAGGCTACAACCCGAACGAAGTATTCGACACGAACGAATACCTCGAGGCCAACCAGGACGTCGCTGCAGCAGGCGTAAATCCGTTCACGCACTATAACGAGTTCGGCCAGGCCGAAGGCCGTGCACCGAACGCCGACTTCCCTGCGCTCGAAGATTTTGACTGGGAAGCCTACGTCGACGCCAATCCGGATCTTCAGGCTGCTGGCATCAATACTGCCGCTGCTGCCTATGATCACTACATCACCTTTGGCTGGAACGAAGAGCGCCCTGGCGCGCCAGACAACGCAGAGTTCAAACTCAAGAAGGCTCTGGAGAACCTTCAGGCAGCAGAGCAGGCCGTTGCCGACTTTGTTGAGGAAAACGAGGATGTTGATGGCGCTCTGGTTGCTCTCAAAGCTCAACTGGACGACGCTCCTTCAGACGCGCAGCTTGGAGCAGCTGTCACGCAGGCTAACGCGGACCTTAGCGACGCTCAGGATGCAGTCGACGCAGTCGAAGGCCTTTCAGACGCTGCAGCAGCACTGACAAGTGCGCAGGAAGCTTACGTCGCTGCCGTCAAGGCTGGCCTGCCAGCGATGATTGCACTGCATGGTGAGGTTGCTTCGTTTATTGCTGTAAATGGACTTTCGCTAGCAGTAAGCGAAGATAGCTTCGGGAACGTCAGCTGGGGAGATCTGGCAGGCCTCGAGCCAGGCACAGCGATCTTGACCCTGGGCGACTACCAGATCCTGATTGTCGGTGAGAACGGTCAGCTCGAATTTGCAGAAGCAAACGACGAGTTCGATCCTGCAGCCCTACTGGGTGCATCGCAGCTTCTTGAAGACGGCCAGGCAGCTTTCGATGCTGCTGTCGCTTACGCAGCAGCGCGCGAAACATTCGAAGAAGCAATCCATAACTTCGTGTTGGCTGGCAACCCAGACTTCGACCTTGAAAGCTTCGACGGTGATCTCAACGACTTCTATGTCGAAGAAACTGGTGAACTGACCTCGCTGTTTGAAAGCCCGAGTGTAGGAGCAGATGAAGCCTACGCGCTCTATGAAGCTCTTCGCGCCGCACAGGACGATCTTGCAGAAGCTGAGGCCGCAGTAGCAGCTCGTGCTGAACTGCGTGGAGAGATCGCTGAGGCCCAGGCACTTGTCGACGCCCTGGAGACACTCCGAGAGGGTGTTACCGCAGCAGAGGAAGCGATCGAAGGTCTTGGTTACAGCAAGCCGGTTGTCGTGGCAGGCACTGCTGACGGCGACGATGAGAAAAACGATATTTTCGTGTTCGGCGGGGAAAACGATGTTAATGACATCATTAACAACTTCGGCGAAGGCGACCTGCTCTTCATCGGCAACAACTACTCTGCAATCACCGTCGCAGACGATGCCGACCTGGACGGCAAGGCCGACTTCGGTTCGCTCACCGGCCTCGACATCTTCCTCCAGCAGGACGGAAACGATACGCTCGTTTACGTCGAGCTCGAGACCTATGATGGCCATCTGAATGGCGATTGGGCAGGGGAGACGATCCGTCTCGTTGGCGTCGATGCAGGCGACCTGACCTTCCAGAACGGCGCTCTGCGCTACACCGACACTGCGATCGCCTGATCGATCGTCAGCCAGTCATGAGAGAGGGGGCCAATCGGTCCCCTTTTTCTTTGCCGGTCAGTATCTCCTGCCCCCGCCAGCATCGCCCAGCGACCTCGGACTGCGAAACTGAGCCGGGCGCGGTGAGCCAGCCTCTGAACCGGTGGCCTCAGCCCCGCCCGACTGGGCAGATCTATCCTGCGAACCGGTCCCGGTCTTGCCGCCAGTTTTCGCAGGCACGTAGAGCTTGGCTTCAACCTGCGTCGTGTAACCCGATTTTGAGATCGTGTGTGTCGCCGTCTCGATGATGAAGTCGATCTCATCAAGCTCCGGTCGAACACCGCTGTAGAAAAACAGCGCACCGGCGCGGATAGTGGGATCGCCAATCAGCGTCACGCTGGTCCGGATGGTTTCCCGTTTCAGGTCGGCTGCCTTGGCCCCGGCTGCGCGCTTCGCCTCTGTCTCATCTGCGAATGGCTCCGCCAGCGTGTAATCGGCAGTTCCATTCTCATCACTCTCTTCCTCGACCTCAACGACCTTCGCCTCTTCACGGTCCTGGGCGCGCGCCTTGACCTTCTTGAACTGATGACGAAACGAGAACGTGGTCTTGCAGGTGTCGGCCACGATATTGGCAGGCGTCGCGATCGTGTGAGGCAGCGCAGCGCCTGACACCGAGCGACCGGTCCCCTTGGCTGCAAAGATCAGCCTGCCAGCCTTTATCGAGAAAAAAGCGCCATGGCGGCGAGCCAGGCGTTCGACAACGTGAAGATCGCTCTCATCCTGCTGGCCAAACCATTCATAGACGTGACTGCCGATCTCCCCATCGATGACCGGGTCAAGGTCGTTTTCAGCGGCGATCTCGGAGACGATGTCTTTAACCGTCTTCTTTTCCCAATGGCGCGATCGATGCTGCTTTGCCTGGTCGCGAACATTGGCCCCTTTGCCGTTGACAGTCATGCCATATGGCAGACAGGTGACCTCAGGATCATCAGCAGTATAGGTTCCGAAGTCTTCCATACCGGTCTCGCGATAGCCAAGCTTCACGCTGATCGTGTCTCCCTTCATCGGGATCTTCGCGAACGGGCTGCCGTCATTCAGCTCACACGACACCGTGTCGCTGGTGACGCCCTCCTTGTCCGTCACCGTCACACTGACGATCCTTTCATTGAAGATCGATGCGACAGGTTTTCCGTTGACCGTAATCTCTGCAGCTGGTGACTTCATCGCTTAGGTCCACAGGGCCACGGTCTTGATGACTTCTGAAGCTTTCGGAACGCGCGGAAGGACGATCAGCATATTCGCAGGCAGCAACGGCCCGGCTGCCGCCAGGCCGGGGTTTGCGTCAAGAACGGCCTCGACATACCCGCTCTCATCGCCATAGGCGCGTCGGCAGATCGCATCGATCATTTCCCCATGATGTGTGCGATAGGTGGTCGGCATGGTGACTATCCAAACAGCGTCTGAACGATAGAGATCGGGGACAAGCTTGCCCCGCCGGGGTGACGCCTCAACCCGAGACGGAATATGTTTTTCCGTGGCAGTCCAAACTCATCGTGGAAAGATTGGTCCTCGGAGACCATCTCGATCACGTGCATGCCGTAGACATTTCCTGCCAGGGTGATGAGCGGCAGCACCATTCCTGATGCCGCCGCGCCACGTATGCTTTCCAGAACAGCAAGGCCGCCGAACTCTTTCGGAAAGATCACACCCTCAACCATGACGGCATCATCATCGCCGCCAGTCCACTGGATACTGTTGAGGCCGCCCACTGTGGGAACATCTGCCCAGCGCGTCGACAGAGTGCGCCCAAGCCCGTTGTAGCCAAACCGCGTTGCGTGGAACATGAAGGGGCCCAAAGCCATCGGGATCGCCATTACGCAACTCCATCGGAATAAGAGCCGTTCATCAGCGAAGCCAGCTCGGCTGAAATGGCATCGCGCGTGGCTGATGCGATCTGCCGCGGATCGGCATTCGTTGACGCATTGACGGTGACGTTGATGACCGGTGCGGGCATCGGGTTGACCACGCGAACCTGTTGCGTGCCGGTCGGCCTGGTCTGGACCGTCGGCACGTCGATCAGCGTCACCTCTTGCGGCCCCTTTCGGCTATCGAGCAGATCACGGATATCGTTCATCTGCCGATCGAGGTTGAGCATCGACCTGCTCTCGGCTTCGCGCGGCGACGGGCCGCTGGCCCCAGCAAATCCGCCCGGCGTCGCTGCAGCAGGTGCAAGCGCACGAAGTGACGGAAACAGAAGACCAAGCTCGCGATCGAGCGCCAGCAGATTGCCCAGCGTTGAGGGCGACTGCCCGCCGGTTCGCTCGGCAGCTTTTGCACGTTGCTCGCTCGTGTAAAGCTGATCGGCGACTTTGTTGAGCCCGGCTTCGATAGCCCACTCGCCAGCAGCCAGAAGACCGGTTGCGATCAATCCGCCCTTGCCAAACAGGTTTTTTGCGGCTGCCCCCCAGCCCGTCGGTTTGGGCGTGATTGCGGGTAGATCCATCATGGGCGCCGGCACGGGTGCTCGCCTGACCGGCGTGCCTGTCGGGCCGCGTCTGACGGGAGCAGTATTTCCGGCCTCAGGGGCAAAAGGTGACTTGAAACCTTTCGCGGGCTTTGTCGCCAAACCAGGCGTCGCGGGTGGCCTGGAACCCGGCACTGCGGTTTTCGGGGACGCGGGCGCTGCCTTCGGTGCGGCTGGCATCGCTGGCTTGCCGCGCCCGAATAGCTTTCCGATCGCCTTGCCAAGCTTTGCTGTGGGGCCAACCAGCATTAGGATGCCCGCGCCAATGGCCGCCCATTCGAGCGCCTCGACGCCCTTCATGTTCTCAACAAAGTTCCCGATGCTGTCAGCGCCCTTCACTGCCTCGATCAGCTTCGCCACAGCGATCGCGGCAAGGAAGATGCGACCTGTCTTTGAAAGGGCCAATGCGGCCGCACCAGACGCAAGGCCGAGCAAGGCACGACCAGTCAGCGCGATCGCGAGCGCACCACCAACCGTCGCCGCACCGCTCGTCCTGGAAATCGCATCGCCAACATGGCCGACAGCGCCCCAGACGTCTCCTGACCGGATATCATCGGCGAAGGCACGAAAATCACGACCGACATTCCGGAAGGTGTTGCTGATCTTGGCAAGCCCGACAGCGCGCTCGTCTGCGCCGTCCAGCACATGCCCATCAAAGGCTTTGCCAAACAACGTATCGCCCATATCGTTGATGAGCTTGCGCAGGCCGCCATCGCCGCCATAGCCGAATCCGCCCATGAAAGCAGAAAAGCCCGCCTTCACCTCGTCGAGGACACCGATGCGTTTGTGTAACGTATCAAGCACGTCGCCGACGCCAAGGCCAAGTTCCTTGATCGCCGGAAGCCAGCTATCGCCGACGCCGATGCCAAACGCCCGGAACTTGTTCCAAAGAATGGACAGTGCGTTGCCGCTGGTTTCGGCTCGAACCATGTATTCTTCAAACGCCGAACCCGCATAGTCTGTCTCGCGCGCGACCAGCCCGAGCTGTCGTTTCAACTCCTTTGTATTGTTGATGATCGGCATTAGCGCGCGGGCTTCGCGCCCAAACACGCTGATCGCCGTGGAGAGCCGCTCATGCTCGGGCAGCGCCTGGATGCGCTCGAACACGTCAAGCATAGTGCCTGTCGCATTATCGTTAAATCGCTTTGAAAGCTTGGTGTAATCCAGCCCAAGGCGCTTGAACGATGCCCGTGTTTTCTTCGATGAACTATCGGCATCCGCCAGCGCCATGCCCATATTGCGGAATGACGTTGCCGCAATGTTGGATTCTGCACCCATGGAGATCATGGCCGACCCGAACGCCAGAGACTCGGTGGCTGCAAATCCATACATTTGGCCTTGCGCTGCAATGCGCTTCGAATAGTCGATCAGGTCTGGTGCACGGGCTGCAGTATTATTGCCCAGATGGTTGAGCGCGTCCGCATAAAGGCCGATCTGATCAACGCCGAACCCGAGCTGCGTCTTGATTTCCGCCAGCGCCTGCGATGTCTCGCTCTCGGTCGTGTCCCATGCCACGGCCACCTTTGCGACCATTTCAGAAAACTTGCCCAGCTCGCGGATCGGAATGTTGGACTGGCCTGCAGCAGCGTAAATGGCAGCGATGCCCTCTGCCGAGGTCGGCAGCATCCTGGACATCGACAGGATTTCATGACGGATCTCCTGAAGCTGCGCTGGCGTGCCGTCGACTACCTTGCGGACATCGGCGAACGATTCCTCAAACTTGATCGCCGCGCCAACGGTGCCACCGATGCCTTTGGTAATGCCGACATAGCCCGCACCCATTGCAATCAGGTTGCGCACCGCCCCGCCGGTAAAAGCACTGCCCAGCATCGCGCCGCTGGTGCGCTGTGCAGAATTCTGCAGCCGATTCAGCGCAGCGCTGACGCCCCTTGCTGGCCTTGAGACACCGTCGACGAGGCTGACGATCAGTTTTGATGTACGTGTCGACATGTCAGCCTTTGCCTTTCCTTGATTTCGGCGGCGCCAGAAGCGAGACCAGTTCATCGCGCCAAAGCAGCGCTTCGTCGGGGGTCATCGCCAGTATTTCTGAGAGCGGCGTGTTGAGTTCCCGGCAGAGCCAGGCGGCTAACCGCCGCCACCCCCCTCTGCTGTTTTCATGAAAGGGCTGATAGCGCGATCGCAGGTCGCATAATCAGCCATGGAGAACTCGCCGATCTCCGACATGGTTGCGTCGGAAAGCTGGGCAATCATCAGCGCCGTCATGCCGTGCGAGCCCTGTATGCCTGCCACAATGGCGGCACGCTCGACGTCCAGCAGGTCAGCCAGCTTCGGCACCCGAAAGCTGATGCTGTCTACTTCATTACCTGCAACGGTGTAGGACCTGGAAAGTTTTGCGACGATGGCAGTGTCAGTCATTGGATGCTCCTATCAGACCAGCAGGGCGCGGCGGATGCTGGCGGTCTGGGAAACACCGCCAACGGACACGTCGAACGGATCGGCCTCGACCAGCACATTGCCTTCGACCTCAAGGCGGTATTTGCGGATGCTGATCGAATATTCCGTCTCGGCCTTTTCGCCGGGAGACCATGAGCCTGGATCGAACGCAGTCAGCCGGCCGACCATATAGGCTGTGGCGCTGAAGACCCGGCCATCCTCATGCGCGAGCGCGCCCGTAGCGAGGAACTCCTTGTTGACGCCCACCGCCAGCCCGAACAGCTTGATGACGACAGGATCGAAAGAGGTCAGCTTGAAACCTGCCTCGGGCTTTTCGTAGCCCATCGGAACATCGATTGGCATCACCATGCCGGCGTTGCGGATTTCCTCAAGCTTTTCGGTCGGCACCGGCAGGGTGATTTCACTCGCCTGCCCGATCTGGGAAACCCGGTCGACGAAGATGTTGCAGTTGCGCAAGATGTAATTCGGCATGTCTGACATGGCCGGGACCTTTCATCATTGGTGATGGAGATGCCGGCTGCCCTGATGCAGCCGGCGAGATCGTGATGGCGATATCGCGATCAGGCAGCCAGCGAGCCGCTGCTGAGTTCCTGGATCGCCTGGTTGAGCAGAAGCTCATACGCAACAATGTTGCGATGTGCGGTAATGCGGATATCCGTCATGGGTGCCGGCGGCTCGAACTTGACGCCCAGCTTGACGATGCCCTGCGCCATGTCCTCTTCGCTGTTGCTATCCAGCAGCCAGACATCCGAGCCGGGGAGAAGCGCGCCCTCAAGCTCCATCGTGCGCATGTGATTGCGTCCGCCCTCAACCAGGAATTTCACATTGGCGAGCGAGAACGGGCGATCATTGAACTCGATATAGGCGCGCATCAGGCCCTGATTGACCGCATCCGCAGTCCGCCGCACCGGGATGAACTGCCACATTGGATCGCTGGCGCATGTCCACACGCCCCACAGCCGGAAACCGCTATTGTCAATGTTGACGATTGTGTTGACGCGATTTTCGTTGAGATAGTTCGACTGTGGCCCATATTCGATCGGTCGGTTGACCCCACCGATGCCAGCGACTTCAACATTCGAACCCGCCCACCAGAAGCCCTGTTCCAGATCCATGCGTGCCTGACGGGCCGCCCAGATCGGCGATGATGGCCGAGGCAGGTAAACCGCGTCATCTGTGTCGAACTTCAGAACCTTCGGATCACAGATTGCGATACGCTCGGAATTGATCAGCCCGCGATACTGGACCGCCGCCTGGTCGGAAGTGTCGGGACCATCGACATACACCATGGCCTTGAGGGTGTCGGCGACGCTCATCAGCTCGGCCACGACCGGGTTCATCGCCGTGCCTTTGGTCGCAGTTGCCGCCGCATTCTCGCCTGCGCCCGCAATCGTCACGGTGACCGCGCCGCTATAGCCGCTGCCGGGATTGGTGACCTTGATCGCGGTGATCGCGCCATCCACCACAATGGCCGTGGCAGCAGCGCCGCTGCCACCTGAACCGGTAATGGTCACCGCGGTGGTTTCTGCGACATAGCCGGTGCCGCCATTGGTCACCGCAATCGAAAGGATACCATTTTCGGGCAGCGCCTGCGTCAGGCCGGGGGCGACGATCAGCTTTGGCTGGTAAAGGCCATCTGGCGCGGCCCTGCGAAAGGCGTGTACGCCGGTGAATGCGACCTGGCTGCCAATGGCATTGGCCCACAGTGCCGCCATTTCAGTTTCTTCCTCGATACGCACGACGATCACCGGACAGACGATCTGGTCGAAGATGCTGTCCAGCGCTTCAGGTATGGTTCCGGTGACGCCCAGATCCACCGCATCCTGTGGGCGCAAGATCTGGATCGGCTTGTTCAGCGGAAACTTGACCGCATCAGCATCCGGCGCAGTGCCAATGAGGCCGATAACGGCTGTCTGGGCCGTTCTGACAAGAAGCGGTGTATCGGCACTCTCGAATACGCGCGTGCCGTGGTGAAAGGACACAGAAGCCATGTTTCGGCTCTCCCGTTTCATTGGCCTCACGGGCCGGTTGGTGAAGTAAGTATCCGGAATCAAGCCCGGTTTTGTTGGGCTGAATAAGCAGTCGCAAATGATCGCTCAGGCGCCCGACAGCAACTCCAAGACAAACTTTGCGCAAAAAAGCATCTGTTCTGTCGGATTTTTTATCCAGTTATCACTGTATTTTTTTGACAGATATGATCGCGAACGCGCCCCATCACCCTATAGCCGGCAGCAAAAATCCCGGCGGCGACGTGGGCTGCGGGTGCGCCTCAAAAATCCGCATAAAATACTGAAACATAGAATCTTTTTCAGAAATATCAACTTGTATCCAATCTCAATAGACGCAGATGACGAGAGAAAATTCCGCTTCAAAAACGATAGTCGTTACCTGAAAAGCGATGCAACGATGCGTGGTTGCAAGTGCGGTGGTGATATATAGTTCGGTGCCAGCACGTAATTTTCTGCTAGACTCCTGACTTTTACTTTGCATACTCCCGATCAGCTTGTGGGAATTTGCTTTCGGGAGAGCATCTATGGCCAAGGGGAGACTAAGCGCTGATATGAGGGATGTTGAACGCCCTTCACATCGCGCAGAAGCTGGTCGCTGGCTTAGGCAGAAAAGAGAGGCGGCCGGACTGACTCAGCGAGAACTCGCTGAGAAGGTTGGCGTCCTTTACTACACCTATATTTCACAAGTTGAGCTCGGTCAGGGAAAGATAATCCCTGAGCGCTGGCCGGCTTGGGCCGAGGCGCTTGATGTTCACCCGCGCATCTTCTCGATGAAGATGCTGCAGTCCTACGAACCCTTCGCATACAAGATGATTTTTGGCGATGATGAGCTTCAATAACTGAAGACTTTTCAATCGCCCTGAGAATTCGCCGGCATGCATGCAAAGCCGGTGAATATTGCAAGCATCGCGGGGATGCTGATTGCTTGCAAGCTTTGACGTCAAGCCTATTCACTACGGAGATAGATAATGGCTCTCACTCACCTTTCATTCGACGCAACTTATTACATGACAGAACGTCCGGACGTTCTGACCGCCTACGTCAATGCTGGCGCCGAAACAGGCACCGGCATGAACTGGGCTCAGTTCGCTGAGCAGCACTACAACGACTTCGGCTGGAAAGAGGGCTACAACCCGAACGCCATCTTCGATACCTCCGAATATCTCGCAGCCAACATTGACGTGCTGAACGCTGGCGTGAACCCATTCCAGCACTACCTGCAGTTCGGTGCCTACGAGAAGCGCGCTCCAAGCGATTCCTTCATTTCCTTTGAAGATTTCGACTGGGAAACCTACCTCGGCGCCAACTCCGATCTGACCGACGCGGGCATCGAGACTGCTGAAGACGCCTATGGCCACTACGTTCTCTTCGGCCAGTTCGAAGTGCGTGACGGCAAGCCGGAAGAGGCAATTCCGTCAGTTCCGGGCGAGACCTACACGCTCACTACTGGTGTGGACGCTGGCGCCGACTTCACGGGCACCGCGGACAACGACACTTTCCGCGCCTTCGATATGGATGGTCCGTCTGGCACCGCTGGCGCGACGTTGCAGTCGTGGGACATTCTCGACGGTGGCGCCGGCGTTGACACGCTGAATATCGCTACTGGGGCGGCCGCTGACAACGCAGCGCCTACGCTCCGCAACATCGAGATCATCAACAACGCTCACCTAGGCCAGACGATTAATCTCGCTTCGGCCACGGGCGTTCAGCAGATCTGGACGGACATGACGGGCTTTACCGGCACAGCTGCTACCCGTTATAACGACGCATCAGTTGCAACTATCTTTGGCATAAAGGGAGCCGAAGGTAGCAATAGCGACGTGAATATTACTTTTGCGGACAGCCTTGAAGGGGATACGACCGTCAACTTCGCCCTTGAAGGAAATGCAGCTGGCTCCTATGCCGGTTTCTACCTTGAAGACGAAGGTGTTGAAAACGCTGTAATCACGGTTGCTGAGGGTAACGGCGGATTCACTACGGTGAGTGGCGTATCGAGCGTGACTGCCTCTGGTGCGGGCGACTTCGGGTTTTATACGTGGGATAACACGACCATTGAATCGTTTAACGCCTCCGCTGTAACCGGCGACGTCTACCTCACGGGAGCTGCCGGCGGAACTGCCGCTGCCTTTGATGAAGATGCGAACATCTCCAGCGGTGCCGGAAACGATCGTATTTACGTCGGCAACTCCGATGGCGCCCTGACGATCAGCACTGGTGCCGGCAACGACATCATCGTCAGCGGTTCTGGCAACGACACCATCATCGCGGGCGCGGGCAAGAACGACCTCACCGGCGGCTTGGGTGAAGATACATTCGTGCTTGATATCAAAGGCACAGTTTTGGGCAGCCTGGACGTCATCAATGATTTCAATTTCGGCGACGCTCAAGATACACTGGTCTTCGGTGAGACCGAACTGACGAACGACAATTTCGCATCAGTGGGCATTGCGGTTTCTTACAACGATTTGCGCGAACTGGCCCAGGGCGCGTTTAGCGACGACGTTTCGTTTGTTGCAGGGACATTTGGAGCCGACACCTACGTCTTCCATGACGCAGATGCGGACGGCGTAGCCGATGCAGCGGTTAAACTGATAGGTACGGGTAGCCTCCTCGGCGCCGATGCATTCGAAGTTGCTGCTGTATAAGTCCTTTCCACTAGGATAACTAAGTAAAGTTTTCCGCTGGTCTATCCCCTCCGGGGGGTAGGCCAGGTCAAAAAACGGTAAACACTTAGTGCAAAAAAGCTGAAGTAGCCGATATTTGTTCTGAAGCGCTGTCGAATGAACCCTGAGATGGCGTTCTGAGTTTCAGCGCAGATGGGATAACGAAGTTGCCTCAGCACGAAGAGCCCCGTTCGCGGGGCTTTTCCACATGCGGGTCATGGGATGATTCGCATTCGTATTCAACGAGAGTCCATTGGACAAGCGACCGGGCAGGACGATAAGCCTCAGAGCGACTAGCTCGCGAACCGTCGAGGTTGCGGGCGAGGCAAGGCGCCAGCCGCGCAGGTGCCGCCAGGCACCGGAGAGCACCCGAAGGGCTGTGCAGGCCCGGCGGCCGGAACAGCATCCAGCCCCCAAGGCTGGATGTGCCCCTTTGGGGGGAGCCGGCAAAGGGAGAATCCTCTCGGGATTCAGGCGCCCCAGCGCCGGCCCGCCTGACGGGGGGCAAAGCCCCCGGCCCCGGGGCACTCGGGCTGTCCGTCGTCAGATCATTTGGCGCAGTTTGGGTCTTGGATTAGCGGAGTATCGGCCTCGTCTTTGGGTTGATGTTATGCGGCGAGCTTGCGGTGCTGCAAGCGCCGATGCTGGATGGTTTGTCGTTTGATCCTTTCGCGCTGTTTTATGATGGCTGCGGCCCTGCCGAAGTAGGCGTCTGCCGGGGTCACGTTGTCGAGGCTCTCATGATAGCGCCTGTGATTGTAGTGTTCGACGAAGGCGCCGATCTGGGCCTCCAGGTCGCCGGGCAGGAAGTAGTTCTCCAGCAGGATGCGGTTCTTCATGGTTTGGTGCCAGCGCTCGATCTTGCCCTGGGTCTGGGGATG
>NZ_FORF01000039.1 GCF_900113935.1 Aquamicrobium aerolatum DSM 21857
TTTACGAGCGCACCAGCGTCATCATCACCACCAATCTCGCTTTCGCAGAATGGCCGAGCGTCTTCGGCGACGCCAAGATGACGACCGCACTGCTGGACAGGCTCACGCACCACTGCGAAATCGTCGAGACCGGAAACGAATCCTGGCGCTTCAAAAGCCGCTCTCAAAGCTAAAGCCGAAAAGCCAATCAGCCGCGCCCGATCAGGCTGTGCAACCCCGACCAGCTTCGCCTGATCGGGCGCTAACCGGCGTGCCCTTCACAAGCTCTAACCGGGGTCCCTTTTACACGAAAAGGCGGGGTCCCGTTTCCACGGTCATTGACAGCCAGCGCCGCCGTCTCGACACCGAGATGGCGCGCGGCACGCTCAATTTCAGTCATTATGTTGGATTTCGACATCGTTCTCTCCTTGCCGGAAACAGCGATTGTCGGAGGCTGATGGTACAAGGTGGATGGAGTAACGCCTTGAAACCGGCGCGAAGCGGCGTTAGAGCAAGCCAAAATCTGAAATATAGAGTTTTCTGCCTGGATGGCCGGATGCGGGTCGCATTGGCGCAATGCCGGGCCGTATCGTCAGGCGGCAGGAAGCTCCGGGAGCCAGTTATGGACCAGCAAGACCACACCGCCGCCTACAAGGTTGCTGCGCTTTACCGCTTCGCGTCGCTGCCGAACTGGCGCGATCTCCAGCAGCCAACCGTAGAGTTCTGCACTGCGCGCGGCATCAAAGGCACGCTGTTGCTGGCCCATGAAGGCATCAATGGCACTGTCGCAGGGACGCCTGAGGCCATTGATGAGTTGATGGGCTTTCTGAACGGGATCGAACCGCTCAGAGGCATCGAAGTGAAGTTCAGCACCGCCTCGCAGATGCCGTTTCATCGCATGAAGGTTCGCTTGAAACGTGAGATCGTCACGATGGGGGTCGAGGATCTCGACCCGATAGGCGATGCTGGCACCTATGTCGAAGCGCAGCAATGGAACGACCTGATCGCCGATCCAGAGACAATCGTCATCGACACGCGCAACGATTATGAGGTGGCGTTGGGTACGTTCAAACGGGCCGTCGACCCGAAGACCGAAAGCTTCCGCCAGTTTCCGGACTGGGTGAAGGCGCGCCACAATGAGCTGGCAGGTCGCAAGGTGGCAATGTTCTGCACGGGTGGAATTCGCTGCGAGAAAGCGACCGCCTATGTGCGCTCACTCGGCATCGATGACGTGTACCACCTCAAGGGTGGCATCCTGAAATACCTTGAAGATGTGCCGCAGGAAGAAAGCCTTTGGGAGGGCGAATGCTTCGTTTTTGACGAGCGCGTTTCGGTGGTCCACGGCCTCCAGGAAGGCGAGGCGGAGTTGTGCCGTGCCTGCCGTTTTCCGCTGACGCCACAGGATCGCCTGTCTGAATTCTATGTCAAAGGCGTGTCGTGCCACATCTGCCATGACAGCCGCACCGAGGAAGATCGCGCGCGCTATCTGGAGCGCCATCGGCAGGTGTCTTTAGCGGAGCAACGCGGCGCGCCATCTCCCATCGGGCGCAACTACGAGGATAGTTGACGCTAAGGCGTGCAGTCTTTCGGACTCGCTTCTGACGCTTCAAAGTCTTTCATTATCGCATGTCTTTATCCCGAAACCGGCATCTGCTTTCGGGAGAGATGCGATAGCGTTATTGTAATGCCATGATCGCCTGCCTACGTTTCTCCAACATCAATGTGAGGAGTGCGCGCATGTTCGATCCGAAAAAGCTGCTCGACGATCTGTTGGGTTCCAAAGTGCCGGGAACGCAGTCCACCGTCCGCGACAAGGCCGGTGAGGCGATCCAGATGGCGCGCGACAACCCACTCGCCACCGGCGCGCTTGCTGCCGTGCTTCTTGGCAGCGGCCCTGGGCGAAAGATCACCGGGTCGGCGGTGAAGCTGGGCGGTCTCGCCGCTGTCGCCGGCCTTGCCTACAAGGCTTATCAGAATTACAGCGCGGGTAACCCGCCCCAGGATGCACCTCGCGATCAGGAGCTGTTGCCGCCGCCCGCCGACACGCCGTTTCACCCGGCCCAGGCGCCGCAGGGCGAGGCCGAATTCGCTTTGGTGATCGCGCGCGCAATGATTGCGGCGGCGCGCGCCGATGGGCATATCGACGACGCGGAACGGGCCGCGATTTCGGACAGGCTGAAACTGTCGGGTATCGGCAGCGATGCCGAAGCATTCCTTCTGGAAGAGCTGCAGAAGCCTATTGATATCGATGGGCTTGTGGCCGCGGCGCAGACGGAAGCCCAACGGACGGAACTTTACACCGCATCGAGGATCGCCATTGAGCCGCGTACTCGCGCCGAGCGTGGCTATCTCGATATGTTGGCTGGCCGCCTGAAACTGCCAGACGCTCTCATCGACCATATCGAGGCAACCGTAGCACAAGCGAAATCACACGAAGTCACGGTCGGGTGATGGCGCTGGTATCGTTAACCCGTCGTTAACGAATCCGGTCCAACCTGAACCTAATCGGATCCGCTTTTCCTCCTCCCAGGCGTGATTCAGATTGAGGGCGGTCACAGCGACCGCCCTTTCTTTGAGCACAGGCTGTGCTGCTTGCCATCGACGCCATCATTTGCAAATCAGACCATCTGAAACGATGGAGGAGATCGGCATGGCTCGCGAAAAGATTGCTCTGGTAACCGGCGCAGGCAGCGGCATCGGTAAATCTGTCGCCACCGCGCTGGTGCGCAATGGCTGGCACACGATCATTGTCGGCCGGACGCTTTCGAAGCTGGCTGACGCGGCTGCGGCGGCAAGGGCGCAAGCAGACAATGGTGCGACCGCGCTGCCGCTTGCTTGCGACGTGTCGAATGAAGAGCAGGTCGAGGCTCTGTTCGACCAGATAGGTGAACAGTTCGGCAGGCTGGATCTGTTGTTCAACAATGCCGGGGCGGGCTATCCGGCAACCCTGATTGATGAACTGCCGGTCGATGTGTGGCGCGACATCGTGGACGTGAACCTGACGGGTTCGTTCTTATGCGCGCGCGCGGCGTTTGGGATGATGCGACGGCAGACCCCGATGGGTGGGCGCATCATCAATAATGGTTCGATCTCCGCGCATGCGCCACGACCGGGTTCTGTTGCCTACACTTCCACCAAACATGCGATTACCGGTTTGACCAAAACGCTGGCACTGGATGGGCGAGCATTCGACATTGCGTGCGGCCAGATCGATATTGGCAATGCGATGACCGAGATGGCGGTCCCCATGACGCAGGGCGTGCCCCAGCCGGATGGGTCAATACGCGCCGAGGCCGTCATGGATGTCGAGCATGTGGCGGATGCAGTGCTGCATATGGCGAACCTGCCGTTGGAGACCAATGTGCTGTTCATGACCGTTATGGCGACAAAAATGCCATTTGTGGGTCGGGGCTGACCTGCCACTGGCCGGTTCTGGAATATCAGCCATGGCGATATTGGTGCTGTCGCGGGTGGAAGGCATTGGGCACTGATGGGCGATCATCGGCAGAATGCGAGGACGCTATCATGACGAATCTGCAGAACTGGACGCCGCGCTCGCGCCCGCAACGACTGGTGCTTGAGGGTCGATATGTGAAGCTGGAGCCGCTGGACGCTGCTCGCCATGGTGACGCGCTCTACGAGGCGTCGCGCACAGAAGATCGGGCGGACCGCTTCCGCTGGCTGTATGACGATCCGCCGGAGAACCGCGGAGACTTCCAGTCCTGGATGGAAGCTGCAGCGGCAAGCGTTGACCCGATGCATTTCGCCGTGATCGACCGTGCCAGTGGCAAGGTTGGCGGACGTCAGGCGTTGATGCGCATGGACCCCGCAAACGGTGTCGTCGAGATCGGCAGCATCTTGTGGAACCCGCCTGTGGCACGCATGCCTGCGGCCACCGAAGCACTCTATCTGTTTGCGCGCTACATATTCGACGAGCTGGGCTATCGGCGTTTCGAGTGGAAATGCAATGCGCTCAATCTGCCCTCGTGCGCGGCTGCCGAGCGGTTTGGCTTCACGTTCGAGGGCATTTTCCGCCAGCATCTTGTGGTGAAGGGCGAGAACCGCGACACGGCGTGGTTTTCGATGCTGGACAGCGAATGGCCGCAGAAAAGAGCTGAGTTCGAGGCGTGGCTCGATCCGGCCAATTTCGACGCGAACGGGAGGCAAAAGCGTAGCCTGGGTGAAATCAGGGCTGGCCTGTCCAGCTAAAATTGTCAGGGCGACCTGTCGCACCCTCGCGCTTTGCTGGCGCAGCTTCTTGCCAAGCAGCCCCCGATCGACCATGTAATCTGCAAACGGCGCCAGACCGGTCGCCGCGCTGCTGCATTGGGAAGAAACTATGGACACAAGCACCCGGAACTCGGCGATTGCCGCTGCACTTATCCTGATCGTGTTTTGCGCCGGTGCTTACTTCCTGCCTTCGATCGTGATCGCCGCCGGCAGCATTTCTCCCTATATTGGCGGCGCTATCGCCGCCCTGTTCGTGCTGGCGTTTTTCGCTGTGTTCTGGGTACGAGGCCGCAGTCAGCGCAAGGCGCGCGACTGACCGGACCGATCAGGCAGATAGTGCTGCGCTTAGCAAGGCAAGGCCCAGTAGGAATACGAAGGCAGCGCCGGCAATCTCGATTGCGGTGTGGATCCGGTTGCCTGCGCGCCCATTGCCGGCAAACGCGACCGCAACATTCTTGGCGGTGACGGCGAGTATCGCCAGTGCCGACACCGTAATCGCAGTTCCCAGTGCCATGGCGAATACCGACAGCACACCGGACGCGAACAAGCCGTTGAGAAAGGCGAATGACAGCACCACAAGCGCGCCGGTGCACGGACGCAGCCCAACCGCGACAATGGCGGTCCAGGCTGTTTTCCAGCTGAACTGATCGCCGGAAATCAGCTTTGGATCGGGAGCGTGCGCGTGACCGCAGCTCGAGCAGACGTCACCGTGATGATGGTGATCGTGGTCGTGAGAATGCTCGTGATGTTGATGGTGATGGTCATGGTCATGGTGGTGATGATGGTGGTCGACATGGGCAGCCGAAAGGCTATGTGCGGGAGCGCGGCCAAGCGCCCGCCGAAGCGGTGGCCAGGCCTTGCGCCACAACAGCCAGGCGCCAAATCCCGTGACGAGCACATAGCTGGCGATTTCGAGAAAGCGCGTGGCGTCGGTCATCGACACCGAGGTGCCGCGCAGAACGAGGAATACAAGGCTCATCAGAATGATTGCGGTGATGCCCTGCAGAAGCGCTGAAACAAATGAGAGCAGCACCCCGCGGCGCAGCGCGACCTCATTGGCCAGCATGTAGGAGGATATGACGGCCTTGCCGTGACCTGGGCCGGCGGCGTGGAAGACGCCATAGGCGAATGAGATGCCGACCATCAGCCACATGCCATCGCCGCTGTCGCGGATGGAGCGCAGCGTGCCGGTGAGGGTTCGGTAGAACGCCTGCTGCTGGACATTGATCCAGCCAATGATGCCGGAAAACATCCCGGTGGAAGGCAGCGTGGTTTCGCGCGCACCGATGCCCAGAGAGCTTTGCGCATGGGCTGGCAGGCCGAGATGGCTCAACAGGATTGCCACTGCGATGGCAGCAAAGATGATGCGGACCGCATTCTTCTTCACGATTTCACCCCTTTGGTCGGACAGTTCAGCTCAAGCCGCGTTGCGAACAGCTTCGAATAATCAACGCCCATCGGATCATTGAAGAAGGCGTCGGTCAGCGACTGCTGGTTCATGGCGATGGCTTCGTCAGGGTCTGGGCGGACAACCTGGGTCGTGCAGGTTTCTGGCAGATTCGACACCGTCAGGTTCTCATCCTGATAGAAGTCGATGGCCGTGTAGAATGTCGGATCGTAGACCCCGAATTCCAGCTTTCCCTGCAAGGGCAGCGGAGAAGCCGGGCCGGATTCGAAAAGGATCGTCAACTGGTGATCGTCGAAAAGCGCGACGATGCGATCCGGCGTGCGCATTTCGACCGACTTGCCGTCGGCGGAAACGAACTGGAAATAGTCGAATTCGCCAAGCGATTCATGGATGACGGACGCCACCGCTTCCAGTTCTTCATGGCTGAGGACGAGGTCGCTGTTTGCGTCGAATTCCAGCAGGACAGTGCTTGAGAACAGGTCGTCAAACCGCCAGACATGACGCAGCGATTCAAGGGTCGCGTCGGCCGCCACAACGACTTCCAGACTCGCCTCCGCGAAGATGTGCGGATGTGCGAGTGCCGGCGCGTTGAGGCAGGCAGTTGCCACAAGGGCGTATGACGCGGGGGCCAGAGCGCTGCGCACGAATCTATTCACGTTGGAACGTCCTTCAAACCGACCGCGACAGAGCATGACAACCGGGAGAAATTAGGGCGGTCGTCTTAAAGCGCGTCGCGATCTTTCAGATTCGCTCCCTGCGCTTCAGTTCCTTGTTTTTACGCGTGTCTTTAACCCGAAACCGGCCCCCAGATTAGGGAGACATGCTTTAGGCGGGCGGTGTTTCCCGTTCTTTGAACCACTGAACCAGGAAGTCCACGAAGACCCGGATCTTTGCCGGTAAATAGCGGCGGTGCGGGTAGACGGCATAGATGCCGCCGCCACGGGGCACCCAGTCTTCCAGAACCCGGACGAGCTCACCCGATTCAAGCGCCGGCTCGGCGATGAAGTCGGGCAGTGGTGCAAATCCCAGCCCGGCAATTGCCGCTGCCCGCGCTGTCAGCGGACTGTTGGCCTCCAGCGGGCCGCTCACCGATACAGAGAACATTTCACCGTTCTGGCGCATGAACGGCCAGTTGGAAAGCCAGCGTCCATTGCTGTCGATGATACAAGGCATCTTGGCAAGGTCTTGAGGCTTCTGCGGTGTCCCGAGCGTTTCGAGTGTGTCGGGAGAGGCGCAGATGGTGACCGAGAAAGGTGACAGTCGGCGCGCGATCAGCGAACTGTCTTCAAGACGCGTGATGCGGATCGCCAGATCGAAGCCTTCTTCGACGAGGTCGACGAAGCGGTCATCGAGATTGATTTCCAGCACAATCTCCGGATAGGCCTTGATGAAATCGATCAGGGACTGGCCGATGGGGGCGTCGGCGAATGTGCGCGGCGCACTGAGCTTGATGCGGCCTTTCACATCACCCGACGATTCGCGCACCGTTTCGGAAAGGCTGTCGATCTCGCGCACGATCTCCGTTGCGCGTGCGTAATAGGTATGACCGGTTTCGGTCAGGGAGAATTGGCGTGTCGTGCGATTGAGCAGGAGGGCGCCGAGCTCGTCCTCCAACTCGCGGACATATTTCGACAACAGCGCTTTTGATCGGCCGATCTTGCGTGCGGCAGCCGAAAAACCTTCGGCCTCAACGACATCGATGAAAGCGCGCATACGCGTAAGAGTATCCATGTGGCTCCTGCGTTCGCTGATTTGGATAGAGTTTCACAGCTTTGTTCATTTAATCGAGCAGATCAAGCTCCAGGCGGTCTCATGTGGTGAACGCCGGCCCGAATCGCTTTTAGATCAAGCTGAATCGAATGACAGAGAGTGAAGGCCGCGTCAGCGTTTCTTCCAGAATGCGAGACTCATCTCATGAGAGAGAAATGTCGCGGCAAGCGTGGGTGGTGCGGCAGAATATATAAAAATTTCAATTCGTTAGGTTGATTTTTCGGCTGATGAGTGCGCTCGCATTGCGCGTCTGTCGCGACCGTTCTGTTGCAAGTTTGACTCACCGGATTTCAATTTTGCGCAAAGGCAAAAATACCGATTGATTGTCTCAGACCTTATCCCTATATCCGCGCTTGCCCAAAGTCGCACGTGCCTGTGGGTGTCCGCCGTAACCTCGTTTGGTGAGGGAAATCGGTAAGGTACCTGGAGCTAACCCCTCCAGTCGGTCTGGCGGCCAACCGCTGAGCCGAGGACACCTTGAAGCAACGACGGTGCGGGCCTTTCTGGTGTTCTGCCGGTCGTCCAAAGATCGGGGTTACTGAAGAGGCACACCTTCATTGCCGGCAGTGCGGACCGGGGGTTCTCCCATCCAAGCCAAGGCAGACAAAGCGAGTATTCGTCGCAAGACGGGTGCTCACCGCCACGTGAAGTGCGTTCGAGGTCTGGTGTTTCCACCAGCTGGGCCTTTGACCGCGCCTAACGTTCTTTGTCCCGCGGGTCGACGCCAGCGCGTTGACGCACGCACCTATGAATTGATGCGGAGAGAACCATGGCAACCCAGCGCATTCTCGACTTTCTTGCTACCCGTCGTCCCAGCGGCCCATGCCTCGTTGTTGACCTTGATGTCATCGAGGACAATTACAAGGCGTTCGAGCGCGCGCTTCCGAGCGCAAAGATCTATTACGCGGTGAAAGCCAATCCAGCGCCGGAAATCCTGCGCATGCTGGCTGGTCTCGGCTCGTCCTTCGACACCGCTTCGGTTGCTGAAATCGAGATGGCGCTTGACGCTGGCGCGTCTGCAGACCGCATCAGCTATGGCAACACCATCAAGAAGGAGCGCGATGTTGCACGCGCCTTCGAGATGGGCATTCGCCTGTTTGCGGTCGATTGCGTCGAAGAAGTCGAGAAGATCGCACGCGCTGCTCCGGGCAGCCGTGTGTTCTGCCGTGTTCTTGCTGACGGCGAGGGCGCCGAATGGCCGTTGTCGCGTAAGTTCGGCTGTGAGCCGAAGATGGCTGTCGATGTCCTTCGTCATGCGCACAAGCTGGGAATTGAGGCCTATGGCGTATCGTTTCATGTCGGCTCGCAGCAGTGCGACCTCGACGCCTGGGACAAGGCGCTGGCAGACGCCAAGGGGGTCTTCGAGGCTCTCGAGAAGGAAGGCATCGTGCTCAAGCTCGTCAATATGGGCGGCGGTTTCCCGACCCGCTACCTGAAAGACGTGCCGACGGCACAGGCCTATGGCGAGGCGATCTTCGCGTCGCTGTCGCGCCATTTCGGCAATCGCCTTCCGGAAACCATCATCGAGCCGGGTCGTGGCATGGTCGGCAACGCAGGTGTCATCAAGTCTGAGGTCGTGCTGATCTCGAAGAAGGCCGACAATGACAATGTGCGCTGGGTCTATCTCGACATCGGCAAGTTCGGCGGTCTGGCCGAGACGATGGATGAGGCGATCCGCTACCCGATCGCGACGCCGCATGATGGCGACGAGACGGCGCCTTGCATTCTTGCCGGCCCGACCTGCGATTCTGCGGACGTGATGTACGAGAAGACGCCTTATCCGTTGCCGCTGTCACTGACGATCGGCGACGAGGTGCTGATCGAGGGCACGGGTGCCTATACCACGACCTATTCGGCCGTGGCTTTCAACGGTTTCGAGCCGCTGCGCGCCTACGTCATCTGACGGAAACGTTCATTATCTATCTGTGGATCAGGCGGGTTCTCCCGCCCGATCCTGCTCGTCGATTTTTCACCGTCCCGTTTTTCAAGGAATGCCGCCATGAATTTGCAGGCCATGCTTCAGCAAGATTCCGCTGTCGCAGTGCTGGCTGAGCAAGCCTTCGACGTGCCCGCACGCGAAGCGCTGCTCGATCGTGCAATGGGGCAGGGACGCAAGAAGAAATCATCGGAAAAGCTGCGCCGTGGCCGCCGCCCGGCCAAAGGGCTGGCCCTCGTCGCAAAGGACGCCGACGGTGTTCTTCTGGGCACGGTGCGCCTCTGGAGTGTTCGCCTGGGGGAAGACGGTGCGCAGGCGCTGCTGCTGGGCCCGCTTGCGGTCGAGACTTCAGTCAAATCCGCGGGGATTGGCTCACAGTTGATGCGCCATGCACTCGAGGCTGCGCGGCAGCTTGGCCATGGGGCTATCCTGCTGGTCGGCGATGCGCCGTACTACGCGCGCTTCGGGTTCTCTGCCGAAAAGACCGGAAATCTGTCGATGCCCGGACCCTATGAGCGCGAACGCTTTCTGGCGCTCGAACTGGTCGACGGATGGCTTGACGGGGCAAGCGGCACGCTGAAGGCCAGCGGCGGCAAGGAAAAGCCCGCGCTTGTGGCGCGGGCCGCATAATTGATCCGAAAGGATCAGTTGGAGACGGTGTAGCTCGCCGTCTCGCAGAGATCCGTGGTGTCTTCCAGAACGTCGCCATCGTCGAACACGATGCGAAGGTCGTATTCGCAGGCGCGACGACCGTCGGCGATGGTCACATTGACGCTCTCGCCCGACCCCAGAACGTCGCGGCCGAGGATGTCTTCCTCCCACTCAGAAACGTTGCTTGGCGATGTGTAGAGTTCGGTGACCACAAAATCGCTTTTGTTGATGAACTTGAATACGAGATCGTCAGCATAGGCTGCGGTCGAGAAGGACAAGGCAGCGGCAGCAATAAAGATGTTTTTGAAATTAAACATGAAGTTCCCCCGGGCAAGATTGCGCGCTCTCCCTATGCCAACCGAGAGCCCCGGTGCAAGTGCCCATGAGGGAGCGCACCAAATTAATTTTTCCGAATAGCAAAAGGCGGCCGTGAAGCCGCCTTTCTTTATCAAAACGCTTGGGAAGCAGGTGGGGGAGGCGATACCTCAGAGCACCTGGCTGAGCTGCATTGCGATCGACATGTCGCCCGCAACCTTGATTTTCCCGGACATGAAAGCCATCGTCGGGTTCAGCTCGCCCGAGGTCAGTGCGATAAAGTTGTCCTTGGAAATGGTGATCGTGCAGTCAGCGCCGGCATCTTCGGTGGAGACGTTCTGACCGTCGACAACGATGACGCCGTCGTCGCCCAGATCGAACTTTACCGACTTGTCAAATCCGCTCCCGGCTACGCGCTCCCGGATCTTTTCGGCAATGGCGTCAAGGCTCATGCGTGGTCTCTCCTGATTGCGGCATGTTGTGGCCGCTATTAAAAACAGCGCCAAACTAGCAGATAATTGACGTTTACGTCAACGTGATTTAGCGTTCCTGTTCCCCGTCAGCGCCCATGGCACAGATTCAGGGTTGAGCTTTAAGGAGTGTTTTGGTCTCGTCGTCTGACGAAGGAACCAAGATGACTGCTAAATCCCCGAGCACCAAAAAGCCTGCCGAGCAGGTGGTGAAGGACATTCGCCGGGCGACCCGACGGCACTTTTCAGCTGAAGACAAGATCCGGATCGTTCTCGATGGTCTGCGCGGCGAAGACAGCATTGCCGAACTGTGCCGCAAGGAAGGCATCGCGCAGAGCCTTTATTACACTTGGTCGAAAGAGTTCATGGAAGCCGGCAAGCGCCGACTGGCGGGCG
>NZ_FORF01000036.1 GCF_900113935.1 Aquamicrobium aerolatum DSM 21857
GATGGTTTCGACGCCGCGCGCCTGAAAACCGAAAAGGTCACGGTGTTCATTCTCGTGCCGCCCTCGATGCTGGCGGTCGCCCTACCATGGCTGAATACGCTGATCGGCGTGTTCGGCGTGGCAATCGGCCAGCCGGGGCCGCGCCGGCCGGTGACGATGCTGATTGATGAAGCGCCCTCGCTCGGCTTCCTGCCCGATCTGCGCGCGCACATGGCGCAATTTCGCAAGGTGGGCCTGCGGACATGGCTGTTCACGCAAACCTATGCCGCCATGGCGGGGCCGGAACTCTACGGCAGCGAGGGCATGAAAGAGCTGATGGGGCTATGCAACACAAAGCAGTTTTTCGCGGTCGATGAATCCGAAGTGCAAAAGCTCGTCTCCGAGCTGGCCGGCACGCGCTCCGTGTCCAACCCGTCCAGCACCGGCTCGACCGGCGACGTGGGCCTGCCGCTGATCCGGCCCGATGAAGTACGCGGCCTAAAACAATGGCACCAGATTATCATTCGTACCGGCCTGCGCTTCCCGATCCGCGCGAAGCTGGTGCCGTATTTCACGCGGAAACAATGGCGCGATCTGGTCGATCCTAACCCCTACCGAAAGTGAGGCTGCCTACATGATAGATTGGCGTGATTTCTTCCCGGTCGATGCGCTCGCGCCGCTGATCGGCGGGCTGCTGCTCTGGTTCGGGGTCAATTACCTCGTGCTTGCGCCGAACGTGATCGGCCCGCGCCTCGCGGAAAAATACTACACGCCCGCCTGCCTCGCTTCGGTCGAGGCCGGCCGCGCCGAACTCGCGCAAAGGTTCGCGGCCGCCGACGCCGAGTGGCTGGAACGCGCCGAAAAAAACAGCCGCGAAATTCGTCAAAAATATTCAGGCAGCGGCGGTGTCTTCGGCGGCATCATCGGCATGTACGGGGCAGAGGGGCAGCGCTTCATGCAAAAACACGGCAACACGCTAAGCCAGTGGGGCAGCGGGCCGCTCGAACAGGCGATCAGTCAGGGCCTCGCGGAAGCGCGCGCCCAATACGACGCCAAGCGCAAGGCCGAGATTGACGAGCTGCGCCGCGCGCAACGCTACAGCGATGCGCCGGCCTTTTGCGGCTGCAACGTCGCGGCCGGCATGTCCGACAAGCTCGATCTAGCGTTGTTCACGTCCACGGTGCGGCTCTACAAGCCGGCCGGCATTGCCGATCTGGAAGCCGGGCGGGTCTTCGATCAGTGCGGCACGGCTCCGGTGGTGTGACCATGATCGGCAAGCGATATTACAAGAATGGCCCGCTCGAAGTGACGGGCGAATTTGTCAAAGCGCGCTCGCGCTCGATTCAGCTTTCGACGCTCGAAAGCGTGGATTTCACGCGCAAGCTGTTTTTCGCGGCGCTCGGCCTGTGCGGTTGCATGATCGTTTTCGGGCTGGCCTTCGGCGATCTGCTCTACGGTCATGAGATTGCCGCTCTGGTCGCACTAGGCGCCGCCGGCCTGTTTCTCGGCTGGAACGTCGCCACGCTCACCATCTATTCCAAGTTGACGGGACAACGGGGCTGGTCGATCACCGGCACGGCGCGCGCTATGCGCGATATGCGCAGCGCGATTGAAACTGCGCTAGAGGATCGCGCACGGCGGCAAAAGCGCGCCGGCAAAGCTAGCATGGTCAGCGATGAGGGAGAAGAAACCGACGATAGCGAATAGGCACCGCGTCGGCCGCTTGCACCGATGGCGCGGCCTCCGATCTCCCGCATGGTCGATCTATTCGCGATCAAGACAAGCGGATTCACCTGTTCGCGCAATGATGCTATGTGTCACCGATCAGGGTTGGGGGAAGAAGCATGGCATTCGCGCAACGCGCCATTTCAGTCATTGCGGCCGTTTCCGCGTCGTTCGCCCTCGCCGCCGCTGCCATCGCGCAAGACGCCCCGCTCAACAGCTTTGCTGCCGAAATGCTGGATAAAGCACAGCAATGCGCACGAACGCCGTACGCATATCAATGCAAGGAGCTGCCGCAGCAGTTTTTCAGCTCGTTCAACAGGTGTCGCTCCGAGCTTAACCGTACACTACATCTTTCCAGAGCTGAAAAATCGGCGGAAAGATTGGAAGGGAAAATCGAGGCGTGCGGTAGTTACCTCCCTGCCCTCCGCTATATCAGCCGGGACGGTTATCCGAACCTGAAGCACGCTATCAAGGATTATACCGCCGACACGCAGAAAATGCTGGCAGAGCTGAATTCCGAGCTAGGTAGAAATGCCCAACTTAGTCAAAACCGTATGCAACGCCCTGACGATGCGCGTCCCTATGCCGCTATTTCCGCTGACGGCAACGCTGACTCGCATTATCGTATAGCAACAGGCCCGAGCAAAAACGCGGCTGAATTAAAAGCCATCGAACAGTGTCGCCTCGCATACATACATAACAATTGCCGAATAAACGTCGCCTCGGCCCCGCTCAACTCAGATGGCTATTTTGTAGTAGTAACGACCCCCTACCATACCGATGGTGCACGCGGAATGGTCAAGGTCGCCTATACCCCCAAGGACAAGCTGCAACAGTTCCTATCGCAAAATGCTCTGTACGGCTGGCGCTACGACGTGCTTCCTTTGCCGTCGCGCTGATAGGCGTACAGCCTATCTCTCGCGATTTTCATCCCGGCTGTGCTCTTGTCGCGGCCGGTTGACGTGTTCGCCGAAAATAGCGGCCTTCCGATCTCCGAAATGGTCGATCTATTTGCTGCCAATGAGTAGTCTCAAATAGGTTAAGGAAGGCAGCAACGCAGTTCTACATTGCTTACTTCGGGGCCTATCTTGGGTGCGTTTTGTGAATTTGGAGAACATTTGAAGAACCTAGCAACCGCGTTCAACAAACGTCTACTTGCCTTTACGATTATCAGATTTCGGTTTTGTCGCAAAAACGGTCGGTTTTGAAACAAAGGTTCGGGATAAGTCTTTTCAAAGGCTTGCGCGTCTCAAAACCTAGTCGCAAAATTTGCGCATGAAAATTGGCTACGCACGCATCTCCACCATCGACCAAAACGCAGCTTTGCAACATGACGCGCTGCGAGCGGCTGGATGCGAAACCATCTTTGAAGACAAGGTATCGGGATCAACTCCAAAGCGCCCCGGACTTGAGCGTGCTCTTGCAAAACTCGGGCAAGGTGACGAGCTGATTGTCTGGAGGCTCGATCGCTTGGGCCGATCACTCCCGCATCTGATCCAGGTCATCGCGGCGATCGGAGACAAGGGCGCAGGCTTCAAGTCCCTTACCGAAAGCATCGACACAGGCACGGCCGGCGGCAGACTGGTGTTTCACATGATGGGGGCATTAGCAGAATTCGAGCGGTCGCTGATCGTTGAACGCACCAACGCCGGTCTTGCCGCTGCCAGAAAGCGCGGCGTGCGCGTCGGCCGGCCTCCTGCCCTCACGAGCGCACAGATCAAGCATGCTCGCAAACTGATCGATGGAGGCGAAGGACCTGGCGCGGTTGCCAAGTCGCTTGGGGTAAGCCGGGCGACGCTTTACCGGGCAATAAGGGTTTAAGTGTAAAACCAACGTGGCGGCCATCATGCCCACTGCACGCTTGAACAGAATTCAATGTTTCTGCTCTAAAACTGCAACCTCGGAGCCACCGTCAGCTGATGTGACGGCCCTGCCGGAACATCACGGTCTGACAGGCTCAAAGCTGATGCGCAGGCTAGTGCCGGTCGCTTTCGCAAAACGCTCTAGCGTTCTACCCGACGGTAAGCGAGGCCCGCAGCGGCATCGGTTCATGGATCGAATACTACAACCGGCGACGCCCGCACTCGACCTTCGGCGGCAGGACACCCGACGAAGTCTATGCTAGGGCACAAATGACGGAGCGACTGGCGGCGTAGAAACCAACCCGATCCACCTTAGCCAAGCCGCCGAACTGTCTCACCAAGCGGGACCACCTCAAAGTGTGCTGGTTTCCTAGAGCATGGGCAATTGTGGCGATCAGCGCAAAGTAGACCCTGATAGGCTGCGTAAACGAGGATTATGAAGAGATTCTTATCTTCTCATATAAGCTGCGACGTATCTTCATTTACGATATAATTTAAAGATGAAATTCGCGAAGAGGCCAAAGCGCAATACTCTTCACTTATATCGATCCCAATATATCGTCTGTTGGATAAATGAGCTTCTCTGCATGTAGTTCCGCTCCCACACATTGGGTCCAAAACAACATCTCCTACATTAGTCCAAGAGAGAATATGGTCTCTTGCTAATGCACATGGAAACGGAGCAGGGTGGCCTTTCGCCTCCTGATCTTCTGATTTCTTTCCTACAACATATTCCCAAATGTTACCTTTGATTTTTTGTTTTTTCACGGGATTAGCAATTTTTGTCCTCTTTTGCTCTCCTTTTGAATAATTTTTGTATGTGGTGCTTCCTAATTCCAGCCCTGCATGAAGACAATCAATCATGATCGGATTGTGAGTTTTAACGGCGCCTTTAGAGAATACAAACATATACTCGAAGATATTATTATACCTTTTTCGATATATTTGCGGGATAGGGTTTGTCTTTTGAAAGATCATTGTGTCGTGCAAATTAAAACCTGCTTCCATAAACTTTAAAGCATGTTTAAAGCTCGAGCCTGTTTCACTGCCGTTTACTGTAGCATCGCCAACTACCCATACCACGACACCTCCCACTGAAGTTACGCGATACAGTTCTTGTACAATTTCATTCAGCGGGAAGGTATATCCCTTATAAGTTCTTAGGTTGTCGTACGGAGGCGACGTAACCGTTAAGTCGACATACCCTTCTGGGATACTCTTCATAATGTCGACGCAGTTCCCTGCTATAATTCGATTATCAATGTCAACATTATACAAGATTTATTACTCCGCCGTGTGTTACAGATTTTATCTGTTTGATTTTGCTGTCTATTTTTGTAAAATCCAGTAACGCATCAATTGCCTCTTGGTGATCCATTCTGACAATTTTTTCCCGGACTTCTGCAAGGAATTTGAGATCCTCTTCCTTTGCGATCTTCAGAACGTCATCAACTGCAGTTTTTTCGACCTTCCAAAATTCAGCTATTTTATCAGAGTCGGATATCATAGCCTTATTCACAGTTCTCCAATAGTCTAAAGAGCTCTTTGATGGCTGTGAGATTTTAATGGCCTCAAATATATCTAGAAGTTTCCGCTCCGCGACATCAGGCCCAAACTCTTCTGATATATTTATTACCGTTAGTAGATGCGAATATGTAAATACGCATACATTACGAGAGCTCGCTTGCATGTATATTTGACTGGATGATGATGGAAGCTGATATATAGGGCAAACAACCATTGCGTATGGCTTGCCCTTTTTCCACCCATCCATTGCTTGGACTTTGAAATCTTTTTGATTCTTTGCGGTTCTGCTCAATCGAAAAGCTTTTGCGTCAGCAACGAAGGAAAATTTATCCTTTCCAAATGCTTCAACATCGGCTGCATCTGCCCTTTCTGTTATTACTATGCTCTTTAGTCCAATAGCCTTATATGCCTCACATAGAACTGCATCTGTATACTTCGAGTAAAGTTTTTCTTCTGATGTGTCGTGTCCATATGACTCAGGAATATTACCGCAGAGTCGTACATGTCTTTTTAGGCTTAGCAGGCCATTATTTTTTATATCTTCGGATAATTCGGCGCGTACTTCTTCAAAGTCATTGACGAAGTTACCGCTGATGCGCTTGAGTCTTGAAACCCAGTATGAGCGAAATGCAGCATCGGCGGGTGTTAAAATAGACAATTCCACGGAATTTCCTTTTTGGGATTTTGATTTTTATGGATAAGAGCGCTAGGAACAAAATGAAATAACGTCATCCTGAGAATATTCCCACCACCCGCGTCCAAAAGCTGGGTTTAGCACGTGTGGTCGCCGGGCTGTCTTTCAGCGCGGCAAGGGTCTTCGTAACCTCGCCGGGTAAGGCAACCTTGATGTGGATGTTGTTGGTTTGCAGGACGCCGCCCAGGTCGGACTTATTGGATGCGCCGCTGCGCAGTTTCTTGATCGTGGTATCCTTATTGCCGAAGGCTTCCAGAAAGGCATAGGGGAACTCGGCCGCATCGAATGGCTGGCTGGCCAGCTGTGAGATTTGCTCTTCAATCTCAACGGGATTCATTTGCGATCACCCTTCTGCTCAAAGAGACCAGGCTGATTTGGCGGCCTTTGGGACGGAATGAACCGGGGCACAGAAATCTCGCCTTCTCGGGCTTGGGCCTGGGCGATGTCGTAATCGCATTGCATGTGCATCAACTGGGCCATGGAAATGGCGAAAGCCTTTTCGATGCGCAGCGCCATGTCGGCCGATAGCGAGGCGCGTCCATTGAGGAAAGCTGAAAATGCGGCGCGGGTAATACCGACCGCCTCAGCGGCGTCGGTTACTGACAGATCGAACCGATCGAGCACCTGCGCACGGATATAGGGCCCTGGATGCCCTGGCCGCGTAAGCGCGGCCTCACCAAATTTTGCCATTGATCCCCCTCGGCGTGAATCACGCCTTGAAACAAGATAGCTTTCGAGAAAGGGCTTGTATAGTGTATCGCTACACTTGACATAACCCGTTCGCGGATAGCTGTTTTTCCACCCCGTATTTGTCTTACGCCCTCAAGGGCCGAAGGTGGTCCAGACCGCCGCGTGGCCGCGCCGGCCCGGAGCCTGAAAATGAAAGGCGGGAGCAAGTCCCTTGCTCCCCTGCCACGTGGCGAACGCGGGGGGCAGAGCGGCAAGGGCGGCGAAGCCGGGACCGGAAGATTTTCGCCCTAAGCGAAAATACCGGACCCACCCCTTGTCGCGGCGTTGGGGGCAGCGCCCCCAGTTTCGCGTTTTAAAGCCCGCTGAACGGCCTGAAAAATCGAAGGCCGCCGAGTGCCACGAAGAGCGTTTGTCGCGCTCCAGCCCCACCATTTGCTCCGAAAACGGTCTTTCCGTCGGCACAATAGGGGGCCGGCTTGGCCTCAGCGTTTGCCCTACGTCTTCCTCGAAGACCCCTTGCAGCGGTTGTGCGAGGCGCTGATGGTGCAGGAGAATCGCTGACGGTTTTGGCTACCAAAATTGGTAGGTCATCGGCCGTTAGGCCGATTCCGCTTATTGCGAGCGTAGCGAGCTGGAATAGGTTGTGAGGCCGATTAGGCCGAACACCGATTATCAGGCGTTTTGCAGCCCTCTGTGAGTGTTATTATGTGTTAGAATCTGTGTTACGGCATTTCGGAAAATAGCTAACGCGCTGATATGACATCTAAATTCGGTGTTTTTTTTCATTCTCGGTGGGTAAAACCACGAATCTCGGTGGGTAAAACCACGAACTTTGGTGGGTAAAACCACGAATCTCATTCCCGAGTTATCCACCTACCCCGGTGGGTAAAACCACGAATTTTCTTGACCGGTTGAAGGGAATTACGAAGGCTGTTTTCATGGTGGGTGATAACACGAATATTGACGAGCATCTGCTCCCCGATCGGCATCCGCAGCATGACCTGTTCATCTGCGATGTGGCCGATGCGGTGCTCAAGGACGTGATGCAGCAAATGGAACATCCGTTCTATTCGCTCTCGAAGAAGCCCGAAACCACAGTCCGGCGCTATGAGCACAACGGTAACTGGTTGGAGATTACGCCAAGCGTTAAAGGGCTGGCGACGATCTACGACAAGGACATCCTGATCTATTGCATTTCGCAGATCATGCATAAGCTCAACAAGGGCGAAAAGGTCTCGCAGCGGGTGCGGATCAATAGCCGGGAATTGCTGATCTTTACCAACCGGGGCACATCGGGGCGCGATTACATAGCGCTCGTTGAAGCACTCGATCGGCTAGAAGGTACGCGTATCCGCACCAATATCATCACCGGCGACGAAGAGCAGATAGACGGCTTCGGCCTGATCGATGCGTCCTCGATCCGGCGCAAGCACGGCATGGACGGTCGGCTCCTTTGGTGCGAAGTGAAACTTTCAGATTGGGTGTTCAACGCTATTCGCACGAAGAGCGTGCTGACGTTACACCGGGATTATTTTCGGCTGCGCAAACCGATACAACGACGCATGTATGAGCTCGCACGGAAGCATTGCGGGTCGCAAAGCTCGGCAATTATCGACCTTCAAACCCTGCACAAAAAATCCGGATCGAAATCAAGCGAGAAGGAATTCAGGCGGGCGGTACGTGAAATTGCGAAGTCCAATCACCTGCCGGACTATGCGCTGCGCTTCGATTCCGACCGCGATAGCGTGACCTTCACCAATCGTGGCACCATGTTGCCGCGCGAGCAAAGCGCGCAGCAAGCGCTGATTTTCCTCAAAGCGGACACTTACGATGAGGCCCGGCAAGCCGCGCCCTCTTGGGATGTGCATTACCTCGAACAGGAATGGCGCAACTGGATAAAAGAGCCGCCCAAACACCCTGATCGTGCCTTCATTGGCTTTTGCCGCAAATGGTACGAAAAGCGCGGCCGGGCTTGATCGGTGAGATGCGTTCCAACCAACGGATTGCACAACACAGATTTTCTTTTCTGCTTTTAGGCGCGGCGCGCTTCTAATTTGCGGAGTGGTTGGAGACGCTGATCTGCGGGGACGCGTTGATCGGCCGCCTTAATAGCCGGGACGCTGATCATACGCTGACCTGTCCACGGAGTTTTCAGGCAAGCGAGCGCGATGTGCTCCGGCCCGTTGAACAACAGGCGTGCAGTACATTCCTCTAGGTCGAGATGAAAAAAGAGTAGGTGATCCGCTCGCGTCTCCACCATGCGAAAGGCGGGGCCCCGACCGGTGCAGCTGGCTTTAACCTGTACCGATCGTCCATCCGGCGCGAAACCGTCGATACCCGTACCATTTCTGGGCGCAATCTTAAGTCCGAACAAGTCGGCAGCGACCGCCTCACCCAGATCGCCCACCAGATTGCCGTCAAAGGTGAAGGTCAGCGATGAAGAACCATAGTGGTCTCGGACGCTGTTCCTAGCCTGAACCAGCTCTCGCAGGATCGGTGGAAGCAGGAAATCACGATCTTGCTGGTCAGTCGTAGATGTCATGGGTGAACCTCACAAAACACCCTTGGGCGATGTGGCCATTGCACTGCGAAACCCTCCTCAATCAGCACTTGGCCGGCGTCACGGCCATCTGAGAGCCAGATGCGCACTAGGTCACGCCCTGCCCCTCCTTTTTCGCCAAGCCATTCGATCTTGTAGCCGCCCTGCATCAGCTCCAGCATGCGCATGGTTGATTGGGCAGCTTTCTCCGGTTCTTCGGGGCATTCGGCGTGAGCCGCGTATTCAGGTGTATCGACGCCCTCAAGCCGCCATTTAACCCCGCGTTCCCATCCGGTATCGCCATCAACTAGGCATGTCACCTTGCGCTCTGCCCTATTTGGTCCAGAGCAGATTGTAAGGCTGTCAGGATCAGCCGCAGCGACCGGAAAGGCAGTCAGGACGAACACAAGCGATAAGGCAAAGCGAGTGGCTGTCACGATGCAGCCTTGCGCCCTACCCCGTATTTGGCTTCCAAGAGCTCGACGGCACGCTCCAGCGTTTCGCCAAGCCCCCAACCTTGTGCGTCAGCGAGTGCGTAATAGGCTTCGATCGTTTCCGGCCGGGCCTTTAGATTTAACTGGGCATTACGGCCGGTGCGTCGGCGACGTTGTGTGCCCTGCCCTTCCCGCACCTCTGCCACCACAGGGGCAGGTTTAGGCTCTCGACTGCGAAAACCGGCGGCTTCTGCCGCTTTCGTGGCTTCCTCGCGCTTGGGGCGGTCGTTTACTGGCCGGGAAAGAGCTGGTTTCCACTCGGCCGGATTAAAATCCTCCAAGGCATCGGCAAAACCTAGATCCGCGCGCTCCTTACTCATCACGCCACCTTCGCTTTCTGCGCAGCAGAGCGCAGGAGCGCGAGAACTTCGCCCGCGAATTCACGAGCATTCTCGATGGCTTTATCAAGATTGCTAACTTGGGTGGAATTGAGGGTTGAGAGCAGCCCGCCATAATCGAGAATATCTCGGTAGGCCGCACGTTCGACAATCGAAGTAGAAAGCACATCGATTCCCGCTTTATCGAGCTGATCGCGCACGTTTCTAAGGGCGCGGGAGGCCACGGCGGCACTGGTGCGCGTCAAAAGAACGGCATGGGGGATTTCCCGCCGTGCCATGCGGGATTGATTACGGATCAGCCGGATCGTTTTTGCTGCGCCTTTGGCGTCCATTGACGCGCCTTGCGTCGGAATAAGTACCAAATCGGCCATGCCGATGGCATTGGCGACCATAAGGCTGGCCGTGCCTTCCAGATCGACGATGACAAATTGCGAGCGATTTGCTGCATCTTCGATCAAATCAACGATGGAATCCTCGCTCACCTCACTGATGATCGCCACATTATCGGGTTTGCCGGGTAGCGCGCCCCACTGAGAAATCCACTTCTCCGGATCAGCGTCGATGATGGTGATCTGCGCGCCTTTGGCCGCAAGTTCAGAGGCTAGAATAAGAGCGGAGGTGGTCTTCCCAGCTCCTCCTTTGGGGTTGGCAAAGGCAATAACAGGCATGGGGCTCTTTCGGGGCAAAAGTTACAGGGCGAATCCTGCACGAAAAAGGATAACAGATAGCTACCAGATACTAAATGGTATTTGATAGCTATCTAGTAGCTACTAGATAGCTATCAGATCGATGGGTGTTTACGAGGGCGGGGACGCGCGCGAGGGCGAAGGGAACCCGAAGCCCTAGCCGCGCGGCCAGTCCGACAATTGCGGCCGATAAACCGGCGACATGACGGGCGGGCGCGGCATCGGTATGTCATCGTCGTTCCATGAATCCAGCCCGCCCCGCGCCATCGAAAACTGGAATTTATAGAACCACGCGCGCGCCGTTCGGCCGCGAATACCGAACAGGCGGGCGAACATTTCCCATTGCAGCGCGTCCGTCCGGCCCTGCTCGATATAGGGCAGGGCGGTGCGCGCCTCGATGCAAAGCGGGCTGTTATGAAGATCGTTGTGCGTGATGTCGGCAATTGCCTCGAACATATCCCACGCGGCGACAAGGGCGGGCATGTCGGCAAGTTCCAGCTGGAACACTTCCGCTTCGCTATCAAGAAGCTGCCACCATTCGCCGCCTCTGAACTCTGTGAGGTCAACCGGCCTTTTCATTTCGCGCGCAAACATGGCTTTCAGCTGCTTGATGGCGTCAGCTGGCGATGGCGTCGGGGTCATGGTGATGCACTCCGGTTTAGCGCGGCCGCTCGATGCCAAACATATTGGAGAAACGCCGCGCGCCATTCAAGCAACCGAATTCCGCTGCCGGTTAAATTACGGCTCTAATCCTCGCCCGCGCTGCCGTCCCATGCTCCGGCCGCGCGCAACATGGGCCTGCCGCTGCTGCACCGTGACAAGTGCCGCGCGGCGTTCGGCATTGTATGCCTGCCAACGCTCGCGCATTGCCGCACGGGCCTGTTCCTGATCGCCGCGCAGGTTTTCGCACGATAGCAGGAACCGCGCGCGGGCCTGCCGCTGCGCCTCGGCCTGATCGCGGCGGATCTGGTCGATCTGCTGCGTGATTTCTGCACGGATCTGTTTGCCGAGCTTTTCGCGCTCGCGGTCGTGCTTCTTCTGCACGATGGCGCGGCGCTCGTCCTTGGAGAAGGCGGCAACGAATCCGCCGAGCATGTCGCCGTCGAGCGCCCGTTCGCGGAACACGGCGGCGGCGTGCCAGATGCGCCCGATCGGCGATCGCTCGCCGGCCTCGAATATGCGCAGCTCGTCGCGGTGACGCGCAAACAGCTTCCCCCATGCCGGCTTATAGGCGGCTTTGGTATCGGCGACGGTCTGACGGATGATCTTGCCAGTCTGCCCCTGCATGGCGCTTTTCTCGCTGCCATAGGCCGCTTTGAGCGCGTCCCATTCGATCCGATGCTGCTCGTGCATGGCGCGGCTCTCGGCCGTGAGGTCGCGGGCCTTGTCGTCATGCTGACGTTTCACGAAGTCGCGGCGGCGGTCGGTGGTTTCCTGCTTCTCGCGCTCGTACACGTTCCGGGGCTTGCGCCGCGCGTCCACCTTCTCGCCGGCGGCGCGCTTATTGGCATTTGCCAAGCGCCCCTCGGTCACGCACAAACCGTGCTCGCGCTCGAACGCCTGCGCCCATTTCGACAATTTTAGCGTGTCGTTCGAGGTGAGGGCAGGGCGGCCGTCCGGCTGCTTCGACGCCGCCGACAATCCATTTTCGGGGTCGATCAGGTTCACCATCACATGGACATGCTGATGATCCGTGTCGGTGTGGCTGACGGCAAGCGCCTGATGCCGGTCGAGGCCAAGCGCCTTTAGCGCGCCGGCGACGGCCGCGCGCTGCACGTCCTCGCTCGGATTGTCGGCGGGGCTGAACGTGATCGAGAAATGATAGGCGACATTCTTGGCGGGCTTGCCCTTCTTGATGCCGGCCGCCTCCTTCAGCTGGTCGGCGCTCATGGCGGTCGCTGCCATGAGCCTCCACGCGCGATCAGGCTCCGCATCGTCGAGATTGTACGACTGCACCCAACCGACGCGCGCGTCGGTTTCGGCGCGGCCGACATCGTGCAGGAGATAGGCGGCAAGTCCCTTGAAGGACTTACCCGCGCCAATCTTGACCGGGTTCATCGCGCGAAAGCCTTTCGACGTGGCCGCGTATGTCCTCGATCAGATGAGGCAGATGCGGCGGGGCGAAACGGCCGGCGTTCATGTGGCGGGCGATCTGGTTGAGATTGACGCCCAGCCGCAAGAGCGCCGTGGTCAGCGCCGCCCGGCTATGACGGTCGGCAACGCTCGCCGGCAAGGGCCGGCCGAGCGTCTGGCGGCGCACATACTCGGACAGGGGCAGGCCGTAGGCGGCTGCGCGCTGTTCGAGCTGCGCGCGTTCCTCGGCCGTGAGCATCACGGCCGTGCGAACGTCGCGCAGGGTATCGGGAGATTTTTTCGGTCGTGCCACGGCCGTCCATAGCTCCTTTACGGGGGGTTCAAAGGGGTGGTGTACGCGCCCCCTTGCCAGAGTTTTTATGTAAATAAAAACATATCTGGCTACCCTCATACTACAGCCTATCATAAGTTGCGTTAAGGGGTCATTAACCTCGATATTGCCGCTTCGCCCTTGCGGCCTCTCCACGGCCACGGAATCCGGCTGTAGCCCTGCACCGGAGCGCCGCCGTCGTCGGCCTTTCCGCCCGCTCTGGCGGCGCTCCGGTGCAGGGCGTCGGGCGCAAATCGTGACGCGGCCCTGCGACCGCGCCACGATTTTACAACCAGAATAGGTGGCTGCTCACGCGCTCAACCTCGACACGCCCCATTCGGCAACGGCCATGGCTTCGTCCACATCGTCGCGAACACCGGCAACGATCAGCGCGGCCCATGTGTCGTTTGCCTGCGGGTACACGCGCGCCAGATGGCAGGCGAGGCCGGTCGGCGATTGCCAGACCAGCCGGAAGCCGTCGCCTTCCAGTTGCCATGACAGCTCGCCGCGGCCTTCGGCGAGCGTGCGCAAATCAGCCGCGGCCGAATTAAACACGCCGACGATCCAGCATGACAGCATCGCGCGCGTGCGCTCGTCCGGCAGCGCGCCGGCGTCGGCCAAAGCCCGCGCCATAAGCGCGGACTCCAATTGCTCTGTGTAACGGTCGGCCAGCTCGTCGCCGATCTGCGGGGAAAACGTCTGCATCAGTATTCCCTCGCCAGCATGATCGTGAGGACGCGCCGCGTTTTCTTCACGTCGGCCGGGTCTTCGCTGCCGCCTGTCATCGACGGGTTGTAATAGTCGATCTTCCAGAACACCTTGACGCCGGCCTGATCGAACGAGCCGAAATCATGCTCGCCGTAAGGGTCGTTGTCGGGCGTGAACGCATCGAAGCGCTGCACCTTGGCGATGACCGCGCGGCGGTCGTCGTCGGGCAAGGCGATGATGCCCTGCGTCACCAGCACTTCCCCGAATAGGAAGCTCGACCGGAAAGCGTCGTTCAGCTCGGCAATGGTGGGCCGTGGTCTTGGCGGTGCGGTTTGAGGGTTGGTCATGGTTTTTCCTTTCTGTCTGCGGCCGGGTAATTCCAGCCGTGACGGTGAAAGGCAGACCGGCGCGAGCGCGCGTCATGGACAACACGGGAGCGAAGCGAATGGAGCGGGCCGGCCATTGACGCATAGCGCCGCGCGGGATGCGTAATCCGGCAAGGCTGGAATTACCCAGCCGCGAGGGAAAACCTCGCCCGCAAGCGCCACAGGGCCAAGAAACGGCCTTTTGAGAGATAAGATTATTTGTGAAATATTCTTATTCCGTGGTAAGCTGTAGGCATGAACGAAAGGAGCCGACCCATGGCAACCATGACCGTATCGCTGCCCGATCCTATGAAGGACTGGATTGAGGCGCGTATCCGTGACGGCGAATATGCAAGCGCAAGCGATTACGTGCGCGATCTGGTGCGGCGTGACCGGGCACGACTGGGGCAGGAATTGACCCTTGATGAGCTGCGCCAGCTCGTCGCGAAGTCCAAGGCAAGCGGGATCGGAACCCGCAGCGTCGATGAACTCTTTGCACAAGCCGAACAGGTCGCCGCCGCGCGCGGGTTGCTGCGTGAATAGCTATAGACTGACCGAACAGGCGGAAACTGACGTTTTCGAGATTTTTCTTTATGGCCTTGAGCACTTCGGCCGCAATCAGGCGCGGCACTACAAAGACGATCTTGAGCACTGCTTTCAGATGATTGCAGACTATCCCCACATGGGACGGCCGGCCGATTCAATCGCGCTCGGCGTACGGCGGCATGAGCACCAAAGCCATGTCATCCTTTATGAAGTCGATGACATAGGGGTAGTTATTCTTGCCGTGATCCACGGTCGCAGCGTCCGCCGATTGAAGATATAGGCCGCTCGCCGCTAGGGCAGGGGTTCCTGCATAGCAGAAACCCCGCAAACAAGGCTGTGATCGCCCTGCGCGCCGGTCAAGCATCTGCTCGGCGCTCGCGCGCCTCCTCGGACGCTTGACCGGCGCCCATGGCTCGATAATCTGCCTTCAGGGCAACTAGAGGGGCGTTTTACTGCATGATGGCAGGTGAACCGGCCGGCGCATGATCGGCCGGATAATTCTTGTCTTGATCGGCCTGTATCTGGCCGGCTTCATATCCCTGCCATGGTCGCCTGACGGCCCGATATTTCGATTCCTCTTTGGCGATTTCATCGCCTTCGGCGAGCGTGTCGGCATCAATGCCGCGTTGCGATCCGCTGCGCCGTATGTCGGCTGGGGGCTGGTCGCGCTCGCCGTATGGGGGATGCGCCGGCTGATCTGGTGGCCGTTTCGTCATGCCTATTGGCTGCGCCGCCTGTTCGGCGGGCGCGTGTTCGGCAAGGCCAGATGGGCGCGCAAGCGCGATCTGCGCCGCGCGGGCCTGACGCAGCCGGGCGGGCTGTTCCTCGGCCGCGCGGCCGGCGTCGATCTCTACCATAGCGGCGAAGGTCATATCATGACCATTGGCGGCACCGGCGGCGGCAAATCCTCCGGCCTCGTCGTCCCGACGCTGTGCGAGCTGACGGAAGGGGCGGTGATCGTCACCGACCCTTCTGGCGAGCTGGCGGCGATGACGGCCCGCCGCCGCGCGCAAATCGGCCCGGTGGTGTTTCTCAACCCCTTCGCCTCCGTGTTCGAGAAAGATACGGGCCTCGCCTATCCCGATGACGGGTTCAATCCGCTCTCCGTCCTCGATCCGCAAAGCCCGAATTTCATCACCGACACAAACGCGCTCGCGCGCCTGCTGATGGTCGGTGATCGCCGCGAAAGCGGCTCATACTGGAATGATGAAGGCGCGGAATTTCTCGCGCTCATGATCGCGTCCATCAAGCTCTATGATGCGCCCGATCTGCATAATCTGGCGTTCCTCTACCGCGTCGTGCGCGACACGCCGGAAAACATCGCGCAGCGGCTCGAATGGATCGAAGAAAAAGGCCACCCGGCCTTGCAGGACGACGCCACGCGCTTTGCCGCCCTCACCAAGATTCATGCGCAATGGGCGGGCGTCGTTTCAAAGGCGGCGCTCGCTACCAAACGGTATGCCCCCTCAACGCCGCTCGGCGATCATGTCACCAAGGATGGTTTCGACGCCGCGCGCCTGAAAACCGAAAAGGTCACGGTGTTCATTCTCGTGCCGCCCTCGATGCTGGCGGTCGCCCTACCATGGCTGAA
>NZ_FORF01000040.1 GCF_900113935.1 Aquamicrobium aerolatum DSM 21857
CAGCTTGGCGGCTTTGCTAAGGTGGATCCGGTTGTTTCTACGCCGCCAATTGCTCCGTCATTTCTGCCGTAGCATAGACCTCATCGGGTGTCCTGCCGTCGAAGGCTGAGTGCAGCCTTCGACGGTTGTAATAGTCGATCCAGGAACCGATGCCGCTGCGCGCCTCGCTGCCGGTCTCGAAGGCATTGAGGAAGACGCATTCGTATTTGAGGCTGCGCCACAGCCGCTCGATGAAGACGTTGTCCATCCAGCGGCCGCGCCCGTCCATGGAGATGCGGATGCCGGCATCCTTCAGCGTCGTCGTGAAGGCGAAGCTGGTGAACTGGCTTCCCTGATCCGTGTTGAAGATGTCGGGCCTGCCATGGCGGGCGATCGCCTCTTCGAGAGCGGCGACGCAGAAGTCGGCATCCATCGTGTTCGACAACCGCCAGGCCAGGACCTTACGGCTGAACCAGTCCATGATGGCGACGAGATAGAGAAAGCCACGCCGCATCGGAATGTAGGTCACGTCGGCGCACCAGACCTGATCGGGCCGCGCGATGCTCAGATGCCGCAGCAGATAGGGATAAATACGGTGCTGCGGATGCGGCGCGCTGGTCTTCGGCGCCTGGTAAATCGGCGACAGACCGATCTTGCGCATCAGCCGCCGGACCCGCTTGCGGCCCACACACCAGCCTTGGCGCCGCAGATGCCGCATCATCTGCCTGGAGCCATACCAGGGCGTTTCCATGAACGCCTCGTCGATGACGCGCATCAGTTCAAGGTTTTCGGCCGTTTCACTGGCGGGCTGGCGATAGAACGAGGCCCGCGAGATCGAGACCAGTTCGCACTGGCGGCGGATCGAGAGCCGGTTGTGATCGGGATCAATCATCATTCTCCTCCGATCCAGGCTCAGCGATCGAAGGCTTTGGCCAAAAAATCCCGCTCGACGACGAGCTGGCCGATCTTGGCGTGCAGCTTCGTCACCTCGGCTTCCCGGCCGACCTGCGCATCCGCACCCTTGTCGTCGAACGCCTTGGCCAGATTCTCGATAGCTTGCCGTTTCCACTGCGTGATCTGGTTCGGGTGAAGCTGGTGCTTCGTGGCCAGTTCCGAAATCGTCCGCTCGCCGCGGATCGCCTCAAGCGCGACCTTGGCCTTGAACTCGGCTGAAAACCGTCTGCGTGTCTTCATGCTGGATCGTCCTTCTCATAGGAAGATCCACCTTATGCCCCTGTCTCAAAATCCGGGACCACCTCTGTTGCTCTGGCCCGGTTTTCATCTGACTGAATCTGCTTTTCAGATTGACGGATCCTATCTCACCACATGTACCGATACGCTGGCGTGACGGGCGACACGCGCGGCATTCGGGCCAAGAAGATAATCCTCCGGCCCAGGCGTCGAGGCCAGCATGACTATGAGATCGGCCTTGCTAACATCGGCAAAGTGGAGGATCTGCCGGTAGATGGAGCCGCGGCCGACAATATGGCGATGTCTCACATCGGCGGGAATATTCGCCTTTGTGAACTCATGCAGCGCCTTGTTGGCCTGCTCGATCGCTTGTTGCTCATGATCCTTTGGAAAAAAACCGCCGACGAGCGACATGCCGTAATCGGGCACGACGGTGAGCACGTGCAGATTGGCGCCGTAGAATTTTGCCAGTTCCGTGGCTGTCCTCAGCGCTTTCTTCTCGGCTTCGGCTTCGCCGAGATCGACGGTAACCAGAATGTTCTTGTACATTGCATCTCTCCTCAGGCGGCCTGCGGGTTGCCGGCGAGAGTTCCGCCACGCCGACGCTGGGACCAGATCACCAGCCCCAGCAGAAGCGCCGCCAGGATGTAGAAGATTTCCGCTGGCGCGCGCTCGGCGGGCACTTCCACGGATGTGAGCATGACGGGCTCGTCGGCATAGAAATCCAAATTCGACAAGGTGCGCCCAGCCAGGCTGTTCATGTCGAAAGGTTCTTCGAGGATCGCCCTGTCATCTTCCAACCGCACGGCAAGATCGGTCGCCGCCTCGAAACGTGCCTGACCCGTCTCGCCGGCGGCGCCGAGGTCGAAGGCCATGATGCGCTCGATCCTGCTGCCGGGATCATTGAAGGAAGGACCGGAAATATGGACGCGCAACTGGACGTTGTCGGGCTGGACTTCCACTGTTTCATAGATTTGCTGCGGCGCAATCGTTTCATAGGGCGGCTGCACCAGATCGAGGAAGAAGCCGGGGCGCAAAAGCAGGACCGTGACCAGAAGCAGCGCCGCCGTCTCCCAGATACGGTTTCGGGCCATGAAGAAGCCTTGCGTGGCCGCAGCGAAAATGAGCATCGCCGCGGTCGCCAACACGAAGATCCAGATACCGCCCAGCCAGCCGACGTTGATCAGCAGCAGATCGGTGTTGAAGACGAAGATGAAGGGCAGCAGCACGGTCCGCAACGAATAGAAAAAGGCGACGAAGCCTGTCTTGATCGGATCGCCGCCGGAAACGGCCGCAGCGGCAAAGGAGGCAAGCCCGACTGGTGGCGTCACATCGGCCATGATGCCGAAATAGAAGACGAACATATGCGCCGCGATCAGTGGAATCAGTACGCCGTTGGCCGCCCCGACTTCGACGATGACCGGCGCCATCAGTGAGGAAACGACGATATAGTTGGCCGTGGTCGGCAGGCCCATGCCCAGAATAAGGCTGATGACTGCGGTGAAGACCAGGATCAGGAAAATGTTGCCTCCGGACAGGAATTCAACAAATTCCGCCATGACCTGACCGATGCCGGTCAGCGTAACGGTGCCGACAATGATGCCGGCGGCGGCGGTGGCGCAGGCGATGCCGATCATGTTGCGTGCGCCGGCGATGAGGCCGGCAATCAGATCATCGAAGCCGTCGCGAAAGGCGGCGACCTGGCCAGCGGAGCGAATCCCGCGGAACAAGGACTTGAGCGGCTTCTGGGTCAGGACAACGACGATCAGCAGCAGAACCGCATAAAAGGCCGAAAGGCCTGGCGAGCGGCGTTCGACCATCAGAAACCAGACCAGAACGAAAAGCGGCAGAAGATAATGTAGGCCGGTCTTGATGACATCCTTGACCAACGGCAGTTCGACCACCGGCGCGTTGGGATCGTCGAGATCGAGATCGGGAACTCTGGATGCGTACCAGATCAGCCCGACATAGACTGCCAGCAGAAGCGCAATCAGCAACGGGCCGGACAGACCTGGTATCAGCATGCGCATGAAGGCGATGAAATAATAGATCACGCCTGCCAGAACGACGATTGAGGCGATCGTGATGCCGGTACGCAGCAGTGACTGCAGACCGGTGGTTTCGATGCGCTTGGGCAGGACAGGCATGTTGCCGCGCACAGCTTCCAGATGCACCAGATAAAGCAGCGCGATGTAGGAGATGGCCGCAGGCAGGAAGGCGTGCTTGATGACCTCGATATAGGGGATGCCGATATACTCTACCATCAAGAAGGCAGCGGCTCCCATGACCGGTGGCATGATCTGGCCGTTGACCGAGCTTGCCACCTCGACGGATCCGGCTTTCTCCGGCGTGAAACCGACGCGCTTCATCAGCGGAATGGTGAAGGTGCCGGTGGTGACCACATTGGCGATCGACGAGCCGGAAATCATACCTGTCATCATCGAGGACAGCACGGCCGCCTTGGCCGGTCCGCCGCGCATATGGCCTAAAAGCGCAAAGGCGAGCTTGATGAAGAAATTGCCGGCGCCGGCCCGGTCAAGCATCGAGCCGAACAGCACGAACAGGAACACGAAGGCGGTCGAGACACCCAGCGGCACACCGAATACGCCGCCGGTCGACAGCCACATCTGATCCATGGCGCGGCCGAACGAGGCCCCGCCCCAGCGGATGATGTCGGGCACCAGCGGCGAGGAGCCGAAGAACACATAGGCCAGAAAGACCAGTGCGACGACCGCCAGCGGCGGCCCCAGCGCGCGACGCGTTGCTTCCAGAAGCAGCACCATGCCGATGCCGGCCACCACCAGATCTTGCGTGATCGGCAGGCCGGGGCGGCGGGCAAGATCACGATAGAAGATGAAGATGTAGAGAGCGGTGAAGGCTGCAAGGATCGCCAGTATCCAGTCGAGCCTCGGAATGCGACTGCGAGGACTGCTGGAAAATGCTGGATATGCCATGAATGCCAGGAACACGCCGAAAGCAAGATGGATGGATCGTGTCTGGGTGTCATTGAACACCAGCGGCAACCCGGTCACGCTGCTCAGCATGAAAGGCAGCGGCGAGGCGATATAAAGCTGGAACAACGACCAGCAAAGCGCCACGCCCGAGATCACCCATGCAGAAAAGCCAACAGGATTGCGCGCTCCGGTGTCTGAGGCGGCCACGAGATCCTGAAGCTCGGTTCCGCTCAGTGGTGCATTGGCGCTCGTCTTGCCGTTGTCTGTCGCCATGACGGTTCCCTCCCCGGGTGACAATTCTGCAAAGTAAAAAGGGAGGCGTTCCGGATCGGGAACGCCTCCCTGCTGATCAACCGGACACGTGCGTGTCTGGGCGCGCTTGCGCGTTCCGGATAGGGGCGACGAGGCGTCGGCTAGAGGTCATGCGCGCGTCTTTCGCATGATGCGCGTCCTGCTACTGGAGCCAACCCTTTTCTTTGAAATAGGCCTCGGCCGCCGGGTGCATCGGGGCGGAATTGCCCTGATTTACCATCTCTTCCGGGTTGAGATTGGCAAGCGCCGGATGCAGGCTTTTGAAGGCGTCGAAATCCTTGAATACCGCGTCGACAAACGCATGCACGACATCGTCCGGCACGTCGGCGGAGGTGACGACGGTTGCGCCCACGCCGAAGGTGTTCACGTCGTCAGGATTACCGTTGTACATGCCGCCAGGGATAACCGCCTTGAAATAATAGGGGCGATCGTTGACCAGCTTGTCGACCACCTCTCCTTCGACCGGAACGATCCTCGAATCGCAAGTTGTCGTCGCTTCCTGGATGGCGCCGGCCGGATGGCCGACCGTATAGGCGAAGGCGTCGATGTTGTTGTCGCAGAGTTGGGAACTCTGCTCGGCCGGAGCGAGTTCGGCCGCCAAGGCAAAGTCAGAGTTGGTCCAGCCTTTTTCCTCAATGAGCAGGTCCATCAGCGCGCGCTGGCCGGAGCCGGGATTGCCGATATTGACACGCTTGCCCTTGAGGCTGTCGAAGTCAGTGATCTCGGAATCAGCGCGGGCTACCACCGTGAGCGGCTCGGCATGAAGCGAGAAGACCGACCGCAGTTTTTCATGCGGCCCGCCATCGGCAAAGCCGGCTTCGCCATTCGCGGCATTGTACTGGACATCCGACTGCACCACCCCGAATTCGAGGTCGCCGCCCTTGATGGCATTGGCGTTAAAGACAGAGCCGCCGGTCGATTCGACCGAACAGCGGATGCCGTGGTCACGACGGGTCTGGTTCATCAGGCGGCAGATGGCTCCGCCGACCGGATAGTACACCCCGGTCACGCCGCCGGTGCCGACCGAGACGAAACGCTGTTCCTGGGCGCTGGCGACCCCAGTGGCAAGTGAGGCGAACATCGCCGCGACGAGGCCGAAACCGAGTGCCGAATGTCTTTTCATGAGTGAGTCTCCCTGTTGGGCACGCTCCCCTTGGGGGCTTTCGAGTAGAGACAGGCCCCGTGCCGCGGACTTGTCCCGTTCGTGATTTGAGGTCGGAGGTAGCAGGCGCGGAACTCCCCCGATCCCTGGTTCATAGAGTGCGCGTATCGGCGGCACCGTCAAGTAACAGCAGCATCGACCGCGTCCCCAAGACGGGAGACAATGCGGTCGACATCGATTTCGTTCACAATGAAGGGCGGGGCCAGAAGGACATGATCACCCCTGACGCCATCAATGGTGCCGCCCATCGGATAGACCATCAGGCCGCGCGCCATCGCTTCCCGTTTGATCGCCGCATGAATTTTGCGTTCTGTAGAAAACGGACGCTTGCTTGCACGATCCTCCACCAGTTCGATGGCGCGAAACAGGCCGCGTCCCCTGATATCCCCGACATGGTGATGGTTGCCGAAGCGTGCTGTCAGCCGTTCTTCCAGCACCGCACCCATGGCGCGCACATTGTCGAGCAATCCGTGCTGACGGATGGTTTCCTGCACCGCAAGACCGGCAGCGGCCGCCATTGGATGGCCCATATAGGTGTGGCCATGCTGGAAGAAGCCGGAACCTGCGCGCAACGCGTCACGGATTTTACCTGAAACCAGCACCGCGCCGATCGGCTGGTAGCCGCCGCCCAGCCCCTTGGCGATGGTCATCAGGTCGGGAACGATGCCTTCCTGCTCGCAGGCGTGCAGCGTGCCGGTGCGCCCCATGCCGCACATCACCTCGTCGAGGATCAGCAGCACACCATGACGGTCGCAGATTTCACGGATGCGGCGGAAATAATCGCCAACCGGCGGCACGGCCCCCGCCGTCGCGCCGACGACCGTCTCGGCGACGAAGGCGATGACGGTTTCCGGGCCCAGTTCAGTAAGCTTTTCTTCCAGCGAGCGGGCGGCGCGCGCCGCATAGTCCTCCTCGCTTTCGTCTTCGCGCTGGAAGCGATAGGAAAAGCAGGGATCGATATGGTGGGTTTCGGTGAGCAGCGGACGAAATTGCTCGCGCCGCCACTCGTTGCCGCCGGCGGCCAGCGCGCCCAGCGTATTGCCATGATAGCTCTGGCGGCGGCCGATGATGTGGCGGCGCTGCGGCTGGTCGATCTCGACGAAATACTGGCGCGCCATCTTGAGCGCGGCCTCGACCGCTTCCGACCCGCCCGAAACCAGATAGACATGCTCGAGCCCCTCCGGCGCACCCTCTATCAGCCGTTCGCCGAGCCGTTCGGCAATCTCGGTAGTGAAGAAACCGGTATGAGCATAGGCGATCTGGTCCAGCTGCTTGTGCAGCGCCTCAAGCACCGCAGGATGTCCATGCCCGAGGCAGGAAACAGCTGCGCCGCCGGATGCGTCGATATAGGCCTTGCCCTGCGCATCTATGATTTCGATGCCGCGCGCGGCGACTGCGACCGGCGGAGTCGTGATAAGGGAACGGTGCATGAGCCGGGTCATGGCGTGTCCATCTTGCGTTTGCGTTGCGGCTGTATGTGAATGCCAAGCTCTTTGGCCCCGCCGTCGAACTGCTTCAGCGCTGCGAGCGCCGCGTCGCCTGCATGGCCCGCAACCAGCGCGCCAAGAATTTCGGCGATGGCGAAAGCGGGCGCCATGGTGTGCAGGAAGGAAGCGGTGTCTGTCGGCACTGGAACGACGTCACGGACGATGCGCGCCAGAGGCGACACTTCGCTGTCCGTAACCGCGATCAGGGCCGCCCCGCGTGAGGTGGCCAGCCGGGCGAGATCGACGGTCGCTTTCGTATAGGGCGCGACGCTGACGGCAAGCAGCACGTCACCTTCGGCAATGCGTCCGGTCAGATCGATGCCGGTTCCTCCCGGCCCGTCGAGCAGAGTGGAGCGGCCGCCAATCATGGAAAGAATATAGTGAAACTGCCATGCGATCGCATAGCTGGAACGCATACCAACGCAGTAGATCCGCTGTGCCGCGCTGAGCGTATGAGCCGCCTTTTCGAGACGTTCGAGACTGATGGCAGCGGTCAGTTCCTGCATCTGGGCCGCGACGCGCATCAGCATGGTTTCCGCCAGCGCCCGGTCGCCATCTTTCTTCTGACGGTCTACCTGTTCGCCTGCCTTGACGGTGAAAGTTTGCGGTTCGGCTCTACGCAACGCCACGGCGTGAAGATCGCGGAGGCTGTCATAGCCATCGAAGCCGATACGCTGCGCCAGCCGCGTCATCGTCGCCGGCGTCACGCCAGCCTCATGCGCCTGCCTGCGCATCGACAAAAGGGCCACGTCGCGAGGGTGATCGAGAACATAGCGGGCAGCATGGCGCAACTGCTCCGGCAGTTCCTCGAAATTCTCGACCAGTCTATGTCTACGGTACTCTCCTCCATAGTTGCATGGTTAGCTGCAGCGATGACGTATTGCAACAAATGATTCAATCCTCGATCATATGATTCGGTTGAATCATTTTGATAAGGATACAGCCTATGGCGCGGGTTCGTAACGCCGCATCGTCAGTGCCTCTGGCGGTCGCACCCAACGGCGGGCGCAGGACAAAGACGGATCATCCGGCACTGCCGATCGGGCCGACCGACCTGGCACGGACAGCGGCTGAGTGCCGGGACGCGGGCGCGGCGATGATCCATGTCCACGTACGCGATGGAGCGGATAGGCATCTGCTCGACGCCGACGCCTACAGGGCCGCAATTACTGCAATAAGAGCCGAGGTGGGTGAGGGGATGGTGATCCAGATCACCTCCGAGGCGCTGGGAATCTACAGACCCGAACAGCAGATGGCGGTGGTGCGGGCCGTGAAGCCGCAGGCCGCGTCGCTAGCGCTTCGCGAGCTTATGCCGGACACTACCAATGAGGCGGCATTCGGTGATTTTCTGCAATGGATGAAGGCGGAGCGGGTCGCGCCTCAATTCATTGTCTATGAGCCGGAGGAGGCCGTGCGGCTCGACGCGCTGCGAAGACGCGGTATCGTGCCTTTCGATGAGCCTCCGGTGCTTTACGTTCTCGGACGTTATACGACCGGCCAGACATCCGCACCGCAGGATCTTCTGCCCTTTCTTGCTCCAGACCAGCCGGTTTTCCAGCGCTTCATGGTGTGCGCATTCGGTGCTCATGAGGCTGCGTGTGCGATCATGGGCGGGCTTTTGGGCGGCGGCCTACGGGTCGGGTTCGAAAACAACCTGGTCTTGCCCGACGGCAGCCCCGCCGTGTCGAATGCCGAACTCGTTGCCACGGTACGACGGGGGCTGGAAGTTGCGGGCATAAGCGCCATGAGCGGCGAGGAACTTATGCAAGACTGGTCGCGACTGTGAACAGTTCATTGGCGTTTTGGGTGCGAGAACGTCGCGTCGACCGTCGTTCATCTCCTTCCTGCTTGTGACCGTTCTCGGCCGGGATGTCCGCTAACGGAGCTCATCGGCAAGATGACACGGAAAGCGATTGTCCCCGACCTCTGGCAGCGCCTTCTTCCACGAGAGGATGTTAAGGTCGGGCAACATTTCCGGTTCGCGATGTTCACATTCCTAAACGCCCTGTTCTCCAGCTGCAAGGAAGTTGTGAAGTTAATGTCATGAAAACAGTGTCTTAACAAGATTCACCAAGCCTTGGCGAAACTGGCACGAAACTTTCTACGAGGTTTCCGACAACGGATGCCTCTACGATGTTCATTTTCGCAGTTACAGCTTTTGCCTTCATCGCGGCTCCGCTCGCACCATGCGCTGCCTGCGCGCGATCGGCCAGGCCCAGCACACCGGCCATGTATTTCTCTCCGACGACAACATGGAGATACTCAACGACGAGCTTCAGCAAAACTTCCGGATCAGCGCGGCCGAACTGCAGAAGTGTTCCCCGTCAGCGCCCATGGCACAGATTCAGGGTTGAGCTTTAAGGAGTGTTTTGGTCTCGTCGTCTGACGAAGGAACCAAGATGACTGC
>NZ_FORF01000022.1 GCF_900113935.1 Aquamicrobium aerolatum DSM 21857
TGGCCACGTTCGTCGTCAGCATCCGGTCAAGCTCTTCGCGCCATGCCCCCATCCGCGGATAGGGCTGATGCTTGCGCTCGTAGCGGAACTCGGTCTCGTCCGAGCGCAGCACCTTGCGCACCACTTTCCGTGAAACCTTCAACTCGCGGCAAATCGCCTTGATCGACTTGCCCTGAACCCGCGAAAGCCGGCGTATCTTTGCAATCGTCTCCACAATCAACATCCAAAACACAAATGCCTCCGATGAAACCGGAGGCATTTTGATGACCCCACGTTAAGGGGTCCCGTTTGGACGAAAATCACCCCTTAAACAGGGTCCTCATTCCATGAAAAATCACAGTCCGGACATACTCTAACTTGTGCTGAAACGCGCGAACAACATCCGGAGAGTTGGAGCTCCCGGATATGATACCATTCATAGCCGTTCGCCTGGCCGGAACCAGAGAAGCGGGTTCAGGGCGGAAGCGGTAGGCAGCCGCGAGGACTCTATCTGGGTGGTGGTAGCGGCGCTAAGAGGACCATGTCGGTATCATTCGTCGGATCGTCGTGAGAGCCACTCTCGCTAGATGGTGACAGGGATGGCGCGGCGATGATGGGATCCGACGGTGTCCTACGCTATTTAATTTCCGTCACGCAGGCAAACCCTATGTCGCCAGATTTGTCGACCGTGATACAGGTGAAACCTGTGCCACATCCGGAATGGCCTTCAATTTTGCCACCAAGACTTTGGCACTCGGTGACCGCAAGTGGAACGGCTACCGTAGCTGGCGCGCCTCGAACGCCGCTTGCGTCGCGGTTAGGCCCTACTTTGGGGCGAACGATCACGCGGCGCTCTTTGTTCATTGTGGCCCCGCTATCAGGGGAGATGTTTGTGGCGCGTGTATCGGCTGCGTCATCAGGAACACGGCGACCCATGCACCGAGAGCCGTCAGACCGCTATTCATGACTATCTCCTAACCTGAACCTGCCGCTATTCGGCGGCACTGATACAGTGGAATGCGCCCTATGGTTTTCATCCGTTCTGACGCAGGCTTTGCCACTGTTGCAAAAGCTGCTGTCTTTCACCTCGCTCTTCAGTGCCGTGCACTTGCCGACCGTCAGTGGCATGACGGTCGTCGCTCGGGCGCCGGTAGTTCCAGTCGCGCGCGTTTTAGCTGCAGCGCCCGTTGTTCCGTCCTGCTGCTTTATTACTCTGCTGGGATCCATCGCCGTGCCCTTCTCGGCAGCGATGGTTGCACCTGAACTGGCAAGGACGAAGAGAAGGCTCGCGATAGTTTCCCGAAAACCATGCACCATAAAAGCCTCCCGAAAACGGGTTACTCCCCACGTAAACCTCGTCGGTCGCGGATGCAACTGCACGCCCGCCGAATTCAGTTCCCCTCGAAGCGAAGCCTAGCGCTGAATGCTGGCGGTGTCGCAGGCTATGAATGACTTGAACGTGTCACGGCAGGACATGATAGATCTCAAAAGCCGTCATTAGTGGTATCATACTCCCTGTTGACTCCTTTCCTCGTCGTGAGAGAGTTGGCGCATGAGGCGAGGACGAGGATTGTTTCACAAGCCAGTGATCGTGCAGCCACGCCGGATCGACCGTGATCGGGTAGTTGTGTCCACGCGAGATGCTGCAATGGTCTTATTGCGCGATTGGCCGGACGATAAGGCTCGGGAACGCCGTGAGAAAGCCATGCGCGCCTGTCTCGCTGTTATCAGAGGTAAGAAGCCACCGAGCTTTGCCAGAAATGCTTTCATCGCGGCTGCAAAGGATGCAAGGATCCTGCTCTACGACGGAAGCAAGTAACAAGCTTCTCCGCGAGATCCATCGACTTTGAACGGATGCGATTGGCGCTTGGTGCTCATCGTCATTGGCGCAGTAATCGTCACCACTCCCGTCTAGGGGCAGTGATGATAGCCGGGAGCGTATAAGTGAGTTCCCCTTCAATCTGGAGTTAATTGCTTAAGTCTATCTCAATCCTTTGTGTAGCCCAATGCTCAGTCGAGAGCGACGGGCAACACCGGAATGTTAGATTTAACGGAAAAGCGACAGTCAGAAGCGGTGCACCCTTTCGTGCGCAGAACACTGGATCTGCTGCCCGACGGTGTTTTGATAATCGGCTCGCGTCGGGAGGTGGTTTATCTCAACGACGCCTTCAAGCGACTTTGGCACATTCCCAACGAAATCGTCGTCAAAGGTGATCGAGCCATGCTCGATTATGTTCTCGGACAGTTAGAAAGTCCGGAGACCTTTCTCAACGCGGTCGAGCGGCTCTATCAAAGTCCGGAATCGTCGGAGGACGAAATCACGTTCAGGGACGGACGGGTGTTCAAGCGCCGTAGCGTTGCCCTTGAGAGCGGCGCTAGTGGCTCCAGCCGCATTTGGATATTCAGCGACTTCACTGAAGCATGGGGCGCGAGGATTGATCCGCTGACCGGTCTCCTCAACCGCCGCGCCTATGGCCGCGAAATACCAGGTTTCATGGCTTCAGATCACTCCGCTCAGATCAAGGCATTCGCTCTGATCGATGTGGATCACTTCAAGGCATTCAACGATCGGTATGGACACGCCGGGGGCGATGCTGTTCTCGAGCGAGTCGGTGCGATCCTCGATAAGGGAGCCAATCTTACTTCGCATAAGGCTTTCCGGATCGGCGGTGAGGAATTCGCGATCGCCTCTGTGCATCCGAACGACGAAGCGGCGATTCAATACCACCAGAACATCGTTGGGTCTATCCAGCAGGCCAGAATACTCCATGCCTGGAATCAACCCCATGGCGTCGTGACTATTTCAATGGGGTTGGGTCTGTTCAGCGGACCTGGCGAGCCGGGAGACGTATTTGCAGCGGTAGATAAAGCCCTCTACCGCGCTAAGAAGCTCGGCCGAAACCGTGTCGTAATGGCCACGCTCGATTCGACATTAAAGCCCACGGTGTCGCACGTTTCAGATCTCAACCCCGTCGGCTTTGATCCACGAGAGATCCAGCGGTCGGTCAGTCTCTCATCTTCCTGTGCCTCGGCAGACTCCGGGGCAGACACGACATTGGGTTACGCCTCGAGGGCATTCGGTGGTTCCGCTACGATCGGCCAGCTTTTCGACGTCCTCACTCATTCCGTGCCCGGCATCGTGTGGGTGGCAGACGAAGATGGCAAAGTGGAATTCGTCAACGAGGCGTGGTGCGACTATACTGGTCTTAGTCGCCAACAGTCGGGTGCTCATGGCTGGATGTCAGCTCTTCATCCTGAGGATCTCGACACGCTGATGGCTCTCTGGCCGCCAAAGTCGAACGTGCAGAACCCAGTCTCTGAGAAGATGATGCGGATAAAACGCCGTGATGGCGTCTTCCGCTGGCATATGGTCAGCGCAAACTCGATAGCCGAAAGCCCTAGCCATTGGATCGGATGCTCTATCGACATCCACGAGGTCGTAGGTATGCAAAAACGGGAACGTGCGCAGGCTGAAATTCTCGAGATGGTCGCCGGTGGAGAGCCTGTGCAAACGATCCTAGAGGCCCTTTGCAGCCTCGGAGAGACGCAATTGCCTGGTAGCCGGTGTTCAGTGCTGCTCGTCTCGCAGGATGGCAAACGCTTTGATGGGGGCGCTGCGCCGTTTCTTCCGAAAAAACTTCAAGAGCTTGTCACCGGGATGGAGATAGGACCTGGCGTGGGCTCTTGTGGCACAGCAGCTTTCGAGAAGCGCGATGTCGTATCAGCGAACATCTCCCGCGATCCTCTGTGGGATGATTGGCGTGCCGCATTTGAACCTCTCGGCGTGCAAGCATGCTGGTCTCGCCCCGTCTACGGCACGGATGACAGCGTTCTAGCGACTTACGGCTTTTATTTCTCAGAAGTCCGGGCACCAACGGCGGAAGAGCTGGAAAGCCTAGAAAATCTTCGACAGCTCGCAGCAGTCGCCATCATCAAGGCTCGAGCGCATGAAGCGCTGGAGGAGAGCGAAGAACATCACCGGTTCACTGTAGAGTATAATCCACAGATTCCCTGGACGTCGGACCCTCAAGGTCGAATTCTCAGTGTTTCGTCGCGATGGGTGGAGGCCACCGGCATCCCCGTTGAAGACGCACTCGGCAACGGATGGTTCAAGGCGCTTCACCCCGACGACACGCAACGTCTGGTTGCCTACTGGAACGAACATCTGAAAACCGGGCAGCCAGTCGATGTTAAGTTTCGCATTCGCCTGAAGGACGGATCATATCGGTGGGTCCGTGCACGTGCGTCTGCACGGCGCACTAAAGAGGGAACGATCCTCAAATGGTATGGGGCCGTTGAAGACATCGACGATGTCGAGCAGGCGACCGAGCGCCTCCGTCGACAGGCTTATCAGGACGAAGTAACCCGGTTGCCTAATCGCCGCGCTTTCGAAGAGCGACTCGCCGGTCGCCTGCGGGACAACGCTGCTATCAACGTGCTCATGTTGGACATCAACGGCTTCAAGACGATCAACGAGCGTTTTGGGCACGAAGCAGGTGATGCAGCCCTCCGCCTGTTTGGACGATATCTTCGGAAAGCGATGCCGCAAGCCGATATGGTCGCACGGATCGCAGGAGATGCGTTTGTCGTCCTCCTAACCAATTATCCACCTGCCGAGACACTGCAACGCTTTGCCAAGAAGATCGGCAAGGCCGTGGAGTATCAGCTCAGCAAGAGCACCAAAACTCGTCTGTGTGGCGTTAGCATCGGTTGCGTGGAGGCTCAAAGAGACATTGGGGCTGACGAGGTCGTGCGCCGCGCTCGCCTGGCGTTGAGCGCGGCCAGAAAGGACCCCAACTCATCGATTGCGCTGTTCACGCCGGCCCTACCTAAGGCCAGCGAAGACCGCTTCGATCAAATCGAACTTGCACGGGCAGCACTCAAGTCGGGCTGGATCATGCCGGTTTATCAACCGAAGATGGATCTGCGTAACGGTGCAATTGCAGGCGCCGAGGCCCTGCTGCGGATTGATCACCCAAGCCTGGGTATTCAAGGGCCGAGCATGATCTGGGCGGCATTGGACGCGCCCAGGATCGGAAAGTCGATCAACGACAAGATGATTGCTCTTGTCCTGTCAGATCTGTCCCAGTGGACACCGTGGCCAGAAGAATTCGGCAGTGTGTCGATCAATCTGTCGACCGATATCCTAACACAGCCAGGGCTGTCCCGATCGCTGCTCAAGAAACTAGAACGGAGCGGCATCTCAACCCATCAGCTGACCGTCGAGATCACGGAACGTGTGCTCGTCGATCAACTATCCAGGAAGAGCCATCAAGCGCTTAGAGATCTTCGGCGTCATGGCGTTCGCGTGTCGCTGGATGATTTCGGGACCGGATTCGCATCGTTGACCCATCTCCAACAACTGCCGGTTAACGAGATCAAGATTGACCAGACCTTTGTGCGCGACCTTATGCGGGAAGGGCCGAATGCTGCTATCGTGAAGTCGATGATTGGCCTGGGGCTAAACATGGGTATCGATGTGGTCGCCGAGGGTGTCGAGACCGCCGAGCAAGGCGAGTTGCTGCGCGAATGGGGATGTCGCTATGCTCAAGGTTATTTCTATCACCGCCCAATGCCCGCCAAGGATTTTGCGAGGCTCTGCGGTTTCCGTCCAACAACCGTTTGATCGCCCACCCGAGTGACATGAAATTCGAGCTCCACCCGGTTACTAGTGGCGTAGCTCGAGATGGTGCGTCAAAAAAAGCGTGCAGCCGGGAGCCTAAAACCAATACGCACAGTGCTGCCACTTTCTGTCTCATCAAGGCCAAGTCAAGAACCTCAGCTACTGAGATGAGTGAACATAATCCGCTATCGAGCGCTTATAAGTGGCGGGATTGTGCCGAGGAAGTGTCGACGACGCAGTAGATCTTGAGAGAAAGCTTGTCAGGTAAGGTGTTGCGATTGCTAGAGAATGCGCGCCTTGACAGCTTCGGAGGGCAGCACTCTATCCAGCTGAGCTACGGGTGCATCCGGATAGATGCGTCTTAGACGATCACGCGCCGGGCATCAATGGATTAACGCGCACAATACGCTGGAATGTGCGTAACCTGAACGGCAGTGGTGACAGGTTCGAATCGTGCCGGTGATGCTACAAACATCTTGAGGGGCAGGACGGTGAGGCCGCTTGTGAAATCGTGAGCGACCAATCCCCGCTCATCCTCTCGCCTTTGGCGTCTGACTAAGCACGACCACAGGGTCGGTTGCGGACTGCATGAATGCCGACAGACGATGAATTGACGCAAGCACCTTTGCTTGTGCCGTCCGGCCAGCGCGGGCGACAACCACAATCGTATCTGCGCGGGCGGGCAAGCCGACCCCTTCGACAATCTCATCGACCGGCGGGCCGTCGATAATGATATGATCAAATAGCTGGCGTGCGGCAGCAATCAACGGGTCGAGTGTTGGCCTTGGCACGTCTGTTCGCGCAGACACCAAAACCGCCGAGGAATGAGGATCTTTCAGAGCGAAGGCACGAAAATCCTCGACTGTGGGCCACCGCTTGAAAGACATATCTTCCATTTGCGATGCCGTTTCGACACCTAGCAAGCGTTGGACGCCGCCCGGTCCACGGTGCCCGTCGATGATGAGCACCTGCATCCCGCTCAAAGCGTAGGTGCGCGCCAAAGCCAGCGCAATGGTCGACCTCCCCTCTCCCGCCACAGAGGACGCAACCAAGGTTACCCTGCCTGTCGCATCCTGTAATTGTGCGGCGCCGGCCATCTTCAGTTGAGCAACGTCGACGGTGGTGCGCAAGCGTTGCACGGCACTGACAAACGCTGATGATCTTGAGCCGTCGATTGCATGAGCCACGCTGAAGCCATTCAGAGGCCTCTTTTCGAATGGCAGCGCGACGCACAGACTCTGTCCGAGCACAGACTGCATTTGTTCAACGGACGTGAAACCGCCGGCCATATTCTCCAGCACGAAAGCTGAGATGACCCCGAGGCCGAGCCCGCCAACACAGGACAGAGCCAGCACCAGCGTCACATTGGGAAAACTCGGATTTGCGGGCGTCAATGCTGCTGAAACAATACGACTGTCAGCCATCTGAAGCGATGCTTGCGTCTCCAGATCAACAGAGCGGGCCAGAAGCGCCTGATAGTTTGCGGTTTCGTTGCGCGCGGCCTGCTGCAGCCCGTATAATTGCGCAAGAATGTGAGGCGGAAGCGTTGTCGTCATCACCGCACTCGCCAGCGCCTGCCGCTCAGTCGCGACACTGATCTCGGCGGCATCCAGCGCTGCCGTCATCGAGCTAACCTGCTCGCGCAGCGCAACCGTCAGATCGCCCTCGTCCAGTTTGAAGCGCGCGGGCTCGGTGACCTTGGGTGGTTGAAAGGTCGCCGCTTCTGCGAAGACAGTCCGGTTCTGCGCGCCGATCCTCTCGCGCAGTGCTGTGAGCTGATTGGCAAGCTCCAGACGCTCCGCCGCAAGGGCAGCAATGCGCTGTTGTTTCTCACGCAGTTCCGCCCGACCGGAAAGTGCAACGATCTCGTCGAGATTGTCGAAGACAAACCGCCCGAATGCAGTTTCAGCGCGAATGAGGCTCGCACGCGCCTCCTCCGCCTGCATGGCGATGATATCGCGCGCTGCACGCAGATTGCCGATCTTCGTGTCGAGCTGATTGGCGATGTAGATGCGCGCCAGAGCCGTCGCCAATCGCGCGGCCTTGGCTGCATCGCGCGAACGCACGCCAACCGAGATCACATGCGTCTGCCCCCTGCGGTGCACCGATATCGCGTCACGAAAGCGCGCCAGCACAAGGCCTGCGGCAGTCTCGGCGCTGAACGGTTCGACGTCCTCTCCCGCCGCCTCTCGCAATCGCCTCCACATCCCAGGAGGCGGATTGAATTCCGGATCCTCGACCAAAACTTCGCTCTGGATTGTCTGCATCAGCACACCGTCAGAGCCAAGAATTTCAACCTCGCTGTCGACGCGGGCACTTTCAGAATTGCCGTTGAGGGTGTGATAGGTGGGGTCCAGCAAATCCTTGCGAGAGACGTCCACGAAAACCAAGGCAGCCGCAAAATAGCGTATTGGCAAGAGCGCCGTCGCCGCTGCAGCGGCAATGACACAGATGAGGAACACTAGGAAAACCACACGCCAGCGGGCGCGCAACACGCCCGCAAGATCCCGGAGATTGAGTTCGTCCGATGCCTGACCGCCCATGTAGCTTCCCCCAAGCTTCGCGGCAACGTCTCAGGGGCAGACACTCAATTGACGATTGAAAAGCAACGCGCAGAATGATGCTGCCCGCAGACAGAATAATGAACTCGCAGTAAATTACAATTTATCCGCCGTACGACAAGAAACGGCAGGTCAAACCCTGCCTGAAGCGCGCCCCTGTCTGTCGGGAAGCATGCGCTAGACTTTCAGGTCTTGCTCGCGGATCGGAGTTATTCCCAGCGTATCTTCCTGCCGACTGAACGCAATCGCCAGACGGAACGAATGAGCGATACGCAACGCCCGGTCCATGAACAGATCCGCGACTTCCGGCGGGCAAAGACCGCGCACCGTGTCGCGGAAGAGCGCCAGCCAACGGCGAAAATGTGCTTCGCCGAGATCAGGGATCGCAATGTGATGTGGCAGCGGTCGTCCATCGTAACGCCCGGTGCGCAGGAGCGTTGCCGACCAGAAATCGCACATACGGGAAAGGTGCTGCGGCCAAGCCTCGGCCGGGATACGGTCGTTGAAGATCGGCCCCAACAAGTCATCACCCCGGATCAGGTCATAAAAGCCGTGCACCACGTCGTGCACCATCCGCTCATCGAGAATTTCCGGAAGTGGCTTGCCGTCAACGAGGATCGTGCGTTGGGGTGCGGGTCGTCCCTTCATGTGCTGCTTCTCCCGACATCAGAGCGTTTGCGCCGTTCTTCGCATCGCCAATTGGCTCAAACACTAACATCGGGCACGACAACGCCGCTTTGTCTTGGCGCAATTGGCGAAATTTATGCAAATGGAACTGCGGGAGTTCCGAGCGGTAGCTTGGCCTCGCCATCCGGCTCGACATGGATGACAACGCGAACCGATGGAATTTCCTGCTCCAGCGCTTCTTCGATCCGGTCACAGATCGCATGGCTTTCGCCCACGGTCATGGATTCATCCACAACCATGTGAAATTCGATGAACGTTGCGCGCCCGGCGATGCGAGTCTTGAGATCATGCACCTCAAGCGCCCCGCGTGAATTGGCCGAGATGATGTCGCGGATCTGCATATGCTCTTCGACAGAAACCGCCTGATCCATCAAGCCGCCAAGGGACGAGGTGATCACCTTCGAACCTTGCCATAGAATGTTGATCGCAACGATGAACGCCAGCAGCGGGTCGAGAAATTGCCAGCCGGTGAGTACCGCTGCCACCAGACCGACGATCACACCCACCGATGTAACCACGTCAGTCATGATGTGATGTCCATCTGCTTCCAGCGCAGGCGATTTGTCCTTGCGACCGATCCGGATGAGCAAAAGAGCCCAGAAACAATTGATTGCAGCGGCGAGACCGTTCACGGCAAGGCCTTGCCAGGGCTGGTCGAGGATAGCCGGCGCCTGCCATGAGCGCCAAACTTCTGCGATAATCAGGAGCGCTGCCACCACGATCAGGACACCCTCAAGCACCGCGGAGAAATACTCCGCCTTGTGGTGTCCGTACTGGTGATCCTGATCGGCCGGCTTATGACTTACGGAGATGGCCCAAAGGGCGGCGGTCGCTGCAATCACGTTGACGATAGATTCGAGCGCGTCCGAATAGAGCGCAACCGAACCCGTCATCCACCACGCGACGAATTTCAGGCCCATCACGCCGAAAGCGATGACGATGGACCATGCAGCGAGACGCCGTATCCTTTGTTTTGCCAATACTATTCCACCTTTGGACGATTTCTGCGCGGCAGCTTCGCGACAACATTTTCAATCATGCGCATTCCGGCATCGTGTCCGAGCGTCATGATCGATTCCGGATGGAATTGAACAGCCGCTATCGGCTCGCTCTTATGCTCCAATCCCATGACAACACCATCCTCGGTTTCGGCAGTCACCAGAAATTCTTCCGGAAATGTCTGCCGATCTGCAAAAATCGAGTGGTAGCGGCCAACCGTAACCTCTTCCGGCAAGCCTGAGAAGACAACACCGGGATGTGTAACGCGGATGCGCGACGGCTTGCCGTGCATCGGCAGATCAAGCTGCCGCAATTCGCCGCCAAAAGCTTCCGTCAGTGCCTGCAGGCCGAGACAGACGCCGAAAATCGGCAGGTTGCGGCTGAGCGCCTTGTCGATGGTTGCCTTGGTGTCAAAATCCTTCGGGCTGCCTGGCCCTGGCGAAAGGACGACGAGATCGGGATTGACGTGGTCAAACACCTCATCGGCGACCGGAGAGCGAACAGTCGAGACTTTCGCGCCGGTCTGGCGGAAATAGTTGGCGAGCGTGTGAACGAAGGAATCTTCATGATCGACAAGAAGGATCGACACCCCCTCGCCCACACGGGCTCGTTCACCTTCCTCATCGCTGGCGTCTCCCGCCGATGACTGGCGGATGGCGGCCAGCATCGCGGACGCCTTCAACTCCGTCTCGGCCTCTTCCTCGGCGGCGTCTGAATCGTAAAGGAGCGTTGCACCGGCGCGCACTTCGGCAATGCCATCCTTGATGCGAATGGTTCGCAAGGTCAGCCCCGTGTTCATGTCACCGTTGAAGTGCACCATGCCAATCGCACCACCGTACCATGCACGCGGGCTCTTTTCGTGGTTCTCGATGAAGCGCATGGCCCAGAGCTTCGGTGCACCGGTCACGGTCACAGCCCAGGCATGGGACAGGAAGGCATCGAACGCGTCCATGCCGTCGCGCAGCCGGCCCTCGATGTGATCTACCGTATGGATCAGGCGCGAATACATTTCGATCTGACGGCGCCCGATGACACGCACGGAACCGGGCTCGCAAACGCGGCTCTTGTCATTGCGGTCGACATCCGAGCACATTGTCAGCTCGCTCTCGTCCTTCTTGGAATTGAGCAGCTTGAGGATCTGTTCGGAATCGGAAATCGCGTCGCCGCCGCGCTTGATCGTGCCGGAGATCGGACAGGTCTCGACGCGGCGGCCGTTGACGCGGACGAACATTTCGGGCGACGCACCGACGAGATATTCGCCCTCGCCCAGATTGATGAAGAACGAATAGGGCGACGGATTGATCTTCTTCAGCCGGCGGGTGATTTCCGACGGTTTGGAGACGCAGCGCTCGAAGAACATCTGTCCCGGAACGACCTCGAAAAGATCGCCGCGCTTGAAGCTCTCCTTGGCTTTCTCGACCAGCCGGGCATATTCGCCCCGCTCATGGTCGGCGCGCGGCGGCGTGATGTCGGAGGGCTTGAACGGATCGGCCGCGTTGTCGCGCGGCAGGCCCTCTGTCGAAAACCCTTCGCCCGAATAGTCGTAGCGATCATGCCAGGCCTTCGCCTGATGATGGTCGACGACGAGGATTTCATCGGGCAGGTAAAGCACCAGATCGCGCTGGCTCTGCGCCCGCTCCAGCTTCTGCTCGACATGATCGAACTGGAACGCAAGGTCGTAACCGAAAGCGCCATAGAGGCCGAGATTGCTGTCGTCATTGGTGCGGAACAGGTCGATGAGAACGCGCAGCACCGTGAACACGGTCGGTGCCCTGCTGCGTTCCTCCTCCGCGTAGATGCGGCCTGGCTCTGCCACTTGCAGCGCGAGCAAGCGCGCCGACCTTTCGCCGATCGTCGCCTCGGACAGCGGCTCGATCCGGCTGGCGATGACCGGCAACAGCACTTCACCGCGCGCGTTGAGCGCCTCGATGCGCATGGCCCGACCGCGAGCGCTGACCACCAGCGGCGGATCGATCATCGCGGTGTCCCAGCGCGTGTAACGGCCGGGATATTCGTAATTGGACGAGAAAACACAGCCACGGCGCGAATCGAGCGCATCGATATAGGCCTCGATCGCTCCCGCATAGGGCGTGTCGTGGCGTTGCCGCGTGATGGCGATCCCCCCGGCCGTCACGAAACGTTCGGCGCCGCCCTCAAGCTGTTCGACTGTCATTCAGATCTCCATCCGTTCGCCGCACATTGCGCTTCCGAACCAGCATGAAAACCAAAATGGCCGCCCGGAAAATCCGCTGCGGCCATCCAAAATTTCACGCGCACGTGTTCGTTGGCCGCTGTTAGCTGGCCCACCACCAAAGATTGATGTTCGAGAACGTGTTCATGGCCAACCCATAGAGCCGAAAGGCAGTGGCCGCAAGAGAAGATTCAACCGCGAGCGCGCAAAGCCCGCAAGGCGGTGACGGCGAGCCAGCTCAAGCAGGCCCACGCCGTGCCCAGCGCCCAACCGGCAATCACGTCACTTGGCCAATGCACGCCAAGATAGATGCGGCTCATTCCCACCATGAAGGTGAGCAGAACCGCCATCAGGATGACATAGATACGAACCGCAACGTCATCCACGAGGCGAACGATCATCGTGGCAAGCGTGAGATAGACGACAGCGCTCATCGTGGCGTGACCGCTGGGAAAGCTCGCCGTGTGAGTCGCCACGAGGTGATCGACGATATCTGGACGCGGTCGGTCGTAGACGATCTTGAGCAGATGGCTGACCCCCGTGCCGCTGACGATTGCCGCAACCATGAAAATGGCCGGGCCAAACTTGCGGTAAACGAGCAGAAACCCGGCGATTGCAGTCACCAGCGTCACGAGAACCGGATACCCGCCCAACGTGGTGATCTCCACCACGCTCTGCGCCACCCAGGACGGCCCGATCGGCGCGGAGACGTCGCCGGGCTGCCGGAACAGCAGCAACAGCCCGTTGTCGAAACGCTGCAGCTCGTTCTCGCTGACATCGTTGGCGACAGCGACAAAAGTGTAGATCCCACCAGCCAACAGCGCCATCAGCAGCACGGGAACCGTGGCAATACGCAGGTCGCGCATGCCACGAACGAGATCACTGAAGCGGGTTGCCGGCATTCACACCCTTATCGGTCAACTTAGAACAGGCCTTCGATATGGCCCTGCTCATTGAGGAAAATCCGTTCGGACGACGGAGATTTGGGCAGGCCCGGCATCGTCATGATCTCACCGCAGATCGCGACGACGAAGCCGGCACCGGCCGAGAGACGCACTTCACGGATCGGCACCACGTGTCCCGTCGGCGCGCCGCGCAGGTTTGGATCAGTGGAGAACGAATACTGCGTCTTGGCCATGCACACAGGCAGGTGGCCGTAGCCCTGCTCTTCCCACTGGTGCAACTGCGCGCGCACCGACTTGTCGGCCACCGCTTCGGAACCACGATAGATGCGCTTGACGACCGTCTCGATCTTGTCGAACAGCCCCATGTCGTCGCCGTAGAGCGGCGCGAATTGTGAAGCGCCGCTTTCAGAAAGCTGAACAACCTTATGCGCCAGCTCTTCGATGCCTGCCGAACCTTCGGCCCAGTGGCGGCAAAGGATCGCTTCTTCACCCATCGTGGCAACGAAATCCTTGACCGCCTGAATTTCAGCTTCGGTATCGCTGTGGAAGTGATTGATCGCAACAACGGCGGGGACGCCGAACTGCTTCACGTTTTCGATGTGGCGGCCGAGATTGGCGCAGCCCTTGACCACCGCCTCGACATTTTCCGTGCCGAGGTCTTCCTTCTTCACGCCACCATTCATCTTCAGAGCACGAACAGTTGCGACGATAACCGCTGCAGCCGGCTTGAGACCCGCCTTGCGGCACTTGATGTCGAAGAATTTCTCCGCACCCAGATCGGCACCGAAGCCAGCTTCGGTCACCACAAAATCGGCGATCTTCAGCGCTGTCGTGGTCGCGACCACCGAGTTGCAGCCATGCGCAATATTGGCAAAGGGGCCGCCATGAACAAATGCCGGGTTGTTTTCCAGCGTTTGGACGAGATTGGGCTGCATCGCGTCCTTGAGCAGCACCGCCATGGCACCATCGGCTTTTAGATCGCGCGCAAATACAGGCGTCTTGTCGCGACGGTAACCGACGATGATGTCGCCCAGACGCTTTTCAAGATCGGCAAGGTCGGTCGCCAGACACAGGATCGCCATCACTTCGGACGCGACCGTGATGTCGAACCCCGCCTCGCGTGGGAAGCCGTTGGCCGCGCCACCGAGTGAGCAGACGATCTCACGCAACGCGCGGTCGTTCATGTCCATGACGCGACGCCAGGTGACACGGCGAGTGTCGATGCCCAGTTCATTGCCCCAATAGATGTGGTTATCGATCAGCGCTGACAGCAAATTGTGCGCGGTGGTGATCGCATGAAAGTCACCGGTGAAGTGGAGATTCATGTCCTCCATCGGCACGACCTGAGCATAGCCACCGCCTGCCGCACCGCCCTTGATACCGAAATTCGGTCCGAGCGAGGCTTCACGGATGCAGATCATCGCCTTCTTGCCAATGCGATTGAGGCCGTCGCCCAGCCCCACGGTGGTCGTCGTCTTGCCTTCGCCGGCAGGGGTCGGGTTGATCGCAGTGACAAGGATCAGCTTGCCATCGGACTTGCTTTTGACCTGACGAATATACTCTGCCGACACCTTGGCCTTGTCATGCCCATAGGGCAACAGATGCTCGGACGGAATGCCCAGCTTGGCCCCGATCTCAATGATCGGCTTCTTGTTTGCCCCGCGAGCAATCTCGATGTCGGATTTGAATTCGCTCATGAATGTCCCCCGGACCTTGATCCTGTGTCGCCTTGATCGGCTTTCTTGTCAGCCTATCAAAACCCGGCCACCCCATTGCGCACCATTCCAGAAATGCCGCGCAATGGGCCGTTTGCGACGTTTATAGCCGATCTGATCAACTAGCGATCCAGCACCTGCCGCAATTCCACCAGATTTGAGCGAACCTGAAGAAGATTGAAGCCCATGGTTGCAAGATGCGAGGGGAAGAACGCGCTCGACTCGTTGCCGTTGGAAATGATCCATGGCTGTACGTTCAACGAGGCGCGCAGCTGTTGCTCAAGGCGAGTCCAAAGAGCGGAGAGATTGCGTTCTGCGATCACGCTGGCGAAGTCCGACCGCGCACCGGCAAGAATCCCCGAATAAGCGTAAAGCTGGCCATAGGCGAACCAGAACCGGTCGTCGGCGCGCGTGTCGAACCAGCCGGCATCCGAGGCTTCGATGCGCTGGCGCAGGATGTCCGAGGTCGAACCGATGTCGCCGGCGATGCGGTCGATGAACTGCATCAAATTGTCGGCCCGCGCATCGAAAGTAGCGTTGCAACTTGCAAGGCTGTCATTGAAGGCCCGCAGCTTCTGCATTCCTTCGCGATAGACGCTGGGCGAAGGGCGCGTCGGACCGCGCCATCCGATGTACCAGGCGGTTTCGCTCCAGGACATGGCCGTGCGCGCGTCCTGAAGGTTCTGGTCGATCTGCGAGGTGCCGCGGACGCGCCCCAGCGTGTCGACAAGTTCGGTCGTGGTCCGGCGAAGCACCTGATTGATGCCGAGCTGGAATGCGGCCTGATTGTCGAAGAATGGCGTGCGCCGCCACTCAAGCCCGAAAAGGCCCATCTTCGACACCACCATCGACGAAATCCACGGATTCTGGTTGACGTTGTAGTCGATCAGATCCGCCGTCGCGGCCGTGATGGCCGAAGGAGTGCAACTATTGGCGTTGTTGGTGCCAGCTGCGGTTGCAGTTGGCGTACCAGGTGCAGAATTGCGACCTGATGCCGTCCCATATGCAGCGGAATAATCGGTGTTGAAATTATTCCAGCTCTGCGTGACCCAGAAAAAATATCCATAGAGCGCCACGAGCCCAAGCAGGATGATCCCGATCGGCCCCTTGATGATCCAGCCGCGCTGGGCATACCAGCGGCTCGCAGCCACAAACGGCCAGCAGATCCAGGCGATAACCAGCCCGATGCCTTTGCCAATCGCCTGGAAGACGCGGGTGAAGAAGTTCACGATGGGATCGAGCATGATCTATCCTCTGTCATGAAGGCCATAAAGGCGTGCACGAAGCCCCGCCTTATCCTTGAGGTAACTATCTTTCAGCACATCCACGACCTGATGTCGCCATTTCTCGCTGAAGTTCTGGTAGTCACAATAAAAGCCCTGCTTGTTGAAGACATAGCGGGCGAGGAAGTCGAACGGAACGAAGTCGGAGATCAGCCGGTTCGTCAACCAGGCGTCCGAATGAGACGGGTTTGCACGCACCAGCAAGAAGCGCTGATCCGGCCGGACATTGTCCAGCTTGATCTGGCCAAATTGAGCCAGTTCGCGCTTGGCCGCATTCAGGAACGGAAACGTGCCCTCACGGTTGATGAGGTCGGCATTGCTGTGGATCCATGTCTGCAGCCAGATGCGATCCAGCTTCGCGAGATCGCGACCGGGATCGGCCTGGTGGATCAACATCCTCACAGCCATTTCCGCGCGATGTTCCAGATAACCCGAGGCATCAATCCAGGAAGAACGCGGCAACTCAATGCGCCCCGTTTCCATCAGGAAATCGAACACCCGCTCTGCATCGTGCAGCGACAGATAGCTGACCTGCCACGGACGTGAGCGGCGAAATCCCGGCGCAGATGGGTCGCTGATCACCGTCGTGATCTGCGGATCGATGAAGACGTAGAGCCCGCCGAAATGGCTGGTCCAATAGGTCCGGTGGCGAAAAATCACCTGATCCGGGACAAGGGCGTTGTTGCGGATGTCGCCGGTCACTTTTGCCAACTCGACCATATGTTCGAGCGATGCGGTGTCGCGCCAGAAATCCGGCTCCTGCCTGAGCCTGTCGACAAGCGTGGCAAGCTCGGTCGCCTTGCCGGTCACGTCCTCCGCCGACAGCACCTTGAACTCGACCTGATTGATCGACAGCAGATCCTCGATATCCTCGACCTTGCTGATCGAATCCTCGATCTCGCCGTAGATCACATCCTTGATCGTCAGCGCGTTGATCGCCCGCGCGTTCGCAGTCATGAACTCGTAGAGAAGCTGCGACGTGTTTGAGAACGCCGTATGCACCACAGGATGGTCTATCTGCTGCGGGCTGAGGATGATGAAGCGCCGGTTGATCTCGTTGGGGTCGAGATAGTGGATGTCGCCCAGATCTTCCGCCACCTGCGGCGAGAAGCCAGTGCGGTCGACATCGATCCGCTCCCGTGTTGTTGGGGTCAGACCGAACGCCCTGAGCGCCTTGTTGTAGCGCTCGATCAGATGCGGCTCCTCAATGGGAAGAAGCCGGCCATAGATCAGCTCATTGTCACGCAAAAGGTCCATCAGGCGCCCCACAGCCCCTTGGCCTTCAAGGCTTCGATGTCGGCGATTGCGCGCTCGCGCAAACGCGCATCACGAACGAGCTTCTCCACCGCGACATCATCCGACTTGTCCGAATAGCGGAACTCGGAATCGGCGTAGCGATTGATCTCCTGCATGACCATGTCCATCGTGAACGGGCGGCGCAGTTCTGCGATCATCGCCAGCTTCTCATCGTAGCCCTTGCCCATGAACGCGTCTGGCGTCTCGAACCACTCGTCCGGCAATTCGATATCCATCGCGCGCATCTTGATGGCGTCGGTGACATTCTTGATCGCCCGACCTGTAAAGCGCGGTTCGGCCTCCTTGATCCGATGAAGGTAATCGCCCACATCCGCCAGCGTTTTCGGCTCGCCCCGCTGGTCCATGAAGCGGTCGTAGACTTTCCTCAGTCCCTCTTCCTGTGGCTTGGAATATTGCTCGTAGGCAGTCTCGACGGCGCGTTTGATTTCCTGCGCCGAAAACAGCTCGTGCTCCCCTAGCGGGATCTTGTGGTTCTTGCCGGCGAGCAGGACGAAGATGTCGATATAGTCGTCGCGCGTTTGCGGCCCATCGACCAGCCAGCGCGCGCCTGCCCGCTGGCGCAAGGCGTCATCGACATTCTCCGGATAGTTGGAAAACATTCCAAATGAGCAATTGCCGCGCACAACGGTGCCGGCACCCGAAAATGCGTCCATGAGAACGCCGGTGATCTCATGCTGGCCAGCAGAGGCGCGGTCGTCCGAGCGCTTGGCAGCCACCTGATCGATATCATCGATGGTGCCGAAGCCTATCGAGCGCGGATTGAGCACATTGTTGACGAACTGACGGCAGTTCTGGCCGGATTTTCCCTGATAAGACGAGATCTGGTCGACGCCGAAATTTTCGTAGTGGAATGGCACCCCGGCAATCTGCGCATAGTCGTTGACGATACCGGCGATCATCTGGATCAGCGTCGTCTTGCCGGTTCCGGGTGAGCCATCGCCAATGAACGTGAAGAGGAAGCCGCCAAGCTCAACGAAGGGGTTGAGCTGACGGTCGAAGTCGTAGGCCATCAGCATCTTCGCCAGCTTGAGCGACTGATATTTGGCGATATGGTTGCCGACGACTTCTTCCGGCTTTTTGAACGTCATCGAAAGCGGCTTGGACTTGCGCCCCGGCGCAACATCAAATCCGTCGATTGTGAAGTCGTCTTTCTCGATGCGGATATGCGTGTTCTCAAACGCACCGAGCGCGTCAAAACGGCTCTTGCGCTGCAACAGCCCTTCAAGCGTGGCGGTGGCGAAAGCGCGGGTGCGCGCGAGCAGATCGAGATCGTCTTGCGCGCCGCGCAATGCTGCCTCGAGCCCGCCAATCAACGCCTTCAGCGAATCCTGCTGCGTATCAAAAACATATTCAGGCTCCTGGACGTCGCCAGGGGCTTCGGCTTCGCTTTCCACGGTCTGAAGCAGGTAGGAGGCAAAGGTGAACGCCGAAACGTAAGCTGCGGCTGACAGAAGCTTCTTGTAGGTCGCGACATCGTCGCCTTCCAGCGGCGAACGGGCGTTCTTCGCCTGCAGATCCTCCAGCGCGGTCGATTTGGCAAATACATCGCCGACCGCAAGCGCTACCGACAATCCACGCCGCGCCCGATAGAGCAGCGAATGCTGGGGGATCGACATGAGAAGATCGTCCGGACGAACGGACTGAACTGTCTTCGTCAGCTCAACCTCTCGGGTGCGTCGGACCGATCCAGTCGACACGGTCGAGACGAACCGGCGGCCGGTGCCCGCCAGTTCCGTTGCCGAGCGGCCCGAGGAATCTTCCAGAACGACGATCCGCGTGATGAAGCTTTGCGCCAGCGCGCGATGCTTTTCGATGTCAGCTTCGGAAAGCGTGGTCAGGCCGGTGTCCATGAAACATCTCCGTCAAACATCGCTGATCACCTGGCCATTGGAGATGATGTGCACCTTGTAGCCACCGAATACCGAATCCGCCTCGCCTGCCGCGTAGAGCGCCTGATAGGCTTCATGCGGAACCAGTGCATGTTTCTCATAAGACGACACGCCCATCCGGGCAGCTTCCAGATCATCGGTATTGATGTGGAACTCCTCGCGCGCCGGCTGTCGCGAAAACAACCCTTTTCGTGCCGGCTGCTCGGCCTTCGAGAATATTTCCTGCACGGTCCAGGTCAGCAGCCATGCATTGTCTGCACGCCGCACCTTTGAGAGAACTTCCGAAACCACCGAATTGTTCTCGGTGATGCCAGCGGAATAAAACGGTCCGAGGACAACGCGCCTGATCTGCTTTGGATGCAGTGCCTCGAAATCCTTGTCGAGATTGGTGCCAATCGTGGCCGGAGAGAGTGAATAGGACGAATTCTTCTCGGCAAAATCGTCAAAGCGGCGCGCCAGGTCGGGGTTGAGAAGACCATCGACCGGCAGCGGGATCGCAACACGTTCATTGAGGCGACCATCGTTGGTCACCAGCGTCTTGACGATGTCTTCGGATGAATCCTCCAACGTCACCATGTAAACCATCGGCATGTTTGCCGATCCATCGAACGCCCCCCAGTGAACGACATAGAGCGGGCGGCGCGTTTTCGGATTGACGGTAACGCGAACGGTCTGCGGCAGGACAAACGGAGCGAAGGTCTCGCCGCCAGCAATCTCCTCCAGATACAGCCTCTCCGCCATCGTCTTGCGAAGCGCGTCGGGCATGGCGCGCTGACGCAGGATGAAATCGGCCATCTCGGCGCGCAGCACGTCGGGCGCAGGAATGGCCGCAAGACGCTTGTCTGCGGTGCGCCGGTCGTTTTCCAGTTCGAGAACGTTCTGGAACACCGGATAGCCGCTCTCGGCGCGACTGATCCGGAAGCTGTCCATGAAGCCGAGGCGATTGCGCCAGCAGGAGAACGAATTCTCCAGGCGGGCGATGTACTCGGACATCACTTTCGCGACCAGATCATGCCGATACATCGGCGACCGGTCGTCCCGCAGGAATACGTCAAGACCGGTCAACGCTGCCGATATGGCGTCGAAATAGCGCGTGGCAGCATCAATGGCTGGAGACATGAGCGGGGTGCCTCTGCGTCTGCTTGCTTACGGCCGCACGTAATCCGCCGAATTGTGCTTTTTGAGAACCTCATCAAAACGGCGCGCGAATGCCTCGTCAGCGAGCTTCTTGCGGCGCTGGATATCGGCGGTCGCCACCATGTTCTTCTCGTGGAGCTCCAGCAGGTCGCCGATATGGCGCTGCGCAGCCGCGCCGATACCCGCCATGGTCTGCTCAGCTGTGTTGTCGACCTGGCTGCCGAGCGTGTTGATCTTGTGCGCAACGTCCTGCTGGGCCGCCGTCTTCAGCGAGTCCTCCAGCGCCTTGTACAGAACGATACGTTGCTCGGTGTCGATGGTCAGCTTGTTGATCAGCGTGTTCTGCGCCGCGATCTGGTTGTTGAGGGAATCCACAAAGGTCTGGAACATCGACGTATAGCGCTCAAGGGTCTGGCTCTCCGCCAGCAATTCCTGCTCTTTCGCCTGCGCCTGGTTGTACTCGGTAGCAAGCTTCGAGCGCTCGCCTTCCAGCTCGGTGCGCTGGGTCTGGTCGGTCGACGCGGCGATGCGGTTCTCGACGTCCAGCAGCATCGGGTTGAGTTCCTCGATCCGCTTCTGGGTCGTGGTCAGGTTCTCAATGGTGGCCTTGCGGCGCTGGATCACTTGGCTCAGGCTCGCCTCGGACGTCTTGTAACGCTGATCGAGGACGTTCTTCTGCTCCTTCAGGATGCCGACAATCGTGTCGGATTTGGCCAGCAATTCCTGAAGGTTGCCTGCGAGTGACATGTTGCGCACGCGCTCGGTACGCATGCGCTGCTTGCGCTGCGCCGAAAAGATACCGACGAAGGATTCCCAGCCGGTATAGCTCTTCATGCTTTCAAATTCGGTGCCGAAAATGTTGGTCGCGTCTTCAAGGCCGATGATGAGATCGGCAATGTTGCCTTCCATCACCTTCTGCTGGGCCAGAACGTCCTGAATGCGCGCATTCTCGATGTCGAAATCCGCAGCGCCGATGTGGCGATCGGCTTCCGCGAACTGATCCAGAACGCCACTCGACGCATCGATCTTCGACCGCATGTCTTCGACAACTTGCCGGGTCTTGGCGATCTCGGCATCGAAATTCTGCAATGTAGCCATGCGTTCTGGTCTCCACCTTCGGGACAACTGACAGGATGGCGAATATATGTGGCGCGTGCTTCCATTGAAAGACACGCACCCCAATCATTATCGTACTTCTTTAGGCTTTCGCCGCAGCTTCCCGAAACGAAACGAGACGGCGCTTGTTTTCGTCCCACAGCGACAGCTTCACGCAGCCGAGGCTTTCCGCGATGGTGATGCGACCGATATCCTTAAATTCGGGAAAGTCTCGCAGCACTTCCGGCAGCCGATAGCAGGGGATCTTGCTGGCAAGATGATGCACATGGTGCACGCCGATATATCCGGTCAGCCAGTTCAGCAGAGGCGGAAGGTCGTAGTAGGAGGCACCGTGCAGGGCCGCCTCACGAAACTCCCATTCCGGGCCATTTGACCAGTGCGTATCCTCGAACTGGTGCTGAACGTAAAATAGCCAGATGCCCGCCACGCCTGCAAAAAACACAATCGGCACGTGCACGAGCAGAAACGGCACCACGCCGACGAGATACATCATGATGCCCGACATGACCGCGATCGCGACATTTGTCGCCATCGTCGAAATCCACGGGTCCTTGCCTTCATTCATCATGCCTGCCGGCACACGCTGCTTCAGACCGAATACCCAGATGGGACCAAGTCCGAACATCACAACTGGATTTCGATAGAGGCGATACAGGAGCTTGTCCCAACCGCTCAGGGCCTCATACTCGGCCACGGTCAGTGTCGAGATGTCGCCAAGACCGCGCTCATCGAGATTTCCAGCCGTCGCATGATGGACAGCATGGGCACGCCGCCAGTAGGCATATGGCGTCAGGGTCAGGACACCAATGATGCGCCCGGTCCAGTCGTCACTCTTGCGATGGGCGAAGAATGACCCATGGCCGCAATCATGCTGGATCATGAAAAGGCGGAGTAAAAAGCCAGCTGCCGGAATGGTCAGAAGCAGACCAGGCCAGAAACTGTAATAGACCGAGACCCAACACAGTGCCCACAATGCACAGAATGCCGATATTGTGATGGCCAGTTCCATTGCACTACGGCGCCTGTCAGGGGTGCGGTAATTTGCAAGAAGCTTCGTCCAACGGCGGATGTCAGGGCTGACAGGAGGGTGTTCAAGCGGTCTATTCATCGGCGCTTATAGGCATTGCGCGCGACGCGGCTCAAGTGCGCATTTGCTTAAATATCCCTGGCGTCCTTATGTCGCGCTAAAGGCTTCAGCTCTTGAAGCCAATCAGATCCTCGGCCGGCATCCGCCCCATCTCTTCTTCCCAATGGCGACGGCATAGTGAAACGTATTTTTCTTCGCCGCCGATCTCGACCTGGGCGCCCTGACGCATGATCTTCCCATCGGCACCCAGACGCACCACCATCGTCGCCTTGCGACCGCAACGGCACAATGTGCGGATCTCCCGCAAATCGTCAGCCAGCGCGAGCAGAGCCTTTGAGCCGGGAAAGAGCTTGCCCTGGAAATCTGTCCGGAGCCCGTAGCACATCACCGGGATGGACAAGCGATCGGCGACGCGGGCCAGCTGCCACACCTGATCCTCTGTCAGAAACTGGGCCTCATCGACAAAGACGCAATGAAGCGGGCCGCTGGCACAGGTCTCCTCGACGCGTTCGAACAGGTCGTCCTCCGCCGTGAACATTTCAGCGTCCGCCTCAAGCCCGATTCGCGATGCGATCCGCCCCGCGCCGGCCCGATCATCGAGTGCAGCTGTAAACAGAAGCGTCGACATACCGCGCTCGCGATAATTGTAAGCCGCCTGCAGAAGCAGCGTGGATTTTCCGGCATTCATTGCCGAGTAGCTGAAATAGAGCTTGGCCATCAGTCTAATAAACCAGTTTCAGGCAGGCAGGGGAGAGCATAGCCGGCCCATCCACGAAAATCGTACCGTCGCATAAAAACCAGTTCGTGACGCAATCAGAATGATGAGTCGGGTTGAAACCACCTCCAAATGATGTTTGGCTCAACACAATATCAATAATCATCGGCGAAATGCCGCGAGCCACAAAATTGGGAGACGTTTCATGTCGCTTGGCAGACCATTGCTGATCTCGCTTTCTCTTTCCATCGCACTGGGTACCGGGACGGCGCTCGCAGCGGATCCTGCGTCCTGCCAGAGCGTGACCTTCTCGGATGTCGGCTGGACCGATATCACTTCCACGACGGCAACGGCGACCGTGCTTCTGGAAGCGCTGGGCTATAAGCCGGACGTGCAGGTGCTGTCCGTGCCGGTGACCTATGCCTCACTGAAGAATGGTGACATCGACGTATTCCTCGGCAACTGGATGCCGACGATGGAGGCTGACATCGCCGCCTATCGCGAAGAAGGCACGGTGGAAACGATCGTGACCAATCTGGAAGGTGCGAAGTACACGCTTGCCGTGCCGCAATACACATTTGACGCCGGCCTCAAGACATTCGCCGACATTGCCAAGTTCAAGGACAAGCTTGAAGGCAAGATCTACGGCATCGAACCGGGCAACGACGGCAATCGCCTGATCCTCGACATGATTGAGGCCAACCAATTCGATCTGGGCAATTTCGAGCTGGTCGAAAGCTCGGAAGCTGGAATGCTTTCTGCCGTGATGCGCGGCGCGCGCAGCAAGCAGGACATGGTGTTCCTCGGCTGGGAGCCGCATCCGATGAACTCGAATATCGAGATGGCTTATCTCGACGGCGGTGATGATGTCTTCGGACCGAACTATGGCGGCGCCTCGGTCCTGACCAACACGCGCAAGGGCTTCGTCCAGGAGTGCCCGAATCTCGGCAAGTTCCTGACCAATCTCGTGTTCACGCTCGACATGGAGAACGAGATCATGGGCTCGATCCTTGACGATGGTGAAGAGCCGAAAGCCGCTGCAACGGCTTGGCTGAAGGCGAACCCTGCCAGCATCGAGCCGTGGCTGGCCGGCGTGACCACGTTCGATGGCAGCGACGGTGCTGCCGCAGTCAAGTCCGCTCTGGGCCTCTGACACCCCAATCCCAGCTTCAGGCGGGCAACGACTTTTCGTCGTTGCCCGCAATCTCTGCCATGCCAGACTTGGCCGCGCCCGGCACATCGCCCCGCCGGATTTTGTTGTCGGAACAGTGAGGTAACATGGACCCCATCTCAGACTGGATTTCCAGGCGGCAGCACAAGATCCCGATCGGACGTTGGGGACGCGAGTTCTTCGATTTTTTGACCACGAATTTCGCATGGCTGTTCGACTCGCTTGCACTGGGGCTATCTACCGTTCTCGACGGACTGGTCGCAGCACTCCTTTATCTGCCCCCTCTATTCGTCGTCGGCGCGATTGCACTTCTGGCATTTGTGCTGCAGCGATCGTGGAAGCTCACGCTCGGTGTCCTGATCGGCCTTCTATTCATCATCAACCAGGGGCTCTGGAAAGAAACCGTCGAAACGCTCGTTCTGGTTGTGGCTGCCTCCACCTGCTCAATGGCGATCGGTGTGCCAATCGGTATCTGGGCGGCGCATAATGAACGCCTGTACCGTGTCCTGCATCCCATCCTCGACCTGATGCAGACGCTCCCGACTTTCGTCTACCTGATTCCGGTGCTCATCCTGTTCGGACTTGGCATCGCGCCGGGACTGATCGTCACAATCATCTTCGCAAGTCCGGCTCCGATCAGGCTGACCTATCTCGGCATCACCTCGGTCCCGAAGCCACTGCTTGAGGCCGGTGAAGCATTTGGCGCAACAAAACGTCAGCTATTGTGGAAGGTCGAACTGCCTTCGGCACTTCCGACCATCATGGCCGGACTGACACAATGCATCATGCTTTCGCTGTCGATGGTCGTGATCGCCGCGCTGATCGGCGCAAACGGACTTGGCCGCCCCGTGGTGCGTGCGCTCAACTCGGTCAACATTCCGCTCGGCCTGGAAGCCGGTCTTGCCATCGTCATTCTGGCAATCATCCTCGACCGAATGGCCCGGATTGGCCGTGAGGAGCAAAAATGAGCATTGCCGTTGAATTCCGCGACGTCGACATTCTTTTTGGCAAGGATCTCACACTTGCAATGCAGATGCTGGACGCTGGCGCGTCCCGCGCCCAGATCCTGGACAAGACGGGAGCAGTCGTCGGATGCGCCGGGGCAAACCTGACCGTTAGCCAGGGTGAGATTTCGGTTCTGATGGGACTGTCAGGATCAGGGAAATCAACCCTGTTGCGGGCGGTCAATGGGCTCAACGACGTGACCCGCGGCGAAGTCATCGTCCATGATGGCGACTGGTCCGCCAATGCCGCCTCCTGTACCCCCGCGGAATTGCGGCGAATCCGCCGCGAATGTGTTGCGATGGTCTTTCAGCAGTTTGCACTGCTGCCATGGCGCACCGTGGCCGAGAACGTTGGCTTTGGCCTTGAACTGGCAGGCGTGCCGTCAACAGAACGCGCAGAGCGTGTGAAGGCCCAACTGGAACTCGTGGGCCTGTCGCAATGGTCTGACAAATATGCGCACGAATTGTCAGGTGGCATGCAGCAACGCGTTGGTCTTGCACGTGCTTTTGCGACAGAAGCGCCGATCCTGCTGATGGATGAACCATTCTCGGCACTCGATCCACTAATCCGGACAAAGCTTCAGGACGAGTTGCTGGAACTGCAGCAACGTCTGAAAAAAACAATCATATTTGTTAGCCACGACCTCGAAGAGGCGCTGAAGCTCGGCAACCACATTACGATCATGGACGGCGGCCACATTGTTCAGACAGGAACGCCCGAAGAGATCGTGCTCACCCCTGCCAATGACTATGTGCGCGACTTTATCTCCAATGTGAATCCGCTGTCCGTCCTGACTGCCTGGAACGTGATGCGCGACCGACGCGACCTGGAGCAAGATGGCAACGACTGGGTTTGGCTGGACAGGCGACGGACAACCCGGTTTCAACTTGACGCGAACGGGCTGGTGATTGCCGCCGAACGCAATGGTCAGCCCGCCATCTGGGCTTCCTGTGACCCGTTCGACCCCCTGCCCGCCGACGCGCACCAGGTCTATTGGGCGCGCTCGGGAACTTCGCTCAAAGCGGTCATGCAAGCGATGCATCAATCGCAAACTGCTCCGGTCGCGCTTTTTGACGACAGCTCGCGATTTGTCGGCGCAATAGGCGTTCGCGACGTACTGCAGGCCGTCATTCGGCGATAGGAATTCCAAGTAAGTCGATATAGTCGGCAGCGTCGCCAAAATATATATTTTGTTAAGACTCCTTGAACCGCGCATCTGTAGGGTGGAACTGCACTTTCGCCGAGGAGCCGGAAATGCCTGCGAATATTGACCGATGGCCAATTTCGAAGAAGCCGTATTTTTTGTACAATGCAGCCTTCGTATTTGCTGTCGTTCTCATAGCATCCCTGTTCGGTATCCTGACGCGTCCGATGGGACTCCTTGCCGCCGTCTGGCCTGCAAATGCAGTTCTGATGGCGTTCATGATACGCCGTCAGGAACTCGCCCGAGCAGAGTGCTGGCTTGCCGCGCTTCTAGCCTACCTGACTGCGGATCTGATGACCGGCGGGGAGGTGTACGTCACGCTCTGGCTGACCGGTGCAAACCTGACCGGGGTGGCAGTCGGATATCATCTCTTCAAACATCTGGACGCGGAGGATCGCCAGCTTCGCAGACCGATGTCTGTAGTCAGCATGTTCTGCATCTGCGGCATCGCCGCAGCGACAACCGGCGTCACCGGTAGCGCCGCCTCCCACATTCTGTTCGGACAAAGCCTTTTGACCGGCTTTGCCTATTGGTTCACCTCAGATCTCGTCAATTCGATCATCATACTCCCAGTGATCCTCACCGCCCCTTCAGCCGGCACCTTGTGGTCCACACTGCACAATTACGAATTCCGCATCCGCGATTGGATGCCAGCAGCAACCCTGGCGCTCGCGACGACCGGCGGCTTTCTCGTTGGAGGACCAGGGGCATTTGTTTATCCAATGCCCGCATTGATCTGGTGTGCCTTGGCTTACAACCTGTTCACGACGTCCGTCGTGACAATGGCATTTTGCCTGGCAAGTCTCATTGCAACTGCGACCGGCAGCATTTCCTCTTTGCCTGCCAGCAATGATACTTTGGTGACAGTGTCGATCCGGCTCGGCATGGCGTTTCTTGCACTAGCCCCACTTGCGGTTGCGATCGTTGACAGCGCGAGAAACGACTTGCTCCAGCGCCTGCAGCATATTGTTCAACATGATGCCCTCACCGGAACTCTGTCACGTCGCGCATTTCTCGAAATGAGTGAGGCGAAACTGGCCAAGGGGCACTCGACGCGGTCCGTTTTTTTCGCACTGATGATCGATCTCGATCACTTCAAGGCTATCAACGACCAATACGGACACGCCACGGGAGACTTCGTGTTGCGGAATTCGACGATCGCGATGAGTTCTGCGCTGCGCAGCGATGACCTGTTGGGCGCGTCGGTGGAGAAGAATTTGCGGCCTTCTGCAATGTGAAATCCGAAGACGACATTACAACTGTTCCCGAGCGCCTTCGTGCTGCCGTCGAGACGATGCGCTTCCCGACACCTGATGGCGAAACGATAGGCGTGACGGTCAGTATCGGTGCGGCGGTGCTCGCTACTGAACCCGGCAACACCGGCCCCCTCCATCATCTCCTGGCAGCAGCGGATGATGCTCTTTACAAGGCAAAAGCTCAGGGCCGGAACATGGTGGTGCTTGGCAAGATTGCCAATGATCGTCGTCACACGCAATCTACGCTCAAACTGGCGAATGCAGAATCATAGACCTTGCTGGACAAGGACATGGCTGTCTTTGGTCCACCCGCCAACTTGAATTGATTTCGGTACCACTATCGAAGAACCTGCTCTAGATTGCAGCTGATCGCTGCATTTCAGAGTATATTTGGAGGACATTCATGAACCCAGCAGGACAAATTGCCGTCGTCACAGGTGGTGGTTCCGGCCTTGGTGAGGCAACAGCACGCGCACTCGCCGCAAACGGCGCAAACGTCGCCATCTTCGACGTCAACATGTCGGCGGCCGAAGCGGTTGCCAACGACATCGGCGGAATCGCGATCAAATGTGACGTCTCCAGCGCAGAGAGCGCGGAAAGCGGGTTCGAAACGGTTGCAGACAAGCTCGGCGAAGCCAGGATTCTGGTCAATTGCGCAGGCATCGCGATCGCAATGAAGACGACCAGCAAGGACGGCGCACATCCGCTTGACGCGTACCGCAAAGTCCTGGAAGTCAACCTGCTTGGCACCTTCAACATGATCCGGCTATTTGCTGTTCGCGCAGAAAAGCTCGATCCGCGGGATGGCGGCGAGCGTGGCGTGATCATCAACACGGCATCCGTTGCTGCCTATGACGGCCAGATCGGTCAGGCTGCCTATTCCGCATCGAAAGGCGGCGTTGTCGGAATGACCCTTCCCATCGCCCGGGATCTGGCGCGCTCCGGCATTCGCGTCATGACAATTGCACCGGGTCTGTTCCTTACCCCCATGCTGGCGGGCTTGCCCGAAGAGGCACAGGCCTCGCTCGGACAACAGGTTCCCTTCCCGCCGCGTCTCGGCAAGCCGGCAGAATATGGCGCTCTTGCCCTGCAGATTGTCCAAAACCAGATGCTGAACGGCGAAGTGATCCGCCTTGACGGGGCGATCCGCATGGCTCCTCGATAATCAGGGGCGAGCGCACCGTGGAGAAAGCTACAGGAAAATCCGGCCCGCTGGCCGGATTCACCATCATTGAAATGGCCGGGCTGGGGCCGGTGCCTCTCGCCGGCCTGATCCTGTCAGAGCTTGGCGCGCGAGTCGTTCGAATAGAGCGACTTGGATCCGGCAGGGCGTTTCTCGACCTACCCCCCCCGCTCGATCTCGACCGTCATGGCCGGGAAATCCTCCGCATAGACCTCAAATCTTCCGAAGGCGCATCGCTGGTGATGCGCCTCATCGCCCAGGCAGACGCATTGCTGGAAGGTTTTCGCCCCGGCGTCATGGAACGTCTGGGGCTTGGCCCGGAGGCCGTGCACGAGGTCAATCCGCGGCTGGTATATGGACGCATGACCGGCTTCGGGCAGGATGGTCCCCTGGCTCAAAAGGCCGGCCACGACCTGACTTATCTGGCATTGTCCGGCGCGCTCGGAGCCATCGGCACAAAAGGCGGGAAACCTGTGCCACCGCTGAACCTTGCTGCCGATTATGGCGGCGGCACCATGTTCCTCATCATGGGCATTCTCGCCGCGCTGCTGGAGCGTGGACGCTCCGGGCAAGGTCAGGTGATCGATGCCGCAATGATCGACGGCGCGTCGATGTTGGCCGCTCCCTTCTTCAGCTTCATCGCCGCCGGGATCTGGAGCGAGAAACGCGGAACGAACCTCCTCGACTCAGGCGCACCATTCTACGACACCTATGAATGTGCCGATGGCGAATATGTCGCCGTCGCGTGCCTGGAGCCGCAGTTTTTTGCCGAGTTCTGTCAATTGCTGCCGCTCGAAGAACGGTTTTCCAACGCACAATATGATCAGGTCCAATGGCCCGCGATGAGAAGTGCAATCGCCGAGCGGATCGTGCAGCGGACCCGTGATGAATGGAGCCAGCTGTTCGAATCAACCGACGCGTGCGTGGCGCCCGTGCTGTCTTTCACCGAAGCCCCTGACCATCCGCACAACAAGGCAAGGACCACACACCTGCACAGCGACGCGATGGTTCGCCCTGCCCCCGCTCCTCGCTTTTCCCGCACCGCAAGCACGGCAACAACAGCCATCATCGAAGACGCCAATTCGACGCTGGGTGCATTCGGATTGACCCTGGATGAGATAGGCGAGCTTGCAAAGCGGGGCACAATCGGCCGATAATAGGACTACTTTAGTCAAGTTATCGGAGCCAAGGTGGAAAAGAAAAAAGACGTCCTTCGAGAGACGGACGATGAAGCGATCGGGCTGGCAAAGACGCTGCTGCGCACGTCGCGTTATGGAGCCATTGCCGTCCTCGATCCTGAGACTGGCGCGCCTGTCGCCACCCGCGTCGCAGTTGCCAGCGACCATGACGGAACACCGGTGATTCTGGTCTCCGGTCTGGCTGCTCACACCAGAGGTATTGAGGCCGACCCGCGCTGCTCTCTTTTGTTGGGCGAGACTGGTAAGGGCGACCCGCTGGCTCACGCACGCATGACCATAACTTGCCGTGCAGAAAAGGTCGGGCGCGAAGATCCCGGCTACGACAGAATTCGCTGGCGGTTCCTCTCCCATAACCCCAAGTCGAAACTCTACGTCGACCTTGGCGATTTTTCGTTTTTCCGGCTTGAAGTCCAGACGATCAGCCTCAACGGTGGCTTTGCCCGTGCATATGCGCTGACCCGTGAAAACGCGCTAACGCAAGCGCCCGCGCTTGAAGCCGTCGCTGCGGCTGAAGCCGGCGCCGTTGGCCATATGAACGAGGATCACGCCGACGCCGTCGCAAACTATGCAATATGGTTTGGCAAAGCGTCGGAAGCGGCGAACTGGACCATGACCGGCGTTGACCCGGACGGTTTCGACCTTGCAGCAGGTGACCGGGTGATGCGCATATTCTTCACCGAACCGCTGGCGGACGCAACAGACATGCACAAGCGGCTGGTATCAATGGCGATCGAGGCACGGCAGGGTCTGGCAAAAACGCCACAGGCTGAACAGTAAGTTCTGTACGAACCCAACGCGCGCCCATATTCACTTGTGATCGGCGCGCTTCTGTTTACGGTCCAATCAAGTGCGCGCGACGAGGATGCGGGCACCTGATTTGTGTTCCGTACGACGTCATACCCCTCGGCGTCGCCGGATCATGCGGCAATGGGGATGAAATGATTTCGGAACAACTTGTCGACAACGCCGACGAGGTGGCTGGTTTTTTGTCAGCGATCAGCAACGGAAAACGATTGGCAATCGTATGTCACCTGCTTGAATCAGAGCTTTCGGTTGGAGAAATTGCTGAAAAAGTCGGATTGAGCCAATCGGCTCTTTCCCAGCATCTGGCAAAACTTCGCGGAATGAACCTTGTGGAGACACGCCGGGACCGCCAGATGATTTACTATTCATGCAATTCGCTGCAGGTGAAAAAGATCATGATGACGCTGGATAGCTTATTTGGTGCGCAAGCTTCCGGCTCCTGACCCCATTGCCGGGTTGGCAAGCACAAGTGCATTCTTGACCTTCCACCTACTGGAATCTCTATCTCAATCGCAGGCGTGCGACAGCACACCGTCGATCAAAGTCAAAAAAGAGGATGAGATGGAAATCAGTCTCAATATCGAAGGCATGACTTGTGGAGGCTGCAAGGCGGCGGTCGAACGCATCCTGCTGGCCCAGCCAGGAATCAGCATGGCGTCAGTGGACCTCGCAAATGGCTCTGCCATCGTGACGGCGGGCACCGGCACTGCACCGCAGACTGTCGCGGATGCCCTGACTGCCGCAGGCTACACTGCGCGCGTGCAGAACTGATCGCGTAACTCCTGATGAACCCGGTCGCTCACATTGTGGACCAGGACGATCCGCGCATCGCACCCTACCGTGCGATTCGCGAACGAGATCTCGTGGGACGCGAGGGCCGGTTCATCGCAGAAGGCAAGGTGGTGCTGAACGTCCTGTTCAACAGCAGGCGTTTCGAGGTCGAGTCTGTGCTGATCCTCGAGCAGCGACTGGTAGGAATGCAGCAGACTCTCGCAACCGCGCCCGTCGACATGCCCGTCTATGTTGCGACACAGTCAGTTCTTGACGCGATTGCCGGATTTCATATCCATCGCGGTATACTCGCGCTCGGGCGAAAGCGACCTGCCGAAGACGCAAATGCCCTCCTCTCCGGCCTTCCCGATCAAGCGCTTGTGGTCGCGCTTGTGGGCATCTCCAATCATGATAATGTCGGCGCAATCTTCCGCAATGCAGCTGCATTCAACGCGGACGCCGTCCTGCTCGATGCCAGCAGTTGCGATCCCCTCTACCGAAAGGCGATCAGAGTCTCCGTCGGTGCGGTCCTTCAAGTGCCTTACGCTGTATTGCCAACACACCAGGACATCTCCAAAACCCTTGCGGAGCACGACTTTCGCCAGCTGGCGCTATCGCCCTCCGGCAAAGACGACATCGGCGCATTAGCTGCAGCGCGTCGCAACGCGTTGTACCTGGGGACCGAAGGAGAGGGGCTGCCTCCACTGCTGATGGATCAAATGCAAACCGTGCGAATTCCTATGTCTGAAAGCTTCGACAGCTTGAACGTCGCGGCGGCTTCGGCCATCGCACTCCACCGACTGTGGCACGGCGCGTGAACCTGACCCACCGAAAACGGGGACCGGTTTCAGGATCAAGACATGCGCTAGTCTCTGCGCGCGGTCTCCGCTGCGCGTAACGCTCGGATTCGATCGGCAAGGCTGCGCTGTGAAACCTTGTTGGCAAGGTCCTGCTTGTCGGCGTCGATGACCCCGTAGATCGGCGAGTCCGGCCCCTCCAGCGAAGCGGTGAGGTGAACGACTTCCGCGGCCAGCGCACCGATCTGCTCACGCAACATTGTCGTGTCGCGGAACTCTCTCTCCGTTGAACCTGCGCCCTGCCCCTGACCGCTTTCGAGAGCGGTGCGCAAACGCCTGTTCTCTGCGACAAGTTTGCTGGCGCGCGCTTCCAGTCGATCCAGATCTGCACTGGAAGCAGACGCACCTGCCTTGCTCTTCAACTGTTCGCGCAGACGGGCGAGTTCCTTGTCACGACGCTCGCCCTGCTCTTCCGCATCGGTCAAGGTCGAGGTCATGCGCGCCAGTTTGTTTTCAAGTCCGACCACTTTCTTATGCTCATCCTTCAACGCAACATTGAGAGACTTGGCTTCCACCTCAGCCTCACGCTTGCGCTGGTGAGCGGCTTTAAGGTCTGATCGCAATAGCGCAACATCGTCCGCAAGCTTTGCCAGTTTCGTTTCCTGCGCAACCATCTCGATCTGCCGTGTCGATGCAGAAAAACTGGCCTCATCATACATGCGGCCCAACTTCTCGACATGAGCAGATTGCGCTCCAGCCTTGTCCTGCAGCGCCGCTATCTCGGCACTCAGATCACTCTCGCGCGCGGCACCAGCCTCGATCTTGTCGCGCAGTTCCTGAATCTGCTCTTCATATTTCTCAAGGACGGAAGCTTTTTCAGCAAGCTGTTCAGCCTGGGCGAGAGCCTCTTCTCGCTTGTGGCCTTCCGCAATCATGAAAGCGGCGATCTTGTCGTGTTGGGATTTGATCGTCATTTCAAGCTGACGTGTCGCAACCGCATGCTCGGAACGCAGCCGATCCTTGTCAGCCTGGATTTCGGCCATCGTCAGCGGCAGAGAGTTTTCAACGCGCTGGCGAGTCAACACCACCGCCCGTCGCCAAATGGCCGGCGCCACCAGCAGTGCCAGGAAAACAGCGCTGAGAAAGCCGAGAATGAAAAAAAGCGCCGTCTGGATCACTGCTGCAAGTCCATTCTCGTCGCAAGGTCAGTTTTCGATGCGGGTTTCTTTCTGCCACACTGCAGGGACGAGAATCCAGTCCTCGCCACCAAAGATGCAGTTACCGGTCCAACTATATCAGAACGGATTCCAGGTTGGCGACTGCGTCAGCTTCAGATAGCCCACATTAAGTCCCAGCCGAGCGCCAACACCGGTACGTACCGGCACCAGCATGACCGGACCGTTCTTGAGGACCGTGAATCCCAGACCAGCCACCACATAGGCGGATCCGGCAACACCGGCATACCGTCGATAAAGGCTGGGGACGCTGTCCAGATTGTAGACCAGGATCATCGTCCGGGATCCTTGACCGCCGAAATCCCAGCCGATCGACGGTCCCTGCCAGAACACCGGATGATCTCCGACATTCTTCGTGTAGAGCGTTCCTTCGCCAAAAGTCAGCCCGCCGATCAGAGCCCCGGACCCTTCCTCACCAAGAATATACCCGTTGGGCATGCCGTAGGAGGAGAAGATCTGCTCCACCACACTCGCAAGACCACCGGAGGTCGAACCGAAGAAGTGATGTCCGGAATCGAGGATTTCCTGCGCACTGAATGATCCGCTCGCATCGGCGGCGGCTCTCTCAGACTGTCCCGCCGTGAGCACGACGACCAGAAGAAGTGCACCTAAACTGCGTAGAAGATTTCTGAAATGCAGCTTGTTCAACATGGCTTTTACTCTCCGTATCGGACCGCTCCGGAGCACCTCCGGGCGGACGGCTCCAAGGCCGTATCGACCCGCCAATCACAGCCAAACTATGACGCAAACCTTATCCAACCATTAACCATTGCCACGCTTTCGAACACGCATGCGCACCGGTTGAGAAAGCTGGAACGTCAGGACGCGCGCCGTTGCCGCGAACCGCTGCCGGTTCCTTGTGATGGCGCGCCGCCTGTGTAACTTCTACGCAACCGCTGCACGACTGATTCGCGCGCATCGAACCGCGACCCGCCAATCAGGTCACTTTGTTTTTTCGCATCACGGGGACACTCCATATGGCCGACATTCTGACCCTTTCCGCACCTGACCTTGCTGCGCTTCTTTGCAGCCGCGTTTGCCACGACATCATCTCCCCTGTCGGCGCCATCAACAACGGCCTCGAACTGCTCGAAGAGGGCGGCGCCGATGAAGATGCGATGCGCCTGATCAAGACCAGTGCGCGCAACGCATCCGCAAGGCTCCAGTTCGCCCGTATCGCCTTCGGCGCGGCAGGCTCGGCCGGAATGCAGATCGACACCGGCGATGCAGAGGCAGTAGCGCAGGCATTTTTTGCCAACGAGAAGCCGGAATTGGAGTGGAAGGGAACCCGTGCCCTCCTGCCAAAGAACAAGGTCAAGCTGCTTCTCAACCTGTTGATGATCGCCAATGTCACGATTCCGCGCGGCGGCAAGCTGACGGTCGAGCTTCATGACGTCGACACAGCGCCGCGCTTTACGCTGACTGCAAAGGGGCCGATGGTTCGCGTCCCGGCACGTTTCCTCGAGCTGCATTCGGGCGTCAAGCCAGAAGAGCCCATCGATGCCCATTCGGTGCAGCCATATTATACGCTGCTGCTGGCACGCGAGGCGGGCATGAAAATCTCGATCCATGCCAGCGCCGAAGAGATCGTGATGACAGCCGAATAGGCTGGCACCCGACCACCCTCTTTTTCACCGAACATCATCAACGGCCGCGACAAGTTCGCGGCCGTTCGTCTTCGTGGATTAACCAACGGTTCAGCTAACCCCTTACCCTGTCTTTTACCTTGCCAAGCCTAAGGTGTCGCACCGTGGGCGCGGCGAACGGACAGACAGGCGCGAAACAAATACCAGGGGGTGGTATGATGAAACGTTGCATGATCGTTGATGATTCAAACATCATCAGGAAAGTGGCAAAGCGGATCCTGTCTGGACCTGATCTTGCAGTCATCGAAGCGTCCAATGGCCGAGACGCTCTTGCGATGTGCCGGTCACACATGCCGGAAATCATCATCGTCGACACGACCTTGCCCGACATGGAAGTCGAAGACTTCATTCGCCAGGCAATGGCCGCTCACCCGCTCACGAAGCCGAGCATCCACATCTGCCTGATCCAATTCGACGTAGGTGCGATCATGCGCGCCAAACGCGCAGGCGCCAAGGGATACATCCTCAAGCCCTTCGACCGAACGCAACTGCTGGAGCAGTTCCGCGAGATGGACATAGCGTCCTAAGGAGCGTTGCCACGTTCCCAAAAGCAGAAAAGCCGCTGAACAGGCAGCGGCTTTCATCAATATCTCGGACTGGGTTACAAACGGAACCCGTCGCTGGTGCGGAACGTCTAAATCAGGCGCTTTCGCGGACTTCTTCCGGCTCACGCAGCACATAGCCGCGGCCCCAGACCGTCTCGATGAAGCTCTGGCCACCGGATGCGGCATCAAGCTTCTTGCGCAGCTTGCAGATGAAGACGTCGATGATCTTCAGTTCTGGCTCGTCCATTCCGCCGTAAAGATGGTTGAGGAACATTTCCTTGGTCAAGGTCGTGCCCTTGCGCAGCGACAGCAGCTCGAGCATCTGGTACTCCTTGCCGGTCAAATGCACACGCTGGCCTGCAACCTCAACCGTCTTGGCGTCCAGATTGACGACCAAATCACCAGTGTTGATGACCGACTGTGCGTGTCCCTTGGAGCGCCGAACGATGGCATGGATGCGCGCAACCAGCTCGTCCTTGTGGAACGGCTTGGTCATGTAATCGTCGGCGCCAAAGCCGAGGCCACGAACCTTGTCCTCAATGCCAGCCATTCCGGACAGGATAAGGATCGGGGTCTTGACTTTCGAAAGGCGCAGAGTGCGCAGCACTTCGTAGCCCGACATGTCCGGCAGGTTCAGATCCAGCAGGATGATGTCGTAATCATAGAGCTTGCCAAGATCGACTCCCTCTTCGCCGAGGTCAGTCGTGTAGACATTGAAGCTCTCAGATTTCAGCATCAGTTCGATGCTCTGCGCCGTAGCACTATCGTCTTCAATGAGCAGAACGCGCATTTATGTCCCCTTTTCACGCCGCCAAAGCAGGTTTGGCGAGCTTCCGGCACTTGGAGCAGTGATCGCCTGAATCCGAGGCTGCCACGCAATGGTTAACAAAATATGATTCCCAATTGCAAGCGATATTCGGTTCTTTCAGCTTTCCCCTGCATCCCTTTGAATTCATTCCGCAATCACAGAATCTAAAAGTTAATGTGTTGCGTTAATAAATTATCGCAAGCGATTCAAAATGAGTCACTTTACGACTTGCGACCCCAGATGCGGCATTCTTTACCCGCCCTTAAGTCCTCACCCCTATGATTAACAATGCGCGTAAACGAATGGTTACCAGCGACGCGCCGCATTAGGAATTTGTTTGCTTTCTGTGCGAATAATCCCTGCACAGAGGTTTTTTGTAGGAGTGCGCCGGCGTTTTCGGCGCTGAGTACGCGTTCGGGAGTAGCAAGTGATGAAACCACGTGAGAACCTGGTTCGGCTCAAGCAGTTTCAGGTCAACGAGAAGCGGAAGCAGCTCTTGCAACTCGACTTGATGATCGCCGAGTTCAAGCGCATGGCCGACGAACTCGACAATCAGATCATTTCCGAGGAAAAGAAGGCTGGCATCACAGATACCAGTCATTTTGCTTATCCGACCTTTGCCAAGGCCGCGCGGCTGCGCCGCGACAATCTCAACAATTCGCAGACGGATCTTCAACAACAGCGTCAGGCCGCAGAAGATGCTCTCGAAGAAGCCCAGTCGGAGCTGGAAAAAGCTCAGATGCTAGAATCTCGCGATGTGAAAGGCAGAGATGTCGACACCGGCAGATCGGCAATGATCGGGTGATCTTGCCGCATATCTCCCGAAAGTGGGAACCGGTCTCGGATAAAGACATTCGCGACTTTAGGCGTGTCTAGCGAACCCGGCAGGACGCGACACGCATTAAATGGGGCCAGATGGCCCCTTTTTGTCCGCTATGCTGCGCTGACATTCATCGTCACAAACCATGAGGGCCGTATCGTTTCGACGACACGGCCCTCATCAATTCTCGACTGTTCCTAGTCAGCCTGCGCACCCGACCGCAATTTGCCGGGCGAACAAACCTGAACTAGTGCCTGTACTGCTGGATGCGCGTTGTGCGCAGCCCTGCAAGGCCGTATTCGTCAATGGACGCCTGCCAGGACAGGAATTCCTCGACCGTCAATTTGTAGCGCTGGCAAGCCTCTTCAAGGCTCAGCAACCCCCCACGAACCGCCGCGACAACTTCCGCCTTCCGTCGAATAACCCACCGCCTCGTATTTGTAGGCGGCAAATCTGCGACAGTAAGCGGACTGCCATCTGGCCCTATGACATATTTTACCCGCGGTCTAACCAGATCGGTCATCGTACTCTCTACACAAACTCAAGGAACCAATCGACACCACATTAGCGCGTCAGCTTTAAAAATTGCCTAAGCGCCTCCTAATGCTTAAGTAACGAGTATGAATCCCGCGTTAGGGTTTGGGCGGCCAGTTTAGTCAAATGTGAACGATTATCTCTGCCCTCCACACATACTGGTGAAGTGCGCGCCCTTGACGTATCTTGCGCGGAGCGACATTTAGGCGGCAAGAGAGCCAGCCGCCCCGCCAGCCAGACTGATAATCGGCCCAGATGGAGCCAGAACCATGAACAGCCTCGATCTTCCCGGTCGCCCGGAAGACACACGTATCGTCGTCGCCATGTCCGGCGGCGTGGATTCATCTGTCGTTGCCGGCCTGCTGAAACAGGAAGGATATGACGTTCTGGGCGTGACGCTGCAGCTTTATGATCACGGTGCGGCGGTTCACCGTGCTGGATCATGCTGTGCTGGTCAAGATATCGATGATGCTCGGCGCGTGGCGGAAACGCTGGGCATCCCACATTATGTGCTCGATTATGAAGAGCGCTTCCGCAAGGCAGTGATCGATCCGTTCGCGGCAAGCTATGTGGCTGGCGAGACGCCGATCCCTTGCGTTTCATGCAACCAGACCGTGAAGTTCGCCGACCTTCTTGCTACCGCGCGCGAATTGGGCGCTGACGCATTGGCCACCGGCCACTATATCCGCAGCAAGCAGAACGGGGCACATCGCGCACTCTATCGCCCTGTCGACGCCGACCGCGACCAGAGTTACTTCCTGTTTGCCACCACACAGGAGCAGATCGACTTCCTGCGCTTTCCCCTCGGTGGCCTTTCCAAGCCGGCGGTCCGCGAAGCGGCCGAAGCTATGGGGCTGTCGGTTGCCACCAAGCAGGACAGTCAGGACATCTGCTTCGTGCCGCAGGGAAAATATTCGGATATCATCGCCAAGCTTCAGCCTGCGGCGGCCAATCCGGGTGACATCGTCCACATTGATGGCCGCGTGCTCGGTCGTCATGAAGGTATCCTGCACTATACGATCGGTCAGCGACGCGGCATCGGCATCGCTTCCGGCGAGCCTCTTTATGTTGTCCACCTCGACGCTGAACGCGCCCGTGTCATTGTCGGACCGCGAGAGGCTTTGCAGACGCACAAGATTTTCCTGCGCGACTTCAACTGGCTGGGCGACGAACCGCTTGTCGCAACTGCACCGGAAGGCATTGAAGTCTTCGCCAAGGTTCGCTCCACGCGCCCCCCTCGCCCGGCGGTTCTGCATCGTCGCGATGGCATGACCTGGGTCGAGTTGGTCGACGGTGAGAGCGGCATCGCGCCCGGACAGGCCTGCGTGCTCTATTCCGACGACGGCAACCACGCCCGCGTTTTCGGCGGTGGGTTCATTGAGCGCTCGGAGCGCGACGCCGAGGCAGAAGCGATGCTCTCCCGCCTGGCAGCCATGCCGGCGCAGCGCCAGAGCGCGTAAGCACTCAGCAGACATTTTCCATCCTCGATTTTCGAGGATGGATCATCTTCATCAGTGATCTTTAAGTGAATGGGTCCGCGACCAGATCAGTCGTGCGTCACAGAGCCTGCTGTCAGAATGCGCAAGACGCCGATGGCTTCGTCACCATCAGTGCGTGGCTCCTGGCGCGTCTCGATGCACTGGATGAAATGCTCCAGTTCACGCGTCAAAGGCATGCCCGGCTCGACCGGAACATATGACGGCTCATGTGTCGTGAACGCCCAGTGCCCACTGTCCTGCCAGACCGCATGGCGATAGACCGCCAGCTTGCGATCCCACGCCTCGACGTCATCGAATACCGCCATCGCCTTGGTGCCGACAACGGTAAGGCGCCGCTCACGATATGGATTGAGCCGCGATGCAAACAGATGGCTGCGCAATCCGCCAGGAAAACGCATGTGCACATGCGCGAAATCGCTGAGGTGGTCCAGAAGTGCTGCCCCCTCCCCGCGAATATCAATTGGCGCTGCGCCGGTAATCGCAAGGATCATCGACAGGTCGTGCGGGGCCAGATCCCACAAAGCATCGCTTTCGGTGTGGAACTTGCCCAGCCCAAGACGGTGCGAGTGGATGTATTTGATCGTTCCCAACTCACCGGTGTCGATCAACTCCTTGAGCTTCTCGAAGGCGGGATGGAAGCGAAGGACATGGCCGACCATGAAAATGCGGTTCCGGGCGCGAGCCGTCGCCACAGCGCGCTCAGCGTCCGCTACATTCAGCGCGATCGGCTTTTCAACGAGCACGTCTTTGCCGCTTTCGACGGCGCGAATAGCAGCATCAGCATGGTATTGCGGCGGCAATGCCATGACAATCGCGTCAATATCCTGACGCTCAAACAGCTCATCGGGCGCAATCGCAAGGCACTCTTGTTCGCTGGCGAAGCCCTCCGCCCGAGCCGCATTGGCATCAGAGACGGCGTGCAAGGCGCCAAGCGATTTCAGCGTGCGGATGTGATTGGAACCCCAATAGCCGCATCCGAGGACGGCGATACGCGGTTTCATGGACCCTGTGACCGGAGAAGTTTGACTGGAGACATAATCTTGCGGCTCCATGAACTCAACCCCGCAAATGCGAAAAGACACGAGTTTGACCGTGCAAGCGCATTTTCCAGATGAAGTTCGTTCGACTCGACGTTGAAATCGCCCTGTTTTCTGCCGCAGTTCGAAACGGCGGCCCAACGATGGATCATGTTCTCGCGTGTTTACAATTGATAAACCACAATCAGACGAACATGTGAATCATGAGCAACTCGATTCCATTCCCGCTTGCGCGGCGTATTTCACTGATCCGATCAATCGCCGATGAACTCGATCAGGTTCACGGCCCTCAAGCCAACACCTACTGGCGTACGCGCATAGCCGGAATTGTTTCTGGGCTGCGTGCAGACGGACTGAATGACGACACGATTCGCGAGCAGATCCTGAGCCTTCAGGATGCTGTTCAGTACGAAATCCAGCATCGCGCGCACCAGGCAGGCGCCAGTGCGCTCAACGCGTAAAGCGTTCACTTCAGACGCTTCAAGTTACCGAATAGCCCGCGCTGCAAATAGCATCGCCGGGCTATTTGATTATTTCATGTTAGCGGATAGGCGCTCGTCATTGATCCATGCACGACTAGATAGCGACATTCGCTGTCGAGAACATCGTCCGATGCACCAGCGCACCGATTGAAATCGCACGCTCAAGACACACTACTCTTGTCCCGCAATTACCGGACAAAACTCGATATGTGTCAGAGTTTTATAATAAAAAACGCTAAGATGACGGTTAAATCGCACTAGCGATTTGATGGTAGCGGAGGACGGATGATGTCTGTGATTTTTCATGGAATGAGGACCCTGTTTAAGGGGTGATTTTCGTCCAAACGGGACCCCTTAACGTGGGGTCATCAAAATGCCTCCGGTTTC
>NZ_FORF01000042.1:0-2500 GCF_900113935.1 Aquamicrobium aerolatum DSM 21857
TTTTGGTTGCGGGGGTTGGATTTGAACCAACGACCTTCAGGTTATGAGCCTGACGAGCTACCGGGCTGCTCCACCCCGCGTCACCTTTAGAGCCGGGCTTTTGTGCCCGGGAGCGAAGTCAGGCGTAGCCTGATGAGGTGAGGCCGTCAAGCAATCGATTGAGGATCGATTGTAGGCCGAACGGGCTGCTCCACCCCGCGTCACCTTGGTCCTTGCTGATGCATTGGACCACATTTTGTCCTGAATGACAAAAGGGGCTGCTGCCCCTTTGATGCGCCGCTTTGTTGCGGCTTGTTTGTGATGAGAATATTTCATGTGTTTGGCAGACCTGGCAGCGACCTACTCTCCCGCGTCTTGAGACGAAGTACCATTGGCGCTGGAACGTTTCACGGCCGAGTTCGGAATGGGATCGGGTGCAGCCGTTCCGCCATAACCACCAGGTCGGCGAAACACATGAATGAGAAGCTGGAGGAGGCAGTTGGCAATAGGCAGTCGGGACTGCTTCTTGCTGCTCACGCACCTTTGTCTTTTTTTAGAACCATCATTTCCGGTTGGCTTTCAGGCTTTTGCCTTAAAAGGCCGACCGGCCTTCGGCGCTGATGCGCCGCGCCCGCGCAGCTCCTTTGGAGCGTGAGCGGATTTAAGATGGATACGAGCAATGCGAACAATCAAGCCAATCGAGTTATTAGTACCGGTAAGCTTCACACATTACTGCGCGTCCACACCCGGCCTATCAACGTGGTGGTCTACCACGACTCTCAGGGAATACTCGTTTTAAGGTTAGTTTCCCGCTTAGATGCCTTCAGCGGTTATCTAGTCCGTATATAGCTACCCTGCTATGCCGTTGGCACGACAACAGGTCCACCAGAGATACGTCCATCCCGGTCCTCTCGTACTAGGGACAGATCCTTTCAATATTCCTACACCCACGGCAGATAGGGACCGAACTGTCTCACGACGTTCTGAACCCAACTCACGTACCGCTTTAAATGGCGAACAGCCATACCCTTGGGACCTGCTCCAGCCCCAGGATGCGATGAGTCGACATCGAGGTGCCAAACAACCCCGTCGATATGGACTCTTGGGGGTCATCAGCCTGTTATCCCCGGCGTACCTTTTATCCGTTGAGCGATGGCCCTTCCACACGGGACCACCGGATCACTATGACCGACTTTCGTCTCTGCTCGACTTGTCAGTCTCGCAGTCAGGCAGGCTTATGCCATTGCACTCAGCGAACGATTTCCGACCGTTCTGAGCCCACCATCGCGCGCCTCCGTTACTCTTTAGGAGGCGACCGCCCCAGTCAAACTACCCACCATACACGGTCCCGGACCCGGATAACGGGTCGCGGTTAGACATCCATATAGATAAGGGTGGTATTTCAAGGATGACTCCACCAAGGCTGGCGCCCTGGCTTCAAAGTCTACCACCTATCCTACACATGCCGACACGAATGCCAGTGTAAAGCTATAGTAAAGGTGCACGGGGTCTTTCCGTCTAACCGCAGGAACCCCGCATCTTCACGGGGAATTCAATTTCACTGAGTCTATGCTGGAGACAGCGGGGAAGTCGTTACGCCATTCGTGCAGGTCGGAACTTACCCGACAAGGAATTTCGCTACCTTAGGACCGTTATAGTTACGGCCGCCGTTTACTGGGGCTTCGATTCAAAGCTTGCACCTCTCCTCTTAACCTTCCAGCACCGGGCAGGCGTCAGACCCTATACGTCGTCTTGCGACTTCGCAGAGCCCTGTGTTTTTGATAAACAGTCGCTACCCCCTGGTCTGTGCCACCTCACAACGGTTGCCCGCTGCAAGGTCACGCTTCTTCCGAAGTTACGCGTGCAATTTGCCGAGTTCCTTCAGCATAGTTCTCTCAAGCGCCTTGGTATACTCTACCGGTCCACCTGTGTCGGTTTCGGGTACGGTCTATACGCGGGAGCTATTTCCTGGAACCGCTTCACTGCCCAACCAATCCGATAAGGATGGACAATACACACGATCCGTCACTACCCGCAGGCCCACGAATATTAACGTGGTTCCCATCGACTACGCCTTTCGGCCTCGCCTTAGGGGCCGGCTAACCCTGCTCAGATTAACTTTAAGCAGGAACCCTTGGACTTTCGGCGAGGGAGTCTCTCACTCCCTTTATCGTTACTCATGTCAGCATTCGCACTTCTGATATCTCCAGGAGTCCTCACGGATCTCCCTTCGCAGACTTACAGAACGCTCCGCTACCGCTTGCACGTAAACGTGCAAACCCAAAGCTTCGGTGCATGGCTTGAGCCCCGTTACATTTTCGGCGCAAAGACCCTTATTTAGACCAGTGAGCTGTTACGCTTTCTTTAAATGATGGCTGCTTCTAAGCCAACATCCTGGTTGTTTTGGGATCCTCACATCCTTTCCCACTTAGCCATGACTTGGGGACCTTAGCTGTTGGTCAGGGTTGTTTCCCTTTCCACGACGGACGTTAGCACCCGCCGTGTGTCTGCCGACTAGTAC
>NZ_FORF01000044.1 GCF_900113935.1 Aquamicrobium aerolatum DSM 21857
GGGCTTGGCCACGTTCGTCGTCAGCATCCGGTCAAGCTCTTCGCGCCATGCCCCCATCCGCGGATAGGGCTGATGCTTGCGCTCGTAGCGGAACTCGGTCTCGTCCGAGCGCAGCACCTTGCGCACCACTTTCCGTGAAACCTTCAACTCGCGGCAAATCGCCTTGATCGACTTGCCCTGAACCCGCGAAAGCCGGCGTATCTTTGCAATCGTCTCCACAATCAACATCCAAAACACAAATGCCTCCGATGAAACCGGAGGCATTTTGATGACCCCACGTTAAGGGGTCCCGTTTGGACGAAAATCACCCCTTAAACAGGGTCCTCATTCCATGAAAAATCACAGTCTGGAGCAATATGAATGATCTCATACCACTTGTGGGCCTCGCTGGCGGCCATCATCGCGGTTCTGGGCCTACTCACCCTCAGCCACGTCAAAGCCTACCACGCAGGCGCTGCAGCCGAGCGCCTGACCACTCTCAACCGATCCGTCGAAGTCTTGCGCGAAAGGAACGCGACCGATGACCAGATACGCAACCTGGACGATGCTGGCTTGTGTCGTGAGCTTGGCGGGCTGCCAGACGAGTGCGCCCGCTTCGGTCTGTGATGGCTGGCGCAAGCTGACGCCAGCGCCGCAAACCCGCGCTTTCATCATCGAGCATGACCGGCCCTTTGCGGAAGGCGTAGCAGCTCACAACGGTTTCGGCACGCAGCGCGGCTGCTGGCAATAGGTATGGACGGGGCATGGTCGATACGAGCTTGAACAAACTCTATGAAGCGATCGGCGGTTTGACGGCCGAGGTCCAAGGTCTACGTCGCGACGTCCAGGAGGACCGCAGCACGTCAGCCACACACCGCCAGGGGGTTCGTGAAGAACTCTCCAACTTGGTCATTCGGCAGACACACATCGAAACAGACATGCTGGCCCTGAAAAACAAGGTTGAGGGCATGGAGAAGGTAACTGTCGAGGTGACGACGCTGACCCACAAGGCAGCGGGGGCGGGCACGCTTGGGCGCGGGTTACTCAAACTCGGCGGCTGGCTGTTGTCCGCAGCTGGTGGCTTTGCAGCAGCATGGACGCTGCTGACAGGGCGGCCGCCCCCATAGCTGTCGCCGGCAGTCGATAGAAGTTAGAGCGAGGATCTACGATTTGTCGGTCTTTACCTCTCGCAGCGATGCGCTGTGTTGAGCCCCGTCATTGTCGTTGCGGTTGAGAGTGACCGTGCAACGAGCGAGAAAATTCCAGTCAGGCCCGCGCTCAATGATGATAGGGAGATCTGCTATCTCCTCGAAATAATGCTCATGACTTGAATATGGGGAACTATATTCGATCACTGCGCGCCATCGCTTGTCCCCGTGGAGAGTGACTACGTTGGTCATCAGGTGGCGCGATCTTTGGCTAATGCCTTCTCCAAATCAGCCGGATCGATTTCTATTATCTGGCTGGCTAACCGACCGGTTGTCATAGCAGGAAGGTGGATGTAGGTCGCTATCCGCCGAAAAGCGATGAAAGTAAGACCATCCAGCTGCTCTTCGTCGGACTCGATACGATACTCGCCGGGCGGCTGTGCCTTCGCAAACCCGTGGAGGAAGAAGTCTGAGGTAAAGGTTACGCTAGAGCGTTGTGTACGGAGTTCCATGGCCTGGGTGCCCTTCAAGGACGGCGGGTCGGTGGGGTTTCCGACGCGTATTTGCTCGCAGCAAAGTCTTTGAGCGTGCGAACCTCTAAGCTTGCGCTTGAAATGCGTTCCAATTGCGTTTGAAAGCCATGAGGGCGGCGACCAAACGTGACTTAGTCAGCTCCGATCGACTGCTTTATTGTAGCAAGAATTCCGACCTTTGAGATCAGTATGGTGCGATGCCTAGTTACTCGGGCTCTTGCTCGGTGGTCGGAAATCCGGCGCGCCATTTTGCTCGGTCGTCTGCTGCAGCGCCCCCTTCGTTTTCCCACCGGTCCAAGCTTGGCTTCTGGTTAGGCGTGGGATCGGGGGCGAGATGTCCTTCGGTCAACAGGATATCAAAATGTAGAAGGACATTGCTTGAAGCGGCCTCGCTGGTGAAAGCGCCGACAAGAGCGGCGTCTGATGTTTCAAGATAGGGGAATTTGCGCCGAATGGCTTTCAGCGCTTCGGCCATGTTAAGCGTGTGGTTGTTGTCTTGGGCATAGTCCATGAATGCCCCGATCTCTTCGCGCACGTTAGTAGGAATGTTGATAGATGTCGGCATCGAATTGACTCCTTTGGAGGACAACTTCGCGTGACCCGTCATGTTCCCAATCCCTTCAACAATGTGTTGTGATCTCCGCAGGTCCTTCTGAAATCATCAATTCATCACGCCTTGTGTTGAACACAATAAGCGCGTAGGGTGAATTTATCGATCTTGCTTACGAACTTTGCTTTTGCGCTCCGGCGCTTCTCCGATTTTCCTTATCAGATTCGTGTTGTACGGCGTCTGCCACTCGGCGGACGACGGTTTTATTCTGTCGATTTGAAAGGAAGTCGTCATGAGCACTGGAACAATCAAGTTCTTCAATTCCACCAAAGGTTTTGGCTTTATCGAGCAGGATGGCGGCGGGGACGACGTGTTCGTTCACATTTCCGCTGTGGAGCGCGCAGGTATGCGCACGCTCGTGGAAGGCCAGAAGCTTAGCTTCGACGTCGTGAAAGACAATCGCAGCGGAAAAGCTGCAGCCGAGAACCTTCAGGCTGCCTAACTTATCACGCCTCGGTCTTTGACCACGGATGTACTGGCACTGGCCCGCGAGGCGTTTAGAGGAAGGTCGGGATTTCCCGGCCTTTTTCGTTTTCAAGGAGACTGACTATGGACCAAGCTGCAATCGCCGCGATTTTTCGCCCGAAGCTTTCCAAGCAAGAAGTCAAGGCAGACGAGGTTACCCGAAACGTCCGAGTGATCTTGGATGCGGAGGTGGCGAACCGCTTGTCTAAAACCGAACGTTTGCGATCTGCGCGCGTGGCACGGGACGCGAAAATGCCAGCCGCACCTGTCAAGAAAATCCGTAGCCTCGGAAGTCGCGCAAAGTAAGTTTGGGAGGAAGCTTCCGCTTCGTGATCAAGAGCGGTTTGCGCCTTAGTCAAACAGCCGAGTGGGCCCCTGACGGAAGTATTTTAGACCAAGACTGCGAGGAACTCTCGCCACCTGCAATGGTTTTACCTTGAAGGAGAAAGCCGATGGCAAGCAAGAATGACTGGACAGACCCAAGCAGCGACGTGGAGGCTGAGATTAAGCACCTGGTCGAAAACACGGATCTTTCCCCCCTGCAGGCAGGGAGCTGGTGGCGAAGCATGGCATTGATCGCAGGAAGCTTCTTGAAATAGCTCGCACCATGAAGGCGGAGGGGTGATCTTACACCGCAGCATTTTTGATGCATTAGGTTACCACGAAAAAGAAACCCCGCCACTCGGATTGGGGGCCGGAGTCGTGACGGGGCCTTTCTGGGAAAGCCTGCTCCCAGATGCTCAAATACTACGATTTCTGCATTCAGGCAAAGGAAAAGCGAATAGTCGCAAGTAATGTTGCGCGCTGCAGCGAAAATTACCTCGAAGAAAATACCCAGCAGCTTGCGAACGATCAAAGCGGGTCAGCTTACTCTACGGCATGATGTGGCGCCTAGGAGGCTCCGATGCTAGAAAAGCCGATAGTGACATCAAGCGAAGCCGCAAGCGCTCGCGATGAAAAGGCCAGCAGCCTTATGCCCATGCTTATCGCAGGCCTGATCCTCGTTGTGATCGGTGGCATTGTGGTGATGTGGTTCGTCTAAGCGCCGTGGATAAATGCCCCGCGCCGTCCAGGAGGTGAGGGCGACGCAGGGCTGCCCGACTGTGTAGTAAGGATGAGGAGACAGCCGAGCGCGTAGTTATCGGAAGCTGACCTTGCGTCGGGCTGGATAAAGGAAACCCCGCCGGAGCGGGGGAGTATCTTAGAAATAAAGGGTCGGAGAAATTTTACCCATCATCTATGACCGGCTTCACTCCGAATACGGCACTCGATATCGAAAGCAGGATCAGGGCGTTCCACAACAATAGAACAAGCGCGGTACCATTCACGAGGGATTGTCCGGTAGTAGAGCCTGTCACAAAGGGTTTGATCACAACGAGCACTATTGCAATCACGAAAAGCGCGATCAACCAGTGGACGGACGATTGGATTCCTCGCCGTGTAGTGGGGAAAAGGTTGTCGGCTCCAACCCTTTCCTCAATCGAATTTAGGCTGAGATGAAGTTGCGCGGCCGCAGCAATGGTTATTGCCAGAATGACCCCCAGGACTGCTAGAAGTTCGTTGCCAACGAACCCCGCTAAGAAGCTGTGCTCGTCGCTCAACGCCGTCGGGTGAGACATGGCAACTACGCCGACAAATGTGACGCCACATATAAGAACGCAGTAACCTATTGTCTTTGTCATTTTCGGAACAACGCGTTGATGAGCAGCCACAATAGTTCACGTTTATCTATATCGCCATCCGTAGGAATATAAACCTCTTGCACTCCCTCGCGAGAGTGGAAACTTGCCTTATCCAGCGTTTTTGCCTTGATTTCTCCCCCGCCAGTGGTCGCGTATTCAGCCATTTCCCGTATGCGCTGGTGGTCTAGGCTCATGCCTTCATCATTAGCCAATACAACACGGGCTCGTTTCGCTCTATATTTGTCGCGCGCCACCTTCATCTCTGCATCAACGTTTGTCCGATCGCCAAACATATTTGGCGCGTTGAGATCAAACTGTATGAATGAAATGTTTTCTGGGTGGCGCTCCAAAAAATCAACAAAACTTTGAATCTTGGAGATTGGATTCCCGGCGATATGGAATGGCGCATGCGGAAGTGTGTTGATGTGCGCCGTCATTGAACGCAGCAGCGCAAGTGGATCCCCGAGGCTGCTTATCTCAAAGCCGAATTTCTGCCCATCGTCATGATGCTGAGGATCGATGACGATGTGAGCGACGTCCCAAGACGCTCGCTCAAACGGTTCCAGGTCTTCCGATGGTGGCAGATGATCACGAACAGTCCGCTCCCGAGCGACCTTCCCCATCTGGTATTCGGTCTGGTCGCTCAGTTCGAACCCTACAGGAACATAGTGGTACAGCTTTTTGTGCTGGAAGACAAATGGCTCGCTGAATACACGCCGCAACCAAGTCTCCCGTGAATCAGACGACGAAAATAGGTCTCTGGTTTCGTTCAATATCAATCTAAATAGTTGAAAGCGCACGTGCCCCC